>JASGJF010000022.1:0-27703 GCA_049840855.1 Chitinophagaceae bacterium | reverse complement strand
TAATCGTAAACTGTCTGAGCCAGCTTTCAATCGCGGCCAATGCAAAAAGCGTGTAAGCTCCGTCAGTCCTGTTGCTTACCGTGTCATTGAAAAGCCGTTCGATCTGCTGTCTGTCGAAATATCCCGGCCATTGGCTGCAGACCTGCATGACCCCTCCGCGCAGGTTTTCACGGAATGCGGCATCTTCCTGTAACCACGAGCGTATCGGTGCGCCGAACCCGGTTTTCGGTCGTTTGATGATATGCTCCGGAACATAGCGGGACGCTACTTTTTTCAGGAGATATTTTGTTTCGCTGCCTTTCATTTTCAGTTGCGGCGGTACAGACGCACTCAGTTTTGCAAGTTCCGTGTCCAGGTAAGGCACCCGTATCTTCACGCTGTGCGCCATGCCGATCTTGTCCAGGTAATTCAGGTTGTGCGCCGCGAGGAAGCAATTTGTTTCCAGTTGCAGCATCTGGTTCAGCGGATCGTGTTCCTCCGGAATAGCGGCAAGCAAACCGGCACAATAAGTATCGATTGTGTCGCAGGTCAGTTGCTCCCGCAGATCGGGGGAGAATAAACTCATCGCTTCTCTTCTGTTGATCCACAGAAAAGATTGTAGTATACGTTCGTTCGGCGGAGCCAATGACAGCCGGAGCAGCTTTTGGAACGCTCATATCTTCTGCAGGAAGCATTTTTAATAATGCTTCGGCCTCTTCTCAGCTGGCGGGTATTTTGTCGAGTGCATTGTAATAGTGCAACGCCTGGTGCCTTCTGTATCCTGCAAACAAGTCGTCCGCCCCGGTCCCACCTATCAGCACATCCTGCCCCGCGTCTTTGGCACGGCAGCAATATCTGAAACAAAGAAGCACGCCGATCTGCCTGCAACTCTTCCAGAGCATATATTATTTTGTCCAGATCAAGGATCAGATCGGGCTGTGCATTTACAGTATGTAAACGGCATTGTATTTGTTGTGCAAATGTCATGGCATGAGCATAATCATCCGCAAAGCCTTCCTGTACAAATGCAGCGCCGGTTTGTAGGCTGTAAGCATCTAACTGCCTGCCGGGATACAATCGTTTCGCGAGTCCTGCCAATAAGCTTGAATCCACGCCTCCTGAAGAAAAAAGGAAACAGGCTTGTCCGATAACAGTTGCCGCTGCATGCTTTGCTGCAAAGCGATATCAAGCTGATCGATCCAGTCGGTTTCGGTTTGAACAGTGTACTGCCCGGTGTATAAGGGTTTTGCCCAGCTAACCGTTTGCCGGTGTTGCGACCGCAGGTCTATTGTTATGAAGCTGCCAGGCCCCAGCCGCTTCATTTCCCTGAAACCACTTGTTTCCGTAAGGTTATATTGCAGCATCAGGCATTCAAGCATCGATTCCGTGCGGACACTTAAAGGTGAGGACGAAAGCAATCTCAATGTCTTCAGTTCCGAGGCAAATGAAAATGTATCTGGCAGCTGCATCCCGGAAATAAAGCGGCTTCACGCCGAAACGATCGCGCGCCAGTATCAGTCGCTGCTGCTCCCGGTCATAAAATGCGAATGCGAAAATGCCGTTCAGTTCTTCGAGTATATCCGTGCCGTAACGGATCAGCAGATGAAGCAAAGTTTCTGTATCAGAGCGGGAGCGGAATGGCACCTGCGGCAGTTTGTTGCGCAGTACGGTATGATTATAAATTTCGCCGTTGAATATAAGTACATAGCGTTTGCTTTCGTCCTGCATGGGCTGGGCTCCTGCATCGCTAAGGTCTTGTATTGCGAGTCGCGTATGGAACAGCTGCATCGCATTGTCTGCATAATATCCGCTGCCTTCCGGTCCGCGATGACGCAGGGAATCCGTAATCAGTTGGATGTCGACAGGTATTCCTGTCTTTCCGGCTATCCCGCACATGTTATCGTTTGGCGATCTTTTGCAGCAAACTTAATAATTTTTGGCGCCGGCCTTCAGGAGTTTCCATTTTTGCGAGCCGTGCAAAACCTTTTTGAATGAGTGTTTCCCGCAAGACGCTCCGAAGACACTATGTTTTCAATTTTGGCCGCAATATCCTGTACATTCAGCGGATCAAAATACAAGGCCGCATCGCCGCAGATATCGTGTGCAAAGGGCCTGTCGGAGCATAAGATCGGTTTCCCTGCCTGCATCGCCTCCGGGAAGCTTGCAGAAAAAGTTTCCAGCAGCGAAGGTATAAACGCTGCATCGCATTGGTCGTAGCAACGCTGCAGCTGTTCTGTGGTCACCGGCCCGATATTTTCCAGATAGCCGGCAACGGAAGTCTGCCGGGTGAGTTTTTGAAATGCAGGCTCAGGTAGCGTCAGTAAAAAGGTCACTTTTCTGTTGGCTGTCGCCAGTTGCCCGATCAGCGAAGGCAGTATTTCAAAGTTTTTATGCGGGTAATAAGCGCTCAGGTAAAGCAGTCGGCAGCGTATCGCTTTTGGATGCCGTGGGTGTGTAGCGCAGTAACCCGGGATACGTGTTGCCGATGACGCGATTGCGGAACTGCTGATGTTTACTTCCCTGGATAAAGCTTTGGCTGCAGTCTCTGTCTCTACCCAGAAATGATCGGCATTATTTTTCAATTCGCGGAAAAGCAGCATACGGCGCAACGCGTAGGACAGTTTGCTGAAAAGCCCTTTTCGGAAACGCTCTTTTATGAATGCATCGCTGCTGAACAGAAACACGCCATTTGCAAAACCGCACAGATGCGGACTTTCCGGTCGCCACAGCGAGGGACCGAATACCGTAAGTATTGCGTCGGGTCCGATCTTTAGTTCCTGCTGCTGCATGAAGCGGCGATGGCGCGACATCTGTACCGTTCCGTAAACAGGCTTTTCCCCGAGTCGGATGATATGCAGCCAGGGACGTTGCATAGACGAATCGGACTCACTGAAATATGGAGAAAGAAAAAAATGAAATTCATGACCCATGTCGGTCTTGCCCCACTCATACATGAGGCTTCGTGTTACCTGAAGCGCTCCACCGCTGCTGAGATTGGTTGCGTTGATGATGAATTTCATGTCGTGCGACTAAGGTACAGGATTTTGCTCTGAGTGGTATCTTTGGGCAATGGCGAAGCGCATTTTATTCCTTACTGCCCGGTTACAGCCTTATCTGTGTTCCGGGATAAATGCACTGATGGCAGCGGCCGATGTGGAAATTCTGGTCTACACGCAGCGTTGTCCGGAAAATGAATTGCTTCGTTTCAACACCGGGCCGCTAAGGATATTCACCTACGATTACGAACCGGAAACTTTTTTCTGGAAAGAGATCCAGTCTTTTAAGCCCGATCTTGTTTTTTGTGCGGGATGGATGTACCGGATGTACCTGTCCTGGTGCCGTACACTGAAAGCGCGTGGCACTCACACTATCTGCGCTATGGACACACAGTGGAAAGGAAGCTTTCGTCAGCGACTGCACCTGCTGATCGCTCCGTGTACAATACAGCCTTCTTTTACCCATGCATGGGTTCCGGGTTCACGCCAGTATATCTATGCGCAGCGCCTGGGTTTTCGTAAGGAACAGATAATGGAAGCGCTGTATGCGACCGATACGCGCCTCTTTTCAGCTACCTGGCCCGTATCTGCAAATAAACACGCAACAGACTTTCCAAAACGTTTGTTATATGCAGGACGACTCGAACCTGATAAGCTCCTGGGGACTTGTTAGGGCATTTCGCGACATTACAGATAAGGAAAAAAATGGCTGGATATTGACAATCGCAGGAAACGGTTCAATGTCTGAGGACCCATTGTTGCGAACAGACAATATCCGTCTATTATCACATAAAAGCCAGCCCGAACTTGCGCAGCTGGCTTCGGAAGGAGGTGTATTCTGCCTGTGCAGCAGCGATGAGCCCTGGGGAATGGTAATACAGGAGTTTGCTGCGGCAGGCATGCCCTTGCTGGTGTCGCATCAGTGCGGCGCCTCTGATCTTTTTTTTAAAGGCAACGGATGGATTTGCAACGGTAGAGATTATGCAGATATATATAAACAACTGAAGCAGATTTTCGCTGCATCGGATGAAGATCTGTTCCGGATGGCGGCCGAAAGCCACAAAATAGCGATGCATCCCGGCCCGGAAGATTGGGCAGCGATTTTATGCGCGCTTGTGTAAATCTTTTTTCGGCATTTCCTGATCATAAAGCTAATTTTGGATTCTATGAAAGCAGTAGCTTTAATACCTGCCCGCATCGGGTCGACCCGCTTCCCGCGTAAGATGCTGGCCTCTCTCAGAGGAAAGACCGTTATCCGGCGCACATACGAATCGGCTGTACGTACGGGCTTGTTTGCAGAAGTAATCGTGGTAAGCGACGATGACGATATTATTGCCGAAGTGATCAGTTGTGGCGGTAAAGCCGTAAAAAGCAGCCGCCCTTTCGAAAGCGGTACGGACAGGATTGCGGAAGTTGTGGCCGGAATGGAAGCAGATGTTTTCGTGAACATACAGGGCGATGAACCTTTTGTGCAACGTGAGCCGCTCCGGCAACTCCTGGGTTTATTTGAAGAATCCGGCACCCTGGTGGGTTCGCTCGTCCAGGAGCTGAACCATCCGGAGTTCATTGACGATCCGAACTTCGTTAAAGTCGCACTGGACCTGCGCGGTAATGCCTTGTTTTTTTCCCGTAGTGCGATCCCGTATCCGCGTAATAAACAGGCAAAATGCACCTACTATGAACATATAGGAGTGTATGCCTTCACCAAACCTGCGCTGATGCAATTCGTCGGCTGGCCGGTAAGCCCGTTGGAGGACATTGAAAAGGTCGAATGCCTTCGCTTCCTCGAAAACGGAATCCCGATACGCATGGTAATTACTCAGTATATGGGTGTGGAGATAGATACGCCCGAAGATATACAACGCGCGGAAGCGATTATGGATGAGAAAGGGTGGGAATAAATATTAAACAGAAAGCAACGTACAATATGCAATTCAGAAATTTTAAAATGGTGGACTACGTGGTGTATGGCCGCGGATGTTTCGCCCAACTAGATGAAATCCTTGCTCCGCACAGGAGCGGCGGCAAACCTATGATCTTTTTGCTGGATCACCATTTCGAACAGGATACTGCATTTCAAAGCCGCATTCCGCTCCGGGGGACAGACGAACTGATCATTGCTGATGTGACGCATGAGCCCAAAACGTCATACGTCGACGAGATCACCCGTAATATTAAGGAGCGTCATGGGGCTGTTTCCGGCATTATCGGTATCGGCGGCGGCTCCGTAATGGATCTCGCAAAGGCGGTTGCGATCATGATGACCAATGAGGGCAGGGCACAGGACTACCAGGGATACGACCTGGTAAAAAACAAAGCTGTTTATAAAGTAGGTATTCCCACCATTTCCGGCACCGGCGCGGAAGTATCGCGCACCTGTGTGCTTACCGGACCCGAGAAAAAGCTGGGTATGAACTCGGATTTTACCCCGTTTGATCAGATAGTGTTGGACCCTGAATTGATAAAAGGCGTACCTAAAGATCAGAACTTCTATACGGGTATGGACTGCTATATTCATTGCATCGAATCGCTGGATGGAACTTTTTTGAATATGTTCAGTAAGTCATATGGTGAAAAAGCGCTGGAAATGTGCCGTAATGTGTATTTGCGTAAAGATGTCTGGGATGAAGACAGTGATGAGCAACTGATGATGGCGTCTTACGCAGGCGGGATGAGCATTGCTTATTCCCAGGTAGGTGTAGCGCATGCTGTGAGCTACGGACTTTCCTATCTTCTGGGAACAAAACACGGCATTGGAAATTGCATTGTTTTTAATCATTTGCAGGAGTTTTACCCTGAAGGAGTGGCTGAATTCCACGAAATGGTCAGAAAGCATAATATACATATTCCGACCGGTGTATGCGCAGGCCTGAGCGATGCCGAGTTCGATAAGATGATTGATGTTTCCCTGGGAATGAAGCTTTTATGGGAGAATGCGCTGGGCAAAGACTGGGAGCGCCAGATGACGCGTGAGCGGCTGAGAACGTTGTACGAAAAACTGTAATGGTTAATAAATTGTTAACGGTTTTAAATACAGCCAACCTCTGTAAAAAAGCATACGTCTACCGTTAGATAGACGGGTTTATGTTCGATTAGAAAAATTTGGAATTTAAAAAAGCGAATCGTAAATTCACATCCAAAATATAGAAATCTAAACTATGAAAAAGATATTTGTAACCTTCGCAATTGTATTGGGTCTCGGTACCGTATCTAAAGCCCAATCGGCTGTTGTTAACGCCAATGAAGAGGCGGTTAAAAACTACGATGGCGTGAGAGGGAACTTCTTATACCCGTTGAATGACCGTGAAAAAGTTAATGTTAATTATGATCTGACACCGAAGCATCCCACTTCTGTAGCTCATGTTACCATTCATACACCTAATCCTATGCCTTTTTCTGCAAATATCACTGATGCAGCGGGTAAGGTTGTTCATACATGGAAGCCTGAATCTCAGGTATATCTGTACAAAGCAGACTGGAACATTGAAAAACTGCCTGCAGGCAAGTACAATGTAAACCTGTTTATGGGTGACAACAAACAAAGCATTTACACATTCCAGTTCAGCAAATAGTTGATTTGGATTGCCGCTTCTATAAACTTTAATACCCTTAAAAGATTAAAATGAAAAATCTTTTCTCAAAATTGCTCGTGGCGTGTTCCCTGTTATGGGGTACGCAGGCTGAGGCACAGCTCTCGGCCCCGAACGCGTTTATCTACGGAGATTACGTAGAGGTCGGAGTTTCTGTAACCGGAGCTTTCGGCGGATGCTCTCCGCTTTCCGGTTATCACCCGAACGTGGCCGGATCTTTAGGATTCGTTTCTGATCCTGATAAAGATGGCTGGGGTGTTGCTGCTCCCGGTAGTGCAAACTACATGGGGGATTACTTCGTTCCGGGTTCTCCGTACGAAGGTTGGGATCTTCAGTACAACGGTAATACTTATCGCTATCGTAACTGCCCTTCCAGCGGTAGCTGTCCGGGTTCTGCCTGTGCGAACCTGTCTGCCACGCTTACCGGTACAGATTATTCAACAATCTGGCAAGGTACAAACGGTAACCTTCAGATTACTCAGAAAACAGTAATTAAAAAGGACAAAGTGTATTTCGTTATCTTCGTCGATATCGAAAACGTGGGTACCGCTACGGTAAATAACATTTATTATTTCCGCGGACTTGACCCGGATAATGACCAGCCATGGCCAGGTGGAGGTTTCCCTACCGACAACCGCGTGGTATTCCAGCCAAATGCAGTTTCCAAAAACTGTCTGGTAACGGCGAATGGTCGTGGTTATCCGGCTCAGGCTTACCTGGGATTAGGTACTAAAGACTGTCGTGCTAAGTGTTGTATCTTCAACCCCTGGCCGTTCAGTGCACAACCTTCTGATGTGTACAACCAGTCAGGTACTGCATCCACATCATCCGGCTTCTATTATAACGTAGGTACAGCCACTATCAATCAGGATATTGCCATCGGAATGGTATTTAACCTCGGAACCCTGGCTCCAGGTCAGAAAACCTCTCTCGCTTACACTTATATCCTGAAACAGGCTGACCTTGACTCCGCTCTGGGTGAGACCGCTCCTAAATTTGAATCGGCAGGTTCTCCTTACTCTCCATACTCCACTTTCCGCGTTTGTCCGGGTAAAACCGTTAACCTGCGTATTATCAATGGTGGTCAGTACAAATGGGTGTGGACTACTCCTTCTTTCCCGAACTATATGACTGCTACCGGAACTTCTACCCTGATCGCTCCGGGCGGAACAATTCCTACTGTAACCGGAACTGTTACCTATCCTTATGGTGCGGTATATGGAGACTCACTGGTAGTAACTGTTTGGGGTCCTAAAACCTATACCGCAACCGGTATATCCAACTGTGATACACAATACCTGATATTCTATGTAGATACGATCAGCTTCTCGGTTCCGCCTTCTGTTGTATCCCCTGTCCGCTATTGTGAAGGAGCTACAGCTTCTGCTCTGGCTGCTACAGCCGCTTCGGGTGCTACGCTGAACTGGTACACCGCTCCGACCGGAGGAACACCGACCGGAAGTGCGCCAACGCCAAGTACCGCTTATACGGGCTCTTCAGGAACAGATTTTGATACGGTGAATTACTATGTAAGTCAGACAAATGCTGCAGGTTGTGAAACTCCGCGTGCACGCATACAGGTAATCGTTACCAAGAAACCAACAGCTCCTGTTGTAAAAGATACGATTTACTGTATCTGGGATACTGTTGCTCAGGTTTCCGCTGCAGGCAGCAACCTCAAATGGTACGATGCCGCCACAGCCGGAACCAGATATGCACTGCCCCCGACACCAAACAACACATCTGCAGGAACACAAAGTTTCTGGGTGAGTCAGACCATCAATGGTTGTGAAAGTGACCGTTCTCAGTTGAATGTGGAAATCAGTCAGGCAATTGCAGCATTCGTGAAAACAAAAGATTCTCTTTGTGGTCCTGAATTGCTTTCCCTCACAAACAATTCAACAACGAGCTCTCCGGGCAGCTACACTTCCCTGTGGGAATTCGGTGACATGGCTACGTCTACAGACAGTAATACTACTCACTCCTATGCAGATGCTCGCGGTACTTACACCGTTCGCCTGACGGTTACCAACGCAAATGGTTGTCAGGACAGCGCCAAACAGGTTGTTGAAGTGTTCCCTGTACCGGTTATGTCCGTAACTGCTGATTCCGTTAAAATCTGTCAGGGTGAAGCGATCAACTTCTCCGGTTCGGTTACTCCGGGATACCGCAGCCTGTTCTGGGATTTCGGTGACGGTGATCCTGCTTACTCTACGCTGAATGTTCGTCACTCTTTCACAAAAGGTGGTGTGTTCAATGTACAACTGAAAGGAGATTACCCTGCATGTCCTGCGGCTGTAGCTTCTATCACGATCGAAAGCGTATCTATCCCGAATGTTAACCTGGGTGATGATATTGACTTCTGTCCCGGAAGTACTCCTCTGGTTCTGAAAAACCTGTCTTCTGCTTCAGTTGACAAATATGAATGGAATACTGGTGATACAACGGCCACACTGACCGTTTCCACTCCTGGTTACTATTCACTTCGTGCTCAGAACTGGAGATGTGCTTCTTCAGACAGCATTACGATCAACAAAGCCTGCTTCCTTGAAGTGCCTAACGCATTCTCTCCGGGTTCAGGCAGCGACTATACTGCATACTTCCTGCCTCGCAACCTGCTGGCTAAATCTGCAATCACTTTCCACATGCAAATCTTCGATCGCTGGGGTCAGCTGATCTTCGAAACAGATAAGCTCGATGGTAAAGGATGGGATGGTAACTACAAAGGTCAGGCAATGCCAATGGGCGTTTATGTATACATGATCCGCATATCATTTGAAAATGGTACCAGCGAATCTTACAACGGAAACGTAACCCTGATGCGCTAATATATCAGGTTCCTATAAATGCAAAGACGCCGCAACTCAGTTGCGGCGTCTTTGTTTTACAAATTACCTGTACGTACTTTTGACTGATTGAATCTTTACTCATGCACAAAAAGCAATCTGTTGCAATATGCTGGTTCCGTCGTGATCTGCGGCTTAAAGATCATGCTGCATTATATCACGCACTCAGGTCAGGCATGCCGGTGTTACCTCTGTTCATCTTCGATACCAACATCCTTTCCCGTCTGGAAGATAAAGCCGACAGGCGGGTGGATATGATACATCAGGTTGTCGGCGGATTACAGGAGCAACTGCGTACACTAGGCTCGGATATGGTTGTCGCACACGGTACACCGGAAGACGTATTCCGGCATCTGTTGCAGGAGTATCATGTGACGGCTGTCTATGCCAGTCGCGACTATGAACCGGCTGCAATTGAAAGGGACAGTGCGATTGCTGCGTTGTGCAATGCCGCGGGAATTGAATGCCACACCAGCAAAGACCAGGTTATTTTCGAACCTCAGGAGATTCTGAAAGACGATGGAACGCCATATACCGTATACACACCTTACAGCAAACGATGGCTTGCCAAACTGAATCCGTTTTTTCTTAAGGCATATCCGGTAGAGAAATATTTTTCCTCCCTGTTTCAATTCCGTTCTAAACAGTTACCGTCATTACAGCAACTGGGTTTCGAAAAAACAGACTTTACATATGAAGCGCCTGAACTGCCGCACAAAGTGATTGCCCACTATGACGAAACGCGCAATTTTCCATCGGTGGATGGCACCTCGCACCTTGCACCGCACCTCCGCTTCGGTACGATCAGCATCCGGCAACTGGCTGCATTCGCCCAAAAGAAGAACCTCGTTTATCTGAAAGAGCTGGCATGGCGCGAATTTTTTATGAGTATCCTGTTTCATTTTCCACGCGTGGAGCAACACCCGTTTAAACAAGTGTATGCCGGAATCAGATGGCGTAATTCCGAAGCAGAATTCGACGCATGGTGCAAGGGGGAAACAGGTTATCCCATGGTAGATGCCGGGATGCGCGAACTGAATACTACCGGAACAATGCACAACCGTGTAAGAATGGTGGTTGCCAGTTTTCTGACGAAGCACCTGCTGATCAACTGGCAGTGGGGGGAAGCCTATTTCGCAAAAAAACTGATGGATTTCGATCTTTCAGCCAATAATGGCAACTGGCAATGGGCGGCAGGCTGCGGATGTGATTCTGCCCCGTATTTTCGTGTGTTCAATCCGTCCGAACAGGTGAAGAAATTCGACCCGGATCTGAAATATATTCGTAAGTGGGTGCCGGAGCTGGACAGCCTCAGTTACCCGCAGCCGATAGTCGAACATAGTTTTGCCCGCGACAGGGCATTAAAAACGTACAAAGAAGCATTGAATAATCAGTAAGTGTTAGAAACATGTCACAGACAAAGATTACCTGCCCCAATTGTAATACACAGTTTGAACCTAATGATGCACTGCGCGATGAAATGCGCCGCCAGATGCAGGAATGGAAGGTGAAGCAGCAGCGCGAATTTGAGCAGAAAGAGCAGGAGTTCCGCACATCGCAGGAACAACGTGAGCAGGAGCTGAAGCGTGAGTTCGAAAAACAGCGCACCGTGATTGCACAGGAGGCAGCAAAGGAACAGGAAGCCCGAATTGCACAGCAATACGAACATCAGATACGCCATCTCAACGAAGCGAACCTTCAGAACGAAGAGCGTCTGAAAGCCGCGCGTGAGAAAGAATTGGAGTTTTTGCGCAAGATGAGTGAATTGCAGCATAAAGAACAGGAAATGAATATCCGGATGCAGGAACAGTTGCTTCAGGCACGCTCAGAATTGTCGCAGCAGGTACGTAAAGAGGAAGAAGAACGCTCGCGCATCAAAGAGCAGGAATACCAGTTCAAACTGAAAGAAATAGAACAGCAGCTGGAACAGCAGCGTAAGCTGGCAGAGGAAATGAAACGCAAAGCGGAACAAGGTTCGATGCAACTGCAGGGAGAAGTACAGGAGATTATGCTGGAAGCCTTACTGAAACAGCGTTTTCCAATGGATCAGATAGAAGAGGTAGGTAAAGGGCAGCGTGGCAGCGATTGCATACAATTGGTGCGTAACCAGTTCGGACAGCCCTGCGGTAAAATTGTCTATGAAAGTAAACGTACCGCGGCCTTTTCAAATGATTGGATTGATAAAGTAAAAGCAGATAAGCGCAGCCAGGGCGGAGACATCGCCGTTATTGTGACACAGGTGCTGCCCAAAGAAATCGAGTCGTTCGGCATGAAAGACGGTGTATGGATCTGTTCGTTCCGCGAGGTGGCCGCTTTAGCCTTATTGCTGCGTGAACAGATACTTAAGGTATACCAGGTGATCCAGAGCCGCGAGAATAAATCGGATAAAATGTCGTTACTGTATGAATACCTAACCGGCAACGAATTTTCTGAGCAATGGAAGGCTATCCGCGAAGGTTTCCAATCTATGAAAATGTCGATTCAGAAAGAGCGGGATGCGATGGAGCGTTTGTGGAAGGCACGCGAAAAGCAGCTGGAAAAAATATTACTGAACGCTGCCCATATCCGGGGTTCAGTGGACGGAATAGCCGGTCTGCAGCAGATCAACCTGGATCTGAACGCGGATGACGATGAATTGCTTCTATTGGAATAGTCGATGAACTTATTATTTTTTGCAGGCAGCTTCAATGCTGAATAATAGTAATTTGCACTCCAGGAATATGAGTCTGAAAGATGTTTTACACTGGCGCTACGCCCCTAAACGAATGACCGGAGCGGCCGTTCCGGAAGAGCATGTTGAGGCGATATTGAAAGCAGCGCAGTATGCACCTACGTCGATGGGGCTGCAACCTTTTACCATGATTCTGATCCGCAACCGGGAAATGGTGGAACGCATCCGCCCGATCGCTTACAACCAGCCTCAGATCTCGGAAGCTTCCCATCTGCTGGTCTTTGCGTCTTATTCCGTACTTACAGAAGCGCATATCGATAAATACCTCCGGAATATTTGTGCTACCCGCGGCGTAACGATGGAAAGTCTTGACGCATTCCGCAGGTCTATGCTGCGCTTCATGGAAAATAGTTCTGATGAGGCTATCCGCGTATGGGCCGAACACCAGACTTATCTTGCGCTTGGTTTCGCGATCGCTGAAGCTGCCTTGCTGAATGTGGACGTAACCCCTATGGAAGGTTTTGATCCGGTTCAGCTGGACCAGCTCCTCGGATTACACGAGAAGGGATTGCGTAGCACGGCATTGCTTGCTATCGGATATCGTGACGCCGAGAATGATTTCCTGGCGCATGAAAAGAAAGTGCGCCGAAGCCTGGATGAACTGGTTATCCGAATATGCGGGTAATCAGGGATTCGGATAAACCAGATCCCTCAATACAAGTTCCAACTCCGCTATCATAATAGCAGTAGCTCCCCATATGATCGTATCGCCGGCTATGCGGTAAGCATTCACTATGCGTTTGATATCCGGGAAAGCCGGGGATACGACCTCAGTCTGTGTTTTAGATTCCGGTGCAAATAATTCGCGCAACGAAATACGCAATACAGATTGCACTTCCGAGGTACTCAATGTAAGATTGTCGACGTCGTCTATGAAGCCGACGAACGGCGATACATTAAAATTGCTCACCACCACATACACCGGACTCAATTGGCCGGCCACACGGATTCTGCTGCTTTCGATACCCACCTCTTCAAAAGTTTCGCGTAAAGCAGTTGTAAGAAGATCCGGATCCTCCGGCTCCCTTCTCCCTCCCGGGAAGCCGATCTGACCGCTGTGCGCATGCCCGTCTTCAGTGCGCCGTATTGCAAGCAGGTGCCATTCGCCCTGTTCCGGAAATAATAAAGCCATCACCGCACTTTCTTTCACAGTAAGAGGCAGTTTGTCCGGCATAGCCTTGATATTCGGGAACATCATTTTCAATGCTTCCTTGGATGGCAGCGGCGCTTTCAGCGATTGTTCCAGTACTTCGGGCAGATGTGGGAAACTCATCAGATTCATACACCAAAGTTATTGTCTGATACAGTAATATTGTAAGCATTTTCAGCAGTTTACTATGCAGACAGACTTCCTGGTTATCGGCTCCGGCATTGCGGGCCTCTCTTTTGCGATCAAAACAGCAAAGAATTTTCCCGATAAGGAGATCACGATCCTGACAAAGGCGAATACCGATGAAACCAATACCAAGTACGCTCAAGGCGGCATAGCAGTAATGAGCGGTCATGATTCGGATACATTCGACCAGCATATACAGGATACACTGATAGCCGGCGACGGACTCTGCAACCGGGAGATCGTGGAAATTGTGGTGAAGGAAGGTCCGGAACGCGTGGCAGAACTCATCGAATGGGGTGCCAATTTTGATAAAGACAGTAAAGGCGAATACCTGCAGGGAAAAGAAGGCGGTCACTCCCAGCACCGCATCCTGCACCATAAAGACATCACCGGTTTTGAGATAGAACGCGCGCTGCTGACGGAGATGCAGCAATATCCGAACATCAAAGTGTACAACCACTGGTTTGTGATCGATATTATCACCCAGCACCATCTTGGTTATCTGGTTACCAAATCCACTTCAGATATTGAATGCTACGGCGTTTACGCACTCAACCTGCACAACGGCAAAACCGAGCGCATTCTTTCCCGTGTCACACTGATGGCGTCCGGCGGAGTAGGGCAGGTATACCGGACTACTACCAATCCGTCTATTGCCACCGGAGACGGAATTGCGATGGTATACCGCGCGAAAGGCCGGATCGAGAATATGGAATTTATCCAGTTCCATCCTACAGCAATGTACCAGCCGAATACCCATCAGTCATTTCTGATCACCGAAGCGGTGCGGGGCGACGGAGGTATCCTGCGCAACCATAATGGCGAAGCATTTATGGAACGTTACGATAGCCGCAAAGACCTTGCTCCCCGCGACATCGTAGCGCGTGCAATCGATAATGAAATGAAACGTTCGGGTACAGAATTTGTGTACCTCGATTGCCGTCAGATGGACAAGGAGCGTTTCGTGGAACATTTCCCCAACATCTACGAAGCCTGTAAACGTAATGGTATCGACGTATTTGAGCAAATGATACCCGTCGCGCCCGCCGCGCATTATTGCTGCGGGGGTATTAAAACGGATGAGCACGGATGTTCTTCCATCCGCTATTTATATGCATGCGGTGAATGTGCGGCTACAGGCCTGCACGGAGCCAACAGGCTTGCCTCCAATTCGCTGCTCGAGGCGTTGGTATTTGCGCATCGCTGTGCAGAACATGCAACGGCTTTGTTCCACAATACATCCTGGAAAACGGAAGTGCCCGCCTGGGATACAAGCGGTACCACAGATCCGCGCGAAATGATCCTGATCACCCAGGGGCTAAAGGAATTGCAAAGTACTATGAGCGATTATGTCGGCATCGTACGCAATAACATCCGTCTGAAAAGGGCGATGCGACGGCTTGATCTGCTGTTTGAAGAATCTGAAGAATTATACGCATCCACTACGCTGTCTCCTCAGCTGTGCGAACTCCGCAACCTCATCACTATAGGCTATCTGATTGTGAAATCTGCAGAATTAAGGCAGGAAAGCAGAGGGCTGCACTTTACGACCGATTACCCCGGAAAGGCCGCTATCCTGCAGAATGTAGTGCTGTAAAAAATAATTACCGCTTATCAGGGTTGTATTCATATGCCACTTCGTAGGGCGTATGCTTCAGATTGTGTGCAATCCGGCCAATAGGAAGATCTTCAATTTGCGGTGTGGGCTCGCACACATAATATTTTTTATCCTTGTAGATAATCGGCTTCCCTGCCTGTTGCTGGAACTGTACCGCAATAGTTACGTGCTTTGGATAGAGCAGTACGATCATCGGCAGATCGTAAATTTCTTTCACCAGCGAGAAAAAGAAAGCAGCCCGGTCGTCACAATCACCCACACCTTTCTGTAGCATCTGCTCAGGCGCCAGTCGTTTTTCCCGTCCGAATTGTTCCTGGTCGTTTTTGTAAGCAAACGCATTACGTGAGAAGCGCATCAGGTAGTCCACTCCCTTTTTCTGACTCATTCCTTTCACCGCTTCTTTCAGTTCGGGGATCAGTGAATTATATGTTTTTTTACTAAGCGGGATATTGAAATACGCTTCGTAGTCGACCACCGGATAATTGACAAAAATGTTTTGCACATCCGGGTTTACCATCACCTTAAAAGTGTAGTTCCTCTTGCCGTATGCAAACCGGATGTCCTGTTCCTGGTATTGCTCATTCGTGAAGTCGGGCATACGCGTCACACGGTAAGAGAAATTCTTTACCGCATCAGGATCTTCAACAGGTACTTCAAAAAAGCTGAGGTGATCGAAATCAAGCTGGCTGCCGTAATCATGGTAATTCAGGCATACATATTGACGGCCATTTTTACGGAAGAAAGGGATATCGTAAATATTATCATCGCTTCTGACATAAAAAAGCAGCTTGTGCTCCGAAATTGCCAGACGGGCATCAAAGCCCGACTTGCACATCAGAAACCATTTATACAAGGTATACAGCTCAAAATTTTCCTGCTTGGCACAGATCTCCTGAGCAGTTTTACGAACCAGCTGATAATAAAACCAATCATCCAGTTTGTTTTTCTGACGGTAATACAGAAGTCTGTTCACCAGAGCCTGATAAGGCTTCATGCTCGCTGCTTTATAAAAGCCGATGACAGAATCTGCATTCCAGTTTTGTTTGTCAAAACGGATGGATTGCCAATAGTCGGTTTGGATTTTGAGGGAATCGCCGTAAAAGTCAAAACTGCGGGTGGGGTCAGCAGACACTTGTACAGAGCTGACCAATAGCAGGAAAAGTACTATGTAAGACCGCAATTTCATTTCCCCTCGTTGAATGAAATGAAGTTACGAAAGGGTAACAATAAATTAATATTAAATTTTTGGAGGTACAGCCGTTGCGCCAGTTTCCTCCTTTTGCTGCAATATGCGACTCTTGTGGTCGAGGACTACCAGCAGGGAAATGCACAGGTAGAAAATAGATCCGATCTTATGTGTTTCAATAAGTTCGGAGAAGAAATTGTTGACGAAGCTGGCCGCAAACACCATAGCGACGGCCATGGTGCAGGCTTTATAGAACCGGTCTTTGTGCCGGTGAAAAACCTTCTGTGCTTTGGCAAAAAAAGCAAATACCAGTAAAGCATACAACAGCATAGCGGGCAATCCCTGTTCCACCAGCATGAGTAAAAAGTAATTATGTGTGGTGGAGCGTTCCGGATTCCGGCTCACATACGTAACGAACGAAGTATTGGTATATGGCTTATAATAAAAATAAAACGAGTTCGGACCCCAGCCTTTTACCGGCTCATCGGTACTCATTCTTACGGCGCCGATCCAGCGATAAATACGTTCCATGGAGCTGATATCCCTTCCTTTAAAAGTCGCGATCAGATGCTCTTTGAAGCTTTTATGCATATAGGTGTTCCGGAAATCGGGACGGTAGTCGATGTAGCGGTTGTTTGTAGCCGCATAGCTCACTATAAAAATAATGAATGCATAAAAGGCAGGCATGATCCAGTTCACCAGCCTGAAACGGATCGCTGCCATAATTGTAAACGAAAATATTACTGCCAGTACTGCTGCACGCGCATAAGCGAAATGAATCGCAGCGGCGTAAAACGCGATCAGGAACAGGAAAAAAGTGCGGAGGAACAATCCTTTACCCTTGCTCAGGTAGAATGCGACACAGATCACCGGGAATATCATCGACAGGAAGGTCGAATAATCCACGTGGTTGTAAAACAGGTAACGCACTGCAACCTGTATCAGTTCAAACGAAAAACCTAAACGCCAGTGTTTGTAGAATACGATGGCTACCAGGATAGTCGTAGGGATGAACAGCAGCCAGAATGCTTTGATCCAGTCTTTTTTCTCACGGAAAATAAATACCGGTATCAGAAAAAAGGAGGCCAGGAACCATGTTTTTGCGGCCAGAAATTTAAGCGAAAGCAGGGGTACATGTGAATAGACAACCGATATGATCAGCCACAGGTATTGTGCGACGATGATCATGGTGAGCCCATTGCGCCAGAACCATTCCGGTATCATCTTCGGCTTTGAGGCGATCAGCACCACCGAAAGCAGCAGGAACAGCCACATGATCGGTTCGTCCGGCACGGACGTGGAAAGACTGTCGCCGAGAAACCATATCTGTATGGAAGCCGGAACGGAAAACAGCAGTATCCAGAAACCGGTTTTCCAGTTAAAGAACAGCAGGAACGCAAACAGGAGTCCGAACGGCACCGCCAGGAACAGCGGATTGCCTGAAAAACCGAATACGGCCACACACAGCATCAGCAATGCGATGCCGGCGAGCTGCACGGTTTTAGCGTTCTTATCCAGCAAGGCAAGCATCAGCGTTCTGTTTGCGAAAGCGCCTTGATATAAGCGGTGAGGGAGAATAATACCACACAAAAGAAAAACGCACCGAAAGCACAGGCTAAGGCTGTAAGCACAAGGCCCAGGCCGGAGGCTTTCACCGGAGGCTTAGGGGTACTCACATAATGCAGGATCTTTACCTCGTCGCTGCCGCTGGTCTCGAATTCAAGCGCTGCCGCAGATAATTCGGCATGGGCGATCACGAGCTGGTCTTTCAGTGTCTCCAGATTCTGGATCTTTTCCACACCTTCTCCGGCATTTACCTTTCCGGCTCCGCTCACAGATCCCACGATCAGGTTTTCGCGGGTGGGATTCAGGATGTCATATATTTTATATTGGTCCCGCAAGTGCGCAAGGGAATCTGTGTACACCTGTATTTGCTGCTCCAGCATCTGTGTACGGCCCAGGATCTGCTCGCGAGCATTCACTTTTACCTTAGCGATATATTTGCGGAATTTATCATCGGTTACAGAAACGATCATATCGAGTGTCTTTGCGGCACGCTCAGGATCTGTATCCGTGAAACTGCACATGATGCTGATGTTTTCGGTACGCTTAACCTCGAAACTGCTTTTATAGCGTTGTTCTGCTGCAAGCCGGTCTTTGGGTTTCGCAGGGTCCAGCTGCCAGGCCTTGTACAGGTCCGCAGCGATCAGTACGGAATCCTGTACGTCTTTGGACTCGATCATGGTCATTGCCTTATCCACGTCACCTTCGGTTCCGAAGTAATCCACGAAACGCAGGTTCTCTGTATGACGCTGGATATTATTCCGGTCGCCGTACATGGGGTTCAGCATATAAGTTTCCGCGTTGGCGGTATATTCCTTGTCTTTGATCAGGTGACTTACAGCTCCGAGCAGGGTGGCGGCTATTGTAATACCCGCAATTGCCTTGAAGTTGCGCTGGACTACTTTTACGATCTCAACCAGATCGAAAGTGGGTGTATTCATCAGAATATACTTTTATAAAACAGATAAGTCCGCAAAATAAGCTTTTGCGCGACAAGTTTCAGGATTAAATGATTGTTTCCCCGGCCTGCATTTTCTCTGCATTCTCGGCAAACGCCAATGCTGAGATCATCTCCTGGATTTCACCATTCATAAATGCATCGAGCGTATACACCGTCATGTTGATGCGGTGATCGGTAACACGGCCCTGTGGATAGTTGTAGGTACGGATCTTTGCAGACCTGTCTCCGGTACTCACGAGACTTTTACGACGCGAGGCAATTTCCTCCTCTGCTTTGCGCACCTGCTCTTCGTAGAGTTTGGTACGCATCATCTGTGTTGCCTTCTCCCGGTTGGCAAGCTGCGTTCGCTCTGTCTGACAGGTGATCACGGTTCCGGTAGGTACGTGGGTAAGGATTACTTTGGTTTCTACCTTGTTTACGTTCTGGCCTCCCGCACCGCCGCTTCGTGCGGTTTCCATCTTCAGATCACTCTCTTTAAGTTCAAAATCAATTTCTTCTGCTTCAGGCATCACTACAACGGTTGCTGCAGATGTATGCAGCCGTCCGCTGGCTTCGGTAGCAGGTACGCGCTGTACGCGGTGTACGCCGCTCTCGAATTTAAGTGTGCCATACACATCTTCTCCCTGCACTTCCAGCTGAATTTCCTTGTAGCCGCCCACGGTTCCTTCCGTTTCGCTTACCACGCTCACTTTCCAGCCTTTGCGCTCACAATAGCGCAGGTACATGCGCATCAGGTCGCCGGCAAAGATGCTTGCCTCGTCGCCACCTGTTCCGGCACGAACTTCCAGCACAGCGTTTTTCTCGTCCTGGGGATCTTTCGGGATCAGCAGCTGGCGGATTTCTTCTTCCAGTCCCTCCAGTTGGCCCTGCTGGGCATCCAGCTCCTCTTTGGCCATCTGGCGCAACTCAGGATCACTTTCCGTTTCCAGTACTTCCTTGCCAAATGCAATTCCATCCAGGCAGGCACGGTATTTTTTGTAAGGATCCATTACCTTTTCGAGCTTACGGTATTCCTTGCTCACGGTAGTGAAACGTTTATTGTCGCTCACCACCTCGGGATTGGTCAGTGCAACGCCTAAATCGTCGAAGCGGGCTTTGATCGCTTCCAGTTTCTCAATAATAGAACTCATATGATAAATTCCTTCCTTTGCCACCCGGCAAAAGGAGTGCAAAGGTACTTTTTTAAAGCGCATTTTCCGGTAAAACAGCCTATTTGTTTTAAAAAAGCAAAGGACTGGTTAATACTTTACGGTATACAGATTATACTGGCCGTAAACAGAGGAATTCATTTAATTTAGCCGCAAAATCTATAATATGAGTATCGCTGATCGTTTATTTCAATCGAAGCAGGAACTCTCCAGGAAGAACCTGGAGGCAGGGACCAAATTCCTGGAAAATAATAAAACACGCGAAGGCGTGGTGACGCTGCCCAGCGGCTTACAGTACGAAATTATTAAAGCTGCCGAAGGACCCAAACCCGGTGCGACTGATAAAGTAACCTGTCATTATCATGGAACCCTGATCGACGGTACCGTTTTTGACAGTTCTGTGCAGCGCGGCCAGCCTGCCTCTTTTCCGCTGAATATGGTGATCCGTGGCTGGACAGAGGCTTTGCAGCTGATGTCCCTGGGTAGTAAATGGCGTCTGTTCCTGCCTGCCGACCTGGCTTATGGCGACCGTCATGTGAGTGCGGCTATCGGGCCCAATTCCACACTGATATTCGAAGTGGAATTACTGGGAATCAACTAATGTATAAGATACAGGAAAGCATCGGGACGAATTAAGTATCGTTCCGATGCTTTCTTTTTTTATTTTTACCGACTGTAAAACCAAGTCAAACATGACCAATCTGATCAGAAAAGAAGATGCGCTGGAGTACCACGAAAAGGGCAGACCCGGTAAAATCGAGGTTATTCCTTCAAAGGAAACCAAAACGCAGCGCGATCTTTCTCTGGCTTATTCTCCCGGCGTAGCCGAACCCTGCAAGGAAATTGCGAAAAATCCCGAAGATGTCTACCGTTATACTTCCAAGGGTAACCTTGTTGCGGTGATCTCCAACGGGTCTGCTGTACTGGGGCTGGGGAATATCGGACCCGAGGCCGGAAAGCCGGTCATGGAAGGAAAGGGACTGCTGTTCAAGATATTTGCCGATATCGATGTGTTTGACATCGAGCTAAATGTGCAGGATGCCGACCATTTTGTATCCGTGGTGAAAGCGCTGGAACCTACTTTCGGGGGAATCAACCTGGAAGATATTAAGGCTCCCGAATGCTTCGAGATTGAGTCCCGCCTGAAAAAAGAACTGAACATTCCGATCATGCACGACGATCAGCATGGTACTGCGATCATTTCTGCGGCAGCGCTTCTGAACGCGCTCGAGCTTGTCGGTAAAAATATCGCAGATATCCGGATCGTGGTAAGCGGAGCGGGCGCAGCAGCAATTGCATGTTGTAAAATGTACCTCGCGCTCGGAGCAAAAGTGGAGCATATATATATGTTCGATGTGAACGGAATGGTGGTTTCCTCCCGCAACGATCTCAGCGAACAGATGAAACAGTTTGCACAGAACAAGCCTGCGGTCTCCGTCCGGGAAGCGCTGGCCGGTGCCGACATGTTCCTCGGACTGTCTGTCGGTAATATCGTCACCGCAGACATGATCACCCCGATGGCAGAACGTCCGATCATCTTCGCTCTGGCGAACCCTGAACCGGAAATTCCGTATGAAACCGCACTCGCCGCAAGGCCCGATGCGATTCTTGCAACCGGACGCAGCGACTATCCCAACCAGGTGAATAACGTACTTGGTTTCCCTTACATTTTCCGGGGAGCACTGGATGTACGTGCCACTGCTATCAATGAAGAAATGAAGCTGGCTGCCGCTAAAGCGCTGGCGGCGCTTGCCAAAGAGCCGGTTCCCGATATTGTGAATGTAGTTTACAGTCAGAAAAACCTCCACTTTGACGAAACCTACATTATTCCGAAACCGATCGATCCGCGGCTGCTCACCACAGTAGCGCCTGCCGTTGCACGCGCCGCTATGGAAAGCGGTGTGGCACGTAAGCCCATCAGCGACTGGGAGAAGTACGAGGGGGAACTGTACAGTCGCCAGGGCGAAAACGAAAATATTCTGCGCTTCATTATCAATAAGGCTAAGCAGTCTCCCAAACGGGTGGTGTTTGCCGAAGCGGAAAATCTGAAAATATTGAAAGCGGCGCAGCAGGTACGTGATGAAGGGATCGCCGAGCCGATTCTGCTGGGCCGTCCGGAAAAAATATCCAATCTTATCCGCGATAACGACCTGTCGCTGGAAGGTGTGCTGATTATCGATCCCAAAAGCGACGATCAGGAATGCACCCGCGAACGCTACGGAAAGCTGTATTTCGAAAAGCGCCAACGTAGAGGCGTGAACCAGTATGAGGCAAAAAAAATGATGCGCGACCGCACCCACTTCGGTTGTATGATGGTGGAGCTGGGCGAGGCGGATATCCTTATTTCCGGGCTTACCCGTCAGTATCCGAGCACACTGCGCCCGGCACTGGAGATCATTGGTGTGGAAGAAAATGTCTGCAAAGTGTCGGGTATGTACATGATGCTGACCAAAAAAGGTCCTTTGTTCTTTGCCGATACCACGGTCAATGAGCATCCCACAGAAGATGAACTCGTCGATATTACCGTGCAGGCCGCGAAATTTGTATCGTCGCTGAATATCAAGCCGGTTGTCGCCATGCTGTCCTTTTCCAACTTCGGCAGTTCGCAGCTCCCGGAAACCGTTACCGTTCGTAATGCCGTTGCTAAAGTAAAGGCCCAATACCCCGGACTTACGATTGATGGGGAAATACAGGCGGGGGTTGCATTCAATAAAGAGCTACTGCGCGAAAATTATCCTTTTTCCAGCCTTGTGGAGGAATCGCCGAATATCCTGATATTTCCCAATCTCGCAGCCGGTAACATTGCGTATCACCTGTTGCAGGAAGTGGGTGGGGCAGAAGCTGTAGGACCTATCCTGATTGGTATGAACAAGCCGGTGCAGGTATTGCAACTGGGCAGCACCGTCCGCCAGATTGTAAATATGGTGGCCATTGCGGTAGTGGATGCACAGAATAAATCCCAGCCAGCCCGGTCATGATTCGTTTTGAGGCTGCCCTGCTCCGGTTTGGCGAAAAGGGTGAAAAGACCGGATGGACCTATCTTTCCATTCCGTCAGATCTTTCGGAGGAAATCAATCCCGGTGTCCGGAAGTCGTATCGTGTGAAAGGAAAACTGGACAAATATCCATTTTCCGGGGCTTCCGTGTTGCCTATGGGCGAGGGGAGTTTTATTCTTCCCGTAAACGCTGCCATGCGTAAAGGCATTGCCAAAAAGGAAGGTGCAATGGTGCAGGTACAACTGCAGCTCGATCACAGTGAATATGAATTGAATCCATTGCTGGTAAACGCATTGAAGGAATCCGATACTGCGTCAGATGCATTTTATAAAATGCCGCGTGCTCACCGTAATTACTACAGCAAATGGGTGGATGCAGCTAAAACTGATGCCACGCGTGATAAGCGGCTGGCGCTTATCGTCGTTTGCCTGGAGCGCGGGATCGGTTATGCCGAGATGCTGCGTTCCCAGAAGCGTGAGCATTGATATCACATCGGTGCAAGTCCTGCAGGCTGCAGCGTCCAGAAATAACGCATAATACGTTCCGCCACCATGCCCGCATTGTCGGGATAATGCACCTGCACAGGCTCTCCGCAGTCGAGCCAGAAAGCGATCTGACTCCGGTTTCTGCGACTCAGGCTGTCAATTACCGGCACGCCCATCGTAGCGAGACAGGCTGCATTACATTGTTGTTCATACTGTCCTTTCATCGGCACCACCATCAGCTTCTTGTTCAGGAAGAGCGCTTCAGCAGGGGTTTCAAAACCCGCACCGCATAATACACCTGAAGAAGAGGCGATGCTTTGCACAAAAGCTTCATTTTCTATAGGACGGATATAGAGGTTGCCGTCGCGGTAAGTACGTTTCGTCTTTTTGGAGAATACTTCCCAACGTACTGTCGGGAACTGCGAGAGTTCTTCAATGATATGCACATCTTCATAGGCCGGCAGATACACTGTGTAATGACCTTTGTCTTCGGGTCGCAGTTGGCGCACCTGCGCGCGTATTACAGGAGTGAATACATTATCTCCCAGCGGGATAAAATGAAAGCCCATCTGCACCTTCGCCGGCGCATAATGCTGTAACACCATACGTCCGAATGCATCATCATGCCTGGGTTTCGGAGCATCTGCGTGCAATACGGCCATTTGGTGCGAAAGCCCTATAAGCTTTTTTCCCTGTAGCCTGCAGGCCCAGCCGCTGATCGGCTCAAAGTCGCTCACCACAAGGTCATACTGGCGTAAGGGCAATCCCAGGATATCCCGATCAGCCGCAGCGGCTTCATCCGTTTGGCTGTTTCCCACTTATCTATGCCGCCATGTTTGCCGAAGATGA
Source organism: Chitinophagaceae bacterium (assembly GCA_049840855.1). GTDB lineage: Bacteria > Bacteroidota > Bacteroidia > Chitinophagales > Chitinophagaceae > Rurimicrobium. The sequence continues at coordinate 3,419 of JASGJF010000022.1, read as the reverse complement.
AACTGAGTCCGTAAAAGCGGTATTTCACGGGGAAAGGCAGTTGCATCTCCGTCTGAATACCGCTTACCAGCACATCCACTTCCCCATACTGCCGCAAAGCAGGATATATGTCCAGCGATCGTGCAAGGTGTCCGTTACCGGTGCCTTGTATCGCATATAGTATTCTCATAGGAATGGTATCAGAGGTTAGGTTTCATTTTCATTTCGGCCATCAATATGTGCATCAGGTCTTTAGCGGTTTCTTTATATTGACTTTTCGGTCCGAGATCCACCTGCTGCGCGAGCATATCTTCGTGATAGCGGTAGATCGACCAGTTGCCGTCGTTGTATTCCAGCGCGGTGAGGTTTTCTATCCAGTCGCCGGAGTTCAGTACACCACCGGGCCGAATTTGGTAGCCATTGTCCGAATTTCTGGTTGGTGGATATGGCCGCAGATCACGTATTGATAGTTGTTCTCTGCCGCGATATTGGTAACCGTGGTTTCAAACTGGTTGATAAATTTTACTGCTCCTTTCACCGAATTCTTCACCTTTTTGGAAAAGGACAATTGCTTGCCGCGGAATTTGCGTGAGATGAAATTCGCGGCGCGGTTGATCAGGATCAGCGTATCATATCCGATTGCACCCAGCTTCGCGAGCCAGCGGCTATGCTCCATCACCACATCGAAAACATCTCCGTGAAAGATCCAGAGCTTATGCTTGTTGACCGTTATGGATAACTTATTGGTGATCTTAAGCGATCCGATCTGGAAGTCTTTAAACTTGCGCAGCATTTCGTCGTGGTTGCCCGGAATGTAAAATACGGGCACGTCTTCCGCCACCCATTTCATAATATGCCTCACCACCTGCATATGCTCGGCGGGAAAATAACGCTTGGAGAATTGCCAGATGTCGATGATATCTCCGTTCAGCACCACCATGCCGGGTTGTATGGTTTTGAGATACTGCAGCAATTCTTTGGCATGGCACCCATATGTTCCGAGGTGGATATCAGATAAGACGACTATTTCCGGTTGGCGCTGCTGCATAAGGATCGTGTTTTGCAAAGCAACGGAGGGCTTGTAAAGGCATTATTAAGCGGTAATTAAAATAGTATCAAGTTTCGGGCCGGACAACCTATTATAACTAATCCTTAAGAACCGGAATGCAGCAACAGAAACCGGCTCGAGTATATTTGCAGGCTCACGCTCCTGTTATCCTATGCGCATACTACCATTCCTCTGCTGCCTGATGATCTTTGCCCTGCAGGCTAAAGCTGTTGTATGGAAGGGCTGTCTTCAGGATGCGGAAAGTGCCGCACCGCTGCTGGGCGCCACGATTACCAACACGCGCAGCGCACAAAGTGTGCAGACCGACCGGGACGGAAATTTCGAAATTGAAGGTTCGGAGGGCGACCGGGTCACCTTTGTATGTCCGGGCTATGCTACTGAAACGCATATTATCCTCAAAGGGCTGGAGGGCATTCGCCTCACATTCAGGCTCAGGATGAGCGGGCTGCAGTTACGGGAAGTGATCATCAAACAACGCTACAAGACCATTTACCAACGCGATTCGGCCGACCGCGCATCCACCTATACACGCACCCTGGCTGATAAAAAGGCCAGTATCGCCAGTCCGGTCAGTTTTCTGGCCGACAGGCTGTCGCGTCAGCGCCGGGCCGTATTCCGCTTTCAGCGCGATTTCCGGAAAAATAGAGATAGACGGTTTGTAGACAGTCGCGACAGTCCCGAACTCACGAATTCCCGCACGGGACTGAGCGGTGATACGCTTGCCTATTTTCTATGTATACGTACTCAGATGCCCTACGATTACGCACGCAGTGCCAGCACCCTGGAGCTACGGGCATGCATATCGCCAACTACCGTGATTTTTTGCAGAAAACCGATAGCCTGCGTAATATAAAATTGCCCGCAGATGGCAATTAACTGTCTGTTTACCCGACGAAACTCTATACCTTTTGCCCACCTATTTACGTCAACGTTGAGCCTGCTCGATACTTTTCTGAAAAAACGCCAGACCAATGCAACCGCCGATATGCATTTTACAGACCATATCGAGGAACTGCGCTGGCATATTGTCCGTTCGCTTGTCGCAATCATTGCATCAGGGGTTGTGGTATGGCTGAACATCGAGTGGATCTTCGATAATGTGCTGCTGGGTCCCGCTAAAGCCGACTTTATCTCTTACCGCCTGTTGTGCAGGCTGGGGCAGGAGCTTAAGATCAACGGACTCTGCGTTCAGGACCTGAAGATCAAATTCCAGAATACCGAACTCGCCGGTCAGTTTACCATGAGCTTCTCCGTATCTTTTATGATCGGACTCATCCTTGCCTTCCCTTATGTGTTCTGGGAATTCTGGCGTTTTATCCGCCCGGCATTGAAAGAAAAGGAACTGAAGCATGCGTCCGGTATTGTGTTCTGGTCTTCATTACTGTTCATCAGCGGTGTAATGTTCGCGTATTTCATTATTGTACCCTTTACAGTCAACTTCTTCGGCAATTACCAGCTAAGCCCTTCGTTTCAGAATATCATCACTATCGGCAGCTATTATGATACGATGGCAGACCTGGTGCTGGGTATGGGCTGTGTGTTTGAAATTCCGATCCTGGTATACTTCCTCGCAAAAGTGGGTATCCTTACACCCGCGCTGATGAGAAGCCCAGCGCCGTATGGCCATCCTGATCATCTTCGTCGTTGCGGCAGTGATCACTCCGCCCGACTGGTTCAGTATCTGGATGGTGGCGCTGCCGCTGATACCTGCTCTATGAGGCTGGGATCATCATCGCCAGCAGGGTGGTGAAAGAAAAGCAGTTAAAATCTTCCAGCAAATACGATAATATCTAATTAATATGTCAGCCAACACAACGTTTGATAAGGCAATTGCCGGTAGTGATCGGCGCAGACCATGCCGGTTTTGCCTATAAAGAAATACTGAAACAGCAGCTTGCAGATTGGGGATGGACCGTAGATGACAAAGGAACTTACAATACCGACAGTGTGGATTACCCGGAACTCGCGCATCCTGTTGCGTCGGCTGTGGCATCCGGCACCGCTGCATTCGGCGTACTGATCTGCGGCAGCGGAGAGGGCGTTTTATTACCGCCAACAAGCACAGCGATGTCCGTGCTGCGCTGGTATGAACAATGAGGTTGCGCAGCTGGCGCGCCAGCATAACAATGCCAATACGATCTGTCTGCCCGCCCGCTTTGTAAGCGAAGAGCAGGCAAAAGAAATGCTGCGCTTGTTTATTGAAACGCCTTTTGAAGGCGGCCGTCACGAGAACCGTGTGGCTAAGATCGACTGCTAATCATTTTTATCCTGCAGCCCGGCTCTCAGCTGGGCTGCCGTTTGTGTGCTTAGGTGCTGTTCGGATTCTATCGTGTTTCCTTATTAACCTTAGCAATACGATGAGTCGAAGCAG
>JASGJF010000021.1:0-11376 GCA_049840855.1 Chitinophagaceae bacterium | reverse complement strand
TACATATTCGATGTTTTCTTTATTGTCTTTGTTGACCGTGATCGCCAGTACCCGGATGTTCTTTCCTGCGGTGTACACATCATTTCCGGCTTCCAGCTCCCGCAGTTTCAGTTCTCCCAGTTTTGCCATTTGCATTAGCAGGCTGTCGATGCTGATCTTAAAAAATTCAGATATGCGGATCAGGTCCTCTACAGGCGGATTCACCGTATGACCATTTTCATGTGCATTCAGTTTGGAACGGCTGATCCCAAGGGTTTCAGCCATAGCTTCCTGGCTCATTTTTTTGCGTTGGCGTAAAAATTTTACATTTTCCGCCCAAAATATTTTTTGGTGTGACATTTTCTTTTGTTATTATTGGAATCTTCGTTGTGATATTATTAGTGTCAAAGTTAGTAAATCCATTTAAAATAACAAATATGGAACGTCACATTGTTCATTGCGACCTCGATACGTTTTTTGTTTCCGTTGAACGGCTGCAGCGCTCCGACCTGGTCGGCAAGCCGGTGTTGGTAGGCGGTAGCGCAGGGCGGGGAGTGGTCGCTTCGTGTTCTTACGAGGCACGTCAGTTCGGGGTGCATAGCGCCATGTCGATGAAGCAGGCACTGCAGCTGTGCTCCGGCCATCCTGGTACGGGGCGATCATGACAAATATGGCCAGAATTGCGTATGGTTACGGAGATCATTGCCGGATCTGCGCCGGTATTTGAAAAGGCCAGTATCGATGAGCATTATATGGATCTCACCGGTATGGATAAATATTTCAGCTGCTGGAAATGGGCGCGTGAGCTGCGGCAGAAGATCATACGCGAAACAGGATTACCTATTTCATTCGGGTTGTCTTCCCGGGAAAACCGTTTCCAAGATTGCTACGGGGCTGGCCAAGCCCTGTGGCGAGTTGTATGTGGTGCCAGGTGAAGAAAAGGCTTTTCTCGCTCCTTTGCCGGTGAAGAAAATCCCGATGGCAGGGAAACAGACCGTGCAAAAGCTCGCGCGCATGGGTATTCATAAAATAGAAGCGATCCAGAAGATAACAATGTCTCGGTGATGGAGCGGGCCCTGGGGGTGCATGGCGTGTCGCTCTGGAAAAAGGCCAACGGACTGGATGACGCCCCGGTGGTGCCGCATGGTGAGCGTAAAAGTCTGAGTAAGGAATGCACTTTCGAGCAGGACCTGTCTGATCAGGACCAGTTACAGCAATATGTAAAAACAATGGTGGATGACCTAACCTTTTCATTGCGCAGGGAAGGCCGCCTTTGTGCCTGTGTGACGCTGAAGATGCGCTATTCAAATTTTGAAACATTCACGCGCCAGCTCACCATCCCTTATTCGTGTTCTGAACGCGTGATTGCGCAGAAGGCATTGGAGCTGCTGCAGCAGGCCTACAAGCCCGGTACGAAGATCCGCCTGATCGGTATCAGGCTGTCCGAGCTGGTCAGCGGCAGTTACCAGATCGATCTGTTCAATGACGTACTTACCGATATCAACCTGTCCAAAGCCATGGACGGCATCCGCAATAAATACGGAACGGAGCTCATCCGGCGCGGCCAGCGCGTGCAGCGCAGCCGGAAAGATGATGCGCAGCGCGTCAGCGCTTAAAACTCAGTGTTGTTTGCCCCTATATAAAAACAAAGACCCTGGCACGTCTGTGCCAGGGCTTGTTACACCACCTAACACACACTATGAAACGTGCATCTTTGACTTCCTGTTGAATACCCAATAAATAATCGGGAATACCAGGAGTGTTAATATGGTTGCGGTGATGAGTCCACCGATAATGACAATTGCAAGGGGTTTCTGCGATTCCGATCCGATACCCGTGCTGAGCGCCGCCGGCAGTAATCCTATGGAGGCCATTAAAGCCGTCATTACTACCGGACGCGTACGCACTTTCACGGCTTCGAAAATGCCGTCTTCCAGGCTCATTCCCTGTCGTACGTTTTTATGGAATTCCGATATCAGGATCACCCCGTTCTGGATACAGATACCGAACAACGCAATGAAACCTACGCCTCCGGAGATACCGAAGTTGGTACCGGTAAGATGCAGCGCCAGGATACCGCCCACAATGGCAAACGGTACATTCGCAAGTACCAGCAGCGAATCCTTGATATTGCCGAACATCACGAACAACAGTACGAAAATACCGATAAGGCTTACAGGCACCATCTGCGCGAGCCGGCCGGTGGCGCGTACCTGATTCTCAAATTCACCCGTCCAGCCGATGCTGTAGCCAGCCGGCAGCTTGATATTTTTATTAACCGCTTTTTGCGCGTCTGCAATAGTGCTTCCGAGATCCCTGTCGCGTACAGAGAATTTCACTCCGATAAAGCGTTTGGTATTATCGCGGTAAATAAACGCCGGCCCCGTAACCTTGCGCAGGGTTGCTATTTCTTTCAGCGGGATTTTCACGCCGGAGAGGGTAGGCACTTTGATATTCGCCATGTCGTTCTCATCTTTCCGGTATTCCTGGCTGTAACGCACCCTTACTTCAAACTTTTTCTCTCCTTCAAACTTCTCTGTGGCAGTTTTGCCTCCGAAGGCCATTTCCAGTACTGCCTGTGCATCTGCCACCTTCACACCGTAAGCGGCCATTTTCTCCCGGTCGAGGACCACCGATATTTCGGGCTGACCGATGTTGCGCAGGATACCCACATCTTTGATTCCCTGAATATGACTGATCTGTTTGATTACCTGGGTGGCCAGCTTATCCAACATCATTCAGGTCATCACCGTATATTTTCACAGCGTTTTTGCCGCTTTGATACCCGCAGCCGCTTCAGCCACGTTGTCAATGATCGGTTGTGAATAGTTGTAGATGATCCCCTGGTATTGCGACAGGTTATGATCTATTTCACGGATAATGTCTTCTATATTCTTTCCATGCCACTGGTCCTTCGGCGCGAGATCTACCTGGAATTGCAGGAAGTTAAAGCCGTTCGGGTCGGTACCGTCGTTCGAGCGTCCTTCCTGGAACAGCACGCCATTTACCTCTTTCGTCTTCTTGATCTCTTTTGTAATGATCTTCGCCCACGCAACCGAAGGTTTTTGTCCATAGCTGATCGGCAGTTCGGCCGTCACCCAGAGCGCGCCTTCATTCAGCTGCGGCAGGAATTCAGTACCGAGAAAACGGGCTGAGAAGAACGTAAGCAGAATCAGCGAAGCCGAAGCGATCAGCGTTTTTTTCTTGTTGCGGAACGTCCACGAAAAACCGTTGCTCACGATACGGTTCCAGAACTCCACGAAGCGGTTGTGCTTTTCCCGCACGTTCTTATTCAGCAGGATATGGCATAATACCGGTACGAGCGTAAGCGTGAACAGGAGCGCTCCCATTAATGCAAATCCGAGTGTATAGGCGAGTGGAGAGAACATTTTTCCTTCCACTTTCTGGAATGCGAATATGGGCAGCAGCGCGGTAATGATGATGAGTTTCGAGAAGAAGATGGCTTTACCCATTTCTGCCCCGGTCTTTTTTACCGTGCTGCCGATTGCGAGCTTGTTGTATGTCTCCATACCCCGCTTATGCGCAATATGATCCAGCGTCACAAAAATCCCTTCCACCATGACAACGGCTCCGTCGATGATGATCCCGAAATCCACTGCTCCGAGCGAAAGCAGGTTGGCACTCATGCCTTTCAGCTTCAGACACAGGAAGGCAAACAGCAGGGAAAGCGGGATGATAATAGATACGGTTACCGTGGTACGCCAGTCGGCCATAAACAGGAACACGATTACCGTCACAAACAGGATCCCTTCCAGCATATTGTGCATTACGGTATGCGTGGTGTATTCCATGAGATTATCCCGGTCGTAGAAGGTTTCCATCTTCACATCCTTAGGCAGGATATTGCCGTTCAGATCCGCTATTTTCTCCTTGATGCGGGTCAGCACTTCTTTGGGATTTTCACCCTTACGCATTACCACAATACCTTCCACCACATCGTCATTGTCGTTCAGGCCCACCTGTCCTACACGCGGCAGAGATCCTTCGCGCACATCAGCCAGGTTTTTCACAAGAATCGGGTTGTCACCCGCATCGTCTACGATGATATTCTCGATATCCTGTATGGAGCCAAGCAGACCCACACCCCGAACCACATAGGCCTGGTCATTTTTCTCGATCACATCACCGCCCACGTTCACATTGCTCTGGTTGATGGCTTCGAATACCTGGAGCGGGGTGATATTATATTTCGCAAGACGGCTGGGGTCCACACTCACTTCGTAGATCTTCTGCTGGCCGCCGAATGCGACGATGTCCGCCACGCCCGGTACCTGGCGCAGCTGCCGGTCGATCACCCAGTTCTGGATCGTCAGCAGGTCGCGCGTGTCGCGGCCTTTGCTTTTGAGCACATAGCGGAATACTTCACCCGTAGGGCCGTAGGGGGGCTGCACGTCGGGACTTACTCCGTCCGGCAGCGATACATTGCGCAGCTGGTTGTTTACCTGCTGCCGTGCAAAGAAATCGTCCACATCATCTTCGAAGATGATCTTTACCACAGAAAGACCGAACATGGTCACACTGCGTACAGACGTCTTTTTCTGCACCGAGTTCATGGCCACCTCGATAGGGGTGGTCACAAAACGCTCGATTTCCTCCGCACTGCGGCCATTCCATTCGCTTACAATGATGATCTGCGTATTGGTAACGTCCGGGAACGCTTCGATGGGCATGTTCCGGAACGCAATAAATCCTGATATTACCAGTACCGAAACCCAGAAGAAGGTGAACGGCTTATTGCGCAGCGAAAAAGCAATTATGTTTTTGATCAGTTTGTTCATGGCTTAGTCATTTAGCGCATCGTACACGAGGAGCTGGTTCGTAGTCATCACTTTTTCGCCTTCTTTGAGGCCACCGGATATATAGCTGGTATCGCCCACCTGACGATAAACTTCTATCTGCCGCGTTTCTATGTTGCTGCGGTCTTTGAAGATCATCACAAAGTATTTGCTCTTATCGAATACGATGGCTTTGGAAGGGATCGCGATCATGGATCGGTCTTCCGAATAAGACATTTTGATCGTAGCGCGCATTTCCGGCTTAAGCATATTGTCTGCATTGTTCAGCTTGATGCGCACCTTCATGGCTTTTGTTTCGGGGTCGATCACATTGAAGATCTTATCCACTTTGCCGTTGTATATTTTATCGGGGTAGCTCAGCGTGGTCACCGATGCATCGATGCCGAGCCTGACTTCGTTAATGTCGCTTTCGTTTACATTGGCGATAGCCCATACATCGTTGATGTCCGCTATATCAAAGATATTGTCGGTCTTGTCGCTGCGCAGCAGCATGCCTTCGTTGATGTTCTTCTGGATCACGTATCCGCTGATCGGTGCGTGCACTTCATAAGTGGCTCCTTTGCGGATATTGTAGATCTGGTACGTCTCGCGGATACGTTGCTGTTGCGAATTTGCTTTTTCCAGCTGGCTTTTGGCCTCGATCACATCACGCTCGGAATTGAGTTTTCCCTCGTACATCTCTTGTGTTACCTTCAGGTTGTTGCGTGCCACGAGTACATCGTTGTTCGCATCTTCCATTTCCTTTTCGAAGCCTGCCACTTCCGTACTGCGTATGGTTGCCAGCAGCTGGCCTTTCTGCACATAATCGCCCAGTTCCACATACACTTTTGTCACATTACCGCCTACAACCGGGAAGATCTCGATCATTTTATTGGCATCGGCAGTGATCTTTCCGTAGAAGTTGAGTTCGTTTTTCAGCGGGAGATCGCCCGCAGTGGCCGTAGTGGTGGAGGCGAGCATTTTAGGACTCAGTACAAAACTGGTTTCTACTTTTACTTTCTCCTTGCCGGAATGACATCCAGCAATGAGCAGGGCAAGCGCGAGGCAACTGTATCTGATGTGGTGGGACATGGTATCTGTGTGCTTGATTGCTTTATTCGAAAATGCTTTCATTTGCCAGGTAGTTTAGGGTTTCTTCTGAAAAGAGCAGCTGCTTCTGCATGTCGCTCAGCGAAAGCAGGCTTTGGTTGTAGCTCTCGATAAAGTCGGTGAAGTCGAGCAGGGAAATATTGCGCTTTTGAAAATTCTGAACGATGCCGTTGTACACGATTCCGAAATTGGCACGGCTGGTATCGGAGAATTGCAGGTATTGGTTACGCGTCTGCTGCCAGTTGGCATAAGTGGTTTGTATCTGCGCACGCAGTTCGGCCACTTTATAATCTTTGTTCAGTTTACTTTGCTCGAGCCCTGCTTTAGCCGATCGGATATTACCCTTATTACGGTTCCAGAGCGGGAGCGGCATACCCAGTGTCACATTCACCTGATTGTTGAATGCACCGCCACGCTGATCATAAGCGCCACCCAGCGTGAGGTCCGGTACCGATAGTGATTTTTGCCAGCGCAGCATCAGTTCGTTATTTTCGATCAACGTCTGCGTATAAAGGAAATCAGGATTTTTCTGAACTGCTGATTGCAGCATATCGTCGGGTGTTTTCAGCGTGATATTGCGGAATCTCTGTTGCAAAGCACTGCTGTCTACGCTGGGTTCGATCACCTCACTGGTACCCGTGATCAGTTGCAGTTTGGCCTCTTCTTCATTAATGCTCTGGCGGAAATCCAGCAGGTCTTTCTTGAGTTGCAGCGAAAGCGCCTGCAGGCGTACCACATCGCGCAGGGAAATATTGTGCAGGTCCGACTGCTTATTGTAAGCGCCCACGAGCGAATCGAGATTACTCACCTGGAACTCCAGCATGTGGATATTCTGACGGTCGAAGTACAGCGTGTAAAAACTCTGACGGAGCTGCAGCTTCAGGTTGCGGATGAGATCTTCAAACTGAAGTTCAGCAAGCTGCTGGTTGTTTTTGGCAAAGGCAACTTCATTGCGCTTCTTGCCTCCGAGGTAAATGAGCTGACTTACGGCGGCTGCTTTCTGGCCCTGGTTACCAACGTCGAAATAGCGGTTTGCTCCGGGGTTGATCGCATTGAACTCACCGGAAAGATAAGGCTGGTCCCATATGCGTGCCTGGATCACCTGCGCTTTTGCCTGGTCTATGTCGTATTGGGCGGCAAGCAGCTGAAGGTTATTTTTACGGAACGTCTGCTCACAATCGCCGAGTGTCATGGAAACCTGCGCATGGACAAGGCTGCCGCTCAGCAGGCCAATGGCCATAAACAGGGTGCGTGGTAGTGACATTTGTTAGGTGGATGATTCAGACACAAAGGTGCAAACCCCACCTTAAGCACATCTTAAGCACAGCTTAAAAACAGCTTAAAAAGCACGTTTTCAGAAAGTAATAACAAACTCGTTTTTCTGCGCACCCGCTATATAGCGGATATCATAGTGATAAGCACCCAGTATACGCTGTACCATGCGCAATCCCAGACCGAAGCCCTGTTTCTCTGAAGCGTTCGCGCCCCGCATAAAAGGCTGGAACATACGGTGCTGTTCTTCCTCGGTAAGAGTAGGCCCGATGTTTGCTATAGACAACTCGATGTGCGCGCCGGCTTCGCGGATCGATATAAGCGCCTGACGGTCTTCGGAGTACAGGTAGGCGTTTTTCAGCAGGTTGCCGATAGCGATTTCCAGCAACGCCTGGTTTACCGGAAGGGAAAGCAGGTTGCTGTCGATGGCTGCATCCACATCCAGCGATACTTTCAGATCGGGATATTGCTGATGCACCTTATCCATGCTGTTGAATACGGCCTCGTCTATGCGCGCATGCTCCTGCTTGCGGTTGCTCAGCGACTCGAGCCGCGCGAGCAGCAGCAAAGAATCGATCAGTTCTTTTAAGGCAAAGAGATTGCGGTTGATCTGTGCGATCTGCTGTTGCCCGGCTTCATCCGTCTTCGACTTCAGGTTTTCCAGTTGCACCGTCATACGTGCGATGGGGGTGCGCAGCTCATGCGAAGCCTGTGCGGTAAATTCCTTCTGCTGCTGATATGCTTTCTGGATGCGCCGCATCATAAAGTTGAATTCCTTGCCGATCAGGTCTATTTCATTATCACTGTTTTCCCGTACCTCCAGCCTTGTTTCCAGGTTGTGCTCATTGATAGAGCTGATGTTTTTGTGAAAGGAATCCAGCACCCGTACCTGTTTCTTTACGAGCCAGAAGGTGAGGAGCCAGGCGAGACCTGTAAATACGATGTAGGAACCTGCCAGCAGATAGTGAGGAACTCCAGTTTTCTTTTTCCATAGTTGTCGTTGGCAGAGATCAGCGCGTAGAAGTCCTGACTGTTGGAGTCGTAGAAGACCCCATAGATCTCGTTGCCACCGTCGCGTTTGAAAAAAGTCTTATGGCGCTGCAGGTAATTCAGATCGTTTTCCGTCCATTTTATTTTGGTGTCATCAAGACTGCTGTAGATCAGCTCATGCCGGTTGTTGAATACGAGCGTTTTCTCATCATACAGTTTATTGATGGAATTCTGGTCGATGATCTTAAGCATCTGCTTATCTACCTCTTTTACTTCCAGCAGCAGACGGATGGTGGTAAGCGCTTTCTCTTCGAGACGTTCCCGGAACTCCTGTTTACGGAAATCCGAATACAGCAGCACCACCAGCGCAGAAGTGGCGCCATAAAGCAGGGTGAAGAGGATGCTGATGGAAAGGGCCAGCCGCAGTTTTAAGGTCATTCTATTCGCTTTTCAGGTAATAACCGAAACCCACTTTCGTATGAATGAGTTTTTCGGAAGCATTCTTGTCCACTTTATTGCGCAGGAAATTGATGTACACCTCGATGGTGTTCTGACTGGTTTCTATATGGTAGTCCCACAGCCGCTCGGCGATCTGCCCTTTGGACAGTACGCGTCCCTGTGCCTGTGCGAGGATGCAGAGCAGCTTGTACTCCTTTGAGGAGCAGTCATCTTCAGCCCGCACGTTGTACTGTTTGTTCGTCCAGATCGATGCTCAGGTCGGCAATGTCTATTTTCCGGTGAGCGGCCTGCGGTATCTGTTTCCTTCTGATGAGTGCGTTGATACGCAGGAGCAGTTCTTCCAGGTGATACGGTTTTACAAGATAATCGTCGGCACCGCGGCTGAAGGCATCTACTTTATCTTCTATCTGATCGTAAGCGGTGAGCATCAGTATGGGAGTACTTTTATCTTCGGTCCGGATGCGCTCGCACACGTCCAGTCCATTGATCCGCGGCACATTTATGTCCAGCAGGAAGATATCGTAGGAATTGTTGCGCAGTTTCCGGAAAAACAGTTCTCCGTCATACACGGTATCGCAAGTGATCTCATGAGATTCGAGGAAGTTTTTTACCTCCCGGGCAATCACCTCGTCGTCTTCCATGAGTAGTGCTCTGATCATAATGCTGTTACTTGCCCTGCGAAGCTAATAAATCGCAACGGTTCTTCCGATTTTTTTGATGCGGGGCGGGGCAGGGTTTCCGGTATTCCGGAAAGTACTCCGCAGGGGCACGGGGAGTTTTCCGGTGTTCCGGCAAGTGTGCCGCAGGGGTGCGGGGAGGTATACGGTATTCCGGCAAGTACGCCGCAGGGGTACGGGAAGGTTTCCGGTATTCCGGCAAGTGTGCCGCAGCGATGCCGCAGGATTTTACCCAAAAGTTGAATAGGCTTTAAGGGAATAACCGCTAAAAGCAATAAATTGTCTTGATATCAATAAACGGGAGCAGGCTTTGCCCGCTCCCGTTTATTGGCAGCACAGGGGATACCTGCCTTATTTCTTTTTCTTCGCCGGCACTTTTTCACCGGCTTCACGTGCCTCCGATAAGCCGATCGCTATTGCCTGCTTACGGCTTTTTACGGTCTTCCCGGAACCGCCGCTTTTGAGTGTCCCCTCTTTAAACTCATGCATTACTTTTTCCACCTTATCCTTAGTTCCTTTTGATGCCTTTGCCATTTTTTACCGATTTATAGTTAATGATAAATACCGGAATGGTCCGGTGCCTTGTTCAAATTTCGGTGGCAACGGCGACTGAACTTGTCAGCGTTATCTTAAAGCGGAGGAACTTTTGATATTGTTATACGGAGATCCGTTCCTTGCATCAGCGTGATTGAGGCGTTACTGCTACTCCTCCTTTACAAAAGTACCCTGACCTATTTGCTGTTTTTCCTTATCGAACAGGGTAAAATAATAAGAACCGGACGGAAGACTACGTATATCTACAGGGTGTTTGTTGACTCCTTCTTCGTGCAACAGGAGCTGACCCGCGGCATTGTATATAAAGCATTCGGCTTCGTGTTGCAGATCGGATATACATATCTCAGATGATGCCGGGTTAGGGTACACGCTGACGCACTGCTGTCGCGGGGAGGCGATGTCCGGCATACTTAAAGGTTTGCCGCTTGCAGAATCCAGGCGCACAACATAAATGCTCTGTGCCCTGGCATCCACCCCTATAAGTGAAGCTGCGGAATCCGACAGCGCATTAACCATGACGGAGCCGTCTTTACACAGGTATATGCTCAATGGCAGGAAATTATGAACGGAGTCGCTCAGTCTCCTGGTCCATTTAGGGTTGGCATTGGTGTCGTAGCAACAGACTACGATGCTGTTTTTATAAAAATACCCGGCGGTAAATGCCAGTGTATATACCGAATTGCCCCGTGTGGCGATATCCAGCAATGCGGTGGGTCGAAGTTTTGCATTATAAGGATCGCTGAATACGGGAAAGCAGCCGAAGCGTTTGATCGTTTTGGTTTGTTTGTCAAATTTGGCTACTCCCCAGTGGTCGTCCAATCCGGAATACCTCAGTTCAGCTATAGGCCCGATAATCATACTGCTGCTGCTGATGTCTATACCTGTTGCTGCAAATTCTCTTATAGCCGTGTCCCTTGATATTATTGTCGCGAACGTTGTATTCATGTATACGGAATCGATCAGGTTAAAATTGGTGTCAATTGTAGTGAGGTATCCATCCATAACGCCGATAAAATTTAAAAACCGATTGTCTGCGCTGACGGTTATAGGGCTTAAGCCCATAAGATCTTCATGGCTGTTTCCATAAAAGTTGGAATCGAGATTGCGGGATAGTGTAATGTCGCCGGATGCATTCAGCTTCACTAATTTGACGCGCAGAGGGGAGGAAATATCCGAAAGTTTATAAGCGACATAACCGTAATAACTGCTGCCGATCTTGGAAAACATACTGCACGACCATAAACTGGTATCAGCATTGGTAAAAGGAATGACCTTCATATAGGAAACCTGCAGATTGGAGTCGATGACGGCAAGCCATAAATCCTTTGAATCGCCGAAGCCCTTCATCGTTTCCCCGATCAGTACAATCTTATGGTCGTTTTCGTAAAAACAGCTTACCGGCATAAAGTCGAGCATGTCTGATTTGGGAAACAGGTGGCGCCTGGCCAGAATATTGCCTTTATGGTCTGTCTTGAATACGAATGCGGTAGAATCGTCAACCCATTGGTCGCCTATAAAAATAAAGCTGCCGCCCGCGA
>JASGJF010000020.1:0-38417 GCA_049840855.1 Chitinophagaceae bacterium | reverse complement strand
TATTGCTAAGGTTAGTAGGGAAACACGATAGAATCCGAACAGCACCTGGGCGTTAGCACTCTCTTGGGTAGAGTGCTAATATTCAGGTAGTTGAGTCTGATCAGCTCAAGGTAAAACCGCATCGATCCAAGAGGAGGGCAAGATGGCTACTTACGATCCGTTCCGCGAGCTTGATCGCCTCGCTTCGAGCTTCCTGGAGGCGGGCCGCGGCCCGCGCCGGATGCCGATGGATCTGTATCGCGAGGGCGAGACCTACGTGCTCACCGCGGACCTGCCCGGCATTGATCCTGGCTCGGTCGACATCGATCTGGATGGCCAGGTGCTCACCATTCGCGCAGAGCGCACGCTTGAGGAGCTCGAGGGCGTGCAGTGGATCACCCGTGAGCGCGAGGCCGCGAGCTTCCTGCGCCAGCTCAACCTTGGCCAGGGCGTCGATACGGAGCGCATCGCCGCCAACTACACCAACGGCGTGCTGAGCGTCACCATCCCGCTGAGCGAGCGTGCCAAGCCCCGCAAGGTGCAGGTGACCACCGGCGACGACCCGGGCGTGCTCCGTGCGGAGATCACCTCGGAGGTCTCCGGCGACGAGGGCTGACCGTTCCTCGATTGCGCGTTCCCACGAGGCCCCGACTAATGTCGGGGCCTCGCTCTTTGGTGTGTACTAATCCCCTGGGAGTGGCTGGCGTGCTTTCGCGCGTGCGGGCCCTCGGGACTGCTTAGAATCCTCTTGGCTCATCGTAGGTATTCCTGCGCCGCCTCACCTTTTTCCATTCAGCCATCATCCCATCCACACGTTTTGCAATATTTTGAGAAATCCCATGATCTCAACAATTGCCTGTACAAATATCTCTTTCATTAGACATGATTTTTATTTTCTAAACAATATGATAGCTGTAAGGCCACTTCTGATGGCCAGAACACAAATGATAAATGGTAACATCGATTAGTCTTTAGGGCATGGCTGCCGGGAGCCTGTTCGGGGTACTTATTGATTATCTCGTCAAGATGTTGCTTCATCAGGTCACTTAGTGAGATGCCCCGCCAACTGGAGATATTTTTAGGGTTTCACTGTGATAATTACGTACCCCTTCAATTCTTGATCTCCTTTTGCTTAGAAGGGGGTGGTGATTCGTTGTGCATTAGATGAGGCTTGTTAACTGGCTTGTGATTTAAAGTGATTCCCTTCTATTCTCTGGCTTATCGCCCTGGCTGACCTTAGCGCTGCTCTTTGTCCTTTCGGGGAAGCCGGAGAGCTCTTGCCTTCCAGCTCTTTCTAGTCATGTAGCATTTTTGCTTGAGCTGGCTTACACCATGCTTCAACGTGCAGCAGGTCATTTATAATTTCTTGCGTAACCATATACTACCTGTGGAAAAAAGATAACAATGGAAATATCCAGTATTTCAAAGAAGCGGGTGCGTGCGGGTGCTGCAACTGGCACGATCTCTTGCTGCAGTATCGCCGGAAGAAATACCGCCGCCGGGATTATATTGTACCCGTGACGGAAAAAATATCCGTGGTATCCGGTATTTCCGTTTGGCTGGATACAAGTATCAGCCTTGCTATTTTGCCATGAATCAGCCGGAGGGTAGTGCATGTTGGCATCACGCATAAGCGCCGCAATGGCCTCAAATTCTGAAAGGGTGCTGCAATGGATTACATCGCGCGGACCTATGGAAGTTATATTAAGCATCTGCCTGCATTTGTTTAATTGCCTTTAGAAAATCGCGCACCTTAACAACCACTGACATTTCTGCATACCCGTTCTTCAATAAACCCTTTACAGTTTTCGGAGCCACCTTAATGCTGGTTTGGATTGTCGCAAATGGTGCGTTATCCGGATTATCTGTGTAGTCCTTCAAATCCTCCAGCTCCTCATCGGTAAGCCTCAATCTGCCCCTTGCTAACTCTGTATTGCCACTTTTCCCAACATTTGCGTTTTCTCGTAAGTCGTGCGTGTGTCTTGCGTGTTTGCTTTGTTTGTCTTTTGTGATACAAATTACTATCGCATTGCGACACTAAGAAATATTAGTGACGCAATGCGAGTTAATTAAATGTTAACGTTAAAAATGTATTTCAAATGAATGCTTTAGATATTAAAAAATTTAGAAAAAAATACGATTTATCTCAAGAGGATCTGGCAAATATTGTCGGAACTGGAGTCAGAGGGGTTCAGGGATGGGAACAAACCTGTAAAGTACCGCAGAGCGCTATTAAGCTCATGGAAAATAACAATTCCAGGAGGACAAAAAGCAGGTTATACCAATTGGCAAGCATATCAAAGCGCGCGCCGCGGCTAATGCCTATGAAGAATGGGAGGGGTTGCCAATGTTCGATTCTCCAATTACCGCAAGCTTTGTTGAAACATACAGAGATCAGGCTATTATACAGCCACAATGGTTTTTATTGAATCCGCTTTTCGGGACTGCGATTTTGGGGCACGCATCACAGGGGATTCAATGCACGATGAAATAAGGCATGGAGATTACGCCATTTGCAAAAGCATAACTGATCATAGGTTTTTGGTTTACGGTGAGATCTACGACATAGTAGCCACGAAATGGGTTAGAAACATGTAAGTACATCATTACAAAGGGCCAGATGCTGATAGCTTATTGCTTGTGCCTAAAAACAAAAGCATTGATCCATCCCCGATACCAAAGGATATGATTTTCGGAAAATTATGAAGTACGCGGCATTGTACGCGGATATTAATTCAACCAAATTAAATGAGCTTATGCCGGAAAAATGTAGCATTTGCAGCACACCGCTAACCTTTACGACAAAAGTCAATTTAGGTGGGGGGAAAACATCAGATGGATTTGAAATTTGTAGAGCATGTTTGAAAAAAGTAATCAGACAGCACCCAACAATAAGACTATCAAAACATTCATTAGACGAAGTAAAGGGCTAGCCCTATCTAAAAATATACCTAATCATACCGGTCTTAAAAGAAGTGGATCATCGGGGGTGTTGCCATTATTTTGTTTTTTATAATAGCATCTAAATTGAATCCTGATTCTGGAGGTTCAACGACATCAACCGAGGCAAAACCAGATACGGCAAGCCGTTCTATGGCCGAGATAACGTCCCAGCAGTTCGTGAAGGATAGACTTAAATCTCCTGCATCTGCCGAATTCCCCCGGTTTGATTAAGTAGAGGTTAAAAAAACGGACTATACTACGTTTGTTATTTTTGGATTCGTCGATTCTCAAAACAGCTTCGGAGCCATGTTAAGAAGCAACTATCGGGCTAAATTACAGTACCACGGTAATGATCAATGGAGCGCATTAACAGTTGAACTACTTGAGCGATGAAAAAGATCAGCACACTATTTATTTTACTATGCTTCCCACTTGTTTTACTTGCCCAGCTTTGCGGTAAGGTAATCGGCGTATCTGATGGGGACACATTCACGCTTTTAACTGAAGATAATAGGCAGGTAAAAATACGCCTACATGGAATTGATTGCCCGGAGAAAAACCAGGACTTTGGCCAGAAGGCCAAGCAGTTTACATCTGATGCTGTTTTTGGGCAATTTGTATGCGTTGAAGAAAAGGACATAGACCGGTACGGCCGGACTATCGGCATTGTGAAATACGACGGCAAAATTTTGAATGAAGAGCTGTTAGCCGCTGGACTTGCATGGCATTATACGAAGTATGACAAAAGCCAAAGGCTTGCAGAATTGGAACGCCGCGCGCGATCTGAAAAAGCCGGGTTGTGGATTCAGCCAGAAGCTATTGCCCCGTGGGATTTTAGACATCCCGCCAAAGCTCAAGCGCATTGAGGCATAGAGGTGTTTTTTGCGGTCAATAACCGGTCAATATTGCTTTTACAATCAGATGCACATTATATTTTTTTAACCAGACGAAATCCGCTACAGTACTGCATATAGGTTTTTTAAAAATTGATTTTCCAGACTGTTAATCAGAGGGTCGCTGGTTCAAGTCCAGCAGGGAGAGCCACCAAGAAGCCTTACAGAAATGTGAGGCTTTTTTTTGTTGCAAGGTTTTTAGCTCAGTTGGTTAGAGTCCCGCATGTGCGGGATTAATCAGAGGGTCGCTGGTTCAAGTCCAGCAGGGAGAGCCACCAAGAAGCCTTACAGAAATGTGAGGCTTTTTTTTGTTGTAAGGTTTTTAGCTCAGTTGGTTATAGTCCCGCATGTGCGGGATTAATCAGAGGGTCGCTGGTTCAAGTCCAGCAGGGAGAGCCACCAAGAAAGCCTTACAGAAATGTGAGGCTTTTTTTTTTGTTGTAAGGTTTTTAGCTCAGTTGGTGAGAGTCCCGCATGTGCGGGATTAATCAGAGGGTCGCTGGTTCAAGTCCAGCAGGGAGAGCCACCAAGAAAGCCTTACAGAAATGTGAGGCTTTTTTTCTGTTGTAAGGTTTTTAGCTCAGTTGGTTAGAGCCCGCATGTGCGGGATTAATCAGAGGGTCGCTGGTTCAAGTCCAGCAGGGAGAGCCGCCAAGCTCTTACAGAAATGCTGAGGCTTTTTTTTTTGTTGTAAGGTTTTTAGCTCAGTTGGTTAGAGTCCCGCATGTGCGGGATTAATCAGAGGGTCGCTGGTTCAAGTCCAGCAGGGAGAGCAGCCAAGAAGCCTTACAGAAATGTGAGGCTTTTTTTTGTTGTAAGGTTTTTAGCTCAGTTGGTTAGAGTCCCGCATGTGCGGGATTAATCAGAGGGTCGCTGGTTCAGTCCAGCAGGGAGAGCCACCAAGAAAGCCTTACAGAAATGTGAGGCTTTTTTTTGTTGTAAGGTTTTTAGCTCAGTCGGGGACTTCGCCGAGCGTTGTTGTTGGAACACTACGGCTAGCCAAGGCTGGGTTCTCTTTTTTCTGACCTTTAGAACAAAATAAATGGACAATATAGCGGCACAAAATGCTATCCAAAACCGTTTCCCGGAACTGTCAACACCCGTTTATTTTTTATATGCTAAATCATTTTATTATTATACATTTATTTTATAAATAATAGGAATCTGGTGGTCGCATGAAGGTTCTGCGTACCACCTTTCAGATCTGTGCTGGTGTAGTTGGAGTCGCTATTGGAGCAGGATGCAGTACAGCAGTATTTAAACGACGGAATTAAATAAATGACTGTGAAAAAGTTTTTGTTTTTATCAGCTCTGATTATGAGCGCCCACGTAGGATACTCACAAAGTGAAATTTCGGCGTACTATGGGGTAACTTTTCCAACGGGAATAAAGGGCTCTGCTTCCGATATTGATGTTCTGTATAATCAAATGGCGGGACTGCAGTACGGGTATCAGTTTAAGCTGTCAAGCTCAATATTTGTAATACCTCAAATCGGTATCAGCTCTTCCGCTTATATCATGGATGGACAATTTACAAAAAGCATTTCCGGAACCTA
Source organism: Chitinophagaceae bacterium (assembly GCA_049840855.1). Classification (GTDB taxonomy): domain Bacteria; phylum Bacteroidota; class Bacteroidia; order Chitinophagales; family Chitinophagaceae; genus Rurimicrobium. Next base: position 33,046 of record JASGJF010000020.1, on the reverse strand, counting down.
TACCTTCGAGAACACTCCTAACAATTATAGCCAAAATCTCGTAAGGATTTCTTCGGTGAAACTCCCGGTTTTTATTGGGTGTATCATGCCAAGTGATAGTTCGTCCAGACATCAGGTGCAGCTTTCGGCCGGGCCTTATATCGAATATATCTTTAATTCGGTTCAGCAGTACAAGATTGCAGGTAAAAAGTTTAAAAGCGATATGCCTGTACAGAATACATTTCAGGGAGGCGTAATGGTGGATATAGGTATTGTACCCAAAAAGCTTGACAAGCTTTCTCTCTCCTGGCACTTTGGCGGATTTTACCAGGTAACAAATTATCTGTCCGGTGTCAAATCATTTAAGCCGCTTGGCTGCTATATCGGAGTTGGTTTCAGATTTTGATGTTGAACTTACTGCAATACTCGTTCTTCCGGAAAGACCGTTCAATTATCTGAGCGGTCTTTTTATTTAGAAGTATTTACCTGCTCTCCATAGTTCGAGCACCGGATAAGGTGCCCTGCGTAGTCTCCCGACCGTTTTGGAGGAGTAGCGCTGTTGCCGAAATAATAAATTCGTTTTCATCCGGTCAGGAGACCGGGGCTGCTCCGACGAAGTCGGGAGATTTCGTCGAACGTTATGGAGCGAACACTGCGGCCTGCAGGGGCTAGCTGGTCCAATTGGACGTCTGTAATATTAATACTCCTTATTAATTTCTTGAGTTATTCTCTCACAGGTATCTAAAATAGTTTTCAAATTGCAACGAAAGAACTCTCTGCGAGTAGAAAGTCTGTATTGATCTAGTTCTTGATGAATCCGTCTTTCCGCCTCAAATCGTTCTTTGGTTAGATAACTATTAATAATGAAAAATTTATCAGGAGAGCTTGTGTTAAATAGCTCTTTAGACCGTTGTTGCGTGTTTCGTTCGGTTAAGCCAATTTTAAATATATTTTCTTCAAGAGTTGGTTGCCTCATAATGTATATAGATCCTGCATTTTCGTTTTCAAAGATTTCTACTCTTTCGGCTTTTGTAACCCCTTTTGGTGCAGAATAATAAATATCATTCCGTTCAACCCAAGTTTTTCCAATGATCCTTTCCCCTCTTTTATCGAAACCTTCCTCATCAGCATTTAATCGTTTCCAAAATCCACGTTTTTCCATTTTAAAGCTTTTGTCATCTAACTCAATATTTTTTATCACAGCTTGCTCATCCGATTCCAGAAAGTAGAAGGGTTTTGCAAAGACTTTGTATTCGGGGGGAACTTTAGCGAACTCTCTTTTTGATTGAGGCCCTTTTATAACCTTATTTAGTCTAGTCTCATAAGTCACATCAACGATTCTGTTTTCCTTTTCAAATACATAATACGGAATTGCCAAACAATATTTCGCAAAATCAAATACTGCATCATATTTACTTAACTCATTTAAGTAACCATTATAACGCTCACTTATCTTGTTCTTCTCTAAAATGTCTTTACTGCCGGAAATTGCAGAGAAGTCGTCTGTAAGCATTGTGAATTTTATATTTTCATCGCGTGCGACAAATCTCAGGTCAATATCTCTTTCTTTTAGGTCGAATAAAACTCCTATGTTGTGAGACCATAGGTCATCTCTACCATTGAAATTTACAATCTGAGATGACCTACCGTCATCTACATGTAGACCGAGTGCTTTTTTTTGAGGTGTAATAAACTTATTCAGTGAGATACTATTTTGTTGTTTAAGGTACTCGCCGGCCTCTTCAGCATTATAGTTTTCACCCGCTTGCATCAGAATAGACACATCTTTTCCCTGTCTCACCAATGATAGTCCGCCAATTAAAAAGTGCTTTCCATTATTTGAAAAGTTTATTTCATCCCACCCGCTTGTAAACGTAAAATGGAATATTACTTTCTCTGGGATATTATTTTCGAAATCAATTTTACTTAAATCGAAATCTTTAGCGGTCACATAGTCTAAAAAATCAACTAATGAAATTCCATAAGATTCCTCTTCTTTATGTAATTGTATAATTGAGTTAGCGTGATTGTAAAAAAAGAAAGGTTCTAAAGTATTAAACGATGCAGGAAGGGAGGCAGGTCCCAAGTTGATGAATCTTCCTGCATATTCCATTAAGTAATAGCGTAAGGTATTTTCGTTCAATCTATCTAGTCCATTTCTATTTTGTATGATTACAATTTTTCGGCCAAGTTCGAATTGTCTAATCAGTTTCTTCCAAAGTTTGGGGTTATGCATCTTCAGATGATCAAAGTTAACTGGTGTTTTAGACGGGTCAAATTTTGCACCTAAGCCTTTTATTCTCATAATTAAAATATGTCTGGAGGATAAATATTTAAAAGTAATAAGAAAGTTGCATTGCGATTACGGGTCATTTGAACCTTGTTGTATATCATCAGTTGCACATACCGCGCCACCCCGCTCGCAGTAGTTTGCATCCGCTGCTCTGCATAGTCTCAGGACTATGTCGTGGTGGAGTTCGGTCTTTGGACCGTTTGGGAAGATAGCGCTCCGCCAGAAATAGTAATTCTTTTCATCCGGTCAGGAGACCGGGACCCACTGCGACGAAGTCGTGAGACTTCGCCAAACGTTGTCGTTGGAACACTAGGGTGAGCTGAGTACATACTTCGAACGAAAAGTAGCAGAAGGAAAGAACAAAATGCTCGTGTTAAACGCAGTACGCTGCAAATTAATCGCAAGAGCCTTTGCTGTTATCAACCGTAAAACGCCATTCGTAAACACACAAAAATTTGCAGCCTAGCTTTTAAAATTTTATTTGGTTGGTACATAGAATGCCGAACGTTGTTATTGGAACACTACGGCGAGCTGAGATGCTGGCTTTATGGTTGACAAACTACTTGCCGAGTTAATCAATTTTGAAGCATACACAGACATTGAAGCAGATGGAACAAATGCAGTTATGGGCGAATCTTATCCTTTTGAAAACCTCGTCGAAATTGCTGTTACTTAAGCATTAAAAATTAAAATAATTGATATATTGCGGTATGAAAACGCCTCTGCTAATAGTAATTACATTATTAATCGTTTCTTGCAAAAGAGACCGGTGCGAGATTTGTCAACTGACAGACAGAAATTTGAACCCAATAGACTCTACAGTTACGTTGTGTGGTTCAGTACACCAAAGAGAGTCAGGTAAAGAGAGAGTGGACCCTTACCTCGTTGGAATCTGTAAAATTAAGAAGTGATTATCAGTTCTCAGTAGTATGTCTTCTCACACCTTTCGGCGAAGTCTCCGGGCTTCGTCGTGAAGCGCGGTTTCCTCACCCGCTTAATACCTATCAAGTCCCCCTCATTATAATTTATTCTACCCTCACCACAAAAACGCTTCGGCATAGCAAGCAATTCCCCTTCCGTTTTAAGATAACCTTACCCGCCCCGCGCCGGCGGGCATGCTAATTTTATAGCACACGTTAATTGATAAAACAACTGCTATGAAATCAGCAATTCTTGAACTCGAAAAGCAATACTGGCAGGCTATGGAAAGCCGCGATTTTGAAACCGTGCAACGCCTCACACACTTCCCCTGCATGGTTGCGGGCAAAGACGGGGTAATGCAGGTAGATGAGGAATCGTTTAAAAAAATGTTCGACTCCGGTGAGGGCAAACAAATGAAGGTGCTCGGGATCTCCAATGCCCAGGACCAGGTGATCGGCGACAATACCGGTCTGCTGGTGTATGTCATCCAGCTCGAATACACGAAGGATGGTACAACCACGGCTTCCCAATGCGCCTGCACTTCTACCTGGATACAGGAAAACGGTGAATGGCGCTGCGCAGTCCATACCGAATCGGAGATGAAAGCGAAATAATGCTGTCTACCTTACTACGGCGATGCTCTGTGCCTCGCCGTAGTTTTTATTTTCCACTTGTGAGGAAGGGCTGTTGGCAATAGCTGACAGCAGCAGGATGGCCATTTAAATATATTTGCTGTATGCAATGGAGGGTTTTTGCGATTGTCGTTTTGGGTATTGCGCTGATGGCTGATGCCGGTCGCGCGCAATTGCCGTTTCACTACTTTGTAGATCATACCGGGAAAATGCAAATGGTGCAGATAGACGGAAAGCCGTATGCGATGCGCTCTTTACGGCAGAACGATCCGCTGGCGCCCCTACAGGTAAAAGACACATCCGCTAAAGTCGTCCGCTCGGAATATACCTTCGACAATGCGTTTGAAAAGCTGCGTACGAAGGCTTCCGGTACGGATACGTTGCTCCGCGACCGGCTCGACTATTCCAATAACATACCCATCCAGGGAAATTATTTCACGCAGGGATTTCCATTCTGGCAGGATGAAAACAATGCACCGTTTACCATTCCCATCCAAAATGGCCGGTATGTTTACGAGCATACTTACTGGCACTACACGCCGGAGAGAAGCATCTCCATGCCTCCGCCCGGCCCGGTGGGTATCATCAGCGAATCGTATGTGCGCATAAACACTGTATGGCGACTGGATACCGGGTACAGGATTGCCGAAGTGGCCTGGCAAAGCCGCGATTCCGGCAGCGGCAGCACCGACTCTGCACTGTACCGGTATACCTACACCAGCAACGGACTGATCGAAAAGATCGCGCATGTGGTATTCCTGCCCGGAGGGCAACCGCCGGTGAGCGACGAAGTGTTTTTCTTTTACACCGCTTTCGCTATGCCCCGGTATGTGTTGTGTGTTGCCAACAGGGAGAACGGCATTGATGCTGCTTATTGCGACCGATTGCTGGACTCGATGCAAAAGGCTGAAGACCTGAACGACTACCTCAATTACCGCGATACACCTGCGATATCGTTTTTTACCGCGTACCGGTACGATGCCGGTAAACGCCTTACTACGTGTTACAACTTCGACCGATCGCAGAGGATGCTGCAACTTTCCGTCGATTCGGTCAGCTACAATAAGCGCAATCTGCCGGATACGATAGACCATTTCACGTACAAGAGCAAAGACCAGTATGGCAGCCGGATCATTTTCCGGTACAATATGCAGGGAAAGGTAACCGGCACGGTCGAAAACAGCTCGCGGCAATGGTTCCGCAATTTTAAATCGGAGGTGGCATATCCGAAGCGCGACACCTTTACGTATGATCAGCAGGGGCGCATCAGGAGTGTTACTACATTCTACCGCAGGCATCCGGATCTGGAATACCGCTACCGGTATCTTCCCCGGACGGAGTGACTACCGGAAATGATAAGGGCCTCCCGCGAGGGAAGGCCCTTTTGATAAGATCTATTGGTTGTGCGGGATCAGGACGAGGTGTTGCACACGCGGCAGACGGCGCTCATACCGATGAGGTTGCCAATGCCGAATGTGGCCTCGCTGAGGCAATGCTCCACATCGAAATAATCCCGGAACAGGAGCTCCTGCTCCGGTTCGCTTTCGTAATAGCTGCGCAGGCCGCAGCGTACCTGGTGCAATTGCTCCAGTAATTCTTCTAACCGCGTCTGGGCGGTTCCCGGCAAATTTTCTTTTTTGTCAGTCATAAAAAAAGATAGTACGCAGATAGCCCCCTGTACGTAGCTGTGACTGACAATCCCGCGGGGCGGTATTCGGCGGCAGTTTCCTTACCGCACCAGCATATACAGGGGGCTACCCTTGTATTTAGTAATTAATGATCCGAAATGCCCCTCGGATTAGGATTGTCAAGTCGCAGCAAATATAATATGTGATTGAACACGTTTGCATTTATTGCGAAATTTGCAAGTTTGGCGCAAAGATGCAGTAATTCTGCGATTATCGGAAGGGTCGGGTGCGGAGCAAATGTGCCTGTTGCGCGCGCCTGTTATCGGGGTAGGCGTGCCTATTATGGAAGGTACGCGGGCCTGGCTCTATGGGTAGGCCCGCCTTATTAAAGGGGTAAGCTCGCCTACCTCCAGGGATATGTCCGCTTTATCAAAAGGGTAGGCGTGCCTGATTGAAGGGGTACGCGTGCCTACCTCTATGGGTAGGCGGGCCTTATTCAAAGGGTAGGCGTGCCTGATTGAAGAGGTACGCGCGCCTACCTCCAGGGATATGTCCGCCTTATTCCAAGGTTAGGCATGCCTACCCAAAAGGTAGGCGACCCGAGATCCGGGGCAGGTAGGCTGTGCTCCGGCTGAAAGTCTTTTATTGACCGGAAAGCTAATATATTGGTTGCATTCCGGTCAGGAGACCGGGAGCCGCGCCAACGAAGTCGTGAGACTTCGCCGAACGTTGTTGGTGGAAGCCTACGGCGGGTTGTGATACACTTAAGGTCCAAATGTGAACGCTCCTTTCCGGAAAGTTTCACAACAAGACGATTCCCGGCAAAACAACACCTGATAAAGCCAAATAAAAAGCCGCCTCAAAATTGCTTTTGAGACGGCCTGTTTTTATTGAGTAACTCAGCAATAATTAGTGAACTACAGAGAAACGCTCAGATACTTTCTGACCGTTAGCTTCTACAGTGTAGATATAAACTCCGTTAGCAAGGGCTGAAGTATTGAAGATCACATTACCTTTCTGACCAGCGTTGAAAGTTCCGGCATCTTGTGTAGCAACTACCTGACCCAGCATGTTGCTGATGTTTACGGATACATTTGCTTTCTCGGAAACAGAGAATGGAACCGTCAGGCTGTTGTTAGCAGGAACAGGGAATGCTTTTGTCTCAGCAACAATAGATTTCTCGTTGACAGATAAAGTACATGTAGGACAGGTAACAACAGCAGAAGCAGCCAGATACTCATAGAAGAAGCTAACATTGTTAATAGCTTCTATCAACGCACTTCCGTAATAGAAAGAAGTATCGCTGGAGAACATCAGCGCTGAGTGACTGCGATCTGTCAGTGCTCCATTCCATTTACCTGCATAAGGCATCACCTTGCGGGAACCTCCGAAGATAGCCATGAAACGACTGAATGTATCAATATGGGAAGTGTTGGGAGCCCATGTGTCGCCGGATTTGAACGTGAACGACATTACGATACCGTTTCCAGCAGGAACGCTTAAGCCACCCGGAACGGCAAATGTGAATGTCTGGATATCAGCAGTGGCAATCGGACTACGCTTGGCGGCAGTCAGCGGTTCTTTCCAGGTAACGCGTGTTGTACCGGCTGCAGGATAGCTCAGTACAGACCGGTTGGCACTATCTACTCCGATAGGCTGAGCAATATGCATTGTATCGTTATCAGCAGCTACGATATAAGGCCCCAAATCAATCGGAGGCGTAAATCCGGCAAACACTGTTTTGGAATAACGATAGTGAGAGTATGCAGGTTGATAAGCAACTGAAACAATCAAAGTATCCACTACAGAAGTGGGGCGCGTGAGACCAGTCACATACAAACCACTGATACGAACTGAATCCACAGTGTAGGCATTGGTAGATCTGATTCTGATTAAACCTTTATAGTTGGGGTTGGTTTCATCATTAAAGATGCCATCCATCGGGTACAATACCTGTGCAACAGAGTTGTAGTTTACATTACCCAGACCGGTGCCATATGTTTGTTTTACTGTAGAATCAAACCAGATGCGGCAGGCCCAGATACTGTCGGCTTCAAATGAACTTACAGAGAGGTTATAATCAAAGTGGCTGTATTCACGTGATCCGCCGGCAGTTGTTTTTGCAGTGCTTTTACCGGATGCGGGAGCTACGGCAGGAGTCTCGTTGATCAGTCCTGCATTTACATGAGGCTTAAGTCCGGTTTTCACTGAGCTTTGCGCCTGGGCACCAACCGCAGACACTGCAGCCAAAGCACCCATCAGAAGTAATTTTTTCATCATTCTAGATTTAAAATTTTAATGTGAAGATAATGTTTACCGCGTTCACCGTAGTTTGTAATTACGGTGAACGCGTCGCACCTACTGCTTGGTGAAGTCTGATGCGGATTAAGTTTTACAGATCTAAAGTATGCTATTATTTTTATTTATGTGAATGAATCCTGGTGAAGGATTTCGCCGTGGTGGGATTCGGTTTCCCCAGAGCGCATGCTTCTGTAAAGAATAAGCCGTATTTTGTTGCGTAGTATCCCGCTTATGAAAGCCGTTCCCCGCTTATTGGTTCATTTGTTCCTGGCAATTGCAATCACTGCAATTATCGCGAAGTCGGGTGGCAGCGATTCGCTGATACTGGATGAGCGGCAGATTATGTGGCCGGTTGCGCTGATCTTCGTTGCCTCTGTATGGCTGATGCAGCTCCTGCTCTATCGCCGGTTCCGCAACAGCAAACCCTTTCTTAAATGGTTGCTCTGCATCGTACTGTCCATTCCATTGGGTATGATTTTGGCCATGCTGTCGATCGGTTTACTGGCATTTGTGATCTCAGGCATCGGCTAGCTGCCATTCCTTTTCTATTTGAGAAGGGCGTTTACCTGAATAAAATTATACGCTAGATTTGCGACCATTAATAAGACATAACCCCTATGAAACAAATCTATCCGGCAGTGTGTTCATTACTGCTCGCGCTCACGCTTTCCTTCCATGCCGGCGCACAAAGCTATCCGTCTATAGATAAGGCGGCGCTGACCTCGCTCATTTCACAGGACAAAGAACACCAGTATTTCGCAGTGTTCATTTTTACAAACGACTGCGGTGGAGGTATGTATATGGCCGATCTCCGGAAGCAGATCGACAGTATCACGAACGGCAGGACAAAATTCATTTTTGCACAGGCAAGCAGAGGAAAAGACCGCAATGCGGAACTGGAAGCGGCGATTAAGACTTTCCGTGTAGATAAAGATGAAGTGTACCTGATCAACGATGCCACGTATAAAACAGACAGGAAAGATGCACGCGAGCAGGGCATGCTGTTTCGCAACGAGGTTTGCTTCGACTGTAAGTTTATGGAGATAGGCACAGTATATAAGCTCATTTTCGACAGAGAGCAAAATCTGCTCTACCACGGATTGTCTACGGACAAAAAGCAGCTTGCAGCGATCCTCAGATGCAAATAAAAGTTGTCTTTTAAGAGAAGTAGCGAAGCCATTACGCCCTGCGTGGTGGCTTTTTTTGTATTGATGACGGGTCCGGAAGCTTTTCGGTAAATGGCTGGAGATTTCAAAGGCCGATGTCCAGCTGTCTTACATATGTCTGGATATGCACTGCACCATAATCCTGAAAGCGGTCATCCAGCAGCATATAAATATACTTACTCCTGTTGACAGCACCTTTGTTGCGTGCATCTGTTATGAGTAAGCTCCGAAATATTATTCCCGACCAGGAAACCGGATCGAAAACCGGTGCCCGTGCGCGTATGCGTTGCGTAAACGAACATGCAGCGGCGCAATTGTACCGGTTGGCCGCTAAGCGATTACTGTCGGTGAACAATTGGGGGCGCATTTCGGGAACTGACGAAGATAGTTTCCAGCTTACCGGCAGCAAGGGTGAGCCAATTGATACAGCTGCTCCTGAGCCGGGACAGCTCATCCGCATAAAGCTGCCGGCGCTGGGCAATGGCAGCGGCGGTGGCTACGACTGGGTACGCATCGAGGCAATAGAAGCAGAAGGAAACGAGCTCACTCCAATTGAAAGTATTGCGATACGGGTTCGTCCTGTCTCCGCCCCGGTGAATAAAGAACCGCACACCGCGCATTTCTACACCACGGAAGCGACCAGTACGTTCTGTGTACTGCGCAGGCGAAAGGACGTATGGGCGATGGAATTCGGACGCAATGAAGTAGCCAATACCCATGTGCCTTTACTCACCGCGCTACGCAACCTTGCAATTGCGATAGGCGCCTGGATTGGATTTGCCCACGTGCGCTGGAAAAGCCTGATGAAGGGGTTGCTGCGCACCGGATAAAACAGCGTGCCCGGCTGAAGATTGTATAAGCAATGCGGCTTTTCCTGTAAGGGCAGTCCGAGCAGCTTCCCGTTCCTTTGTGGCTTTAAGTGCTTTTAGATGAAGGACACAACTACCCGGCAAGCTGCTGCGTTCCATATAGATCAGGTGTACGATCGTGCATACGACTGGCTCGTCCTGTATACTCCCAGGTTCATTCTCGGACTGCTCGTACTCATTGTGGGATTGTGGCTTGTAAAAGTCGTGCTACGCCTCCTGCAGCAGAAAATGCACAAACGCGATGTGGCCGACACTGCGAAGCCGTTCCTGCTGAATATGGCGGGTGTGGTGCTGCGGGTGCTTGTAGTATTAGGCGCGGTGCAGACGCTGGGCTTCAAAATGACATTATTCACCACTATTGTAGGTGCCTTCGGCGTTGCGGCTGGTCTGGCATTATCGGGTACGCTTCAGAATTTTACCAGCGGTATCATGATCCTGCTGCTGAAGCCTTTTGTGACGGGCGATAATATTGTGACGCAGGGTGTGGAAGGAACGGTAAGCTCCATCCAGATATTTTACACCGTGATCATCACTTTCGACAAACGCACCGTGATCGTGCCGAACAGTAAGCTGTCCAACGAAGTGATCATCAATATCAGCAAAGCCGGAAACCGTCGCCTGGACATTGAGCTGGCTTTCCCGGCGACTATGGACTTTAAGGAGGTGCGGGCTGTGCTGGAACAAACGATAGACAATTGTAAAAGTGCATTGTCCGTTCCCAGGAAACGTATAGGCGTGTCGGCCATAGAAGGTGATACGTATAAGGTGGCCGTGAATGTGTGGGTGAATGCACATGGATTCCAGGATACCAAACTGCAGATACAGGAATGCCTGTTGTCTGCCGTAAAACAATTGAAGAGTAAACCACAGCAATCCTGACGCACTACCTAATTAAAAAAAGCACTTACCTATACGGTAAGTGCTTTTGGATTAACGATTGATTTTGCGAGGAAGTTGAGCTTTGTATCCGCTTCCTGTTCTTCCGTAAGCGTGAGCCGCAATCGTTTCGCAATGCCTTCCAGTCCCAGCATCTCTGCATAGTAGGCTGCCGAGCCATAGCCGGATATTTCATAATGCTCCACCTTCTGCGCACCTGCAATAATTGCTGCATCCATAGCCGCCGGTGTGGTGTCTTTGTTCATCACTTTGGTACCTTCTTCCAGCATGCCTTTCATACCCGGATTAAAATCACCTTCCGGTTCTATGTTCAGTTGTTTGCATATGGCTTCCAGCGCTACCAGGTGTTGCCTTGTTTCAGCAAGGTGCATTTCGAGTGCCTTTTTCAGTCCGAAATTGGTCGCCTTTTCGATCATTTCCGGCATTTCCTCCGCGAGCATTTTTCCGCGCTCCAGAGTACCTGTATTTCATGGTAGAACAATTGTTCTATGTCTTTGATCTCGCTCATAGCTGTTGATTTTTGCTGTAATAAATATTAGCGGTCCATTTCGGGCTTCAGCACCACTTTGACACAATCGTCGGTTTTGTACCTGAACATATCATATGCCTCGGATGCTTTGGAGAGCGGGAGGCGATGGGTGATGATATCGTCGAGCGTCACTTTGCCGCTGCGTACCAGTTCAAAGCACTGATCGATGTACATATGCGTCTGTGCCTGTCCGAACTGCATAATGAGCCCTTTGTCGAATATGCGGTGCATCGGGAAATTGTCGTAAGGGCTGGCATATACGCCTACCACAGATACGATGCCGTTCCGGCGAACGGCCTGCGTACACATCTCGATTACTTTCGCAGTACCTTTTTCGGCATTGATCACCGTTTTTACCTTTTCCAGGAATGTGCGGCCGGCTTCCATGCCTACGGCATCTATTGCCACGTCTGCACCGCGTCCTTTTGTCATCGAATAGATTTTTTCCATCAGGTCGTCTTCATCCGGGTCAAGCGTTTCCACTTTATTCACGTCGCGGGCCTTGGCGCGGCGATACTCCAGCGGATCTATCGCGATCACACGTTCCGCGCCATTCAGCCAGGCTGCCTTCTGCGCCATCAGTCCTACCGGACCACTTCCGAAGATCACCACGGTGTCACCACCTTTTACTTTGCCCATTTGGCAGCGCTCCACCCGGTGGGAAAAATATCGGTGAGAAATACCACCTGGTCGTCCGTGAGTTCATCGGGTATGATCTTCGGGCCTACATTGGCAAACGGCACACGTACATACTCCGCCTGTCCGCCATTGTAGCCACCATAAAGATCGGTGTAACCGAACATGCCTCCGCCTTTGCCTTTAAGAAGGTCGCCCTCCGGGCCATAATGTTCCGGATTGCTGTGTATGCAGCTGGGATGATAGCCCTGCTGGCAGAAGAAGCAAGTGCCGCAGGCAATCGTAAACGGAACCACAACGCGATCTCCTTTCTTTACCTGCGTCACCTGTGCTCCCGTTTCTTCCACGATACCCATAAATTCGTGTCCCAGCACTTCGTCGCGCAACTGAGGTACGAATCCGTCGTAGATATGCAGGTCGGAGCCACAAATGGCTGTGGTGGTCACTTTAAGAATAATATCTTCCGGGTGCAGCATCTTCGGATCTGATACATTATCGACGCTGATGTCTCCAGGCTTGTGAAATACGGCTGCTTTCATACGGTTTATTTTTCAGGTTAAAATTCAGAATCCAAAGTTCCGGCTATACCCGCTGCAACCTTTCATATACTGTGTTACGGGAGTTTATGCCATTACAATGTGGCAATCTTATAATGATCGCATGGGTTGTTATAAGCAGCCTCCGCGGTGGTGTGAGGAAATTTGCTGTCTACTCTAAAGCATATATACTGTGGATCAACAGCAATCAATATACCCGGGGAAGCCATTTCCCCTGGGCGCGCATTGGGATGGCGCCGGCGTCAACTTCGCATTATACAGCGAGCACGCAACAGCAGTTTTCCTTTGTCTCTTCGATGCAGACGAAAAGGAGAATACGACCATTCAACTCAGTGAAAGAAGCGGTTATATATGGCATGTATACCTTCCCGGAATGAAGCCGGGGCAGTTGTATGGCTGGTATGTGGATGGTCCTTTCGAACCGCAGAACGGACACAGGTTCAACCGGCATAAATTGTTGCTGGACCCTTATGCGAAGGCGCTGGCCGGAACGCTGAAATGGAACGAAACGCTCTATGGCTATAAACTTCAGGAAGATGACCTGAGCTTTAATGACAGCAGCAGCGCAGAGTCTATGCCGAAGTGTGTGGTTACCGATCCGTCTTTCGACTGGGGAAATGACCAACGCCTGAGCACCCCCTGGCATAAGACAATTATATACGAGCTGCATGTAAAAGGCTTTACAAAACAGCACCCGGATATTCCGGAAGAATTGCGCGGCACCTATGCTGCGCTTGGTCATCCGGTAGTATTGCAATATCTGAAAGACCTTGGCGTAACCGCTGTGGAGTTGATGCCCGTACATTACTTCACTGATACGCAAACACTGAGCGAGCAGGGATTGAGTAATTACTGGGGATATAACACCATCTGTTTTCTCGCCCCCGAAAGCCGCTACAGTTCGCGCAAAGATGAGAATGGCGCTGTATTGAACGAATTTAAGGAAATGGTGAAGGCGCTGCATGGTACGGGTATCGAGGTGATACTCGATGTGGTATTTAACCACACTGCGGAAGGGAACGAAAAAGGCCCCACGCTTTCCCTTAAAGGAATTGATAACAGTATGTATTACCGCCTTGCGGAAGATGCAAGATACTATAATGATTATACCGGCACCGGCAACACATTGAATACACAACAACCGGCAGTGCTGCGTCTGATCATGGACAGCCTCCGGTATTGGATCGAGGAAATGCACGTGGACGGTTTCCGCTTCGACCTGGCTTCGGCGTTGGCCCGCGGACTGCACGAGGTCGACAGGCTTAGTTCGTTTTTCGACATTATTTACCAGGACCCCGTGATCTCGCAGGTAAAGCTGATCGCTGAGCCCTGGGATATCGGGGAAGGGGGCTATCAGGTAGGGAATTTCCCGCCCGGGTGGTCCGAGTGGAACGGCCGTTACCGTGACTGTATCCGTAATTTCTGGCGCGGCGAGAACAGCGGTCTCGGCGAGTTTGCCGAGCGGATTACCGGTAGTTCGGATCTGTATAAAGACGATGGCCGTAAGCCGACAGCGAGCATCAATTTTATTACGGCTCATGACGGTTTTACGCTGGCCGACCTGGTGTCTTACAATGAAAAACACAATGACACCAATGGGGAAGATAACCGCGACGGGCAGAATGACAACCTTTCCTGGAACTGTGGTGCCGAAGGGCCAACGGACAACGAGGAGGTGCTTGCGCTGCGGCGGAAGCAACAGAAGAACCTGCTGACCACGCTTTTCCTGTCACAGGGAGTTCCCATGCTGCTTGCCGGTGACGAATCCGGAAGAACACAGCAGGGAAATAACAACGCTTATTGCCAGGACAATGAAATATCCTGGTTGGATTGGCAGCACTCCGATACGGAGCTGCTCGATTTTACCAGATCGCTGATACGACTGAACCGTGCACATCCGGTATTCCAGCATAAAGGCTGGTTCCAGGGCATGAAGATACATGGCGCAGACACAGAAGACATCGCCTGGTTCCGGCCGGACGGATCGATGATGAATGATGAGGACTGGGATAAAGGATTTGCAAAGTCGCTGGGCATTTACCTCAGCGGAAAAGGCTTTAAATACCGCGGGCCTGAAGGAGAGCTGATTACAGACGATAACTGCTACCTGATCTTCAATGCATCCGGAGAGGATCTTACGTTCCGCCTGCCACAGGAACAATACGGAACGGAATGGAAGGTGGTGCTGAACACCGCAAACGGCGCCGCTTCTGAAAGCGCTTTTGGTGCCGGTTCGGAAATGCAAATAGAGAGCCGGTCGGTATGTGTATTGCTAAACCCGCATAAAGGATGAAAAGAGTAGATGTGCGGCGGCGTGGGGTAGGGATGGTCTGTGAAGGGAACCGCAGCATGCTGAAGGTTTGGGCTCGGGATGCCAGACAGGTATTCGTATGCACGCCGGAGAATAAACAACCGCTCAGGGCGCATGCCTTCGGCTATTGGAGTTCGGAACTCTCCTTATGCGCCGGTGATGCATACCGTGTAGAGCTCGATGATTGTGTGTATCCCGATCCGGCTTCCTTATGCCAGCCGGAAGATGTTCACTCCTGGTCGCAGGTGGTGGATACCTCGTTCGCCTGGACGGATAGCGCATGGGAGAACCCGCCTTTATCCGATTATATATTTTATGAACTCCACACCGGCACCTTCTCGGGAGAGGGCACTTTTGCAGGTGTGGAGGCAAAGCTGGATTACCTGAGAGAATTGGGTATTACCGCTGTGGAGCTGATGCCGCTGGCACAGTTTCCCGGAACGCGCAACTGGGGCTATGACGGCGTATTTCCGTTTGCCGTACATTATGCTTATGGCGGAGCAAAAGGACTGCAATCGCTTGTGGACAAATGCCATGAAAAGGGACTTGCCGTAGTGCTGGATGTGGTGTATAACCATGTAGGCCCGGAGGGGAATTACCTCAGCAGTTTTGGTCCGTACTTTACGGATAAATACAAGACACCCTGGGGCGATGCAGTGAATTTCGACGACGCGGGTTCCGATCAGGTGCGTGATTTTTTTATTGAGAATGCCCTGATGTGGTTCCGCGATTTCCATATCGATGCGCTGCGGCTTGATGCGGTGCATGCGATCAAGGATATGAGCGCGAAGCATATCCTGCAGGAGATCCGTGAATATGTGGATGAGCTGAGTACTTTTACCGGAAAGCATTACCACCTGATCGTGGAATGCGACCTGAATGACAGGCGTTTTCTGGATGAACGGTCTCTGAACGGCTACGCGATGGATGCGCAATGGAACGATGATTTTCACCATGCATTGCGCGTATGCGCCGGAGTGGAACGTACTGGTTATTATGCAGATTTCAATGGGCCGGAACACCTTGCCAAGGCGTACCGCGATGCTTATGTATATGACGGCATCTATTCCGGGGCGCGTGCGCATAGCTTCGGCAGTAAGACGGACGGACTGGACGGAAACAGGTTTATCGTTTTCTCGCAGAATCATGACCAGGTGGGCAACAGGATGTTCGGAGAGCGTACGTCAGCCCTGCACAGCTTCGAAATGCTCAAATTGCTCGCCGCCGCGGTGTTTGTAAGCCCATACCTGCCGCTGATCTTTATGGGGGAGGAATGGGGTTCCGGCAGCGCATTCCAGTACTTCATCAGCCATAGCGATCCCGAACTGACAGATGCGGTGCGGAAAGGCCGTGAGGAAGAATTTTCCGGTTTTTGCAAAGATGGCGAATGCCCCGATCCGCAGGCTGAGGAGACTTTTCAGAACAGCAAGCTCGACTGGCATAAACTGGAAACCTATCCGCATAAATGTTTGCACGAATATTACACATTTCTTATCACGATGCGCAAAGATCTGCAGGCTTTGCATTCCGGCGATCGCTCCGGTGTGCGTACATCCGTTACCGACCCCTCGGGTGTACTGCAACTCTATCGCAACGCTAATGGCCAGGACCTTGTCTGCCTGTTCAACTTTACAAAGCAGCAGCAATACACGGATGTGCCCGGATTGCCGGAAAACGCGATTCTGCTGCTCGACTCAGCGGCCACACAGTGGAATGGGCCCGGCACTGCTCCCCAGGAATCTCCCTCCCGCGTATTGCTTCAACCTGAATCTGCACTTATTATTTTATGGCGATGAAAACTTTTAACCCGATATCCACCTACCGTATCCAGTTCCACAAGGCGTTCGGATTTTCCGACCTGGAGTCCATTATCCCTTACCTGCAGGAACTCGGAATCAAATCCATCTATGCATCGCCGATATTTAAAGCAGTCCCCGGAAGTATGCATGGATACGATGTTACCGATGCAAACCTGATCAATCCGGAGATCGGAACGCTCGAACAATTATATGCAATCAGCAGCAAGCTGCGTGAAGCGGGAATCGGCTGGATACAGGACATCGTTCCCAATCATATGGCCTTGCATACAGACAACAGCTGGTTGTATGATGTGTTGCAGAACGGTGTGCACTCGCAGTATGCACCCTATTTTGATATCGACTGGAATCATCCGGATGCGCAGGCCAGGCTGATGCTGCCCATCCTTGAGGTTTCTGCTGAGGATACGATCGAACAGGGTAAACTGGAGCTTGCAGCCAATGGAACAACCTTTCAGCTGTGCTGTAATGGCTGGATGCTTCCCGTGTCACAGGAGGGCCGGCATATGATCACAGCGGCCGCGAAAGAATCGATGCTTACCGGGGAGCATGCGGCAATGCTCCCGCAGCTCAATGAAGACAAGGCTTTTTTACGGCAACTGCTCGATGCACAGCACTATCAGCTCGTCATCGCTCAGGATACAGACCATACCATAAACTACCGCAGGTTTTTTACGATCAACAGTCTTATCGGAATGAATATGCAGGATGAGGCCGTCTTTGCCGATTATCACCGGCTCATCAGCACGCTTTGCGACGATGGGGTTTTCCGTGGCTTGCGTGTAGACCATGCAGACGGCCTTGCCGATGCTTCCGCTTACTTGTTCCGCCTGCGCGAAATGGTAGGGGATGAGTTCTATATCGTGGTGGAGAAAATACTGCAACGGCACGAGCGCATCTGCAAACAATGGCCGGTGGAGGGAACCACCGGTTACGACTTTCTTGCTGCGGTAAATAATCTGTTTACGACGGGCGATAAACGGCAATGGCAGCAATATTATAATAGTCTTTCCGGTATTACGGAAGACCCTGAAGCAATCAGGCTTTCCAAAAAACGCCTGATCCTTGAACAGTACATGCAGGGCGAAGTACAAAACCTTGTACGGATGGCTAAAGCTGATTTCCCGGACATGCCGCCTATAGCAGATGCTGAGCTTAAAATGGCAATTACCGCTATGCTGGTTTATTGCCCTGTCTATAAATATTACGCTTACCGTTTTCCGCTGGAGGGTGAGGATGAACAACAACTCAGGCAAATGCTTTCCGGTGCGGAACGTGCAGTTCCTGAAGCGAAGAATGGTATTTCCTGGCTGCAGGAGCTTTTCTTTTCCGTAACCGGATTGCACGAAGCTTCATACCGGAAAAAGCTGTTGGCATTCTATCAGCGCTGTATGCAGTTCACCGGTCCGCTGATGGCTAAAGGTGTGGAGGATACCATGATGTACACCTACAACAATATGATCGCACATAATGAAGTAGGGGACGATGCGACCGCTTTCGGCATTTCTACGGAAGCGTTTCATTCCTTTATGAAGCGACGCGTTCTTGATACGCCGCTGGGGATGAATGCCACTGCAACACATGATACGAAACGCGGGGAAGACGCGCGCGCAAGGCTCAACACCCTAACGGAATCTGCTCCGCAATGGTTTGACCAGGTACAGTCCTGGATGCGGAAACAGGAGGGGTTGTTTGGCGGAAAGCTACCCGATGCAAACGATTGTTACCTGGTATTCCAGACCCTGTTTGCTACTTTTCCCGCGGACGGAGCGCTGGCGGACAACTACCGGGAGCGCATGCACGAGTTCCTGGTGAAGGCATTACGGGAGGCGAAGGAGCACGGAAGCTGGGCAAACCCCGATGAGCATTATGAACAGCGGGCGGCTGATTTCCTGGACCATCTGCTTGACGACGCTAACTTCCTCGCTGAATTCCGGTATTTCCTCGAACGCTTTGCTGCGGCAGGCTATATCAATGGCCTGCAACAGCTGGTGCTGAAGCATACGTGTCCGGGCATCCCCGACACCTACCAGGGAACGGAATTGTGGGATTTCAGCCTGGTTGATCCCGATAATCGCAGACCTGTGGATTACAGTATGCGGATCAATTACCTGACGGGCCTGACAGCGAATGAACTTACATCCCCGCCCGATGACGCATTATGGGAGGAGCGCGCGGATGGCCGGATCAAATTGTTGTTTACGCGGCGCTTGCTGGCCTTACGTGCCGCAGACCCTGATCTTTTTGCATCGGGTATGTATGTTCCCTGCAAGGTGTCGGGGAAATATAAAGATCACGTGCTGGCGTTTACGCGCATCTGCGACCGGCGCTATGTACTGGTGGTACTGGGACTGAACACGCTGCAACTGGCTCAGCAGCAGCAATGCACTGTTGCGGAAATCGACTGGGCAGACACGCGTGTTGAGCTGCCGGATAACAATCTGCAGGAGTGGGCCGATGCCGCAGCGGACACACGTGTGAAGCATCCGCGGCAATGCCCCGTGGGCAGGCTTTTCGGTACTTTGCCGATATCGGTACTCCGTTCGGAATTGCCGGAGAATTCACGTGTAAGCGGGGTGCTGTTGCCTGTTTTCTCCCTGCCTTCGGAATCCGGTATCGGGGATTTCGGACCCGGAGCGCGCAGCTTTATACAATTTCTGCATGCTGCCGGACAGCGTTACTGGCAGATACTTCCTCTGAACCCGGTACAGCCGCAGCAGGATTATTCTCCCTACAGCGCCACTTCTTCGATGGCGATCAATCCGATGCTGATCAGTCTGGAACAACTGCTTGCCGACGGGCTGCTTGCACAGGATGACGTGCCGCATCTGCCCGCCAAAAAGCATATCGACTATGCGCATTGCGATCGCATCCGTCAGGAACTGATCAAGAAGGCGTATCGAAACTTTACGGTCAGGCAATGGGACAAACTTCAATTTCATTTCAAAGCATTTTGTACAAATGAGTCGTGGTGGCTGAATGACTATGCATTGTTTACGGTAATAAGTACAGAGCATAACGGGCTGCTTTGGTATGAGTGGCCGGAAGCATTCCGCAAAAGAGACAGCGGCGTACTGACGGCCTTCGCCGATGCGCGTGCTGAAGAGTTGCGTCTTATCAGATGGACTCAGTTTATTGCTGACCGGCAATGGAAGCTGCTGCGCGATGATTGCCGTATTGCCGGAATAAAAGTGATCGGTGATCTGCCTTTCTACCTCAACCATAATGCTGCGGAAGTCTGGGCGAATCCCGGCATATTCCAGCTGGATGAACAGTACCGCATGAAACTCAGCGCAGGTGTGCCTCCGGATTATTTCAGCCAAACAGGTCAGCTCTGGCTGATGCCTACTTATAAATGGGAGGCCCTCCGGGAAGATGATTACAGTTGGTGGGTCCGACGCCTGAGGCGCAATACAGAACAGTTCGACCTGTTGCGGCTGGATCATTTCCGCGCATTTGAATCATTCTGGGAAGTAGCTGCAAGCGAACAGACAGCAGTGAACGGTAACTGGATCAAAGGACCGGGCAAGTCATTCTTCGAACAGGTGACAAAAGAACTGGGTCAGCTGCCGTTTATTGCGGAAGATCTCGGAGAGGAAATGGACGCTGTGTATACATTCCGTAAAGAGTTGGGGCTACCGGGTATGAAAGTGCTGCAGTTTGCCTGGGGACACAACATGCCTGTATCTGTCGATATTCCCCACAACTATACG
Source organism: Chitinophagaceae bacterium (assembly GCA_049840855.1). Classification (GTDB taxonomy): domain Bacteria; phylum Bacteroidota; class Bacteroidia; order Chitinophagales; family Chitinophagaceae; genus Rurimicrobium. The sequence goes on along the minus strand of JASGJF010000020.1, from coordinate 12,797 downwards.
CCGGAATGTTTTGTGTACACCGGTACGCATGATAATAACACGACAAATGGCTGGTTCGTGAACGACACGGATGCTTCCGTGAAAGAACACATGGAAGCATATACCGGTAAAAGGATAAGACCTGAAAATGTGTCCTCTGAACTGATCCGTATCGCCTACGCATCGGTAGCGGCAACCGCGATCATTCCAATGCACGATCTGCTGAACCTGGATGCGTCTTACCGGATCAATACGCCGGGATCTGCTGCCGGAAACTGGAATATCCGTATTCCCGGCGAGGCTTTCAGCAGACAGATCGCCGGGAAGCTCCGTGCAATGGTAAAGATGTACAATCGTGTATGATTTAAAAATTCGGCCCTTTATATTCCAGCACCAGTGTGGCAAGCGGCGGTAATGTGAGCGACAGCGAATGCGTGCGGCCATGACGTGCGAGTGGTGCAGTCTCCAGCTGCGTGTTATGCACATCGCTTCCGCCATAAACAGCGGCATCGGTATTCAGCAATTCGGTATAGTACCCGGCCTCCGGCATTCCCAGACGGTAATTGCGGCGCACCACAGGGGTGAAGTTAAATATACATACGAGGAAACTTCCGTTGGTGCCCTTGCGCAGCCAGCTGATCACACAATTGTCCCGGTCGCTGAAATCGATCCATTCAAATCCTGCCGGGTTATAGCTGTCTGATAATGCGGGATGATTACCCAGGTGATTCAGGTCTTTTATCAACTGCTGCACTCCCTTGTTTTTATCTCCGGACGCTTCATGCCAGTCCAGACTGTAATCGTGACGCCATTCTCCGGCCTGTCCGAATTCGTCGCCCATAAAGAGCAGTTTCCCGCCGGGATGTGCGGCCATATATCCGAAGAGTAAGCGGAGATTCGCAAATTGCTGCCATTCATCTCCCGGCATTTTCCGCAACAGGGAATGTTTACCGTGAACGACTTCGTCATGAGAAAAAGGCAGGATGAATTTTTCCGAATAGGTATATATGATACTGAATGTAAGCAGTTCCTGGTGGTAGCTCCGGTAAACAGGATCCTGCGCGAAATACAGAAGCGTATCGTGCATCCAGCCCATCATCCACTTGCGGTCGAAGCCCAGTCCGCCCGCAGATGAAGGTTGGGTGACACCCGGCCAGGCTGTGGATTCTTCCGCTATGGTGAGTACGTCCGGGTAAGACGCATGCACCGCATCGTTCAGCTGGCGGAAGAACTCCACGGATTCAAGATTTTCCCTGCCGCCGAACTCGTTCGGAATCCATTCTCCTTCTTTCCGGGAATAATCCAGGTACAGCATCGATGCGACAGCGTCCACTCTCAGTCCGTCGATATGAAAGCGGTCCAGCCAGTACAGTGCATTGGAGATCAGGAATGCACGCACTTCATTACGTCCCAGGTTGAAAATGCTGCTTTGCCAATCCGGGTGAAAGCCCTTGCGGGGGTCGCTGTGTTCATACAGATGCGTTCCGTCGAAATACTGAAGTCCGTGCGCATCGGTCGGGAAGTGCGATGGCACCCAATCGAGTATTACCCCGATACCCGCTTTATGCAATTCGTTGATCAGGTGCATGAAATCTTCAGGAGTGCCGAAGCGGCTGTCGGGAGCAAAGTATCCGGTCTGCTGATATCCCCACGATCCGTAAAACGGATGTTCCATTACCGGCATCAGCTCCACATGTGTAAAACCCATTTCTCTGCAATAGGCTGGTAATTCGCCGGTCATATCGCGGTATGAAAGAAATTTGTTGCCGTCTTTTCGCTTCCAGGATCCGAGATGCACTTCGTAGATGGAGAGCGGTGCATGTTCATTTTGTTTCAGATGTCTCTCCTGCATCCATTTTTTGTCTGTCCAGCGGAACGTATCGGCTGCAGGAATTAATGAAGCGGTACGCGGCGGTACTTCGCAGTGAAACGCAAACGGGTCTGATTTCTCTGCTTCAAAGTCGCCATTTCGGATGATAAACTTGTATGGCGTTCCCGGAACCAGGTCCGGAATAAATAATTCCCAGATACCGGAGCTGTCCCATCTTGCGTGCATGGGGAGCGAATTTTTATCCCAGCCGTTGAAGTTGCCGGCTACCGAAACAGCGCTCGCGTTGGGCGCCCATACGGAAAAGAGAATTCCCTGGGTGTTTCCTTTTGTAACAGGTTGTGCCCCTATTTTTTCATAGAGCCGGTAGTGCATACCGCCTTTGAACAATTCTATATCGAAGTCGGAGAACAGCGAAGCTGCGTTTGTAGACAATATATGTTTTGTGTTTGTTTTTCCCATGTCACTTGCTTTAGCCGATGATGGCATGTATTGCTTTTATCGGCACCAGTGCCCAATCCGGGCGGTTATTCAGTTCATAAGCGAGTTCGTACACCGCTTTCTCCAAGATGAAGATCTGCAGCAGCTGCATCAGGTCATTCCTGTCTTCCGGCACCAGCGGAGTGCCCTGTACTGTTTCTATATAAGCATTCAGAAATACCTCGCTCATATACTGCTGCCATTGCTGCATCTGGTGCAACAGCTCGGGTTCTGCTTCGTCCTGGTTATTTTCAAGTAAGATGCTATTGTAGGCGGCGTAATTAAATGAACGGATCATGCCCGCCACATCGCGCAGTGCCGAGCGCTTTAAGCGGCGTTCGCTGTAGCTTCTCGCCGGCTCTCCTTCAAAGTCGAGCAGGAATACATCGGGACCTTTGAAGATCACCTGACCCAGGTGATAGTCGCCATGTATCCTGATCTTCACCACGTCGTATTTTTTCCGGTAAATGTCGCGGAACCGGTTCAGGATATCCGCTTTGCGTGTAAGAAGGGTTTCGGCTTCCGCGCGGATATGTCCCGAAAGGTTGCCGATGTTCTGCTCCAGTAACTGGAAGGCGCTTCTGGTAAGTGCCTGGAATGACGAGAACAGCGAACGCTGGTAGTGCAGTGAAAATGGTTCAGGGATGAATGCGGGATCTTCGTCAGCGGCCAGCAATGCAAGGTGCATTTCTGCGGTACGCGTTCCGAGCAAGGCTGCTTTTGCAAAGACATCAGGTCCCAGCAGTTCTTTTAATTCGTCAGGGTCAGCATTCCCCGAAGCCGCAAGTTCCAGCCGGTAAGGGTCAGACTGGATATGTTCCTTATATTTTTTAACCGATTCGAGCATGTACTTCCAGCCGTCTACATGGTTGTTCAGCATTTCCTGCATCATTCCCAGAACAACGGTTCCTTCCCTTGAACTCCATTCCACAGAGCCTGTGTACCGTGGTACGAAAGGAAAATGTGCTTTTTCGGTAAGGTACCTGGTGATCTCAAGGTCGGGGTTGATGCTGCGATCCACTTTGCGGTAGATCTTCAGGAAAAAGTCGTCTCCGTAAGTGATTGAAGAATTACTCTGTTCTGCCGACAGTATCCTTGACCGAGGAATATCCTGCCCGAGCGTGTCTTTCAGTAATTGAGTGCCTTTGAATGAAATGGTTTCTCCGCGCTGCGGCGTGATGCTCAGGCTTTCCTGCATATACTTGTATAAAGCGGTGCGGTATTCCGGATTGTACAGCGCATCATAGAAAATGCCGGTTTCATTGCCTGATCGGACAGCGCAGATCACAGCCTGCGGATGGTCTTTTTTGATCGTTTCGGAATTGCTTCCGGACGCAAAGGATACCGGAAGCTGATATACGTCCGGGAGTCCGCTTTTATAAGCCACTTCCACAAGCAGTACCATCACCTCGTCGTCCGGAATTGCTACCTGTGCAAGTTCTGTGACCGTTACGGATTGTATTTTTTTGCCTTTGCCGCCAAACCAGCGCATGCCATTCATGTAGTGGTGAATAAGCCCGGAAAGGTCCAGGCTATTTTTCCATGACTGAAGATCATTTCTGTCGAATCCCTCCAATACAGCGTGTTCTTTCGTATGGGTGTTTTCTTCTGCGTCATTCGCCTCCAGCAGAAACCACATACACTGATATTCCGAGAGCGAAATGAAGTAGGGCTTTTCCGGATGAACGGAAGGAAAATAGTTGCCTCCGGATATTTCCTTGAGCCGGCAAGGACCGTATTCATTCAGCTTTAGCTCGGTCGGCTGTGGATACCGGGAGAGGTTCACCACTACCAGTACCGTTTCCTGTTCGTAGCTGCGGGTGAAGGCCAGTACTTTAGCGTTATCTGAATTGATAAATTTCATATTGCCGCGACTCAGGCTCCGGAATCGTTTCCGCAGCGCTATCTGGCGTTTCATAAACCACAGCAGCGATGATGTGTTCCCACTCTGCAGTTCCACATTCAGGAATTCATAATGATAACGCGGGTCGGTGATAGCCGGAAGGTACAGGCGCTGTGCATTCGCACCGGAGAAGCCCGCATTGCGATCCATCGACCATTGCATCGGAGTGCGCACACCATCCCTGTCGCCCAGGTAATAGTTATCGCCCATTCCTATTTCATCGCCATAGTAGATCACGGGTGTGCCCGGCATGGAGAGCAGCAGGTGATTCAGCAATTCTATTTTTCTGCGGTCGTTATCCATTAAGGGCGCGAGCCGGTGGCGGATACCGAGGTTGATACGTGCTTTCGGATCTTTTACATACATCTTGTACATGTAGTCGCGCTCCTCGTCGGTCACCATTTCCAGGGTGAGCTCATCGTGGTTACGCAGGAACATCGCCCACTGGCACACTTCAGGTATTTCGGGTGTCTGATCGAATATGTCTTTGATCGGATAACTGTCTTCCATCTGTAACGCCATATACATCCGCGGCATTGCCGGGAAGTGGTAATTCATATGGCATTCGTCTCCATCGCCGAAATAGCTGGCAGAGTCTTCCGGCCACATATTGGCTTCCGCCAGCAGCAGGGTTCCGGGATAGTGTTCGTCAACATAAGCCCTCAGCTTTTTAAGGAAAGTATGGGTTTCGGGCAGGTTTTCGCAATTGGTACCTTCACGCTCGAAGAGATACGGTACGGCATCCAGGCGGAATCCGTCTACGCCCATCCTGCACCAGAAATCCATTATGCGGAACACTTCGTCCTGCACCTGCGGATTGTCGTAGTTCAGGTCCGGCTGATGATAGAAGAAGCGATGCCAGTAATATTGTTCTGCTACCGGGTCCCATGTCCAGTTGGATGCTTCAAAATCCTGGAAGATGATCCGTGCATCTTTAAACTGTTTCGGATCGTCCGTCCATACATAATAATTTCGTTCGTCGGACCCTTTAGGAGCGCGACGTGCGCGCTGAAACCATTCATGCTGGTCTGATGTATGGTTGATGACCAGCTCTGTGATCACCTTCAGGTTACGGGAATGAGCCACCTCCAGCAGTTTCCGGAATTGCTCCAGGGTTCCGTAAGACGGGTTGATATTGTAATAGTCCGCAATGTCATAGCCATCATCTTTAAGCGGGGAAGGATAGAAGGGCAACAACCATATAGCTGTTACGCCGAGTCCCTGCAGGTAATCGAGCTTTTGCAGCAAACCCTCTATATCCCCGATGCCGTCATCGTTTGCATCTTTATAAGCTTTGATATGCACTTCGTAGATGATCGCGTCTTTATACCAGTGCAGTTTGTCGTCTAAAATAGTGTTGGCTGACATGCGTCGAATGAAATAGTGTTATTGTAAATGAAGAATATGTGCGGGAAGATCATAGGGATTGAGCCGGACGTAGTTTTCGCCCGTATGCCAGTCGTAGCGGTCGCCGCTGAGCAGATCGTGAACAGCGAAATGATATTGCCTGCCGGCGATCGAAGCCGGGAGTGTCAGGGTTGCTTCACGCGTGTGAAACGGATCCAGGTTCACCACGACGATCATTGTATCAGAGCCGTCGGCAGCAGTTTTATAGTACGCGATGATCTGATCGTTATTTACTGGCAGGAAATGAATGTCCGTATATTGCTGCAGAGCGGGATGCTGCTGCCGTATCCTGTTGATGCGGATAAGCACTTCACGTATCTTGGTATATGAATCGCGCTGCCATTGGCGGATCTCGTATTTTTCGTTATCGGTATATTCTTCTTTCCCGCTTACCGGAGTCGATTCCCCGAGCTCGAACACGGGTCCGTATATACCGTAAGAAGAAGAAAGCGTAGCTGCAAGCAGCAAACGGATGATGTGTGCATGCTCCTTCCCGTCTGAAAGGAACGGGGGCAGGATGTCCGGTGTATTGGGCCAGAAATTGGGGCGGAAAAAATTACGCAGAGGCGCGGAGGCTCAGTTCCTTCATATAGGTCTCTATCTCCTGCTTGGTATTCCTCCAGGTAAAATAAGTATAAGATTGAGAAAAGCCCGCTTTCGCCAACTGCTCCATCAGGCGCGGACGCGTGAATGCTTCGGCAAGGAACAGCACATCCGGATGCTCATTTTTGATCTCTCGTATCAGCCATTGCCAGAAATAAAATGATTTGGTATGCGGATTATCCACACGGAATATCTTTACGCCCGCGTCGATCCAGAACAGGAAAATACTTTTCAGTTCTTCCCAGAGCGACTCCCACGCTTCCGACTCAAAGTCGAAAGGAAGAATATCTTCATATTTTTTAGGAGGATTCTCGGCGTGCTGAACGGTGCCGTCTGCACGCCAGCGGAACCATTCCGGGTGCTCTTTCACATACGGATGGTCGGGTGCGCACTGCAATGCTATATCCAGCGCTATTTCCATGTCATGTTTCACAGCTGTTTTCACGAGCTGTTTAAAGTCTTTCATTGAACCGAGTTCCGGGTGCAGCGACTTGTGTCCGCCTTCCCTGGCACCTATAGCCCATGGAGATCCGGGGTCGCTCTCCGTCGCAACCAGCGCATTGTTCTTCCCTTTTCTCTTCTCCCGTCCTATAGGGTGCACCGGTGGCAGGTAAAGTACGTCGAACCCCATATGCCTGATGGAGGGTATCAGTGCGGCTACATCTTTAAATGTTCCGTGTTTTCCTTCCGCTCCTGCAGAACGCGGAAACAGCTCATACCAGGTACTGAACAGCGCCCGTTGGCGGTCGGCTTCCAACAGGTAGGTTTTACATTCCGTGCAGGGGATATCCGTGAGTTCCGGCTGAAGCATGATCGCGCTTAGCTGGGTGTCGTGGATAAGTCTCAGTTGCTGTTCTACGCCTGCAGCTGCCCCCATTTCGTTGATCCAGCGCTGCAGGTCTTTCCGGTTGCTGCCTTTTAGTTGTTCGCTGCGTTCCTGCACAATCGCAATGCCGTTGCGGATTTCCACGTTTATATCCTGTCCCGCTTCCCACTTTTTCATCAAGCCCTTCTGCCAGCTGCGGAAGGCATCTGTCCAGGCTTTAATGCGGAATTCGTACATGCCGGCAAATGCAGGCTCAAATGTGTAGGTCCAATGGTCGTTGTTCTCAAAAACCATCGGGTGCTGCTGCCAGCGTTTCTCTGTGCTGTGCCGGATCCAGATCTGAACCAGGATTTCGTCGTGTCCGTCGGTGAATACGTCTGCGGAAATGGTAATGGGTGAACATTGAATTGCCTTTGCAGGAAACTGACCCTCATCTATAACAGGTTGTACATTCGTAATGACAACGCGTTTCCTGCCGGGTACTTTTATCATAAGGTTCTATTTTTTAAACGGCCATATTGTTGGGGGTGGGGGTGGTCAACGGTAGTGTAACCGTATTTTTTTTTGTCTTTTTGCTTCTGTCGGTTACGATAGAAAGCAATTTCGAAATGAAAGAATCGGCCCATTTGAAAATATCCGCGTCCGCAATCACCTGCTGCATCCTGCTCATCCTCTTTTGTTTTTCCTCCGTCGATATATTTAATCCTTCGTAAATCTTGCGGGCAAATTCGTCGGAGTTATTAGGATTCAGCAATAACGCATCATGAAGCTCATTGGCAGCGCCTGCGGCTTCTCCGAGCAACAGCACTCCATTTTTATTGATGTTGCAGGCAATGTACTCTTTGCTTACAAGGTTCATGCCGTCGCGTAATGGTGTCACGATTGCCAGGTCGGCACATTGATAGAATGCTGAAAGCATATACGGATCAAACGATTGGTAGTAATGGTGAATAGGCTGCCATCCGAGCGATGCGTATTTTCCGTTGATGCAGCTTACCAGCTGATCCATTTCTGTTTTCAGTTCTTTATAGCTGCTTACCGTGTCACGTGAGGGAACGATGATGTGGATCAGCGTAACTTTCTGGTGCCAGTTTTTATAACGGGATAAGAACAGATCGAAAGCTTTAAGCCGCTGTATGATTCCCTTGCTATAGTCCAGCCTGTCTACCGACAACGCTATTTTGGTGTGAATGATACTTTTGATGCGGCTTACATTCAGCAACGTGTTTTCATGCGTTGCGAGGGTGCGGAATTTTCCGTAGTCAATGCTGATCGGAAAGGATTTAACCGCAACCGAACGATTACCTATTGTCAATCCGTCTTCTGTGCAGGGCTTACCAAGTACCTTTTCAATCGTTCGTATAAAATAACGTACGTCTTCGTCTGTCTGGAAGCCGATAATATCTGCACCCAATATTCCTTCAATTAATTCCGTTTTCCAGGGCAGTGAACGGAATATTTCGAAATCGGGAAAAGGAATATGCTGGAAATAGCCGATGCGCACGTCTGGCAATACTTCCCGGATCATCGAGGGGACGAGCATCAGCTGGTAGTCATGAATCCAGATGATATCGTCCGGCTGCGCCATGGAGATCACCGCATCAGCGCAATTCACGGTTAGCCTTTACGTAGGCTTCCCAATAGTCTTCCTTATAAATACTGTAAGTAGGGAAATAATGGAAGAGCGGCCACAGTGTTTCATTGGAAAACCCTTCATAAAATTTATCTATTTCTTCCTGGTTCAGAAACACCGGGAACAAAGACTGATTCATCAGGTATTCTTTTACTTCCTGTTTTTTTGTGTCTTCCACTACTGCTCCCGGCCATCCGATCCACAAACTTTCGCAGGAGTCCAGCAAACTGTTCAGACCTGTTGCCAGGCCTCCCTCACTCGGATGGAAGCTGAGTGATCCTCCTTCTTTCGCAAGTTTTACAGGCAGTCTGTTTGAAACATTGATAATCCTGTTTTGTGTCGTCAGTTGCGCTATCATCTTTTTTAAGCTTTATTGGTATGGTAAAGCTATTCCTTGTATCATCGTCTCCTGTTTCAATACATTGATTCTTATTTATGAAATTCACAGATTTGATAGTGTAAAAATTTCTCTTTGTTTGCTGATTGGTGGTATGATGTAAGAACAGCCTGCAATCGTGTAAGTGCAACCCCAAATAAACACGCAAAATTTGGAATATGGAAACATGTACTTACAGCATCCAGGATGTGGTGCGCTCATACGATGAGTCAGCGAGCAGGCTGATATTGCTTGATTATGACGGTACGCTGGTACCCTTTGCAAGTCTGCCGCAGCTGGCAGTTCCTGACCCTGAAGTACTGCTTTTATTGAAGCGTTTGTGTGTAACGAACACCGTTTATGTTATCAGTGGCAGAGACCGCGTTACATTGGAGGAATGGTTGGGTGCCTTACCGATTGGTCTTGTCGCCGAACATGGAGCTGCGATGAAAGCTCCCGGCGAAACATGGCGCATGCTTTCCGATCTCAACACAGACTGGAAGAGTGAGGCGGTTTCCCGGTTGCAGGATGCAGTGCACCGTTGCCCCGGTTCGCTGATAGAAGAAAAGGAGTTTTCAGTGTCGTGGCATTACCGTAATGCCAGTGAAAATACCGTCGCAACTTTAATACCGGAATTGACTGCTACACTCGAACAGCCTTTTTCACAGTCAGGTCTTGAACTGTTATATGGTAACAAGGTGATAGAGATCCGCTGTGTCGGTGCGGATAAGGGACATGCGGCCAGGTCTGTATCGGCGGCCGGTTGCTATGACTTTATTTTGTCGGCAGGAGACGATCTTACAGATGAAGGAATGTTCATCGCACTGAAAGAAGTGCCTTATGCCTATACGTTCCGTATAGGTGCCGTTCCGCAAACAGAAGCGAAATTTTCTTTCGGAACAAGGTATGAATTGCTTGAGCTGTTGCGTTCACTTATCGGGAGTGAGCGTTAAAATATTTATTTGTTACGGCATTTCACCCGCTTTGTGAAGAGCTGGCAGCCAATACTCAATACTGAGACGGAACTGTTTTCATTTTTTTCAATATCTCTTTCTTTCTTTTTCTGTTGATACTCCTCAATGCCAGAGCAGCAGCGGTGATCAACAATAATGCGCTTAAGATCTGGAGGTATTCTGTATTCTGTATCATCCTGATATAGGAGGCCACAACAGCCATGCTTTTTGGTTAAAGTGTTTGCAAAGATGTTTGATATGACATGTACCTGTTTTACAGAATTGAACACAGAACTTATATTTTCTGAAGTTTTATTAAAAAGCCGGCACGCTTTGGTGCCGGCCAGCCCTGGTCCGGGGTTGCTTATTTTCCGATCTGCTGATGGGTACTCACGGCAATGCGGTTCCACGCATTGATAGTGACAACAGCCATAATGATCTGCGCGATCTGCGTTTCGCTGAATACCGCAGTGGCCCGTGCGTAGGTGTCGGCACTCAGGCCCTGCTGATGAATCAATGTGATCTCCTCGGCCATAGCCATTGCGGTTTGCTCCTCTTCGCTGAAGAAGCTTTTCGCTTCTCTCCACGCGCTTACCAGCAGCAGACGATGTACGTCTTCCCCATTACTGATTGCATCGCGCGTATGCATGTCGATGCAGTAGGCGCAATTGTTGATCTGTGAAGCACGTATTTTAATCAGTTCTTTCAGGGTTTTCGAAAGATCTGTTGTTGCCAGATACCCTTCCAGTCCGAGCACGGCTTTAAAGGCCTGCGGTTGCAATTGCTGCATATTGAAACGTTGTTCCATTGTGTTGTTTTTTGATCACACAAAATTCGAACATACCGGTCGGGGAAATCTTAAACAGGTTTAAGAAATGTTTTTACGCCGGATCTCGCTCAGGTATTCCGGAGTAAAGCCAAGGTAAGAAGCGATCAGGTATTGCGGTACCCGCTGCAGAAATTCAGGCTGGCTTTCCCGGAAGTGGTGGTAAAGGGCTTCCCGTGAATGCTCATAATGATATCTTATACGCATCTGTGCCGCCGCATAGGCTTTCTGGAATACACAGAGGAAATATTTTTCCATGGCAGGTACTGTCTCCAGCAGACTGTCGAAATCTTCGCGCCGTATGGCCAGTACCTCCACCGTTTCCACGGCCTGTATGTAAAACGAGGCGGGTACCCGGTTCATAAAAGAAAAACTGTCCGTCATCCACCAGTTTTCGATAGCGAACTCTGTTGTCTGTTCCACTCCTTTATCGTTTACAAAGAATTTGCGCAGGATACCTTTCACTACGAAGTAATGCATTTTACAGAACTGACCTTCCGTAAGCAGGTTTTCCTTCTTCCTGAAGGATTGCTGTTGAAAGCCTGCCTGCACTTTTAGGAAGGTATCTTCGTCAATACGCACAAAGCGTTCGATATGATATTTCAGTTGCTCGATCATTGGAATCCTTTTACGGTACCGGTTATGTATCCAAAGCTAATAAATATACGCCTTGCTGCGATTGTTTACTAACGGTTACGGATGACATCCGTTTTGCAGAATTTAGCTGTATTTTTGAAGGATTGGTAACGCCTTACTGTACTGTTGATGCAAGTATATTTCCCCGATAGCGAATCTGTGCTGCAAAGCAGTATGCTTGTTGCATGGAAGCAGAGCCGTTCGGTGTACAATTTCCGGTCCCTGCCTGAAACGGCGGTTATCTGTGTGGATGATGCTGTAATGAAGGCATTCAGAACTTTCCGTGCCCGGACCATCAAAGGCATCAAAGGCCGGCATTTTGTTCAGCAGGGAATATTATTCAGCTCTTCTTTCGACAATGGTGGCGCGGGTATACTGAACCTGCTGGAAGAGCTGCGCGCGTTGGGCGTTCAGCGATTTGTATTCGTTGGGCTGGCTGGCCGGCTTGTACCAGGTATAGCGGAAGGAAGCTGTTTTTCCGTAAGCATGGCTATTTCCGGGACAGGGGTGACGCGCTATTATCATCCCGGTGGAGAGACAGATCCGTTCAACAAACCCTTCCTACAGGAGATGAGCAGTAGTCTGAATATTGGCTCATGCACCTGCTTTTCGACAGATGCACCGTTCCGTGAAACACCTCCGCTGTTGCTGCAATGTGTTGCGCGCGGTGCAATGCTGATAGAAATGGAATGTGCTGCCGTGTATGCATTCAGTCATTTTTACCGGGTGGATGCTGCGTGTCTCCTTATCGCTGCCGATACACTTACTCCGGAGTGGCGGTCGCCGGCCGATTTTCCGGCGTTATTGAAGAAACAAAGTGAATTGATCCAGGGGCTTATTAAATTCCTTGCATAATGCGGCATGCCATGGTGAGTATTGTCATCCCTTTTTATAATGAGGAGCAGTTTTTGTTGCGCTCGGTCAACTCTGCGCTGGCACAGTCGTATACCCCTGTAGAAATTATACTTGTGAACGACGGATCAGAGGACGGGTCTGCCGCCATTGCTGCCCGGATTGCCGGAGAATATGATAACGTGCTGTTTATTGACGCACCTCATCACAGTCCCGGCCGTGCGCGCAATCTCGGTATCGGGTATGCTTCCGGTACTTATATCACATTCCTGGATGCGGACGATGAGCTGGAACCTGATGCTGTCGAAGTACTGATGCGTGCGTCACAGCGTACATCGGCATCGCTCACGGTCTGTAAATTTTCATTGCACGATCCGTACGGTAATTGTACCGCATCATTGGGCTGGTCGGGTAATGCCGGTACTATCAGCACGGCAGAAGCACTCGAGGCTCTGTACACACGCAAGATTGTTTTTATGGTTTGTGCACGCTTGT
>JASGJF010000019.1:0-82467 GCA_049840855.1 Chitinophagaceae bacterium | reverse complement strand
AATGTATTGCTAAGGTTAATAGGGAAACACGATAGAATCCGAACAGCACCTTGTATTTCGACGAACAGTTTAACAATCAGCTGGATGATACTCCTCTGGGACGTGAATTTGTTGTTCAGGCTTCCGGAAAAGTAATCGAACGCAGCAACAAAAACAATAAAATACCCACAGGCGATATTGAGATTGCCGTATCTGAATTTAAAGTGCTGAACAGCGCTGCCACACCACCGTTTACAATTGAAGAAAATACGGACGGGGGTGATGAGCTTCGCATGAAATACCGGTTCCTGGACCTGCGCCGTCCGACACTGCGCCGCAACCTGGAGCTGCGTTACACAGTGAACCGTTCGGTACGTAATTATCTCGACAGTAAAGGATTCTGGGATATAGAAACGCCTTTCCTTATCAAATCGACCCGGAAGGTGCGCGTGATTTCGTGGTTCCGAGCCGTATGAACGAAGGTCAGTTTTATGCGTTACCGCAAAGTCCGCAGACATTCAAACAGTTGCTGATGGTGAGTGGCTACGACCGCTATTACCAGATCGTGAAATGTTTCCGTGATGAAGACCTGCGGGCCGACCGCCAACCGGAATTTACACAGATCGACTGTGAAATGGCATTTGTGGAGCAGGAAGACATCCTCGAAACGTTCGAAGGCCTGTTCAAACACGTATTCCGCGATCTGAAAGGAACGGAAATAAACGAAACATTCCCGCGCATTACTTTCGATGATGCCATGTGGCATTACGGGAACGACAAACCGGATATCCGTTTCGGAATGAAATTGCAGAACCTGAAAACACCATTCCGCACCGCATCCGTAACTGCGGCTGAAGACAGCATTTACTGCGAGGCATTGAAAGGTGTTGATTTTAAAGTAACCAACGATGCGGAAACGATCCTTGCCATCTGCGTACCGAATGCTTCGGAGTATACACGCAAACAAACGGACGAACTGACGGAATGGGTAAAGCGTCCTCAGATCGGCATGACCGGACTCCTGTTCATCAAATGCAATACAGACGGCAGTTTCAAAAGCAGCGTGGACAAGTTTTTCGATGAAGAACGCCTGAAGACTATTGCAACATATTGCGGAGCCGCAGCGGGAGATCTGATACTAATACTAGCCGGGGCGGAATTGCGTACGCGCAAGGCAATGGCAGAATTGCGCCTCGAAGTCGCGAACCGCCTCGGACTGCGCAATCCGGACGATTATAAACCGCTTTGGGTAGTCGATTTCCCGCTGTTTGAATATGACGAGGACGGAAACCGCTGGGTAGCTCGTCACCATCCGTTTACCTCGCCTAAACCGGACCAGATCTCCACGATGATCGAAAACGACCCTAAAATAGGCGAAGGACAACCGTTCTACACCCATCCGTACAACGATATCAAAGCAAACGCTTATGATCTGGTGCTGAACGGAACCGAAATCGGCGGTGGTTCTATCCGGATTTTCCAACGCAACCTGCAGGAAAAGATGTTTGCAGCGCTCGGCATGAGCACCGAAGAAGCACACGAAAAGTTCGGCTTCCTGCTGGGAGCGTTCGAATACGGAGCTCCTCCGCACGGCGGCATTGCTTTAGGTTTCGACCGGCTTTGCGCCTTGCTGGGTGGACAGGAGAGCATCCGTGATTTTATCGCTTTCCCAAAAAACAATGCAGGACGTGATGTAATGCTGGATGCACCTTCGGCCATCGACGAAACACAAATGAATGAATTAAAGATCAGGAAGGCATAGGATTTTTTAGGAAAAGCTTTTAACGTTTAATTTAATTTATATCTTTACGGCAATAAGACACCGACATGAAAAAACTGATATACGCACTTTGTCTGCTCGCAACCACTGCAATGGTATCCTGTTCCAAGGGAGACTACAGTTCAGGCGACGGTCAGACGGGAAGAAATCCCTTTTCAAAAGTTCCATACCAGAATCCCGTGGGTACTTTTACCGCAAAACTCAACGGAGCCGGGTTCAGCGCAGCTTATTCCAATGCATATCACTCCGGCAATGGCGGAGAAGTATTGATCGTTGGATTTAAAACGACTTCTTATTCAGGAGATAAAAAAGACGGTGTTATTATTTCCATTCCGTACATCGACAATGCGATATTCGATTTGTCTGATGCCTCGCGCAAAACCACCGTTAAGTATTCGTCCAATACAGACGGATCAAGTCCTCTGGTGTTCAGTGACGGCAATGTGGTCATTTACTCATCTTCGGATGGCCGCATAAAAGGCGGCTTTACCGTCTACAACTCTGCTATGAACATTACGGAGGGTACGTTTGACGTGCCTTTCCTGTATTAAGAAACAGCTTTTTTTTCAGGAGCCGTACCGAAAGGTGCGGCTTTTGTTTTATCGCTCCATCCGCAATTATTGCTGTAATTTCGCGGCGATTAAATCTTTATAATGGAACAACGTACGGAAATTGCAAGTATGGGAGAATTCGGTCTGATCGACCATCTGACCCGCAACAATGAAACCCGCCAGGCCTCTACCCTGCTCAGTATCGGCGACGATGCGGCAGTGATTGACCATTTCGGACGGCAGACTGTAATTTCAACGGACATCCTGATAGAGGGTGTACATTTCGATCTGATGTATACTCCCCTGAAGCACCTTGGCTATAAAGCCGTTGCGGTTAACGTTTCGGACATCTGTGCAATGATGGCGACGCCCACGCATATCACGCTCAGCATTGCGCTTTCCAACCGCATGTCGGTGGAAGCCGTGGAGGAGTTCTACGAAGGTGTGTATGCGGCCTGTGAACAATACAATATAGATCTTATCGGAGGCGATACTACCAGTTCCCAGAAAGGATTATTCATCAGCATTACCGCCATCGGCGAGATACGGAACGATCAGTTCGTGACCCGCAGCGGCGCAAAAGTAAACGACCTGATCTGCTGTACCGGCGACCTAGGCGCTGCCTATGCCGGACTCCAGCTCCCTGGAACGTGAGAAACGTATATTTCTTGAAAATCCGGGTGTACAACCCGACCTCCAGCAAAAATCCCACATCATAGGCAAGATCCTGAAACCAGAAGCGAGACTGGACGTGGTGGAGTGGCTCCAGGAACAGCAGATCATCCCTACGTCCATGATGGACATCAGCGACGGATTGAGTTCCGACATCCTGCATATATGCCGCGCAAGCGAAACAGGTTGCATTATCTACGATGAAAAACTGCCTATAGACCCCGAAACGAAAGAAATGGCACAGGAATTCGGGCTTTCCGGCACCTCCTGCGCATTGAACGGCGGCGAGGACTATGAACTGTTGTTTACCATATCCCAATCGGACTACGACAAAATCGTGCTGAGCGAAAAGATCAGCGTGATCGGCTATATAACAGCAGCGGAAGAAGGCATGCACCTGCTTACCCGACAAGGCAATAAACACAAGCTGGTAGCGCAGGGCTGGCAGGCCTTTTAAAAATAAATTTTAAGAAACATTTGTAAAATCACCCGTGTTTTATAATTTTAGAGCACAATTATGATCCTGAATATGCGATTTTCGATGAAGCAAACACTGGCGGGGATAACTGCCGGTGTCCTTACAGCCCTGTTGTCCCTCAGCTCCTGCGCTCCTAAAAGCAGCTGCGACACGCTTGTTTGTCAGAACGGCGGAACCTGCGCTGCGGACTTCTGTAGCTGTCCTACAGGGTATGATGGTCCTCAATGCCAGAACCTGATCACAGAACGCTACATCGGAACGTATGCCGGCTTTACGCGTCCGCGTGACGGACAGGCAACGCATCTCGACACTGTAGACCTGTATAAAAACGACAAGGGTATTCTTTCCCTTTCCGCTGTGCGCAGACGCGCTGCCGATACAATCTACACCGGGATGCTGGACTACAAAAACGATCAGCTGCTGGTGGATGACATCTATAGCAACGACAATAAAAAATCGGTGATCACAATTACCATGGTTGCACCGGGAGTAACAACTGAAGCCCGTACGCTGAAAATGACGGTAGTGGATTACCAAAACTCAAGCAAGGTCAACACACTTGAATTTAACGGAACCTGGATCTCCCGTTAATTATAAACGATTGTTCTTATTTTTGCAGTGAAAGGGCGCCCCTCGGACGCCCTTTTTGTTTACCTGAAATTTTGCAGCATGAGCGAACGCATTGAAAAAATAAAGGCGATGCTTCAGAACCAACCCGATGATCTGTTTCTGAATCATGCCCTCGCACTGGAATATATAAAAGCTGGCGATGAGCCCGCTGCGCGCCTGCGCTTTGAGCACAACCTCACGACCGATAAAAATTATGTCGGCACCTACTACCATCTAGGCAAACTGCTGGAACGCACAGGCCATCCCGATGAAGCGCTGCAGATGTATCAGCAGGGAATTGACATAGCGAGAGCATTGGGCGACAATCACGCGCGCAGCGAACTTCAGGGCGCATATGAGGAGCTTGCAGACTGGTAACATACATGAACAAACACATACTATCCCAACAATTTGCGACGCACTGGAAACAGCAGTTCTCGCTTAATGCAGGTGAACAAATACTTTTGGCAGTAAGCGGGGGGTGCGACTCCATGGCCCTCGCACACCTGTTGCTCGAGTCGGGAATACGCTTTGCCGCAGCACATTGCAACTTTCAGCTACGCGGCACGGATTCAGATGCCGATGCCACACTGGTGCAGTCTTTCGCAGAGGAAAACCAGATCAGTTATCACCACATTACTTTCAATACACTGCAAAGTGCCGCTAATGGTGAAGGTATACAGGAGACCGCACGAAAACTGCGTTACGAGTGGTTTCAGGAATTGCAGCAGGAATTCGGATACCGCTATATTGCCACGGCTCATCATGCAGACGATAATGCGGAGACACTCCTGATGCACCTGGCACGCGGGACGGGACTGAGCGGACTGCACGGCATTCCTGTTATCAATGGTACTGTAATACGTCCCCTGCTTTTTGCCACACGCAGGGAGATCGACGCCTATATCCAGGCAAACAATATTACGTTTCGCGAGGACGCATCAAATCAGTCGGATAAGTACAGCCGCAACGCGATCCGCCACCACATTCTTCCCGGGTTGGAAAAAATCTATCCGCAGGCGATAAACGCCATCAACCAGAGTATAACGCGCTTTACAGGTGCAGAAAAATATTATCGTAAATCCGTGGACCGGGAACTGAAAAAATTGCTCGATCGTCGTGGCCGGGACTGGTATATCCCTTTAAGATTACTGATAAAAAGTCTGGACCTTCCGACGATCCTCTATGAACTTTTTACCCCATTCGGCTTCAGTCCGGGACAAATGCAGGAAATCCAAAAGCTACTGCATGCGTCTTCCGGGCACTTTATAGATTCGGCCACGCATCGGTTGATCCGCGACCGCGATTTTTTCATTGTTACAGAACAATTGTCTGAAGCGGCGGACTTCATACTGATCAATGCAATCGGTGAAAAAAATGCTACACCCGAGGGCACTGTCTATCTCTCAGAGTCAGATGCAACAGCCGTTTCGGCAGACAACGCACATGTAATCTTCGTGGATGGAGATAAGCTCACGTTTCCTTTGATCCTGCGGAGACGCAAAACGGGTGATTATTTTTATCCTGCCGGGTTTGGCATGAAGAAAAAGAAAGTATCCAGGTTCCTGATCGATAAAAAAATACCGGCTCCGGAAAAAGACCGCATATGGATTCTTACCAGCGGAAAATCCGTGGTTTGGGTACTTGGTCATCGTAGCGACGAGCGTTATAAAGTGGCGAAAAGCACAAAAAAAATCATTAGAATCGAATTTAGATTGAGCTAAAACAAGCCAAAAAATTACTTTTGCACATAGAAAACAGATGCCGCTATGAAGATTATTTGTATTGGACGCAACTATGCAGAGCATGCACAGGAATTGAACAACCAGGTGCCGGATGAACCCATTATTTTCATGAAACCCAAAACGGCTCTTCTTACCGACGGCAAGCCTCTTTTTTATCCTGATTATACCAATGATCTGCACTTTGAAGGAGAGCTGGTTCTGCGGATCTGTAAAAACGGAAAATTTATTCAGGAAAAGTTTGCACGCCGCTATTACAATGCAGTAACGGTGGGGATTGATTTTACAGCCAGGGATGTGCAAAAGAAGCTGAAAGATAAAGGCCTGCCCTGGGAGATTGCAAAAGGATTTGACGGGTCCGCCGCCGTAGGTCATTTTGTAACGCTGGAAGACAATCAGTCGATACGCGACTGTATATTCGAATTACGAATCAATGGCGAAACGCGTCAGCAGGGCGACCCCAAACTGATGATCTTTTCCCCTGAAAAAATCATCAGTTATGTATCCCGGTTTTTCACACTCAATATCGGAGATGTTATTTTCACCGGCACTCCGGCTGGTGTTGGCGGACTCAGCGTGGCGGACGAACTGACCGGATACCTGAATGGAAAGGAAGTACTCCAATGTACCATAAAATAATTGACATGAAACGAATGTTTGGCATTATATGCCTGATTACCTGCAATGTATTTACCGTAAGTGCGCAGGAACAACCTCATCTTGGCTGCAAAGACGCAGTGATCGCAGCGCAGTCTGCCGAACTCAAAACCTCGCTGATACAACAGGGCTTCGAATTACAGAACGATGCAATGGTCGGGATCAGCTCCAGCGACGGGTTTCCGGTAGTAACGCGTATGCAGGGCGGAGAGTTTTACCAGATCGTTTTTATAGGCAATACGCGTGCGCGCAAAATGCGCCTTTCGCTGTATGATCCTCAAAAGAAATTACAGGTTGCGAAAGAGCAGCGACCGCTGCAGCAGACTTCCAACGTAATCAACTTCTCCTTTACGCCTCCCTCGGATGGCAACTACCGTATTGAGCTGGAGCAGCATATGAAGTCGTCGATGTTCCAGCATGCCGGTGAATCATGTGGCAGCATCTCCATTTTCCGCCTGAAAAAAGACAAGAAAACAAGCAACTAAATGGCGGTACAAATAGAGGAAAGCTGGAAGGAACAGCTGGCACAGGAATTTGAAGATCCTTACTTCGCGCAGCTGAGCACATTTCTGAAGCAGGAAAAGCAGGCCGGAAAGACTATCTATCCTGCCGGTCCTGATATTTTCCGGGCGTTTAACACCACTCCTTTCGACAAAGTGAGTGTCGTATTGCTGGGGCAGGATCCGTATCATAATCCGGGTCAGGCGCACGGACTGAGCTTTTCCGTTCCGCAGGGCGTTCCGCCTCCTCCTTCACTTGTCAACATCTTTAAAGAGCTCCACCAGGATACCGGCATGCCTGTTCCCCGCAGCGGGGACCTGACCTCGTGGGCAGAACAGGGCGTATTGTTACTGAATGCCGCGTTGACTGTAGAGGCCCACAAAGCCAATTCGCACTCCAATATCGGCTGGCACCGGTTTACGGACGCCGTGATCCATGCCGTTGCCGAAAAAAGAAAAAACATCGTATTCCTTCTGTGGGGGCGTTTTGCACAAAGTAAGGCAGCGTTTATCGATCCGCAGCAGCACCTGATACTCAAAGCAGCCCATCCCTCCCCTCTTTCAGCACATAACGGATTTTTCGGTTGCGGGCATTTCAGCAAAACGAACGAATATCTCGCGCATCATAATAAAAAGCCAATAGACTGGAATTTGCCCTGAACCATTAAACCCTTTTTCCATTGCCAGGTCATAAGTGCAAATAAAGATTCAATAACACTTAAAAATCTGGAACAATGAAAGCTTTAATCGTAATGGCTGCGGCACTGATGATGACAATAGGCGCAAATGCGCAAAATATACACCGCACAAACGTCAGACAAACCGCACGCATCCATCAGGGTGTTCGTAACGGCACTATCACTCCAAGGGAGCATGCCGCCATCGCAAGACAAAGAAAAGATGTGCGGATCGCAACACGGGTGGCTAAAGCAGATGGAGTGGTCACTCCTGCCGAACACCGCATTATCCGCAGAGAACAGCGTCAGGCCAGCGCAACGATCTACCGCGCCAAACACAACAACGGCTACTATCGTTAATAAACAGGATTTTCAGCACAGGAAGGGGATGACTTAATGTTATCCCCTTCCTGCTTTTTGCCATAGCCGTGATTAGCTTGTACATTTGAGGCGATGAATCCGATAAAAAATATCGCCGGCAAAATATACCTCGTGTACCTGTTGCTGGTATTTATCATAACCATGCTACCTGCCTATATTGCTACCCTGCTGATCCTTGGTCTGCCGGAACCTCGTCGCAGCAAAGCATTGCACGGTATCTTCGTCGTCTGGATGAATGTCTTTATGCCGCTTGTGTTTTGTCCGGTACGCAGGAAAGGAACCGGATATTTTGAACCCGGCAAAAATTATGTGGTGGTCTGCAACCACAATTCATTCATAGACATCCCGGTAAGCAGCCCCTGGATACCCGGCGCTAACAAGACACTCGCGAAAGTGGAAATCGCTAAAGTTCCCCTGTTCGGGCTTATCTACAAGACGGGCAGCATACTGGTGGACCGCGAAAGTGAAAAAAGCCGCAAGGAAAGTTTCACCGCTATGCGCGAAACACTCCGGATGGGATTACATCTCTGTCTCTATCCTGAAGGTACACGCAACAAAACAAACGAACCGTTGCAGGAATTCCAGGACGGGGCATTCGTGGTTGCCATCAGGGAGCAGAAACCGGTGATGCCGGCGCTTATTTTCAATACCGGAAAGATCTTACCACATCAGTATGGCTTCTGGGGCCGCCCCTGCCCGGTAGAACTGCATTTTCTTCCACCGGTGGAAACAGCAGGTATGAGTCTGAAAGAACTGCCTGCGCTGAAAGCACAGATATGGCAGACCATGCATGATTATTACCTCACAAACAAGCGCGCATGAACTACTACCTGATAGGTTCCGGAAAAATGGCCTCTTTCCTCGCCCGCTGCTTACATGCGGCCCATGCCCCTGTAAAAGGAATCTTTGCACGCAATCACGTGCAGGCGACAAGCATTGCAGCACAAACGGGCATACCAGTGATAGATCGTTTGACAGATATCCCTGACGAACCGGGAACGATGTGCCTGATCTGTGTACCGGATGCCGCCATTGAAACAGTTGCCGGCGAAATAGGCCTGAAGAAACATATGATTATGGTACATACTTCGGGCAATACTGACCTTGCAGTACTTGGCAGGTATGCGGCGCATTATGGGTGTCTCTGGCCGATCGCGTCGATCAGTGCACGTATAAAGCCACTTACCAAACCTGTGCCCGTTTGTATAGATGCTTCCGGTTCAGACACACTGGAAGCATTACGCGGAACGGCTGAAAAATGTTTTGCACCGGTAGTGGTCGCCGATACAAGACAGCGGCAGATACTGCACCTGAGCGCTGTGCTCACACAGAATTTTGCGAATCATCTTTTTGCAGTTGCCGAAGATTTGTGCACCGCCAACGGATTGAGCGCAAACCTGCTGAAACCTATGCTGCACGAGTGGCTGCGTACGCTCGATCAGACACCGGCAACGGAAATTCAGACCGGACCGGCGCTGCGCGGAGATATGAATACGCTGCAAAAGCACCGTGATTTACTCACTGAAATGCCGGAATTGCTTAGAATATACGATTCTCTGACTGATTCTATCAGAAAGATGTATGGCTGAAAACAGCCGATGGATTACCTTTGCACTCTCAATTTTTCTTACAACAATCAATGTATACACTAAAAATAAATTTTGAACAGCAGGGACTGAAACCTATTGTGATCGAAAATGTACAGGGCGGTCAGAGTGTTTTGGAAGTACTGTTGGATCGCGATATTGAATTGCACCACAATTGCGGACAGGTTTGCGCCTGCAGCACCTGCCATCTTTATGTGGAACAGGGGGATGGCTTTTTCCCGGAGATTATCGACCGCGAAGAGGATTTTATCGACCGTGCACGCAACCCGCGCATCAATTCCCGTCTGGGCTGCCAGTGCGTGCTCAACAAAAATGAGAGCGGCACAGTAGAAGTGACCCTGCCCGACCAAACGTTGATCTACGGCGACTAAACAACATTTTCCAAACATCAATACAAAAGCAAACTCATGTACGAACCCCCGATTAAATGGAATGATTACGAAGACATCGCACTGAAACTATATGAAAAGTTCGGCGACGATTTCGGTGAAAGCCAGATATACCGCATACGCTTTACCGACCTGATGGAATGGGTAATGCAATTGCCTCATTTTGAAGGCAAAAAAGAAGAGTGCAACGAAGGCCACCTCGAAATGATCCAGAGCAGCTGGGTGTATGAATGGCGCGACAACCAGAAATAAATGAATATCCTTTCCCGTTTTAAAGATATTACCACCTTTGTGTTCGATATCGACGGTGTGCTAACCGATGGTACGCTGCTGATTACAGAACAGGGTGAAATGCTGCGCAGAATGAATATCCGCGACGGTTATGCATTGCAGCTGGCCATAAAAAAAGGATACCAGGTCTGGATCATCAGCGGAGGCAGGCAGGAAGCACCGATTCTTCGCCTGAAGCGTCTGGGCATTACAGAAGCGCACTACGATGTAGGCGATAAAAAACAGTTGCTGCAATCACTCTGGTTGCAGTATGGCAATACGCCCGCTCAGACACTGTATATGGGAGATGATATACCGGATCATGCCGCTATGAAACTCTGCGGTTTACCGACCTGTCCTGCGGATGCGGCTCCCGAAATAATAGCCGTTTCGCAATATGTATCGCATCATACCGGTGGCACAGGATGTGTCCGGGATGTGATCGAAAAAGTACTGAAGCTGAATGGCCATTGGGATATTCCGGAATAAAAAAAGACCTGAATCGGATTCAGGTCTTTTTTTGTATAGAAAATACGCTGGTGTTACACCTTTGCCAGGGAACCTTTCAGGAAATCGATCACTGCCACTTCCGTCGCGTCCACTTCCCTCAGCTTCGCAAGTTCCGTAGAAACGTAATCTGTGAGATGAATCAGATAAAATACGCGCTCGAAATAACTGGCGCCCTTAGACTGGATCTCGATGATATTGGGAGTATATTGTTTGAAAATCTTTTTATTGATCTCCATGCGCGTCTGCACACGATCGTAATCCGTTTCGTTACGCAATAATATCACGACTTTATTCGGGTCTTTATCACGCCATCCTACCAATTCGTTGTGGTTCATTTCCGGAATGGCGTGATGCCAGGTTAGGATCTTGCTGTTTTCGTTCAGCTGCTGTCGGAAACGTACGGCCATTCCTTCATAGTCGGATGCGGCGTAGATGATCGGCAATTTACCCAATAGTTTTGCGGCAATAGTTTTAGCCTTACGGCGGATGTCTTTTTCTTCTTTATCCAGCAATTCTATAGCTGCAGGAACATCTTTTGCCAGCACTCCTTTACACAGCCCGAAGTGTTCAAATGTGCGCAGCACCTGTATCATCGAATACCCGATACAGGAACGCGGAGGCATCCCTCCCGGCAATTCGATACAATCAATACCTTTCTTAGCCGCAAGTTCCGCTACTTTACCTCCGGAGGTGATGCATACCACGGTAGCCCTGGCTTTAATTGCAGTTTCCAGTGCAGCAATCGTCTCTTCAGTGTTACCTGAATAAGAGGAGACAATCACAAGGGATTCCTTTCCGACAAATGCCGGAAGGAAGTAATCTTTATTGACAACAAAAGGAATTTTTATCTTGTCGAAAACGTAGTTCTGTACAATTGAACCCGCAATACCGCTACCGCCCAGACCAGTAAGTATAACATTTTGAAATTTAGTGCTTTTCGGAACGCGGAATTTATATTTGCCTGCTATCTGTAAGGCCTCACGCATCTGCGTGGTAAATCTGATAATTAACTCTTCCATACTGACTAACGAATGTCCAAACATAACGAAATAGGAACAAACGGCGAACTGCAGGCTATGAATTTTTTGAAAAAAAAAGAGTATATTATCCTTGCGAGCAACTGGCGTTATGAAAAAAAAGAAGTGGACATTATAGCAACAGACGGAAAAGACCTGGTATTCATAGAAGTGAAAACAAGGCGCAGCAAGCGTTTCGGCTTCCCGGAAGAATCTGTATCACCCGCAAAACAACGTCATCTGAAAGACGCAGCGGTTGCGTATTGTACACAAACGGGTTATGTTAAATCCATCCGGTTCGACGTGATCAGCATTGAATGGAACGGTGCGGAAGTACCTGAAATCAGGCACTTCCATGATGCATTCTATTAAAGAAGTGCTTACTTCTTATCCAAGACGTATACCTGCAACTTCTTCCCGGGATCTTCATGTGCATCCGCAATACTGAGCACCTGCACATAATCGTACCGTTTATTTGCAAAACGCACCATCATCTGTCCGGGATTGCTTTTATTCGCTGCTCCCACTTTACCGATGTGGCCGAACGGGCCCGGAAAAGGATCGGAATAGGTGTCTGATTCTATATTAGAGGTAGGAAAGCCCTGGGATGTCAGGTCTTTTACCGATACCGTAACTACCTTCCGGCGTTTGTCATGATCGGCTTGTATTGACGCCATCAACTTTTTCTGTTCATTGTAGATCGTGTATTCGGTACGGAATAAGGATTTCCCCTGTTTGCTGTATTTACGTGCATACCATATCTGCGTACGTCTTTCTGGACTCAGCATAAACAGCGTGCCTTTTGTGAGCACCACCTTATGTTTTACTTTCTTGCGGACCTGGCCCGAAGCCACAGAAGGATCGGCCCATACCTGCAAAGACAGCAGGCTGAAGCAGACAAAAAGCAGGCGAAGTAAAGAACGTTTCATAAAATACAGATTTTAGCTTTTTGAATGTACGAAGCAGAAGTTTTCCCAAAACTTAACAATATCACAAAAGAAAAAACTAACAAACGTTAGTTAGTATTCTCAGAATTTATTATTTTTGCTATTGCAATGCCTTCGATAAAAACCAAACCGGATCGCCGCTCGCTGATATTAGGCGAAGCCGCCCGTCTCTTCCGCGAGAAGGGCTTCGGAGGCTCGTCTATGCGCGAACTTGCGGAACGTGTGGGTATGGAGGCGGCGAGCATGTACAATCACATACGATCTAAAGACGAGATACTAGACGCAATATGTTTTGAGGCCGGGGAAAAATACAACCGGCAGTTGGAGGAAGCGCGCGTGCAATTTGCGGGCGATTATCCGCGTATGATGGAGGCGATCATTGCATTTCATGTAGCGATCATCTTTGAATACCGCGATGCGGTTTCCGTGCTGAACAACGACTGGAAGTACCTTAAACCAGAACGCCTTACCGAGTTCAAGAAAATGCGCAAGGAGTATGAGAAGAACCTTGCCGGCATCATTACCGAAGGTATTGCGGCAGGCGCGTTCAAAGAAGTAAATATATCCGTGGCCCTGTTTACCCTGTTATCCTCCCTTCGCTGGGTGGAATTATGGTATAAACCCGGCCGCGGCGTAAGTAAAGATTCACTGGCAAAAGATATCAGCGCCATCCTGATGAATGGCATCAAAGCATAATACACATGGCAATCACATTTCATCCGCTTAAAGTAAAAAACGTTCGTAAAGAGACCGCAGACTGCGTGTCGGTATCACTGGAAGTTCCGGCGGAACTGCAGCAGGAATTCAGTTTCCGACATGGCCAGTACCTTACTTTCCGTAAAGAATTCAACGGAGAAGAGGTACGTCGTTCCTACTCTATCTGCAGCAGTCCGCTCGACAGGGAGTTGCGCGTGGCGATCAAAAAAGTAGAAGACGGTCTGTTTTCGCAATTTGCCAACCATCAGCTGAAGGTTGGTGACACGCTGGACACTATGGCTCCTCAGGGTTTGTTTACCTGTGAGCTGAACCGCGAACGCAAAAAATATTACCTGGCTTTTGCTGCGGGCAGCGGTATCACACCGATCCTGTCTATTATTAAAACAGTGTTGCAGAGCGAGCCCCAGAGCGAATTCTGTCTCGTATACGGCAACCAGAACCGCGGCTCCATCATTTTTAAATCTGAGCTGGAAGCACTTAAAAACAAATACATGGAGCGTTTCAGCCTGTATAATGTGCTGAGCCGAGAAGTTGCTGATGCGGAATTGCTGCGCGGGCGCATTGATCCGGCTAAGATCAACATTTTCCTCGACAAAGTCGTTGACGCACAAAAAGTCGATGACGTGTTCCTGTGCGGTCCCGAAGAAATGATCCTGAGCGGTAAAGAAGCCTTGAAAGCTGCCGGTATTCCCGAAGAGCGTATTCACTTTGAATTGTTCTATTCCGCTACCGCTGCTGAAAAACAAAAGGCCCGCCGGGATATGGCCTATGGCGATGATACGATGAGCGAGGTCACTATTCACCTGGATGGCAGCGCTTCGACTGTCCGCCTGGGCTACCATGGAGAAAGTATCCTCGATGCCGCATTGCGTAACGGCGCCGATCTGCCTTTTGCCTGTAAAGGGGGGGTATGTGCCACCTGCCGCTGCAAAGTGGAATCCGGCGAAGTGGAGATGGACGTCAACTATGCGCTGGAAAAGGATGAGCTTGCACAGGGCTTTGTGTTGGCCTGCCAGGCGCATCCACGCAGCGAACAGGTAATCGTTAACTTTGATGTACGTTAATCATAATATTTCTAAACAATCTTAAATCCAAGCATATGAGCCCGCAAATCAATTTTGAGGAACAATTTCAGGCCAAAGTGGATGCCGAAATCAAAATCGAGCCCAAAGACTGGATGCCCGATGCTTATCGTAAAACACTGATCCGTCAGATTTCCCAGCATGCGCACTCGGAGATCGTAGGTATGTTGCCGGAAGGCAACTGGCTTACGCGTGCCCCGTCGCTGAAGCGCAAAGCAACACTGCTTGCGAAGATCCAGGACGAAGCCGGACATGGTCTGTACCTGTACAGCGCCTGTGAAACACTGGGCATCACCCGCCTGCAAACCATTGAAGACCTGCTTTCCGGCAAGGCAAAATACTCTTCCATCTTCAACTACCCAAGCCTCAGCTGGGCAGATATGGGAGCGATCGGATGGCTGGTAGACGGCGCAGCGATCATGAACCAGGTGGCATTGTGCCGCACCTCTTATGGTCCGTATGCGCGTGCTATGGTGCGCATCTGTAAAGAAGAAAGCTTCCACCAACGCCAGGGATACGAGATCATGATGGTACTGAGCAAAGGATCTGCCGCGCAGAAAGAAATGGCACAGGATGCACTGAACCGCTGGTGGTGGCCTGCCCTGATGATGTTCGGACCGACGGATTCTGAATCCTCGAACACGGAGCAATCCATGAAATGGAAGATCAAACGTCATACCAACGACGAACTGCGTCAGAAATTTGTCGATGCAAGCATTGCCCAGGTGAATTATCTGGGACTGACGGTACCCGATAAAGATCTGAAATGGAACGAAGAGCGTGGTCATTACGACTTTGGCGAGATCGACTGGGAAGAGTTCTGGAACGTAGTGAAAGGCAACGGCATCTGTAACAAAGCGCGACTTAAAGCACGCCGCGAAGCTCATGAGGAAGGAGCCTGGGTACGTGAAGCGGCAGCAGCATATGCCGAAAAAAGAGCATCGCGCGTAAGCGAAAAAGTAGCATAATCATTCACTCATTTTAAAAATATCAGACAATGCAACATAACGATTGGCCGCTTTGGGAAATATTCATCCGCAGCCGGCAGGGACTGGATCATAAGCATGTAGGCAGCCTTCACGCAGCAGACGCACGTATGGCGATTGAAAACGCGCGTGATGTGTATACCCGCCGTATGGAAGGTGTGAGTATCTGGGCAGTTGAGTCCAAACACATACATGCATCCAACCCGGATGAAGCGCAGGAGCTTTTCGAACCTGCAGAAGACAAAATCTATCGTCACCCTACCTTCTACGATATTCCGGAAGAGATAGGTCATATGTAAACCAGCAGCAACCGACATGAACATAACATTGCCCAGTAAAAACCGGACCGCTATGTGTGACTATGTGTTGCAGATGGCGGATTCCAATCTCATACTCGCCCAGCGTCTCTGCGAATGGTGCGGACATGGACCGATTCTCGAACAGGACATTGCGCTGTCCAATATCGGGCTGGACCTGCTCGGAGCCACACGCAGCCTGTACCAATACGCGGCGCAGCTCCAGAACGAGAACAAAACTGAAGACGACCTGGCTTTCCTGCGCGGAGAACGGGATTTCCGCAACTTCCTGATCTGTGAATTGCCGAAAGGTGATTTCGGGTTTACGGTAGTACGTCAGTTCCTGTTTGAGGCTTATCAGCTGCTGTTGCTGGAAGCATTGCAGCAATCTTCCGATACGCATCTTGCAGCTATTGCCGAGAAGTCGCACAAAGAAGCGCTGTATCATTACAAATGGAGCGCAGAATGGGGTGATCCGCCTCGGTGACGGTACGGAAGAAAGCAAGCGCCGCATACAGGAGTCGATAGACGATATCTGGACCTACACCGGTGAATTCTTTATCGCAACAGAGTGGGAACAAGAGCTTATAGCAGCCGGTACTATACCCGATTTCCGCACTTTCGCAAATGCGTGGAAAGAAAAAGTAGCTGAAGTGTTCAGTGAAGCTACGCTCACAATGCCACCTGCAGACATGTTTATGCAGAAAGGCGGCAAGAACGGAATGCATACCGAGCATCTGGGCTTTTTACTGGCCGAAATGCAATACATGCAAAGACAATTTCCCGGTGAAGAATGGTAATTACAAACGAACATATATGGACATTGCTGGAACAGGTACCCGATCCTGAGGTGCCTGTTCTCAGCGTTGTCGATCTGGGCGTGGTGCGGGACATGGCTGTTACTGCCCCGGACGCAGTGACCATCACCATTACCCCCACTTATTCCGGATGCCCGGCAATGGATATGATCTCCATGAATATCCGCATGGCATTGCTGGAAGCCGGCATAAAAGACATCCGTATCGAAAGTCGCCTGAGTCCGGCCTGGACCACCGACTGGATGAGTGAAGAGGGCAAAAGAAAACTCAAAGAATACGGTATTGCACCTCCGGTAAACCCTAGCGGTCCGGACGGACTATTCCAGTCGCGCGAGCAGGTACCTTGTCCGCATTGTAATTCCACGCACACCGAGCTCATCAGTCAGTTCGGTTCCACGTCCTGCAAAGCCCTGTATCGCTGCCTCGATTGCAAGGAGCCTTTCGATTACTTTAAGTGCCACCGCTAGATGCACGCGTGCATTTCAGGCTATCCGTTGTACAGAATAAAATTTCCCGCATAAGCGCATAAACATGGGCCTGAACGATCCTAGGATGCAGCCTTATAATATTTGCGTTTGTATTCAAGCGGAGACATCCCGGTGATCTTGCGAAACACCTCACGAAACGCCTTTACATCCGTGTAGCCTACCTCATACATCACCTCGCTGATTGTCTTACGGTTCGTTTCAAACGCTTTCTTCGCTGCCTCCATCTTCACGCGCTGCGCATATTCCAAAGGTGTATTACCGGTTGCCCTGATAAAACGGCGGTCGAAATTTCGCCGGCCTACATTGAACGAAGCGGAAAGCTGCTCTATGGATATTCTTTCTTCGAGGTTCTGCTCTATATATTCCTGTGCCAGTATGATCACTTCGTCGTCATGGTGTTTCTGTCCCGAGAAAATGGAAAACTCAGATTGTGCAGCCCTGTCGATTTCTATCTGGAATACTTTGGCGCAATACACAGCCGTTTGCCGGTCATAATATTTTTCCACGAGGTAGATCATCAGGTTCAGGAAGGAGTAAGCTCCTCCATTGGTGTAGATGCCGGCTTCGTCCGTTATCAGCTGATCCGGCTGCAATTTCACCTTTGGGAACATGGTTCTGAACTGTTCGGTGACCGACCAGTGCGTGGAACAGCTTTTACCATCCAGCACACCCGCGGCGGCCAGCATAAAAGCCCCGGTGCATATAGTCGCTATTTCCGCACCATTCCTGTATTGGACCAGCAGCCAGTCGAGAAGCAGATCATTCCCCTGCAATGCAAGCCGGTAATTATGGTTCAGCGAAGGCACGATGACCAGGTCTGCCTTCCCGACATCGGAAATATGCATATGCGGCCTTACCGTAAACAAGCCGTCATTGAAATCTACAGCTTCCGAAATACCCGCCAGGCATATGTGAAACAGCTCTGATCCGCCTTTTTCTTTCCGGTAAGCATTCGCCTTGCTGAATATCTCATACGCGCCGGTAATGCTGCTCAGGTTGTTGTTACCCTCCGGCACCACGATACAGAGTTCCTTCATACCTCTTTTATTTTATACAAAGGTAATCCACACAATTGTCCGGATCAACCCGTCACAATGTCTATTTTACACAGTGCGCAAGTAACATAAGGACGGTAGCTTTGTTATTGCAAAGGCTTCCACCCGCCATTTGCACGCGGAACGTTTACAACCGGGGAATTCATAAAAAAAATCAGCGCATACTATTATGGCAAAAATGACCATCATCTACCAGACGCCCAAAGACAAGGCCTTCTTTGAGCAGCATTATTTTGAGGTGCATGTACCGCTGGCCAGGCAATTGCCGGGACTGCTGCGCTATGAGATCAGCGATGGCACCCTGTTTTCCACCACCGGCCACGCCGATGTATATCGTGTAGCGAACCTGTATTTCGAATCTATGGAAGCAATGACGAGTGCTTTCGCATCAGACACAGGTAAAGCATGTGCTGCAGACCGCAGAATACTCGCAGCCGACGACGAAGTGCAGATCTATATTTACGACACGAAAGACCTGTAACAACGAAGCAAGATAAATATTTACGACACGAAAGACCTGTAACAACGAAGCAAGATAAATATTCACTCAATAAACAGATAATATGCATACAACAGAAATCGCGGTAAAAATGATACTGGACCGCTGGAATGGCTCTATCGCCAATTGGAATAAACACCTGAACGCACTGAGCGATGAACGTCTGATGGACGAAATTGCGCCGGGCAAAAACCGAGGCGTCTACCTGCTCGGACACATGGTGGCGGTGCATGATGACATGCTGCGCCTGCTGGATCTGGGCGAAAAACAACACCCGGAACTGTACGAGCCGTTTCTGAAAAATGCCGACAAGGTAACAGCACAAATACCGCCTGTTGCACTGCTGCGGGAATACTGGACAAAACAATGCGCATTCCTGGACGAGCAATTCGGGCAGATGCAGCTCAATGACTGGTTTGAAAAGCATACCGCTGTTTCCGCAGAGGAGTTCGCAAACGAGCCGCACCGCAACAAACTGAACATCATCGTCACCCGCACTTCTCATCTGCAATACCATACCGGACAGCTGGTAATGCTTCAATAATCCGTACAGGTAAACAGTAACGAAATGAGCATGACGCATTTTACCACGACGATCACCGTCGACCAAAGCCCGCAGGAAGTATTTGATGCGATCAATAATGTTCGCGGCTGGTGGCAGGGTACCATAGAAGGCGATACGATAAAACAGGGAGACGAATTCGATTACCGGATGAAGGACCTGCATTACTCCCGGCAGCGCGTGCTGGAGTCGGTGCCCGGCAAACGGCTGGTGTGGCTCGTAACCGACAGCAAACTCCCCTCCTTCGATAACGACAATGAATGGACCGGCACGAAGATCATTTTCGATATAACCGGGGAAGCGGGGCAGACACAACTGCGCTTTACGCATGAAGGACTGACGCCCTCATTTGCCTGCTACGGTGCCTGTTCCGGAGCCTGGGGCGCGCTGGTACGGGAAAGCCTGTACAGCCTGATCAACACGGGCAAAGGCAGAAACGTATTCGGCTAAAAAGTATGCTGTGTAAGGCAAAGGCTGGCAGATACACTTGTTGTCTGGCAGCCTTTTTATTGGCGCACTGATTTGCTTATCCGAAAGAAAAGACAGAAATAATATCGATTCCCGGCATAGTTGGCGGTGGGTATTTCGTTATTTTTGGCACCACTAACAGTATATGCAAACAGCAATTATCGGCAGCGGCGCCATGGGCAGCGGTATTGCCCAGGTACTGGCCCAGGCAGGCCACAAAGTATTTTTATACGACACGCAAAGCGCAGCATTGGAACGCGCGAACAGCAGCCTCAAAGCGAGTTTCGGCAAACTGGCCGAAAAAGGAAAGATCAGCAACGAACAGGCGGAAGCTTATATGGCCAACCTGCAGTTCGTGGATTCGCTGGAAGCCCTTGCCGGCAGCGAACTGGTTATTGAAGCGATCGTGGAAGACCTCAATGTGAAACAAGCCGTATTCCGCAATCTCGAAGCAGTGGTTTCCGGCGATTGCATTCTGGCGACAAATACCTCATCTCTTTCACTTGCCTCCATTGCGGCAGCCTGCGAGCACGCGGAGCGTGTTATCGGCATCCATTTCTTCAACCCGGCTCCATTGATGGCGCTGGTGGAGATCATACCTGCCGTGCAGACCGACGCAGCACTGCCTGCGAAAGTGCGCAGCATGGTAAGCAGCTGGGGCAAATTACCGGTGATCACGAAAGACACACCCGGCTTTATCGTCAACCGCGTAGCCCGTCCGTTTTACAGCGAAGCGATCCGCCTGCTGGAAGAAGGGGTTGCGGACTGTGCAACAATTGATGCCGCCATGACGGCAGCGGGTTTCAGGATGGGGCCTTTTGCGCTGATGGATTTTATCGGGCACGATGTGAACTACCGTGTGACGGAATCTGTATGGCAATCGCTGTTCTTCGATCCGCGCTTCAAGCCATCCCTGAGCCAGAAACGCCTGTTTGAGGCAGGCTATTACGGACGTAAATCCGGAAGGGGCTTTTACAGTTATTCAGCCGGACAGGAGCTGCCCGCCGCACAGGACGACACCGCGTTGCAGAAACGTATATCCGACCGCATACTGGTGATGCTGATCAACGAGGCCGCCGACTCACTATTCCTGAATATTGCCAGTCACGAAGACCTCGAAACAGCCATGACCAAAGGCGTGAACTATCCGAAAGGCTTACTGGCCTGGGGAGCAGAGATCGGCTGGAAAAAAGTGCTGCAACAGCTCGAAGATTTATACGATTATTATCAGGAAGACCGCTACCGCGTTAGTCCGCAGATACGTCGCTGGGCTGAAGCCGGGTAATACTAACGGCAGTTATATTCAACAGTAACTTTCTGATAAGGCAACCCGTAAAAATGCGTAATTTCCGGCCTGAATAGGTATAGGCAACAACAGTACACTATTGGGCAATCTGCAAAAATGTAAGGTATGATTACACGCATCAAGATCAATGGCTTTAAAAGCCTCCTGCAGACGGAGCTGCATTTTGGCCCTTTTACCTGTATAGCAGGAGCCAATGCTATCGGGAAGTCCAATTTCTTTGATGCCCTCTCCTTTTTGTCCCAACTGGCCGACAATACTATTTTACATGCAGCCAAATCTATAAGAAGCGAGAATCAACGTCACTCGGTAATCAGTGATATCTTCTTCAAGAGTGGTAGCGAACATCTCAGCAATATGCAATTTGAAGTCGACATGCTGGTTCCCCGGAAAGCAGAAGATGATCTGGGACAGGAAGCCCTCGCCAGTATTACCAGTCTGCGCTACTCGCTTGAACTAAAGATGAATGACGAATCAAGCGGAAAGGAGCCGATTGAAATTATAAAGGAAGAATTAAAACCCATCACGCTTACAGATACGCGTAAATCCCTATTGTTTGAAAAAAGCAGGACTTGGGTGGATTCGGTGGTATCAGGGAAAAAAAGTACCGCTTTCATTTCTACGGTAGGAGAAAAGATCAAGTTACATCAGGATGGCAGCAGAGGCCGCACAACTGAATTCATAGCAGAAAAAATGCCGCGTACACTGCTATCGACAGTTACATCGGAATCGCCGACTGCTTTTCTGGCCCGGCAGGAAATGCGCAACTGGACAATGCTCCAGTTTGAACCAAGCGCTCTGAGGCAGCCCAACAACATCTATGAGGTAAAAAATGCAGAGATCACAGCCAATGGCAGTAATCTGCCCGCAACACTTTACCGCCTGAATACAGAACGGAAAGAAGAAGATGTCTATCAGAAAATTGCCAATAAAGTCAAAGGATTGGTAAATGACATTAAAGAGATATATGTAGACAAGGACGAAAAAAGAGATTTGCTCACGCTTCAGATTAAATTCAGAAACGATCTCACCCTGCCTGCACAATCTCTGTCGGACGGAACATTGCGATTTCTGGGTCTCGCCATTATTCAGGAAGACAAAAAGAGCAGTGGCCTCATTTGTCTTGAAGAACCGGAAAATGGGATTAATCCTAAAAAAGTCAGAGAGATGGTAGAGTTGCTGGAAGAAATGGCGACGGACACAGAGTACGAAGTCAACGATGAAAATCCGCTTCGGCAGGTAATTATCAATACGCATTCCCCTTTGGTGGTGATGACTGTTGCCGACGAAAGCCTTTACCTGGCAGATGAAAGGGAATATTTTTCAGAAGAACTTAATAAAAAAGTGCGTCATACCGGATTTTCAGCGCTTAAAGACACCTGGAAGACGGATCACCAATTGGCGGGTGTAACTTCCCTGGGCGAAATACATCATTACCTGGGTGAAGGAGATCCTACACCCTCTTTGAGAGCACATGTAGCAGAAAAAGAAGTAGCATACGAAAAGAAAAAAACGAAAAAGCGGACGGTGAAAGACAACGTCGCAGAACAACTAAAATTATTCTGAGATGCCGGAATTGCAATACACATTAATCGGCGATGGCAGCTCAGATAAAGCGTTGATGCGCATCATTGAATGGCTGTTAAATGACTTATACCACAGACTACCGGTCAAAGGTAGTTTCGCCGATTTCCGTGACCTGAGAAATCCTCCGGCAAAGGGAGATATTGAAGGTCAGATCCGGCACGCCCTATACTACTACCCTTGTGATATACTATTTTATCACAGAGATGCCGAATCCACTGATACAGGAATCGTCGAAAGAAGAAAACAAGAGATATACACCAACATCAATCACACGATAGCGCCCGAAAAGGTGGTTTGCATTGTTCCCGTTGTTATGACGGAAGCCTGGCTGCTTCTTGATGAAGAAGCTATAAAAAAAGCGTCAGGGAATCGCAATTTTGCCGGTCCGCTCAACTTACCCGCCGTTCAGGGACTGGAACAGCACCGAGATCCGAAAGAAAGACTCTTTGAATTCCTGAAAGCCGCCAGTGGCCTAAAAGGCAGAAACCTGGCTAAATTCAATATTCACAAAGCAGTTCACGACGTAGCGGATTACATTTCAGACTTTTCCTTATTAAGGCAACTGAATTCATTTCAGGATTTTGAAGCAAGTGTAACGCACGCAATTGACTTATATCTGGAGACAACGTAAACTGCAGATAAAGCTTCCGGAGAGCATGCAAAAGTCCCTGCGTTTTGCAAACGGAGGGACTTATTTTTTGAGGATACATTCCCTGTTACGCCTTCGGCTCTGAAGGCTTGCTCTGTACGGAGTCGTTCACGTTCACACCCCAACCTGCCAGTTTCTTTGGGTTATCGCCGAAAATGTTGTGCACCACTGACGCAACATACCTAAGACATTCAATGTAAGCTTGATAGCACAAACAAATTTTATCAAACCCGATTACAAATGAACCATTAAAAAATATATTTTGTCGAATCTGAAAAATTAGTTTCACTTTTGCTTCATACCCACGAAAATAACCCATGAAAAAAATCTATGACACACTACTGTTCCTGATACTGTATAGTGCAAGCTTTGCGCAAACTGTATTTGCTCCTGACGGCGCCGCCTGGCATTTTGAACATATTGCAGATTTTGAAGCAAGCGGACAAAATTATTCGCGCTTCGCCAAAGAAAAAGATACGATATACCTGGGGCATCTCTGCGCCAAAATACCCGGAACACAAATTGCGATTAACAGCAGCAGCAGTGGGTATGACACAACAGAACTTGAAACGCAATACACGTACACAAGCGGGGATACTATATTTTACTATAATCACGTATTCAACCGTTTTTTAGTCCTGTACCGATTTGATGTAAAAGTTGGCGATACAGTTACCTATCATAACCCATTTAAGATTCCGGCACCCTATGATTCCGTTTTTAGCATTATAATTGACAGTGTTAAATGGATAACCATTGACGGTTTACCCGTCAGAAATATCAGGTCCCATGCAGTTTACCCAGGTGCGTTTCAGTTAAATTATCTTACTGAAAGAATGGGGCCGTTAAATGCATTTTCAATTCAAGGATATACGTATAAGTTTGTCACTCCTGAAGGGGGAGGCTTGCGTTGTTATTCCGACGCTATTATTGATACTAATACCGGGTTTCGTGGCTATACCTGTTCAGGTTTGGCACCGCTTACAATTGATCGGGCGGAAAAAGAAATATCAATCTCTGTTTTCCCCAATCCTGTGCAGGACGAGCTTACAGTTACAATCAAACCGTCGCACACTTACACAGCAATACATATTGGGGATATATTCGGAAACAGCAAGAATGTTCCTTTTCATAAAAACGGGCCGGACATCCTGTTACATGTGCACGATCTACCTGGCGGTATTTATTTCCTGCAGTTAACAACGAATGATGAAGCGTCTTTTCGCACAAAGTTTCAGAAAGAATGATGAAGCGCCGAAACTTTACTACATCACAATTTTCTGGCAGGGTGATTTATCGTTATCTTACATAAATGAAAAAAGGTAACGGTAAGCATACGCTGGTAATCCTGCACATCTGCCTGCTTGCATTCTTGTTGTTGCACCTTTTAGTTGTTGGCATAACCGGGTACCGCATAAGCCAGCCTGCACTGTTTCTTTTTAAGCTGGCGCTCTATCTGTCCGGATTGATCCTGTTCTTCAAAACCTTCCGCAAATCACGCTTACAGTCCTTGTATTATTCCTTTTACCTGGTATCGGCTATCGTGGCGACTGTTTTTACCACAATCGGAGGCATCTTTATGGCATTGCTTGCGTCGCTGCTGTTGTTCCCCATCTATCCGAAAACCACTTTGTTTAAAAACGATCAGATCATTATCTACAGCCGTTTTCAGGGATTTATGGCAGCCTGCTGCTCCTACGAGGTGGCACAACCTGTTTGCTGTATCTTTGAAAAACACCGTGGCTACATTTACGTAAATGACCCGGTCGATCCCCAATCAGACAAGTTCGGCTGG
This sequence comes from Chitinophagaceae bacterium, assembly GCA_049840855.1. Lineage (GTDB taxonomy): Bacteria > Bacteroidota > Bacteroidia > Chitinophagales > Chitinophagaceae > Rurimicrobium. Next base: position 57,397 of record JASGJF010000019.1, on the reverse strand, counting down.
CAGGGTGACGCAATCGTTTACCGGCACAGCATCAGCACCTACCGGTATTCAGAAAAGATAACCAGGGACACAACTGAAATCCTACCACTTGGAAAATAAAATGACGCAACCCAATAACGCTGTATCAGATACCGGTCCGTTTTACCACGGCACCAAAGCGGATCTCAAACCCGGCGATCTGCTCAGCGCAGGCTTCCCGTCCAACTATAAGCCGGAGGTGATGATGAATCATATCTATTTCACTGCGCTGCCAAACGGAGCCGGACTTGCGGCTGCACTTGCTCCCGGTGAAGGTCGTGAAAGAGTTTATATTGTCGAGCCTACCGGTCCCTTTGAGAACGATCCCAACGTAACGGACAAGAAATTTCCCGGCAATCCTACCCGATCCTACCGCAGCAGTGCACCCCTGAAGATCGTGGGTGAACTCAGTGACTGGGTGCGGCTCACACCGGAAGCCCTGCAGGAATGGAGAGACCGCATTGCGGCTATGCGGGCAGATCCTAAAACGGAGATCATCAATTAACAAGATTAACAGGATGGCACGATGAGCAGGAGAACAAGATTAACAGGAGTACACGATGGACAAGAGTACACGATAAGCAGGAGTACACGATGGACAGGAGTACACGATGGACAGGAGTACACGATGAGCAGGAGTACACGATGGACAGGAGTACACGATGGCTACGGTTAACCTGACCGAAAAAATAACGAACTGAAGAATAACAGCTAAAAGACGAACAAGATGACAACGAAGAAGAACATTAATGACATCACACATGCGATAATCGGCTGTGCAATGCAGGTACATTCAACTCTGGGTAATGGTTTCCAGGAGTTGATCTACCAGAGAGCTCTGGCACTGGAAATGAGTATTGCGGGGCTTTCGTTTCAACAGGAAATGATCATGCCTATTTTCTATCGAGATATAAAAATCGGCACGCGCAGGGTTGATTTCTTTGTAGAAAACTGTGTGATGCCGGAATTAAAGGCGCGTGAAAAACTGGAAGATGCTCATAAAGCGCAGGCCATAAATTACCTGGAGGTATACAATATTGCGGACGGCTTGCTGATTAACTTCGGCCGCCTCAGTCTTGAATTCAAACGCGTCTACAACAAGAAACTCGTTGCTCCCACAGGTCACCCTTTACATCAGGAAGATATATAGCGCTCAAAAATGTGAACAATTGCAGGACAAGCAAACGCAGTTTACACAGACATATAAAATCCTGTAAACCCCTTAATCCTGATCTACTTATTAAATAAGTTCATCGTCCGCTCGAGGCCCATCGACACGAAGGATTCGATGGCGTCGCAGCTTTTCAGGACTTTGTCTTTTACAACCGCCATTTCAGTGGGTGTCCAGCGGCCGAGCACAAACTCTACCTGGCGTCCTTTAGCGAAGTTGTTACCGATACCGAAACGCAGGCGCGGATAAGCATTGGTGCCTAACAGCAGCTGGATGTTCTTCAGTCCGTTATGACCCGCATCGCTGCCGGAACCGCGGATACGCATCGTGTCGATCGGCAGGGCAAGGTCGTCCATGAGCACCAGGGTATTTTCAACCGGGATTTTCTCCTTATCCATCCAGTATTTCATTGCCTTACCACTCAGGTTCATATAAGTGGTGGGTTTGATTACCACGATTGTTTTACCCTTCCATTTACACTCAGCCACGAAAGCGAGACGGTCAAGGCGGAATTGCCCTCCATGCTGCATCACAAATACATCTGCAATATCAAAACCTATATTATGACGTGTGCCGTCGTATTCCGCGCCGATATTACCGAGTCCGACTATCAGGTATTTCATAAGGCAGCAAAAATAGCCTTTTGCGTGCAATAGGCAATGCCGATGGCAATACCGCATATTTTCCGGGTCCGGGATCAAAATCTTGGTTTACCTTTATCCGGTTTATCAAAACAACACTATGTCAGTACACTCTGAGATCAAACGGGTTACCACGCACACGCTGCAATGGATGAAGCAGAATGGCGAGAAAATCAGCATGCTTACCGCCTATGATTTTTCTATGGCCAGTATCCTCGATGCGTCCGGAATTGACGTGCTGCTGGTGGGCGACTCCGCCTCCAATGTAATGGCGGGTAACAGTACCACCCTGCCCATTACCCTGGACCATATGATCTACCATGCGCAAAGCGTAATGAAAGGTATACAGCGCTGTCTTGTGATCGTGGATCTTCCTTTCGGAAGCTACCAGGGCAACAGCAAAAAGGCACTGGAATCGGCCATCCGCGTGATGAAGGAAACAGGTGCACATGCGATCAAGCTCGAAGGAGGTAAAGATGAATGCGAGTCCATCGCGCGCATTGTGAGCGCGGGTGTACCGGTAATGGGACATCTCGGACTCACGCCGCAATCCATCAATAAATTCGGTACTTATGCCGTCCGCGCAAAGGAAGATGAGGAAGCTGAAGCGCTGATCGAAAATGCCCATGCATTGCAGGCCGCAGGTTGCTTTTCGATCGTATTGGAGAAGATTCCCGCCAATCTCGGCAAGCGCGTGGCAGAAGAACTGAAAATACCGATCATCGGTATCGGCGCCGGTATGCATGTGGACGGCCAGGTGCTGGTAATGCATGACATGCTGGGCATCAACAAGAATTTCTCCCCGAAATTCCTGCGTCGGTACCACAACCTGTTTGACGAGATCTCCAATGCCACCAAGGCGTACATCTCTGATGTAAAAAGCAATAGCTTCCCGAACGAATCGGAACAATATTAATCCTGAACAACACTGATTACCGATAACAACAGCATGAAAGTATTTATCATCGGCGCCTCCGGACTCGTAGGCACCAATTGTATGCGTCATTTCAGATCCGAAGGATGGAACGTACTCGGTTCCTATTTTTCTTATGCCACGGAAGACACGGTTTTCTACAATACGCTGGAACCGGAGCATTCTGAGAATTTCGATATCATTTCCTGGAAACCGGATGTGATCGTGCATTGCGGTGCGATGACCCATGTGGATCAATGCGAGACGGAACCGGAAGAGAGTTACCAAAAAACGGTACAGAGTACGATCAATGTTATCGCACTGGCCAGACAATGCGCCGCACGTATGGTGTATATTTCCACCGATTACGTGTTCGACGGTAAAGAAGGTCCTTACCGCGAAGATGCACCGGTGAACCCGCTGAGCGTATATGCACGGCATAAGCTGGAAGCGGAGCAAAAAGTATTGAGTGACATACCGGATACACTGGTATTGCGTGTAACAAATATCTACGGGGATGAGGAGCGCGGTAAAAACTTTATAGCACGCATCATCGCCCAATGCCAGGCGGGCCAGAAGCTCACGCTGACACTCCCTTACGATCAGTTTGCCTCCCCTACCAATGCATTTGATATTGCCCGTGCTATGTTCGTATTGCTGCGCGACCACAAAAAAGGCGTCTACCATATCGGCAGTACCGACTATATGAACCGGGTGGCTTTGGCGCTGAGAGTCCTCCGCTATTTCCCGGATGCACAATACGACCTCATCCCGCTGAGCACGGAAGAGCTGAAACAACCGGCTGCACGTCCGCTGTACGGTGGATTTGTAACGGCGAAATTCAGCAGTGAATACCCTGATTTCTTTTTTAGTAATGTGGATGATTACCTGCAAAGGCATACATCCTAATCTTGCCGAACGATAATAAAATATGCTGCAATTATATCCGGCCAACGCAAGCGAATCGCTGGAATTTGAGAAGATCAAAACTCTTTTAGCTGAAAAATGCCGCAGCGATGCTGCGAAAGAACGTGTGCGCGCATTGAAGTTCAACTCCAAGATCGACTTTATCGAGCGTGCATTGTTGCAGGCATCCGAGTTCCGCTCTATTCTGCAGACCGGAGATTACTTCCCGAACGACTTTACCCGGAACGTGGAAAAGGAGTTGCAATTGCTCGCAATTGAAGGAGCCACGCTTTCGGGCCAGCAATTGCTGTTCATGAAAGAGCTTGCGCTGAATATCCGTAATATCCTCACCTGGTTTGGGAATCACAAAGGTTTGTTTCCGCAGATAGAAGCCCTGTGCGAAAAGATCACTTACGAAAAGGAGATCGCATCTGTAGTGGAAGCGGTGATCGACGAACAGGGAAATGTCCGCGACAATGCCTCACGCGACCTGATGCATATCCGTACAGAGCTTGCTGCGAAAAGGCAGCAGCTCCGAAAGATGTTTGAAAGCATCCTGCGCAAGCTCGGAAAACAAGGCTATTTAGCCGATATATCCGAAGGATTTCTGAACGGTCGCAGGACTGTAGCCATCCATGCTGAGCACAAACGCATCGTAAAAGGTATTCTGCACGGAGAGAGCGACACCTCACGTACGGTATTTATAGAGCCCGAAGAAACTATTGAACTCAACAATGAGGTATTCTCGCTGGAGCGCTCCGAATCGCGGGAGATCCGCCGTATCCTGAACGATACCACCCAAATGCTTTCAGTATACCAGCCGCAGCTGTTTTCGTATTATCAGCTCTGCGGACTGTATGAGTTTATCCGTGCCAAGGGATTGCTGGCCATCGACATGAACGCTTTTATGCCGCGCCTGAGCAATCATCCTACGGTAAACCTCGTAAAAGCCTATCATCCCTTATTGCTGCTGAACAACCTGAAGCACCAGAAACCGGTAATACCCACTTACGTAAAGCTTGACCCGGAACAACGTATCCTGATCATTTCCGGTCCGAATGCCGGCGGTAAAACGGTAACGATGAAGACGGTAGGACTGTTGCAGATGATGCTGCAGGCAGGACTGCTGGTTCCCGCGGACCCGTCTTCCGAGATGGGCATTTTCCGCCAGATAATGATCCACATCGGCGACACGCAGTCGATAGAACACGAATTGAGTACTTACAGCGCGCACCTGCGGGACATGAAATACTTCATGGATTTTGCAAACGGCAAGACGCTGTTTTTTATAGACGAACTGGGGAGCGGTTCCGACCCGAACCTGGGCGGAGCATTTGCCGAGGCGATTGTAGAAGAACTGGCAGCGAAGCATGCGTTGGGTATCATCACCACGCACTACCTGAACCTGAAAGTAATGGCAGGGAAAGTAAAAGGGATTGTGAACGGCGCGATGATGTTCGACGAAGAAAAACTGGAGCCGCTGTACCAGCTGAATATCGGCAAACCGGGCAGCTCCTACACCTTTGCAATTGCTCAACGCAGCGGACTCAGTAAAAAACTCATCGACCGCGCACGCCAGCTCACCGAGCGCAACCACTTTAAGCTGGACAAGATGCTGCTGCAAACCGAACAGCAGGCGCAGAAGCTGGGCAATAAAGAAAAGGAATTACAGAAGCTCATTAAGGAAAACGAAGACCTGAAGAAAGAATTCCAGTATCTGAACGACCGTGAACGCCGTCAGCAGGAACAGGAAGTGCTGAAGCTGCAGAATAAGATCAAGAAGGAAGAGCTGGACTACCTGCGGGAAATGGAACGCAACTTCAAACAGATCATCATCGACTGGAAGAAATCCGAGAACAAGGGAGAGGTGATCAAAAACGCGGAGAACGTACTGTTTAAGAAGCGGCAGATACAGATGAACCAGAGCGCCGCGAAAAAAGCAGATAAGAGCTTTGAGCTGGTTGGCGGAGACGCGAAGATCGGCGATCTTGTACGGCATAAAGTGAATCACCAGGTTGGCACGCTTACGGAGATCCGCGAAAAATCGGCGGTGGTGCAGATCGGCAAAATGCCGTTCAATGTGCAGCTGGAGGATTGGGTGGTAGTGCGCAAGCGCACAGAACCGAATGCAAAGAAGAAAAAATAAACTGACTGGCTTCCATGCTACTCAGAGTGAAAACTGAGATTGCTTCAGCGCGCCACCTCCCAATGCCCTACGCGCTTCGCAATGACGCGGAAGAATTAGCTATTCGCATTGGTGGTTAAGAAATCGAACTCAAAGTTGAAACGGAGATTGCTTCGGCGCGTCACCTCCCAATACCCTACGCGCTTCACAATGACGCGGAAGCATTAGCCATTCGCACTGGCCACTGTAAAGCCTCCCTGCGAAAGATCCAAACATAATGCGTCATTGCGAAGCCGGATGAACGAACCGCCGGTACAACGGGAAAGAAACGGCTAAAGCAATCCCTTAACCTGACGACATATACTAATTGAAGAAACAGAACTTAAAAGACGAACATGAAAAAGACAGGCTACGTGTACCTTCTTTGCAATAAAAACAGGAGTGTACTATATCTGGGCGTAACATCCAATCTGCCCAAACGCATAGATCAGCACAAAACCAAATATTATCCCAACAGCTTCACGGCAAAATATAATTGCGATCAACTGGTATATTACCGGATTTTTGAAACAATTACAGAGGCGATCCAAGAAGAAAAAAGGCTTAAAGGTGGTAGCAGGAAACAGAAAGTTGATCTGATTAATGAATCAAATCCGGAATGGGTGGATCTATGGAATGAAATCCAATAAAACAAGATAACGCTAAGCTTCATTGATAAAAATGGGAGATTGCTTCAGCGCGGCTCCTCCAAATACCCTATGCGCTTCGCAATGACGCGGAAGAATTAGTTATTCGCATTGGTGGTTAAGAAATCAAACTCAGAGTTGAAACGGAGATTGCTTTGGCGCACCACCACCAATGCCCGATGCGCTTCGCAATGACGGAAGAATTAGCTATTTGCACTGGTGGTTAGGAAATCAAACTCAAAGTTGAAACGGAGATTGCTTCGGCGCAGCCCCCCCTAATGCACAATGCGCCTCGCAATGACGCGGAAGAATTAGCTATTCGCACTAGCCGTTGTAAAGCCTCCTGCGAAAGGTCCAAACATAATGCGTCATTGCGAAGCCGGATGAACGAACCGCCGGTACAGCGGGAAAGAAACGGCTGAAGCAATCCCTTAAACTCATCTGACGGATATGACCATAGACACCTGGTCACGCGTTGCGCAACAACCGGTGCACATTTACTCTCCAAACAACAGATCGTATAAATGTCTTGTGAATCTGCTACCATAAGTACGTCCGTTAAACTCGCGCACCCAGCGGATCTTACGGATGCCGTTGCTCAGGAAGATCTCGTCCGCATACAGCAGGTCCCTGTCCGTTGCAGGTTGTTCCGAAAACGGAATACCGTGTTCCCGCAGTCGGTCTATGATCAGCTTGCGGATCGTCCCGGCCAGGCAGCCCTCACTCAGCGGTGGCGTAAACACACTGCCGTCTTTGATCCAGAAAAGGTTGGCAATCGCGCTCTCCACCAGATTGCCAGCTTCATTTCGCAACAACACATCATCGGCGATACCAGCCTCTACAGCAGCACGCGCAGGCAGGAAGTGACGGTTGTGGCTGATCTTAAAATTAGCTGTAGCATCATTATCCCGTACGAAATCATCCAGTACCGCCAACCGGATACCGCCGGGCAACCATTGTGTCATGGAAGCAGCAAGCGGAAACACTTCAATGAGCCATTGCAGTTCAAACGGAGCCGTCTCCGAATCCGTATATAGCTGCACCCTGACGCGGCACAGTTCTGTCAGACCGCAGGCTGCAATGGTCGCAAGCATCTGGTCATAAAGGTAATTTTCTGAAAACGAATCCGGCACGGAAAACCCTAATACTTTCAGACCTTCTCTCATTCGCTGCCAATGCAGGGATGCATATTCAATACTTCCGTTACGGCAGAGATACGTCTCATATAATCCATAACGCAGACGAAACGCATCCACCGAAGCAGAGGGTGCGACGGCAACAGGTGTTATCCTTCCGTTCCAATTTGAAAACATTTTATCCTGCATTAGACGCCGCGGCTTATTTTTGCACAAAATAGAGATTTTTATGCGTTTGGAACAACCGGTTTCCGTTGCCTGGGTAGCAGATTTTATTGGAGCAAAGCTGATCGGAAATGAAGAGCAGCTGTGCACCGGCATCAATGAGATCCATAAGGTGACACCGGGAGACATTTCGTTTGTGGACTTTGAAAAGTACTACAACAAATGTCTGTATTCCCCTGCAACGGTTATCATCATCAATAAGGAAGTCGACTGCCCTCCCGGCAAAACACTGCTTGTAACGGATGATCCGTTCTCTGCTTATGTGAAACTCGTAAAACATTTCCGTCCGTTTGAGCCGGCAAACAAGATGATCAGCGACTCTGCAACCATCGGCGAAGGCACGCATCTGCAGCCGGGTGTGTTTGTGGGCAATCATGTGAAGATCGGCCGTAACTGTCTGATCCATCCGAACGTAACGATCTATGATTATACCGAAATCGGAGATAACGTGATCATTCATTCAGGGACAGTATTGGGCGCGGATGCATTCTACTTCAAACGCCGTAAAGACCGGGATATACAGTACGACAAACTTGAAAGCTGCGGCCGTGTACTGATCGGCAACTCCGTGGAAATAGGCGCCGGATGTACTATTGACAAGGGCGTGAGCGGAGACACAATCATCGGCGACGGTACCAAGCTTGATAATCATATTCACATAGGCCACGGAGCTGTAATCGGCCGTAATTGCCTGTTTGCCGCGCAGGTAGGCATCGGAGGCAAAGCTATCATAGAAGATGAAGTGATCCTTTGGGGCCAGGTGGGCGTGAGCAAGGACCTTGTTATCGGCAAAGGGGCTGTGGTAAATGCCCAGAGTGGTGTTGCATCCAGTATCGAGGGCGGTCAGGCCTATTTCGGCAGTCCGGTGGCTCCGGCCAAAGAAAAAATGAGAGAACTGTTCTGGGTAAAGCAGATACCCGAAATATGGAACCGCATCAATAAAGCATCCGAATAGGTCTAGCGCTCATTCGGATTTTTCTTACCGGCTTCGAGCATTTCTATCATTTTCGATATCCTCGCAGTGCGCGTTTCCTCACGTTTGGCACCGCTTACCCAAAGCACATATTCTTTGCGATGGCTGTACGCGAGTGCGTGGTATCGTTTCAACAGCGCAGGATGCTTGTTTAATTCCTGCTCAAGATCATCGGGCAAACGCACTATTTTTTTATCTGTATCCACATAGGGCGAAGCGGCCGTATCCGCCTTTCGCCGTTGTGTGGTAAGCGCACCGGATTTCTCTGTTTTTCGCAGCGCAAATGCGCTCCATCGCTCATCCAGCGCAATAAGGTGCAGCCATTGTGCTGGCAAGCCCTCCAATACTTCCCAGCCCTTATCTCTGCTGAGATCGGTCTGGATGCCCGAACTTTTCTTCGGGAAAGCAATCCAGAGTATTCCTTCGGAAGCAAGAGCTGCAAATACTGTGCCGATCTGCCGTTCCAGCGTAAGACGATCCGTTACGAAAAAGATGATCCAGGGTTTCGCTTTCCCCGAAAGCGCTGTATGCAGTGTCCCGTACGTTGCGAGTTCACGTGCAAGCGGTTCCGGCGCATTCAGACAGATGAGCTCGTTACCTTCTTTTATTTTCAGCTTTTTCGCAAGTGACATAGATTGGTTTTATTTAATATCAGAACTAAATCCTCCTATCAGCGAAGCAAGGAGTCCAACCGGTACTTTCTCTATAGGATGTGGTGTCTGTGGCAATACATACAGGCTGCTGCCAGGGATACCATTGCGTATGGCCAGTGTTTCGTCCAGCGACACCATCGTATCCGAATCGCCTACGCCCAACAAAACCCTGTTCCCCAGAGCCGCTACCGAAGCGGCGGCTAAAAGCGGTTCTTCGCCTAATTGCAGCATCATTTCCCGGGTACGTGCAAGCAGATCTTTCCAGGTTTCGCCATGTCGCTGTTGTAAAGCAGCTGCGAAGTGCGGCACCTTTGCCTCCAGCTTTTCCGGCACGATCATTCCGGACTCTTTTACTGCCGCCTCAGGTGTCCAGGCAAATTTGGTTGCCAGCGTAATCACATTACCCAGCAATGCCGGTTTTTCCAACGCGAGCCACAGCGCCACATAGCCGCCCATACTGTAACCGAAGATATCAGGCTGCTGCAGATTATGTTGCAGGATATACTGAAATACTTCGGCGGCAAATTGCTGTATCCCGAATTGCGCTGCAAATGGTTCTTTTCCGTGACCGGAAAAATTCAGGTTATGAACTTTATACCCTTTTTGCTCCAGCTCCAGCGACAACGGTGCAAGCTGATCTGCCGCGCCGATGGCGCCATGAAGTAAAATAATCTGTTTCATATACGGTTGGTATAAAAAACCCCGGACTAAAACAGTCCGAGGAATTTCTTTCTTTTTGGCTTTACGATCTCCACCTTATACATGCGGATATCCTTATTGGGCCGGTCGGCACTGTTGCGGGGCTCCGCCGATATTTTGTCCACCACATCCATTCCTTCGATCACTTCTCCGAAGACAGTATAGCCTCCGTCCAGGTGCGGTGTTCCGCCGACGGTCTTATATGCCTGCCGATGCGATGCGGGCATTTTTTTACCCATACGTGCTTCAAAATTATTCAGCTCATCATCGGTATATTTTTTACCGGTAACGATGTAGAACTGGCAGCCGGATGAGGCCTTTGCCGGGTTATTGTCGCGTGCCATACCTACCGCCCCGTATTTATGGAATGCCGAATCGTTGATTTCTGCATCCACGAGGTAGCCCGCCTCGCCATTACCCAGCATATCACCGGGCTTTGCATGTTTTGAGTTGGGATCTCCACCCTGGATCACGAATTGCGGGATTACGCGGTGGAATAAAGTACTGTCGAGAAAGTGCTCCTTCGCGAGTTTGATCATATTATCGCGATGTTTCGGTGTCTCGTCGTAAAGTTCCATCACAATACGTCCGTAATCTGTGGTGATGGCGACCTTAGTACGTTGTGCCCAGGCCGAAACAAGCATCATGGCTGCTGAGAGCGTTAAAACTAATTTCTTCGTCATATCGCTTATGTTTTGAATCAGGTATATAAGGCCGGCAATTTAATACTAATCCGACAAATTATATAACAGTACGGGGCAGAAAAACTTAGCGGTCTACCCAGGCTCCGTTGTCCTTCAGCAATTGTATCAACTCATCTACGGCAATCTCGCTCGGCACATTTTTCTTCACTACCTCTTTGTTGCGATACAACGTGATCTTCCCTACCCCACTGCCTACATATCCGAAATCGGCATCCGCCATTTCACCGGGTCCGTTTACAATACAGCCCATGATTGCGATCTTCACGCCTTTCAGGTGGTGCGTCGCTTCGCGGATTTTAGCCGTAGTCTCCTGTAAGTCGAACAGGGTACGGCCGCAGCTCGGACAGGAAATATATTCCGTCTTACTGATACGCGTACGTGTTGCCTGAAGTATGGAGAACGCAGTATTGTTGGTAAACTGACTGATGTCCTTAACAGGCAGATAAGTCCGGCCCTGGGTACGGATATTATCCATCGTTGCATCAGCTGTATAACCGAGGCAGATACCGTCTCCGAATCCGTCCAGCAGCAATGCTCCGGTATCGGTCGCAAGTTTTACAAGGTGCTCATCCGGAGTATGCCCGTTACTGTCGGCAATAAGGATCACAGGACATGGGATATTCAGGCGCATGAGTTCCATCAGCATGCGGCGCATACTCTGCATCGCATTTTCATTGGTACTGCTCAGGCATAAAACCACGGTAGTATCTTCAGCCACTCTTTTCAGCTGCGCTTCATCGAATCCGGCTTCACTGTAGCAATCGAGCATGACGAAATTCACTTCTGTACTGCGGGCGACCGAATCGTATTCTTTCAGATCAAAGATCGGCACCACCTTTTGCTTATCAGCCGCATCAGTGTACGCATCTGCATAAACAATCACACGCAGAGTGCCGGGTAAAGCAAATGCGGGTATACTGCGGCCGGTAAAAATATAATCGGCAGCCTGGTCAGCAATATTCCACTTATCGCTGGCTTCGTCGTAATGATAGCCTACGCTTTCGAGTGTATGCGGCGTGATCGTACCTGCTTTGCTCAGATCGGCGATCACTACAGGAACCTGCGTCCCTCCGATATTCCGGACCGGCATGGATTTCCTGCGGCGATAATTAAACGGATCATACGGCAGACTGCTGATTTCCGGAACATATGTGGAAACCATGGCCGGCTTTTCATACTTGCGCACAATATCCTGACAAACCGGAATTTCAAACTCCGGATCTTCTGTGAGCGAAACACGGATCGTGTCTCCGATACCATCTTCCAGCAAAGTACCAATGCCCACGGCGCTTTTTATGCGACCGTCCTCACCGTCGCCGGCTTCGGTAACACCCAGATGCAATGGATAGCATTCGCCGAATTCCTCGTCCATCTTCTGAACCAGCAGACGGTAAGCCTGCACCATCACCTGGGGATTGCTGCTTTTCATACTCAGGACGATCTGATGGTAGTTTTCGTCCCGTGCTATCCGCAGAAACTCCAGCGCGCTCTCCACCATTCCTACGGGGGAATCGCCATAACGACTCATGATCCGATCGCTAAGCGAACCGTGATTCGTGCCGATGCGCATGGCGGTACCATGCTGCTTACACAAATGCACCAGCGGTAAGAAACGATCGCGGATGCGTTCTATTTCCGCCTGATATTCCGCGTCGGTGTAATTAATAAAGTCAAATTTCTTTTTATCAACATAGTTGCCCGGGTTCACGCGTACTTTTTCCACGATACCGGCGGCTATTTCCGCTGCATTGGGCGTAAAATGAATATCGGCGACCAAGGGGGTATCGAAACCGGCCGCACGTACCGCCTTTTTGATCTCGAGGAGATTTTCCGCTTCTTTTTTGCTGGGCGCAGTGATCCGCACCAGTTCCGCGCCCGCTTCGATGCAACGGATAGTCTGCGCAACGGTTGCCGCGGTATCCATCGTATCGGTGGTGGTCATGGTCTGAATACGCACCGGGTGTCCGTTACCGAGCAGGAGTTCGCCGACGCGTACTTCTCGGGTCAGTAATCGGGAGTATCGGGTCAGCGAGGGGCTGTAGTATTGAAGCATATATATGGGAATACGGAACTCAAAGTTACAGATTACTGCGGCTGCTCTATCCAGGCTGCAGGCGCCGTTTCGGTAAATTTTTTATAAAGATCAGGCTTGTGCAAACAGGGCTTTTGCAAGCAGGTCGGCAATGTGGATGGTTTGCAGCGGATATTGCTGCTTATCGATATAGGCCTGCAGATGCATCATACAGCTGACATCGGTGGAAACGATATAGCGTGCACCCGTTTCGAGCGCACTTTCTGCCTTTGTCTGTGCCATCCCAACCGAAATCGGTTCAAATTTCACGGCGAAAGTACCTCCGAAGCCGCAACAGGTTTGCGCCTCCTGCATCTCCACCAGCTCCAGTCCTTCAACCATCGATAAAAGGCGGCGGGGTCCGTCCTTAATACCACATTCGCGTAATGCACCGCAGGCGTCATGGTAGGTTACGCGTACGGCAAGAGTGGCATCCAGGCTTTCCACCTTCAACACTTCGGTGAGGAATTCTGTGAATTCGTACAGGTAACCCTTGACTTTTTTGCATTGTTTCTGTTCGGCGCTGTCGGCAAACATTTCGTCGAATGAACTGCGCACATAGCCTGTACAGGATCCGCTTGGTGCAACGATGTAAAAGTCCTGGTCGAAATCGTGCAGGAATTTACGTGCAACGTTCTTTGCTTCATCTGTATAGCCTGCATTGTAAGCAGGCTGACCGCAGCAGGTTTGTCTGGCATTGTAATGTACCACACAGCCAAGGTGTTCTAAGATGCGCACCATATTCATACCCGTGTCGGGGTACAACTGGTCGACAAAACAGGGAATAAACAACTGAACCTGGATCATCCTGACAATTTAGAGGGAACGGTTAAAGTGTATCATTTTCAATGCCGCGATAGCTGCTTCTTCGCCTTTATGACCGTGTATGCCACCCAGCCGCTCCCATGCCTGCTGTTCGGTATCCAGCGTGAGCACGCCGAAGATAACAGGTATATTCAGGCTGGTATTGAGCAGGGTGATTCCTTCCGTAACTGCTTTACATACATATTCAAAATGCGGCGTCCCACCGCGGATCACCGCGCCAAAAGCAATAATGGCTTCGGGACACTCTTCGCGACCGGCTTTGGTTTCATATACCTGACGGCAGGCAAAAGGGATTTCAAATGCTCCGGGTACACAATACTCACCTACGCAAATGGCATGCGCCTGTTTGAGTATGCGGTGACAGCCTGCAAGCTGTTCCCGGATGATCGCATCATTCCATTCCGTATATACAATAGCGACTTTTGCTTCTTTCATTTGAGCCACCTGCTCCAGGGACAGCAATGTGCTGCTTTCAGACGATAATGCCATTTCAGTTGCGGTTTACAAAAAATCCCCTCCGTGTTTCTCGAAAGGGATTTTAAGGTTATTATTTTTTTTACAGGTAATCTGACTAATCCAGCACTCCGAGCTGCGCAAGCGCTTTTTCCACATCGCGGCCTGAAGGGCTGCGCGGATACTCATCGCGGATACGCTTATACGCTTTGATCGCTTCATCTGTCTGATTGCTTTTTTCGTACGCAATCGCAAGACGCTGCAGGTACATAGGAGTGAATACATCGTCGTCCGCATCAGCAGTAGCTGTCTTGTATTGATCGATAGCTTTCTTCGTGTCGTTGGACTCCATGTAGATATCGCCGAGCAGTCCTGCTTTCGGATGTTCGAAAATCGTTCCGTGTGCATCAAAATCCTGCAGGTGTTTCAGTGCAGATTTGCTGTCGCCCATTTTCATGTAGCAGGAAGCTGCATAATAATGTGCCAGGTTTGCATTCGCCGAGCCATCGAATTGCTTGATGATACGAAGAAAACCGGGGTTTGCCGCATCACCGTTCAGCGCGAGGTTCAGAGAATCCATTGCATAATATTGTTCCGCACGCATCATTTTCAACGCGGCTTTCTCTTCTTTAGGACCGGCTACAAGATATTTATAAGCGAAGAAACCGCCTACGGCCAGAACGATAACAGCCAGGGCCGTATTGATGGATTTCTTTTTCTCTTCGTACAGAACGGAGAACTTTTCCATAGCCGACAGGCCTTCAGTTGATTGCATTGTTGACATTCGGTGTTGTTTGTTAAGTTTTAGAAGTGATGTGTGGTTTATTAGTCGGTAATATACGGGTAAGTATCATCCACGTAAATATCCTTGTACAGTTCGGATGCATCCGGCCAGGGGCTTTCCTCTGCGAATTTCACACAGTCGTCCACTTCCTGCTGTACTTTATTATTGATTGCATCGATCTCTGTTTCCGAAGCCCATCCGTTTTTATGGATCACTTTCAGCACTTCAATGATCGGATCTTTTTCTTTATACGTTTCCAGCTCTTCTTTTGTACGGTATTTAGCCGGATCACTCATCGAGTGACCGCGGAAACGATAAGTTTTGATCTCGAGGAAGGTAGGTCCTCCGCCTTCACGTGCACGGCGAACGGCACGCTCAATGCCTTTGTGCACTTCTTCGCAACTCATACCGTCCACGCTGTCGCCAGGCATATCAAAACCATCCGCAAGACGGTAGATGTCCGGAACTTTGGAAGTACGCTCTACAGAAGTACCCATTGCATAACCATTGTTCTCACAAATGAAAACAACAGGCAACTGCCACAACACAGCCATATTAAAGCTCTCGTGCAGCAAACCCTGGCGTGCAGCACCGTCACCGAAATAACAAAGTGTTACACTGTCGCTTCCTTTATACTGCTCGGCAAACGCAATACCCGCACCGAGACCGATTTGTCCCCCTACGATACCATGACCACCGAAGAATCGCTTTTCTTTTGAGAAGAAGTGCATAGAACCGCCCTTGCCTTTCGTGCAACCGGTGGCTTTACCGTATAATTCGGCCATACACTCGTTGGCGCTCATACCTTTAGCCAGCGCAATAGCGTGATCACGGTAAGCGGTAATGATATTATCGCGATCGGTAATGGCAGACATCGTACCTGCCGCAACCGCTTCCTGACCTATATAAAGATGGCAAAATCCACGAATCTTCTGCATACCGTATAGCTGACCCGCTTTTTCTTCAAAGCGGCGCATCAACAGCATGCTCTCATACCAGTACAGGTATGTCTCCTTATTGAATTGAGTCTGCACAGTTTTACTAAATTTGTGCGAATTTATTGTTTTTTCAATTCCGCTCAAATTTCATTTTGGTATTACTCAGAAATATTTCCCTTTACCAGTTCCGGAACTACCGTCAGGCAACGTTTTCTTTCGAAAAACCCGTGACTTGTATATGTGGAAAAAATGGATCCGGCAAGACCAACCTGCTGGATGCAGTGTATACGCTGTGCTATACCAAAAGCTATTTTTCAGCATCTGTTGCACCCACCGTTATGAACGGGACGGAGGGCTATCGTATTCAGGCTTCTTTCAGCGAAAACGCTGACAAACAGCATATTGTTTCCTGTAAATACCTGAATGGCAAGAAAGAGATCAGCTGCGGCGGACTCATTTACGAAAAACTGTCGGATCATATCGGCAGGCATGCTGCGGTAATGATTGCGCCGGACGATATTGAGCTGATCAACGACGGAAGCGGAGCTGCGCCGCAAGTTTGTGGACGGGATGCTGTCGCAATGCAACCGGGATTACCTGAACGCGCTGATCGACTACCAGCGGGCATTACAACAGCGGAATGCATGGCTGAAGCAATATGCACGCGGAGTCGCGCAAGGAAACGACATGCTTGCCTACTTCGACGATGTGCTGGATAAAAGCGGCAGCTACCTCTTTGCGTGCCGCAGGGAATGGGTGAACGGATTTGCTCCGTTATTGCAGGAATATTATGCCTTACTCTCAGGCGGATCGGAACAGGTAGGACTCGTGTATGAAAGCGACCTGCACCGTGAACCGCTGAAGCTGTTGCTGGAAAGGAGTCTCAGTGAAGACTTCCGCTACCAGCGCACCATGCGGGGCGTACATCGCGACGACCTACAGCTGCTGATGAACGGACAACCGATCAAAAGCTACGGCTCGCAGGGACAGAAAAAGAGCTTTTTGTTCGCACTGAAACTCGCTCAGTACGGATTTCTGAAGAGGCAAATGCACCAGAACCCGATACTGCTGCTGGATGATGTATTTGAGAAGCTCGACCAGCAACGTATGGAATCCCTGCTGCACATCATCCGCGGCGCTGATTTCGGGCAGGTAATCCTGACAGACACGCACGAGGAACGCATCCGCAAGGCATTTTCGGGGAACGAGACGGAACTTGGGATCATTCGCCTGTAATGCATTCTGCTGCGCACCCTCGCGATTTCCATTCATGTAAGACTTTGATTTGCTTCCCGATGCGCTGGATTGCACATTTTTCTTTAGTTTGCGTATCTGCATGGTAACCCTCTCCATTATCCTGGCTGTGCTTGTGGCTGCAGCTGTTTTTTTTGTCCTGTTCCGGGCCGACCGTAACAGGAATATCCGTATGCCCTGGTTGCCGGCAGGCCTTAAAGCGCTGATCGCGTTTCTCTGCATGCTGCTGATCCTTGCGCCTAAGATCAACCGCCATATCGTGGAAGAGCAAAAACCGCTTATTCTGTTCATACAGGACAATTCCGCATCCGTTCAGCAGGAACTCGGAAAGAATACGGAAGCATATGCAACGCAGCAAAAAACTTTCCTGAATAAGCTCTCAAAGAACTTCCGTGTAATCACCTGGGATCTGGACGGACCAGAAGCGGCAGACAGCCTCCGGGATTATACAGCACAAGGCACCAACCTCTCCAAACCCCTGGACGAAGCGGTGTCGCAGTTCTACAACCAGAATCTGAGTGCCGTGATCCTCGCATCTGACGGCAATTATAATGAAGGCTCCAACCCTTCTTATACAAGTTTCCCGGTAAACAGCTTTGTGTACACCATTGCGATCGGAGACAGCAGCAAAAAGCCGGATCTGCGCATCGGCAGGATCTATGCAAACAAAACGGTATCACTGAACAGCGAATGGGAACTGCGTGCCGACATTCTTTCCGAAAACCTTCCGAACCGGGATATAAAGGTGAGTCTTAAAGATGAGACCGGCCGCGAACTTGCGCGTACGCTGATCCGTTCAAACGCTCCGCAGTTCGACAAACAGGTTACTTTTCTGCTTAAAGCCGATAAAGAAGGCCTGCACCAATATACCGTACATGCAGCACCATTTAACGAGGAATCAAATACCGCTAACAACCGGAATGTTGCATTTGTACAGGTGCTGAGCGAAAAGAAAAAGATATTGCTGGCTTATGCGAGTCCGCATCCGGATATTAAAGCGATCAGCAGTGCCCTGGCAGGACATAAGCAGTACGAGCTGGAATTGCGTGAAAGCAGTGAGCTCCCCGCGTCCCTGGACGGGTATGCTGCGATAATTCTGCACCAATTGCCCTCAAATGCAAAAAGCATTGCACCGTCGCTGCTGAACGGCAAAAATGCATGGTTCATCACCGGTAGCCTGAACAATTATTTCGAAACGGGCAAACTGCAGCATATCGTTCGTTTTGTAGGGGGCATGGGCAGTATAATGCCTGAAGTGAGGCTTAATAAATCGTTTAGCCTGTTTACGCTTCCGGCGGATCTGCCGGCCGTTACCGATGAGCTCCCACCGCTGAGTATCAGCGCACGCGATTTAAGTATTTCAGGCGGAGCGCAGGCCTTGTTCAGCGATCCTCAGGGCAGGCCGTTATGGGCGATACAGCCGGGCAATCCCGCTATCGCAGTAACCAGCGGTGAAGGGATCTGGCGCTGGCGACTGTATGAATACAAGCATTTCGGCAAGCAGGATGCTATTGACGATTGCATATTGCAAACACTGAACCTGCTTACGAATGCAGGCAACAATAAACGCTTCCGCGCCGAGCCTGCGAAATATAACTGGAGCAGCAGTGAGCAGGTACGGCTTTCTGCCTGGTTCACTAATCCGGCCGGCGAACTCATCAATACTCCGCAGGCAGACCTCCGGCTGAAAGACAGCAGCGGACATACCCTGAGCTTCCGTTTCGAAAAAAACAACAACCGCTATCAGCTGAATATCGGAGCATTGGCTCCCGGAGCGTATTCCTACACCGCTTCCTGTACTGCGGATGGCAAAACATTCACAGATGCAGGCCGTTTATTTGTTGGCCAGACCAGCATTGAGCAAATGAACTCCGGATGCAATTATCCGCTGCTCGCGTCATTGGCGCAAAAGAACAGGGGCATTGCAGTATTTGCGGATCAGCTGCCACAGCTGTACGACTCCGTAAGCAAAAACAAAATGATCCGTCCGCTGCTTTCTGAACGATTGGAACCGGTATCGTTGATCGACTGGAAATGGATCTTTTTCCTGATACTGATACTTGCCGCAGTTGACTGGTTCCTCCGGAAATACTGGATGGCCATGTAAGCCAATTTATGGACACATTACAATCACTCATCGCCGCGGAAGGAAAAGCGGCACAATTATTTGCAGCGATCGAACACCTGGAATTATTACAGGCGGGCAAAACAGAGCGGGAGCTGAACAAACAGGTGTACGAGCTTGCCGCAAAACTATTCGGCATACGCAAATACTGGCATAAACGCATTGTCCGCTCCGGTAGAAATACCCTGCTGCCCTACCGCGAAAATCCTCCGGATCTCACGTTACAGCCGGATGACATTGTATTTTTTGATTTCGGACCTGTGTTTGAGGAATGGGAAGCAGATTTCGGACGTACCTATGTATTGGGTAACAACCCGGAAAAACTCCGATTAAAAAACGATGCCGAAGCAGCCTGGCACCGTGGGAAAGCATTTTTTGAGACCAACCGGGATACCCTTACCGCCGCACAACTTTACGCATTTACCTGCGAAATGGCACGCTCCTATGGCTGGGAATACGGTAATGAACACTGTGGGCACCTCATCGGCAACTTCCCGCACGAGGAACTGATCGGAGATGAACTCATCCACTACCTGCATCCGGGAAATGAGCGGCTGCTCTGTGCTCCGGGGGACGAAGGTCAGGAACTGTACTGGATATATGAGATTCACTTCATCAGTCCGGAACAGGAAAGCGGTGCCTTTTTTGAGCAGCTACTTGGCTAATGAACTGTCTCTGGTCAGAGACCCGCTGAGACGACGTAATGCCATTTCCGACTGCTTCAGGTTGTAGCGCGCATTCACGAGCCGCGTGATCGCATCCTGGAAAGAGCTCTGGCTTTGCTTGGTCTCGAGGTAATTGCCCAGACCGAGCCGCTCTCTTTCCGTAGCGATAAACAATCCCTGCCGTGCGAGCAGGATGTTCTCTTCTTCGAGGGTCATGATCTCTCTGTCACCCACCCAACGCGTGTAAGCGCTCAGTGCGGCAGCACTCACCGATAGCTTTGTCTGATCGAACTGCAAACGCGCATTGTCTGTCTGCAATTTTGCCACTTTCACCTGGTTACGCGTGTTAAGTCCATTGAACAGATTCCAGGTAAAAGTGAAGCCGTAATTCAGACCCGTATTCTGGTTCAGCAAGGTAAAGCCTGCCGCGTTGGAGTTACGTGAGAATACATAGTTCGTATTCAATGCAAGCTTCGGCATTGTTTGCGAACGCAGTTCACGGATTGTCTGATCGTATACCAGTACATTCTTACCGGCCAATGCGATGCTCGTATTGTTGCGCTCTACCATTTCACGGATATGTTCCATAGAAGCTATAGGTGCAAACTCAAAATTGGTATCAACCGTAAAGCTTGTATCCGGTTGCTCTTTAATGAGCACCATCAGATTATTCTTGTATTCATTAAGGATGTAACGCTGAGTGATCCAGTCGGACTTCAGCGCATTCATATCCAGTCTGGCCTGCAATAATTCCACGTTGGAGCCACTGCCCAGCGTGAGTTTTTTATCGGCAATATGGATGCGTTCGTCAGATACTGACATAGATGCTTCAATCCCGTTGATCAGCTGCTGCTGTTTTACCACCTGGTAATAGTAAAGCGTCACTTCTTCGATTGTCGTCTCAACCTGCAGGCGCAGGGAAAGCTCGCTTTGCTGCTCCAGCAGTTTCAGCCGTTCTTTCGTTGCAAACATTTTCAATCCGTCGAATACCGTCCACGTAAGGTATGCACCGGCAGCAACGGTTTCAGATTGCACTCCCTTCTGATTTACGGTAAGACCGCTGGAGAAATCCTGCTTCGTATCGTTACTGGCCTTATTGCCGTTGGCATTGATGTCCAGTCGCGGCAACATTCCTGCCGCCCCTGCCGTATTCTGTGCGGCGGCGATACGGGTGTTATTACGCGCGAGCTCTATATCGTAGTTGTTTTTCAGTGCAATGGAAATAATATCCAGGTAAGAGCGCACTGGTCCGCTCTGGGCAAATACATTGCCACTGAGCAGGAGCGTACATATAAAAAAGGCCTTACGCATGTGTTTGTTCATGTTTTACTTTCTTCTCGCGGGACAAATAGCTGTAAATAGCAGGGATAACGTACAGGGTAAGGATCAGCGAGAACATAATCCCCCCAACGATCACAATACCCATACCCATCCTGCTTTTTGCACCTGCTCCGAGCGCCAGTGCAATAGGCATCGCACCCAGAGCCGTAGCAATACTCGTCATCAGGATCGGGCGCAGACGTGCTGCCGCGGCTGCCTCAATTGCCTCTTTCTTACTCATCCCCTCTTCACGCAGCTGGTTTGCAAATTCCACGATGAGGATACCGTTCTTCGTCACCAGTCCCACCAGCATGATAATACCGATCTCGCTGAAGATATTCAGGGTCTGATTGAAATACCAGAGCGAAAGTAAAGCCCCGCCCAATGCGAGCGGTACCGTAAGCATGATGATGAACGGATCAACAAAGCTTTCGAACTGTGCAGACAACACGAGGTAGATCAGCAATAATGCCAGCAGGAAAGCGAACATAATATTGGAGGAGCTCTCTGCGAAATCGCGCGATGCCCCGGTAAGATCGGTGGAAAAGCTTTTATCAAGCACTTTCGCGGCAATACGATTCATCTCATCGATACCGTCACCAATCGTTTTTCCTTTAGCCAACCCGGCAGATACCGTAGCGGACTGATAGCGGTTGAAGTGATACAATTGCGGAGGAGAGCTTGCTTCATTGAATTTCACCAGATTGTCCAGCTGTATGGGACTGCCTGCCGCATTACGCAGATAGATTGACTTAATGTCCAGCACTTCGTCACGGTTTTCCCTCTGGAACTGACCAATGACCTGGTATTGCTTGCCGTTCATCGTAAAGTAGTTGAGGCGCTGACCACTCAGCGACAACTGTAGCGTCTGGGCAATATCCGCAACCGATATACCCAGGTTTTTAGCCTTATCGCGATCGATCGTAACATTTACTTCCGGCTTATTGAATTTCAGGTTGCAATCCACTCCCTGGAAAACCGGGCTTTTGTTTGCTTCGTCGAGGAAGATCGGCAATTTCTCTTTGAGCTTTTCGAAGTTGGGGGCCTGCAAAACAAACTGCACCGGTAAGCCACCCCTGCCTCCCCCGCCGGCCGATATCGTCTGCTCCTGTATCACGAATATCTTTCCTTCCGGAAAATCCTTTGCACTCTTGGAAATGAAATTGGCTATCTGTTGCTGACTCCGTTTACGCTCCGATGCCTCGGTAAGCGCCAGGCGCACAAATGCCGTATTTACGGCACCTGATCCGGCGAAGCTGGGTGCGGTAACGGTGAGGCAGACACGCTTTTCAGGAATGGAATCGGTAATGAACTGAGAAACGCGGTCCACGAAATGATCGGTGTATTCATAAGAGGCACCTTCGGGAGCAGTCAGCGATAAACGCATCCAGTTGCGGTCTTCCAGCGGGGACAGTTCGCTTTTCAACGATTTACCCACCAGCACGATCAATACGAGAGAGATTCCCAGGATGGCAATCGACCATCCGCGGCGGGCCAGGAAGCGAGCCAGTGAACCGGAATAAGAGCTCGTCATGCGTTCGAAGAAAGGCTCCGTAGCCTCGTAAAAGCGGCTCTTGCCTTTGTTCTTTTTCACGAGTCGTGCATTCAGCATCGGTGTGAGCGTGAGCGATACGAATGCAGATATCAATACAGCGCCCGCAATGATCACGCCAAATTCGCGGAACAGGCGACCTACAAACCCCTCGAGGAAGATCACCGGCATAAATACTGCCGCAAGCGTTATGGAGGTGGAGATAACGGCAAAGTAAATCTCTTTGGACCCCTTGTGAGCTGCCTCAATGGGATTCATACCCTCCTCTATTTTCTTATAGATATTTTCCGTGACCACAATACCATCGTCCACCACGAGACCAGTCGCAAGCACAATCGCGAGCAAGGTCAGCACGTTCACGGAATAGCCCATGATGTACATAATAAAGAACGCCCCGATAAGCGACACCGGGATATCGATAAGCGGCCGGAATGCGATTACCCAGTCGCGGAAAAACAGGTAAATAATGATCACCACCAGCACGATCGCGATTGCCAGTGTCTCCATTACCTCTGATATGGACTTCTTGATGAACAGGGTATTATCCAGCGCGATATCCACCTTGAAATCCTTCGGCAACTCCTTTTTAATATCTTCAAGGCGCTTGTAGAACTCATTGGCAATATCGAGATAGTTCGCTCCGGGTTGCGGTACGAGCCCCAGTCCGATCATCGGTGTTCCGGATTGTTTCAGGATCGTCTCCTCATTTTCTGATCCGAGCACTGCACTTCCCACGTCTTTAAATCTGATCACACGGTCACCATCGGTTTTCAGAATAAGATTATTGAAATCGTCTTCGGTTTTCAGGCGACCTACCGTATTTAAGGTAAGCTCTGTAGTATTACCCGCAACTTTACCCGCAGGCAGTTCCACATTTTCTTTATCCAGCGCAGCCTTTACATCCTGCGTGGTCAGCCCGTAAGCGGATAATTTTGTCGGATCGATCCACATCCGCATCGCATATTTCTTCTGCCCCCAGATCTGTACGGTGCTCACTCCCGGTATCGTCTGCAAACGTTCTGCAAGCACATTCTCGGCAAAGTCGCTCACCTCGAGCTGCGACCGCGTGTCGGATTGTACCGTCATGGAAAGGATGGCATCAGAGTTTGCGTCGGATTTCGTCACCGTAGGCAACGCATCAATATCCTGTGGCAGCTGACGCACAGCCTGCGACACTTTGTCGCGTACATCATTCGCCGCGGCTTCCAGGTTGGAGTTCAGGTTGAATTCCACCGTAATAACACTCGAACCCTGGTTGCTCGAAGACGATATGGTACGTACACCCTCGATACCATTGATTGCTTTCTCAAGCGGTTCTGTGATCTGTGATTCGATGACATCGGCATTCGCACCGGAATAGTTGGTGCGAACAGTGATCACCGGCGGGTCGATGGCAGGATATTCGCGCACCCCCAGAAATGTGTAGCCGATCGCGCCAAACAGCACGATCACTATATTCATGACAATGGCCAGTACCGGCCTGTTGATACTAACGGAAGAAATATTCATAAATGCACGGATCAGGGTTTTAACTGCACCAGTTTCACCGGAGCATCGGGCTTGAGCGACATAATACCGGTTGTAATAACTGTATCACCGGAAGATAATCCGCTGAGGATCTGAATAGCCGCATCGTTGCGCAATCCTGTTTCTACCGGAACGGAAACGGCTTTTCCGCCACGCACTACAAATACTTTTTTGCCTTTAAGTTCCGGTATTACCGCTTCCGTAGGCACCATCAATGCATCTTCAATATTGCTCATCACCAGTTTCACTTTGGCAAACGAACCGGGCAGCATATTCCCGGTGCGGTTATTATACAGAGCACGCACCATCACATTGCGCGTTTGCCTGTCGATTGCAGGTTCCACAGCATAAACGGTCGCTTTAAAGTCACCTTTCTGGTTCTCTACGGTAAACAGTACTTCATCGCCTATCTTCACCATATTCGCATACTTTTCCGGAACGGTAAAGTCCAGCTTCAGTTCATCCGTCTTTTGTATCGCAGCAATCACATCGGTTGGACTTACAAAATTCCCTTCACTGATCTGCTTCAGACCTATTTTTCCTGAAAACGGAGCGCGGATCTCCGTTTTGGCGATCTGTGCACGTGTATAGTCGATATCGGCGCCGATTGTTTTGGCTTCGTTGGCACCAGTCTCGTACTCATCCTGACTTACCCCTTTGATATCCAGCAATCCCTTCAGACGCGCTTCACGATCGCGTGAAAGGTTAGCCTGCAGTTGCAGTTTGCGTAGCTGCGCCTGCAGATCGGCATCATTGATCTTAGCCAGCAAAGCCCCTTTCTGCACCATGCTTCCCTCTTTAAAGTAAACAGCGATCAGCTTTCCGGAAACCTCGGGACGCAGGGATACTTCTTCATTCGCGATGATCGTTCCGGAAGAATATAGTTCGTTCTGGAGACTTTGCGGATGCACCACATATCCGGTGACGTTCGCGGGCATATTTTTACCGGCAGCTCCCGGCTTCGGAGCATCAGTACTCTCCGGCTTCAGGAACAGTACCTTCACCAGCACCAATACAACTACAATAATGATGATAAACAGGATAGACCTCTTGTTCATATTTATTTCTTGGGAGATTTTTTATAGTTGATAAACACCTTTTCTGCAGGCAGGGAATTGATATTTTCCTCTATCGTAAGCAGCTGTGCTTTAAAAATTTTCTGTTGTTCTTTAGTCAGACCTTTCAATGCCTCACGGTTCAGCTCTTCAATAGCTTCATAAAATTCGGGAAGGCGCACTTTCACTTTTGGGGTAAGCTCCAGGAAGTATTCGCGGCGATCGGCAGGGTTCTGAATCTTGCGTACCATCTTCTTTTTCAGAAAATAATCGATCATGCGCACCATAGATACCTTGTCGATGTCGAGCAGGTTGCAAAGCATTTGCTGGGTACAGCCTTTACCCGTTTTATCCATGGCGACAAGCACGGAATAATACCGGTCAATATCCAGTTCCTCCAGCTTTTTGGCAAGTGCACCGTAATAGGATTTGGTGATATAGGCAAAAAAACGCCCTAAAGGCATTGCCTGTAACATTTCTTCGGTCATGGCGGCGAATATAAGTCAGAAAATGGTTTACGGTGCGAACTATCTATTAGAAACCATGTGTTTTTGGAAACTCATAACAACTCTATAAGATATATTGATAGATGAATAACAGTCAGGCGCTGCACTTCGCGGCAGCATGAAGTACCAGCCCGTTCCGACGTGGCCGCTTTGGTTTCGCAAAGCAGGCAGCGGATGTTATCTTTGCGCCGATGTATTCCCTGATTCGTAAAATTTTATTTCGCCGCAACCCGGAAGAGGTGCATTACTGGGCGATGGCACAATTACAGAAAGCATACCGTAACTCTCTGAGCAGAAGTATGATGCGCAGGATGTTTTCGGTAAAGGATCGTTCACTGGAGCGGGAATTGTGGGGCATTAAGTTCCCTAATCCCGTTGGACTTGCCGCAGGCTTCGATAAAGATGCGCGCTGGATCAATGAATTATCCTGCCTGGGCTTCGGCTTTGTTGAAATCGGCACGGTAACCCCGCTTGCGCAACCCGGAAACGATAAACCCCGTCTGTTCCGCCTTACGGCAGATCAGGCACTTATCAACCGCATGGGATTCAATAATGAAGGTGCCGCGACTGCAGCCGCAAGGCTTGCAAAACCGCATGAACGCATTATTGTCGGAGGTAATATCGGCAAAAACAAAGTAACCCCTAATGAAGAAGCACTGAACGACTATGAAAAAGCATTCCGCTCTTTGTATGACGTGGTGGATTACTTCGTGGTAAACGTGAGCAGCCCCAATACCCGGGTCTGCGTGCGTTACAGGATAAAGAGCCGCTGAGCCGTATCCTGAACAGACTGAAGCAGATAGATGCGGAATTGGGCAAAAAACGCCCGATCCTCCTGAAAATAGCTCCCGATCTTACAGATAGTCAGCTGGATGATATCATCAGCCTGGTGGACGAAACAAAGATTGAAGGCATTGTGGCCACAAATACCACCATATCCCGTGAAGGATTGCAAAGCGAGCCTTCCGTTGCCGGGGAAACAGGCGGATTAAGCGGAAAACCCCTGAGAGAAAGGGCTACCGAAGTGGTGCGGTATATACACACCAAAAGCAGCGGCAAGATCAAAATAATTGCTGCCGGCGGCATTTTCACGACTGCTGATGCACAGGAAAAATTAGATGCAGGCGCATCGCTGGTACAGGTATATACCGGTTTTATTTATGAAGGTCCCGCTATTACATATAACATCTGCAAGGGTATTCGTCTTTCTTAAGCTGTTGATCATCAGATGATGCATATAGATATTATATCGGTGGTTCCGGGGCTGCTGCAAAGCCCGTTTGAACATTCTATTATGAAACGGGCACAAACCCGGGGGCTGCTGGAGGTGCGGGTGCATAACCTGCGTGATTTCACTCCCTACAAGCACGGGCAGGTCGATGTATTATCAGTTTGGCGGTGGTGCCGGAATGGTGATGATGCCCGAACCGCTGGCACTTGCCATTGAGCATTTGCAGAAAGAGCGCAGCTACGACGACATCATTTTCATGACACCGGATGCCCCGGTACTCACGCAGAAGACAGCTAATACCCTGTCTCTCAGGGAAAATCTGCTGATCATGCTGCGGACATTACAAGGGAATAGACCAGCGCATACGGGATCATTTTGTCACAAGGGAGATCTCCATCGGGGATTTTATGCTGAGCGGCGGCGGAGAACTGGCGGCAGCAGTACTGGTGGATGCCATCGGACGATTGATACCAGGCGTACTGAATGATGAAACATCAGCGCTGTCAGATTCATTCCAGGATGACCTGCTCTCCCACCCCGTCTACACAAGGCCCGCAGATTTCCGTGGGTGGACCGTACCGGATATATTGTTGTGCGGCGACCCTAAAAAAGTGGACGCTTGGCGCTATGAACAAGCCCTGGAACGTACCCGGGAACGCCGTTCCGGATACTGCTGGACAAAAGAAGAAAATGCACAGGCCAAATAATCAATAAAAAATAATTTGGTGAATGTGGGGAAAATATTTACCTTTGCATTCCTAAAATTAGAAATGATGGACGCTAAAGTATTCATACACGAGCAACTGACCGGAAATAAAACATTCCCTACCTTCAAATCAGGTGACAATATAACTGTTAACTACAAGATCATTGAAGGTGCAAAAGAGCGTATCCAGTCCTTTAAAGGCGATGTGATCAAACGTCAGGGAACCGGACATACACAAACATTTACTGTTCGTAAGATTTCTGACGGAATCGGCGTAGAGCGCGTATTCCCTCTGTTTTCTCCTAATATCGAATCTATCGTTCTGAACAAATCCGGACGTGTACGCAGAGCAAAACTGTACTACCAGAGAGAGCGTAGCGGTAAAAGTGCACGTATCAAAGAAAAGAAAAGAGCGGTACAAACTGCTTCAAAGTAATCCAGTTAATTTATTTGTGTGTAAAAACTGCAAGCGATGCTTGCAGTTTTTTTTTGCCCCTGCACAGCCGCTTTTCTGACCGCTTTTTGTACCTTTAAAAATATTCCATATCCTATAATCCCGATCATGAAAAAACTTGTTCTCTCTGTAACCGCATGCTGTTTCCTGTTACCCGCATCCGCACAGACGTTTTCCAGACTTACGGCCATGAGTCTTCATACCTACGACGGAACGAAGTTTAACTTCACAGATTCAACCTACTATCTTTATAAATCTGCAAGGCGCGGCGGAGATCTCACTACTCCTTACATTGCTTTCGATCAGTCGTTTACCCTCGGCTTCGACCTCACAAAAGGCGCTTACGGCAACAAATCCAAAATGTTTCAGTCCTTCGATGCTCTGAACCACCGGACCTTCGCGATCACCACTCTGTGGAATAGTACGATCACTGCCTGGGAAGATCAGTCGACCAGCTATTATTACCCGGATGCGCTGGACAGTCTTACCTCTCAGGTAGATCAGCAATGGAATGAGAGGTACTGCTACCTGGGACAATATCAATCGTCAGACGTATTCCTATAACGGAGCGCACTACCGCACGCTGAATCAGCTGGACGAATGGACAGGCGGAGTGTGGGTAGCCCGCAACAAAGATGAATATACATATGACAGCCGGAATAACAGGATCAAGCACCTTTATTCAGAATGGGACAAAACCGCAGGCGCGTGGCTAAATGGCAGCGACGATACCAGCGTTTACAGCAGCACCGATAAAATGCTGAGCTACACCTCCCGTTACTGGAACAAAACTGACGGCAGCTGGCACAACCTGAGCCGCAGTGTGTACACATACAATACAAAGGACCAGCTTATAACCGAAGATCAGAACGCCTGGGACGCAGGCACTTCTTCGTGGATACCAGCATACGAGTATACTTATCAGTACGATGCGGCGGGCAACAGGACTGAATTCGTGACAAAAATCTGGGACGCTTCGGCTCTGAACTGGCAAAATGTAAAACGCCGTGAATACACTTATGATGCGTCGGGCAATAGACTCAGCGACTTGCAGCAATTCTGGGACAACGGAAGCGCTTCATACCTCAATTCCGACCGGGAGATGCGCAGCTTTGACGCATCCGGTAATGAATTGACAAACATGAATGCGCTATGGGACAACATTGCCGGTGTCTGGAATAATAACGAAAAGAATATTCAGACCTATAACAGCTATAACCAGCTCACTTCCGGAGTTGCGCAGAAATGGAACAAAACCCTCAATGACTGGGGCCCCTACAATGAAAGTCAGAATTTTTATTACTACTACGAAAACTATGTACCTACCTCGGTAACGGAACAATCAGCAGATAAAAATTACCTGTCGCTCTACCCGGTACCTGCAAATGAGCGCCTGCAGGTGCAACTGCAATGGCAGGAAGCCCGCGCATCCACGATTTCTGTGATGGATATGCAGGGACGCATATTGCGTCATATCTCACTCGCTCCGGCCACGGAATTAAATACCGGTATATCCTTATCCGGACTTAATTCAGGCATCTATCTGCTGGAAGTGAACGGAGGTGCAGGAAACACTATCCGCAAGGCTTTCAGCGTAGCGCATTAAAAGCAGAATTGTTTACCGACAGTATCATCCGGTTCACCGACCTTGCATTACTAATGGCCTAATTGTATTTTTGATCCGGAAGTCTGTGTGATACATTTGTATCATCAATCTTAAACATCAAAAAAGACAATTATGAGCTGGGAACAATCAAGTAGCAGAAGAACCTCTTCCAGTGTATTTTTCGGAATATTCATCGCCGCTATAGGCATTCTTATTTTTCTCGATCAGGTTAATGTGATCGAATTTCAGATTCGCTTCTGGCCGCTGTTCCTGATTGGCGCGGGTGTATTCAGCGGTATTAAGAACGGATTCGACAGACTCTATCCTTTTGTGCTGATCATGCTGGGGATCTTATTCCTGATCCCGAAGTTCATGGTGTTCGGTGTAAGCTCCGAAAAACTCGTATGGCCCTCATTGCTGATTTTCATAGGTAGCTTTATCGCCTTAAAATCAAAATCCCGGGCCCAGCGCTTTGATCAGCTGCGCCGGGAAAGAAGCGGTATGGCCATGAGCGCACCCACTCTTTTGACTCCCGATCAACAATCCACCCAGGAAACGGCAAATAGCACGGCGAACCCGGGCGGTAATCCTGCCGGCAGTCAGCACCTGAACATCGAAGCGATCTTCGGCGGGCGTAAGGAGCTTGTTACTTCCAAAGAGTTTCTAGGCTGCAACGCAACCGCTATTTGCGGCGGAGTGGAGATCAATCTCATGCAGGCCGACAGTATGATACAACCCATGGTTGTGGATCTGCGCGTGATCTTCGGAGGTGTGGAGCTGATCGTTCCGTCTCATTGGGAAATCATCAACGAAGTCGATGTCCTGTTCGGAGGCATTGAAGATAAACGCCACCTGCGCACGAGTCCGGACCTGCAAAATGCGAAACAACTGATCCTGCGCGGAAACGTCAGCTTCGGCGGACTTGAACTGAAATCTTACTAAGTAAGCGGCGGATGTTTCAAAGTGTACTGAAATACAGCCGGCTGATACCTTTGCCCATCCTGCTTTTTGTGATGGGCATTTGTACTTTGCCTTTTTCTTCCGGTATAAAGGTGTCTTACCTGGCACTGGCAGAAGACGCAGGACTGCACCTGCTGTTTGCCGCCGCCGCGAGCACCGCCCTTGAATGGCGTATACGTAACTATCCTACCAAAGTACTGGCGATTGCTCATGCGACGTTCCTGTCTTTTATCATTGCCGCGCTTGTATTTGTGATCGTCGACCTGTTTCTTGTAACGTTGATTTTCTCCAACAAAGATTACCTGCAGCATATAGATGATACGGAGACGATGCGTTTTGTGATGACCTGGCTTTGTCTCGGCTGGGTGGGTCATATCACCGTCCTGCGTAAAAACCAGCTGGAGAGCAAAAAAGACTGGGAACTGCACCAACAGGCAGTTACCAGTCTGCGCGAAGCCGAATTATTTAAATTGAGGCAGCAATTGCAGCCCCACTTTCTCTACAACAGTCTCAATTCTATCAATGCCCTCATCCAGCTGGATGCGGAAAAGGCCCAGGAAATGGTGGGCAAACTCTCCGATTTCCTGCGTCTGTCCGTAAAACGGGACACTTCGGAGCAGATCAGCATACAGGATGAACTGAGCTATATTGAAGCGTACCTTGCAATCGAGTCTGTACGCTTCGGGAACCGCTTGTCGGTAGATATCATCAAGCAGGGCGAGGAACTCGAAAAGGCACATATTCCTGCGTTCATATTACAGCCGATCGTGGAAAACGCCATCAAGTTCGGGCTGTACGGCAATACCGGGAAAGTGTCCATCCGCATTGAACTCGGCATACGCGACAAAATGCTGCATATTCTCCTGGAAAACCCTTACGACCCCAGCCTGCAACCTCCCAGAGGCACCGGATACGGACTGGAGGGTATCAGCAGGAGATTGCACTTGCTCTATGCGCGAACCGATCTGCTGGAGATCAAAAAAACAGACAATATATTTTCGACCATTGTAAAAATCCCTCAATAATATGTACAAGGTAATTGTAATTGACGATGAACCGCTGGCACGTTCGCTTATAGTGAAAATGCTGTCGGCGCATCCGCAGTTTGAAGTGATGGAAGAATGCCCGGATGGTTTTGAGGCGTTTAAAGCGATTCAGAAACATAATCCGGACCTGATATTCCTGGACATACAGATGCCGCGTATCAACGGCTTCGAACTGCTGGAAATGCTCGATAAAGCTCCCGCAGTGATATTCACCACCGCGTTCGACGAGTATGCCATGAAAGCATTCGAACACCATGCTGTGGATTATCTGCTGAAACCGATTACAAAAGACCGCTTCGATAAGGCGATCGACAAAGCACTGCGCTCCTCACTCAGCGAATCCGTAAACAATGTGAACGACATGCTGAACGAGCCCATTTACGAAGGCTACCAGCACCGCATTGTGGTGAAAGACCGCGGCAATATCCGCATCATCCCGGTAACCGAGATCCACTATATCGAAGCGAACGACGACTATATCAAAGTAGCTACAAAAGAAGGAAGCTACCTGAAAAAGCAGACACTCGCCTATCTTGAAAAAACACTGGATCCAAACCTGTTCGTACGTGTACACCGCTCCTATCTTATGCCCATCAGCCAGCTGCAAAGCATAGAGCCGTATGAACGCAACAGCCATATTGCCTTGCTGCACTGCGGCATGAAAATTCCGGTAAGCCAGTCGGGTATGTCACGACTCAAAAGCATACTCAAATTATAGTCGCTTTTATGTGAACAATTTGCGGAAAAAAGCGGCAAAATGTTTGGATAAGTGAAACAAAAATTCCTACATTTGCCCTCCCCTTAACACTAAGGGAATTGGTCGGGTGGCCGAGTGGCTAGGCAGAGCTTCTGCAAAAGCTTGTACAGCGGTTCGAATCCGTTCTCGACCTCGGAAATAAGGCAACAGTCGTAAGATTGTTGCCTTTTTCTTTTGCTGTCAGCGCTAACTTTGTGCTCGGGCATTCGGAACTCCAATATGCCTGCTCTTTTAACGGCTGCATTAATGTTGTACATTGCTGCAGTATATTCAATCATTCTAAAAGATCAATACGATGCAAAGAGTAACCGGAATCGGCGGAATTTTCTTCAAATGTAAAGACCCCGAAAAAATGCGTCAATGGTACCAGACACACCTGGGTATCGATATGAGTCCCTATGGAGCCAAGATCAGCTCGCAAACAGAATCCGGTAAGGAAGGTTATACGCTCTGGACTCCCTTCCCCGACACCACCTCTTACTTCGGTCCGTCTGAACAAAGCTTTATGATCAATTACCGTGTCGCAGACCTGGAAGCACTTGTAGCAGCATTGAAAGAAGAAGGAGTTACGATCCTTGATGAGCTGGTGGCACATGAATACGGAAAGTTCATTCACGTAGAAGATATCGAAGGGAATAAAATCGAGCTGTGGGAACCTGCTGAGTAAAGACATACTACCCTTTTTGTTACCGCAACAAAAACGCAACTATGAAAACCACAAAAGCGTCGCTGCTGGCCATTTTTCTGCTGCTTACTTTATCTGCCGGGGCTCAGAAAACAGACTCCGGAGCCAACTTTGAACCCTTACTTTCGATTCGCTTCGGAACGATGTTCACACGGATACTGGATAAAGATCTGTGGGGTGCGCAATTCGGGTTTAGCGTATTTGTGAGTCCGCGCTGGACGACCGGAATCAGCATTGGCGGTGGCAGCCGCAAAACCAATCAGACCTTTTCTTTCACGGTATTAAAGCCTGTGGTGGATTATTATGAACTGAGCTGGCGCAATGAATATGAGTTATACAACAAAGGCAGGATCAGAGCAGGGTTGATGCTGGACAACGGATTGGCTTACGCCCGTCTCGGCGATAATGCCTTTAAAACCAGCTATAGTACGCGGTACGGAAAACGTTACCGCTCCAAAGAAATCAGTACCGACTATTTTTATTTGTTTCAGCCCGGCTGCTCCGTATCGCTGTCATTGGGCAGACCTTCAGCCAGCTCTGAGATATTGCTGAGTGGCACGGCACAGTATCGGATGGTATGGGGCAATCCTAAATACGGCGACGTGAATCAATTCCGGAACTATTCTTTCGGGCTTATGCTCAATATCATTGGCATGGATTACCCCGGGAAAAAGAAAAAGCCGGCCCACTAAGATTATGCCAACTCCGGATAAATAAGACTATCCAGGGAGTCTATACCCGGGATGTTCACCGAAATAAACCCTTCTCCGTATTGCGTTCCAATGCGCTTCCCGAGCAGGGAATCGCGGTAGCGGATCTGTTCTGTGAAATGCTGCGTGGCAATATAGGTGACCGGTTCATGAGAATTCTGGTTATAAAACTGGGACGTATAAGCCTGTATAGCCTGCATTTTCGTATCAAAACTACTGCTGATATCCACAATAAAAGTCGGCTCAAGCTGGCGGTCCTGTATCATGGAGAATACACGCTTCGGCCTCCAGGCTTCCTGGGGTGTTCCATCCTCATCAAAAGTGGTGATCCGGCGCAATCCTGCAAGGAAGCAGGCATCGCTCACCAACCGGTATCCGCGCCCGTGGTCAGGGTGACGGTCTTCAGGAGCATTGGTCAGCACTATCTCAGGACGGAATTTGCGTATGTAGTGAATTACTTTCAGCTGATGCTCTTCATCATTACGGAAAAAGCCATCGCGGATACGTGCATTCTCCCGAACCGAAATTCCCATGATAGCTGCCGCGTCTGCCGCTTCCTTATAACGTTCGGCCACAGAGCCTCTTGTGCCCAGTTCCCCTTCCGTAAGATCGAGAATGCCTGCCTGCTGGCCCATACGGGTATGTTTGATCAGTGTACCTGCACAACCGAGTTCGATATCGTCGGGGTGCGCAGCAATGGCAAGGATGTGTAGTTTGGGATGATGCATACGGAAGCGTAAAAAAGTGTTCAAAAGAAAAACGCAAAGCTAAATATTTCTATTCCTGCTTTGCGTTAGTGCTTTGTTAGGTTTATGGGTGATTACACGGAAGCTTTCTCAGTGACGAAAGAAAGCGCTTTGCTCACCAGTTGTTTGGATCCGATAAAGATCGGCGTACGCTGATGGAGTTCTTTCGGCATGATGTCCAGGATACGGCCATTCCCGAAATCGGCAATACCGCCTGCGGCTTCCACGATGAAGGCCATCGGGTTGCACTCATATTGCAGGCGCAGTTTACCGTTCACATTTTTTTTATCGCCAGGGTACATGAAAATACCACCCTTGATCAGTGTACGGTGCAGGTCGGCCACCATCGAACCGATGTAACGGTGCGAATAAGGACGTCCTTCTTCCTTGTTTTCTTCCATGCAATACTCCAGGAAGTTTCTTACGCCCTGCTCATATTTATTGGAATTACCCTGATTGAGAGAATAGATCTTTCCTTTTTCCGGGCATTGGAGATTCGGATGCGACAGGCAGAACTCACCGATAGAACCTTCCAGTGTAAAACCATTCACTCCGAGTTTGGTTGCATACACCAGCATTGTGCTGGAACCATAGATCACATATCCGGCTGCCATCAGACGGCTTCCTTCCTGCAGGAAATCCGCTTCCGTGCAGGGACTTCCGAGCGGACTTACGCGGCGGTAGATAGAGAATATAGTTCCGATAGAAGCATTTACATCAATATTGCTGGAACCGTCCAACGGATCGAACAGCACCACATATTTAGACTGTACGGAATACGGATCGTCGAAAGCCAGGAATTCATCGTTCTCTTCGGAAGCGATACCGGCACATTCCGCGCTGTTCTGCAATACATTGATCAGCGTGTCGTTGGCAAAAATATCAAGCTTCATCTGCTCTTCTCCCTGCACATTGGTAGCTCCGTGTTTTCCAAGGATGTCCACCAGGCCCGCTTTGTTTACTTGCTTGTTGATGATCTTACAGGCAAGCGCTATATCCCGGAGCAGGGAAGACAATTCGCCGGTTGCGTTCGGGAACTGGCGTGTTTCCTGTATGGTGAACTCATCGAGTGTAATCAGTTTTCTCTTTTTAGATTCCATAAAATTTGATGTGTGGCTGCAAAAGTACTCAAAGAGCGCAGCAAAAAGAAGGATCGGCAGACAAATATTAGGCGTTGGCGAGCAATTGGCGGGCTGTCTGTTCGTCCTGCGCGAGTTGTGCCTTCAGTGCATCAAGGCCGGTAAACTTCTGTTCGCTGCGGATACGCGCCACAAAGCGCACTTCGAGTTCCCTGTCGTAAAGATCTCCGCTGAAGTCGAACAGATGCACCTCGATCTTCTGAATCTGGGTGCTGCTTACAGTAGGATTGATGCCGATATTCATCATGCCCCCGGCGATATACTGTTCGTCGTACCATACCTGCACGGCATACACACCGCTCAGTGGCACCATTTTTTCCGGATCTTCCGGGATAATATTGGCGGTAGGATAACCGATTGTACGACCCAGCTGCGCCCCGCGGGACACCCTTCCGCTCAACTGATAACAATCACCGAGCATGCGCTGCGCATCTGCTACCCTGCCCTCCGCAAGCGCCTTACGGATCTTCGTGGAGCTCACAGCCGCATCCTGTATCAGTTGTGCAGGGATCTCGCGTACATCGAAGCCATAGCGGGGAGCCTGTTCGCGGAGCAGGTTGATATCGCCTGCGCGATCGTGCCCGAAACGATGATCGTACCCGATAATGATCAGTTCCGGAAGAAAAAAGCGTTGTAAAAACGAATCGATATACTCCGGTGCGGACAGTGCGGCAAACTCATGAGTAAAAGGCACCACCACTGCTACATCCACGCCTGCGGCTGCGATCAGCGCCAATCTTTCACGCAGGGAGCTCAGCAGCTTCAGCGGTTCGTCCGGATGGATCAGCTTACGCGGATGCGGATGGAAAGTGACCAGTACAGCAGTTCCGTTCCTGTTGCGCGCTTCCGCAACCACCGAAGCAAGTATCTGCCTGTGACCTTCGTGCAAACCGTCGAAAGTACCGATTGTCAGCACTGCATGCGGAAAAAGGGGCAACTTGTCCGTACCGTAAAATACCTGCATTATAATAAAGTGCCTTTTAAGAACAGATAGGCCATAGAAAAATAGATCAGTACACCGGTAACATCCACCATGGTGGCCACAAAGGGGGCTGAAGACGCCGCAGGGTCCAGCTTAAACCGTTTGAGAATAATCGGCATCATCGAGCCCATCAGACTTCCCCAGAGCACAATACCGGTCACCGAACTCGAAATAGCAAGCGCCAGCATTACCCAGTGCTCGCCGTAATCGTAAAAATGAAGATTCTGCCACACGCTGATCCGGATAAAGCCGATAAGCCCCAGGATCAGCCCCAGCAGCATTCCGGATATCAGCTCCCGGCGCATTACACGCCACCAGTCGCTCAGCGTCACTTCGCCGAGTGCCATCGCCTGGATAATGAGGGTAGACGCCTGCGATCCGCTGTTGCCGCCGCTGGACATGATCAACGGAATAAAAAGGGATAATACCACCACCTTTTCGATTTCGCCCTGAAAAAACTGCATGGCAGTAGCCGTGAACATTTCGCCGATGAACAGCAGCACCAGCCAACCGGCACGCTTACGCACCAGTTTTGAAATGGCAATATCGAGATACGGCTCGTCAAACGCTTCCGTACCCCCGATCTTCTGGATGTCTTCGGTGTATTCCTCATTGGTCACCCAGAGTACGTCATCGATCGTGACGATTCCCAGCAACACATTATTATTATCGACAACCGGAAGCGCCACCCTGTTGTTCATCTTGAACACATCATTGGCAACACTCTGATCATCGTCTACATTCAAAGTAATAAAGCGCCCGTCTATGAGTTCAGACACAAGCGTATCGGGTTTGCGCAGGATGAATTCCCGTATCCGCACGTCATCGACAAATTTCCCCTGTTCGTCAATTACGTAAATCACATCGATCGTTTCCGAATCCATTCCGAAATTCCGGATATAATCCAGTACGTTCTGCACCGACCAGTTTTCATACACCGCGATATAATCCGGAGTCATCAAACGACCAACCGAATCTTCTTTATATCCGAGCAGCGCGAGCGTCTTACGGCGTTCGTCGGGATCAAGGAGCTTAATCAGCTCTTTCACGGTATTGCTGGGCAACTCTTCGAGAAACGAAGTACGGTCATCCGCGGGAAGCTCATTCAGCAGTTCGGCCACCTTTTGCGGCGGCAGTTCTTTGATAACATCTTCCTGCACCTGCTGCTCCAGTATCTTGAACACGCTGGCCGCGCGGTGTATCGGCATCAGATCGAATGCCGTAAATGCATAGTCTGCCTCCTCGCTCAGCAGATCGGCGATATCGCTGATCTGCAGCTCGTCTAACAAGGAGATGAGTTGTTCCCTGTCCTGTGCCTGGTAGAAATGCTCAAATTGCTCGAGCAATTCCATTTGTTCCGGAGCTAAAGCCATGCGTGGCGGGCAAATTTGGGGCAAATGTAAATTCTAAAAGGCAGAAAAACGTTTGTCATACACAGATTTATTACAAGCTTCACGCAATTTTATACACATGTCCGGAATGCAGCAGGGAAAAGTCTTTTGTTGCGGGAATAATAAATTTGAGCAGCCTGTTGCTGCGGGTAGAATCTTTGCTGTATTTTGCGTTGTTAAATCCTCTTATCCCAAAGCTTTTTGTAATAATCGTGAGCAGAGAAAGTATATCGGTATTCGACATTTTTAAGATCGGCATCGGACCGAGCAGTTCTCATACACTGGGCCCCTGGAGAGCCGCTTTGCGCTTCCTGGACAGTATTGACAGTCAGTTTGGTATCAGCAAAGTACAATCCGTAAAAGTATTGTTGTACGGCTCGCTCGCCAAGACGGGCAAAGGCCACGGAACGGATATAGCCGTTATCCTCGGACTCTGCGGCGAAGATCCTGTCACTTTCGATGTAAACCAGATCACACCGCGCATCAGCCAGATCGGCAACGAAAAACACATGAGTCTGGCCGGTAAAAAGCAGATCACGTTTGACCCTGCTGTATCGGTGGTATTCCTGATGACGGAGAGCCTTCCGTTCCATCCGAATGCGCTCACATTTCTTTGTACACTTGAAGACGGCAACGAAGTTGCTGAAACCTATTATTCTATCGGCGGCGGTTTTGTGGTAAAAGAGGGCGAATCGAACAGCTCCAATCTGAACCATGATCTACCCTTCCCGATTGAGGATGCGAAAGATCTGCTGCACTGGTGCATCAAAACCGGAAACAGCATAGCCGAAGTGGTGATGGAAAATGAAAATGCATGGAGAAGTGAGTCCGCTACAAAGGAAGGAGTATTACGGATATGGGAGACCATGCGGGA
The DNA here is from genome assembly GCA_049840855.1 of Chitinophagaceae bacterium. GTDB lineage: Bacteria > Bacteroidota > Bacteroidia > Chitinophagales > Chitinophagaceae > Rurimicrobium. The sequence continues at coordinate 18,185 of JASGJF010000019.1, read as the reverse complement.
TTGCATCTATCGGGGTTGCCATATCGGTGGAGAATTACCGGGCGGTCTGCATGTGATGCGCCGCGCCGCAAGTCTCAATAAAAAGCTCATACAAGGAAAGCCTTATAGTAATTATGACGAATGGATACAGGCCATTCGCAGCGGTGGCAGTGGATTTCAGTACACGCTTGACTGGGTGAGCTGTTTCGCGCTGGCCGTAAACGAAGAAAACGCAGCGTTCAGCCGCGTGGTGACTGCACCCACCAATGGCGCCGCAGGCGTGATTCCTGCCGTACTCCAATACATGATCGTTTTCTGCGACGGATACGACAAAGAAAAGATCCTGCAATTCCTGCTAACGGCCTCTGAAGTAGGCAGTATCTTCAAAAAAGGCGCGACCATTTCAGCAGCGATGGGCGGATGCCAGGCAGAGATCGGCGTATCTTCTGCGATGGCAGCTGCGGGGCTTACGGCGGTATTGGGCGGGACGGTAAAGCAGTGCTTGATGGCCTCAGAGATCGCTATGGAGCATCACCTCGGACTTACCTGCGATCCGATTGCCGGGCTGGTGCAGGTTCCGTGCATTGAACGGAATACGATGGGGTCTATCAAAGCGATCACCGCTTCTCAGCTGGCCCTGCAAAGCAACCCCGACCAGGCGCGTGTATCGCTGGATGCAGTCGTGAAAACGATGTGGGAGACAGCACAGGATATGAACCATAAATACAAGGAAACAGCGGAGGGCGGACTCGCCACAAACATCCCGATAAGCTTAAGTGAGTGTTAAAAACACCTTCCGGGCGCACCGTCCGGGCTATAAAGACAGAACCGGATCGTACATTAGTTCGTAAATCAGGATACAAGCTCCAAGTATTGTTTCACTGAAAATAAAACGGATATGAACCGCCTGCAAAAAACCGGCTATGTATTACTCTGCTGTATCAGCCTGCTTTCGTTCAGCGAATGCAGCGATGCGCAGACAAAACCATCAAAAGCTATGAACGGAACGCACAATAACAATCCTTATTATTCCCGCACAGATACCACGCACCTGAACGTATCGGACGAAGAGTGGAAAAAGATCCTTCCGAAAGAGGTCTATGATATCGCCCGGGCAAAAGGTACGGAATACGCTTTCTCCGGCAAATATTATAAAACCGACACCAAAGGCACTTACTATTGCGCTGTTTGCGGCAACGCACTGTTCCGCTCAGACAGCAAGTTTGCGAGCTCCTGCGGCTGGCCCAGCTTCTTTGAAGCACTGCGCCCCAACAGTGTGCGGTATGAAGAAGATTATGCATATGGCATGACGCGCACGGAAGTGCTTTGCAGCCGATGCGATTCGCATCTGGGCCATATCTTTGACGATGGTCCGGCGCCAACCTACAAACGGTATTGTATGAACAGTGCCGTTCTGGATTTCGTTCCGGACGACCCCAATGCAAAATGACCAAAAAGCAACGCTACGAATTCGTTTTAGACTGGTTTGAACACCACATGCCCGAAGCAGAAACCGAGCTGCTGTATGACAACGCGTTTCAACTCCTTGTTGCCGTAATTCTTTCTGCTCAGTGTACCGATAAGCGCGTGAATATGACCACACCGTTCATTTTTGCACGCTATCCTGATGCGCCTGCTTTAGCCAAAGCTACTTTTGAAGATCTTTTTCCGATCATCAAAAGCATCAGCTATCCGAACAACAAAACGAAGCATCTGATCGGTATGGCCCAAATGCTGATGGAACGCTTCGAAGGTGAAGTTCCGCATACCGTGGAGGAGCTGGTGCAGTTACCCGGAGTGGGAAGAAAGACCGCGAATGTGATTACATCCGTAATAGATGCACAACCGAATATGGCGGTGGATACGCACGTATTCCGTGTTTCCGCACGGATCGGACTCACCACCAATGCGAAGACGGTACTTCAGGCCGAACAGCAGCTGATCAAAAGCATTCCTAAAGAAAAGATCCACATAGCGCACCACTGGCTCATATTGCATGGTCGCTACACATGCGTAGCCCGCAAACCCAAATGTGAGATCTGCGGGCTGACACAAGCTTGTAAGTATTATAAGACGAAGAACGATTAAGCTCAGTAATAATTGATCCCGATTGCTTTGCGGGCTTCGCTGATGGTACGGGATGCGCTTTCACTAGCCTTTTCCGCTCCTTCTTTCAGAATCTTACGGATAGCGGCCTCGTCCTGCTGCAGACCCAGTGCTTTTTCCCGGATCGGTGCAATGAAACGGATCATATCTTCAGCCAATTGCTTCTTCATGTCTCCGTAACGGATCGTGCAGCCATTGTACGCGTCCGTAAATGCCGCGACGGTTTCCGTTGAAGAAACAAGCGTCATCAGCAGGAACACATTCCGGATATATTCCGGCATTTCGGAATCCGGCTCCGTAGGACCTGAGTCTGTCTTGGCTTTCATGATCTTTTTGCGGATCGTATCATCGTCGTCCGAAAGGAAGATCGTTGCATTCAGGTTTTCGCTTTTGCTCATCTTACCGTTACCGTCCAGGCTGGGAACCTTGATCAGGTTGTCTCCGAAGTTGAACGGATGCGGTTCCGGGAACAACTCACCATACCGGTGATTGAAGCGCTGCGCGAAGTTGCGGGCCATTTCCACATGCTGTTCCTGGTCTTTGCCCACCGGCACCAGCAAAGCTTTATGGATCAGTATATCGGCGGTCATCAGCACCGGATACGTAAGCAGACCGGCATTTACATTATCGGGGTTGAGCCGGACCTTATCTTTAAAAGTAGGCACTTTCTCCAGTTCGCCTTTATAGGCAAGCATATTCAGCAGCAGGTACAATTCCGGAATTTCCGGAATATCGCTCTGTGCGTATAACGCTACTTTTTCCGGATCGAGTCCGCCGGCGATATTCTCGGCTACCACACGGAAAACGTTTGCTTTAAGATCTTTTGGGTCGGGATGCGTTGTAAGCGAATGGTAATCTGCCACGAAAAAAAAGCAGTTGTAGTCGTTCTGCATTTTCACGTAATTACGCATCGCACCAAAATAATTTCCAAGATGCAGGTAACCGGTAGAACGGATCCCGCTCACAACAATTTGCTTACTCATAGGGCCTGCAAATTACGTTTTCTATGCTGGCTTTCGATAAATTTTTCAAGCCGGTCACGACCAAAACTGCTCAGGTTATGCTCTTTTGTCAGCCCCGCCTTCTGCGCAACTTTACAGCCATAATATACATCATCGAATCCGGCGAGCGCATGGGCATCAGGATTGATCGATAACAACACACCGCGTTCCAGCGCATACCCCACCCAACGCCAGTCGAGATCCAGCCTCCTCGGATGCGCATTGATCTCGATAGCCACATCATAGTCGGCACAGGCATCGATGATCATCTTATGATCTACAGGGTACCCTTCCCGACTCAGTAAGAGTCGGCCTGTAAGATGCCCCATGATATTTGTGTAAGGGTTCTGAATGGCAGTGAGCAGGCGCTGCATTGCCTTTTCAGGACTCATCTTGAGGTTACTGTGTATCGATGCGATCACCAGATCGAAAGTCTGCAATACGGCAGGCTCATAATCGAGGCTGCCATCGTTGAGTATATCCGACTCAATACTTTTATAAATACGGAAACGTCCGTCAAGTCCCGCATTCAGCGCATCTACCTCCTGGTGCTGCGCTGCAACATCGGCCGGCTTCAGTCCGCCCGCATAATATGCCGACTGTGAGTGATCGGTAATGACCATATACTCCCAGCCCTTTCCGATGGCATGCTGTGCCATCGTCTCTATTGTTTCCTGTCCGTCGCTCCAGCGGGAATGGCAGTGAATAAGTCCGCGGATATCCTTTTCCGTAACGCATTCAGGCAAGGCGTGCTGTACCGCAAGATCCAGCACAGAAGCAGATTCGCGCATGGGAACAGGAATAAACTGCAATTGATGTGCGGAAAAAATATCCGCTTCCGCTGCCAATTGCTCCGGTATCGGAAAGCGTTCTTCAAACGCATGAAGGAAAGACGGTTCCGCATTATACCGGAACAGCTCGTGATATAACTTTTCAGGTGTGACGAAGCGGAACAATACGTTGATGCCATCACCGAAAGAAACAAGCAAAGTATGGTATTCCGCATCCGGAACCATGCTGATTCCCGGAGCCTTAGCCCATATCTGCGGCAATGTATGTTCCGGCAGATCGGTCAGGATTTCTATCTGCGACACCACTTCCAGCTGGCGCGGAATCGCACCGCACAATTCAAATCGGCTGCGCGGAAAAGATACCCGCAGCTTCTGCACCCAGGCTTCTGCTGTCTTTTCAACGCTGGCCCACAGCTGGAAACCCTGGTTCGCCCTCAGGAAGCTGATGTTCTGCAATACAGCCTCCTGTGTTTTCTGTCCGAAACCTTTGAATGCGGCAAGCCTGTTTTCGTTACACGCATATTCCAGTTCGCCCACGCTTTCTATACCCATCTCTTTCCAGATCGTGCGCACTTTTTTAGGACCCAGGCCTTTGATCTGCATGATATCCAATACGCCTGTCGGGGTGCGGTTGATGCTCTCCGTAAGCTGCGTAAGCGCACCTGTATCCAGTATTTCGCGGATCTTGGCAGCAGTAGACGCACCAATACCCTTACTGTCGCGGATGTCGCTGTCCGTCATCGCACTCAGATCGCGCTCCAGCTGTTCTATATGGTATGCAGCGATACTGTAGGATTTCGCCTTGAAAGCGTCTTCTCCGTGAAGATCCATCAGACGCGATAGCATCGTAAAAAATTCGGCAATGTCGGCATTCGTCATAAGGCAAAAATAATCCAATAGCCTATCTTTGAACACATGAGTCCTGCCGATTTAAAAGTTTCCCTGATACAGTCCGATCTGGCATGGGAGGCGCCGGATACCAACCTACGCCGGCTTGAAGAAAAGATTGCCGCCCTATCCGGTAAATCCCATATTGCAATCTTACCGGAAACCTTTACAACCGGGTTCAGTATGAATGCTCCTGAGCTGGCAGAGGAAATGGACGGACCCGGTGTACGCTGGATGCAGGACTGTGCGCACCGCTACAGAATTATCATCACCGGAAGCATGATCATCCGGGATGGCGGGCACTACCACAATCGCCTGATATGGGCGCTGCCCAATGGAAGCCGTTATTGCTACGACAAAAGGCACCTGTTCTCTTACGCGGGGGAAGATGTTGATTTCAGTCCGGGAACAAAACGGCTGATCGTGCAGGTGAACGGCTGGAAGATCTGCCCGATGATCTGTTACGACCTGCGCTTCCCTGTATGGGCGCGCAATACGGACGGATATGATGTGCTGCTTTATATCGCTAACTGGCCCGAGCGCCGAAACGAAGCATGGGAAACACTGCTGAAAGCACGTGCAATCGAAAACCAGAGTATTGTGATCGGGGTCAACCGTGTGGGAACGGACGGGAAAGGTCACCGCTACATCGGCAACAGCAGCATTTACGGTCCGCTGGGAGAACTGCTGGCCAAAGCAGATCAAGCGGATGAATGCGTTGTGCACTACACCCTGCAGCATTCCGTCATTGCAGATACACGCGCGCAGTTACCCTTCCTGAAAGATATGGATCGCTTCAGCCTGCTTTAAGATTTCGGCTGCCAGAAGCAGAGATAACGTTTGGTGACCTTATGTGCGATATGCTCGTTCACCAGAGAATCTTTCATCTCCGCGATATTGCGTAATGAACCATCCTTCATAGCGATCATTATACGGGAGTCGACCGCATTGTAAGTACTGTTGGATGTGGTTCCGCGAAAAACAAAATAGTGTAATTCCTCTTCCGTACAATTGATCTCCCTGCGCGCAACTGCCAGTTTTTGATCGTACAATTCGTCTTCACGCTCATGGTCCAGCACCACTTTATACAGGCTGCGATTGCGATGCATATGGCACAGGCGGGCCAGCACCGGATCTTCTGCGTCCATCCAGGTCTTGATCGCCGTAACGATATCCGAGTCGTCCAGGCGGCAGAAACGATCGATTACACCCGGATCTTCCTTCAGTTGTTCCAGGCTGATCGTGTTGTTCAGAAAGTAAGAAAGTGCAGGCGTGGCAGGCAACTGAACACCACGCATGGACAATTCTTTCGCCCGGCGCAGGATATTCACCAGCAGCAATTCTGCCCCCAGCACGGTTTTATGGAGATATACCTGCCAGTACATAATATGACGGGCTATGATGAATTTCTCTACGGAGTATATCCCTTTCTCCTCTACCGCAAGCTCATTGTTGCGAATCGTAAGCATTTTCAGGATACGGTCGTAGCCGATCACGCCTTCCGACACCCCGGAATAAAAGCTGTCGCGGCTCAGGTAATCGAGCCGGTCCACGTCCAGCTGACTCGACACCAGCTGATGCAGGAAGCGCTTCGGATGCCGCGAACCGAATATCTTCATCGCACCGTCCAGCATACCGTTGTGCTGTTGGTTGATGCGGTCAATGATCACTGAGGACACCTGCTCATGCCCGATCCCTTCCAACAGGGAATGCTCCAGAGCATGAGAAAAAGGTCCATGCCCGATATCGTGCAGCAGGATCGCAAGCCGGGCATCGGTTGAATCCTGCGTGGTGATACTGAATCCTTTCTCCTGAAGCTCTTCCAGTGCTTTACCCATCAGGTGGCAGGCACCCAGTGAGTGCAGGAAGCGGGTATGTACGGCTCCGGGGTAGACAAAATGGGCTACTCCCATTTGCATGATATTGCGTAAACGCTGGAACCACGGATGATTTACAATTGTCAATACTTCCTTTTCGGGAAAACTTAAAAATCCGTGTACCGGGTCGTTGATTATTTTACTCATTTCGAAAAACAGACCTGCCCGCATTGCGGGCAGGGAAAAAAATTATTTATTAAGTACTACCAGTCCTCCTGTTGCGGAGTCTCCGTTCGGATCGGGAATTTCCTCCTGTTCTCCTTCGGCATCTGCTCCCTGGTAATCGTTGTTCAGTCCTGCGCGTTCCTGGCTGGTCTCGTCGTAGGTACCGCCGCAATCGTCAAAATTCGGAGGGGCTTCAAATTTCGCATCTGCTTTTACGTTCAGCGTTTTGTCATTATAACAGCGCTTCATGAAATAAGCCCAGATCGGCAACGCAGCCGCAGCACCCTGCCCCAGCCTTTCGGAACCGAAGCGCAGGTAACGGTCGTCACAACCAACCCATACACCAGCCAGTATCTGTGGCGTATAACCGATAAACCAGGCATCGGCCTGACTGTTTGTTGTTCCCGTTTTACCGCCGATCTCGCTGTAGATACCATACCGGCGCATACGCATCCCCGTACCTGCGTTGATCACGCCCTGCATCAGGCGCACCATTTTAAACGCCGTATTCTGGTTGATCACTTCCTTCTGCTCCGCAACAAACGACTTCAGCAGGTTTCCGTTTTTATCTTCGATCTTGGTAATAAATACCGGTTGCGTATTGATCCCTCCGGTCGGGAACATCGTGTACGCACGCATCATCTCGTACAGCGAAATATCCGGAACACCCAGCGCGATAGATGGTACACTCGGAATTTCGGCATTGATTCCGCATTTGCGGATGAAATCGATAAATGCGTTCTGCCCTACCTGTTTGATCAGGAACAAAGCGGCGTTGTTGACGGATTTCGCCAGTGCCGTGCGCATAGGCAAAGAACCATATTCAGAACCACCCGCATCATAATTCGCTTTTTCAGGGAACGATACAGGTGTTGTGGGAATATTGCTGCAGGGCGAAAACCCATTGTCGATCGCCAGGCAATACAACAGCGGTTTGATCGTAGAACCTACCTGACGGCGGGTATTGGTGTTCACGTGGTCGAACTGGAAGAAATCGTGGTTGATGCCTCCCACCCAGGCACGCACCTCGCCTGTATAGGGGTCCATAGCCATGAAGCCAGCCTGCATGAACAATTTCATGTACTTCACAGAGTCGAGCGGACTCATCGTGGTATCCTTCAGGTGTTTGGCATTCTGCCAGGTAAATACTTTCATCGAAACCGGCTTCCGGAGCTCAGACATGATCTCTGCGTCCTTCATTCCTTTCTCTTTCAGCGCCTGGTAACGATCCGAATATTTAAGCGCGCGGTTCACATCGTCCATGTGATTTTTAAAGATGCTTCCGTCGCGGTAACGCGGCTGCGACACAAACAGGGATTGCAGCTCTTTCATATGCTGCGCCACGGCTTCTTCAGCATACAACTGCATCGTTACGTTGATCGTGGTGTAGATCTTCAGACCGTCCTTGTAGATATTGTATTCACTGCCATCCTCTTTCTTCAGGTCTTTACAGATCTTTTTCACCTCCTGCTCCAGCACCTGACGGAAATAAGGAGCAATACCCTCGTGGTAATCCTGCTTATGATAATCGAGTTTAATGGGTTTGGCTTTATTAGCCGCAGCTTCCTCAGACGTGATCTTGTTGTATTTCTCCATCTGGCTCAATACCACGTTCCGGCGTTCGAGCGAGCGTTGCGGGTTACGACGCGGATTGTACAGTGTATTTCCTTTCAGCATACCGATCAGTACCGCAGCCTGGTCAAGGCTTAGCTTATCGGGGGAGGAACATTGAAAAAGGTGTAAGACGCATTTTTGATACCATACACATTATCACCAAACGGAACCGTATTTAGATAAAGTGTAATGATCTCATTCTTGGTAAGGTTCTTTTCCAGTTTTACCGCCAGCACCCATTCTTTCAGTTTGTCCTGCCGGTCGATCTCGTTCCAGAGCTCATGGTGGTGCTGAGGATATTGTATGACCTGAACAAGTCGTTTATCAATTCCTTGGGCAAAACAGAAGAGTACTTTCAGGATCAACGATACGATCTTCGAGGGCGACCAGAAACAGGCTTGGGATTTTCATATAGTAGGACAACCCGCGGATACGGCAAGCCTTGATAATTTCCTTGGCCATTCTCACGGTGATGAACTTAGGAATAAGCGGATCAGTGTCGAAGTCATTGGCCCGATCGGGGTCCCGGGTGAGATCAGAACCTTTATATACCATTGGAAGGTGGAGTTTTGGGGCAATGACGTCTAGTCTTCCCAGCAGGGCCTCGGAAGCTCCGCTCATCAGTACCCGGGGACGGACACAGGGACTGGAGAAGATCAGTCCGTGGGTCGGGAATTGACCCGAAAGCGGAGTCCAGAATGCGTGTCAAAGAAATCAGACCACCTAGGCTGTGGGAGCAGATGAATGTTTTGGTGTCGGGAAGATTCTTGGTCTGCATGAATTCACCGACCTTTTGCATATCTTCCACGTAAAGCCGAAAGTGTTGCAGGTAACAGCGGGCCCCGCCCGCTTCTCCCGTGTCCGAGACTATCAAAAACTGTGACCGCGACGTCGGTGTAGCTTTTAAGCCAAAAGTTCACCAGGTCCATATGCCTGGCCGAATACTCAAGGGCCCCGTGTACAAGCAGAAAATGTAATCGCGGTTCTCCTCTTGAAAAGTGCCGGACAAAAGAGAGAGGACTCTCCGTCGGCGGAGGGAAGAACGTGATCTGAGGACAGGATAGAAGTAATTGCTTTTGCCAATCTTAATTCTGCTGAATGTATTTTTCGATGGAGCGCCTGGCCTCATCACTTAAATTGTTAAATCTGAATGAAAAGCCGGAATTGCCTTCCAGAACCCTTACCACGACACCGGCAGCAGTGGAGTGATAGTCCGTATTCTCAGGATGGACATTGATTGACACATTATCGCCGGCCTTGCCCTTAAACTCATCCATCAGGACCTGCATTCCACCAATGGAAACATCACGACAGATGCCTTCGTATACGACTTTATTGTTCTGGACAAACATCCTCGCCACAAATGGCTTACGCTTACTGCTTCTACGCTCGGCTTCCTTTATCACAGGTGGCATATCCTCAAAGAACACCTGGAAGTCTGAGAAGTCGGCCCAGAATTTTAAAGTCCTTCATCCCTTTGATAAAGACGAAGGTCTTACCATTAATTCGTTTTTCATCATACAGCTGCTTCAGCTGCTTTATGGTAAAGGGACCATAGTCAAAAGAGGCCTCTCCCCTATCAGTACCGATCCGGATAAACGCTGAACGCTCATCGGGATTAAAAGATTTCAGCGCTAACTCCACTTCTGGGGTTTCAGGTACTTCAGGCATCGGAGGAACTTGCCACTGGGACCGGTGAACTTTTAGTTCATCAACTTCCTTGATCTTCTTCCAATTCTCAAAGCCTTTCTTCCAAATATAGTCTTCTGGTTTAAGTTCTTCCTTCTCTTCGCTATCATTCCTTCGATTACTTCGGACGGAAACAGGACCCTGACGATTACCTTTCTGAACATAATACCAATTGTCGGCCATATATCCTCAACTCATTGAAATGATTATTAATATAATCATAACTCAAGCACGGTTTGAAGATCCTCAGTGGGCATAATTTTGCCTCCCAAAGTTAAAGTTTAGTCAGGTTTCCTCCGATCAGCTCCAGGAGAAAAACTAAGGTGCGTTTTATGAAAATGAAATGGTCGGTTATCTTTTTCCTGGCTCTCCTGGGTGCTCACGGCGTGCGGAAAGGAAGAATTTGGGTCAACTCCCACCACCAATACCAGCAAGTGCCCAAGCTGTGACCTACTTCGAAAAAGATTACTGTGCTGTTGACACGAAAATAGATCCCAAAGTCGATGTTCTGTTTCTGGTAGATAACTCTCAGAGCACAGGATACTTGAGCGGTGAGATAAAAACGGGCATAAGAGATATGGTCACCAAGCTTGGCCTCCCATTTTGATTATCGGTTTATCGGGACCGGTTTGCTACCGGCAGATGAAACTCCTTTTAATGATTATCAGGTAATGACAAATTCTGCTGATCCCCTCAGCTCCGAGGCCACCTCAAAACGAATTATCTCTGCAAGTGAATTAAACTTTTTCATGTACGAACCGGTCAAAGGACCAGAGACTGGTCTAAGAGCTGGCCATCCAATTCATAAATGCCAATTCGACCGGTTCACCGTGCCTCTTCCGGAAAAACGCCAATCTGATCATTGTCCTTTTCTCGAATGGTCGGAACACCGAGATTGAGCAAAAGGCAGACTGGAACGACTCACCAATCTAACAACTCAACCGTCTTTACTCAAAGATTGGAAAGCTTCAAATCTATCAAGAACACACTCCTGAATTTAAGGCAGCTAAGGCTCTTTGCTCTTACGGCCAAGACCACCAACTGCAAGCCAGGATACTTTTCTTCAGAAAAATCTTATATTAGCATGGCCAATAATCTCTATGAATACTCGGGTGCAACCGACTCTCCCACCAAGGATGCATATGACATATGCTCCGGAGTGGCCAACGTTGTTCCCATCAATGACAGCATCAAAAAGGTCATTATTCCTAACGTCTATCGCTATATGCCGATCAGATTTGCCCAAGATTCCAACGTAAGAAATGATTTCGGTGATATCAAGGTCTACAAGGTCTCCAATGGCACGTCCACCCTCGTGCCGAGTTCGGACTGGACCTACTATGAGACACACCACCCGTGGTGCTTCTCAATCTGAGGTAACCGGCCTCTCCTGGTGGTGAATACCCAGGCAAGCACTTTATCCGTTTCAACGACAATGCCCTCATCACTTCACCTGATTGCGCGAACATCAAATCCAGCACCCGGGAACAGAATACTTCGGTTATGTTGTTCTGAACCAGGAACCCAAACCTGATAGCGTCGTTCTGCGAATCAACGGCAAGCTGATTCCAAAGAGCAACACCAATGGATGGAGCTATGTGGGCAATAAGATGAACCAGAACATCAAAGTGCCTTATCCGAACGCCGGAGACCATCTCCCCGCGCTCTACAAGTCCGGTTCTCAGTACTTGCAGCTGAATTGTGAAAGTAATTACTATAAGTCCGGCGACAGCGTTGAGGCGAACTTCATCGCGGCACCAATCTGAGGTTGCCCCGCCCTTCTCGGCGTTAGATTTCTTAATGGCATTCATAAAGCGAATAATGGGATACATCTTCTGGACCTTCGCGAAGTCAACTTCCACGTAGGTTTTCCCGTCACTCATGGTAGGCTCACCGAAGATACCAATGTTCTTTCCGTCTCCCAGCATATCCACATTGACGTGAATGTTTTTCTGCTCTTCATATCCTCAAGGATAGGGGAAAGATAATAGCGCTTGGTGAATTTAGGAGGAGCATCTTCATTTATTCTGAGATTCGGAATGTCTGAAACATGGACTACACCGAGCTTGATCGATTTTTGATATGACCATTTCACAGCGCTCGGAGACCCGCAATTTCTTATCATCGGGAAGGTGGCGTTCACTGTTATAGAAAATAAAGACCTGCCGGACTGCCTCAAGGTTCTTGAGATTCAAGACCATTGGGTTCTTGTCGGCGTCATCGGTAATTTCCAACCATCCGAGCTGAACCAAAAGTTCAAGAATGCTCTCAAGCTTTGATTCTATGATCTGATACATATCGAAAGTGTAGAGGGTGAGTCGCCTTCTTGAATTGAGCACCAAGGCCTGCCCCTTCACTTCTCCATGGGCCTTGAATACAAGGAAGAGAGTACCAAGGATACGCATAACCTCGATAGGCTTCATGAACTCGTATCCGCCGTGCTTACCACCGTATGAAACCGAGGCCTGGTTGTCCTCAAGTTCCTTCACACGATTGTTGGCCTTCCGCATACGAGCTGCAAGTGTATTAATGATCGTCTTGAACCAGGGGTTCAAGGTCTGCATCGTCTTCCCGAAAGCAACGAAAGAAATTTCGATGATTTCAACCTGGCTCAGGGCAGAGGCAGAACAGGAGCGCTTTCGGCCCGATCCATCTTCATCAAAGAATGCCATCTCCCCGATCACCTCGCCGGCGCGGAGAATGCCAATCTCAATGAAGCCCTTTCCTTTTGGTTTAAACAGCCTGATCTGGCCTTTTTGAATAATGTACAAGTGACTCGGCCACATCACCATCATTGAAAAGGATCTCACCAGACTTCATCTGTCTGAGTCCTGATTTTGCCTGTGTTTGTGCTGTCGCGGTGTGCTCATTACTTAATTCTCTCCACGATCACGCTCAGCGCTTCACCACCTCCGATACAGATCGCGGCACAGCCATATTTGGCTTTCTTAACTTTCATGGCATTCATCAAGTGTCACCATGATCCGGGCACCCGATGCTCCAATCGGATGGCCTGAGGGAAACAGCTCCCCCAAAGACATTTGTCTTCTCATGAGGAATTTTACACTTCCTTCATTGCCGCCATCGTAACAGCAGCAAATGCTTCATTGATTTCAAACAGATCAATTTGCTCAACTGTGAGATTCGCTTTCTTGAACAGCTTTGTTAATTGCTTCGACTGGAGCAGTGGTAAACCAAGTTGGATTGTGAGCATTGGAAGCATATCCAACAATTTTAAATTCAGCTTGAGAAGCATAAGCATCACCAGCCGAGAACAACCGCCGCAGCACCATCATTGATCGTTGAAGCATTAGCAGCAGTAATTGTTCCATCTTTTTCAAAAGCCGGCTTAAGTCCAGGCATCTTTTCAAAGTTGGCCTTGAATGGACCCTCATCTTCCACTACGTCAATTGTTCCGCCCTTAGCTGGAACCTTGACCGCCACGATCTCATCTTTAAAGTACACCATCTTTAGTCGCTGACTTGAGCACGCTTAAAAGATTCAATCGCAAAAGCATCTTGTTCTTCACGAGACATTTGATATTTTTTAGTACACTCTTCAGCACAATTTCCCATGGCACCATTCGTGTAGACGTCCCATAGACCATCCCACTGCATAGAATCTTTCATTTCAGTCGGGCCGATATTTGAAACCATTACGTGAATTCATCAAAATGTGTGGAGCAAGAGACATATTCTCCATACCGCCAGCGACTACCACTTGGTTATCACCAGTGAGAATTGAACGGGCACCAAGAATGATCGCCTGAAGACCAGAACCGCAAACTTTACCAACAGTTGTTGCAGGAACAGATTCAGGAAGACCAGCTGCAAGCAAGTGCTGTGAGCAGGGGCCTGTCCAACACCAGTAGAAATAACGTTCCCCATGAACACTTCATCAATTTTTGATTTTTCTACATTGGCCTTTTGCTACGGCACCCTCAATAGCGGCTGCACCTAAGTTTATGGTGCAGGTACTTGTGAAAGAGTTCCCATAAAACTACCGAGAGCTGTACGTGCTCCCCCAAGAATATAAACGGCCATATGTTGTCCTTTTTAAGAATGAAATGATTGTCTTTCTTAACCTAAATATTTTAATGAAGGGAGGAGTAAAATACCACTTAAATTCTCAATGAAGCAGGCAGGACCATCATGTTCGGCAGAAAAAAGTCCTCCAAAAAGGGAATAGTACTCCCACAAGACTGGCAAGAAAGCCTGGCCCGCCTTCTCAATGAAACCTATAAAAACTGAGTGTAAGAAAAACGATCGCTATTTTGATGTTTATGGTCAAATATATTCTGAAGAACTGCTTGTAATTGTTTCTTATTTATCAGAAAAAGACGAATCTGCCGCACCTATCGCCTGTTTCCTTTCTTGTGAAGCCGACCAGATTTCCAACGAAGAGAAGTTAAAAGAAACCCAGACGAACTTCATTGAAGTGATCGGTCTGTTCTTTGACGAGATTTTTGCTCAGGAAGATTGGAATGAATTCGAACCTAATCTGGCAGGAAGTTACCCATAAGAACCAGAACTACTTCTATAAACTCTCCCGCGAAAACGTAAACCTTACTCTTGAGGCCAATAGACTCTTGGGAGAGGAGTTTGAGGATATTGAGCACGACGAAGACGACACCTTGCAATAATTTCTGTAGCGGAGTTTTACCCAAAAAAGGCTCCTTTCGGAGCCTTTTTTATTCGTCTTCGTAGCGAAGAGAAGTAGAAATTGTCTCAATTCCAATATCATCAGAATCATCATCGTCATCCACCGCATTCTCAAATTCGTCTTCTTCAAAGTCGAATTCAGAAGTGATGTTGAGCTCGTTGAGGATCTTATAGAACTCTTTATCGTCAGAAAGATCTGACAAGAGAGCTTCGATATACTTCGGAGGATATTTAGAGATAAGCTCCTCAATGATATTCCTGAAGTTTACCTTCCTTCAAGATCTCACGTTTCTTCTGGATCGTTTTCCGATTACGGATATAGTGAAGACGGCAATAGTCTTTGGGTAGTACGAATGTTATCACAACCCTTCTCAATGCATTCGTCATTTTTCGGATCAATAAAGAAGTCCATCGAGCCAATTGAAGCAGCGATGTCTTTCCAATTGAAATGCTCTCTCTAGCTCGGCGATCTCATCGGCAATCTTGCCTTCTCATCTCTGCCAACATTGCATTGTTGTACTTCTTAGAAGGTTTGCTTACGAAAAGATCAACTTCCGCGTCTTCTTCGTAGGCCTTCTTACCATTTCTTCTCTTTAGCCTTTGATTTTTTATAGTCCTCTTCGAACTCATCAAAATCATCATCTTCCTGGAGCACGACGAGGCTTCTCCTCTTCGTCTTCGTAGGGAAGATCTTCTCCTAGGTCTTCATCATCAAAGTCCTCGTCTTCGTCCTCAAAGTCTCCATCTTCATCAGCAGACTTCGCTTTAGCAGGGCGACCACGCTTACCAGGAACTTTCTCCTCTTGTTTCAGCGGCCTTGAGACTTCTTCCTTCTCTCTTTGCTTTTTCAGATTCGGCTTCTATCTTTTTCTTTTTCTTATCCAGTTCTTTTGTGCTTTTTCTTTTCACAGGCTTCTTAACTGGAAGCTGGCTACTTTTTTAGCCAGGAGCTTTAGCTGTTTTCGCCTCGCTGAGCGCCTTTCGGGACAGTTTTGGAGCAGTGACTTTTTCAACGATCTTACTCGGCAGCCTTAAGTATCTTGTCTTTAATGAGACTTCGGCGCAGGTGCAGGAGCCTTTTTTGGCAGGAGCTGGATTTGGCTGTTTAGTGCAACAATTTTTTCGCTGGAACTGGAGCTGGTTTTTTAGCAGAACAACTTTCTTTAGCAGGAACAGGTGCGGCCTTCTTAGCCGGTGCTTTTTTTACTATTTTGTCATATCTTTTTTTGGAAGAGTTTTTGCTACTGGTTTTTTCGCATCAGTTTTTTTACTACAGGCTTTTTTAACAGGCATTTTAGCAGCACAAGCTTTCTTTTTAGCCATAAATTTCTCCTCAAAAACAATGGCCGACAAAGAGCCTTTGTTTCAAAACAAATTTAGTGGGTACACTAACTAGCAAAGACAGCGCTTTATGACGAGTAATATTAATGAACGGCCTTCAATTCTGCAGAGGCGATTACCATGCGCTGAACTTCAGAAGTTCCTTCATAAATTTCAGTAATTTTGGCATCTCGGAAAAAGCGCTCCACTGGATATTCTTTGTGTATCCATTTCCAC
Source organism: Chitinophagaceae bacterium (assembly GCA_049840855.1). GTDB lineage: Bacteria > Bacteroidota > Bacteroidia > Chitinophagales > Chitinophagaceae > Rurimicrobium. Next base: position 1,857 of record JASGJF010000019.1, on the reverse strand, counting down.
CGCACAATTGGATCGCCTTGGTGGTGATCCACATGGCCGATTCAGAGGCAAACAACTTTGCTTGGCCGACTCTTTGAGTAAGGCAGATGAGCGTCCTTCAAGTGAGAAGCGTGATAAATAAGAAAGCCTCGAAGCTCCGAATCTTAGTGCTCATATCTGCCAGCATAAACTGAATTCCTTGAAGATCAGAAAGTGGGGCCCCAAACTGAACACTCTGTCTTCGTATAACGAATCGCATAATCAAAGGCGCCTTGGGCAATCCCTAGTGGCCTGGAAGCAATACCAATTCGGCCGCCATCCAATGTTGCCATGGCCACACGGAAGCCCTTTTCGGGCTCGCCCAAAAGTGCGTCCTTCGGAACCTTCACTTTATCGAAAGGCCAACTGGCAGGTAGACGAGCCACGAATCCCGAGCTTGTCTTCTTCTTTGATGATAGAAAAACCAGGAGTGGTGGTCTCGACAATGAAGGCAGAAATACCTTTATAGTCTGGAGTCTTTTTAGTTTTAGCAAAAACGATACACACGCCGGCCTCTTTACCGTTGGTGATCCAGTTCTTTACGCCGTTAATTTCCCAATGATCACCCTTATCTTCAGCAAAAGTGGTGAGAGATCCAGCATCTGATCCGGCATTTGGCTCAGACAAACAGAAGCATCCGATCCATTCCCCGCTGCCATTTCGGAAGATATTTTTTCTTCTGGGCTTCTGTACCAAAGTTCAAAATCGGCCAAATTCCCAATGAAGTGTGAGCAGAGATAAACACACCAGTATGAAGCACAGTTACGGTGACATTTCTTCAACGATCAAAGCATAGGACATATAGTCCATGCCAGCACCGCCGTATTCTTCAGGCACATAAGAGCCAAGAAATCCGTTCTCAGCGAGCTTCGCGATCAATTCCTTCGGCATGTAACCTTCATGATCGATTTTCGCCGCCAAAGGTTTGACCTCAGAGTCAGAGAATTTACTGAGCATGTCGCGAATTTCTTTGTACTGTTCATCGACGATCATACGTATTTTCCTTTAAAAGTTGCTTTTCGTTTTTCAAGGAAGGCAGCTGTCCCTTCCACCATATCTTCAGTCTGGAATATGCATCCAAAGGCCTTTGCCTCGATGGCAAGGCCTTCTTCAAGTGTGCACTCCGTCCCACTCTTCAGTGTTTGCTTGGCCTCACAAATGGCATGGCGTGAGTTTCCCTTAACCAACTTAAACCAGTTCCGGGTCTCGTCCAGCAGTTGGGGCCTTGTCGCTGTAAATTTCGAGAGCAATTCCCAAGGAACGTGCTTCATCAGCATTTACATTTCTGCCGGAAAACATTATCTCCTTGGCCCTTCTTGACGATACGAGTGAGTCGCTGGGTTCCGCCGAATCCTGGGATAAGGCCAAGTTTTACTTCTGGTAACCCGAAGACAGCATTCCTGGTGGCAAAGATAAAGTCGCAGGAGGAGGGCCATTTGAAAGGATCATCAGGGCAAAACCATTCACACAAGCAACGGTGGGATAGGGAAGATTTTCCAGTCCCACACTCACCTGTTGACCAAGTTCTGAGAAGGCCCTTGCTTCCTCTGAATTCATGGATTTCATCTCACTGATATCCGCTCCAGCAATGAAGGCCTTCTCGCCTTCTCCCGTCACCATCAGTCCCCGCAGTGGAGAACGATGGAGCTCCTGCAGGGCCATTTTCAACTCCCTCAGAACCTGAATATTAAGGGCATTGAGTTTCGAGGGGACGTTCATCACCAGTGTACCCATGTCTCCATCAACACTGAAGCTGAGAGTTTCAAAATTACTTATCAAGGTGCTGTTGCATTTATTGTGTTTCCCTATTAACCTTAGCAATACCTAACCGAACCAAGG
>JASGJF010000018.1:0-13408 GCA_049840855.1 Chitinophagaceae bacterium | reverse complement strand
TATTGCTAAGGTTAATAGGGAAACACGATAGAATTGAACAGCACCTCCTTCAGTCGGGATTTTGTTTTATACAATTGCTCCTTTACAAATAAACCCAGGCGGACAACATACAAAGCCACTCAACCAGCGGAGGATGTCAGGTAATGAAAGCCGCGCGTTAAGCGCATTCCGGGTGTTTACCTAACGCTTAACAAAAAACTTTCATGCCCGATTCTCAATAAGTATAATTTTGGCTTCGTGAAAGCTACCCGACTTTTCAGATGCATGCTTTTTTTGCTAACCTTATTGGTTACGGTAAAGCCTACGCTTCGGATAGCCCTGCGTCCGCTGACGCCACATACCGTTCATCACCATCGCCACGAAACAAATTCCTTCTCCCGCTCGCGCAGCAAATATGATGCCGGCAGAGCCAGTGGACTCGTAAAGATAATCCGTGCAAAAGCCTCCCTCCCCAAGACCGGCCAGATCAACAAAGGATATCTGAAGAAACAGATCGCGTTATCCGGCATTATAGCGGCAAGGCACCTGCTGAATATTCACTACCGCATCCTTCCGGAACGGAAAATATATCTCAAAGAACAGAAACTAACAGTCTGATAAGGACAGAAGCTGCGATGAATCAAGCGCGGCAAAACCGATGCGTTTTTTTAACGCTGCTTCCGTCATTATTACCGTTAAGTATCTGCTATGTATTCCATAAAGCGATTTTGCGCTTTCATTCCATTCACATTTTATGCGTCCCATTGCTTTTCGCAAACACCTGTCTCACTCAGAGAACTGCTGGTACAGGTTGAGCGTCATGCGCCCGCCCTGCTCACAGACTCTGCCGCTGTCCGTATACGCCAGACGCAGGCCGAAGCAACAGCCTACAATTGGCTACCCTCATTAAAGCTCAGTTACCAGACTGATATCGGAACCAACAACAATCTGCCGGGCGGATATTTCTCCTACGGAATTGTCCCCGGGAACTCCAGGGTACAAACAGATGCCAATACAAGCACACTGCTTACTGATCTCGGCATCGCAGCCTTTAGCTGGGAGATCTGCAATTTCGGAGCATACGCCGCGCAACGGAATGTCGCGTCTTCCGATATGGAGATAGAACAGGCCAGGCTCACCCTTTCGCGCTATAAATTACAGGCGGCCACAATAGATAATTACCTGCGGCTTTGCCAGCTGCAGGAGCTGCTAACCGTGCAGTTAAACAATATTACCCGTAATGAGGAAATCAAACGCTCGATAGAAGCACTCGCAACAGCCGGAGTACGGGCCGGGGTAGACACCAGCATTGCCGAAGCCGAGCTCTCGAAGGCTACATTAAATTATATCGACCTCCGCAATATGCTCAGACGGACCCAGTTGCAGCTAAGCGCCTTAAGCGGACTGGATACCGGCCGCCTGATCGCAGATACGGCTGTAATACGTCAGTTTCCTGAGCTATTCCCACCTATTGATAACTGGTCTGCGGACGCTGCAAATAATCCATTTGTACTCCCCTTCGAACTGAGTTATAAAAACAGCCTGAACCGGGAGTCTCTGGTGCGCCGGAGCTACAATCCAAAGATCACGCTTGATGCTGCTGCATGGAGCCGCGGGTCATCCCTCACTCCCACAGGAGACTTCCGTTCCCTGCCGACAGGATTCGGCTTTGAGCGGAATAATTATCTGGTAGGCGTCGGTTTTGTATACAACATCTTCGACCTGAAAAGAAAGCAACTGCAACTGAGGGTTCAAAAAGCCACCACCGACTATGTAGCCAGGCAACTGCAGGAACAACGTAGCGCATTGTCTCTGCAACTTAATAGTATTAACGCTGATCTCGCGACCTGCATGCAACGATTGGAGCTGATCCCCGTGCAACTGGAAGCGGCAAACGCTGCGTACCGGCAGAAGCTGGCGCTATACCGCAACGGCCTTACCGATATACTGGAGTTGAACGCCGCCATCAACCTGTTGTACCGGGCAGAGACGGATGCAATTCTGGCCAGATATAAATACAGTGAAACATTGCTTCAGCGTGTGGTGACGGAAGGTCGCCTGCAGGAGTTGGTTAACCTGTTGTAATTATCCCGCAGCGTTACAACGAAAGCGTTACGTAAATCATTTTAAAACCCCACAAGTATGTCTATGGTTTCGGGGGCTCTGAAAAGACCCATTACCGTCATTGTTATTGCGTTCAGCCTTTTGCTGTTCTCTGCTATCTCCCTGTTCAATATACCTATTGACATCTTCCCGCAGCTCAACCTGCCGACGATATATGTGATCGAGTCTTATGGCGGCATGTCACCGCAACAGATGGAAGGCTTCTTTGCGACGCGGCTTCAGGACCAGTTCCTGTACGTGAACGGAGTAAAAAGCATCTCGACAAAAAACATACAGGGTCTGACGATGCTCAAAATGACCTTCTATGAAAATACGAACATGGCGGAAGCCTCGGCGCAGGTGGCACTGCAGGTAAACAGGGCTATGAAATTTTTCCCTCCGGGTGCATTACCGCCACAGGTAGTCCGCTTCGATGCCTCTTCACTGCCGGTAGGTCAGCTTGTCTTGTCCAGTCCCACACGCAGTCTTAAAGAAATCTACGACTTAGCTGCAACACGGGTGCGCCCTACCTTTTCCACCATACCCGGACTTTCCGCGCCGCCTCCTTTCGGCGCCAACTCACGGTCTGTAACGATAAGTGTAGACCCGGCAAAACTCCGTAGCTACGGTCTGACTGCGGATGAAGTTGTAACTGCGCTCGCAAAATTTAATGTCATGTCTCCTTCAGGCAACCTGCGGATGGACAACACCATGTACATTACCACCAGTAACACCCTGATCAAAAGCGTAGACGAATTCGGGAATATACCCGTAGTCAACAGGAGCGGCGTTACAGTGCTGGTAAGAGATGTTGCCCGCGTGGCAGATGCGGCGGACATTACAGTCGATTATGCACTGATCAATGGTAAGCGTTCGGTATATCTTCCTGTCGTAAAGACCGCAGATGCATCAACCTGGGAGGTCGTGAAAAATCTGAAAAAACAAATACCGGATATACAGACGCTGCTCCCTGCCGATGTGAAAATTTCATATGAATTCGATCAGTCCGTAGCAGTGATCAATTCGGTAAAAAGCCTGGTTACGGAAGGAGCCCTGGGCGCACTGCTGACCGGCCTTATGGTGCTCTTCTTCCTTCGGGATCTGCGCAGCAGCCTTATTGTGGTTATCACCATACCTGTATCTATCTTAACGGGCATACTGATGCTCAGCCTGGCGGGTCAGACAATCAATATTATGACGCTGAGCGGACTGGCCCTGGCAATAGGCATTCTTGTGGACCAGGCTACGGTTACGATAGAGAATATTCATCAGCATCTGGAAATGGGAAAAACAAAAAAGCAGGCGATCTATGATGCCTGTACCGAAATCTTCTTCCCCTTGCTGCTGATACTACTGTGTATCCTCGCGGTATTCGCTCCGTCATTTTTAATGACCGGGGTACCCAAAGCAATGTTCCTGCCATTGTCGCTTTCCATAGGGTTTACGATGATCGTGTCCTTTATCACGGCACAAACGCTGGTGCCCATTCTTGCCAACTGGATGATTAAACCCGATCGCTATCAGCATTATGAGCATAGCCGCGTGCATGCCCATGCGGGCGAGGCTTTAGACAAAAACGAAGAAGAACAGGTTACACACCATGCCGACCAGGAAAGGAATTTCCCCGAACAGAACGATATGTTCGAACGCGTGAAAACAGGTTATACAAGACTACTCGGAAAGATCATGAACAGCAGCAAAACAACCGTGTTCAGTTATCTGATCACAGTTTTATTACTGGCCGGTTTCCAATTCGTCTTTATCGGCAAAGACATGATGCCCCGCATCAATAACGGGCAATTCCAGATCCGCATCAAAGCGCCGGAGGGCACCCGCCTTGAACGCACGGAAACAGCCACTCAGAAAGCACTTCAGATCATCAGCGCTACTGTGGATAACAGTTTAGCGATCAGTTCGGCTTACATAGGATTGATTCCCTCCAGCTATGGAACCAGCAATCTCTACCTGTTCAATACAGGAACCAATGAAGCGATCATACAGGTAAATCTGAAAGAAGATTACAAGGTAAATATGGATGCGCTCAAAGATATGCTACGTAAAAATATTGCTTATTCATTGCCTTCTCTGCACGTATCCTTCGAGCCCATAGACATGACTGAAAAGATCATGAGCCAGGGCGCGACTTCACCTATAGAAATCAGGGTGGCAGGAAAAGACCAGCACGATATAGAGTCATTTGCAGGCAAACTGGAACAGCAGCTTTTAAAAATACCGTATCTGCGCGATGTGCATATAGCCCAGCCGCTCAGGGTGCCGGTTATCGCTATCAGCATAGACAGGATCAAAGCTGCACAACTGGGGCTGAACATCCAGGATATCGCACGCTCGGTCACTGCCAGTACTTCATCAAGCCGCTTTACGGAAAAAAATCAATGGCTGGATGAGGCGAAGGCTTATACTTACCAGGTACAGGTGCAGGTACCGGAGTATGTGATGAACAACCTGAACGAGCTGCGTGAGATACCGCTGGTAAAAGGACAAAGCACTCCGGTACTGGGAGACGTTGCGCGGTTTACCACAGACTATGTACCGGGAGAATATGACCGGTCGGGGCCACGCAGGTACCTGACTGTCTGCGCCAATATATTCAAAAAAGATCTGGGCACCGCTACTTCAGCGGTGCAGGACGCCGTAAAAGCAGCCGGAACACCTCCTAAAGGCACCATTGTAGAAGTTCGCGGGATGTCTAGCCTGCTCACCGAAACACTCGGAAGCCTGCAGAAAGGGCTGCTGTTTGCGATTCTCGTCATATTCCTGCTGCTCGCGGCAAACTATCAGTCGTTCAAACTCTCGCTTACCGTACTCAGCACTGTTCCCGCGGTAATAGCAGGATCACTCATCGCCTTGCTGCTTACCGGCTCCACACTGAACCTGCAATCGTACATGGGCATGATTATGTCCACCGGCGTGTCTGTCGCCAATGCGATACTGATCGTCACCAATGCAGAAAAACTGCGTCTGGAGTATCGTGATGCTGCAAGAGCGGCAATTACCAGTGCTTCCATCCGTCTGCGCCCGATACTGATGACAAGTCTGGCAATGATAGCAGGGATGATACCGATGGCGTCCGGCATGGGGGAAGCCGGAGAACAGAGTGCTCCGTTAGGCCGTGCGGTGATCGGTGGGCTCGCTGCGTCCACCTTAGCAGCCTTATTTATTCTGCCGCAGGTTTTTGCCCTGGTACAGCGTAAAACCACCTATACATCCCCATCACTGATGCCGGAAAATGAACAACAGGATTAACCATTTAAAAAAAAAAAGTAGCAAACTCATGAAATATCTCATTCCATTAATGCTGATCCTCACCTCTCTTACAGAAGCCTGCTCCGAGGAGCAGCACCCTGCCGATTTAACTTCTAACACGCAAAAAAAATCTGCTGGAACAACACACTCGGCCGCATCTGCTGTAGTTCTTTCGCCGCTTCGGTGAAACTTCCCGGTCAGCTAAAACCCTATGAGCAGGTAAGTATTTTCCCAAAGGTCAGCGGGTTCGTAAAACAACTGCTCGTCGATCGCGGCGACTTTGTACATAAAGGACAGGTGCTGGCAAAACTGGAAGCGCCGGAAAATAGAATCCCAGTTGCAAACAGCCATGTCCAAATACGACCAGATTCAGCAAACAGCCGCCGCAAGCCGGGAGCGGTATACCCGGCTGAAGGAAGCTGCAAAAGAACCGGGAGCCGTAGCTCCATTGGAGCTGGACATGGCCCAAGCGCGTATGAAAGCCGACGAGGCAGCCGTACAGTCAGAGAAAGCAAACCTGTTCTCATCCGGGAGCATCAACAAATATCTCACCATTACGGCACCGTTTGACGGGATCATCGTGCAGCGCAATGTATCTGAAGGAGCACTCGTAGGCGGTAACAAAGCCAGCGATCCGCCGATGTTTATCCTGGAAGCTTCCGGCAAATTAAGACTGGAAGTGATGATACCGGAAGACTATGTCGACAAGATCGACTCAAAGCATCCGGTCAGCTTTTCGTTCAATGCGCTTACAGGAAAAACTTTTACCGCCCAGATCAGCCGCATGGCAAAGGCCCTCGGCAGTGAGCGTTCGGAAGCAATAGAAATCGATGTACCCAACGCGCAACAGCTTCTGAAAGCAGGTATGTATGCTGAGGTAGATATTCCCTTATCCTCTCCCACTCAATCGCTGATCGTTCCGTCATCCGCCATAGTACGCTCTACAGAGCGCATGTACGTTGTAACCGAAAAAAGCGGGAAGGCGCATCTCGTGGATGTGCGGGAAGGATTGAGAAAAAGTGACTCCTCCGAAATATTTGGTCAGCTTTCCGGTGGCATACCGGTTATGCTGCATCCCACAGACGACATAAAAGAAAATGAACCGATACATTAACCCTAAACCTTAAGATTATGAAAATCAACTTTCTTCCGTGCTTCCTGAAGACCGTGCTCTGTCAGCCTTATATTGTACTTATCCTCTTCATTGCAGCGACCGGGTTTGCTTCCTGCAGCAAGGACAAATCGATTCACCGGGGATCGTTCCTGAATGTAAAATTTTCAGAAGATGTATACCCTATAATATGCAAACCATAAACGGCAATTTTGACCCGATGACGCGAACGGCCACACTTCAGGCCGACGGATACCACAATGAGCATTTCAACCTGTACCTGCCAAACGTCACAGATACGGGAACATATAAAAGCCCGTCAATACACAACATAGCATTGAGCGAGACAACGGATTATTACGACTTCTACCCCGACAGCCTGGTAAGCGGCAAGATCATCATCAGCACCATCGACAGTCAGAGTATAACCGGTACATTCGAGGTCGCCCTGTCGAGTTCCTTTAACGGTGCACAGACACGCGTAGTAGTCGGCGGCTTCGAGATTAATGTCCCTTATTAGGCGCACCTGCCAGACATCGGGACGGCAGCCGGGCAGCGCCGCCTTAAGATTCTTTGAATAAGCCCGCCTGCTCCTGGAAAGACCATTGCGCCATCGCTTCGATCACCGGCATTAATCCCCTGCCGGAACGGGTAAGTGCATAGCTGACATGCGGTGGCACTACAGGCAATGCCTTCCTAGCAACAAGGCCGTCCGCTTCCAGTTGCTTTAACTGCTGGATCAGTACTTTTTCCGTAATGGCCGGAACAGCGCGGCGCAATTCGCTGTAACGCTTATCTCCGGTGGAAAGATGATACAGGATAATAGGCTTCCAATACGCTCCTATGCGCTCCATAAGATAAGTCACAGGACATAACCCAAGCAAGTGTTGCTTATTTTCCTGGATAGTGGAACTCGGTTTGATTGCTGTCATAAAAGTCAGGTATATAAATTCAAAATTGAAACAATTCCGGAGATACTGCGGTTGCGAATCACACCTACTTTAGGGTAAGTACTTGTATAAAAGTAAGTACAAAAATACCTTTGTGTTCTAAAAATTCCAAAACAATGAACATTACAATTACTGGTTCCCTGGGGAACATCGGCCGCCATCTCGTACCGCAACTTACAGCAGCAGGCCATCAGGTAACAGTTGTCACCAGCACAGGTGAACGCAGCACGGCAATTGAACAGGCAGGCGCCAAGGCTGCGGTCGGTTCTGTAACAGACGCTGACTTTCTCACCCGGAGCTTTACCGGAGCAGACGCCGTATTTGCAATGACCCCTCCTAATATGGGTGGATCCGGTATTATTGCCAATACTGTGGCTGCGGGAAAAGCGTTTGCTCAGGCAATCGGTGCCGCAAAGGTGAAAAGGTTGGTTATGCTCAGCAGCATTGGTGCCGACAAAGCCAGCGGCAATGGTCCTATTGCCGGTCTTCACCAGATCGAAGGGCTGTACGGGCAACTTAACGATGTAAACGTAACTTTTCTGCGTGCAGGCTATTTCTACACAAACAGCCATAACGATATTCCGCTGATCAAAACTGCGGGTATCGTAGGAGCCAACTACCCGGGATCTACCCTGATTCCCTTTGTGCACCCTAAAGATATCGCAGCATCCGTGGCTGAAGCATTGGTACAACCCGGGACTGGGAAAGATGTGCGGTATATCGTAAGCGATCTGCGCAGCGCAGATGATTACGCCCGCCTGATCGGTGCTGCTATCGGCAAACCGGAACTTCCCTGGGTGCAGTTTACTGATGAGCAATCGATGGGAGGCATGACGCAAGCCGGACTACCCGAAGAGATTGCCGCTTTGTACACGGAAATGGGAGCGGGACTACGCAATGGCTCTATACAGCAGCATTTCAACGATTCCGGAAAGCCACTCCAAGGCGCAACAAAACTGGAAGCGTATGTGCAGGAATTTGCTTCGCACTTCTCCGCTTAAAACAACTTTCACAGATAAGGGAAGACCTGCGTCTTCCCTTATTTTCGTCTTATCATACGTGTTTAGTTATCGCGCAGCCATTCACCGAGATGATGGCTGATCTGCGCGGTTTCGATCAGAAATCCGTCATGACCGAATAAGGAATCAATCTCGATCAGCTTTGCATGCGGGATATGTTCTTTCATATACCGCTGCTCCCGGAGCGGGCAAAGCATATCGCTGGTAATGCCGATGATCAATACAGGCTGGCGTATCAGCTGAAGTGCCTGTTCCGGATTTACATTGCGGCCGCGCGCCAGCTGGTGGCCGTCCATGGCTTTGGTCAGCAGCCAGTAACTGTATGCATGAAAGCGACGTACCAGCTTTTCACCCTGGTAAATGATATAGGATTCGGCCCGGAAACCATCCGTCTTATCAGTATCCGGATCTGACTGTGATGCCACAAATGCCGCATAATCACGATAGGTAAGCATCCCGATAGCTCTTGCAGCCTTGAGGCCGTTTGCTCCGGCCGTTGCATGATGCTCTTTCCAACCGGGGTCTGCTTCTATAGCAAGGCGTTGCGCCGTGTGTATCGCTATGCCCCATGCGCTCTCTGCCGGAGAAGTAGCAATAAGGAATACCCTTTGGATGAGCTCCGGTTCCAGCACACACCATTCCAGCACCTGGTATCCTCCCATACTGCCGCCGGCCAGCAGGTAAATCTCCTGTATCCCTAAATGACGGCACAACACCTGATGCGCCCGCACCATATCGCGGATCGTATAAGCCGGAAAGTCGGAATAATAGGGATTTCCGGTTGCGGGGTTATTGCTCAGCGGCCCGGTCGTTCCGTAACAGGAACCCAGAATGTTTGCACACACGATAAAGTAAGTATCCGGATTGATCAGATAGTCCTCACCCACCAGCCCTTTCCACCATTCCGCGGGATCCGAATCAGCAGTAAGTGCGTGACATATCCATACAACCTTGCTGGTTCCGGCAGTAAAATGCCCGTAAGTGGTATAGGCAATGTCCAGATGCGGCAGATGAGTACCGCTTTCCAGTGTCAGCCCTTCCGTGTAATGCAATAAAGCCATAGCATCCTTTCAATTGAGCGCAAAGTAAGGACATGAAACGATTACATTTGCAGGAAATACTTTTTAATGATTCGTCTGGAATTACACAGAGCAGATAATGCATTCGCTTTCGAAGCGAAAGACGCTGAAGGACATACTATGCGCATGGATGCGGCAGCAGCGATCGGCGGCAATAACAGTGGTGTACGACCTATGCAGGCTATGCTGATGAGCATGGGCGGATGCAGCGGAATAGACCTTGTTTCGATATTGCAGAAGCAACGTCAGGAAATCGGAGATATTGAGATGATCATAGAGGCCGAACGCGAGAAAGATAAAGAACCCGCATTGTGGACCTATGTGCACATCACATTCCGTTTCGGAGGTAATGTGGATATGGATAAGGCGCATAAGGCGTGTGCTCTTTCGATAGATAAATACTGTTCCGTCGCGGCGACTTTACGTGCGGCAGGCTGCGTTATCGAATGGAAAGCAGAACATAAAGGATAACTGTCATACACCATAATTATCGGAAAGATCATGCAGAAAATCACACGTGCCATTCGCATTCAGACACCGCGTACCGCAGAGATGGAACACAGCACTCCCCTCTTTCTCACCAGCAGCTTTTGCTTTGACGGTGCCGAGGAAATGCGCGCTGCATTTGCTGACGAAACAGAGGATAATATCTACAGCCGGTTCAGCAATCCATCCGTACAGGAATTTACGGATAAAATGGTGGCCCTCGAAGGCGCGGAAGCAGGGTACGCAACGGCAAGCGGCATGAGCGCGATCTTCGCAGCGATCATGGCATTGCTCAAACAGGGGGATCACCTGTTGTCCTGCGATGCTATCTTCGGAAGTACCCATACGGTGATCACGAAATATCTGCCTAAATACGGGATAAATGCTTCTTATATAAAGGCCGGCGCTTCAGAAGCGGAATGGGAACAGGCAATACGACCGAATACCAGAATGATTTACCTGGAAAGCCCGACAAATCCCGGACTGGATATACTGGATATCGGGATGATCGCCAGAGTGGCTAAGCGGCACGGCATTTTGCTCAATGTAGATAACTGCTTCGCCACGCCGGTCGTGCAGACACCTGTTGAGCTGGGCGCAGACCTGGTGATTCATTCCGCTACAAAATGGCTGGATGGACAGGGTCGTGTGCTGGGAGGCGTAATTGTGGGCAGGAAAGAATTAATAAAAGAAATTTATGCCTTTGCCAGAAGCACGGGGCCTGCATTATCTCCTTTTAATGCATGGGTGCTGAGCAAAAGCCTGGAAACACTGGACGTGCGTATGGAGCGTCATGCATCCAATGCACTGTTCCTCGCACAATCGCTCGAACAACATCCCGCTATCGCTTCGTTGAAATACCCGTTCCTGAAAAGTCATCCTAAATACGATATCGCCGTAAAACAAATGAAAAACGGAGGTGGGATCGTATGTTTCGAATTAAAAGGAGGGCTGGAAAGCGGCAGACGTTTTCTCGACGCACTCCAGCCTCTTGTCGCTGACCGCCAATCTGGGCGACACACGCAGCATCGCATCGCACCCGGCAAGCACCACGCATGCAAAACTCAGCGAAAATGAGCGACTGACCGTGGGTATTACGCCTGGACTTATACGCATCAGCGCCGGACTGGAAGCAAAAGAAGATATACTGGCAGATATCATACAGGCACTGGAACAAAGTACGTTGTAAAGAATCCTACCGTATAAAAAACTCAAAACGGTGAGCGTACACTGACTGAGTAAACTCAGTGATGTCGCAGCGTATTAAGCCGGCCTGAAAAAAGTAGCTTCCTTCAGCAGCAGTTAAGGTTCTTCCCGGTTTTAATGGAGAGCAAGAATTCCCCCGTATGCGGCCGTCCTACCGGAAAAACGAATTTTCCGAGCGCATCATATTTCTGCAGGAAAGCGATATGCGTCGGTCGATTTCGGTAAGCGGAACCAGATACGTAAACGAAATAATGTACACAGTCGGCCGATCTTCAAGGCCAACTACCTACCATTTTACTTTGCAAAATGTACATACAAGTTTACGAAAATGCATTGTGAATAACTTTATAATCACTATATCACTTTTTTAACAAGGTGCAGGCAGCATTGCCGCATACACAAAAATAAATACAAAATATTGTTGGTCAGCATATTATGTAAAAACAACCCATGGTAAGGTATTGATATACAATTGACTCAAATGTATTTTTGCAAAGTTTTTTGGTAAGCTTGTAAAATGTGGCACGCTTTTGGCTAAAGTAATGCTATACATGAAGAAGCGATTACTCTACACGATGCTTATGATGCTATTCCGGTTCTCACCGGTTGCAGCGCATATGCCGGAGCAGAGTATGAATGGCCTGATTCAAAACATCCACTCTTCGATCAACGCTTTGGATACAAAAGAGATCTCCACGTTTTTCGATAATACAGTTGAGTTTACATACATCAACACCCACAGCACGCTTACGCGCGGACACGCGCTGCTTATTCTGAATGATTTTTACGAAAAGCACAAACCGAAGTCGTTTAAGGTGGATTATACAGGCTCAACGCCTTTAGGCGATGGCCGGTATATCCTCGGATCAGCGCTTACGGAGACTGGTACGTTCAAGCTATACTTCTATGTGAAAGAACGCTCCGGTAAATTCTTTATCGAAGAATTAAAAATCGTAAAATAGCTGCTCTTCGGGCGTTTCGTTTTTTTAACCTTTTTTTCTGTAAGTGCTTTGAAAAGTTATTCTGCAACATTAACTTTGAAGCCAGTGCATTAACAACGCTAGTATTCCATACTTATGAAAAAAACCATTATCGGCCTTTTTGTTGCTGTCACCACTTTGGGTATATTGTCTCTTTCTACAGCTTGTAACAAAGACAAAGGCAACTACAATAAGTCTGAATCGACGCAGGCTTTGGTGGCCGACCTGTCCTTTCAGGTGCCGCTCATTCCTGCAGCCGGAGAATATGATAACATCCAGGGGTTTGATTTTATGATCAACATGGACAGCTTCGTGAAAAGCTTCAATAAGGACTATACGATCAACAGCATTCAATCCGTGAAATTGAAATCCTGTATCCTTACTTCTGCTACTGCAGATGCAAACAACAATTTCCGCAACTTCCATATGGCCAACCTGTGTATCTCTTCTGCGGCAAATGGCAACCTTCTGCGTATTGCTGTTGCAAATGATATCGTCGACACTGCCGCCTACACATTGAGTCTTCCAACCTGGTATGATCCGAACCTGGCGTCTTATTTCAAGTGCGACAGTATTCGCTATCGTTTCTACGGAAACACACGCCGCGCGGTTACAGTACCACTGGATTGTAAAGCGTCGCTGCAATACGAAATGACGCTTGCGAATTAAGCTATTTTCAAATATATCATAGCGGGCATTCTTTTAAGAATGCCCGCTATTTTTTTGTCTTACCGGAACCAGTAAACGTACCGGTAAGTCAAAACTCCATATAAACGCCAGAAAAGGCTCATACACGCGTGCAAAGCGGCGGCTGATGTCCGGGAGGTCATGGGATAACAAACAGTTTTCCCCAGCGGAAGTATAGCATTAAAAAAGGCGCCCGTTTGGGCGCCTTTTTTAAAAACAACTTCTTAACAGCTTATGCATTTTCTTCAGCTGAAGTTTCTTCAGTTGAAGCAGCAGGTGCTTCTGTAGCAGTGCTTACTGTTTCGTCAGCAGCAGGTGCAGCAGTTGCTTTAGCTGTAGAACGACGGCTACGACGTGTTTTCTTAGCGTCAGCAGCTTTTCCGCCTTTTACATAGATCTCGTTGAAGTCCACCAGTTCGATCATAGCCATATCAGCAGCGTCACCCATACGGCGAGGCAGTTTGATAATACGGGTATAACCACCGGGACGGCTGGCAACTTTATCACCGATAACACCGAACAGTTCTTTAATGGCCTCTTTGCT
>JASGJF010000017.1:0-69762 GCA_049840855.1 Chitinophagaceae bacterium | reverse complement strand
CAGGTGATCCGTTATTGTGGTCTGTACGCCATTGCTTTTATCGGATCATTTATGTTGCAGGGGGCTGTGGAGCGTGATTTCAGATTCCTCAAAAGCGGCAATTGGTGGCTGCTTATTGTGCTGGCAATAGGATTATTTGCGTTCCGCGGATCAGACTTCGATTTCAAGTCCTGGATGTTCGGAGACGGAATTACCGACAAGTATACTTTTCAGCATAAGGTTGCCTATAATCTCGGAGGGTTCGTCACACTGATGATTCCCTGCTTTGTCTATTGGTTTTTTGCCGACAGAACAAGACAGAATTTTTATGGTTTTAAAGTCAAAGGCGTTGTGTTGTCTCCGTACTTCATGATGCTTGCCATTATGGTACCCCTGTTGTTCTGGGCCGGTACGCAGCCCGATTTTCTGAACACCTACCCGCGTTATTCAAAAATAGGGGTGGATGCTAACCGCACCGGACTATGCGCGTTGTGTGGGCATTTATGAACTAGTATATGGTTCTGATTTTCTTGTTACAGAATTTTTCTTCCGCGGGTTTATCATTCTTGCTTTTGCCTCCCGCTTCGGGCATAAGGCGATCCTGCCCATGTGCGCATATTATGTGACCATTCATTACGGAAAACCTCTTGGAGAAACGATCAGTTCTTTTTTCGGGGGCTTATTGCTGGGTGTGATCGCGTATCGTACACGCTCCATATACGGAGGTGTGATCGTGCATCTGGGTATTGCCTACCTGATGGAGTTTTTTGCGTTTCTCGGGCACGCGGGATATTTACATTTATAAATAAACAGATCATTTTATGGCATCAGACGCTACTCAGTTTTTATCTGAAATACAATCCGGTTACGCGTTTAAAGGCGCAGCGGCGAAGATCGGCGTAGGTATGCTGGACGGACAGGTTGTTTCCGGAGCCGATATACTGCTGCCTTTACGTTCCATGAACAGGCACGGGCTCATTGCCGGTGCCACAGGTACCGGGAAGACAAAAACCCTGCAGGTGATCAGCGAAGTGCTGAGTGACAATAGTGTGCCGGTGCTGCTGCTGGATATCAAAGGAGACCTGAGTGGCATAGCGGCTGCAGGATCCCTTAATGAACGGCTGGCAGAGCGCTACCACTTACTGGAAATGGAGTATCTGCCAAAGGCATATCCCGTGGAGTTGCTGACGCTCAGCCGGCAACAGGGTATACAGCTGCGCGCGACAGTCACAGAATTCGGACCTGTGCTGCTGAGTAAAATTCTTGAATTGAATGATACGCAATCGGGGCTTGTTTCTATGATCTTCAAATACTGCGACGATCATCAGCTTCCCCTGCTC
This sequence comes from Chitinophagaceae bacterium, assembly GCA_049840855.1. Classification (GTDB taxonomy): domain Bacteria; phylum Bacteroidota; class Bacteroidia; order Chitinophagales; family Chitinophagaceae; genus Rurimicrobium. Next base: position 68,443 of record JASGJF010000017.1, on the reverse strand, counting down.
GATCTGAAAGATTTTATTAAGGTTCTTCAGTTTGTCAGCAATGAAGGAAAAAAAGATATAGAGCAGGAGTATGGTAAAATCGCCACCACGTCTACGGGTACGATATTGCGTAAAGTGATAGAGCTGCAACAACAGGGAGCGGATCTGTTCTTCGGAGAAAAAAGTTTTGAAGTGGAAGACCTGATGCGTATCAGCGATGATGGCAGGGGAATGATCAATATACTTCGTGTTACCGAATTGCAGGACCGTCCGAAACTGTTTGCCACTTTCATGTTGCAGCTGCTGGCAGAACTCTATGCAGTATCTCCTGAAGAGGGAGATCTCGATCGCCCGAAACTGGTATTGTTTATCGATGAAGCACACCTTATTTTCCAGAATGCCGGACCAGCTTTGCTGCAGCAGATTGAGACAATTATCAAACTTATCCGTTCTAAAGGCGTAGGCGTTTTTTTCTGCACGCAGAACCCCATGGATATTCCGGCATCGGTATTGGGGCAGCTCGGATTAAAGGTGCAGCATGCATTGCGCGCGTTTACTGCGGCGGACCGGAAAGTCATCAGGCAGACGGCAGAGAATTATCCGGAAACAAAATTCTATCAGACAGACGAGCTGATCACGCAGATGGGTATAGGGGAAGCATTGATCACTATGCTGAATGAAAAGGGAATTCCCACACCGCTTGCACATGTAATGCTCATTGCACCAAAGAGTCGTATGGATATTCTGAGCGATGATGAAATACGCAGTATTGCAGCTAAATCCGGACTTGCGTCAAAATATGCTCAGGAAATCGATTCGCGAAGCGCTTATGAAATGCTGACGGAGAAGTTGCAGACTGCAGCTGACAGCGCGTCTGAGACAAAATCTGCTGCACCGGGAAAACAGGATGCGGAAGACTCGGCACTGGATAAAATACTTGATAATCCGATCATGCGGCAGGTTGGCCGTACAGCAGCCAGCATTATTACCCGTTCCCTCCTGGGGGCGCTGGGACTGGGCGGGCGTTCGCGAAAATCTTCACGTTAATTTTCAATACAAGTCACCACACCATGAAAAAAATTATCAAAGTAATCTTTCCTGCGTTTTGTCTCTGTACTCATGTTTATGCCAAAGATCAGCCTGCTGTAAAGAAGCACAGTTTGTCTGATAATGTTCTGAGTTTCGGCATTGGTACGGGATTGGAGTTCGGAGCTACGATAGGTGCGCGTTTGGCGATATTCCCCGAGCGGCATATCGGATGTACGTTAGGTACAGGCATCACCTTGTCGATGCTCACGTACAATCTGGGAATTAAACTGCGGCCTTTTCCTGAATTTATATTTTCTCCTTTTTTTGACGCGCTTTACGGGCACAATTATGTGATTGATACGAAAGACTACCGATACGGAGACGGCAACATTACATCGCGTGGCATTTCAGTCGGAGGAGGATTTGATATTAACCTGACGAGGTCACAAACCGTGTACCTCACGCTGGGAGCCGATTATGCAATCGACCCGGCGGTCGCATACGTGAAAGGCGGCATCAGTGTTGTACTAGGCCGGTAAATTGTACAAAATTGCAATAAACATAAAAAGGGCTCATCCGGAGGATAGAGCCCTTTCGTTATATAAAGTTGTTTTTGCGGACTAAGAACCCATTTTTACAATATGCTTAAACTCTGCCGGTGTAAGCGCATGCACGGATAGGCGGGCCAGTCTTAAAAGAGAAATCTCAGCCAGTTCCGGTTCTTCTTTGATTGCTTTCAGCGTTACCGGGTGCTTCAGTGCTTTTACCGGTTTCAGGTCCACTGCTACCCAGGCAGTTTCTTCAGTGGTGGGATCCTGGTATGCAGTAGTAACAACTTCTGCGATGCCCACCACGCAGAGCCCTTCGTTGGAGTGGTAGAACAGTACCTGATCTCCGATCTGCATATTTCTGAGATTATTCCGTGCAGCGTAATTGCGCACACCATTCCACATCGTCTGACCTTCCTGTACAAAATTGTCCCAACTGTATTTAAAAGGTTCTGATTTTACCAGCCAGTATTGTTTCGCCATTGCTTTTATTTGCCGTTTAATTTAGAAAGGAGCTTCTTCATCCTGACCGCTTCCGAAGCTGTTGCCGAGGCCGCCGCGACGCGTGTTTTTTGATCCGCCGTTCGGGTCATCTTCATCATCCCAGTTTACATTATTCGCCTTGGAAGGCATTGTCTGGAATCCGCCATTATTGCCTCCGGCGATGAAAAATTTGGAATCACCGAACCCATCAGGATCACGGCGGATACCTGCCTGAGGATTGTCCATTGGTTGAAAGCTGCCAAAACTTGTATCCGGCAGATCTACAAATTTCTGGTATTCCTTAATAAACTGCAATTTGATGGTTGCCGTGCTGCCACTACGGTTTTTGGCAATGTGAATGTGTGTTTCGCCTTCAACTGCTTCACCCATTTCGTTGTTTTCAATGCCATAATATTCCGGACGATACAGGAACATAACCATATCGGCATCCTGTTCGATCGCTCCCGATTCCCGGAGATCGCTCAGCTGCGGAACTTTGGATTCCTTACGGTTTTCAACGGCACGGTTCAACTGGGACAGTGCGATAATAGGGATCTCAAGTTCTTTTGCCAGTGCTTTAAGATCACGCGAGATCTTACTGATCTCCTGTTCCCGGTTCCCGGGTCCTTTATCATTGCCGGCGCTCATCAATTGCAGGTAATCGATGATGATCATCTGTATGTTGTGGCGTTGCTTCAGACGGCGTGCCTTGGCACGTAATTCGAAGATATTCAGGGCTGCCTGGTCATCGAGGTAGATGGGCATATTCGCCAGCTTGGTCATCCGCTGCGTAAGCTGTACGAATTCATGCTCCTCCATACGTCCTTTGGTGATCGCATCCATGCTTACTTCGGTGGTGGCCGAAAGCATCCTTTTTACCAGTTCGCCGGCGCCCATCTCCAGGGAGAAGAATGCAACAGGATAAGGCTTTTCAGAATTTTTTGCAGCATTCATCGCAAGGTTCAGCGTGAATGCGGTCTTTCCGACCGCAGGACGTGCTGCGACAATGATCAGCGCATTTTTCTGCCACCCCGCAGTAGCCCGGTCCAGTTCCACAAAGCCGCTCGGCACACCGGTAAGATCGGATTTGTTGTTTTTTGCAGCTTCAATTTCCTTGACTGTTTCCACCAGTACATCCGTAAGGCTTTTGAAGTTTTTGCGAAGGTGTTTGTCCGTGATCTCGTATAATCCTGTCTCCGCTTTGTCCAGCAGGTCGAATACGTCGGTGCTGTCTTCATAAGCGTCGCTGATCACTTCTCCGGATATACGGATCAGTTCGCGCTGGATAAATTTCTCCATCACAATACGCGCATGGGCTTCCACGTGCGCACTGGATACAACGCTCATCGTAAGTTTGGTAAGAAAGTAAGGACCGCCTACAAACTCAAGATCTCCTGTTTTACGCAGTTCCTCGGTAACTGTAAGCAGATCCACAGGCATACCCTTGTCAAAAAGAGAGCGGATAGATGCGTATATTTTCTGATGCGCGCTTACGTAAAAACAATCCGGGCTCTGGATAATCTCCAGTACTTCTGCCATTTTATCCTTTTCCAGCATGATGGCGCCCAGAACAGCTTCCTCAAGCTCGTTGGCCTGTGGCGGAATTTTGCCATATACCAGGGAAGAGGAAATATCTGTTTTGCTTTTTCTGTAATTGCCGAAGTCTTTTTTTACATTCACTGCCATCGCTGCGTTCGTTCTGTTTTTACGGTTATGATTGGTGTTGTACGCTGAAACTTTAACGGAAAAATCAATGTAAAAAAATCATTAATTATTTACCGGTTTTTTCCGCGGGGCTGCTAAATTAGATACAAAAAGGACGCCTGCCGAATGATTTCTCGCATTTTGTTTTATTCACTTTGTGCAGACATTGCCTGACGGTAATCCACATAAATTTAAACATAATCCACAGGGTTGCCTCTTTTTTCACATTTCTCTACAGATTTGCACAAATTGTACACTTGAACTTCGCTGCTTTCTACAGTTTATGCCACTTGTACTGTGGAAACGTAAATTTGTCCGCGTCAAATTTTATTTCCTTCCTTTTCCTCTCTGCTTGGGTTATCTTTGGCAAAATTTTTTCGCTTCGATGACGATTTCTTATAATTGGTTACTTAACTATTTACCCAAAAACCTGTCGGTTACGGAACTGTCGGGCATCCTCACCTCTATAGGTCTTGAGGTGGAGGGTACTGAATTGGTGGAATCTGTCAAAGGTGGATTGCGGGGCATTTTTGTAGGGGAAGTGCTCAGTTGTGAGCCACATCCCAATGCTGATAAATTGAAAGTAACGACTGTAAATGTTGGTGGCGGGCGTCCCTTGAATATCGTTTGCGGTGCGGCTAATGTGGCAGCCGGACAAAAAGTGATCGTTGCAGTTGTGGGAACAACCGTTCACCCTTCTGACGGCGCACCTTTTGAAATTAAAAAGGCTAAGATCCGCGGCATGGAAAGTGAGGGGATGATCTGCGCGGAGGATGAAGTGAGTCTGGGCAGCAGCCACGAAGGAATTATGGTCCTTCCGGCTGAAGCAGTTCCGGGTACACCAGCTGCCGAATATTTCGGACTTACCGCGCCTGATACGGCAATTCATATAGGGTTGACACCCAACAGAAGTGACGCCATGAGTCATATCGGCGTGGCAAGAGATGTGTGCGCTTATCTATCTCATCACGAAGGTACATCGTACTCTGTTGTAATGCCGGATCCGGAAACATTTGCTAACGGCAGTTCCGGGCCTGTTGCCATATCAATCGAGGCTCCGGACGCCTGCGCGCGCTATGCAGGCATCAGCATCGATGGGGTGAATGTAGCTGAGTCTCCCGAGTGGCTGAAGCAATCGCTCGCGACGATCGGCATCCGTTCAATCAATAATATCGTTGATGTTACCAACTACGTACTCCATGAGTTCGGTCAGCCGCTGCATGCATTCGATGCTGATACGATCAGTGGCAACGAGATTCATGTGCGTCGTCTGCCGGAAGGCACAAAATTTGTGACGCTTGATGAGAAAGAGCGCAGCCTGTTTGCCGAAGATCTGATGATATGCGATGCGCAAAAGCCTTTGTGTATTGCAGGAGTATTCGGGGGCAACAATAGCGGTGTTACATCTGCTACGAAACGTATTTTTCTCGAGAGCGCTTATTTTTCAGGAACATCTGTCCGCCGTACTTCATTGCGCCATGGCCTTCGTACGGATGCTGCCACACACTTCGAAAAATGTGTCGACATCAGAAACGTGGTACCTGCTTTACAGCGGGCTGCAAGCCTGATTATTGCGGTAGCCGGGGGATCTGTAAACGGTGGCTTACAGGATATTTATCCTCAGCCTTTGATCCCTGTGGAAGTAGCTGCAACTTATAATTATATCCGCACGCTGAGCGGTAAAGCATACAGCAATGCAGCGATCAGGAATATTCTGGTCTCGCTGCAATTCGAATTTATCAGTGAGACCGAAGATGGATTTACCGTGCGTGTTCCGTTCAGTAAAAATGATGTAACCCAGGCTGCTGACCTGGTTGAAGAAGTGCTGCGCATTGACGGACTTGATAAAATAGAGATACCTGCACGCCTGAATATTTCGTTGGTAAAAGCTTTGCCTTCAGATCGTCCTCAGAGAGAAAAGATCGCTGAAGCGCTTTGCGGAATGGGCTTTCAGGAAATTATCACGAATAGTATTACCAATAGCAGGTATTATCCCGGCAATGAAACGCTGGTACGTATGATCAATTCGCTGAACAGCGAACTGGACGTATTAAGGCCTTCAATGCTGGAAAGCGGACTGGAAGTATTACAGTATAATATCAACAGGAAGAATTCCGATCTGGCTTTATTTGAATTCGGGAATATTTATGCTTCGGAGGGAACAGGTAAATACCAGCAATCCGCCGTATTGGCAATGTGGCTGAGCGGTAATGCCCGTGCGGCATCCTGGAGTCAGAAGGCCGAAGCCGGCAACCTGTTTTTTCTGAAATCGGCGATTGATCAGACTGGCGCGTTTATCGGGACTCGATAAATTATCTGTTCAGTTGAATGAAGGACAAGTGTTGGAATGGAAGATCAAAAATCAGGTGTGCGCAACAGCTAAGCGCGTGGATGACACATTACTGAAGCAATTCGATATTAAACAGGAAGTATATTATGCTGAGATCATCTGGCCTAACTGGTATGATGCAATGAGCAAGGTGAAGATACGCTATACGGAAGTGCCCAAATTCCCGGAGGTGCAAAGAGATCTCGCGCTTGTACTCGACAAAGCCACGCCGTATGAAGATGTTCAGAAAGTGACCCGCCAGTTGCAGATTCCTGCATTAAAATCATTCGCATTATTCGACGTCTTCGAAAGTGAGAAGCTGGGTACGGATAAGAAATCCTATGCCCTGAGTTATACCTTCCAGCTGACAGATAAAACCCTTACCGACTCAGAGATCGAAGGATTCATGCAAACATTAATTTCAACCTATCAAAATAAGTTACAAGCACAAATCAGATCGTAATGAAAGAACTTGAAGTATTACACCAAAAGGTAGCTGTCCTGGTGGAAAAATTCCAGGAAAGCAGAGACGAGATCAATCGTTTGAAAGCGGAGCTGGAACAACGCAACATGCAACTTGCTGAGGCGCAGATGCAGATCAATATCCTCAAGCCCGCTCTGGATGAGGCTCAGGGCGTAAGCTCCGAGCGCAACCAATTGCAGGGTCAGATCGATAAAGCTCTGGACGATGTAAATAAAATTCTTTCCCTGCTGGATGGCGAATAAGCAGGCACATAAGCCGGTAGTAATTACTGCCGGCATTTGTCTTTTTGCATTTCTGGCAGCATGCAACAGCGCCGACAATCCTTGTCTGGTACCTACCTTATCTACCGTAGCGGTGCATTGTTCCCGCTTTGATGCTACGAGTAACACATATGCGGATACCGCTTTGCAGAACGCAAATTTTGTTTGCCTGGATATTGATTCTGCACGGTACTGGTATTACGGTGCTAAGGGATTGTCCAACTTTTCTATCGTTCTGGCTCCGTTGAAAGATACGGTACGCTGGACCTTGCAGGTTGATTCCGGGTACAGCATGACGGATACCTTATTTTTTATTTACGAAAGCAAACTGACGTTTTATTCAAACGCGTGCGGGTATGCTTACACTTACCATTTGAAACAGCTTCCGTATACCCGGCATAATCTGGATTCGGTTGCCATTATTAATCCTGAAATCACCACTAAAGCGAATGTCCAGAACGTCGGGATATTTTTTTAGTATGCTTTTGCTGCTTTGCCCGGTAATGGTGCATGCACAGGAGGTTGCTGATACGGTAACGTCTGCGCCTGCTGCGCCCGCCGTTCAGGCAAGCCAAAAGCAATTAAGGCTTGGGTTCGATATCAGCAGGATTACGCGTAACCTACTTTCCGATAAAGTGCGGAGCTATGAGGTAAGTGCTGATTACTATTTTAAAAAGGAACTTTATTTCGCCGCGGAAGCAGGCTTCGGAAGTTCAACAGTAAACTATCCTGTATTGCGCTATAACTCAGACAACTTTTTCGTGCAGGCGGGAATAGATAAGGCACTGTTCACGAGAAAAAGACCAAACGACTGGAGCCTTGCATTCGTAGGCTTGCGTTATGGCGTTGCGGTGGTAAAGCGGGGAGCGGCTGATTACAATACGGATGATGGTCTCGGCAATAAAACATCCGGGACAATACCATCCGACTATTTCAGCCTTCATTGGCTGGAACTGGCCGGTGGCATGAAGCTGGAATTATTCCGGGGGGTGTTTGCCGGCTGGACTGTCCGGTCGAAATTTGCACTGAATCAAAAGTCGGTGGGCGATCTGAAGCCGGAAGGAATCGCCGGTTTTGGTGCGGCGGAAAAAAATCTCGCTTTCGACTTCAATTTTTATATTTCCTACGCGCTTCGCTGGTCCGGTGGACGAAAATAAGCGCAGATTCTTTACTTTTCCCGAATGAAAATACTTGTCATCCGCTTTTCATCGATAGGGGATATTGTGCTCACGACTCCCATTGTACGGTGTCTGCAACAGATTCCGGGAGCGGAGATACACTACCTTACCAAAGCATCGTTCGCACCTGTCCTGGAAGCCAACCCGTATATCCGGAAAATCCATACGCTGGCCGAAGACCGGGCAGCTATGATTACCGCACTGAAACAGGAACAGTTTGATGTAGTGATTGATCTGCATAAAAATGTCCGTTCCGCGCGTGTTCGCAAAGCTCTGGCCGTAACGGCATACGATTTTCCCAAACTCAATGTACGGAAATGGCTGCTCGTCAACCTCAAAATAAACCTGATGCCCGATAAAAGTATTGTGGAGCGCTATTTTGAAGCAGTAAAGCCGCTTGGAGTGCACAATGATGGCAAAGGGCTGGATTATTTTATCCCGGAGGCGGAAAAGACGACCCATAAAGATATTCCTATGAGCCATTGGGCAGGATATGTCGGATTTGTGATCGGCGGATCTTATGCAACCAAAAAGTTGCCTGTAGAGCAGTGGCGTCGTCTTTGTGAATTGAGTCCTATACCTGTTATTCTTTTGGGAGGTCCTGAAGACCGCGAGGCCGGAGACGAGATTGCGGGTATTGCTCCGTTTAAGGTCTACAATTCCTGCGGCAAATTTTCCCTGAATGAGTCAGCAGATCTTGTTAAATACGCTAAAGTATTGGTTTCCAACGATACAGGTTTAATGCATATTGGCGCTGCTTTTCAAAAGCCAATCGTTTCGCTTTGGGGCAATACCAGTCCGGAAATGGGCATGTTCGCTTATTATGGTTTTAATAATATGAATTCTAATGTAGCGGAAAAACACCTCGCGCTGGAGCGAAAAAATCTCTCATGCCATCCTTGCAGCAAACTGGGTTACGGCAAGTGTCCGAAAGGTCATTTTAAGTGTATGAAGCAATTGGAAATTAATGATGTAGTTCCTTTTTTTAAAAAGTTTGTTTAAGTAACCAACCGATCTTTAAAAAACGCCGTCTTAGATTAGTTGGAAGTATAATGAATAGTGAAATTTTTTTTTAACAAAACTTGCATAACTCTTCCAGAAAGAATAAATTTGTTAGCATTTGAAAAAAATTAGCGTAATGAAAAGACTTTCCTCGACCCTATTATTAATGCTGTCCGCCGTATTTTTCCTGTTATCATCGGAAAATGCGCTTGCGAACAGGGTTGCAGCTGCAGAACTGGCGTATAAGTGGGTTAGTGACTCTACTTATCTGGTTACGTACACTTTCTACCGCGATTGTGGTGGTTCTACAGAGCCTGCCAATATCCGTGTGTGTTATTTTAATACCTGTAATACCGATAACGGAAGTGTGCTGCTGACCAAGAAAACACCCTTAAGCAGTAATGGTACTATTGTTGATCCCGGAAACGGATGTACTTCCGCGCCGACTACCACCTGTACATCTCCTGCCTCCGTTCTGAAAGGATTCCGCAAATGGGTCTATGAGGGCACTGTCACATTGCCTTCAAAATGTGCGACATGGAAATTTGCGGTATCGCTGGATGCGCGTAATGCGGGATCTACCAATTATGCAGCCCTGGCTACCAACAATATGTATACGGAGGCTACGCTTAATAATATTGACGCACCTAACAGTTCTTCTCCTACTTTCAGCACAGATCTTATCCAATACATGTGTGCCGGAGTGCCACAATCCTTTAATTACGCGGGTGTTGATGCAGACGGGGATGTACTTTCTTATTCTCTTATTGATCCGCAGACAGCGTCTGAAAATCAGTCTGCATGTCTGATTCCTCCTGCTCCCACCAGTTATGCTTTTGGCGGTTCTAAGCCCGGAACATCATTGACAACAAATCCTTTTCCGACAGGCGGCACCTTTAATTTCGGAGCTGCTTCCGGTTTAATGACATTGACCCCGGATGCTGTTTCAGCGGCTCAGCAGGCAATGATGACGATCTATGTGGTTAAACGTCGTGGTACAAAAGTGGTCGGTACGGTAATGCGCGATATCCAGTTTATTGTGAATAACGGATGTACTCCTAATAACGTTACGTTCAGCATTACTTCCATGATACAGGCATTCGTAAATACTGCCGGTCGTGTGCAGATTTGTCCCAATGTGGCAATGAGAGTATGTTTCAATATTGCTTCCACTGATGGTTCTGTTTCTATTACGAACGTAAAAGACGATCACCTTACATTTTCTCCTACTTCCGGTTCTTCCACAATCACTCCTTCAGGATATGCAGGTTCCGGAACCAATGTGGTTACCGGTTGTCTGGACTGGACTCCTAACGAAACAGACCAGGGTGTGAAACGTATGGTTATTGAAAGTGACATTTGTCGTCCGGGCGCACCAAAAGTGCATCGCAGGGACACCATCACATTCCATATTGTTGAAACATTGAATGTTGTCGCCACAGATACATTTATCTGTTTTGGTGATACATCTTACCTCTGTCCTACACCGGATTCCTCGGCTACAGGCGGGACCTATACTTATTCCACAACAACATCCGGAACCGGTTTCCCTACAGGGTCGCTCGGTATCACCACTTATCCTCCGTGTGCTTCGGTGAGACCGTCCTCCACAACTGTGTATCTGGTAGAAACCCCTTCTATTCCCGGTGGTTGTAAACGCCAGGATCTTCCTGCGCTGAATACAAATCAGGCAGAAATGAAAATCGTTGTTGTGAATCCGAAAATCAATGCCGGCCCGGATACTGTTATGTGTATTTATGATACACTGCAAATGAACTCAAACCTGTTGAATCCGCAGCCGGAACTTACGTACGCGTATCACTGGATTCCTGGTACCTACCTGAGCGATTCAACTGATCCTTCACCTGTACTGCGTATCCCTAATGGAGTAGATCCGCTGACATTACCTGATTCACTGATATATCGCCTGGAAGTAACTCCAACACCCGGCAGCGAGTGTTATAAAGAAGATACAATCGTTGTGCATTTGCTGAAAGGGTATTATATACTAACCGGCGATACGCTGCAGAATTCCATGACCGGACTGGGGTACAAGTTCCGGCAGAAAGGCGAAAGCGATACCGCTATCTGTAGCGGGAAATCCGTGGTGCTTCAGGGCTGGAGAGATGTGAGCCGCGGTGCTACCAACGACTCTACTTATACTTATACCTGGAACCCTCCTACAGGAGTATCCACGCCAACCGAATTTATTCCCGGCGTAACGACAATCACTCCTCCGGGAACGGACACTGGTGTACTTGTGTACACACTTACAGCCTCCCGTGTAGGATGTACCGATTCTGTAAAACGAATTGTGATCACGGTAGACAAAACACCTACTGTTGATATAGGTCCTGATAAATCTATTTGTTTCGGAGATACGCTGAACCTGTTTGCGGATATTAATCCGTCTCCGGATGTATTCTCTCTGTATAAATACAAATGGTATCCAGGAGGAGCATTATCCCGCGCCGATACATTTGTTACGTACTTTACAGGATATCGTTCCGAGACAATACATTTCACAGTGACCACCACACGTGCTAACTGTTCTGCAACAGACAGCGCTGTATATTCAGTGAACCCACGCGCATTCCTCACAAAAGGGAATGATACATCCATCTGTCCCGGCGATTCAGCCACACTGCTGGTAGCGGGTGATGCATTACTCAAGACAATTACCTGGAAGCCTACCACGAACATCGATTCTATCCACTCTCTGCATCCGCGTGTATCGCCGACATTTACTACGGATTATGTGGTGATCGGTACAGACAGTAACTCTTGTGTGGATTCTGCCCGTATTAAAATAAGTGTGTTCCCACGTACCGTGATTTACCTGCCGGACAGTGCACGTATTTATCCCGGTGATGTATTAGAGTTGAGTCCGGAAGGCAACGCACTCTACTATACCTGGTTCCCGCTTACCGGTTTCCTGGATTATGGAGACTCGTCTTCATCGCGTCCGAAAATTGCGCCATTGTTGAATACAACATATAGATTACGTGCGGTGTCGGCAGCAGGTTGCGTAGCTGAAGACTCTATTTATATATTCGTTTCACCGGATTCTTATGTGGATATGCCGAATGCATTTGCTCCGGGACGCTCCGGCGACAATACAACATTCAAAGCCTGCACACCTCGGAGATGCAACACTTACTTCTCTTAAGGTATTCAATCGTTGGGGGATGCTCGTATTTGAAACCACCAATATCGAAGAAGGATGGGATGGTAGTTACAAAGGAGAACCTCAGCCGATGGGTGTATATGTTTATACCGTTGAAGCCGTTACCAAATCTGGTAAGAAAGTGTCCAAACAAGGTAACGTAACATTGATCCGCTAATAAGACAATTAACCCCCCTATCCCTTTTAAATAGTATTTTATGAAGATAGCTTTAAAGAATATTTTTCGTGGATTGCTATATCTGCTGCCTGTAATACTTGCCTTTCAGTCGAAAGCGAGTCACCTTGCGGCTGCTGATATCAGCGTGGATTATGTTCCCACAGCAGCAAGTCCCTATACTTATAAAATTACGCTGAATGTTTACAAAGCGTGTGAAATCGGGGCGATTGATCTTAGTAAAACCGAGACGTTGCACTGGGAGTCCATTTCAAATTGTCTTCCTGGTGACAGCCGGGATATGGGTACTCCTCAGATCGATACACTGGATCAGCTGTGCGATACGTTCAAGAAGATCAACTCCTGCCGTACGCTGGATGCGACATCCGTAGCGTTGCGTCCTGCATTCGTACGTCACCGCTGGCAACTGATCGTAACCCTTCCCGGCCCTTGTTCGGATTGGGTGTTCTGGTGGCATGAAGGAGCGAGAAATAGTGCTATTCAAAATCTACAAGGCCCCAGCGGATATGACTTGTTCGTAGACGCGATGATCAATATTTCAAAGAAAGCGCGTGTGAACACGCCGCGTTATACGCTTGACCCTATTCCTTACTTCTGCCGCGCCAATAAGGTGAGTTTTCCGAATGCTCCCCAGGATCCGGACCTGGACAGTATGGTTTCTGTAAGCCAGCAACCCCGAGGAAATTCGGCAACTCTTACTCCATACATTTATATTCCCTACGCATGTCCTCCACCAGCACCTGCTACAGCCTATTGTTATTCATTGACAGATCCGATAGCGAGCGATCCTAGCTATCCGTATTATTTTGATCCGAGCACCGGTACGGCAACGTTCCAGCCTACGATCAATGGCAAGTTTGTTCTGGCATTCAAGACTTATGATTATGATCGTCAGTCGGGTGATTTGATGGGTTTTACGACGCGTGATGTACAGGTTGCAGTAATCAACTGTGATGCGCCCCCGCCGACCACTGATACGACTCCATCGAATATAGCGGGTTCTTATTACGACAGCCGTACTAAGACTTTATATGCCTGTCCTGGCACCAACCTTCGATTTGATGTAGGCGGTACCTCTCAGGGTCCGATGAATGCTATTTTTGCGAAGTGGGATCTGAGTCCTTTACCGGGCGCGACGTATACCTCTGTTGGAGACGGAACCGATCATGTTATCGGTACACTGAACTGGACTCCTGGCAAGAGCGACGTAGGTTTCCATACAGTCAGCCTTCGTTTTGCGGATTCAACCTGTTCTTTGTCGCAGGCACTGATTCTGAGTTCTTACTACGTATTGAACATCGTGGTATTACCTTATGCCGATGCAGGTCCTGACGGTGTTTACTGTATTCCTGACGGAGCACCTTACCAGATGCGTACGAAAATAGAATCAGGTATGCGCTACCAGTGGAGCAGCATGTCCGGCTCCCCGACGACACCTCCTTTTATGGATAATGATACGTTGGCTCGTCCGAAAGTACGTCCATCAGTACCGACTAATTATTTACTGGAAGGCAGCATTTACCGTGGTCCTTACCGTTGTACGACCCGTGATACTGTTGAGGTTCGTATCGGAACGCCTGTGATCACAGTTGATGCGGGAGCAGACCAGATCGTATGTGCGAACAAGCCTACATTGCTGAAATCAAGCATCACTCCTCTTGCTAATCTTGATTCTCTGAACTGGACTCCTGGTTCTCTTGTGGATGACAGTACGAAAGTAAGTCCGACAGCGGTAGCGTACACAACGACCTCCTTCATCTTGTATGCGCAGGATATCAATGGGTGCGGTTACCTGGATACGACGCAACTGATCGTAGACGGGTTCCAGCCGAATATAGCGCCTTTTGCTTCCCGTGATACGGTATGTCCTGAAGGTTTTACCCAGTTGTTTGCCAACGTAAGCCAGCAGGGTTGCGGTCTTGCTCAGATGAGCTGTGTGGGCGGTATTCCTGCGGATCACCAGGTTGGCACAGGTACTATCGGTTCGGTAGCACCGACACCTTTCTATCATATAGCAGCATCGGCCGGAGAGCGCATGCAGATCATGTATCGCCGTGATGAGTTGCTGGAATCCGGTCTGAAAGCAGGCTTCATCAACTCGATGGCATTTAATATTCCTTCAAAGAATACAACAGATTCTTTCTATAACCTGAGCATAAAAATGGGTTGTACGGCGGATGCATTCCTTTTGGGTAACTCTATGAACACGTATCCTGGTTTGTCTCAGGTTTACGGTCCTTCTTCTTATGCGACCAATAATGGCTGGAACAACTTTATGTTCCCTACAGCCTATTATTGGGACGGATCATCCAATATAGTAGTAGAGATCTGCTGGAGTAAAGTATCAGGTGACTTTGGCGGGATCCGGATCCTGTATATGCGAGCAATACGAGCTATACGAGCGTGAAGTACATCCGCGACTACAGCCTTCCAGCTCCTGCAATGGGAACGGGTTGTGAACTGAACACGGGCTCACCGCTGTTGTCATCTACGCGTCCGAACACCCGCTTCAATATCTGTATACCTTCAAGTATCTTTAAATACTCGTGGACACCATCATCGTACCTGACTCAGCCAGACTCAGCGAATACGGATGTGAACGGTATCAAAGAACCGATCGATTACACGATCACGGTAAGCTCGGCATCAAATCCGAACTGTTTTGCGAAAGATGTTGTACCGATCAAGCTGGATTACACGAACAGTGTAGTTGTAGAGGTTCCGATGAATCCGTATATCCTTTGTCGTCCCGGTTATGTAAGTGATCTTTCTGCTCAGGGTGTGGGTCCTAAACCACAGCGTAATCTTCCGTGTGGCGTAAATAACACGGTAACCTGTACTTCAGAGATCACGAAGATGATCGCCAACCCTGGCCGTCGTGATATGTATGATGAGCCATTGCTCCATCCTTTCGATGGTACCTCAACAACAGCTCATACACAATACATCATACCACGCTCGCTGATGCGTAATGCAAACATCACTTCCGGAACGCTGAACTCCCTTGAGATGTCTTCGGTGAGCGGTTCGAGCATGGACTTTACGAATCTGAAGATCAGTCTGAAATGTACCGACCTGGAACAGTTCAGCGGTACAGCACCGATCACCTTTGAGACGGGAACGGTACAGGTTTACAGTTCTACGAGCGAAGTATTTGCAGCGAGCGGTTACCATAAGTTCCAGTTCACTACACCGTATAACTGGGATACGAGCAAAAACCTGCTGGTTGATATCTGTTATTCTCAGGCTACTGCAGGTACGGGTCCTACGATCAAGACCTATGATGCATCGGGCTTTAACCTGATGATGAAATCGTACCAGACAAGCGGTGACGTATGTACGAATCCAAGTACCGAGATCGGTCCGGTAGTATCACAGGTGCTTCCTGTGTTCCGTGTGAACTTCTGTGGTGCGGGCGATACAGAGTTTGTGTACCGCTGGTCTCCCGGTGATTACTTCCAGGACTCATTACTTCAGAATCCTGTAGTCCGTATCGATTCTTCAACGAAAGTATACGTACAGACAGTAGGCCGTAATGGCTGTCTGGTTAAAGACTCAGTAACGATCGTTATTCCGGCGAATACGCGTTATGTTACTCCTGATGCATCGATCTGTCTGAATGATGGTATCCAGTTGCGTACATATAATGGTATCAAGACGAAATGGTATGAGAGCAAAGGTCTGACCGGAGGAACGTATGATAAGGCGAGCAGCCTGAGCTGTGATACATGCGATCGTACGATAGCGAGTCCTAAGGAGACGACGACTTATTATGCAGAGGTAACAGCCGATAACGGTAAGTGTATCGATACGTTCCGTACGTCGGTAACGGTAAATCCTCTTCCCGGTGTCTACATAACGAATAAAGACACGACGATCAAATATGGTCAGAGCGTACTGTTGAATGCGTTCGGCGCATCTCAGTACTACTGGACACCGATATCCGGGGTGACGAATGCGAACATCGGCAGTACGCTTGTACAACCGCTGGTAACGACTACGTATGTTGTAACGGGTAGCGGGGTGAACGGCTGTAGCAATAAAGACAGCGTTAAGGTAACGATTGATTACCGCAGCCCTGTACAGGTACCGACCGCGTTCAGTCCTAACGGAGACGGCCGTAATGATCGATTCCGTATAGTAGGGGCAAGCTTCCAGACACTGACGGAGTTCCGGATCTTCAACCGCTGGGGTCAGGAGGTGTTCAGCACGACGAACATCAACGACGGCTGGGATGGTACTTATAATGGCAAACCGGCAGATATGGGGGTATACAACTACCTCATAACGGTGGGTTATCCGGATGGAACCATACAGACACTTAAAGGCGACGTTAATCTCGTTAGATAAAAACACCCTGTATAATTATTATTCGCAAAGGCCGCCGGAATGGTGGCCTTTGTTTTTTCCGAGCGGCTAATTCCTGAAATACTGGTGAAAATGAGTCCGAAAATTAGCAATTCGACAAATATCACCTTATTTTTGCTCGCACTAAAGACGCCCTGATGTATCATAAAATAGTATCAAAAGAATCAAAAATAGCGCTCGTGGGACTGGGATATGTCGGTTTGCCGATAGCCCTGGCATTCGCACGGAAAGTAAAAGTGATTGGTTTTGATATCAATGAAAGCCGTGTTGGTATGATGCGGAATAAGATAGACCCCAGTAACGAACTGGAGTCTGCTGCTTTCGATAATTGTGATATTACGTTTACAAGTGATATTGAGCAGCTGAAGGAAGCCAATTTTTATGTAGTGGCGGTTCCCACACCTGTTGATAATCATAATGTACCGGATCTGACACCTGTACTGCGCGCTTCAGAAACGCTCGGTAAAGTTATCAAGAAAGGGGACTATGTGGTCTTTGAATCAACGGTTTACCCCGGATGCACGGAGGAGGATTGTTTACCGGTGATCGAAAAAATATCCGGACTGAAGGCCGGAACAGATTTTAAATATGGCTATTCTCCTGAGCGGATTAATCCGGGAGACAAAGTGCATACCCTCGAAAATGTGGTAAAAGTAGTTTCCGGTTCAGATGCTGAAGCACTGGAAGAAATTGCGCAAACGTACGAACTGGTCGTGAGCGCAGGCGTGCACCGTGCATCTTCCGTGAAAGTGGCTGAAGCCGCGAAAATCATCGAAAATACCCAACGCGATCTGAACATTGCGTTGATGAACGAATTGTCCATCATTTTTGATAAAATGGGCATCAATACATTCGAAGTGCTTGAAGCGGCAGGAACCAAATGGAACTTCCTGAAGTTTTCACCGGGTTTGGTTGGCGGGCATTGTATCGGTGTGGACCCTTATTACCTCACCTACAAGTCAGCGCAGCTGGGGTACAACTCACGCGTAATCCTTTCCGGCCGTACGATCAACGATGAAATGGCTGCCTATGTGGCCAAGAAAACCGTTCAGGCTATTATTAAAGCCGGCACCAATGTCGGTCATTCCAAAGTGCTGATCATGGGCTGTACGTTTAAAGAAAACGTGTCTGACATCCGCAACTCTAAAGTGGCAGATGTGGTGAAGGAGCTTGAAGCGTACCAGGTAACCGTGCATGTGACCGACTCTCATGCGGATAGTGCGGAACTGCAGCACGAATATGGATTCGGCCTGCAGGAGCAGCTTGCTTCCGATTATGATGCGGTGATCGTTGCGGTCAATCATGCGGCTTACACCGGTCTTGAAGAAGATTATTTCAAAGGCATTACCAAGCCCGGCGCATTCCTTGCTGATCTGAAAGGTATTTACCGAAACAAGATTGCTCATCTCAAATACTGGAGTCTCTAATCCATGTCCGTTTTCCATTCCGCTGACTTAAGCAATAAAACATTCCTCGTTACCGGTGGTGCCGGCTTTATCGGTTCGCATATCGTAGGCTATCTGCTGCAGCACGGGGCTGCTAAAGTGCGGGTACTCGACAATCTGGCAACAGGACTTCAGTCGAATGTGGATTTATATGCTGCTCATCCGGCATACGAATTTGTGAACGGGGATATACGGGATTATGACACCTGCCTGCGTGCTTGTGAAGGCATTCAATATGTCACCCATCAGGCTGCGCTCGGATCCGTTCCGCGTTCGGTGAAAGATCCTGTATCCAGCAACGCTGTAAATGTGAACGGTTTCCTGAACATGCTCACCGCAGCGAAGGACAGCGGAGTTACAACATTTGTTTATGCATCTTCTTCTGCGGTTTACGGAGACGAACCGAATCTGCCCAAACATGAGGAAAGGGTGGGAAATCCTTTATCGCCTTATGCTGTCACTAAGAAGACCAATGAATTATATGCAGATGTATTTGCCCGTTTGTACGGTATGCAGATAATCGGTTTCAGATACTTTAATGTGTTCGGCGAGCGGCAGGACCCCAATGGTCCGTATGCCGCCGTTATGCCACTGTTTGTGTCCGGGATTATTAACGGAACACCGGTGTTCATCAACGGAGATGGCGAACAGACCCGCGATTTCACCTATGTGGATAACGCAGTGCAGGCCAATATCCGCGGAATGCTTACCGAAAACAAAGAAGCTTTCGGCAAAGTGTACAATATTGCGGTAGGTGAGAATTTTTCCGTGAACTTCCTGTATCATGCTATCCGTGACCTTCTGGGCATCGCTCATGAGGCTACCTATCGCCAGGAAAGGGAAGGAGACATCCGTAATTCGCTTGCGGATATTTCGCGTGCCAGGACCTTGCTTGGTTACGATCCCCAATATCGTTTTTCAGACGGTTTGCAACGCACTGTCGCATATTTCCGCGAGGTGTACAGCAAATAGTAATTATCTTTTCACATAATCTTTCGGTCCGGCTGATCGCGGGTCCTTTAATTTAGTGCCAGCTTTCCAACACTGATAAAAGGACTTCATGATCATCATTCTCATAGGATTAATAATAGGTATTGTCGGGTACATCATGGTAAACAATGTCAATCTTTGTTTGCTGGAACTGAACCGTAAAAGCAGTCGCTCATCCCTGGTTTTTTTCTGCATTCTGGCGCTTGTCTTCGAAGGTGCATATTGCTTCTGTACTTTATATATGCTGGAACGGCTGATGCACTACCCCCTTGTGATACGCATTGCCCAGTATCTTTCGATCGGATTTTTGTTCGCAATAGGATTATGGACTTTACTGGAGTCTTCGAAACAACAGGAAGCGCTGCAGGAAAATATTATCCGGCGCGGATACTGGTCGGTGATCATACATCCCCAGCAAATTCCTTTCTGGTTTTTCTGGGGTCTGCTGCTGATACGCAAGCAATTATTGATTCCGGACAGCAGTCATTTCCTGTTGCTGTCAATTGCGAACTGTGCAGGATCTCTGATCGTTTTCCTGCTGTATATACGATACGGCAATAAGCTTATAGAGCGTTTCCGCATCCGGCGTAACCTGCTGAAAAATATCGTGGGCGTGATCTGTCTGGGTTCCGGTGTATTGCTGGCAGTGGATATATTGCGCAGCGGCACTTGAAAAAGTAAAAATGAACTTTACATTTGCCGTTAATGAAAGCCGTTATTCAGCGTGTTTCCGGTGCTTCCGTCAGTATCGACGGTGTGGTTAAAAGTCAGATAGGCCAGGGTATGCTCATCCTTTTGGGCATACATAAAGAAGATACGGAAGAAGATGCCCTTTGGTTATGCCAGAAAATAGCCGGTCTCCGGATTTTTGCCGACGGCCAGGGACTAATGAATGAATCCGTAATGCAGGCTTCGGGAGCAATCCTGCTGGTTAGTCAGTTTACACTGATAGCATCTTACAGGAAGGGCAACCGTCCGTCTTTTATTGAGGCAGCAAGGCCGGAAGCAGCTATTCCCTTGTATGAATTTTGCAAGCGACAACTGGCTGAGCTTACCGGAAACCCGGTTGCAAGCGGGACGTTTGGGGCGGATATGAAAGTGCAGCTTACAAATGACGGACCCGTCACAATTTTAATTGATACCCGAAATAAAGAATAACCGGATGTACGACGATACACACTTTATGAAAGAAGCGTTGCGCATGGCGCAACAGGCTTACGATGCAGGAGAGGTGCCTGTGGGCGCGGTGGTGGTCTGGAATAATAAGATTATAGGACGCGGGTCCAACCAGGTGGAACAGTTGAGCGATAGCACCGCCCATGCGGAAATGATAGCGATCACCGCAGCCTGCAACCAGATAGGCGCCAAATATCTTCCTGAAGCAACTTTGTATGTTACCGTCGAGCCATGCCTGATGTGTGCCGGGGCCATTTACTGGAGTAAGGTAGGGCGTATCGTATTCGGTGCCTCAGATCCGAAGAACGGCTATAAGCGTATTGCGGGCAATCAGAACCCGTTTCATCCGAAGGCTTCATTATCTTATGGTATTATGGAACAGGAATGCGCACAGCTGATGAAAGACTTTTTTGCGGCAAGACGTGGTTGATTTATTTATATGCGTGAGCGGTAATCGCTTTGCAAGGCGGTTTTTGTATTTTTGAACAGTTACAACTCTATGACCAGGATTAAAGATATCATCAACGCATCCGTCCGGACAAAGCAGGCGCTTTTGGCAGACGAACATCTCGTGCAAACCATCAGCGATGTGGTACAGTGTATTGTTTCCTGCTTTAATAATGGCGGAAAAGTACTTTTCTGTGGAAACGGCGGTAGTGCTGCTGATGCCCAACACCTTGCCGCAGAATTCAGCGGACGCTTTTACAGCGATCGTAATCCGCTGCCTTCCGAAGCGTTGCATTGTAATACCTCTTATCTCACTGCCGTTGCAAACGATTATGGCTACGATTACGTATATAGTCGTATGATCAAAGGTACAGGCAAACCCGGCGATGTCCTGGTGGCACTGAGCACTTCAGGAAATTCGCTGAATATCCTGAATGCCATGACCCAGGCTGAAGAATGCGGTATGATCACCATAGCGCTAACCGGGGCAAGTGGCGGTAAGATGAAGGATCTTTGCGGCTATCTGCTCAATGTTCCTTCCACAGATACACCACGCATCCAGGAATGCCATATCATGATCGGTCATATCATCTGCCAGTTGGTAGAAGAGCAGTTATTTAGTGAACACAAATAGAAAACCCATCTGTCAATCATGAATAAAACAAAATATACCAAAGACTGGTCTTTGTTTCTCGATCGTGACGGAGTAATCAACCAGGAAATTCAGGGAACGTACGTCACCAGCTGGGACGGTTTCTCTTTCTGTGAAGGAGTGTTGCCGGCACTTGCCGCATTGGGCAATACCTTCGGTAATATCTTCGTTGTGACGAACCAGCGCGGAGTAGGACGCGGTATTATGGACATCGAAGATCTGCGACTGATTCATCACAATATGCAGCATGTTGTTTCTGAAAACGGCGGCCGTATAGACAGTATTTACGCGTGTACCTCGGTAGACGATCAGGACCCAAACCGGAAGCCTAACGTAGGAATGGCGATGCAGGCGAAAGAAGACTTTGAACAAATTGATTTCCATAAGAGCGTAATGGTCGGCAATAACCTGAGCGATATGCTTTTCGGTAAGCGAATGGGTATGCACACCGTATTTATAGCCACTACGCAGCAACCGTTTGAGTTGCCGCACGATATGATCGACGAGCAGTTCCCTTCTTTAAAGGAATGGGCAGACAGCCTCAGTCTGGCTCAGAACGTAGTACTGAATTAAGCTTGTTTTTTTAGAAAAGCAAAAGCCGTCCCCTTCAGGAGACGGCTTTTATTTTGTCGGAAATATCAGATTGCTTTCTGTTCACTCATCATGATTTCTTTAGCCTTGCGCAGGAAGTCCGATGCGAAAATGAATTTGTTCAGATCTTCGTCATCACTGAAGATGATCTCTTTATTCGAGCCTTCCCATTTCTTTTTGCCCTGGTGCATATACACGATATGGTCCCCGCGTTCCATTACGGTATTCATATCATGGGTATTGATCACTGTGGTGATGTTGTATTCTTTTGTCAGGTCGTAAATCAGTTCGTCGATCAGGATAGAGGTCTGCGGATCAAGCCCGGAGTTCGGTTCATCGCAGAAAAGATATTTGGGGTTCAGGACAATTGCCCTTGCAAGAGCCACCCTTTTTTTCATACCACCACTCATTTCTGCCGGGAATTTTTTGTTGGCACCCTGCAGGTTCACGCGTTCGAGCACCTCATTGGCTCTCGCGAGTTTTTCACGGCGCGTCTTACGGGTGAACATATCCAGTGGGAACATGATATTCTGCTCTACAGTCTGGCTGTCGAACAGTGCAGAACCCTGAAACAGCATACCGATCTGAGTACGTGTTTCCTTCAGTTCCTTATCATTCAGATCAAAAATGTTCTTTCCTTCATACAGCACGCTTCCGCTGTCCGGAGACATCAGTCCCACCATGATCTTCATCAATACCGTTTTGCCGCTTCCGCTGGTTCCGATTATCAGATTGGTTTTCCCTGCAAGCATGGTAGCGCTTACATCCAGCAGTACTTTTTTTTCTTCAAATCCTTTATTGATGTGCTGAATTTCGATCATTATACGTTAGGGTGGTGCTTTCTTCGGCTAAGATAAGACATATCATTCTTCAAATACGCAGTAAATACCCGTACAGATCACTTTAAGTTATCGCTAAGAAGTGCAGGAAGCAAAACCCCCGGACTTTAGTGCCCGGGGGGTATATTTATTGTTGTGTCTGGCTTGTCTCTTCAGTAGGCTTCTTTCGATCCACGGAGAACACGATCTTGTGATCTGTATCGTCGTAGTCGGCTGTCACCACATCGCCGCTGATGATCCGGTGATTCAGGATCTCCTCTGCCAGCGGATCTTCCAGATATTTCTGGATGGCCCGGTGCAATGGACGCGCTCCGAATTGCTGATCATAGCCTTTATCAGCAATGAATTTCTTGGCTTCATCACTTACATTCAGCTCAAAACCGAGTGTGTTCAGGCGTTTCAGCACACCTTTCATAATGATATCGATGATCTTGTTGATGTCTTTTTGCTCCAGCGAGTTAAAGATGATCACGTCGTCGATACGGTTGAGGAACTCGGGAGAGAATGTGCGTTTCAGCGCCTTTTCAATAACTCCTTTGTTACTTTCTTCTACAGTGGATTGTTTGGCTGAAGTGGCAAATCCTACCCCGTCACCAAAATCTTTCAACTGGCGAACACCAATATTCGAAGTCATGATGATAAGCGTATTTTTAAAATCCACTTTACGTCCCAGACCATCGGTCAACTGGCCGTCATCAAGCACCTGCAGCAGGATATTGAAAATGTCCGGATGGGCTTTTTCGATCTCGTCCAGCAGCACCACACTATAAGGTTTGCGGCGGATTTTCTCTGTAAACTGGCCACCTTCTTCGTAACCTACGTATCCCGGAGGTGCTCCGATCAGGCGCGTCAATGCAAATTTCTCCATGTATTCACTCATGTCGATACGCACCAGCGCATCTTCACTGTCGAACATATAGCGTGCCAGAGAACGCGCCAGTTCTGTCTTTCCGACACCGGTCGGACCCAGGAAGATAAACGAACCGATCGGCTTGCGTGGATCTTTCAGGCCTACCCGGTTCCGCTGGATTGCTTTCACCACTTTGGCAATCGCTTCGTCCTGACCTACCACAGCGCCTGCAAGATCTTCGTTCATACGTATCAGTTTGGCACTTTCCGCTTCCACCATGCGCATTACCGGTATACCCGTCATCATACTCACTACTTCAGCTATATCTTCTTCCTCAATTGGAATACGTTTGCTCTTAGCCTCCTCTTCCCATTGCTGTTTCGCTTTTTCCAATTCTTCACCCAGGCGTTTCTCTTTGTCGCGTAAAGCTGCGGCTTCTTCAAAGCGCTGGCTTTTCACAACACGGTTTTTCTCCTGTTTGATCTCTTCGATCTGGGCTTCCAGGTCAATGATCGCCTGCGGGACATTGATGTTTTTCAGGTGAACACGTGCTCCTACCTCGTCCAGCACATCTATCGCTTTGTCCGGCAACAGGCGGTCCGTCATATAACGGTCGCTCAGTTTCACACAAGCCTCAATTGCATCTTTGCTGTAAGAAACATTGTGAAACTCTTCGTATTTACTCTGAATGTTGGAAAGGATCTGGATCGTTTCATCAACGCTCGGCTGCTCGATCAGTACTTTCTGGAAACGTCTGTCCAGTGCGCCGTCTTTCTCGATGTACATGCGGTACTCGTCCAGTGTGGAAGCACCGATACATTGCAGATCGCCGCGCGCAAGCGCAGGTTTGAATATATTGGATGCATCCAGGGAACCACTTGCGCCTCCCGCTCCAACGATGGTATGGATTTCATCAATGAAGAGGATCACATCCTTGTTCTTCTCCAGTTCGGTCATGATCGCTTTCATACGCTCTTCAAACTGGCCGCGGTATTTGGTTCCCGCTACAAGAGATGCAAGGTCGAGTGAAATAACGCGTTTGTCGAAAAGTACGCGTGATACCTTACGTTGAACTATACGCAACGCAAGACCTTCGATGATCGCCGTTTTACCAACTCCAGGCTCTCCGATAAGGATGGGGTTATTTTTCTTCCGGCGGGAAAGGATCTGAGATACACGTTCGATTTCTTCCTCACGGCCTACTATCGGATCTAGCGTACCTGTTTCCGCTTGTTTGGTTACGTCGCGTCCAAAGTTATCCAGCACAGGTGTTTTTGACTTGGAGGCACCCGGGGCCGGTTTCTTCTGCTGGAACTGTTTGCGTTCTTCGTCTTCGTCGAAATCGTCTCCGGTTCCGCCATCAAAATCGGCAGCAGGTGTGTTTCCCTGGAGAATATTCAGTTCGGCCTTGAAGTTGTCGTACGTAACATCCATTTGCTGCAGAATGTTGGTTGCAGGATTTTCTTTGTTTTTCAGGATAGACAGCATCAGGTGCTGTGTTTCAACTGAAGGACTTTTCAGCGCACGCGCTTCCAGAACAGTGATGCGGATCACTTTTTCCGCCTGTTTGGTAAGCGGCAGGCTGCTCAGGTTATCAACAGACTTGGTGGTCTTTTCTTTGATAACGTTTTCAACCTCGTGACGCAAAGAATAAATATCGATGTTCATATTCTGGAGCACCTTCATCGCAACGCCTTCGCCTTCGCGGAGAAGGCCCAGCAACAGGTGTTCCGTTCCTATAAAATCATTTCCCAGTCGAAGGGCTTCTTCTCGGCTGTAAGAAATGATTTCCTTTACTTTCGGTGAGAAATTAGAATCCATTTATGAGCTTTTAATGCAGTTAAAGTTAAAGAGAATTGGATTAGTTGCTCTGTACCTGTTTTTATTTTTAACTTATTCGGAGGCAAGCTATTTTTGTACCGGAACATCATCAACTTTTCCTGCTTATGCAATTCAAAACTGAGACCAAAGAACAATATACCCTTATTAGCGTCCAAAACGGCAGTCTTGATGCCGGTGCGGCTGCGGAATTGGCAGATATGTGTGAGAAACTGTCTGCTCAGGGCAGCCGGAACTATATTGTCGATTGTATGGTATGCCAGAACGTAAGTGCAGATTTCATAGAACCTGCCTGTGAATTGTCTGCATCCGTTTATGAATCAGGCAAATCTTTTGTACTGGCCAATACCCCTTCGGAATTAACTGCGTTGCTGAAGCAGCAGGATGCTATTGATCTGCTGAATTGTGCACCCACATTCGCTGAGGCGGTGGATATTATAAGCATGGAGATACTTGAACGGGATCTTTTTGACGAAGAGTAAAAGAAAATGCCCGGTGTATACCGGGCATTTTCTTTTACAACTGTTTTTTATTCATTGCGGCCACCCAGGGTGCCAGTTCAGGGCAGGTCTGGTATTCCTTATCTATTTTAAGATAAAAGGTCGGTAGTTTTTCGCGGAGCCATTCGGATTGCTTATCCATTTGTTTTTGCCTCAACGCAACTTCCTGTATGTTGCTGTAATCGTCTATAAGGTTTGCTTTGTGGGGTTGGGAGCGGGATTTCAGGTAAATGATGCGACAGGATTTCTCTCCGGTAAGCTGGTTGGTGAATACCTGAGGCTGCGAGAAGCCACCTTCCTGCAGACTATCGAGCGCCAGTACCATTGCCGGATCCAGGTCTTTTATCTGCAATTTAGAGCTTCCGGTACGCGGGTCACTCAGAATACCGCCAGTCTGCTTGCTTGCTTTATCGTTGCTGTATTTACCTACTGCCAGCTGGAAAGTGGTTTTTCCGCTTAAGAGTTCGGCGCGTACACTGTCCAGCTTCATCAATGCCGCTTTATAATCGGCATTCGTACGTTCCTGGCGGATGAGAATATGCCGCAGATGCGCTTTTTCTCCCTCGCGGGCCACATTCTGAATAATATGGTATCCGTATTCCGTTTTCACAATGCCGGATATCTCCCCGACCTGCAGGCGGAATGCAGCCTTTTCAAATTCAGGTACCATTTGTCCGCGCGAAACCCAACCGAGATCACCGCCCTGGTCGCGGGAGCCGGGATCTGCACTGTAGGCTGACGCCATGGATTCAAAACTTTTGCCGGATTTGATATCGTTGCGGATCTCTTCTATACGCGTACGTGCGTAGGCATCCATTTCCGGACTTACCGGAGGGTCTATCACGATCTGGCCGATCTCTACGGAAGCCGGGAATAACGGCAGGCTGTCCGCAGGTATTTTTTCAAAATAACGTCTTACCTCTACGGGGGTGATTTTCACATTCTGGAATAGTTGCCCTTTCATACGGTCTGCGACCAGACTTTCGCGGATCATTTCGCGGGATTCGTCTTTCATCTGGTACACCGTTTTTCCCATCATCTGTTCCAGGCGCTCCTGCGAGCCTGCCTGTTCGATAAATCTGCGCAAACGAAGATCCATATTGGCATCCACCTCTTCGTCGGAGATAATGACGCTGTCACGCTCTGCCTGCTCGGCAAGCAGTTTCTGAAAGATCATTTCCTGCAACAGCGTACATTTCATTGTGTCGCTCATTTCAGGATTCTCCGTTTTGTACTGGGCGAAATTGTAATCCAGTTCCGACTGCAGGATGATCCGGCTTTTACCCACTTTCGCTATAATGCGGTCCAGTTGCCCTGCAGGTTGCGCCTGTGCGGCAGCGGGAATAAGGGCAATGATCAGGGCGCTTGTTAACGTATATTGCCTGAGCCAGGAACTTAAAGAAAAAGACATAGTTGTTTGGTGTAATGTAAGCCTCCAAAGGTGGCAAAAGTATTATATAATAAAGGGATCGGGGGACACTGATACCTATTTTAACGTTTTAATTCCCGGATTTCTTATCGAAATTGAAATAGCCTTTGAAATTGCGTTGCTGATTGTAAGCATCTGCCGCGGTGAGTGTCAGCGGGTTTTTGGCACGGAATTGCTCCATTTCTTTTAATTCCTTTCCGAAGCTTCCCTTCCATCCCGAAAACTGCTGTGGATTTTCTGCATTCCCGAACAGCCATTGGTTATATGCGTCGAAATAACCGTTGCGTATCAGATTTTCCTGATACCGGAATAGTCCGAAAGGATATTGAGCAGTATAATTATCCGTCCAGCTGACAATAAAGCGACTTCTCAGCATAATGAGATTTTCAGTGTTGATGCCATCGCTCACAACAAAGAACAGGTTCAGCAAAGTCTTTTCCACCGCTTCCTGAAAATTGCGCGGGTCTCTCGATAAAAGCGGGTTGCCGCCTGCTGTTTTTGAGGGAGTAAAGAAAAGTTTCTGGTAAGCATCGAGCAGCAGGATACGCGTTTCATTGCCACGGGGCGTATTCGGTTCTTTATTCACGAATATCTCGCCATACACTATCGCCCATACCGGCTGGTCTGTCTGAACATAGGCAATGGCAGCTTCATGATAGTTGAGCCTGAATTCAGGATCGTGCGCGATACCATCCAGCCAGGATTTCAGCGCATCTTCAAATTTTCTCTCATCCTTATATATCATGCCCTGCTCGTAGTACAGCAAACCCGAGCCTGGGAAAGCGTTCAATGCCCGCAGCAAGTGTTTTTTGTGCTTTTTTGGTGTCTTTAAGTCCGCTTTGTGCCTGGGCAGCAATGCGAAATACATCGGCGTCGGCTTTGTCGCTGTTCATGACCGGGGCAAGGACTGCCAGCGCGTTTTCATTATTCCCATTCAGCTGATATGCCTGAGCCAGCGATTTTTTCACACGGAGGTTACCAGGTTCGGAGGGTGCTATCTTCTGGAAAATAGCAACTGCTTCGGCCGCATTTCCCCTGTTGAGGCTCTGCATACCCTGCTCATAAATTTGTTCTGCTTCCGGAGACGACCAGTCCTGCGCTTTCAGTTGCAGGCTTAATGCACTCCATATACAAAAAAATCCGAAAACTTTTTTCATCACTGCAAACTTACTGCAAATAGGGGAGGACTCCATCTGTAACACAAACCGTGAATTGCAAAAGTTTCGATTAATTTTGCGCCCGATGGCAAACGCAATAAACAGGAATGCCGAAAAGGCAATAGTACTTATGAATCTCGGTTCTCCCGATTCTCCTTCAGTGACCGACGTACGCCGGTACCTGAATGAGTTTCTAATGGATGAGCGCGTGATCGATAAATATGGCTATCTCGCACGTCTTTTGCTGGTGAAAGGGATCATTGTCCCTTTCCGTGCTCCGAAGTCGGCACATGCCTACAGTACTATCTGGACCGATGAGGGCGCTCCGCTGATCGTCATCAGCAGACAATTGCAGGCAGCATTGCAGGAGCAAACAACTTATCCGGTGGAAATTGCAATGCGCTACGGAAACCCATCTCCCAAAGCAACCTTCGATAAGCTGGCAGCTTCTATGCCGAACCTTAAAGAAGTATTGCTGGTGCCTATGTATCCGCATTATGCGATGAGCAGCTACGAAACTGCTGTGGTATATGCACAGGATATTCATAAAAAAGAAGGGTATAAGTTCCGCATGGAGATTGTTCCGCCATATTACAATAATGATGCCTATATCAACGCGATGAGCGCCAATATTGCACCTTATCTGGAGCAGGAATATGATCATATTCTGTTCAGCTATCATGGCATTCCCGAACGGCATCTCCGGGTAAGTGATCCTACCGGTAACCATTGTCTGTCCACGGCTAACTGTTGCGAGTGCAGTTCTCCGGCGCATGCGTTCTGCTACCGTCACCAATGTCTCGACACGATGCATCTTGTGATGAAGCAACTGAATGTGCCGAAAGAAAAATACAGCTATGCATTTCAAAGCCGTTTAGGCAGAGATCCCTGGCTGAAACCATATACAGATTTCCGGCTTGCCGAAATGTCGAAAGAAGGGATTAAGAAATTACTCATCTTATGTCCTGCATTCGTGAGCGATTGCCTGGAAACGCTTGAAGAGATTGAAATGCGCGGAAGGGAGCTGTTTATGGAGGCAGGAGGAGCAACCTACCAGATGATCCCTTGTATGAACACGCATCCGGAATGGGTGAAAGCTCTCGCAGAGTGGGTAAATTAAACAGATAAACAGATATTCATTGCTATACCTTAAGGCCTTCCATATTATTTTCATTGTGACCTGGTTTGCCGGGATGTTTTACATCCCGCGCCTGTTTATTTACAACACCGAAGCCCAGGAACGGCCGGAAGCGGAACGACGTGTATTACAGGAACAATTTTCCATCATGATGCGCCGTCTGTGGTTTGGGATTACCTGGCCATCTGCGATCATAACATTGGTGCTCGGCCCCTGGCTGCTCATACGCATGGGATATGCGCCTTATCTTTTTGAACAACCGATGCGCTGGCTGCTGCTAAAGCTGGTGTTTGTATTTTTTCTGTACCTGTATCATTTTTCATTACACCGCATTTTGCGACAGCAGCTTGCCGGCCGGTTCCGGTATTCATCGCAGCAATTACGGGTATGGAATGAAGTGGCGACTATTTTCCTTGTGTCGGTGGTACTGCTCGTGGTGGTAAAGCAGGGGATCAGCCTGGTTTGGGGCCTTGCAGGGCTCATTGGCTTTGTGGTACTGCTGATGAGCGCGATCCGCATTTATAAGCAGTTGCGTAAACGCTGATTAATAAATGTCTATTGCCGGATACCTTATTTTAAGTTCTTTTGTGCTGCCATAAGGTGTGACAATTCCCCGGAACGTTTTTGATATAGAGGGGATCGTTTCATTGGCAAATGTGGCGGAACTGCTCGTGTATAATATGATGCTTCCGCTTGCGTCGCTCAGCGTTTTATTTCCCGAATATTTACCTCCGCCCGCCACACGTGCATTCTCTGTTTTTATAAGCACCGATTCATATTCCGTAAAGTGATCGTTGAGTTCTTTTATCGTCAAGGTGACAGGCGTCACAGAAATATTTTGTGCGACCGTCTTCACCTTGGCAGTGGTGATATTTTTAATTTCGAGCAGGCCGTTGTAGGAAGTGAGGGTGGCTCCGCTGACGTTGATGCTGACAGAGTCTCCCATATCCGGCAAATCTCCCGCGGCTGATCCGAAGTAAATGGTAATTCCTTTATTGTTTTGTTGCAGCACAATATTACCCGTGCCAAAATTCTGATGTGCTTCATCACTCGTAACTACGCCTCTGATGCTTAACGCAGGTAAGACGGTATCTTTGCCTCTATAGAGATCCCGCAGTGCGGAAATACTGATTTCGGTTGCAGCTGCACCGGAAGAACCATCGCAGCGTACGGATGTCATGTCAAGATCGTTTGCGTGACGTAGTGTCAATTGTCCTACCGTATTATAAACGCTGAAGATGCCTTTCAGTATGCCGCGGCCGGCCGGTGTGTTTTGTGCATGAAAACTCGCGTAGTTGCTGGTTCTCACCGTGATCGTATCTCCCCGGCAATCGCTCAGTGTGGTATTTCCCGGATTTCCGTCGGGAGCAAAATATTCATCTTTCAATGGGTTTGCCCATTCCACATCGCTGAGCTGTACAATCCGGTTACAATAAATTCCGGGTGAGTCTTTCAGCTGCCGGAGGCTCGCGTCCTGCACAGGAATGTCTATCTGGTCTGCTGCCGTTACAATGTGTGCATCTATCTGCGCCGCAGGTATATCGCTTACCTGCAAAATGCCCTTATTGTCGGCCACGGGTGTACCGCCCAATTGCAGGGTGCCGTGATTATTGCCGAGGAACAGGCCTTTCATCAACAGATAAACAGAAGCATTTTCCGGGAAACGTGTGTACAGGCTGTTCGCGTTCAGCAACAGTGCGATACCGGCTGTGCTGTCTTCCAATATAAGCTGGTTGTAGAAATTGCCGCTTGAGTCGTCTGCACGCACCAGACAGTGCACGATAAAACTATCCGTTACGCAGACAGGCTTACCTTCTTCCGGCTGAAGCGCAGACAGGTCGCGGAGGCGGTAATTGGACTGTAACTGCTTCAGGTCGTTTTTAGGAAATTCGATCGCTTTCCGCAGGCAGGAAGCGAATAGCAGCAAGGCACATGGTAGGGTAATGTATCGTTTTTTCATAAGCCGGTCAGGGGCATCGTTTATCAGTGAAATGAATATCGGCAGTGTCGCGCAGGAGCAATTGCGGTGTATTATTGTACACCGAGTAGACAGCAATAATCGAGCCTTTTCCTCTCGGGACCCGCACTGTTGCGAAACTGCAATACCCGCTGGTCCGCAATAAAATGGTATTGCTGTCGCAATCTCTGATTGTCAGATTGGTCGCGGAACTCAGGTCTGGAGATACGGCAAAGGATTGTGGCATCATTGTGTCTGAAAATTCTGCGGAATCGATCAGGACAAGGCGGTTCAGCAATTCGGGTAATGCCTTACGTACTTCGCTCAGGCGCACGCGCAAAGGCTGAGGTGACGAACCGGGCACACCTTTGGTGATGTACATATCTATAAGCTGCCAGGGAATGGGTAATAATGTGCCTTGACTGTTTAACCGGTAGCCGAGCTGCGGCAGCTTATTGCTGAATTGTGTGGTGAGTCCTTTGCAGCGGATCTGTATATGCCGTCCTTCCGGGAACAGGGTATAAAGACTGTATCCGTCCAGCAATAAGGGAATTGCGGCAGTGCCGTCGTCAATGATGATCTGTTTATAGAAATTACCTGTCCTGTCGTTTGCTGTTACACTTCCGCTGATAATCACCGCTTCGTTGATCGATTTGCTTCCGGAAGACCCCATATTTGCTTTGAATTCTGCAATCGTCTGATAGCGCCATAGTGTCGCTGTATCCGCCGGCTGTTGCGGAACCGGGTAGTTCTTCCTGACACATGCAGTATCAGCCCAAAGCATCGGGAGGCAGCATATCATCCATTTCCATGTCTTCATAGTTACCATTTAAAGTTTATTCCGAGGGCATAGGTCCTGCCGACAGCATAGATATATTTATTGGGGAAAGTTCCCGGATCATTATCGGTAAAATTGTAACGCAGCTGTTCATAGCCCGATGTTTTGATGTCTGTACGGTTGAGGATATTGCTTACGCTCAGGTAACAGAAAAAATTGAAATGCTCACGCGGTCTCGTCTTACTTTTTCTTACTCGAAAAGATTTGGATAGCAGCATGTCCGACAACAATGCCGCAGGCAAGCGTTCCTGGTTGAAGATCGCTCTACCTGAAATACTTGCTGGGTCGCTATTTTCAGCCGCTGCTGCGGAACGCCTGCCTGCATTGATGCGTACAAAATTCCTGTCTGTATATCCGGCATTTAATTTCAGCGACCATCTGTACGGTGCATTGATCTGGCAACCGATACCTATAATCGTCTGAGGACCTGCTCCGGCATAATAATTTTTGATACTTACTTTTTTTACACCTGCTGATAACGCTGTGTCGTTATCGCTGAATAAGCGCACATCCGGGTTGTTCGAAAAGTAAGATTGCCCCATTGCAGTGATCCCGTTCAGTGTAACCCGGGTCGAGAGGTCGTAAGACGCGGCAAATTCCAGTCCCGTATGCCGGATATTGAGATGGGTTTGCACCATATTGACGAAACACTGGTACTCCGGCTCATCATTGTAATAGCGCAGTATCTGTGTGCTATTGCGACGCTCCGTCTGGTAAGCGTTAAGTTGGATATTCCACTTGGGTGCGTGTACGATATAAGCCCATTCAGCTGACAGGATAGTGGACTGCAACATACCGGCTGCGGCTGCCGGCTGGTCTCTCATCGCTGGTGCAACAAATACCTGATCAAAATCCTCGGGACCTGTTCGCTGGAGATATATTCTTGCACTCAGATAATGCCTTCCGTTGATTTTCCAGGTCAGTCCGTTTTTTAAGGTGACAGCCGGTAGCAGTAAAATACTTCCTTTTCCCAAAGATTGTCCCGGAAAGAGTCCGTTTCTGTATGTTCCTGTTCGCTGCAGACTGTTTACGGCACCGGAAACTGCCGTAAATAAAGTCCAGTGACGGAAGTCTTTTTCCACTTGTGCGAAGAGTTGGATATGCTGCGCCGAGATGTGGTAATCATATTTATAATGATCCCCTTTATGCAGTTCTTTATCCGGTGTGTTCAGATCATTCCGTATAGCATCGGCATTCCCGGGATAGCTTTGTTGCGCATAGGTATTATGGTTCAGAAAATAGTCGCCGCCCAGCAGGTCGTCCAGTTGTTTGTAACGATGGGCATGCGTGCTGTTCCAGGAAAACGATGCATGTAACTGTGTGCTGGCTGTAATGTCGTGCCTGACATGGGTTCTGAAGTGAATTGTACGCTGCTGCTCCACGTCTGAGGCAAGCACATAGAGCGCACGTCTGCCGTAGATGTTTTTAATCAGTCCTTCTTCAGTATATTGATGGTTATAGTAATTGAGCTGATTTGCTTCATACAGTCGCATCCAGTCAATCTGCAATCGTGCAGGGTCAGCCTTGAGTAGCTGTTCTGCCACGAGCGCTCCCTGCGGATTGTCTGTGCTGAGGAAGGAAGGTAAGTTGCGGTAATAGTCGGGCCTGGGATCGGGCGCATCCTGCCAGTCAAGTCCGCGGTTTGCCTGCATGTACAGCTGGGTTGCGAGAGCGAAGCTCCATTGTGTATTTTCTGAGGGAGTATGTTCGCAGTGCAGGGCCAGAAGCGGAGTACCGGCGGTGACGATACGTGCATTTCTTTTCATACCGTTTTGCCAGCCCCAGTTAGCATTGTAATAATGCGTTCCGGCAAGAGCATATGCCTCGTCAGTTGCGGCGCTCTTCAGTTCGCGGTAGCTGTTCTGGTACACCAGACTTGCTGCGAGCGTCGTTTTGCGGAAAGACTTTGCCGCGGAGGCATAGAACGCATACTGATCTGACCCGGTTGCAGGCACGCGGCTTTCTGCCGCCCATTGACGCGTTATCGAGCAGCTGTACATCATGCCTTTCGGGTTTTTTTCCGGACAATAAAAAAAATGCACACGATGATCATAACCCCTGTTTGATAACGTGTAGTTGAACTTTCGTTGCGGCGTCTGATAGGGCGCATGCAAAAGGTAATTCCTGCTACCGCTCAATCCACCTGGTCCGTCTGCGTTAGCTTCAATACGGTTGCCGGAACGCTGGGCTTTCATGACTTCACTCAAGCCCGACCAAAGCTGGAAGTTTGCCTGATTATCTACCGGGCTGTTGATAAGTACACCGCCGAGGTACACCTCCTGTTGCTGACCCGGATATGCCCGGGCTCTGAAGCCATAACCGGAAAAAGTGAAGCTATTGGCAATAAACAGGTCATTGCTGTTCAGCAGCATCCCTGCCTGCGGAAGGACCGCGTCATCAGTGGTGACTTGTTCGGTGTTACCTGTTTCATTCTGAGTTGCTGCTGTTTCCGCGTGCGACAAGGACAGGGGCACCAGTTGTAAAGGACCTAATTGCAGTGAAGAGTCTCCTAAAGCCACGGTAAAAGAGTCGGCGAGTTGCTCGTAAACCCAGACCTGTACCGTTATTTTTCCGGGAGGAAGGTCATCAAGCGTAAAACGTCCGTCTCCGGTTGTAGTTTCGATACGCTTGAGCCGGGGAAGCCGCAGCGTACAGCTTTCCGTAAGTAAGTTACCATCGCGGTAACGGATCTGTCCGGAAAGCATAAGCGTTCCCGGAGCGGCAAACAAAACTGGCGGCGTAAATAACGCCGCCAGTATGCCTAGTACTAGGTTCTTCTGATACATCTGGTTCGTCTAACAGCCACGAATGTATCGTACGTCTTTAAAAAATTGAAAACTTATTGCGATATTTTCATTTTTTATTTTGATGAAATTTAAACCTGATACTAAAATTATTTATGTTTAAATTATCAAATGTTATTTATGCGTAATATAAAAGCCGGCTGTTCGGGCCGGCTTTTAATTAATAGCGGTAATTCTTTATTGTTAGTCTACAACCAGCATAGCATCGCCGTAGCTGAAGAACCTGTATTTTTCTTTAATTGCAGTGTGGTATGCTTCCATTGTAAGATCGTACCCTGCAAATGCGCAGGTCATGATCATCAGGCTTGTTTTAGGCAGGTGGAAGTTGGTCACCAGGGAATTAGCGATTGAAAAATCGTAAGGAGGATGGATAAAAAGGTTGGTCCAGCCGTCTGCCGGTTTTAGAAAGCCTTGTGCGGTAACAGAACTTTCGAGGGCTCTGAGCGTGGTAGTGCCCACAGCGCAGATCTGACGGCCTTCCTGTTTTGCACGGTTCACCAGGTTAGTAGAATATTCGTCGATCGCGAAATATTCCGCGTCCATTTTATGTTTGGAAAGGTCTTCCACTTCAATCTGGCGGAAGGTACCCAACCCGATGTGCAAGGTTGTTTCAGCGAATTTTACACCAACTATCTCGAGGCGTTTGATCAGACTCACGGCTGAAGTGCATCCCGGCGGTTGGTGCTGCAACGGCCCCTTCGTGCTTGGCGTAAACTGTCTGGTAACGTTCTTTATCCTCAGCATCCGGCTTGCGCTTAATGTATTTAGGCAGCGGTGTTTCTCCGAGCAGGTCGAGCATTGCGCGGAATTCACTGTCGTCTCCGTCAAAAAGGAAGCGGATAGTACGACCACGTGAAGTGGTATTGTCAATTACTTCCGCAACGAGTTCGTCATTGTCTCCGAAGTATAATTTATTACCCACGCGGATCTTACGGGCCGGATCTACGATCACATCCCATAAGCGGTTTACTTTATGCAGTTCGCGCAGCAGGAATACCTCAATTTTAGCACCCGTTTTCTCTTTCTTACCGTAAAGGCGGGCAGAGAATACTTTGGTGTTGTTCACTACCATTACATCTTTGTCATGGAAGTACTTCTTGATATCATGAAATACTTTATGCTCAATTTTGCCTGTTTTGCGGTGCACGACCATCAAACGGCTCTCTTCGCGCTGTTTTGATGGGTATTGTGCAATCAGATTTAACGGTAGGTCAAACTTAAATTGGGATAACTTCATAAAGCGAAAAGACGATTTTTGCGGAATTTGCAAAAGTAAGCAATCCCCTGACACAAAAGAACATTCATTTTTTCTATATATACACTGGCTGTTTAAAAGTCTGTGCCCAATGACAGATAGATCACAGGTTTCGGCGATCCTGTCCTGTTCCACGCAGCGTCAAGTCTTATCTGGTATCCGGAAATAGCTGCCCTTAATCCGGCTCCGTATCCCAGTGAAACAGTTTCGGCCGGAGGAACATTTACATTCACCTGGATAGGATAGGTATAATAAGACTGTGTTGTCGTCATGTTTTTTTCGCTCGGGAATAATCCGAACCAGGCCATTCCGATATCGGTAAAGGCTACCAGTTGCAGGCTGCGCAGGATTTTAGACTGTATAGGACGTTGTATCAGCGAGCTCAGGAAAGGAAAACGGAATTCCGAATTCATCAGAGAATAGCTGTTACCCGCACGTGCACCTTGCTTATAGCCTCTCAGGTTGTTGGATTGTGCCATAAATCCGTAAGCGTCGGTCTGGATAGAAGCGGGC
Source organism: Chitinophagaceae bacterium (assembly GCA_049840855.1). Taxonomy (GTDB): domain Bacteria; phylum Bacteroidota; class Bacteroidia; order Chitinophagales; family Chitinophagaceae; genus Rurimicrobium. The sequence continues at coordinate 31,297 of JASGJF010000017.1, read as the reverse complement.
ATACTGGCTTGCTGATAATTGATCCAGTTATCCACCCCTCCGAGGAAATATAAAATCTTCTGTTTGCCGCCGCTGTGAGCGCCCGCCAAGCGGAATGCCCATATCAGATTCTTGTAGATCTTTTTATAATAACGGAAATCAAATCCGAAATTATACACTCCGCCGCCTTTATCGTTCAATTGATACATATATTCTCCGAACAGCTTATAGCGTACGCCATTGCGGATGTTGGTGGTGATCAGTTTCGAATTATCAAATACAAATTCAAGGCGGCTCATCGACCAGTATTGTTTGCTGGAAGGGAAGATGAGCGTGAAAGTGTCTATTGCTTTGATGTGTGAGACATCCTGACGGAAACCGGTCTGGAATCTCAGGCTGCGCATACGGTCGAAAGGGTAAGAGAAATTTCCCTGTATGAGGTTCGTGCTGATCTTGCCGAAACCCAGTGTGTTTAACAGCAGGTTGCCGGATGAATCCACAAACTGAAGGTTAAATTCCCGCGTGGTTGTGGAACGCATCGCAGCCACAGACCAGTCCAGCCTGCGCCGGACATTCTCAAACTGGATGTAGTAGGTCGAGCCCGGAAGTCCGAAAGGTAATTTAAAGCCCCCTGTAACGCGGTAATCTTCCATCAGGTCATTCATGCTCAAAGTCACCAGTCCGCCGAGGGTTGGATTGGCAAATGAATTCCCGTTCAGGCTGGCACTCTGGTAACGGTTGAACAGGATATTGTTGTCGAGGCTTATGGAGAAACTGGCGGGGTTGAAAGCAAGACGGTAAGGTTGCGGCTTCATTTTCAGGAAGCTGCTGTCGGCAGTGCGTATCACCACATCTTCAGCACCGGCGCTATCGCTGCCTGCAACAGATTCGCTTGCAGCGGCTGCACTTACCTGTTCTTCCTCTTTTGCCGGGAATTCAGATTGGAACGCATTGCCGTTATCCAGCCGTACCGGCTGGAGATTGTCTACCGTGGTGTGATTGCGGTTTCTGCGACGCTTTTTGGTTTCGTCTTTCGTTGGGTTGTTATCGCTCGCGATCATGCCTGCGGCTTCTTCCGCTGTTTCCACAAGAACCGCCTTTTTCAGTTGCGGAACGGGGTAATCTGTGCCCGGAATTTTAAGCTCAGAATAATATACGTTATAGCTGGGCCCTTCGCGCAGGATGTCTGCAACAATATTCCCTGCCGGGTTGTATTGGTGATTGGTGAGGCTGTGCGCATAGTTGGTAGCCGGTACCCAATACATCGAATCTCTGTTGTTCACATCTCGTCCGAAGACAACGACGTACTTATTCTTGACGCCATTGGCATCTGAGATGTAAGCGAAATTGTCGGTTCCGTATTGCGTAGGGCGCGACAGGTTGTTATTCTCCTTATTGTCCGAGCATTTTAAAAGTGCAGGACTTTTCGTTTTCGTATCGTAGAAAAACATATTCATCGGTCCGGCGGGCAATTCGTTTACCGCAGAAGGAACATTGAGGTTGGCTGCCGGCCGGTTGGATAAAAATGCAATACCGCGTTTACGGCCACCGGTTACCAATGCCGGTTCCACATCATCCCACACGTCGTTTGTGATATTGCGCATCCGGGAACCTTTAATCGTGAAATAATACAGGTCTGTCTGGCTTTTACGGATAGCCGAGAAAATGATCGCATCATTATCTTCATCTATAGACATTCCCAATACACGGTCGAAGCGGTTATTCGGAATGACGTAGGTCGCGAGCTTACCTTTCGTTGCATCATAGATACGCAGGCGTGTGTTCTTGCCTTTTTTATACAGGATTGCAAGCTTATAACCGGTATTGCTCCAGGTCATAAGCGGGTAATTCGGATCGGCGGTTTCCATATGATTGATTTCCCCGCCTTCCAGGATGACTGACTCCTCCTGCTCACTGTTGGTATGTTTCAGGCATACCTGAAACACGCCTTTATTCCAGCGTACAAACGCGATGTCTGCGCCCCTGGGAGACACTTTCAGGTTGCGGATCAACACATCATTGTTTTCCGGCGCCTTTAGCTTTACCCGCGCCTGCCGGGGATCATTCACTACCTTTCCGTCATTATCGCGCGCAAAAGCATCTTTATAAAAAGCAAGACAGGAATCGAAGAATGCCACCACATTCATTTTGTAGCGGCTTTTCAGGGTTTTATTGAGGTTGCCTTTTGCTTTGAGGCCGTTCATCAGGCCTGCTATTTCAGGTTTGCCATAGCGTATGCCCACATATTTCCAGAATGCCATTCCTGCAAGCAGCGGACTCTGATCCGTAAAAAAGTAAAAGCGTTTTTCCGGGAACTGTTCTGTTACAGCTCTCCAGGCTTTATCTGTCTGTTCGCTCCATCCTTCGGCCATATAACTTGCATAGCCATCCTGTATCCATACCGGTATATTTTTCAAGGCACTGTTCACCGCCATATTATCGAGGCTCCCGGAGTGTAATTTTTTATCCGTTAGTACGGCCGCAACACCTTCGCGTATCTGATTTTTCAGATCGGTGTGCACTCCGCTGAAATACAGTACGATTTTATTTTCGGGGAAATCGATAGATCCGGACTCTGACGAACGCACGATCAGATTGTCGTTTTGCCGTCCTGTATTTGTCTGGCGATAGTCGTCATAAGAATTGTACAGAACAATGTTGAACCGTTCGGTCACCTTGCGTTTACCCTTCTGCTCTATGAGGGCCATATCCTGCTCCGCCTGTTCGGCAACATAGCGCGCGAGGTCTTTCCCGCTCCGGTCGTAATGGTGGACACGAAAATGAGGTGTTTCAAAAACTTTCCAGTCGAACCGGCGAAGCTGCACCCTGTTCTGCCCGAATGTTTCCAGATAGGTCTGCGCATGCGATTGTGCAGAAAATATCATTGATGCGACGATCAATGCATATCTGCTGAACAGGTAATTTTTTCTCCCGGAGTTTGCTCTGTTGTTTTGAATCAACTTCATCGGTTTAATGTCAGTTCTGTTTCGTTCGTAAATTACGGAAATATCCTATGCCTGAGCTATCAGGAGGGGTAAAATGCGGTTTATAAAGGGTGTATCATAGTATCGTTTCCCAATCGATGTCCATGCGGATACGCCAGTTTTTCGGAAGATAATTATTGATGCGGTTATCCAGCACTTTGATCCACCCGAGCCCGAGTCCTTTATACGTTACCAGGTTCCAGCCTTTTGTTGTGCCGGCGGGCGTGGAGAATGTTTCTTTTTTCAGATACAGAAGCGCCTGCTCCAGGTCCAGTTCCACAGTCTGCAACTGCTTCAGGAGGTCCCCGGACAATGCCAGGTCATGTTCGGGAATCCATTCTTTAGGGCCTGGTCCCCCCACGCTAATCCCGGTTTTCCGGAGGTAGACAAATTGTTTCAGATAATGATAATCCGCTTCCATACCTGCGGGTATCGCCATAAACTGATTGTTTTCGGCAGGCAGCAGCAGATAAGAGTCCTGCTCCAGGAACCGGTCGATCTGAGCCGTCATTTGTCGGGCATGCACCGATTTGAATTTGGGAAGCTGCATGGCGGTCTCACCACCTGTTTTACGCAATACGGTTATGAAGAAGCCTTCACCCCGGAGCCTGTGCGGGAAAAACCGGTAGCCGTTTACTCCGTGAATGGCAGAAGTGACACACACTATGCCCCAATCATCCGGAACGGTTACGGGTACGGACTCCAGGGGGAATTGCGCGGCGAGAAAATCCATTATCTGCTCATCTTCCTCCGGTGAATACGAGCAGGTAGCATAAATAAGGCAGCCGCCTTCTTTCAGGGCGGGCATGATATCGTGTAATATGCGTTGCTGGCGTGCTGCGCAGAGCTGTACATTTTCGGGACTCCATTCGGCAATCGCACGTTCGTCTTTGCGGAACAGACCGGAACCGCTACAGGGTGCATCCACGACGATCAGATCAAAATACCCCTGCATCTTTCCGATATCTTTGGGATCGTTGCTGCATACCCAGGTGTTTTTATACCCCCAACGCGTCATATTCTCCCCCAGAATGCCGGCGCGGTTGCGTATTACTTCATTGCTGATCAGCAGGGAGCGCTCATCCAGGAATGATGCGAGCAGCGTGCTTTTACCTCCCGGAGCCGCGCACAGATCCAAAACCCTTAATCCTTCGGGCTCAGGATACACCGATCTTAATATATGATCCAGGAACATCGATGAAGCTTCCTGCACATAATAGGCTCCTCCGTGCAGCAGCGGATCGACCGTAAACAAAGGTCTTTCCGGAAGATACCGGCCGGCGTCGCACCAAGGCACCGCGTCAAGGTTTTTGCCATAATGTGCCGGTGCTTTCAGCGGATGTATTCGGATGGAGGTGGGGGGCTGTATCCGGTGTGCTTCTGTAAAGTCAGATGCGCTAAAGCCGGGTACGCTTTCCAGTTTTTCCAATAATTGTATCGGGAGCTCCAATTTTTTTTTGCCCAAAAATAGTACCATATGGTTACGGATGTTCATTATAGGTGATATTGTATAAAGAGCCGGCAAAGCCAGATCAATATATTATCACAGAGCATCTATCTGCAACTTTAATGAATGTGTATCGCGCACAGAGCGTGCCGGCCATAATACTTTCTTTTGCTTATATCAGTGGCTGGCCTGGGTTTGTCAGATCTGAAAAATTTAGGAAAGCACCTTAGTATAAGAAAATCAAAATGTATAAATAAAAATCATACTGTTTGGTGCATGCCTGGTTGTGTCCGTCATGCGCAAAATTTAATGTTCAAAAATATCAAATTATTAAATCTGCATCGTACCTTCGTCCCCCAAATTTAAACTTCATATTTTATGCAGGAAATCGGAAAGAAGAACCCTTCGGCAAACCTTGCCAGCATCGGGTTGAACGTTGCTATTGCCAACTGGAATCTTTCAAGCGAAGCGTTAACGCAAAAGACGATTGAACTAGGTCAGGGAGTTTTAAATGATACTGGTGCGCTTTGTGTAAGCACCGGAAAATTTACCGGCCGCTCCCCTAAAGACAAATTCACGGTAAAAGACGCTATCACGGAACATTCTGTAGACTGGGGTGATGTTAATATTCCTTTCGCTCCTGAAGCATTCGATAAATTATATGATCGCGTTTGCAAGCATCTGGAAGGTAAAGAAGTGTGGGTTCGTGACGCATATGCGTGCGCAGATCCTAAATACCGCCTGAATATCCGTGTGATCAATGAAACACCATGGGCCAATCTGTTCTGTAATGACCTGTTCCTGCGTCCTACAGATGCAGAAATAGATGCTCAGACTCCTGATTGGCACATTATCCAGGCTCCGAGCTTTGAAGCTGATCCTGCCATCGACGGAACCCGCCAGGGTAACTTCACCATCGTAAATTTCACACGCCGTGTGATCCTGATCGGTGGTTCTGCTTACACAGGCGAGATGAAGAAAGGTATCTTCGGTGTCCTGAATTTCGTATTGCCGCATGACCACAAAGTATTGTCCATGCACTGTTCAGCCAACGAAGGTAAAGACGGTGATGTCGCATTGTTCTTCGGTTTGTCCGGTACCGGAAAAACTACACTGAGTGCTGACGCAAACCGTGCATTGATCGGCGACGACGAGCATGGCTGGTCTGATGAATCCGTTTTCAATTTTGAAGGTGGCTGCTATGCAAAATGTATCGATCTGAGCGCAGAAAAAGAACCTGAGATCTTTGCTGCCGTGAAGCCGGGCGCTTTGCTGGAAAATATCACATTCCTGCCCGGTACAAGCACCGTGAACTACGCAGACGGAAGCATCACCGAAAATACCCGTGCTGCTTATCCGATCTTCCACATCGCGAATGCCAAAGAACCCTCTTACGGTGGAGAGCCTAAAAATATCTTCTTCCTGACCTGTGACGCTTTCGGTATCCTTCCTCCGATCTCTAAACTCACTAAAGAACAGGCAATGTACCATTTCATTTCCGGATATACGGCGAAAGTTGCCGGAACGGAAGTGGGCGTAACTGAACCTCAGACTACCTTCTCTGCGTGCTTCGGTCGCGTGTTCCTGCCATTGCACCCTGCAAAATATGCAGAACTGCTGGGTCAGAAACTCGAAGCGCATCCGAACATCAACGTATGGCTGGTGAATACCGGCTGGAGCGGCGGCGCTTACGGAGTAGGTAATCGTATGAAACTGAGTCTCACCCGCGCAATGATCACTGCGGCTATGAAAGGTGAACTGGATAATGTTGAGTATGTTCCGCACGATGTATTCGGTGTGCTGAAACCTCAGTCCTGTCCGGGCGTACCCAACGAACTGCTGAATCCGCGCGAAACATGGGCTGATAAAGAAGCTTATGATAAAAAAGCATTGGAACTGGGTGCACTGTTCAACAAAAACTTTGAAAAATATGCTGATCAGGCAAGCGACGCTATCAAATCTGCGGCGCCTAAAGGGCTTGTAAACGCATAATATAAATTTTATTGTTTTGAAAAGACCACCATCCGGTGGTCTTTTTTTATGCTAACTTGTGGTAAAATTCCACTATATGAAAAAAGCATTACTTCTTTTTTGCGCTCCGTTAATGGTGCTCAGCTGTACAGAGCACAAGGCTGAAACTGCCGCTGCGGCATCAGCAAAAGATACCTCGGTTACTGAGGCTCCCCACGTTAAACCCGATTCTGCAACCGCGATGAAAAACTGGGAGGCATATGCAACACCCGGGGATATGCAAAAACTGATGAGCTCCTGGGATGGCGAATGGACCGGAGAGTGCAGCATGTGGATGAGCCCGGATACTCCGCCTGTGAAATCGCAGACCACCGCAGTGTATAAAACGATCCTTGGTGGCCGTTATTCCGAAAGCATACACACCGGAAACATGATGGGTATGGCTTTTGAAGGAAAAGGACTCACCGCGTACGACAATGCCAGAAAGGTATTCCAGAGCACCTGGATTGATAATATGGGAACAGGTATTATGATCCTTGAAGGAAAATGGGACGAACCCAGCCATAGTCTCACGCTAAGCGGCAAAATGGTCATGGGTGATATGGGAGACGGATCCCAGACCGACGTAAAAGAGGTGATCCGTTTCGATGATCCCGATCACCAGGTAATGGAAATGTACTACTTCGATAATGGCAAAGAGGTCAAATCTATGGAGATCCGTTCTGAAAGGAAGAATCATTAAACAACACTCAGGCCCGGTGAACCGGGCCTATTTTTTACCATCCGCATCTACCTGGAACATATCACTGTGTTCTTCTTTTTTCACAAATCCGAAATTGTAACGGACGGTGAGACCGAATCTGCGCGTATCTCCGCCGCGGTAGCCGCTTGCATTCACCGAGCCTTGCTGAACAGTGAAGGTATTATTGTTAGTGTATAAAATGTCCGTCATGTTCATGCTCAGGAACAGCTTGTCTTTCAGGAATTTCCTGTTGATGCTGAGTGTAAGCGAACCCATATCGCTCAGTTGGTAAAACTGAAGCGGTCCTGCCAGACGCCAGAAGCCGTGCAACGAAAGCGTGGAGCGTTTATCCAGCTTTAACTGATGATAGGTGAAGAACAGCCAGTTGCGGCCGCTGAAATTCAACGGCTTTCCTTCGTACAGACCCTCATACCTGTTGAAGTTGTACTGCCCGCCGATAACCGCAAAATAAGCCTTACCGGGAGGTATAGCCGCCAGCCCCCGCAGGTAAAATTCTTTGTTGGCGCCGATATTATCATAGCTTCTGTAGGCCTGACTCACATTTTGTGCCGATTGATAAAATACGTTTGTAAACATGTCTTTCGTATCGTTGTAGCCGATAGCCAGTAAAGGCTTTTCCCCCGCGCTTACGTTGAATTCATAATTCTGAGTGAACTGCGGCTTCAGGGTTGGGTTACCGATCTCAGACATAAACTGGTCTACATATTTCGGGAACGGATTTAGCTGCTCATAGGTCGGGCGATTGATCGTTCTGCGCGCGACCAGGTAGGCCCTTATTTCATAGCTCGCGATCGTCATGATCTTACGGCTGAAATAAATGTAAGGAAACAGGTCGCTTCGGCGGATGGAAAATGTAGTATCTCCGGGTGTAAGCTGATGCCCGTCCATATTTGTGTTTTCCATGCGCAGTCCGGCTTTCAGAATAAATCCACCGAATGTTTTGGCTCCCTGTACATACAGACTGTTCAGGTTTTCGCGGTAATTGTATTTGTTCGTGCGGGTAGGGTCAATAGCATTGCTGCCTCCGGTGTAGTACAGGGCATCGTTGGTAAAATACAGGTAGGTCGACTTCAGCCCGGTCTCAAACGTGAACCCCTTGCCGATCTTCCTGGTGAGGTCCGACTGTATTACCCCGTAATGCCGGTTGGTACCCACATTTCCGTTCCCGTTGCTGTTGAGCAACACGGAAGTATTGTTATACACCTGGTCCAGGTTATTATAAGCATACGTGTAGGAAGCCCTGTTCACCCATTCAGATCCTGCGGTATCTATTTTCAGTTTGGCGCCGATCTCCTGATCGCTCAGGAAAGCCTGGGTATTATTGTCCACAAGCGAAAGGGTAGAGCCTAATACGTCCTCAGTACTGCTTCTGACGATATTGTTGTCATTATGGGTATTGCTTTTGCTACTGTTATAGCTCAGGCGGCCATCCCAGGAAAGATTCCAGCGGTCATTTATGTCTTTGCTGATACCATAGTTGGTAAAAGCCACCTGTCCCGGATACTTGGTGAATGCCTTTTGTTCCAGCAGTGTGTCACCCGTTAATACGCGATTGGTATTGAGCTGCTGGTAATTGTTCTGAGTGGTAAGATTGATATTCAGATAACTGCTGGTGGCACCGTTATTGTTGTTCAGGCTGATACCTGCATACCGGTTGCCATACACGCCCTGCTGAAAACCCGTATTAACGCTGCCGTTCAGGCCAATCTTCACCCCTTTTTTCAACACCACATTTACAATGCCTCCTCCACCCGACGCGTCATATTTTGCAGAAGGTGTACGCAATATTTCAATTTTTTCAATGCTGTTGGGCGGCAGGTTTTTCAGCATGGAGGCTATGTCGCTGCGACTCATTTTCATTTCTCTTCCGTTGATATACACTGTAGCCGGCGTAGTGCTGCTCAGATAAATATTACCATCCTGGTCCACAAAAAGACCCGGTGTTTTCTCTAGCATCTCGTAGCCATTGGTACTCACTTCTGCCAGGGGCTCTGCATCTACAATGGTCTTATCGTCCTCCTGCCGCATCAGCGGCTTCTTCTGCGTAATCACCACTTCTTTCAGGCTTTTTCCTGAAGGGCTTAACGCCAGGCGAAAGGATGCATTACTGTCTCTTAGCTGTATTGCCTTGTTTACGGGTGCATATCCGAGCGTATTCACTTTCAGTGTGTACTTTCCGGGCGTGTCTAAAGAAAATACCGCAATCCCCGCACTGTCGGTGACAGCCGAAAGTTTCATTGTGGAATCCGCATACAGCTGCAGGGCGGCCAGCTCAAGCGGCATCCCCTTTTCATCAGAGACGGTAAAAGATACGGACAGTTTCGACTGTGCAAAAGAGGATAATTGCAGCAGACACAAGGCTACGGTTAGTGGTTTCAGGTTCATTGGAAAAAGCCGTACAATATTATCGAAAAGCATTCGCTTGAGTAGGGTGATTATGGTGGTATTTCGGTAAGACTCCGTCACGATTCGGTGAAAAGACGCATGAAAGCGCCGCCAGGCATGACGATTGAAATCATGTAAGGAATGTGATAACGCGTGTAAAGCAGGAGCGGGCTTCTGTTATTTTCTTTGCATTGTCGAAAAAACAGGTACTTCTATGGAAAAAGATAAATGACTTTACGACGATACCGGCAAATGCCATCCACTACATAGATCACCGTAGCAAGGCGATCGCAAATGTGTTGTTGCATTCCCTGTTACCTGTAGTATTTGCAGGTGGAGCGGATAATCTGCTTCAGAATCTGCTGATCCTTGGTCTGCAGCATGTTGCAGAATGGCTGCAACTCGCAACTTTACTTAAAGCCTGCACTATGGGACTCAAAATAGGGTTGGTGGTTTACTTCATCCGTTTTTCTTATAAAATGGGAAACAGGTTCACCACATCAATGCATCGTCAGTCAGCCGCAGACCCAATCGTGGAGTGAGCCTTGTACCGCTGACTTATTCTCACGCTTACCTTGCACATTACGGTGCTGGACAATATTCACAAGCTTAAAAATCCGGTTTATGAAATCCCGTTTACACTATTCCGTTCTCGCTTTGATTTTCTGCTGGTTGTGCGTTGCCTACCTTGCAGCCTGCAGTAAAAAGAATGAAGCATATGCTCCGGCAGCAACAGTTGCGCGTTCCGTGCAGCATATTCATATGGATGATGTACGCCAGGCGCAGCTTCAGGTGTTTACACCCGCTGTACGCCGCGAGAAAATGCCTGTGATGGTTGTATTATGCAACGATGAAAAAGCTCCATCCGTAAGCACGCTTCGCGCTCTCTGGGGCGACTGCATTATTGCGTGCGTATCAGGGGACGGAACAAATGATGGTAAAAAAACGATCGCTGCAGCTTTGCGTGCTTTGTCTGCAAACAGCGGATCCTTGCATAGTTCCGGAGATTACGCATTGGTTTGCCTGGATGCCTCATGGTCGGAATCAATGTTGCTGTACACCTATACGCACAATACCAATAACTACGTAAAATGTGTTGCCGACATGAGCGGTGCCAGTCCCGCTGAGCTCAGTGGTGTCAAAGAATTAAAATCGGTATACCTGAAACCCTCATTCCTGTCCGGCAGCAATGCGTTGGCATTAGGCGACAGGATCCGTAAGCTCGGCGTTTCTGTTGAGTTAGCCGATAATACTGATAAAGCAGACCTTCCGCAGGGAGTGCAATTTGTAAAAGCGCACCTGTTGAAATCCTGATGAGGTAATAATTTTTGTTGTGTTTAGTTTGTTTAAGAAAAAGCCCCGCAAATTGCGGGGCTTTATTATTTCCTTTCGATAATATACAGGTCTTCGTTGTCTCGTTTCATGCGGTAGCGTTCCCGTGCAAATTGCTCGAGGCGCTCCGGATCATGCTTCAGCAGAGCCAGATCCTTTTCCATGTTTTCTGTCTCGGCAGTCATGAGGCGAATGCTTTCCTGGATCTCATCCAACTCCCTTCGAGTACTGCGTTGCGTCATCCAGTCGTTCTGATCAAAAAAAGTCATCCAGACTACGAAAGCCACGGAAGTGATCAGGTACTTATTGAACAGAAGCGAGAAGACCTTTTTCATTATTTACCGAATTTCAGTTTTTTACCGGGATAGTAAGCACTTGCGCCCAGCTCTTCCTCGATACGGAGCAACTGATTATATTTAGCCATACGATCGGAGCGGGATGCGGAGCCGGTTTTGATCTGGCCGCAATTGAGCGCAACCGCCAGGTCGGCGATAGTTGCATCTTCTGTTTCCCCGCTGCGGTGACTCATAATGGTGTTATATCCTGCGCACTGTGCCATAGATACGGCATCTATCGTTTCGGAAAGCGTTCCGATCTGGTTTACTTTCACCAGCAATCCGTTCGCGATATGCTGATCGATTCCCTGCTCAAGACGTTTTACGTTTGTTACAAACAGGTCGTCTCCCACAAGCTGTACTTTATTGCCCAAGGCCTGCGTAAGCATGCTCCAGCCTTTCCAGTCGTCTTCGTCCATACCGTCTTCGATGGAAACGATCGGGTATTTCTTACACCATTTTGTCCAGTAAGCAACAAGCTCCTCGCTGCTCATTTTCGCACCGCCGGATTTGTGGAAATGGTATTTTTTCGCTTTGGCGTCCCAGAGTTCGCTGATAGCAGCATCCATAGCGATGGCCACCTGATCTCCGGGTTTATAACCAGCTTTTTCGATTGCTTTTAATACCGTTTCGATTGCTTCTTCATTGCTTTTGATGTCTGGTGCAAAACCACCTTCATCACCAACGTTTGTGGAGTAGCCTTTATCTTTCAATACATTTTTCAGGTGGTGGAAGATTTCCACGCCCCAGCGAAGACCTTCACTGAAAGAAGCTGCACCTACGGGCACTACCATGAATTCCTGGAAGTCGATTTTATTGTCCGCATGCGCACCTCCGTTCAGGATGTTCATCATCGGAACAGGCAATGTTTTTGCATTCGCGCCGCCCACGTAGCGGTACAGGGAGAGGCCGGTTGACAGAGCGGCAGCTTTTGCGGCAGCCATACTCACAGCCAGCGTAGCATTTGCTCCGAGCCTGGCTTTATTCGGTGTGCCGTCTATTTCCAGCATCAGCTCATCGATCTGGCGCTGATTGGTCACTTCGATACCGTAAAGCTCTTCGGAAAGTTTTTCGTTGATATGGTTTACCGCCTTTAAAACGCCTTTACCCAGGTATTTCTTTTTGTCTCCATCGCGCAATTCCACGGCTTCGTGCTTACCGGTGGATGCTCCGGACGGCACAGCGGCGCGCCCCATGGAACCATCGCTGGTATGCAGGTCGACTTCTACAGTGGGATTGCCGCGGGAATCCAATATCTGGCGGGCTTTTACTTCGGTAATGAAACTCATAAGGATGATATTTTTTTATTGGTGCAAAAGTAAAACCTTTCGCCGGTATACGAAAAAGCGCTAATTATTAAATTTTCAGAAAAATGCGCATCTATGGCCTATTTCGCCGCGATAACGGAAATTTCCACCTGCACGCCGCGAGGCAGACCAGCCACCTGTACCGTCTCACGGGCCGGATAATTACCGGAAAAGTAAGTGGCATACACTTCGTTCACCGCAGAAAATTTACCCATATCCATCAGAAAAATGGACGTTTTGATCACGTGGCTGAAATCCATTCCGGCTTCGTTCAGGATGCCTTTCAGGTTATTCATGACAATTTCCGTTTCTTTTGCGATGTCTCCCTGGAATAATGTTCCGTCTTTCGGATCAAGCGCTATCTGCCCGGATACAAAAAGCATATTGCCGAATTGTACGGCCTGGTTATAAGGCCCGATAGGAGCGGGCGCGGCATCTGTCCTGATTATTTTCTTTTCCATGGTACAAATGTAAGCGAAAGGCTACCTTTGTCCCGTTTTTTATGGATCACATTTTGCTGATAGACACGTCAGGAGCTACCTGTACGATAGGACTGGTTCGTGATGGTCAGTACCTGACCGGTATGGAACATGCGGAACAAAAAAGTCAGGCTGCCGCCATTAACCCACTGATAGAACAGCTCTGCGCAAAGGCGGATATCAAACTTGCAGACCTCAGTGCGATTGCAGTCTGTTCGGGTCCCGGTTCCTACACCGGGCTGCGTATCGGTATGGCTGCTGCAAAAGGGCTGGCGTTCGCCCTGAATAAGCCCCTGATCGTTCACCATAAACTGGAATTGCTGGCACAGCAGGAGATACAGGTCAATGACGCTTTCTGGCAATATGGTGTGGTGCTCACAGCTCGTCCCGGCGAGTTCTTTTATGCTGCTTATGATGCGGAAATGAATATCCTGCAAGGACCGCTACACGGGGCAACCGAAGATATCAAACGGTTGATCGATTCGCTCTCGGTAACTTCTCATTGTCTTTTAGGTGATGAGGAAGCAGGCCGCACTTTCGGGGAATCCGTAATTCCGCATGCGGTGATTGATCCGGCGAAATGGGCTTTATGGGCGGCAATAAGTTTCGCCAACCAGGACTTTACTGACGTTGCTGCCGCCGAACCTTTTTACATGAAGGAAGTATATATCCACCCGCGCAAGGATGCCTGATAAGGCTCATTAACTCGGCTTCGACTGGTAAAAGATCAACCGGTTGCCGAAAGGGTCAGCCACACTCATTTCGTCTGCTCCCCAGGGCTGGCTGATAATCCCGGGACTTGCATAGCGGTATTGTTTGTCGCTAAGCAAAGCATGGTATAGCGTAAGATCGCTGACAGGTATCCTGATCGTTGCTCCGGGACTGGCGTCTCCATGATTCTCTGAGAGGTGCAGCACACACTCATCTTTATAGATCTGCATGTACAGCGGCGTATTTACAGCCAGGCGCGCTTTCCAGTCTATAATAAACTCAAGGTATTCCACATAAAACTCGCGCGCTTTCTGCTCATCAAAAATGCGGACGATCGGAACTGGCTTGTTGAACTCCATGGTTTACAGGTTTACCCTTGTTTTCGGCGCACAAATTTAGCGTTTAAGAGCCTACAGTGTTTCAGCCGGTATAGAAATGTGGCGTACCGATCTTCATTGAGGACGAGGGGTTCGGCACAAATGTCAAAAATCTGTTCGTTCCTTTTGTGGAAAAATTGTGTTCTGCTCATCTGAGATACAGAAAACGATCTTACTATGGAAGCCAATGTCTTTTCCCGGAATGCATACCTGGATATAATCTTCCAGGGACGTAACCAGGCTTACGGAGCCTATCAGCTGAGGATCTCTTATCCGCGCCGGATGCGCATAGCAGCTATCGGGTTGTTTGCCATCAGTGCGCTGATCGCAGCCGGCACACTGATTCCTTCACGGTCTGAAGTGCTCCCGGCCGTTCACACACAGGAACTGGTCGTCAGTACATTCGATTATAAGGAGCAGAAAATAAAACAGCCTGAAATCATAAAGCCATCTAAAGTGGAAACCGCGCACATAAAAACAGAAGTCTTCTCCAGGCCCGATATCGTAAAAGATCCTGACCCGGCAAGAAGTCTCGCATCGCAGGAATCGCTTCACAATGCCGTTGCAGGCATTAATAAAGGTGAAGGAGATGGTGATATCAGTATAGCGTCGCAACGTTCCGGTCCGGGAAATGAAGGTGAACGGATCATTACAGAAGGGGTTAAGAAGGGCTTTGAGGAAACATTTAAAGTGGTAGAGCAGGACCCTCGTTTCCCGGGTGGGGAAGAAGCTTTGCAGCGCTTTCTGGCAGAAAATATCCGTTATCCCGAGCAGGCAAAAAATGCAAGGCAGCAGGGCAGGGTGGTCTTGCGTTTTGTTGTGGGTAAAGACGGCAGCATTGAGTCGGTTAGTATAAAGCGCGGCTTCGGTTTCGGTTCAGAGGAAGAGACCATGCGTGTACTGAACCTGATGCCGAAGTGGCTCCCCGGCAAAAATAATGGCGTGGAGGTACGCTGCTGGATGCAGCTGCCGATCAACTTTCTGCTTGAAGACTAGCGCCGGAAGCGGCGTGCAGGCACAATACCGGGAATCTGCTGCTGTGCCAGCCAATCACGCAACGCACGTTCCATATTCCTGTATTCCGTGCTGAACTTCAAAGGAACCGAACGGGATGGGCCGTCTGTATAATGACTGTTGAGCAGTATCTGAAGATCATCGGCGATAAATACCATGATTTCCCTTTGCGTTCCTTCATAATTCAGCGGTCTGCTGGAAATCTGAAATACCCCCGGAGCTATGGGACTCTGGAAATAGGCGATACCGCAATATGTCAGAAAATCTCTGATCAGTTCTGTGTTACCGTTTGTATTCATCGCAGTGCCGATACGCTTGAAACGCATACTGCGGAACGAAATTATACTGAAGCGGATCATGAACATAATTGCGAAGAACGGCATCACCATAGCCGGCCGGAAACTGCGCGGGCTATACAGTTGCCCTATTACAAACGTTGTCAGCAATAACAGAACGAGCGCGACAATCCCGATCGCACTCAGCAGTATGTAGCGGTTGAATTTGTTGACGGGGTAACGCAGATGCTTTTTGATAAATGCAATATCCTCCAGCAAAGGGCTGAATGCTCCCTGATCTTTTTGATGGCCTAATCGGTATTCCGGGTTCATAAGGTTCAAAAATAAAACATCCGCGTATGCCCGAGGCAGACGCGGATGTTGCTTTTTCAGTTGCCGTAATTAAAGTTTGGTTGCATCTTTCAGGAACTGCTCCAGACCGAGGTCGGTGAGCGGATGCTTCAGCAGACCAAGTAGAGACTCAGCGGACAGGTACAAACGTCGGCACCTGCCTCTGCGCAACGTACGATATGCAATGGTGTTCTGATGGATGCGGCCAGCACTTCAGTCATATAGCCCTGTGCCGTATATACATTCACGATCTGCTCGATGAGATCAATGCCATCCCAGTTACTGTCGTCGATACGACCGATAAAAGGGGACACATACGTAGCGCCGGCTTTTGCTGCGAGAATTGCCTGACCTGCGGAAAATACCAGCGTACAGTTTGTTTGGATCTCATGATCAGTAAACCATTTAATTGCTTTGATACCGTCTTTGATCATCGGTACTTTTACGACGATATTTTTATGAAGCGCGGCGAGTTTTTTACCTTCTTCGATCATGTCTTCGTAATTAACGGACAGTACTTCTGCACTTACAGGACCGTCTACGATGTCGCAGATAGCACGGTAATGGTTCAGGATATTTTCTGTTCCGCTGATGCCTTCTTTCGCCATCAGGCTGGGATTCGTGGTCACTCCGTCCAGAATTCCCAGATCGTTCGCTTCTTTAATTTGTGCCAGATTGGCTGTATCGATAAAAAATTTCATTACAGATGATTTTCGACTGCAAAGGTAATCTTATCAGTCCGCACATACTACAACTGTGTGAAAATTTGCTGTATCGGTGCATTATCAGCGGAATAGTGCATATGCAAGCAATATGGCCGCGGTGAAGCCGGCAAGGTCGGCTACAAGTCCGCATACGAGTGCATGACGTGAATTTTTGATGTCGACGCTTCCGAAATACACTGCCAGGACATAAAAAGTGGTCTCTGTGGTGCCTTGCAACACTGCGGCCAGTTTTCCCTGGAATGAGTCAACACCATATTGGTTGATCACATCCACCATCAGGCCGCGCGCTCCGCTCCCGCTCAAAGGTTTCATCAGTCCGATCGGAATGGTGGGCACAAAGTCGGTATTGAGTCCGCAGGCAGCCACAACAGCAGCAATGCCGTTTACCACGTAGTCCATGCATCCCGAACTGCGGAATACGCTGATGGCCATCAGCATCGCAATGAGGTAGGGGATAATACGGACCGCAGTAGTGAAGCCTTCTTTGGCACCTTCAATGAAGTTGTCGTAGACGTTTTGTTTTTTTACAGCACCCGCAGCGAGGAACATGATCACAATGAACAGGATGATCGCGCTGCCGATATTACCGATGACACGGCTCATTTCGGCCGGAGGCATGTGCGCAACACAGAGATAAATGCCTCCTATAAGCGCTGCGAATCCACCGACAAACAGCAGTACAGGTAATTTGAACAGGTTGATACGCTGGAACAGCGCGACCATAATGATTCCGGTAAGAAAAGCGATGAATGTGGAAACAAGTGTCGGCAGGAATATATCAGCTGCATTGAAATTTTTTACGCTCTGCTCTATTGCGAGCGACTGGCGCATGGCGATCACGGAAGTAGGGATCAGCGTGACACCCGCCGTGTTCAGCACCAGGAACATGATCTGGGCATCGCTTGCGGTCTCTTTATCCGGGTTCACACTTTGAAGATCTTTCATTGCATTAAGCCCCAGCGGTGTCGCAGCATTGTCGAGTCCCAGCATATTAGCGGAGAAGTTCATCGTCATGCTGCCGTAAGCGGGGTGGTCTTTCGGCACTCCCTTGAATAAGGTACGCAGCAAGGGACCTACACCTTTTGCAAACAGACTGATGAGGCCCGCACGTTCCCCGATCTTCATAATGCCCAGCCATAAAGACATCACCCCTGTAAGCCCGATGGAGATCTCAAAGCCTGTCTTGGAGCTGTCAAAAAGATTGTTCAGCATGGTGCCGAACAGCTCGCTCTGACCGAAGAAAATTGCTTTAAACGTTGCTACGGCAAACCCGATGAAAAAGAAGGATATCCAGATATAGTTGAGCGTCATGCAGGGGTATTAAGTACGGCCTAAAGCTAAAAATTAATTTTTGAAACAGGCGTCTTTACATCGTGGTAAAACAGCAGCTCCCAGTCTTCTCTTCTTCCCTGCTCAGCATACGAATTGCGCAATTCCATTGCTTTACGCCCATCATAGTCGTATTTGGCTATGTAGCGTGTTTTTACCTGTTTGTACTGCGGAGCTTCGTCTCCTCCGTAGAAAATTTTACGTCCGTCATAGTCGATCAGGAATACGATGTGTTGCGGACAATGGCCGCCGCTGTGTGTAAACCTGATATACCCGTCAATATCTCCCTGTTCGCCGTTCAGCCATAGGATATGTTCCAGTCCCAGTAATTGCTCTACATCCTGCGGCACATAGGAGGGTGCACCTTTTTCCACAGCGAAACTGGCTTCAGGCTGATAAATACAATAAAGTGCATTGGGGAAAGTCGGTTGCACAAGACCCTGATCATCCGTGTATGTTGCACCTCCGATGTGATCTTTATGCAAATGGCTTAACAGTACTTTCGTTACGTCTTCCGGCTCATAACCGTGTTGCCGGAGATTGTGATGTATCTGAAGTGTTCCATCCGGATTGCTGAATCCCAGCCCTGTATCGAGTATAATCAGATCCTTGCCTGTGTCTACGAGAAAAGGCTGGATTTCCACCAGCAGCGAACCTGTAGGACGCTGCTCCAGGATATCATTTTCGGGTATAAAAGGGACGAACTTTTTATCGTGCCCCACTGTAAAAGTCCCTTCTGATAAGGGATAGACTTGCAACATTGCTCAGCGTGAAGTTTTAATTATCGTCTGACGGCAGTAGTATCTCATATACCTTCCCTTTTTTAGCCGGCAGATTTCTTGCGCGCAGCCAGGGGTTCAGTAATTTCAATTCCTTATAAGAGCTGCCCTGATCGGATGCGAAGGTAGCCAAATTTGAAATGGCAGTATCAACGGTGAAGCTGCGGGTGTGTAAAGGTTCGTAAACGTCATCGCTTTGGAGAATATAGCCCCAGGTGCCCGCGGATGCGATCAGATTCTTAAAAGCAAGAATACGGTAGATGTAGCGGTTTGTTTCTTCGGGCAAGGCGAGGTCATAGTAATTGTTGCTTCCCTGGAACGTTGCATGATTATTATAACCACCCATTCCACAGTTGTAAGAAGCCGCAGCAGCTGTCCAGGAACCGAACTTCTGATATGCCTGCAGGAAATACTGGCACGCTGCCTGGGTGGCTTTTTTCAGATTGTACCGTTCATCAACCTCGCTGGTCACTTCCAGTCCGTAAACCGGGGCGGTACTGTTCATAAACTGCCAGTATCCCTGTGCTCCGGCAGATGAAGAGAGGTTTTGCAGACTGCTTTCCGCAACACACAGGTATTTAAAGTCGTCGGGAATACCGTACGCTTTCAATTCTTTTTCAATTACCGGAAACTGACGATGGCTTAATTTGAGGATATACATCAGCGAACCATGCATATAGTAGTTGATCAGTAATTCCCGATCGTAACGTTCGCGCACGTCCCAGCGATCCAGCGGCACGGGTTCTCCGGCAAAAGATGCTTTTTCCGGTAACTGCGGTGCATACCATTTGTATTGCAGGCGTCCGTTTTGCTTCACCTCAACCGTTTCATCATTTTTGTTCACTTTATTGAACGCTATCAGCGCCATCCCGGCTACGCCCACAGACAGGCCCAGCGCGAATATCTGGATCATTTTACGGTTCTTCATGCTGATTGTTGTTTTGTCTGCTATGAAGTTACGCAAATTAAAAAGACCGGTAAGTTCTTGACCGGTTTTTTAAGATGATTACTGTTGGATGATCATCGTATCAATGTTACGTCACCGTCTTTCTCGTAGGTGTTACCGTCTGAACAACGATAGCGGATAAAGTACTGGTAAACTCCCATATCCTGAACCGCTCCGCCGAAGGTTCCGTCCCAGCCTTCCAGATCAGGATTGGCTGTTTCGATACTTCCTGGCCCCAACGGTTTACCACGCGGAATGTGATAATGGTTTGCTTACCGTCGCGCAATGGTCTGAAACGGTCGTTTTTGCCATCGCCATTTGGTGTAAATGCATTCGGCAGACTCAATTCGCAACATACTTCTGTATTTACATACACAGAGTCTGAGCTCTTACATCCGAAATCGTCTTCCACATTCACACGTACGTAAGTAGCGTGCTCAATACGATCAGAAACGGTAGCTACCGTATCGCGGGTAAAGTACACTTCCGGATACCATTTGTATTTGTAGCTCGGATCGTAGTAAGCGGTGAACACCATCGTATCTTTGTACACAGTTTGGAGAAGAATACTGTAGTGTCTTTTCCATAATCTGTCACTTTCGCAACGGTTGTGATCTTCGCATAGGGCAGTTTACGTACGAATACCTGCTGCTGAATTTCCAGGGAAGGACAGCTGCGATGCCATACGGTCAATCTCAGCAGTTTTGGTCCCGGATCGTTCCAGTACAACCAGTAAGGACCTCCGTTTTGAGTTTCGCTCGTGAGAATACCACCGTCGAAATTCCAGTCGTAACGCTCGATGTTCGGGGTAGCGGAGTCAATCGTCAACAATACAGGCTGACCTGCGCAGATGTTGTCAATTGTATCCACATAAGCAGTAGGTGCGGTACGTACGGTGATGGTATCAGAGATTTTGAATGTTGCACATTTACCATTGTTTACGTAGAGATTAACAATTTTGTCGCCGTCTCCGTTGAAGCGGAATACGACAGGACCTTGTCCGCCGCCGCTGATGAGCTCACCGTCGCTGGAGAACCATTTGTATTCGTCGGTTACAGGCGCATTTCCGTAGTAATAGAATGTAGCGGTGTCATACTGACAAACATATTGCTTGGTATGCAGGATAATACCGTTCGGCTGATCGTAAACGATTACACGCACACGGGCACGGTCACTTTCACAGCCGTTGATTGTCTGAGAAACGTAGTAATCCACCTGATCAGGGAAACCGGTAGGAGGGATCGGACTGATAACAGAAGGAACGCCGCCGGCAGAATCCAGGTACCATTTCAGATTTTCTCCTTTCGCTACCAGCTCAGGATCCTGCAGCTGACAGTAGGTAACGGGAGAAGTAACGATTGGCGGCGGTGGTTTCAGGTAAACATTTACCACCACTTTACCGCGGTCACTCACACAACCATTTACAGTCTGAGTAACATAATAAGTCGCTGTATTCGGAGTGTGCGTAGGCACTACAGGAGCATTTGTGTCTCCGAAGCCGCCTACAGGTACGTTATACCAGATTACATTTTTGCCATCTGTGATCAGTTTGCCGCTGGCATCGTACTGACACATATTTTCATTCAATACGTTAGGTACAGGCGGTTTTGGATTTACAGTCACTACAACTGCACGTGCAGAAGAGGTACGGCCTTTAGATGTAACGGTAACATAATAGGTTCCGCTCAGGGAAGGATCTGCATCCACGAAAGTGATCTTAGGACCAACTCCGGTAAATCCGCCGGGACCAGTCCACGTGAATACCACCGGTGTATCTGCTGTGCTGTAAGCGTTCATCACCACCGAGTCGTGCTCACATACGGTCAGACGGCCGTCAACAGTAGGTTTGCCAAATGGAAGGACATTGATAGGGTAGTCTGCGTTCTCCCTGAGTATATTTACCACAAGGGGAAATTGAAGACAGAGAAGTGGTTTGCGCATAAATAATACGCATTGTGGTCAGTCCCTTTTTAGCGCTGACAGGTATGATAAAGTCCCCTGTTGCCAGCTGAGGATTGGGTTGCAACGCACTGTACGTATTTGCATACACCATTTCGGATACCTCGTAAGTAGCGCTTTGATCGTAATCGATATAAACTTTAACGGCACGCGCGCTGTTGGAACCATCGCAGGAGCTCAGGCGTGTTTCCAGCGTATATCCGGTACCGGGTTCCACATCTATCGGAGCGATAGCCAGTGCGCCGCTCGTAAAATCTGAATAGCCCAGTGTTGCCGGTCCGCAGGGTGTTGCATTGGTAACACCTGCCAGTTTCACACTCAGGATTTTTTCTTTGCCGATGGTGGTTGCCTCAGATGCACAGTCACAGTTGTAAGGCGGTGCCATCGGTACATAAATTACTTTGGAAGTATCTGAAACCGATGTGGCTACACAGGTAACGACACAACGATAGTAGGATGAAACCGACTGAATCGTTTTGATGTTCACCTTAGTGGTGCTGGAGCTGCCGAGATTGGCCCAGGGGCCTGTAGCACTCGTGCTCACCTGCCATTGGAAGGAGAGGCCATACGCCAGCGTATTTCCGGTGAGGGATAATTCAAGGCTGTCGTCAAAAACGCAATATGCCGTAGTGGACGACTTCGCGCTTCCCGCCGCCGGTTTCAGCTTACAGGTGTCGGAGTGCATCATGAAATACACATTCGGACGGTTTTTTGATGAGTCGGTAGCTGCAGCTGTTGCACGCGCACCATCGCAGACACCACTGCCCAGACCTGTAGAGGCGCTCGCAGTAAATGTGCGGCTTCCGTTAAAGCCCAGATTCCGCGTCATTTCCACGGAGGCGTTATACAGATCAATTCCTGACCAGAAGCAGGTTCCGACGATGATATTGTCTGTTCCGTTCCAGTAATAGGGTGCAGAGAAGTTGAACGTATTGTATCCCAGGATCGGCACATACGACGCTGTTTTATTGTTCCAGCGCAGCGTAAGCGAAGAGAATGCGGGGACAGTACTACCTGTAAGATCCGAAGCTGACCAAGAATCTACATAAAACCGCAGATCGGCATGACCGATCGCAGAGTTGGTAGCCTTAACCAAAAACGACATCGCATCGATCCAACCTGGTTTCAGTCCGGCAGCCGTCATCTCAGATGCTGTATACAGATAAACAGCTTTCTGGCCGGCTTTGTTGTTACCAAAGGGTGTCGGATACTCGTTTACAGCATTTTGATCTGTACCGGTTCCCACTTTCTTCAGTTGCGCTGAAGAAGGTAGAACACCTCCTGCCAGTAAGGCTCCCGCACACAGGAGTTTTCTGGCGGTGGAAGAGTGGCGACCAAGGGTTTTAATAAATCTTGTAATCATCTTTTAGTGTTTTAATAAAATGTCCTTTCTACTCGCGGAATAGTTAAAGAGCCCTTAAAAATAGTTATTTTATTCAAAAAAAGAAAAGGGTAGATAAAACTATTTTTTGTTATTGATTATCAAATGCTTAAGCGGTTTATGTGAGCCGATTTACTGCTTAATGAACGGAATCGACGTCTGTACTCCGTTCTGGTCAATCTGGCAGTAATAAAAGCCAGGAGTCAGTTTGGCCACAGATATCGATATCGTAAAGTTTTCTGCGTTATTGGTTTCACGGGCTACTTCCTGCCCGAGTGTATTATATATTATTACAGACGTATGTTGCGGGAATTTGGTTTGCTGTTGATGGATAAATAATTGCTGTCCGGCCGGATTAGGATAGATGGAAATTGATCTCGATCCGGCGGCTGTTTCCCCTATTGAAACGGTTTTATCCTGCTTATAAAAGAAAAGTCCGCCATGGGTGTTACCCACCACCATTTCGTATTTTCCGTCGCCGTCAATGTCAGCCACGGCCGGTGCTGATAAGAAGGAGCTACTCCTGTAGTTCTGAGACAGAATATTGGAATAGGCGCTGTCCAGTCTTGTAAAATAGCCGAAGATGGCTCCTCCCTCGAAGCCAGAAAAGCGGAAAAGCCGCCCGGAGCGACTACCAACCAGCAGGTAATCACGGCCGGTATTATCTATTTTTCCGATAAACGGAGCGCTGTTACCTACGGTAACTTTTTCCGGATCTACCTTTGCAAAACCCAGCTGATCATTGGTAAATACAAAAGACGAACTGCCTGCTGTGGTGCTGGCGTTCTGGTAATAATACAAGTATCCTGACTGATCGCCCAGTACGATATCTTTAACACCGTCTGCGTTCATGTCGTAAATGACCGGCACTGCAGTACCGTTGCAGGATACAGGATCTTTCACAAAATCGCGTACGGTATCCAGACTGCTCAGGTTCCATATGGGACGTGCACTTGCGGAAACGGCGGTATTTTTTATATAGTCTACGTAGCCGTTCGTATGACCCATTACAAAATCATCTTTACCGTCGTTATCCACATCGCCGATACCAACGGAGATACCCCTGAAACGTTTGGATTGAAGGTTCAGGAAATTGCGGTCCATAATGCTGAAGGACGGGTTGCCTGGAGTGCTCGTGTTTTCCAGATACATCACACTGCCAATGTATAAACCGGTCGATTTCTCATAATAGCCTTTGTTTCCGACAAATAGATCCGGCTTGCCATCCCGGTTATAATCGTAAAAAAACGGATAAGCTCCCGAACCCACATCGATCATTTCACTGGTAAATAAGGAATCTGATTCGAATTTGAAGGAAGGGTGGCTGTCTGATGCGATATTCCTGTAGAAGCGGACGCAACGGTAATCTTCCGATCCTCCGGTTCCGTTAGGGGAGACAAGCAGGTCACGGTTACCATCCTGGTCGATATCCAAATGAAATACTGCAGCCCATTGTGCGATTTTTACGGTGTCGCCGAGTGTGGTCCAGGCGGTATCCTGGTACACCATACTATCCCTTAATCCCGTTGCTGCTTTTGAGTTTTCCAGATACACAACGTAATCAAAAGCGCGGTGTCCGTCCAGCACATCGTAGTCGCCGTCGCCGTCCATATCGAGAAGACACGGCGCGTTGCCGCCGTCAGTGATTTTTGAAGTTCCTCCGTCATCGGTGGTACGGGACAGAGCGGAGTTGTCGCAATAAATCCCTAATGTATGTGTGCGCAAAACCCCCTGGATCATTTTCCCCCAGCAATGATCAGCAAGGCGGATCGTAATAGAGTCGGTTGCGTAACCGTTTTCCACCTGCATATTCTGGTACCAGTTCATATAATATCCGTCGCCATAATAGGAGAGGAAATCCAGGTCGCCATCGTTGTCTACATCTACTATGGAAGGGATATCTCCCGGATTCACTTCCGCATTCACCCAGCCGATAGTCTTCTTATCGTTGTTGTAGTAAAGCCCCTTATAAAGGCTGAAGCAGAGCTCGTTTGAACCATTATAATACCCTTTGTAAGCGGTGAATCCAACACCCCCTGAATGGAACAGGTCCATAATGCCGTCGCGGTCATAATCCCGCATGATCAGGTAGTTGTTGCAGATAGGGAAGTTTTTTGCATACTGTGGCCGGTACCGGTAATTCGGGTGGGATGCGGTACCAAAATTGAGGAAGGTCTTGATATAAGGCTGATCCGGGAAGTATACCACCAGGTCGGATAAACCGTCGTTATTGAGGTCAGCGAGTGAAAACTGCGGATTATTGAAACCTCCGCACCAGGCAAGTTCTTTTTTGTCCCCGCTTTCTGTAATAGTGACAGAGTCTGTCTTCCACATATACGTTGCCTTCAAACTGGGCGTTTGCAATGCTATAGCTGCCCAGCATCAATGCTGCGAGACTCAATAATCGTTTCATGGTACGGAGATTTCTACTACTAAATTACGGATTCATATTTACGTAATGGTGAATCCGGTTCTTTAAGGAACAAATTATACACCTGTTTGTCTACAAAAGACGGTATCAGTTTATTCAGCCAGACAGCTAATTTTCCCTGCCTGGTCATTATCAGTGTGCGTTTTCTGCCGGCCATTGCAGCAACGATCAGTGCGGCACATGCTTCCGCGCTCATCAGCTTCTCTTCTTTCAACGGTGTCTCTTTCTGAGTCGTCCCATCTGCGCTGAGTGCGGTGTTCCGGATATTGGAAGCCGTGAAGCCCGGGCTCACCCACATGACATGTACGCCGGTATGCAGCAATTCCGTGCGCAAGGCTTCGAGAAAGCCCTGCATGGCAAATTTGGATGCGGAATATCCGGTGCGTGCAGGTAAGCCCCTGTAGCCGGCAATAGAAGACACACCTGTGATGATACCTTTGCTCTTCATGATGTGCGGCAAAGCGGCCTTTGTGAGATGCACCGTTCCCCAGAAATTGATATTCATCAGGTTGTGCAGCACGTTGAGATCCAGGTCCTCAAAAAGTGCACGCATGCTTATACCTGCATTATTGATCACACCATCTATGTGTCCCCAGCGTTCCTGCGCCGACTGTACGAAGCGTTCACATTCTTCGTAAACCGATACATCAGCCTGATGTAATAATATCTTATTGTGATCAACCGAAGCAAATGCCTGTGTCAGTTTCTGAAGATCGCGCGCACAGAGCGCAACATTTGCCCCTTCGGCAATGAATGCCAAAGCAAGCGCCTTGCCGATTCCGGAAGATGCTCCCGAAATCAGTATTACTTTATTTTGAAATCGCATAGAGAATGTACGTGTAACGCAACAAAAATAACAAATTTGTGCTGGTGTTTTTCTACATAAACTCGTGTATATTCGCTTGAACACAGGCCCAGAAGCCTTTATTTGTAACGCTCACCTATTAAAATGAAATCAATTGACAGAGACGATCATTAGCCTGGACACGATTAACCCGCTTGAATTTGTCGGTGTTAACAACAACAAATTTGACATCCTGAAGAAAAAATTTCCCGCGCTGAAAATCCTTTCCAGAGGTACCCAGATCAAGATGTCGGGAAAAGCAGAAGAGGTAGAAGCTGCCGTTGGTAAAGTGAAGCAGCTGATCGGCTACCTGGAGCGTAACGGACACATTTCCGAGAATTATTTTTTACGGATACTGGGCGATGAAGAGCTCGGCGAGCTTTCCGCAGATGAACTGACCAGCGGAGACGTACTCGTTTTCGGTCCCAACGGAAAAGTAATACGCGCGAAAACGGCGAACCAGAAAATGATGACTTCCGTGTCTGATAAAAACGACATCACGTTTGCAATCGGACCGGCCGGAACCGGTAAAACCTATACCGCTGTAGCCCTTGCGGTACGTGCTTTGAAGAACAAAGGTGTGCGGAAGATCATTCTGACACGCCCTGCGGTGGAAGCGGGAGAGAACCTCGGGTTCCTGCCCGGCGATCTGAAAGAAAAGATCGACCCGTACCTGCGTCCTTTATACGATGCGCTGGAAGATATGATTCCGATGGATAAGCTGAACTACTATATGACCAACCGCGTGATCGAAGTGGCTCCGCTTGCATACATGCGCGGGCGTACGCTTGATAATGCGTTCATCATCCTAGATGAAGCGCAGAATACCACCGATCTTCAGCTGAAAATGTTCCTTACGCGTATCGGTGCCAACGCCAAAGCGATCATCACCGGTGATATGACGCAGATAGACCTGCCAAAGAACATGCGCTCCGGGCTTGCTAAGGCCGAACGTATTCTCAACACGATTGACGGAATCGGTTTCATCCGCCTCGACGAATCGGATGTGGTGCGCCACCGACTGGTGAAACAGATCATCAAGGCTTATGATAAGGCGCAGGAGCAGGAAGATAAATGGGAAGAAGAGCGTCGTGAAGCCCGTCGTAACGAGAATACGAACAAAAATGAGCGACCCATTTGATTTTTTCATTTTTCTCTATACCTTCGGAGCACCAAAAAGCATCCAATGAGATTTTCTGCTATAGCTATTACTTTTTTTGCATCCGTTATCGCGATAGGAATGAGTTCCTGCACTCAGGAGTACCGTTGCCAGTGTACCATCAAATATTCCGGTATGGCAGGCCTGCCTGACAGCTCCATGAATGAATATACCATAAGGGATACAAAGAAGAAAGCTCAATCGCTGTGTAAAGAAAATTCCGTAACCATGGATAAAAATGGTGTTACGACTACTGAGACTTGCCAATTGTTTTAAAAGTATAGTTGCATTAACATAAGAAACGGGAGTATAGCTCCCGTTTTTTTTATGTGCTTCACGCAGGTTTTCTGTTACCTTTGTTGCATGAGTAGTCAGGAGAAATGGATCACCGTATTTCGCTCTACGAATTCGGTACATGCTGAAATTATCCGCGGTAATATTGAAAACGCAGGTATTCCCTGCGTTATCCTCAACAAGCAAAGCAGTTCTTACCTCACCACGCTCCCCGGTGCCGTGGAACTGCAGGTGCCTGCTCAATTCCTGGATCAGGCCTTATCCCTGTTGCGTGAAGCAGGTGACATAGAATAATTATATAATTCCGTTTGAAATAATGAAACGTTTACAGTCCGGTATTTTCGGTGTTGCGATGCTCCTGCTTGTCGCCACACCAGACACCTACGCCCAGGAAGGTCCCTCTCAGGAAAACAAAGGGCATATGTACTTCTCCTGGGGATATAACAAGGAATGGTACACCAAAAGCAATATCCATGTAAAACAGGAATCGCTCGGTAATGACTATGTGTTTAACGGTATTCTGGGTAAAGACAAACCAGGCTGGAACACAAAGAGTATTTTCAAACAGCCAATTTCCATTCCTCAGTATAATTACCGTCTCGGATATTGGTTTGATGACAACTGGGCTGTCGAACTGAATTTCGATCATACCAAATATCAGGTGGAACAGGAACAACTGCTGCATGTTACCGGCACTGTAAACCATCAGGCCGTGGACACGTACCTGATCAACCGCGGTAACATTCTCTGGCAACTGAGCAACGGTGCCAATTTCTTTCTGTTCAATATTGTCCGGAGGGTGCAGATACCTAAAATGCATTACCGGAACTTCAATGCTTCTCTTCTCACGAAGGCCGGAGTAGGGTTTATGGTGCCGCACGTAGAGAATACGATCTTCGGCAGATCGAACAATCCCGGATTCCAGTTTGGTGGATGGGATATCGGCGCAGAAGCAACCTTAAGGCTTACCTTCTTCCGCTATGCTTACCTCGAATATTGTAACAAGCTCGGTGTATGCCCGTTATTCCGGATTACAGGTTGCGGAAGGCAAGGCGAGGCAGGCGTTCGGTTGCTATGAGATGATCCTGAATCTCGGCGTGAACTTCCCGGTGACGCGTCACCATGCCCTGCCTGAAAAGTCAAAAGAGCAAAGTCGATGAAACGGTGTCTGGTTGCAACGTTCATTCTTTTCCCCTTCCTGGCTTCTGCACAGCCAGTCGTGAAAAGACCCAGGCTGGTCATAGGAATAGTGGTAGATCAGATGCGCTGGGATTACCTGTACCGGTTCCAGGACCGTTACGGATCCGGCGGATTCAATCGCCTGTTGCAGTATGGCTTCAACTGTCAGCAAACATTCCTCAACTACATTCCCTCTTATACAGCTCCGGGACATACCAGTATTTACACCGGTGCTTACCCTGCTTTGCATGGAATTACCGGGAACGACTGGCCGGACAGAAAAGAAGGTAAATCCGTTTATTGCTGCGAAGATGCAACGGTGCGCCCGGTTGGCGGAAGCGAAGCCGCAGGCAGGATGAGTCCCCACCGGATGAAAGCAACTACGATAGGCGATGAATTGAGACTCGCTACAAATTTCCGTTCACGTGTTTTCGGAATTTCCCTGAAAGACAGGGGTGCTATTTTGCCGGCCGGACACAGCGCAAACGCTGCATACTGGTTTGACGACAGTGCCGGAAACTTCATCACGAGCTCTTTTTATCGCAAAGCATTACCTGAATGGGTTGTTCGCTTCAATGAAAGGCGCTACGCCGATTCTATGCTGGCATATCCCTGGAATACACTGTACCCTGTTGCTTCCTATCGTAACAGCATCAGCGATAATAATACTTACGAATATACGCTGAAGGGAGAATCAGAACCGGTATTCCCGCATCGCTTCGGGCCTGGCGATTATAAGGCGATACGTCGCAGCCCGCGCGGGAACGAGCTTAGTTTTTTGTTTGCAAAAGAACTGATAGCTCAGGAACATCTTGGCGAAAGATCCTGTGATATGCTCGCGCTCAGCCTGTCCGCAACCGACTATGTAGGACATGCCTATGCACCTAATTCAGTGGAAGCCGAAGACATGTACCTGCGGCTCGACAGGCAACTTGCATCTTTTCTCAGCTTTTTAGACAGGCACCTTGGAGAAGGCAACTACCTGCTGTTTCTGAGCGCGGATCATGGGGCCGCACACAATGCGCTGTGGTTGCAGGATCAGCGGGTACCGGCCGGAACATTGTCCGAAACGGCATTGGCGGCTGCGCTCAATAAGTATCTGAAAGTACAGTTTGGTGCGGATTCACTCGTTTCCGGCGTTTTTAACTACCAGGTTTTTTTAAACGAGTCGCTGCTCCTGTCGCGGCATATAGATCGTGCTGTACTGAAAGCCGCGGTAAAGCAATACTGCTTGTCGCAGGAAGGGATAGCTTATGCAGCGGACCTGGAAAATCTTGCTTCGGAAACGATGCCAGGAGCGCTGAAAGAGTTGCTTTTGAACGGTTATTATCCCGGACGAAGCGGTTCTGTGGCGGTCATTTATGAACCGGGTTGGTATTCGGATGGTAAAAAAGGAACCACACACGGCACCTGGAATCCCTACGACAGGCATATTCCTTTGCTATGGTATGGCTGGCATATACCGCAAGGCGCAAACATTCGATGCGGTTGCTGTTACTGATATCGCGGTCACGCTGGCTGCGCTGCTGCATATACAGCAGCCGGATGCGGCCATCGGAAAAGTAATTGGCAAAATAACGGAGCAGGAACGATAAACTATTCTTCCGGGTCGGAAAATCCCCGGTCATTCAGTGTGCGGCGATCTTTACGTTCATTACGCAGATGCAGGATGGTGTCACCGACCATCAGTTTGATGGTTCCCCAGATAATAGTAATATCCAGCCAGAAACTCTGGTTCTGCACATATTTCAGATCGATAATGGTACGGGCTTTCACGTCCTGTACAGTGTTTACGTGACCTTTGTAGCCATTGATCTGTGCCAGCCCGGTGATACCCGGTTTTACGAGATGTCGTTGCTGGTAATTGGTTGCAATTTTCTCAAATTTCCCGTTGTCGCTGATCATATGCGGACGCGGGCCCACAACACTCATATCTCCTTTCAGTACATTGATAAACTGTGGCAGTTCTGTCTATACTGCTGTTGCGGAGAAATTTGCCAACACGTGTAATACGGTCATCGTTGGTAACGGGGCTTTGGAGTATCGGCATGCGCGTTTTTTACCATCGTACGGAATTTGATGCAATCGAACACCGAGTTGTTCAGCCCGTTGCGCTTCTGGATGAAAAAGATAGATCCTTTGCCTTCCAGCTTGATGGCGATGAAGACAATGGGAAAAACGATCGGGAAAACGATTAAAATAACGAGCAGCGAAAATACAATGTCAAACGCCCTTTTAGCCATTTGATGTATTTTGAAATGCGTCATTTTTATCCGTAATTCGATAGATTGTTTGGGTAATATTTGACCGGGTGTATAGCTCATTTCATACATTTTTATTGACGTAGCTGACCTTGGGTGGCAGGCATCTGTCGGGGTATAAAATGTTTATTGTTTTTCAGGAAGTATTAAATCAAGTTGAAGTACGCGTTATTTTAAGATTAAATATGCAATCTCGTGGCGTAAAAATAAAAAATAATTGTCAACAACTGATCAATCTCTGCTGTCTGCACAATCAATTAGTTTTTCTTTAGTAGTGAAAACATGTGATCTTCAGTACTT
>JASGJF010000016.1:0-106633 GCA_049840855.1 Chitinophagaceae bacterium | reverse complement strand
AAGGTTAATAGGGAAACACGATGAATCCGAACAGCACCTGCTTCACACCGTAATCGCTGTAAGTGAGGCCATAGGTAACGGTACCATCGAGGCGAACAATACCGTTAGTGGCAGCTCCAGTTGGTGTACGCTTGGCCAGTACAAACTTCAAAGGTATACGGCATCCTCCGCCTGAAGTCCCTGTGGTGGTATCAGGAAAAGGAAATTGTGCCGCGTAGTTCTTGTTCATGAAATCGATCATCTGAGCGATCTTGGTGCTGTCAGGGTTGTACAGCGTACCAACAGCCCCACCCGTATGGATGATATGCATCACCATTGGGATTTCATACACATAACCTGCAGAGGTCGTTGTCAAACGCGCAACTGAAGCCAGCTTTTTGTACTCGATCCATTTGTTGTTTGAGGCCGCGGACAGCCTTTTCGTAAAGTCTGTTGGTGCGCATCGAGTTCTTTATGCGCATCGTCAAAACCGCACGGGAAGACGCTCTCGACCCAGCGATGCAAGAGAAATAGCAAGAGAACTGGCAAAAAGGGTAATTTTTTTGATCATTGTGTTTTTCTTTATGAGAAGTCCAATGTTAAGACGATTGTAAAAATAACAATTTGATTTTACATTCCGAAATTTTCTGACACTTCAGGGATGAATAAAAAAGTCCCCGGCATTCCGGAGACCTTGTAATGTCATTTGTCGATTTTCTATGGTTTTACTGCTGTATACAGACTGGTGATACCGAAAGTCAAGCGGACGGGCAGAAACTTCCGAAAATCCGCAGGCACGCATGATATCGCAAATATGTAGTGCCTTCCGGGAAAGCCACTTACCAGATTTCGGGCAGGTATGTATAAGCCGTTGAGTGCCTGGAAATAACCCTGCCCAGAAAAGGGAGCACATATTTAAAATAAAACCCAAACACCTGCTTTACCGGAAACTGTTTAGGATGCGAGAACTCCAGTATAGCCAGTTTGCCACCAGCACGCATAACACGGTTCATTTCCTTCAGCCCGGCTTCCAGATGCTCAAAATTGCGTACACCGTAGGCACATGTCACGCGCATCAAACGCTGCATCACCGTGCGCATAGACTCACTATCGCCATTTTGCAGGGTTATCATATTAGAAAGTCCATTATCTGCTACTTTCTTTCGGCCCTACTTCCAGCATCTGGTCTGCTATGTCTACACCTGTTATTTTTTCAGGGTGCAGTTTCGATGCTGCAATGGCAAGATCGCCCGTGCCGGTAGCCACATCCAGTATAGCTTTGGGGTTGACTTTTCCACTTCTGCAATGGCTTTTTTACGCCATCCCTTGTCAATACCAAGCGATAAAAAATGATTCAGAAAGTCATATTTACCGGCAATGTCATTAAACATATCTGCAACTTGCGCTTTCTTACTTAAATTTGAACTCGCATCAGGCACCACTTTGGCCGTAGGGTTATTATTTATATCCGCTTGCATCGGGTGCAAAAGTACGGTATGCTATACTAATGGAGATACGTTCGTCAAAATATTTGATAAGCAGTCCCAAGGTAATGGACTGCCCGAAGCCGACAGGCCGGAATATGCCTTTATTGGCCGCTCTAACGTGGGTAAGTCGTCGCTGATAAACATGCTGACCAACCAGACCAAGCTGGCAAAAACATCTGCCAGCCCAGGCAAAACACAGCTATCAACCACTTTATCATCAACGATTCGTGGTATCTGGTAGATTTGCCGGGCTATGGATATGCAAAGGTTTCGCAAATCGCAACGTCGCATCGTCGGAGAAGATGATCATCAATTATCTGCAAAAAAGGGAGAATCTCATTCTGTGTTTGTATTGATAGACAGCCGCTACAAACCACAGGAACTTGATCTTGCTTTCTTGCGCAGCTTGGCGAATGGGGTATACCGTTCAACATGGTATTTACCAAAGCAGATAAAAATACCCAACGCGAGGCGGCGAAGAACGTAAGTCATTTCATTGATGCCATGCGCGAAGAATGGGAATTCATACCACGCAGCTTTATCACCAGCTCGGTAAAACACCTTGGCCGCAAAGATATGCTTCAGTATATCAGCGAACTCATCGAGCAATACGAAAACGAACTTTCAGAACAGCAATAATCTTAACCGCCAATTAACCCAATAGTGAGAAGCTCCTTTCTACCCAAAATATTATTGAACGACCTGAATGCGTTGCGTGAAAAAGGTGATTTTGCAGCCTTATTCGAAGCGCTGGTGATGCCTATTCATGAGGAATTATACAAACGCCAGGACTTTTCTTTTATAGAAACACTCTCTCCCGGCCAGGAACTACTGTTGCGTTATGACTATGTAAGAATGCAGGTGATACAGGGGGGATTCATTCAACTGATCCAAAACGGGTATATCGACCTTTTGCCCCCGATGCCGGCAATGCTCACGCAGGTCGGGGCCACGGAGATGGCAAAAATACTCGATGATGTACTGAGAGTGTTTTCGCTGAACAGTGAAATGCTGGGAAAAGAAACCACTGTGGAAGAGTTTGCCCAACTCTATGAGGAATTCAGAGAATTGAGAAATTGGATGCTGCATTCGAAAGACTGAATGCGGAAACCGAAATTGCGCTCGTTGATTATGCGCTGCGTTTCCCTGACGAATTTATGGAATTGTGACACGGATAATAACACCCGATATTACTGAGAAAGGCGTACCATATGGTACGCCTTTCTCAGTATATAATTGCTGCTTCTTTTAGTGCGCATGATGATGATGATGCATCGCATGCGGATCCTGCAATTTGAAGAACTCTTCTTCAGAAACTTTCTGCTCATTGATACTGAAAGCCGTTCTGAGGTATCCGAACAGGCGGTCAAACATCAAACGTTGATATGTTTCATTCAAAGCTTTTTCGTCTTTGGTGATTTTCTGCATATAACCATCCATCCAGGGCGCATCGTCATCGTTCTCCATGCCGAAATAGCTTAAAACGCGGCCTTTGATATCCTGATTCACCTCTTCCATGCTCACGTCAATTTTGTTATCGGTGATCAGTTTGTCGGAAATCAATGTCCAGCGCAACTGATGCTCGAAAGACGGAAATTCTGCTTCCACCTGTTGCTCTGTTTTAGGTTGATCCTGCCCTTCTTTCAGCCAACGCTTCAGGAAAGGAACCGGAATATCGAACGGAGTTTTGTGCACGAGCACTTCATACATCTCGCTGTTCAGGCGATCTTCAGAAATGCGGGTGAATTCACGGTCCAGTTCTTTACGGATCATATCGCGGAAAGTCGCTTCATCTTTCACATCAGCATTAGGGAATACCTGCGCATAAAGCGTTTCATTCACTTCAGCAGGAATAATATAGCCCGCTTTGGTCAGGTTAAATACAAATGTCTGCTCTGCTGCAGATTCATTTTTAATAATATTTTTCAGGAATGCCGCGAGTTCTTCCTTGCTGCAAACATCTGCCGGACGGAAACTGAAACTGCCTCCCGCTTTTTTACCTTTCAGCATGTCACGGAGTTTCTCAGGGTAGCGTTCCAGTACGGAAGTGTCTTCTATTTTCTCAGCACCTTCGATAGGGTTACCGCTGGCGTCAGCAGGAACGATTACAGCATATGCGATATCGTCGTTTTGCTCGATGGCGTCTTTGTCTTCTGCTTTTCCGAAGCGGCGTGCAATACGCTTTACTTCGTCTTCCACCATAGTATCGGATACTTCGATTTTATAGAAGGTGAGCGGTGTTTTGCTGTCAATCGCGGGAATGGCAAAGTCAGGTTTCAATCCAACTTCAAAAGCAAAATCGACATCTGCCGGAGCCGCCATATCAAGCGCCAGAGGACTTGCATCTGCCGCAACCATAGGCTTCGCGAAAATGGCGATCTTTTCTGCCTGCAGATAATTTTCAAGCTCACGGCTTGCAGTACGGATCACTTCTTCGTTGAATATGGATTGTCCGTACATTTTTTTGATCATTCCGGACGGTACCATTCCTTTACGAAAACCCGGAACGGTCGCATTCTTCGCGTAAGATTTCAGTGATTTTTCAAAAGAAGGCAGAAAATCTTCTTTTGCCAATTTTACGGTGATTTTATCTTGCAGATTACCCACATTTTCACGGGTTACAACAGCCATAGTCTTTAAACGATTTTATTTGATTGAATAATAATTTTGTGCTTGCAGCACGGGCTCAGATTAATTGAGGCGCAAAGGTATTGAAAAACGAGATTTGTAGTTGCATTTTTCCCGGATTTAAGCGCGGCAGGAAAAAAAAAGAGCCGTCCATAATATTAAATGGACGGCTCTGAGCGTCTTTTACTTATTAAGACTTCACTTCTTCAAACTCTGCATCAGTGACGTCATCGGCTCCCGGCTGAGCTCCGCCTTGTGCATCTGCACCACCTTCAGCGCCTTGCTGAGCGGCGTAGATATGCTGACTTGCAGTCTGCCATGCGGCATTTATCTCTTCAACGGCTTTATCAATACCGTCGAGATCTTCCGCTTTATGCGCTTCCTTCAGCTTGGCGATAGCAGCTTCGATTTTTGATTTTTCGTCACCGGGAATCTTATCTCCGTACTCTTTCAATTGCTTTTCAGAATTGAAGATCATACCGTCTGCCATATTCAGCTTCTCTACGCGCTCACGAACGGCCTTATCAGACTCTTCATTTGCCTTAGCTTCATTTTTCATGCGTTCGATCTCATCTTTGCTCAGTCCGCTTCCGGCTTCAATCCTGATATTCTGTTGCTTACCGGTACCTTTATCTTTTGCAGTGACATGCAGAATACCGTTTGCATCTATATCAAAAGTTACTTCCACCTGTGGTACGCCACGTGGCGCAGGAGGAATTCCATCCAGAATGAAGCGGCCCAGTGATTTATTCTGATTCGCCATCGGACGCTCTCCCTGCAATACGTTGATCTCTACGCTGGGTTGATTGTCTGCAGCAGTGGAGAAAGTCTCACTTTTTTTGGAAGGAATGGTTGTATTTGCTTCTATCAGGCGGGTCATCACACCACCGTAGGTTTCAATACCGAGAGACAATGGTGTAACATCCAACAACAACACATCTTTTACATCTCCTGAAAGAACTCCGCCCTGGATAGCAGCACCGATTGCAACCACCTCATCCGGATTCACACCCTTATTAGGCTTCTTTCCGAAGAATTTCTCTACTACTTCCTGAATTTTAGGGATACGTGTAGAACCTCCTACCAGGATTACTTCATCGATCTCTTCCTTCGCAATTCCGGCGTCTTTGATCGCTTTCTGGCAAGGCTCCAGCGTGCGCTGGATCAGAGAGTCTGCAAGCTGTTCGAACTTCGCACGGGTCAGTTTGCGCACCAGGTGCTTGGGCACGCCGTCCACAGCTGTAATGTAAGGCAGGTTCACTTCTGTCTCCTGTGAAGAAGACAATTCAATTTTCGCTTTTTCAGACGCTTCCTTCAGACGCTGCCATGCCATCGGGTCTTTACGCAGCTCTACAGCTTCATCCCCTTTGAACTCATCTGCCAGCCAGTCCATGATCACTTTATCAAAGTCGTCACCGCCGAGGTGCGTATCACCATTGGTTGACTTTACCTCAAATACGCCGTCTCCCAATTCGAGAACAGAAACGTCGAATGTACCGCCACCCAGGTCAAATACCGCAATCTTGCTGTCTTTATGCTGCTTGTCGAGACCATATGCTAACGCAGCCGCTGTCGGCTCGTTAATAATACGGCGAACATTTAAACCGGCGATTTCGCCTGCTTCCTTAGTAGCCTGACGCTGTGCATCGTTAAAGTAGGCGGGTACTGTAATAACCGCTTCTGTCACATCCTGTCCCAGGAATTCTTCAGCTGTTTTCTTCATTTTCTGAAGAATCATTGCGGATATCTCCTGAGGAGTATACGGACGGCCATCAATATCTACGCGGGGAGTATTATTCTCTCCTTTAATAACCTTATATGAACTGTGTTCCATTTCGCCGCTAACCTCATCAAAACGTCTTCCCATAAAACGTTTAATAGACATGATGGTATTTGCGGGGTTTGTGATTGCCTGACGTTTAGCAGGATCTCCAACCTTTCTTTCACCATTTTTCAAAAATGCCACGATAGAAGGGGTCGTACGGCGACCTTCGTCATTAGCGATCACCACAGGCTCGCTACCTTCCATTACGGCCACACAAGAGTTGGTTGTTCCTAAGTCAATTCCAATTATTTTTCCCATTACTGTAAGTTTATTTAGTTAGGTTCAACTCTACACTCCAATCACTGTGCCAAAGCTTTTATGTCAGCAATAATGTCAGCGACACTGACAATTATATCTGGAAAACATCCGCTGCCTGACAAAACGTTTGCATCCAATCAAATCTATAGCATAAAAAAGCCGGTCAGTTTTGCTGACCGGCTTTCCGTTTATTTACTGAAAGATTATTTTTTCAGATTAGGGAATGGAGGAGGAACATTCATTGGACCTTCTTCATCCTGAGCCGCTGCGCGGATCATTACAGTGTTAGCATCGCCAGCCTGACCATATTGGAAGATGAAACGTCCACGGTCAACACCATTTTTCTCGCTCATATACTCGATGATTGCGTTTACGCGATCCCAAGAGCGTTGTTGCTGAACTTTACTGCCGTTACCGTTACCGATAACTACAACTTTACATGTTGGGTTAGCTTGCATGTGAGCAGCCAGAACCGCCAGTTGAGATTGAGCAGCAGAGTTGATGTTGCTTGCATTGTTTGCGAAAGAAATTGATGCAGCAGGGATGTTAGCGCAAGTTTGCAGTGTACCGCATTTAGGGTTACAAGGGCAGTTACCAACACCGTCAGCATCAACTGGTTGACACTCAGTCGGAGTGATCAGTTGTTTATCCATGTAATCAGGAACGCCGTCACCATCAGTATCCATAGGACAACCGTGAGCATCAACAGCTACACCTGCAGGGGTACCAGGGCATTTATCCAGTTGATCAGCAATACCGTCGCCGTCAGCATCAGCCAGAACCGGATCAGGCAGCATCATGTGACGAGGAGTATTGATCTCAGTGTAAGCATAATCCAGAGGATTCATCCAGTACAGAGGTTCAACATTGCGGGATTTGCGTCCGATATTGTAGTTCAGACCTACGCTGAAGAAGTTCAACGCATCTGTGCTTTGTGTCATTACAGGGAAGCCAGGAGTTTGTTCAGCCCAACGCTGACCATCCAGCAGATCGCTACCACCACCCAAAGGAATAGTCAGGCGATCTTCGATTGCCACGTTCCAGTGTGTGGACAGACGGATTTGCGTTCCCAGACCCATAGATCCGTACAGCAGGAACGTTTTTCTTCCGAAGATACCCGGACGACGATTTTTCTGTGTGTTCTCAGCGTCAGTCTCATAAGTGTTATCCATAGCGTCACGCAGTTCTTTACGAACTTTGTTACGCTGAGAATACTCAATCTGATGAGTAGCTGTTACGTTAGCATATTTCTGATAGATCTCTTCGAATTTCTGAGCATAGCTGTTTCCGCTTGCGTCTTTGGTATTTACCCAAGTTTGATAAGCGATACCGGACAGACCGAAGAAACCGTAGAAAGAAATGCCGGTTTTAGCTCTGTGAAAACGAATATTGTTGGTAGAAGCTACGAGGTCCAGATTCAACTGGTGCAGTTCTGTGCGATAGTTATAAAAAACTTTGTCGGAACCTGAGTTATAGGTAGTGTTCCAGGCAGAGTTATAAACATATCCCTGAGAAGGTTGCCATTGAAGACCTTTAGCGTTACCATAGTTGTAGTCAGCGCGAACGGAGAATACATAACCAATAGATTTACGGACATGAACGCCTAAGCCCCAGGAACCTCTCCACAGCATTTCTGCAGGAACATCTCCCGAAACGTTCAACTGACCGAACTTCACACCCACTTCCCACATATTACGTGGTTTAGCCGGGAAAGCATATTGGTTAGCCAAAAATTTGCTCTGCTGTTTCATACGAGATTTAGGAACATAATTTGTATCCATATAATCGTAGTTGTAACCGCGGTAGGTCATATCGCGCCCACTCCAACCTTTTGCAGTTGTAGAGCTCGACTCTTGAGCAAAAGCCGGCTGTACGGCAATAGCTGCTGCGAAGCTGGCTAATAAAACGTACTTCTTGTTAATCATAATTGGTATATTTAAATTAAAGTAGTTAGTGACTTAATACAAAAAACTCAGGCAAAAGTAATACAATTATTGAAAAACCAAAAAATAATCGGCCTTTTAGAGTTTTCTTAAAACATTACGGAAACCTTCTCTATTATTACTTTTTTTTGGAAATCCTTTCGCAATTTTGCTGTCGCCTTAACTCCTCAAATCCAGCAGAAAGCGGTGCCGCATCGAAGGGTCGAGAGAATTAAAAATCCGGAATTATTTCGCTAAAATACTAACATTTGGAACAAGTAAAAAGATTACTTAATAAAAATTTAATCGAATTCGAAAAGCGTTTCAGCACCCTTTTAGATGGGCAGAATGCGGTTTTAAAGCAAGTGCTGAAATATTTCCTCAGAAGCAAAGGCAAACAAATGCGGCCGCTCTTTGTCCTGTTATCCGCCAAAATCGCCGGCGAGATCAACGACGCTACCTACCGCACCGCTTCAATGATAGAACTGCTGCATACTGCCACACTGGTGCACGATGACGTCGTCGATGACGCGATGCAGAGGCGTAACTTTTTCTCTATCAACGCAGTATGGAAAAACAAAATTGCGGTACTGGTAGGTGATTACCTGCTCGCACAGGGCCTCCTGCTCTCCATAGAAAACGAAGATTTTGAACTATTAAAGATCACCTCCAACGCGGTAAAGGAAATGAGTGAAGGTGAAATTCTGCAGATCGAGAAAGCAAGAAAACTTGACATAACGGAGTCCGTGTATTTTGATATTATTCGCTCAAAGACAGCCTCACTACTGGCTTCTGCATGTTCGGCAGGCGCGTTCTCTGCCAGAAAAGACCGTAAAGCAGCCGAAATGTTCCGTGAATTCGGAGAAATGATTGGCATTGCGTTTCAGATCAAAGACGATTTACTCGATTACGGTTACAACAATACCGGCAAACCAAGCGGAGGAGATATCAAGGAAAAGAAAATGACCCTGCCGCTCATTTACACCTTGCAGCAAGCTCCCTCGGGGATCAAGAGAAAAATTATTTACACGGTAAGAAACAACAATACAGACCATGATAAGGTGGCTGAGGTGATGCAGTACGTCCGCGAATTCGGAGGCTTGTCTTACGCTGAAAGCCAGATGATCCTTTACAGGGATAAGGCTTTAACGATTCTTTCCGCTTTTCCTGAAAGCGAAGAGCGGGATGCGATGGAGGAACTCGTTAACTTTACTATTTCCCGAAATAAATAATAATTGGAAGAGACGATATGAGTCAATCTATTGAGGTGATCGGAGCCAGGGTGCACAACCTGAAAAATATAAATCTTACCATACCCAAAAATCAGCTTGTTGTCATTACGGGCATATCCGGAAGCGGAAAATCCTCGCTTGCATTCGACACCTTATTTGCAGAAGGTCAGCGACGCTACATGGAGAGTTTTTCGGCGTATGCACGGCAATTTATGGGTGATCTTGAGCGGCCGGATGTCGACAAGGTTTCCGGACTTTCACCCGTAATATCCATTGAACAAAAAACCACTAATCGCAATCCGCGTTCCACTGTTGGAACGGTGACGGAAGTGTACGATTTTATGCGATTACTGTTCGCCCGTATCGGCGAAGCATACTCCTACAATACCGGCAAACACATGCAGCGATTTTCTGAAGAAGAGATTGCTGCCCATATCCGCAAAAGTTTCAACGGTAAAAAAATCATCCTGCTCGCCCCTGTGGTGCGCGGCCGTAAAGGGCATTACCGTGAACTCTTTGAGCAGCTCAGGAAACAAGGCTATCTCAAAGTCCGGATCGACGGAGCAATAGTGGATCTGAAAGAAAAAATGCAGCTGGACCGCTATAAGATCCACGATATTGAGCTGGTGGTAGACCGCCTGATCGCAGATAACGAAGGGGCTGCAAGGCTTTCTGCGTCCATTACCAAAAGCCTGAAGGAAGGAAAAGACCTGATGTTCGTACAGGAGGCCGATGGTAAAAAATTCATGCAGTACAGCCGTCAGCTCATGTGCACCGACACGGGCATTTCATATGAAGAACCGTCACCCAATAGCTTTTCGTTTAACTCTCCCTATGGCTATTGCCCTCACTGCAAAGGACTGGGCAGTATCCACTCGATCAATATGCGTGAGGTGCTGCCAGACCCGGATAAAAGCATTGCCGACGGTGGTATCGCCCCGTTGGGAGAAGAACGTGATGCATGGACGTACAACCTCGCCATGAGCGCCGCCAAAAAGAACAAGATTCCGCTCAACAAACCTGTAAAAGACCTCACCGAAGCACAACTCAATTTTTTGCTGTTCGGCAATACGGAAGGCACGGTACAATACGAAGATGCCGACACCACACCTGCCCCGGCGGGTGCTTATGAAGGCGTTGTCAATATGATCCTGCGCTGGTTTAACGAAACCAGCTCGGATGCCATACGCAACTGGGCCGAGCAATATATGGAGCTTCGTGAATGCCCTGAATGCCATGGCGCAAGATTGCGTAAAGAGAGCCTCTGGTTCAAAATCGACGGTAAAAATATTGCTGAATTATCTGAAAGCGCACTGGATGAATTGGGAGAATGGTTCGAGTCACTCGAAAAGCGGATCAGCAAAAAACAGCAGACCATTGCTAAAGATATTCTTAAAGAAATCCGGGATCGTATCCGTTTCCTGCTGAATGTGGGCCTGCATTACTTAAATCTGAATCGTGCCACGCGCACACTGAGCGGAGGAGAATCGCAGCGCATCAGGCTGGCAACGCAGATCGGATCACAGCTTACCGGAATCACCTATATCCTGGACGAACCGAGCATTGGTTTACATCAGCGAGATAATACGCGACTGATCAATGCGCTTAAAGATCTCCGCGATACAGGCAACTCGGTATTGGTGGTGGAGCACGACAAAGACATCATGCTTGCAGCAGATTACCTTATTGATATCGGACCTGCGGCCGGGGTACATGGCGGACGTATTGTGAGCGAGGGCACACCTTCTGAAGTAATCCGCACGCAAACCATTACGGCCGGATACCTGAATAATACGCTCAGAATTGACATACCCGAAACAAGAAGAAAAGGTAACGGTCATTTTGTAAGCCTTAAGGGTGCCAGCGGTAACAACCTGCACAATGCCAGCATCCGTATACCTCTGGGCACTTTTGTTGCGATCAGCGGTGTGAGCGGAAGCGGCAAAAGCACCCTTATCAACGAGACGCTTTACCCTATCCTCGCCAAACACTGCTATCCAAACTATAAGCAGCAGCCCATGCCTTATAAATCAGTGGAAGGGCTGGAACATATTGATAAGGTTATTGAAATCGACCAAAGCCCGATCGG
This sequence comes from Chitinophagaceae bacterium, assembly GCA_049840855.1. GTDB lineage: Bacteria > Bacteroidota > Bacteroidia > Chitinophagales > Chitinophagaceae > Rurimicrobium. The sequence continues at coordinate 95,213 of JASGJF010000016.1, read as the reverse complement.
ACGCACCCCCCGGAGCAACCCGGCAACTTACTGCGGCTTTTTCAATGACATCCGCCAGCTTTTTGCACAGGTACCGGAAGCCAAAATACGCGGCTATAATGCTGGCCGGTTTTCCTTCAATGTAAAAGGAGGGCGTTGCGAAACCTGTCAGGGAAGTGGCATGCGCACGATCGAAATGAATTTCCTTCCGGATGTCTATGTCCATTGCGAAACCTGTAACGGACAGCGGTATAACCGCGAAACACTTGAAATACGTTATCGCGGGAAATCCATATCAGATGTCCTGAATATGACTGTTGACGAGGCGGTAGATTTCTTCATGAATGTTCCGATGCTGCACCGGAAAGCAAAAACATTACAGGATGTGGGGCTTGGCTATATCACGTTGGGACAAAATGCCGTTACGCTCTCCGGCGGCGAAGCGCAAAGGGTAAAACTTGCAACAGAATTGTCTAAAAGAGATACCGGTCAGACAGTGTACCTTCTGGACGAACCAACCACGGGATTACATTTCCAGGATATCCGGCATTTGCTGGAGGTACTGAACCGATTGGTGGAGCGAGGCAACACCGTGTTGGTTATCGAGCACAACCTCGATATTATTAAGGTGGCGGATTATGTGATTGATATGGGGCCCGAAGGCGGGAAAGGTGGCGGCAATGTGGTCGCAACCGGAACACCGGAAAAAATAGCAGCTTGCGCAGAAAGCCATACCGGAAGATACCTCAAACTTGAATTATAAAAAAAGGCGGATGACTTTAACTCATCCGCCTTTTACGATAGCGTACGTTTAGAGGCCGAAATAAAAGCCAAGACCTAGCACCAGTCCTCCGGGAGCCAATACATTCATTGTTGTTGTTCCCTGACTGGTAAGCGGAGAAACGGGATATCCTTTCACTGTGTACGTTACAGACGAAAGACACACGGAATATCCTACACTTAAATAAAATCGATTGACCCTGCGACGTCCCATACCCCAGTAGTGATAGTAGGCGACAGCCAGATTAGACACGGGATCCAGGTCCATTTTTACATCCTTTTTACCATAAACAGTCTCTATACCTTTCACATCCACGTCTGAGATACCGGCGGCATAAGTGTATGCGAGTCCTAAAGCGCTTCCCTTAAAGCAATCATCTTTAAAGTAATACTTGGCCTCCCCGAAATATTTATAACCCCATGACCCTATGCCTGCGCCGACACCTGCAGAAAAATGTCTGGCAAAACCATACTCTGCACCGATACCGATCAAGCCGGCATTGGCTCCGATTCCCAAAGGCAGTCCTAACGAAAATGGTTTGCATGCGGAAGCCGGTTTTGGGCGGGAATTTTCCTGTGTGTTTTCCGTCTGGGCACCGGCCGACAAAGCAGAAACAAGCAGCATCGAGATAATAGCAATTTTCTTCATTTAGTTTGATTTTGCAGCAATGTTACGTAACTAAAGGGAATGATTCATGCCCCGATAAACAAAAAAAGGCGGCATCTTCCGATGCCGCCTTTCCTGAAACAATCTTATTTTTTTCTGCCTTTTTTATTTTCCTCGAGGAATTTGTCAAGCGCAGCCGCCATAGAAGGCGCTCCGGGCATCGGCGCACTCATATCCAGTCGCAGATCTGCATCCTGAATGGCCTTTGCGGTAGCCGGACCGAATGACCCGATAATGGTATCATTCTGGCGGAAATCCGGGAAGTAATCAAATAATGTCTGGATGGCCAGGGAAGAGAAAAACAGAAGCAGGTCGTATTTCTTTTCCATCAGCTCCATAATATCGTTGCTCACCGTACGGTAGAGGGTCGCTTCGGAGAACGGGACCTTATTCTTTGTAAGGAACGCGTGTATATCGCTCTTACCGTTATCAGCGGTAGGAAGAATATACCGTTCTTCATGTTTATGTTTGGCGATCACTTCGAGCAGACCGTCAGTTGTGCCGTCAGGGCTGAAAAACACTTTACGCTTACGGTACAGGATATATTTCTGGAGATACAAAGCTACCGCCTCAGAAATACAGAAGTACTTCATATCCTGGGAAACTTTCACCTTATTCTCCTCGCATATGCGGAAGAAATGCTCGACAGCATTACGACTGGTAAAAATGATCGCAGTGTGCTCAAGAACGTCCAGTTTCTGCTTTTTGAATTCACGGCCTGAAATGCCTTCCACCTTTACGAACGGAAAGAAATCAACGAGTACATTGTATTTCCTGGCGATGTCGTAGTACGGAGATTTATCTGTCTCCGGTTTCGGTAAAGTAACTAATACGGTGTGAACTTCTTTCAGAGGCTGATTTGCCGATTCTTTCTTTTTTGTAGCAGATTTCTCTGCTGCTGCTTTTATGGATGTCTCCGCCTTCGATTGGGATGCAACAGACGTTTTCGCTTTTTTTGCTACTGCTTCTTTTGCCATTATTGTGGAATAGGACTTATAAACTGGTTTGTACAAATGGCTGTAAATCTGACGAATATACGCTATACGATGCGTGTTACAAGCTTGAGTAATACGGCCATAGGTAGTATCTCGAACGCGCAAAGGTACATAAAAAAATGGAATCGGCTATTCATAAAGAATTGCGCAAAAATATTCCAGGACCGGAGATACCTGTTTGCCAGAAAAGCTGCCGCAAGTATTACCGACACGATACAGATAGGATTGTCCCAACGGGCATCCATAAATGCGAAGCAAACAACAAAAGGCAAGAGAAATATACCCAATATTTTGTTGACCAGAAAGATATTGAAATTATAAAGATCAGTCGTGTTCTTCATGTGGAATACCCATCCCACAAACTCCACAAACAGATATTTTCCCAAATACGTAATAAGTGCGCCAATAATCAGCAACAATACAATAGTGCCGTTTGTAAGCCCGGAGAACCGCCAGTCAACAAATATTGAAATAAAATAATACAGGTAGGCGCCCAATACAACTGAAGCAAAAATATTCATCAGCAGATTGGGATAGGATGCCGACTGGATAATGTCTTTCAGCTGCCTGTTTCCTAAGGTCGGGTTCAGAAAGGCGCGCCAGAGATCATTAAAATATTTAGGGTAGATTGTTTTAACCCCTCCGAGGATGGCCGCGAGACAGAGCAGCAGGTAGAAATCCAGTGTATTATCATCGGAATAATGCGGTTTGGACAAAAAGTTGACCATATGTGTTGCGCCAGCATTCCATTTAGGAAACATCAGAGAATCCAAACGGTGGGCAACGGATCGATGTACGATTGATGTGTCTATCGAAACCCCGTACAAACCGGCCTGTACCTTTGCCGGGCAGCTATGAATCGTGCCCAGCATCAGCATGGAAATCAGTAAAATAGTCAGCCGGAATTTCATGGCGACAAAGGTATTTAATTCAACAGGATTCCCGAATTAAAAAAGCGCTACGTAACCGAATGACAGCTTGGATTCTTTAAAGCGAAGCGGAAGATAGTCGCTGCGCCCGAATGCCAGCGCAATGGAAAAAATTCCGGTTTTTGTTTCGAGCGTCGTTCCCAACCCGAAACCGTTATAGAACGCTTCCCGGGAAAAGCGATTGAATTTTGTTTGTACCCAGCCGTTATCGGAAAAAAGATAGGCATAGGAATTCTGAGCCATACGCAAACGGAATTCCACACTCAGTACATGATACTGGTTCGCAAAGATGCTTTGCTCATCGAAACCACGCAGCAGGCGGAATCCGCCCAGCTGATACAAATCGTTCTGAAATAATTGCGGGGCGGTCATATATGCACCATTGTAAGCCAGCTTCCAGGTAAATGCCCGGCTTACCGGCAGGTAAAAAGCAAGTTCTCCTGAAAACTGATATTGCCGCGAGTGTAGGCGGACTGTATCATATAAACTGGCAAAGTTGAAACCAGTTCCGTCGTTCAACTGCTTTACTGCATCGTTGGGCAATACCTGTCGCTGCAGGCCCAGTGCAGCGAACCTGACAGACCATCCCTTATGAGGATTGTAGCGGTAATCAGTATGATTTGCCTGGAATTCCACACCAAATCCGTTTGCACGCGTATCGATGTTGTTGGTGAGGCTTCTGGACGCGATAATGCCGGCCGAGTCTATCTCTACTACCCGGTTGCTCATCACCTGGTAATACACTTTGATAAACTCCGTTGCCGACAATTGGTAGCGTGCACCCAACTGAAATGATACTTTCCGGAAGTCGAGATTATACCGGAACATATCGAAATGTGCTTCGATGCCTACCGGCGAACGGAAGATATAAGGCAACACTCCATCCGCTTTCAGGCGCGGGGATTTTGCCTGAAGGTTCTGATAGCTTGCACTTAATTGTTCCCCCTGCCCCAGCTGATTCATCAGCGCGAGCTGGATATCCGCGGTAAGCAGCATTTTACCCGTCTGCAGGTTATTCGGCATTAAGCCGAGGATTGCATTCAACTGATTCGCACTTTTTTCTTTCAGGAACAAGACGATCCTGGTATCGGCAGCACGGAACTCCACGAGCATGGGTGATGTTTCCTGCAAAAACGGCAGCTCCCGCAAACGGGCGCTTATCTTTTTCAGCTTTTCTTCATTGTAAGCGCTCCCCTTGGGAATATCAAGGTATCGATGCAGAAAGGAGTTGGAAACGGAAATATTTCCATTCACGATGATGGTGTCTATTGTACGGCGACGACCGGGATCAACACGCATTTCAGCCGAAACTACATGCGGCTCTTCTTCCACCGCATGCTGCATCCAAACCCTTGCGAACGGATATCCGTTTCGCTCGCAATAGCGCAATATACGGGAGGTAAACGCAGAAAGAGAAGAAGGGTTGATCACATGCTGTGCAAAATCTGCACCGGTGATTCCTGCCTGGTTAAGAAGGGCCGATGGAATGGAATCCAGCGATAACTTAGCCCAGGAATACTTGCTTCCGGTAAAGCAAAACACATGGTACTCGTTGCCTTTAACCGAGACACTATCTATAGAAGCTTCAAGAAAACCGGAGGCCTGCATTTCCGGACACCAGTCATTTATCTCCGACACAACAACCGCTGCATCTGTGTAAAATGCTTCGGGAGGGAGGGCAACGGAAGGAGAATCCACAGCGTGCCATACCAGCTTTAACGACTGTGCCCCTGCGCAAACGGAAAGCACAGTAAGGCAGAAAAGTAGAATCAGGCGCAGCCGCATGCTTCAAAAATAGGGATAATAAATGGCTGCCGCTACAATGAAACGCTGAGACCAAAATTCCAATTCCGTCCCGGCATAGGGCGCGCATTGACCACCTGGTAAGCACTGTTCCAGATATTGTTCATTCCGGTGGAGCAGGTCAGTAAAACGGTGCCTACCGGCTGCCGGTAGCTCAGGTATATGTTACCCGTCTGGAAAGGTTCGAGGAACTGGGATTCGTCAACAGTTACGAAACGATACCCGGTGTAGGTGTGATTATAATTGCAGGAAAACTGCTTCCAGGAACAGCCGATATTGCCTTGCCCGTTATATCTGGGCGTATAAGGGATTTGCTTGCCGATGCTGCCGTCTCCGGGCAGGTAACTGTCCACGGTAGTAGCGAGCACAAATGAAGTATTCAGTCCAAGCCACAGCCGCCAGGACCGGGGCAGCTGTACCGTAAGTGTATTTACCGTTTCGAGTCCGCGGGAGTGAACGGTGGCTATATTATGGGGCGTCCATACTGACCCTCCGAACCACAGTACCCAATCATGGATACGCCTGTCGAAGAATGCGAGCTCATGTTTCAGCACGACCTGTTTGCCCGCGGGAACAAGTAATTCATAACCGGCATCGGCCGACCAGCCGTACTCCGGTTTTAAAGCAGAATTCCCACCCGGATTGTAGAACAACTCATTTAATGTAGGCGCACGGAAGCTGCGTTGCACGTTTGCCTTCAGTGTGAGAAAGCTGAAGGCCTGAAGAGACCCGTTTATTCCGGGAAGAAAAACGGTGCGCTCATTTATACGCTCTGTTCTTGCCGCAACGGACAGTCGCACCTTCTCCCGGAATAAGCCGAGCTGGTATGCTGCGGCAATTGCGATGCGATATTGATACCGGGATTGTGAGTCTCCTTCCGGATGGGTACCGGAAATATTCACGGGTACAAAAAGCAGCAGATTCTGGTGTCCGGACAAAGCATGCTTCCATCCGGTTTCCTGATAGAGCTGAACAACCTGATTGCGCGTATTCAAAGCGGCTGCACTGTCGGTATAATGCATTTGCTCCACAGATAAGGCGAGTTTACTGTAAAACGTTTCTGCAGACTTACTGCGTTGCCATTGCAGCATACCTCGGTAGGCGTGATCCCGCTGCAGTTTAACGGAAGCAGTCTCAAATAACGCCGGTGGTATTTCCCTTTTATAATCGATAAGCCAGAATGCAGCTTTGATACTGCTGTAGTCAGACAATTGATACAGTGCGTTCAGCATTCCGCTTGCAGAGCGGAGCGCCGCATGAGTCATCTGCACGTCCTGGTCTGCACTGTTGGTATAATGAAAATTATTATCAGCGCGTTGTGCGTTCAGGTTGGCAGAAATACTCCAACGCTTTCCCGAAAAAGACTGCCTGAGATTTATCCTGCCCGCACGATAGCTGCCCCATTCCAGTCCGGCACTGGTGTTGCTGCGCAGCGAATCAGAGGTGTGCAGATCATTGTCGAGCAGTAAAGCACCGCCGACATTGCCACTACCTGTGAGCGCGGAAGAACCGCCATAGAGCAGATGGATTTTATCAAACTGATTTACCGTAAGCAGGGATATATCTGTTGCACCAAACGATGCATTGTTCAAAGGAACACCATTCCAGTATACCTGCGACTGGGCTGCGGATGCGCCGCGAAAATTAAGCGTTGCCAGGCTATTGATGCCGTAAGACTTTACAAAAACGGGGAACTGCTGTGACAGCAATTGGGACAATTGCTGCATGCGGTATTGTTGCTGCCACTGCGAATCGACGCTTACCTGCTGCATGCCCGGTGCAAACACCTGCAACTTTACATCGGGAGAAGCTGAAGCAGCTTTGCGGCGGTGTTTCACTTTTACTTCATGCAGTTCTTTGGTCTGGGCGCGGCTGCTCCACGAATAACCGCACAGCACCGGCAGTACTGCAATGATGATATTCCGATATAAAGCCGAAAACCCCAAGAGATCATTTAAAGTAGAACGAAGATACTCCGATACCGCACGAAAACTGCCTGCGTGCGACACCTGCATCACTGTAAATAGTAACGGAAGATTTCTGTACGAAACCCTTCGGATCCCCGACGTAGAGTTCACCGGTTTGCGGATGCACTCCCAACGCCCAGAAATACTGATTGGCAACACAGCCGATGAAAGGCATTTCGGGAAGTGTGGATTGGCTGATGCCCATTTTAAATACACCATTGCGATCTGTACCGCCATCGTAATTCACTTCAATAAAAAGAAGTGTATCTCCGCCGTTATTGCGGCAAATTTTGATCGGATCCGCCTTCGCCGGGAACGTAAAAGAACGGAGCACGCTGCGCGAAGCGATATCCAGGCAGGATAATGTAGCCGGCTTCCCTTTAAATACATTTCCCGCCAGAACCCACACATGACCTTCCTTATCCTGCACAAATGCGCTGGGCGCATAACCGGGCAGGGCAATAGAGTCCACCGGCAAATCGGTGGCAGTATCCAACAGGTAGACCTGCCGGCAATTTTCGTCCCAGTTAGCAATCAATGCGAGGTTGTTCCAGAGCATCATCTGTTCCACATTTCGGTATTGCAGCGGTATTTCTTTTACCAACCGGCGGGACGAAGGATCGATCACTGCTAACTTCGACTGAAACAATTCACCAACATAAGCTTTATTCTGCGATACCTGCAGCATATAGCGCGGCTTGGGAACGGCTATCGAACCTTTGATCCGGAAGGAGCCGGAATCAACGACAGTAATCCTGTCCGAATTATTGACCATGAGAAAGCAATCCGGTCCGGCAAGCAGAATGCTCTGAAGCACGTCTCCAAGTGACTGCTGATTAGCGGCATTAAAGACGTCTGTGTATACGCTGTCTGCGGCAATATCGTAAACAGATAGCGCTGCATTACCGTTGCCGAGACTTCCCTCGCAGGCAATCAGCACCTTTTCCGCATATGCAGGAGGCAGCGTATTACCAGGACCGTCAGGCTTGTCTTTCTCTACATCCCGCGAAGGCAAACAGCAACAGAAAACTCAGACTTTTGAAAAAACACCCACGCATACAGGAGCTGATTTACGATCGATATACAGAAAATATGTACCTGCATTGTATGCAGCCATGGGAATCCTAAGTGATCCGGAAGCGTCGTACTGCTGCAATACCCTTCCCTGGATATCGCGCACAGATACATGCACACGCTCTTCACCGGGTATATCAAGCGAAAGCACATCAGTAACAGGAACGGGATACATCCGGAATCCCGATGCCTCAAACTCTTTGAGACCCAATCCTGCAGTATTGATCGCGGCTACAGCGTCGAGGTCAAAACCGCCGGAGGGGAAACGTGTGGGGTAAGGATCGTTGATCACATTGCCATAAGCATCATGTGAGTGATGTGCATTTACGGAACCGATAACGTCTACGATACGAATGTGTGTCACATGGCTCACATCCAATCCTGAAGTGCCTTTCAGTTCAGTAAGATCGAAAGGAGTGCCATACTGGGCAATATATTTTCCGGCAAGGTTATTTACGAGACGGGCGTTCATGTAGTCTCCAGCGCCGGCAACCTGAGTGGAAATACCGGTATTGGATGTTGCTGGAAAACGGAAAAAATGTTCCCCGTCTGAACTTACTTCAACAAAAGCGAGTTCCAGAAATGCTTCTTCGCCATTGGCAGGGTTTACAAACCCATTTTCAAAAACAGCGAAATCGGGCCCGTCACCGTCAAAAATATAACCATTGAAAGTAAGCACCGCCACGCCACTGTCGCCAAGGCTTACTACACTCCCGTCAGCCATGCCGGTAGCATCCGCGTCTGTGCCTACAGAAGCGGGTCCGGAACCGGTATCGGCAATATCGGTAAGTCCGCGCGTAACAGTGCAGGAAGCTGCCCACTGTTTAATACCGGCACTACTGCGATGTATCGCGGTAGTGCCGGGAAATCCCTGCCTGTGGTGCGAACTGAGCACGTCCGTACAGGGTTCCGCATACAGTTAAAAGGAGCAGGGATAATACTTTATTCATGATCTGTTATTGTCTCACCACGCGTGCAGAAGCCGTGCGCGTACCATCGTTAAATGTAAGTATGTACACGCCTGATTGCAATGGGCGCATATCTACGGAAAGGCGTTGAGCCGGATTAAGCTCGTAAGAAGCAATGACACGTCCGTTCAGGTCCGACAACTGCACATGTTGTTTATGAGTGACTGACGACTCAATAAACACAAAGTCTGTGGCAGGATTCGGAAATACTTTAAGGTCGAAGGCTGCGTTTTGCTCTTTGACATTCAGTCCGGATTCATTGGTAATAAAGTTATCGATGCAGAAGCTCGCAGGCGTATTCATACCCCATGCGCCGACATCAGAGGACACAAGACGCAGCAGGAAGCTGTCCGCGGCACCGAGTTTCATCAGATCCACCCACTCCCAGTCACGCACGATATAAGCTTTTGTGGAATCACTATTGCGGAAGTCGGCGAGGAAAAAGCTAATGGAATCCGATTTCAGGATACCTCCCGAATATGCAAATACATCAAGACGGAAATAATCAGAATCTGCAGCGCTGAATTTCTTTGCAAAAGCATCACCATCGCGCATACTGTTGTATGCGTAAGTGCTGTTGGTCACGTAAAAGCCCATTGCCTGATGACCAAGCGCCGCACCTGTAAGTCTGATAATATTTTCAGAGCCGTTTGCCGTAGCATATTGCGCAGAACCTGCGAAACCGACACCCGTTTTAGCTGCGTAGGCATTCAGGTAACCACTTGTAACACTGTCTGTTTTATTTGAATACGCGAAGCCGCCTGACCAAAAGCTGGCACCCCAGGCTGTATCGTATACACAGGGGAAATAAGCGAGCCCGCTGGAGAATCCCACATCAGTTCCTGGAGCTGAATAATTTACATAAGCAGTATCACTACCGGGCAGGGTCAATGAATCGAAATCAGCAACCGTTTGAGCGGAAGCGGCAACACCACCCAGCAGGGCAGCGGAAAGCATAAAAATTTTGCGCATAGCGTTTGTATTTGTAATCAATGAATTTCATCACAAACCTCTTGCAAGATGGAAACGGCAGAAAAAAATACCCGGCTGCTTCAGCCGGAAATTTGATCTTCGCTTTTAAAAATCCCGAAAGCGGTCAATTATTATCGCAGGCAGGTCTTCTGACTTATCTCACCGCTGCGCCTTCCCAAATGAATTATTGATCATCAGTGGCAATGGAATGCAGCGGCTTTTTAGAGACTTACAGCATCGGGTAATGTTCAGGACTTGCACCTGATTCCCTTTTCATTTCTCTTGTGGAGAAACACCTTCGACGCTGCAAAGGTACATTGTTTTATATGGAATCGGAAAAACAGGTTTTATATTTTTTTTATCCTCTGTGGCCGTGCGGATTGTCTATTTTTGTGATTTCGTCAACACCACGGTTTCACATGCATCTGAATTTCACAAAAACATTATGTCTGGTTGTCGCTATCCTTTGTGCACAGTTCGCCTTTGCCCAGAAAGACAATCATAAGAAAGACGACAAGAAGAAGAAGACAGTATCCATTTACGACATTGATACCCTTATCAATCCCGTTCCCCTGCAGCGCAGTCTGTTTTTCGACAAAGTGAAGAAACAGCAGAAACGGGCGGACGCTTTCGACGGCAAAATTGACGATTATATCAATTTCAATAACGACAGCATCAGCAGTCGGACGCTCACCAACAGCCTGCTGAGAGAGATCAGCAAAATTGAAATTATGATCGAGAACCTGCCGATCGCTGATAAGTTTACCGAAAACCAGACGAAACTTGGCTACCTCCGCTCGCTTGAGCAGGTGCTTATCCGTTTTAATGACGACAATAAAGTAGACCCACTTTATTATAAGCGGCTTGTGAACAACTTCCGTGATATGGTTATAGCCAAATATGAGGGCACCCTTTCCACATTCGTCCGCGGCAATGTAAACGTATACACAATGGGGAACAGCCAGATGCTGGGCGATGAGGATAAAGAATTCCTTTGTGAAGAACTGGCAAAAAAAGACCCTACGCTGCTGATCCGCCGTCTTCCGGAATTCATCAACAAACCCTGTGCGGACATTGTTATTGCCGGTGCGGCCAAAATCAACCCCGACGAAATTTTTAATTATGCGTCTTCTACAAATGCCGGTCTGAAAAGTGCCGTGGAACGCAATACGGATCCGCTGGTAAAAACGATCGTGAAGATTGTACGCGAATCAAAATCTCCCCTGAAAGCAAAAACATTTTTACACGATATCCACAATGGAACATTGAGCATCGCAGAAGTAGATAAAATAACCGAAGATCAGGACCTCTTCTTTAAAAATCTGGTACGACTGAAGATCGAAAATAATGATCTTGGGAATGCAAGCATCAACAGTGAACTGGAATATCGTTCGTTGCGCAACTATGTCCGTGTAATGGACGAATTGCATGAAAAACCGGAAGCAGTCCGTTTTAAGTGCCTTGAAAACCTGAGCCCGGAAGCGATTTATTATATTATCATTTACGGACAGGAGGAAATCTATACGAGTTCCTTTACCGGCGCCTTCAAACGCCTGATGGAAAAGATAAAACCGATGACGGGAGACGAATTCCTCGGAAAATTGCATTATGACCGTTTCCGTACGTTTGTGAGAATGTGTGCCGGATTCAACCGGCTCGATCAGTTCCTCGCCACATTTACTGAAGAAAAGAAAAAAGAACTGCTCAGTAGTTTTATCGCGAATCTCGACAAAGGAAAAGAAGATGACCTCGAAGATGCGGTGGACGTAGCGGATGCTTTCGGAAGTATTGAAGATTCCTCTATGATTGCATACCTGCGCGAGGAGGTAAAGAAGAATTACGAAGTCTCTTATCAGCACCGCAGCAAAAAAGGATTACAGGTGTACGCTTTGCTCGCCACTCTTTTTGACGGAGCCAAGGACACCGTAACCAATGAAACGGCAGAAGAACGCTCTAAAAAACTGAATTTACCTCCTATCAATTATGTACCTTATGCTACACTGACGCATGACAGCGCGGCAGTGGTAGAGCAGTTTTTCTTCTACGGCGACGAAGACGGGAAGATGTCTTATGCGAGCTTCCTGAATAATTTCAAAGGACCGAAATGGAAAATGACGACGACCAAATACTGGGTGAATATCACTTCCACTTCAGGCAGACCGATATCTGTATATGCCAATCTGCCGCTTGCAGAACCCGAAGACGAAGATGCGCAGAGAGCGTTGAATAAATACCTCGATGAAAATGCAATTAATCCAGCCATACTGATCCACCGCGGACACAGTTATCACTTACCGACCACACTCGAACGTCTGAACGACAAGACCAAAGTAGTAGTGCTCGGATCCTGCGGTGGCTACCATAACCTATCCACAATATTGACCAACTCACCTGACGCACAGATCATATCGACGAAGCAAACGGGTGCAATGGCCGTAAATGAACCGATCCTGAGAGCATTAAATGACAATCTGGGAGAAGGGACAGATGTAAACTGGGTAAATATGTGGAAACGACTGGATGGTGAGTTTAAAGGCAAACCTGCAGAATCCACCTTCAGGGATTATGTACCACCGCATAAAAATCTGGGCGCAATCTTCATTAAGGCCTATCGCCGGCTGGAAGAGCAAAATGGCTAACGCATTGTTAATTCATCTACCGGACAAACTGCTGACAAATAAATGACGTTAATTTCACGAAAACTACCGTATTGTGAAAAAAGTCATTATAGCGTTAGCCATCGTACTGCTTGCAGGAGTAATCGCCGTGCTGGTAATCACGAACCGTCCTGCAAGAAAAGTAGATGATGTAACGGGCATTCCGGTAAATGCAAGGGTTTTATTCCAGGAGTTTTCGACAGATGAAACGAAAGCAAATCAGACTTATCTGAATAAGGCAGTGCAGGTAAACGGCACAATTTCAGTTGCGGATACCAACCAGGAAGGCGTACCTTTCGTTGTGTTACAAACCGACGATATGATGTCAGGCGTAATGTGCACCATGCGCGAGAAAAAATTCCCCGGTAAAACCGGAGATTCTGTAGTATTAAAAGGTTTTTGCAGTGGTTTTGTAGGAGATGTAAAACTTACCGACTGCATTATTTCCCAATAGTCAATTTCACCAGTCAAATTACAATTATGATGCTAAAAAAGCCATTCGGTCGCCTTGTCGCGATGTGCGGTATTGCGGGCGGATTTTTACTCCTCAGCACGCAATACAGTTGCTACAAAGACAACAAAGAAACGATGTATCCGCCGCTGGGCGCGTGTGATACCACCAACACTACCTGGAGTGCCGATATTCAGCCGATGGTTCAGGCATCCTGCGCCAAGAGCGGCTGCCACGATGCCTCTGCATCTGCCGGCATTAATCTTACCACTTATTCCGGCGCAAAATCTATAGTCGATGATGGAAGATTTCTGCGGGTGATTGAAGACGGTTCCATGCCGCAGGGAGCGTCCAAGTGGGATGATTGCAGCATCAACAAGCTGCGTCGCTGGATCAATAACGGAGCATCCAATAATTAGTCTAACCAATTAAAAACATTCTTTCATGAAAAAGATAACAGTCATTGCAGCAGGATTGCTTTTAGCGAATACGGTATCCGCTCAGAAATATATGACCCGCAGCGGACGCATCACTTTTTTCTCGCAAACACCCATTGAGAATATCGAGGCATTCAACAATGAAACAGGCGCAGTAATGGATCTGGCAACAGGTGATGTTGTCTTCCAGGTACCGGTGAAAAGCTTCAAGTTTGAGAAACAACTGATGCAGGACCACTTCAATGAAAGCTATATGGAATCGGATAAATACCCGAAAGCAGACTTTAAAGGCAAACTCGCGCCCGGAACAGTTTCGGACAAACCAGGGGTATACAAGACGACAGTGAACGGAAAGCTCACCATCCATGGTGTAACCAAAGACGTAAAAGTACCGGGAACAGTTACCGTTGGAGCAAACGAAGCTGCGGTAATGGCGCAGTTTAAGGTGGCTACTGCCGACTATAAGATCAGGATTCCTTCCGTGGCTGAAGGTAAGGTTGCCAAAGAAATCGAGATCACCATCAATTCTTCTCTGAAAAAAATGTAGGTGTTTCGCAACCGGCAATCCATTCTCATCAAATCAAATCTAACTTATGCAATCACTGCTTATAAAATCTTTTAAAACAGCTGCCGCGCTGCTGATGCTGATGCCCGCTACTGCAGCATTTGCGCAAAACGACGGGGACGACCTTTCCAAACTCCTGGACGAAGAAAAGCCGAAAAAAACATACACCTACGGGTCTTTCAAAACAGGTCATATCATCAACAGTCACAGCATTGAAAATACCGCAAAAGGCAACCTCGACTTCCGCATTTCACACCGTTTCGGCGCATTGAATGGCGGCGTGAAGGAATTTTTCGGATTGGACGGTGCAACGCTGCGTCTCGGCCTGGATTATGGTGTTACCAACTGGCTTACAGTAGGTGTGGGCCGCAGCTCCTTATATAAGGAATACGATGGCTTTTTAAAAGCGCGTATCCTGCGCCAGACTGAAAAAGACGAAATGCCCCTCAGCTTAAGTTACGTGGGCGGCATGTCTCTTACCAGCCAGAAAGCTACGGACCTTGTGGGGCGTCAGCTTACACCCTTTGAAGAGTTATCCGTTCAGTAACCGTCTGTTCTTCTTTAACCAGTTGCTGATCGCGCGTAAATTCAGCAACTTGTTTACACTGCAATTGATGCCCACGCACGTACATTACAATCTGGTGAATACAAAAGCAGATCCTAATGATATCTTTGCGCTAGGGGCAGGCGGCCGTTTGCGCCTGAGCAAAAGAGTAACGTTCAATGTCGAATATTTCTATCAGTTCAGTCAGCTTACCGGCACAACCAATTCCCTCGGAGCGGGATTCGACATAGAAACAGGAGGACACGTATTCCAGCTGTTTTGCACTAACTCCATTGGCATGACCGAACGTATGTTCATCGGTCAAACCACCGATAAATGGCAAAAAGGAGCCATCCACTTCGGATTCAACATATCCAGAATTTTTACTGTTGTAAAGCCAAAAGGCTTTGAAAATTCAAGAAATAAGATCTGGTAACGTAACTGCTGATACTTTCTGAAACGGCCTCCTTAAGGGGGCCGTTTTTTTTGGGCACCTCAGGCACTTTAGCAATTCATTAAAATTATTTTTATTAAATTTATATAATTGTTTTTCAACCATTTAATGGTTATCCACACCCTGTGGGCATCTAAATCTTGCACGGGCAAAAGTTTTAAATAATTTCGTTGCCCAACCGTAAAAAAATTTTTCCACCAATAAAAAAAGCAGGAATATATGGCAGCAACATACACTACCGGCTCAGGCAAAGGCCTGGAATTTAAAAGGCACTTTACGAACGATGAGCGAAACGTGTTTGAGTTATTCAAATACGATTACCGCAGTTCGATAATCCGTAATCCCAACGGAGAGAAAGTTTTCGAAATGACTAATGTGGAGGTTCCGGAGCATTGGTCTCAGATTGCTACAGATATCCTTGCTCAAAAATATTTCCGTAAAGCCGGTGTACCTCAGGCAGACGGCAGCCTCGGACGGGAAACGTCTATCAAGCAGGTGGCTCATCGTCTTGCGGACTGCTGGCGCGCGTGGGGTTTGAAATACGGTTATTTCGCTTCTGAGTACGATTCACAGGTTTTCTACGACGAGCTTGTATACAGCATCCTGCAACAAAGCTGTGCCCCCAACTCTCCGCAGTGGTTCAATACAGGACTTTATCAGTCTTACGGCATCAACGGTAAAGCGCAGGGTCACTTTTATGTCGATCCGTCTACCGGGAAACTGGAGCGTTCCCAGAATGCGTACGAACGCCCGCAACCGCATGCCTGCTTTATCCTGAGCGTGGAAGATGACCTGGTGAATGAAGGCGGTATCATGGACCTGTGGGTGCGTGAAGCGCGTATTTTCAAATATGGCTCCGGCGTGGGCACCAATTATTCCAATATCCGTGCAGAAGGCGAAAAACTGAGCGGCGGCGGTACTTCCAGCGGCCTGATGAGCTTCCTGAAAATTGGCGACCGTGCTGCCGGTGCCATCAAAAGCGGGGGCACCACCCGTCGTGCTGCTAAAATGGTGTGCCTGGACCTGGATCACCCGGAAGTACTGGACTTCATCGACTGGAAAGTAGAGGAAGAAAAGAAAGTAGCGGCACTGATCGCAGCAGGCTATGCGAGCGACTATGAAGGAGAAGCATACAAAACGGTATCCGGACAAAACTCGAATAACTCCGTTCGTATTCCGAACGAATTTTTCCGTCGCCTCGCCAACAACGAAGACTGGGAAATGACCGCACGCAGCGATGGGAAAGTGATGAAAAAAGTCCCTTCCAAAGAAGTATGGGACAAAATCTCTTATGCTGCATGGCGTTGTGCGGACCCCGGTACGCAATACAATACAACCATCAACGAATGGCACACCTGTCCTGCAGGCGGGGATATCAGGGCCTCCAACCCCTGTTCTGAATATATGTTCCTCGACAATACGGCCTGTAACCTTGCATCGCTGAACCTGCGTCGTTTCTTTAACGAAGAAACAGGTGTATTCGATGTGGCAAGCTTTGAGTATATGACACGCTTGTGGACAGTAGTGCTCGAAATTTCCGTACTGATGGCACAATTTCCAAGCCCTGAAGTAGCGCAATTGAGTTACGATTACCGCACACTCGGGCTCGGCTTCGCGAACCTTGGCTCTATGCTGATGGTAAGCGGCATCCCTTACGACAGCGAAGAAGGCCGTGCTATCGGTGGTGCTATCTCCGCCATCATGACGGGTGTTGCTTATGCCACTTCGGCTGAAATGGCGCAATCGCTGGGAGCGTTCCCGCGCTTTGCTGAAAACCGCGAGCATATGCTGCGTGTAATGCGCAATCACCGCGCCGCAGCTTATGATGCTGCAGAAGCGTATGAGAGCCTTGAGACAAAACCAGTAGGCATCAATGCAAAATACTGCCCTGACTATATGCTGTCTGCCGCTACACGCGCCTGGGACAATGCATTGCAATTAGGAGAGAAATACGGTTACCGCAATGCGCAGGCTACTGTAATCGCCCCTACCGGAACAATCGGACTGGTGATGGATTGCGATACAACAGGTGTTGAGCCGGACTTTGCGCTTGTGAAATTCAAAAAACTTTCCGGTGGCGGTTACTTCAAGATCATCAACCAATCCATTCCCGCTGCGCTGCGCAATCTGAAATATTCCGAATCTGAAATTGATGCGATCGTAAAATATGCGAAGGGGCATGGCACATTTGCCGGCGCACCGTTCATCAATCATCAGTCGCTGAGCGAAAAAGGCTTTATTGCAGACGAATTGAAGAAGCTTGACAGTCTTGTGGAAAGTGCTTTTGAGATCGGATTCGTATTCAACGTCTACAATCTCGGTGAAGAGTGTCTGCAGCGACTGGGCTTTACGCCGGAACAATACTACGACATGGAGTTCAACCTGCTGGAAGCGCTCGGATTCGGAGAAGAAGAGATTGCTGCTGCAAACGACTACGTGTGCGGAACAATGATGATCGAAGGAGCACCTTACCTGAAACCGGAACATCTGCCGGTATTCGATTGTGCCAACAAATGCGGTAAGCGCGGAGAGCGTTTTATCCATGCGCATGGCCATATCCGTATGATGGCGGCTGTTCAGCCTTTCATCAGCGGTGCGATCTCCAAAACGATCAACCTGCCTAATGAAGCGACAGTTGAAGAAATAAAAGACTGTTACTACCTGAGCTGGCAGCTGGGCATCAAAGCCTGCGCTCTTTACCGCGACGGTTCTAAGCTGAGTCAGCCGTTGAGCAACAAAAGCGATAAGAAGAAAAAAGGCGAGCCTGTAAAAGAAGAAGAAACGAACATCAATACCAGTCAGATCGTTGACCTGGGACAGCTCACAATCGACGAGCTGCTGGAAGAAGTAAACAAACGCGTTCAGGCGAGCCCGGATACACAACTGAAACGCCAGCTGAGCCGTATCGTGGAACGTAAATCCCTGCCGGCAAAACGTCGCGGATATACATTCAAGAGCAAGGTAGGCGGGCAGGCAATCTTCCTGCGTACCGGTGAATACGGGGATCATACGCTTGGAGAAATCTTCATTGACATGGCCAAAGAAGGAGCGACCATGCGCAGTCTCCTGAACAGCTTCGCAATAGCCGTATCCGTAGGTCTGCAATATGGTGTACCCCTGGAAGAGTATGTTGATAAGTTCATCTTCACCCGTTTTGAACCAAGCGGTATGGTAGAGCATCCGAACATCAAAACGGCTACATCCGTACTCGATTATGTATTCCGCGTACTGGCGTATGAATACCTCGACCGCGATGACCTGGTGCATGTAGTTGACGAAGAACGCCTGAAGCATACGGTACAGCAGGAATTGTCGCAGGTGAGAGTAACGGCACCGGCACACAAAACTACTGCTGCTGCTCCGAAACTTGTACCTGCCAAACCTGTGGTAACGGCATCAGCAACAGCCGAAACCAAAAAACTGATGGGCACAAGCGCCGACGCTCCCGCCTGCAGCAACTGCGGTAATATCACTTTGAGAAACGGCACCTGCTATATGTGTCCTAACTGTGGTACTACAACCGGATGCAGTTAATCATATTCCATTCACAACTCCCTTAAAAAATCCCCTTCGTCATGAAGGGGATTTTCATTTCAGACAAGTACGCCTATATTCGCATTATGAGTGCCGAGCCAATTCCATCCGGAGACCAATCGCTATTGACAGATCTTGTGCGTATGCGTATGCCATATGGCAAGTACAAAGACAAGATCCTGTGCGACCTTCCAGTATCTTACCTGGAATGGTTCGCCAGAAAGGGCTTCCCGGCAGGAAAACTGGGCGTATTGCTTCAGACGCTTTACGAGATCAAACTGAATGGTCTCGAATACCTGCTGCAACCTTTAAAACAGAAATATTCCTGAGCTACAATACCACAAATGCGTATTGATGCGACAGGGTATCGTCTTTTTTGGATGTTCCTTTTGACTGATTACGTACCGCGTTAACTTCAGCGGGAGAGACAACGCCTATATCTGCGAAATCACTGTTCATTGCTACTGCATGCTCTTGGCCGCCGCGTAAACGTGCTGCCGCCTTACGTATTTTTTGTTCCGGAACAGGCGTAGCAATCGTCGCGACAAGCCGGAACGTATCATGTACCACATTTGTCACCACTACTTCTTTGATGCGAACAACGGTATCCCGGATTGTAGTCACCGGAGAATCCGACAAAGCCGCACTCCTGCGCTCGTATGTCAGCCAGCCACAAAGTCCCAGCAGGGCCACTGCCGCAGCCCGCCATAATTGAAATGACCATTGTATCTTCTTACGCATCTCCTGCGGTGCAGCCGGCTGATGACGGGCGTCAAAACGATCCATCAACAACTGCTTCCTTCCCGGACCTGCATTAACCGGAACTTCCTGCATAACTGATAATGTTCCGGAAACTTCATGCATTGCATCATACTCCGCCGAAGACATACAACTCAACACAACGGCCTGTTGCGCTTCAGACAAAGCTGAAAACGGATGAACGGTCACCCATTCCAGGACACATTCCGGCCACTCCTGCATATTACTTTGCATAACTAAACTCTTTTAAATGATGAGATAATTTTTGTAGCAGGTAAAAAATACCTGACTTCACAGATCCTTCCGGAATGCCCGTTATTGCCGCGATCTCCCTCACTTTAAGATCCTGCTCAAAGCGAAGCTGATATATCTGTCGCTCTTTTTCTGTGAGCGTTCCCAACAGCAGGTCGATCTTTTGGCGCAAGCGCTGCCGATCACCGTTTACCGCAGGTTGTTCAGATACTTCTCCTGTGACCTGTTCCTTCATTAAAGCACTTCTGTTCGCAACGTTGCGCAATTCGTTCCTGCAGCGATTTCCCACTAACGTATAGATCCAGGTGGAGAAGGTCTTTGAGGGATCAAAGGATTCCGGCTTATCGATAATCACACAAAACACGTCCTGCACCAGATCCTCTGACCGCTGAACATCACGGAGCATTCCGTAAGCATACCAGGTAAGTTTCTGAAAATACCGGTCGTAGAGTACCTCAAAAGCGGAACGCCTGCCCTGTGTGGCAAGCGCCATCAGATATTCATCTGAAGCCTGTTCCGTTATCTGCATTTTTTCTGCCACCCGCTTATTTTTTGAGGTGATCCGTTACCTGCTGTTCGTATTCTGTGCCTTTTACCACTTCCTTTGCGTACGTTCCGATCCATTTTGCACGTTGTGTTTCCCCGGCGAGCTGATAGTGATCATACAATTTCAGCATAGGTACTACGTAATTCAGGTTGATATACTGAACCAGATCAGTCGAAATGTCTTTATAAAAATGGACCTTCAGGTAGTCGAGCATATATTCCTGCTCAAAGTTCCGGCGCAGGATACCAATGTCGTCTACAGGCTGCTCACTATACTTGTACGCAAGTCCTGTGAGGTGCAGATGTTCGTCTAAAGGAGCGGCATAGGCATCGCATCCGGCTGAAGTGAGCGACAGGTACACCGGTCTTTCCTGCTTGTTTGCGATGATGGTTTTGATAAATTCTTTTTCAAAGCGCTTTTCCGCGTTCTTCGCTTCTTCAGCCGAAGCATTATCCCCGGGCATCTGCCATGGAGCAATACCCAATTCCTTAAACAATTTTTCGCGATAGCTGTTTACGCGGATAAGGCTCATATTAATGACCGCGACATCTTTACGAAAGCCCATTGCCTGCAACACAAATGCCGGATAGGTATCGTTGTCGCCTACCGTGATCAGAATCGCACCCGGAGCGAGTCCTGCCAGCACATTACGGTTGTAATTCATCATACCGGTGGAGACCTGTCCGGATTCATAGAGCTTCAGACAATATTTATTCCGGGTTGCTGTATCCCGTGTGATCTCACCCTGGTTCACCATATAGTCATAATGTTCTGTATGCCCTTCTTCCAGCCGCTGCGCCTGGAGCAGGTAAGACTCATAACCATCGCGTAAGCCCGCAGCGCTGTACCGGCTCAGGTTGTATTCATATGTACCGGGAATGGCTTTTTCCATATCATCCACGATTGACATCAACTGCGCGTCTTTTTCCTCCGGAGTTTTCTTACTGTCCGGGTCCTGCATGTTTACCACGCGTACTGCACGGAAATACTGCAACCATGCGGTCGCATTGCTGTTATCCTTATCTATTTCCTTTTTCCAGAGGCCTGCCTGTTCCTTATACCAGGAAAGGGGATGTTGTTCTCTTGCAAATGAAAGAATGGGTTGCGGCTTCTGCGCTTCCGACGCCAGCGTTGCAAATGCCAGTAAGGCTGTAAAAAAAGTGTGTTTGAACATAATGCGGTGCTTTTGATACTTATACACCCGGGCGGGAAAAACGTTCAATAAATTAATAAAAAAAATGCCGTCTTTCCAGACGGCATCGTGAACTATTATTGCGGGCGCTAAGAAGGCTCCTGCATATTGAGTTTTTCCTCCATTGTACGCAGATTCACATTGGCCAGTTGTCCGCAGGCAGCATCAATATCCTTTCCCCTGCTGTGGCGCAGCCGTACATTCACTTTATGTGCCGTGAGGTAGGCCATAAATTCATCGGTAGCCTGCTCGTCAGGTTTTTCGAATTGTGCATTATCTATGGGATTATATTCAATTACGTTCACCAGATCACAGGGCACTTTCCGGTAGATACGGATCAGTTCATCTGCATCTTTCTCAGAATCATTGAATCCTTTGAACAGGATATATTCAAACGTAACATGCGTCTTGGTACACTGATAGAAATAATTCAATGCGTCAACCAGGGCTGCCAGATTGTTCGATTCGTTGATCGGCATGATCTCGTTGCGCTTTTTATCATTGGCGGCATGCAGGCTCAGTGCCAGTTTTACACGCGACTGATCATCGCCCAGCTGGCGGATCATCTTCGCAACACCCGCTGTGGAAAGCGTAATCCTGCGCGGGCTCATACCCATTCCATCCGGACTGGTAATCTGCTCTATCGCCTTCATTACATTTTTGTAATTCAGCAATGGCTCACCCATTCCCATGAATACAATATTGGTCAGATGCTTGCCGAATGATTTAAATGCCTGCTCGTTGATCAGCATTACTTCATCGACGATCTCCTGTGCTTCCAGGTTACGCACACGCTTCATGTAACCTGTGGCGCAGAACTTACAGGTAAGAGAGCATCCCACCTGGCTTGAAACGCAGGCTGTAAGCCGCTTTTCGGTGGGGATCAGCACTCCTTCGATAAAATGTTTATCGTGCAGCACGAAACGACTTTTGACCGTACCGTCGCTGCTCGTCTGCACGTGGTCGACCGCAACCGTATTCAATGCGAAGTGCTCCGCGAGCTTTTCCCGCAATGCTTTAGACAGGTTGCTCATCTGCTGGATATCGTTGGTATACTTATCCCATATCCACTCGTATATCTGCTTTGCGCGAAAC
This sequence comes from Chitinophagaceae bacterium, assembly GCA_049840855.1. GTDB lineage: Bacteria > Bacteroidota > Bacteroidia > Chitinophagales > Chitinophagaceae > Rurimicrobium. The sequence continues at coordinate 72,592 of JASGJF010000016.1, read as the reverse complement.
TTCGGTTCATTCCAGGAAACCATCAACGCTTCCAAATTCCTCCAATGTATGTTCCCTCAGGGTTTTCATATGGCGAAGGTACGATATTCGATTACGCTTTAATGAAGAACTGATGTGACAATGATTATAACAATTTGCCAATTCCGTTTAACTTTGCAGATTACACGATGCGCTTCCTCACGTTACTTTCCGATTTCGGGCATAAAGACGCTTCCACAGCGATTGCCCGGAGTATCTTACTACGGCATAATCCGGATGCCGCAGTATTGGAAATCAGCGCTTCCGTAACGGGGGAAAACCTGATTGAAGCTGCTTACCTGAGCGCAAGTTCTTACAAGGAATTTCCTGAAGGCACCTGCCACATTATTTACGTAGGTATTTATCATTCCCGCAATCCGTCGCTGGTGTTATGTGAAAAAGACGGTCATTATTTCCTTGCACCGAACAACGGCATATTACCCCTGGCGCTGGGCATAGAAAATATCAGCCTCTGGCAATGCTATGAATGGGACCGCGAGGACCAGAACTTCCGCGACTGGCAGGAAAAGTGTGCGGAAATCGCTTACATACTTTCTCATAAGAAACCTGCAGATCTTGGCTTTCCGCACTTTAAACTGGACCCGATCAAGCAGATGACCATGCCTCTGCCTGTAGCTACCGAACATTCCGTCGATTGTCAGATACTGCACATAGCCCATAACGGGAATCTGATCATCAACATGCGTAAGGAGGACTTTGAAGCGCTGCGCAGAAACAGAGGATTTAAAATCGATCTCGGGGGTATAGGGAATATAGGCGTGATCACACCGCACGCCGGAATGGTAAGCGAAGGCGAAGCCTTATGCCGGTTCAATCGCGCAGGCTATATGGAAATAGCCGTAAAAGGCGCTTCTGCGGCCAAGCTTTTATCGTTTAACCTCTACGATACGAAACAGAAATACTACCGGCACCTTAAAATATCTTTCGAATAAAATGATCAAACGTATTGTGCAGATGAGCTTTCAGCCGGAACATATTGAAGCATTCCGGCAATTATTCGAAGAGCGCAAACAGACGATCCGTTCTTTCGAAGGTTGTCATTTCCTGGAATTATGGCAGGATGTGAACCACCCGAATATCTTTTTCACGCATAGCATATGGGAGTCTGAAGAGCATCTGGATCACTATCGTTTTTCAGTATTTTTCAAAGAAACATGGACACTTACCAAATCTATGTTCAACGAAAAAGCCCAGGCCTGGAGCGTTCAGATTGCGGGCTGATCAGGTTCAGCCCTTCAGCGACTCATACAGCGCTGCATAAGCCTCCACTCCGGCGCCCAGATCAAAATAATCCATCGCACCCGCGCGTATCTGCTCGGGATGGCTCATTTCTTCTTTCATACGGCGTATAGCATCCGAATAGGCGGCCGCATTGAATGTATACACCAATTCCCCCGAACGATATTTCTGGATAATGTAGTCTGAATCCCCTACGCCTGCATTGCAAAACACAGGAACACCCATTGCCATCATCTCGCCCTGCTTTACAGGCGAAGAAGCCTTTTTGGAGTAAGCGTTCTTGATAAAGAAAATACCAAGATCCATCATGGAGATATAGTACGGCACCTCATGTCTGCCGGCGGATATCACCCTTATCTTATCAATGCTGATACCCAGGCTTTCTGCTTCATCCATCACCATTTCTTTCGGCTCCGCCGTAACAAAAAAGAATACGGATGCAGGATGCTGCTTGAGCCATACTTTGAAAAATCCCAGCATTTCAGACAACAGGTACCAGGTACCCAGCGATCCTACATAACCCAGCACTAATGTATTGGCGGGAAGATCTGCTTTACGCTTCAGCGCTTCAAGCTGTTCCCGGTTGAGGTGCTCCGGATTGAACAGTTCCGTATCCACACAGCAAGGGATCACCGTGATGGGACTGGAAGAAACAGGCCAGTGCTCTATCTCTTCTTTAGCAGTATACGTGAGTGAAACAATTGCCGCCGACTCCTCCAGAAAAACTTTTTCCTTGTTCTTGAAGTAATTGAACACACGACGGTAAACAGGATTGCTTAATCTCCACAAACCGCCGTCCACACGTTCATTCGCCCAGAAACCGCGCATATCAAAAATAAAAGGCACGCTGGTCTTCTGCTTCATGTATACACCCACGAGCGCGGCTATGTAACTACGGCAATGTATTATATCGAATGATATTTTTTTATGAAGCGACATCGCCAGCTTTTTCATGCGCCGGACATCTTTCATCGTAGAAAGAATGGGCGGTTTACGCGTGTAAACCAGCGGCTGCCAGTTGATATGGTATTTGCTGCAAATGGACTGGATCGCCTCTTTATGAATCAACCTCTCCGGCTTTTCGCAACTGATCAGTGTGATTTTATATCCTTTCTGCGAAAGACCGCTCAGGTAAGGTAATACCTGGCTCTGACCCAGAGGATCGGTCATCCCGTCGTATGATATGTATAGAATATTCAACCTTCAAAAAATTTAGCGGTGCATCCGGAGTGCCGGGCGCATCAGAAATTATTCGTCTTCTTCCACAAATGTAACACAAGAAGCGCCCACACTCTGTTATAAAGATATGTTTTACCGCCCAGGAAAGCATCCGTAAGCGCTTTCACACGACGGTAACTCACCAGTCCTGCATAGTCAACCTGCTGTTGCGTCAACAGCTCTTCAATCATAGGACGGAGTTCGTTGCGCAGCCAGCTTGCCAGCGGAACAGAGAATCCTCTTTTCGGACGTTGAAAATATTGTTCGGGAACCAGCTCGTAGAGCACTCGTTTCATAAGGTGTTTCGTTCCCAGCTCCTTACTTACTTTCAGGTCATATGGCACGTTCAGTGCGAACTGAACCAGTTCTTTATCCAGCAAAGGAACACGTGTTTCCAGCGAATAGTGCATGCTGGCGCGATCTACTTTCACCAGCAGATCATCTTTGAGATAATGATTGAGATCCCAGAATGCCTGTTGTTCTGCGGCGGTACCCCTCTTCACCGGCTCATTGAACCTGCTGAAATCAAAAGTATTTTTGAGCATGATATCGGCCACCTCCCGTTCGCTGAACAGGTATTGTTCCTGTGAGAAAATATGGCTTTTCTTATTCCGACTGTTTGGATAATTGGCTACAAGTCCCGCCCGCTGATACCGCTCAGCCATAAACGAGCTACCCCAGCCGATCAGTTTGCGGGAAACCTGTACAGCCGGGTTGGACAGACGATTGGCCCACGTATACATCCCATATCCCTGGAAAAGCTCATCTCCGCCGTCTCCGGAAAGCGTAACGGTCACATGCTGTCTCGCAAGCTTGGATACCAGCATGGTCGGAAATGCGGAAGAGTCTGCGAAGGGTTCATCATAAAGATTAAAAAAGTCCGGAACAATATCCAGCACATCCTGAACAGATACTTTAAAAGTATGGTGATTCGTGTGCAGATGCTTTGCAATCTGTTCGGCAAAAACCGATTCGTCATGTTTCGGATCCTCGAAGCCGATACTGAACGTATTCACCGGTTTGGGTGCAATCTTCGAAGCAAGCGCGGTTACCAGGCTGGAATCAATGCCTCCGCTCAGGAAGGTACCCAGCGGTACATCACTGATCATCTGCCTTTCCACGGAAGCAAACAGCAAATCCCGGAAAGCAGGAAGCACTGCTGATTCCTGCGACAAGGGATTGCGCAGATAGTAATCATCCGCGTCCCAGTAGGTCTTCCTGTCCCAGGTACCCGCATTGATGTCGTATACACCAAAACTTCCTGCAGGAAATTTCTTTACGCCTCTGAAGATGGTCATCGGCTCGGGAATATATCCGAGATGCAGAAAGCTCGCTACCGCCTTACGGCTGATCATGAAATTATTGCTTGTAAGCTCGCGGCTATTTGCGCGGACGATTGCTTTAAGTTCAGATGCAAACATCAGCGTATCGCCTGTCCTGAATACAAACAGGGGCTTTATGCCCAGGTGATCCCGGCATAAAAAGATTTTCTGCTCCGCGGTATCATAGATCGCAAAAGCAAATATGCCATTCAGCCAGGGGAAACAATCACTTCCGAAGCGTGCAAACAATTCCAGCAATACTTCTGTATCGCTGCTGGTACGCCAGTTGTGCTGCGGCAATTTAGATTTCAGTTCGGCAAAATTGTACAGCTCCCCGTTATACACAATCACGAAGCGGCCATCCGCCGAAAACATCGGCTGATCAGCTGCATGTGACGTGTCGATAATGCTTAACCTGCGGTGACCGAGAAAAGTGCGCTTATCTTCCGATAAATAATATCCGCCAGCGTCAGGTCCCCTGCGTTGCAACTGGTCTGTTGCAGCTTTCAATGCTGCTTCATCTGCTCCGCGGCGAACTACGGCTCCGAAAATACCACACATAAATTCCTACTGTTTTTTATTCCAGGCCTCCAGCACTTTCCGGATACCTTCCTTATAAGGTAACAGATCTCTCCCGATCAGTTCGCGCATCCTGTTATTATCAGGCTGTCTGCGCGTCATATCACCATCCTTCAAAGGTGGCAGGTAAACGATCTTTGAAGAAGAACCTGTGAGTTCTATAATGGTCTCAGCCAGTTCTTTGATGGTGATGATGATATCGGAACCGATATTGTATACATCGTTTTTGTACTGATCGTCCAGCATCGTGCGCAGACATGCGTCAATGTTATCGTCGATATAACAGAATGTCCGCGACTGGGATCCGTCACCATAAATGGTGATGTCCTTCCCGGCAAGCGCGGCGTGCAGGAATTTGGACATAACGAAGTCGGGACTCTGCTTCGGACCGTAGGTATTGAAAAAACGGAAAATAGTATAATCCAGGTTATACTCCTGGTGATAAGAACGACAGAAGCATTCCCCTATATTTTTCACCACCGCGTAAGGCAGGCGGGAATTCAAAGGTGTGGTGTATTCATGCTGCGGTAATACCACAGGCTCTCCGTATACTTCGGAAGAAGACGAATAGAATACGCGCTTCACTCCTGTATTTTTGGACAGATCGAGCACATTGCGGATACCCTCCACATCCCGGAGCACCATCACAGGGTTATCCAATGTACGCAACACACCTACCACCGCCGCGTAATGAAATACGTAGTCGAACTTGTAAGAGGTCATTACTGCTGCGATGTCGTTGTAGTTATTGACATCACATTTGATAAATGTAGCATTCGGGTGCACCGGAACATTGTCCATATTTCCTGTGAGCAGATTGTCTACCAATACAACCTCATGACCTCCCAGGGCCAGTATTCTATCGGCCATGCTGCTGGGAATAAAGCCGGCGCCTCCGGTGATCAGTACTTTTACCATTTTATCAGAATATTTTTTACACAAGCATAAAATCTTTTTGTCCGCAGCAGGTACAAGTTGTTGCCCATCGACTTCAGCAGATACACAATGCTTTGAAACTTATATTTGGGTGCATTAGCAAGATGCAATGCAATGTAGGAATTCGAATCCATCCGGATCCGGCAGAAGCTATTCCCGAAATACTGCATCACGATGGCGTCCTGCCGCAGATAGTGTATGAGCAGTTCCAATCGCTGAATGAGCTTTTCTCCGTGAATCACGCGCACACTTCTGGCTTCGTGATCAATGATCGTAGAAGTTACTTTATTTGAGTAATAAAGCGGGTAGCGGGCTGTAAGGCGGCACCAGAGTTCATAGTCTTCAGATGCAGACAATGCCCTGTCTTCATTAAACGGATGTTGTTTCAGGACTTCACGACGGACGAAAACCCCGTTGCAGCTCAGCGGATTGCCGGACGCCATCAGGTTGTTCAGCGTATCTCCCTGAAAACGGTTAACGCTGCGAAACACAACGCCATCAGGATCTGCCCATTCATAGCCGAGATGAAACCAGTTTGCTTCAGGATGTTCCTGCAGCAGTTGCGCCGCGACAGATAAATGGTCGGGCAGCGCAAGGTCATCGCTGTCAAAGAAATTAACGAATTCCCCTTCGGCCTTTGATGCACCGTAATTGCGTGCTGCAGCTCTTTCCGCATTCTGCTTTTTAAAATAACGCAGACGCGGGTGGTCGAAGGAACGGACCACCTCTTCCGTATTATCCGTGCTACCGTCATCCACAACAATTATCTCATAATTGTCGTAAGACTGATCAAGCAGCGAACGGAGCGTTTTACCGATAAGCGCAGCCCTGTTATAAGTAGGGACAACTATTGAAAAGTAGGGATTCATTTTACTGGAAAGAGGCGGTCTATTTATAACGTCTGTAGATTTTGAGCACTTCGAAAGGAGCTTTTATGAAATCTGACATTTTCAGTTTTGACCCTCCGATTTCCTGCCATTCGTTCAAAGGCACTTCCGCAACCATTTCCTCATAGCCACTATCGCCCAGCATACGCTTTGCACGCAGGAACAGTTCTATGTCAAAAAACCAGGAAGAACTGAACGGATCCGCAAATATGCTTTTGGCAAAATCAGTCTGGAAGATTTTCAGGCCACATTGCGTATCATAATTCCCTAATTGCAGCAGATAGTCCTGGTATGTTGCAAAGATCCGCCCGAAGTAATGACGTGATGCTTTACGCACGATCTTACGGCCCACCATTTTAATCCGTGCACCCGCCACAATTTTATATGGATGCGCGGCAAGCTGGTTCATCAGGATAAGTATTTCTTCCAACGGAGCCGAAAGGTCTGCATCGATAAACCCTATATAACCAGGATGCTCCGTTTCCGCAATGTGTAATATTGCTTTCCGTATCACTTCAGCCTTTCCGGAATTCTCCGGAAAATTCAAGGCCCTGATCTTCCGGGAAGATTGTCTTTCCAGCTCCTGCAGCAGCTCCCAGGTGCCGTCTTTACTACCGTCGTTTACCATCCAGAGATCAATTTCGGGATGAGCGGCAGCAAAATCGAGGAAGGCAGAACGCTGTAAGCGTGCAACCTCGTTATAGCAGGGTACTACGAAAGAAACAGAAGGCATCAAAATTATTTGATTTTATAAATGGTCATACGCTCATACGAAAGCGTTAAACTATCCGACACCATCGGGCGGAAACGCTCTGGCAGCACTGTATCACCTGAAACGCAAAAATAGCCAACTTTATACTCTTTCATAAATGTTTCTGCTATCGAGCCAAAGTCGGAACCCGTGCCTTCCTGCTGTTTTGCATTATAATATTGGTAAAAGGTCTGCGTTATTTTATCGCGCTGCTCTTCAAATGCATACAAAGACTGCTGATCAACAGGAATAAAAGGTGCATTCAGGCAGACATTAAAATACTGAGGCCATTTGTTGTTCATGATGCACAGCGGAATATACTGGTCCGTTTTCTTGATCGACCAATAGGAAAATTCCTTCTGGGATTTGAGGTTCACCCAGTACGTACCGGGCGTGGAAGTAAATTGCCTGAGACGTACCCACTCGGTTTTCGGATAACTCCAGGTGAAGAATATATGGCCCATAGACAAAACGATACCGGCGATCACCGCCAGTGTCATCAGTACTGCAGCAAGGCGGTTGCGCAGCACCTGACTCACATATACCAGCAGCCCGGCGATCACAAACACGTAAACGATACCAATGATATTGTGGAAGAACTGAACCGTATCCACTGCCACCGGATGCATGACCGCCCAACTTGCCAATCCGCCAACAAAGAGCAACACTACATACCACATGTATTCCGGTATGCTCATCAATGCCGATTTCCAATTTACCCTGGCAACTACCATAGCATATACAGCAATAACTGCATATGCAGCCAGCGTAAACAATTGAAAAAAACCACCGATAAAAATATTGACTGCCGTCTTTATGTATTTGAATGGCTGCAGATTCTTAAGCGGACCAGCCACAGTTTCAGAAGGAGTATATGCATGAGGCCAGCTTTCGGGAAGGAATTTCGGAAGGATGATATACAAATAGCAAACCACCAGAGTCTGTAGGTACCAGGTACCAGGCGTTCAGCCGGAGCCATGCCGCGATATGCATCCGACGTTTCAGAAGTGCAGCGCCGTAAAGCAGGAAGGCCGCCAGGAACAATGCCGGGGCTGCATTGATGTAGAACATTGAAGTAATGGCGATCAGTACAGAAGCGCCAGTATAGGCTTTTGCTTTAAATGCATTCAGGATACCCACAACGAATGTGCTGAGCAATAAAATCTTACCCCAGTTGAAAATACTCAGCGTGTAGGGTTCGCAGAAACGGCGCAGGAAAGACGGGAAAGTGAGTTCCATACCTGCAAACAATCCCGCAAGTACCAATAGAACACGCAACAGATATACGGAAGTGCCGGGTTTGAGCGTGCGCGTAAAGAGATCCTTTACACCCTCTGCAAATAAAGTTGCCAATACACTGAACGCAATTAAGAATAGCGGCGAAGGCTGATTGGCCGTAAGACGCGCACTGATGCCGTAGAACCACAAATCTCCGAAATGATAAGGAGCCGGGCGTGTGATAAACGGCTGTTGCAGCATATTGAAATTGTAAGCCTCTACCCCCCGCTCGTTCAGGAACAGGGACATCCGGTAGTAAATATTAAAATCGCCGGCTACATACTTGATCTGATCCGGGTTGAACGACCAGAAGGTGTACACAAAAAACAGGAAGGGCAACAACCAGGAAAGGAAAATATCCGCCCAGTTAAAGGGTCGCCTTTCGCTGAATGGAGCTGTTGCGTCGCGTTTCTGAAGAAAAAACCAAATCAGTACCGGAACGGGGAGCAGGATCGTTTTGCCGCCGGTGGATACAATAGCATAAAGGCTCACCGTCAGTGCGAGTCCGGTGATGCCGAATTGATAAAAAGAAGGAGGAACAGCATAAGGAGCGCTTTTGCGTCCGCGGATCGTGTACACGAGATAACCGATACCCACGAAAAACAGCAACATGCCTATAGAGTACAGGGCACAAAAAAGAATCTGGGATACAGTAATCATCGTTCGTTGGTTTTAAGCATTCAGGGTGTTTCGCGCGCGCTTTGTGTCGTAATAGTGCTTAATCGCCAGCATACCTCCGACCAGCATAAAAGGTTCGGCATAATAACGCCAGCGATACCCGACAAAAAACAAGATGGTAAGCAAAATGGTAAACAATACCGGTGCCATAATAAACAGGTATTGCCATAGCTGCCTTTTATGCTTCCGAAAACGCAGCAATGTGGCAGCCACCAGCAAAAAAAACAGACCAAATCCCGCTTCCAGCAGCATCGTTATCAGGTTGACACGGTTGTTCAGATGATTGTACGGAATGAAATACCCCGCCACTTTCTTGGCGGTCAGCAATAGTTCCTGCTTCACATGATGTTTCATCCATTCGTCGGCATACCGCTTATACAACGACGCCTCCTGGTGTTCATTCAGGTTCATCGCGGCGATCTGCTCCGGATTGCGGTTCCCATAGATCGCGGAATCAAAATACGCTTTGTGCTGTTCGTAAATATGGGAGTTCCAGCTGCTGCGTGCATATTCATTATGCCCCTGGAAAAATTCGAATGAAGATTGCGTACTCAGGAAAGGCTTCCCGAACCATTTATTGTTCTGCCAGAATGTGAAAGCGAGCCCGCAACTAAGTAACAGCAACGAAAAAATGACGATCCTGATGGAAGATAACCGTTGGGATTTATCTTTTACGAACAGAGTATGAAGCACTACAAGAGCAAGCAATGCACCGAAAGTCATCAGCAGATGCGGACGGCAAAACGCCACGAGCACACACAAAGCCACACCTAAAGCGCCCAATGTGCTGTAAGATCTTTTTGCAAATACTGCCAGATAGACATGTGAGAAAAAGATAACCTGTACATAAAAGCTGATGTTTTCCCACGAATCGAACAGTCCGATAAACAATAAATGAGATGGAATAATTGCGTACAGGATCAGTCCGGCACGCGCCCAGAGTTCATTACCGAACAGGAACTGCAGAAGCGCGTAAAATGCAAACAGCGAAATAATGTAGGCAGCAATAGCAAGAAAATAAAGGATGCATCCGTAAAAATTGAAATAGGCATGCATATTCGGACTATCCACCGTTTCTGCATCCTTGCCTGTGATCGAGTGAAATAACTGCGTGCCGTATAGATGCATCAGCACAAATGCCTTGGGACGGAAAGCGGATGCATACGGCCTGTGCACTCTCGGTGACGGTTTATAAAAACTATGCACCGGGTCCAGTACCATAATCGTATCCGTGGCGCGGTAATAGGCTGCACTGTTGAACACTTCGAAATCATCGCCTCCCTGGTAAAAACCATTACTGAATTTCAGTTTCCCGGAAGTATACAGCAATTGGTCTTTATCGTTATATGCATATAAAAAACTACACAGGAATATTTTGACAGCAACCAATACAACCATCAGTACGACAAAAAACTTCTTATCGCGTAAAGTTTTATTCAAAAAATTATGCACGTGTATTTTTTTAACGAGTGCATAATTACTAATTAAACTGCTATAAAACAAATAGACACGCTCCCCGACGGCGGCTTCACAAAAAAATCATTTTTGCGTGCCGGCGAGGCGTGATGTAATGATACGCCTTGCAGGTTCCTCGAAAAAACGCCACAGCAGCAACGAGATCAGTATACTTACAGGTAAGACGAACAGGATATTATCATTAAAAGATCCTACCCAAAGATGGATGAGATAGAAAACGTAGGAGCTTTTACCCAAAATAACGGCAACCGGATGAGCCAATAATTTTGCGAATAAAGTCCTTTCGTATATCAGTCCGTAATAAAATACCGCAATACATATCGGAAGCAGGATATTGTTGATCAGGATACCTGCAGGATGCTGAATACCGTGGATATACTGCGGGGAAGCGAATAGCGAGATCAGGAAGATCAGCACAACAGACAGCAAAATTCCGGAAGCCGTATACACATTTCCGCGTACAACTTCAATACCTTTATTGCGTTGCCTGAAACACACTTTCGCAAGCGCAATGCCGCAGAAGAATTCGAAAGAGCGCCCGAAAAAAGTATAGGAACTTATAAACTCCATATTTCCGAACCATGCGCCCGTATTGTGCGGATTTGTTCCGATTGTATACTGCAACAGCATGCCCAGCAGTAAAAAAAGACAGGAAATATTAAAAGCATATACCTGCTTTTCCTGAGCAACAGGAAGATGAAGGGAGCAAAGAGATAAAATGTCTCTTCTACCGTCAAGGACCATGCCTGCAATATTCCCGAGAATTTATAAGAGGAAGAGAAGCCTTTTAAAAGCGTGAGATTCAGAAACAATTCCTTATAGAAAGACAACTTTTCAATTCCTTCCGGATGAGTAATAAGCTGAGTACCAAACATGGCCAGCGTAAGTAACAGATATACCGGAAAAATCCGCGCGATTCTTTTTCCGTAAAAACGTCTGAAATCGATATGTTCTTCATTGTAATACCGGTAGGAAATCAGGAATCCGCTAAGGACAAAGAAAAAGGTAACACCTACATGCATTTCGGAAAAAAAGCCGTGGATACGCTCTCCGAAAACAGCGACTGTAAAAGGGTTAAAATGAAAAATGCACACCATAAAGCTTGCAACAAACCTGATTCCTGTCAGTTGCAAGATCTCTTTCGAATTCATAAATATTCGTCTCGTTAATCCTGAATCAAAGGCTGCAAGTCGAATCGACTACGCAAATCCTCTGTATCCGCTCCTGCAAATTTCGTTCCATAAATGATGAACGGCACCTTATATGAAAACGGCCCTTTCGAAAACGGATTTTTTAAAAGCCCCGCTTTCCGGTAAGCTGTCTTCAGATCTTTACGGGTCGGCTCCCATGTAAACAGCCATTGCGCTTGCGGATTATCTTCAAAAATACGACTTAACCCTTCCCGAAGAAGAATGTCCGAAGATTCCGAATGTGAAAAATCTGCTAATTCTATTTTTATCCTGTTATTTTCTTTAGAATAAATCATCAATCCTTCTATGCGACTATCCCTTTTCAATGATAGTACCTTGAAAGTCTTAAAAGGATGCCTGAATACTTTCCAGTTCAGTGTAGCAACATCGTAAACCGGGCGTATCATTTTCTGTGTCGCATAGAACCGATCAAGAAAGCCCTGGATATCTTCCGTAAAGCTGCTCAGTTCTGTTATTTGAACGGTGCGGTCCCTGCGAAAAATATTCCTTGCTGTAAACGCGGCCCGGTGTGTAAATATGTAGGGTATGTCGATCAGGTGCTTCCAGTCAAGCTTATTCACAAAACCATGAAACGAATTACTTCCCGGAACGCCCACGATCAACAGTTCCGGATGTTTGGCCTGTACCGCCGCATAGGTATGCTTTGCGAGCTTTACAAACAAGCCCTTCTTCTGGTAATTGGGGTGGGTCATGGTATCCATGGACTGATACGCGAGAAACTTTTCCTGTCCGTCTGCGTAACACTCAGGTATCACGCCGTAAAAGGCAGCAATATTATCCTGCTCAAATGCTTCAAACGCAACCACCGGTCCGGACGGGTTCTCCAGGTATTTCCATCTGAAATAAGAATCATCCACGCGCCGGCCGAGACAAAGCGCAAACATGTCTGTCAATCTGCTGAAATCTGCTGTGTCTGTCGGACGAATCTGGAACTCCATAATCACTTTTATTTTTGAGGTGTATCTTTCAGGATACCTTTTAATGCGGACGCCAATTTACGGGAATAAATAGTAGCGCCGACATCGTTCAGATGCTGGGAATTGTAAAAGTATTTTTTATCCATACAAAGCGTATCTGAAGAATAATCCAGGAAAGGGATGTCGTAAATAGACGCCAGACTTCTGTAGATACGGATAATGGACGTACGGTTGGCCACAAACTGCTGCCCCAGTACATGCTCAGGCGGATAGGTAAGGATTACCCTGATGTGGCCTGCACGGCACTGCTGCAAAAACAGCTCAAAGCGTCTGATACTGGACGTGTCCAGGGGCTGCGTCAACTGTTTCTGGTGCTTTATAAGTTCATCTACATCCTTTGTCCAGTTGACATGTTGCGCCTTAAATCCCCGGTAGCGATCTGCGGGAACCGCAGCACTGAAGTCTCCGTTAAACCACCGAAATAATACACGGTACTGTCCAATAAACTTAACAAACGGCAGGCGTGCGTCCCAGGCACTATATCCTTCATAACCAGAAATACGTTTTTCGAGTGCGTCATCATCCAGATACGGTAAGAATTGAGCCTGGTTGTACAGATCTTTCCGTTTGAAGAGTGTCGACCCGTCCAACGCATAGACGATCACTTTTGGTGGTACTCCGCGCATAATGATGTCATGCCGCAAAGACGACATATCGAAATTGTAGCCGTCAACTCCGAGGTTATATACGCTCATCCGGACACTATCTTCCAGCACGACAGGATCAATGTGTACCCAGGCACGTGAAGATCCGTATATCAGTAAGTCTTTATTGGCTTTGCCCGAATACAGGTCATTCCATACGCCATAATCTCCATGTTTGGAATGCCGCAGGTCTTTCACCACACGCCAATCCAACCACAGCGCAAAAACAGCTACAGGCAAAATGGATAAAAGAAGATTGATGAGAAAACGCTTCATCTTGGTTTAAAACTGGAAATAAATAAATTGCTGTTGTTTGCCTGCAAACAGGAATACGACAATAAGAATTACATAATAAAGTGCATGGCGTGCTGGCTTGGGGATATGCTTTCTGAATACAAGCAATGGATGCAATTCTCTTCTCCCGACCCATTCCAGCACCGTGAAACACAATAAGATCAGCACCATAGGGAGGCCTACGGTCCAACGTACATAGGTTAGCATCTCTTTGTAGGCGTTGAGATCAAACGCCGCCAGCAAAATACGGTGACAGTAGCTGAACGCAAATTGTACGGAAGGAGCCCGGAAAAAAACCCAGGCAAAAACCGTCATAATAAAGGTCGCCATCATCTGCATCAGCTCTTTAAAATTAGGCAATGCCCTGTCTTCAGCAACCGTATTCATATGATCACGATTGCTTTTGAACAGCAGAGAGGGAATATAATACAGTGCATTCAGCAATCCCCATACAACAAAGGTCCAGTTGGCACCATGCCAGAAACCGCTCACGACGAAGATGATGATAAGGTTGCGCAGCGAATGCCAGCGGCCTCCCCGGCTACCTCCCAGCGGGATATACAGATAATCGCGGAACCAGGAAGAAAGTGAAATATGCCAGCGCCGCCAGAATTCGGGAATACTTCTGGAAAAGTACGGGTAATTAAAGTTGCGCAACAGTTCGAAGCCCAGCAGTTTGGAAACACCCATTGCCATATCGGAATAACCACTGAAATCTCCATATATCTGGAACGCAAACAGTGCAGCCCCTGCAAATAATGTGATGCCGCCAAACTGACCGGATTCATTGAATATCTGATTTGCAAATTGAGCGCACCCATCAGCGATTACTACTTTCTTGAATAAGCCCCATAAGATCTGCGTAATGCCGTCGCACGCCTGCTCGTAAGAGAATTGCCGCGGCTTTTCCACCTGCGGCAGCAGATGTGTAGCGCGTTCGATCGGCCCCGCTACGAGCAATGGGAAAAAGCTTACAAACAGTGAGTAATTGACGAAATTATAACTGGGCTCTATTTTACGGTTGTAAATATCAAACACATAGGAAAGTCCATGGAACGTATAGAAGGAAATGCCCACGGGCAACACGATGGACAATAGTGTCCAGTGAGTATGAATCCCTCCGGCCTCTAATAACCTGGCCAAAGAGTCCGCAAAGAAATTATAATATTTAAATACCCCGAGAAAACCAAGATTGATACCGACGCTGAGCACAAGATACAGTCGCCGCAGTTTATCACTTTTAGCCCTGTATATCTGGATACCACTCACAAAATCCAGGCAGGTGGAGAATATCAGCAGGAAAAGAAAACGCCAGTCCCAGAATGCATAAAACACATAGCTGGCCAGCATCAGAAACAAATTCTGCCAGGCAAGCCTGCGTCCGAAGACAAACCAGTACAGGCTGAACACAATAATGAAAAACAGCAGAAAATTCAGTGAATTGAACAGCATAGATAAACAAAATTACAAATCGATCTTTTTGAGAAAAGTCCTGTTGATCAGAAATCGGATCTCAGCAGCCGACTGGTTTAAAAGACCGATGCGCGGAACAGCAAAATCTGGTTTGCCGGAAAACCCCACCGGGTTTGTTGTGAACATAAACCGGTAATCTTCCTTACGCAGCGCATCCGAAACCGTATCGGTATAATGTTCCTTCTTACCAAATGGCAGTGCGAACATATCCGAAGGAATTCCGTTCAGAGAACGCAGCATTGCTTCATTACCCGCAATATCCTCCCTGAGCACCTCCGGCTTACACATGCTGAGCACGGCGTGAAAAGAAGAGTGGCTCTGAAAGGCAACACCGGATGCGATCATCGAGCGGATATCCGCTTCATTCAGGTATACCTGATAATCTTCAAACGGCAGCGTACCATAATAATCAGAAAGCTGATTATTAAAATCAGTTGAATGCTTCAACTGTTCCACGCTCTGGCCGCAAAAATGCCCGAGACCCGCTGCAAGTGCATACCGGTCGAAAGTTCCCAATACGATATCGCTGATCCAGAGCCTGTTAAGCGAGCATGCTGCCTTATTGATAAAGCAGGTGTACGGAATACCCATGCCTGACAGCAAAGGATGTGCGTATTCCTTAACCGAATAAAAGCCGTCGTCGAATGTAAGCGATGCGTAGTTGGCGCCGCTTACGAGATCGTCTTCAAGTAAAGACCGCAATGGAACAATCCGGAAATTCCGTTTCAGAAAATCAATCTGTTCGGCAAAACGATCCAGTTTTGTAGAATAATGCTCGGGGGAAAAATGGCGTTTCCCGTCCTTATCGATATCATGAAATACAAAAATGAATTTATTACCCGCCTTATTCAGACGCAGCAAATTCACCGAGGATAAAACACTTTTAAGTAAACCTGATATCAAAGGCCAATAATAATTTTACGAAATATATAATTTTTCAAGTCCGGAAATCATTCTTTCCAGGGAAAATAATTTACGGGTATCCTCATAGCCTTGATTTTCCAGCTGTTTACAGAGATCTTTATCGCTCAGCAAACGCATCAGCGCTTCAAATATCGCGCCAGCATCTTCAAACGGCACGACAAGCGCATTCCGTTCGTGCACGATAAATTCGGCCGCTACGCCGGAGCGTGTAAAGACGGAGGGAATCCGGGCCATAAGCGCTTCCACATACGTCTGTCCGAAGGCCTCTATATGATCGTAAATAGGGACATGTACATATGCACTGAGCGATTTGTACAGGGCGCCCATATCCCTTTCGTATTTCACTTCAACAATATTGCGCGCCGGAATGTCCTGCATAAGACTTCTCAGATATGCCTCGTCATTACCGTGGCTGTTTGCGATCAGCAGCTTTGCATCGGGATAATGCTGCAGCAGTTGTTTGAAAGCAGGGATGATGAACTGGATACCTTTCAGCAATGTGTAGCGCGCCACCACACCGATCACCGGCTCGGCGCCCAAACCATATTTGGATTTGAAATGCGTAATCCGCTCCTCGGTAACATTGTCGTATTCGCTCAGCAGGAACCCATGATGTACGAGGCTCACTTTGGATTCAGGAACCTGCTCATCTTTGATCAGTACCCGTTTCACCAGCTCACTTATCGCAACAATATCTGTGGCCATTGCGTTCATAAACCGGTCGTACTTCACCGCTTTGGGAAAGTATACATGGTGATAGGTCGCATAATGCCGGGTAAAAATACGCTTCGGCACCCCGGCCATACGCGCAGCGGTCAACCCCACCATACAGGCATCAAACAAATGACAGTGCACGATCTCTGTCCGCTGAGCACGCAGGAAACGGAACGATTGCCATATTGCTTTAGGCAGATCTTTCTTGCCATGATAAGGAATACGGATAAAAGGCAGCTTATGTTGCTGCACAAAAGCTTCTATCTCGCTGTCACCTTTATTCAGAAATATAAAACTGAGATTCGTCAGCGACTTATCCCGGTACTCGATGATCCACTCAAGCGCAATCATCTTGCTCATGTCGGACACTATATAAGTCAGATTCTTGGCAGTCATGAAAGCGATACTTTATCAGGAAAATATACACCGTTTGCGGTGATCACGTAATCGTACAAACGATAGCGCAATGAAAGCGGCAACAGCCGCGTCCAGAAACCATTATCGACGGAGCGGATCCAGAACCGATTCAGGAATAATTTAAAAAACATTTTTTTGAACCCTTGCGGCACGGGCTGCTTATAACGTACCGGCAATTCCGGCATCAGTACCTGTAACTTACGGTGAGCCTGCGCATATTGTCGCAGACGCCGGATGTATGCGCTGCAGGTGAGCGGGTCGTTATGCCAGGCAAATGCATCCGGGAGAAAATAGAACCGGACACCTGCACGCTGTGCCCGTACACACAATTCGTAATCTTCCGCATCATTAAGGCGTTCGTCAAAGCCCTTCAGTTCGCGGAACAACCCTGCAGGAACCGAGAAATTGGCTGCCGTAAAAAAAGCGCTGTCTCCTTCCAACAATCCGTCCGGATGTCCCTCCAGTTCTTTATTCCATTTACGACTGAGCGACGCCTTGTAACGAAGAATATCTGAAGTAGTTTCATCCACCGGCTCTTCAAGTCCGCCGGTAACAAAAGCCCTTTCGTGCGTAAGCTGCCAGTCGTGATGCTGCTTTATACAGTCCGGCAAGGGCAACATGTCGTCATCGAAGAAAATAAGCAAATCACCGCCGGCATGAGCAGCAGCTGCATTCCGCACTTTGGCACGTCCGCCGTTCGGCTGCCATAATACCTTTGTGCGTGCTTTAAGCAAAAAAACCGCCTCGGCAATCAGCTCTTCGGTACCGTCTTTCGAGCCATCGATGAGCACGATGATCTCGTCCGGCAGCAATGTTTGCTTTCCGAGGCAGTGCAGGAGATTCATTATTTTACCTGCTCCGTTGTAAGTAGGAATTAATACGGATATCGTCATCGTTTAAAACGCAGGTATTTTTTTGCTCTGGAAACCCAGATCGAATTTTCAATCCGCAGCTTCCGTCTGGTAAGCGGCAACCTGATCGTACCCTCGGGAAGAGCCATGAGTTGCGCCACATCTTTAGCTGCGATAAAACCGAGCGCAGGCCACACTTCGGGCACTACGGGATGAAAATTCCGGTATGTATGAAAATTATCTGCGGAGAGATTTTTCCACCGGTCGAACTCGCCCTGGATATCTATATCATCCTTATGTCCCCAGTTATTGATCTTCTCCCAAATCTCCTGCTCGCTACGCGCCCAGTCTCAGATGCAATAATGCAAACGGAGACCGCACATTGAAATTGCCATTACGACGGCCGTATTCATAGTTGGGATGCAGTGTTGCGATCTGGATAAATTCTATCTGCGAAAAATCTGCCGGCTTCACGAAAAAGAATCCGTCTTCCGTCTGTTTGTATGCAGTAATCCAGGGACATGCGATATTTACTTTGCGGCGCGAGCGGAACGACTGTAAATAATGTACAAATCCTTCAAAATTCAGAAAGATCTCATCGGTGTCCAGTTGAATATGCCAGCCATCGCCCCCGATGAACTTCGCTATCTCATTCCGCTGCCGCACCTCGTTCTGCATGGGTGTAAGCGTGGGAACATAGAAGTTTGCTTCAAAAAGCCGGATTTTCCCCTTGGGATCCAGTTCCGCAAGCATCTTCATAAACCCTTCCTGGTCCCAGCTGAATTTATTACCCGACCAGCTCACGCGATGCTCATCGATGGACAGGCATATCTGATCTGCGCGCTCGTAGATTGGCGGAATGGAAAGACGCAGCATCTCCCAATCATACGCAACGCAAAAGCTGACCGCTATATGTTTTCTCTGACTATTCACTTCCCGCTAATCATTTTTTTTGTGTGGTAGAGTACATCTTTATAAAAAGACGTATTAAATCCCGGACTGCTCAGAAGCGCTTTGAATGCAAAAGCATAACCACGCGCAAATTCTCTGCGGTTGAAAGACTGAACCGCTTCATCCTGCACGCGGCGTATATTGGATCTGAATTCCTTTCTTAATCGTGTAACCCAGCCTTTCGCCCGGCTTATCTTATCCTCCAGCGGAAGACTTTCAAAAGGAGCATCGATATGATCGTGTAAAAACCAATCTGCGATCTGCTTTTTGGTGCGATACCAGTAATGGTAATTATATTCAAAACACGGCACCATTTTGTAACGGCGCTGCAGCATGATGGAAAACGCATATTGCTCGGAAGCATGGTTACCGGAAGCAGGGTAAATCTGATCTGTGAGCGTATAGACGTCCGGAATAATTTCGGCCTGCTTCGGATGGAAGCACATTACACCCGCATTCCACGACCACTCGCTTTTGGGGTCCACTTTTAAAGCATTCCCCGAAGCATCGTTCAAAACATGTTCCGAAAAACAGGCATGCGCTGCGCGGAACGTCTCTCCTGCCGGAAGCTCAAATGTGGCCATAGCCTCAAACAGGTATTCTTTCAGATGCATGGAAGCTGTTTCAGGATCCAGCTGACCGAGCAGGCTTTGAATACTTTGCAGGAAGAAAGAGTCCGAATCAGCATAGAACAGGAAGCGATCGCCGATCAGCGAAAAAGCTTCTTCGATCAGGGCGATCTTCATGCGGTGTAGAAAATCGATCTGCCCGCGCATCTGTTGTATCTTTTCTCCGGTGAGCAATACATAATGTACGTCCAGGCCCGCGAATACCTTTTCAAACCGTTCCGGCCTGTCGGTGAACAATATCACCTTCGTGTATGCGGCATCGTTGAACGCGAAAAAGCTCAGCACGGTGAGCATAACACGCTTGTACTCATTCTCGCGACCAAAAGACTGAACCACTAAAGCTGATTGCCGCATATTAATTAGATTTTACTTTTTTATCACGAAATTTCATAACCGGCAATTCAAAATACCTGTAGATCAGAGAAGAAATCACGAACGTCGTACTTATAATCAACAGATATTTTCCGAGTGAAGCAGCGAATCCACTCGTATCTCCGGCGCCTTTAAACAACTCCTCAATAAGGATCATTGCCGGGATGTGCACAAGATACAGCGAATAGGATATTTTACTGCAGTGCACGAACATCCGCCCTGCACTTTTCGCTCCCGATAATTCATTAAGTGTGGCGAAGTACGGCAGGCAACAACTTACACCTAAACTGGCGAGCGGCATGATTGCCGTAAAAGCCAGCGCATTTTGCTTTGGCCTGGCGAGGTACAGCGCAATCAGGCCGCAACACACAACCGTAATTACCAGTCCGGCGAGTAACAATAATTTCTTTCTGGCAACCAGGTAAGACTTTATATTTTCACTGTAAAACAAGTAGCTCAGTAACAGACCGAATGCAATCGAATCGAGGCGGAAGCAGGTAGTGAAATGATATACATTTTCATAATTCGCCAACTGCGGATGAGCCAACGCATACAACAGCTTTCCCAAAACCGGGAATAACATCATGGTGGCGATAACCAGCCTGAATGCAATCTTAGGGTTCCGGATAATTCCATAAAAAAGGAAAAAGAAAACCGGCATCAGTAAATAAAACCATTCTTCCACCGCAAGACTCCAGGACACACCGAAATAATGCAGTGTGCTGTCCGGGGTGAGTTTCTGGATAAACAGCAGGTAAGGAATTACGGGAGTTTCGTGCACCCCGAGCATATACCGGGCAATCAGCCAGTTTATCAGTAGGAAAAGATAATAATTAGGTAAGGTTCTCGCCCAGCGGCGCACCCAGAAGCGCCAGAGCGACGCGTCCGGCGGGACAGACTGATCGGACGACGCAAATTCTCTGACAAAAATACTGCCGATCAGAAATCCGCTCAGCACAAAAAAAACTTCAACGCCGTAATAGCCGAATATCCAGACTGCCAGATTATACACCCGTTCCGCCTTCCCATGCAGGAACGGGTAAAAAGGATAGGAAAGATGGCACAGCAATACCAGTACAATAGCTACTGTGCGCACAATGTCCAATCCAACAATTCTTTTATGCATATCCGGTGATTAAACTACAGTTTGTGTCCAATGCCCCGGGTATATATTCACAGGCACTTCTTTATGTTCTTTAAAACCGAGAAAGTATTTCGGACAATAAATATGCGTGGCCTTTTCATTCAGCCATGCAGCCCACCATGCGTAAGTGCTGTTACTGATCAGCAGCGCTGCCGCATGCGAGAGTAATTGAAAATCAGTGATCGCATCACAATCTGAAATGATCACTGAAGGATTCGTGCCATAGCGCTCTTTACAGAAGCCGGCATCGTCGGATGCGATAACGATCTTACCGCCAAACTGGTCTTGCAACAATTCCATTCCTTTATCGTAAAAAGAATCCGGCAATGTAAAATCGTCACCTTCGAGACCTCGCACGGTAAAATTTTTATAGTCGGTGCGACGGATATGAACGGCGGCGTAAGAGCCAGGTTCAAGTCCATGCTTTTGCAGAAAGTCCGTGAATCCGCTCTGGTATTGTTTTTTGACACGAAAATATTGTCTTATCTGTGCAGCGCTTTCGGAAAAATACGATTCACTCTGAAAGTATCCCCATATCATTGAAGGTTTCTTCAGACCAAACAGCCATGCACGAAAATCGCCATGCATATCCTCAAACTGAAGGTTATTCACCTCCATTCCGTAAATACGTTTAGCCACATGAAAGAAGAGCTTTTCCTTGAGCCTGTTTTTCCAGCGTTCCCCCGGTGCTAGCTCAAAATACTCCAGTTTAGAGATATCGTCCAGGGAGCATACAAATCCACCCCGCAATTCCAGATTTTTTGCACAGGCGTATTGGAACATCTGGTTGCCCATACGTCCCATATGCGAGTTAAAGTGGAGTTGTTTCTTCAGATTCATTTTATGATTAGCTTATCTCGGAGTTTTAAAACAGGTTTTTCCAATCCGTAATATGTACCTGCGGAAATCAGAAATGTGAGCACCCATACGATCAGCATCTGCAGCACAGGAGCAATATTCCAGTGCCTCATCACTTTAAGTTCTTCGAACGATTCAATAACGATCACATGCGACAGGTAAATGGAATAGGAAAAAAGTGCGGTGTAAGAAATTGCCTTTGTCATTAAACCTGCGCGCGCTTTGTTCCATCCTATAAAAAAAGGAAAAAGCAATACGAGTCCGATACTCCGTAAAGGATAAGACCAATAAATCATATTTGCCTGTTGAACAGGCTTAATCACGAAAAGAAAATTGTACGCCAAACCTGCTACTGTAAGCAGTATACCGGCCAGCAACAGATGAATCCGACGCTCCTGAACCCATCGTTGCATTGATTTTGCAAAATCACATTGGTATATAACGGCGAGAAATATACCATAGGCAATCGAGTCCAGACGAAACAACGTGGTATGCAACAAATGTATATTGATAAAGCCAGTGTGTGGTGCAAGAAAAAACAGGTAATGCAACTTCAGCAGATTAGGCACAAGCCATAATATACATGCGGTGTACAGGAATGCATTCATCCGCGTCCTCTTCAGCAAACGGAATAGTATATAAAGAAGGGGCAGAAACAGGTAGAAAAACTCTTCAACCGAGAGACTCCACGCTATACCCATAAATCCGCGTCCGTCGTTGTGATAAAAATTCTGAACGAGAAAAAAATTCTTCCAGGGAAAAGAGTGCAGGAAGTTACCTTTTTGAAAATAGCGGTCTGCAGTAAGAAAAATAAAAAAGTATAAAATGTAGTTAGGAATTGTGCGAATAAGGCGTCGCAGGTAAAAGCCGGAGACCGACCGCAGATCAGATTTTCGCTCAGCATCGGCTTTGTCTCTGCGGTAAATTTCGTCCCTGATAAAAATACCACCTATCAGGAACCCGCTCAGCACAAAGAACAGTTCAACACCATAAGCACCCGTCATCCAGGTTCCGAAATTGAACATAATTTCCGCAAAACCGCTCATGTAAGGGTAAAGAACGTACATGGAGTGCGCGATCAGTACAAGAACAATCGCAACCGTCCGAATTACATCCAGGCCAAAATTTCTTTGATGCTGAGACATAGATAAACTGATTACGATCTTAAAAAATGATGACCACCGAACTTAGATTTATCCAGTTGCACAATACGCTCTTTAAAGGGAAAACCGGTCCTGCCCTCAGACTTTGCAAAACCCGGATGCAACACTTTATAACCGCCTTTTTCCGCCATATACCGGTTCAGCTGCGACTCGTCGTGCCATATTGCCATTAAGCCCGCCGCCTCGTCCTCATCTACCCGCTGCCGTAAAGTGTCGACCATTTCTATGTAAGCGGATTTAGTGCCTCCGTTCAAACAACCCTGCAGATAATGCTGTACCCGTTCCAATTGAACAAATGCAGTACTTGCAGGATTGGTTTCAAGAGGCGCGTTTGAAGGCCCTTCATAATAATAAGGATGAATGACCCCCACCAGCCCTTGCGTATCTGTAGGCAGCATCTCGGCAGGACGAACCTTATTTCTGAACGACATATTGGCATTGAAGAAAAACAGGTAATCCACACCCGACAGATACGGATATGCTTTCTGAAAAATATGAAACCGCTTCAATGTATCATCCGGCCATCCAAGACGCTCCTGGAAAATGACTTTCACATTTGAAGGCATATCAGGCATCTCCGCATCCGTAAATACAAAATACTGCTTCGGGTTGCCGGGACAGAAATATTTTTCGGCCGACCTGTAAAACTCATCCCAGAAAATATGATACTTACCGGTGCATATATAAAACACACCGATAGTTTTATGCTTAAAAGGATTATGAAACAGATTCGAAAACAGGGACATGGATTTTTATTTAAGCAGGCGTTTGTAAGTTGCTATAACCACTTCGTTCGGTTCGTGATCTGTAAGATAGCTTCTTCTTGTACCGAGATGAGCCTTGCAACGTTTATAAAAATAAGTATCCGTGCTCATACGCAACATCAATGCGGCTATCGCTTTCGGATCTTCGGGGTTAAAAACCACATCCGGCATGTCGATCGTATCCGGCAATGAAGTGACATCTGAGCACAGAACAGGAGTATCAAGATAAATAGCTTCAATTACGGGGAAACTGCCTGCCTCATATAAAGACGGAACAATTACACAATGCGCATGTTTATACAGCCAGTACAACTGGTCGTTGCTTACACTACCCAGAAATTTAATACGATCTGCCACTCCGGCCGCCTCTGCCATAGGTAATAGTTCGTCGCGGCCATAGTCAGTAATGTGTCCTGTGCAATACAAATAAACGGCAAACGAATGCTCCTTCTTAAGCATTGCGATTGCGCGTATCAGTGCAGCATGGTTTTTATGTTTCCATGTTGCAGCAGGGTAGAGAAAGAATCCGGGAAATGTGTATTGTTGTTCATAACCCGCACGGGACACATCCTCTTCTTTTACGTCAAAAATCCACATGTGCCTCAGCGGTAAAGGCAATACCGTTACCTTCTCAGACGGCAAACGAAAATAACGAAGCAGATCGTCCTTTACATGACGAAAGCTGACGAAAACAGTATCAGCACGACTGAGATTCCGGTGATTGTCAATAGCACGCTGAATACGTTGTTCCGGCGTGAAAAATTCGGGAAAATGAAATTCCTGGCACATCGTGCTGCGTAACAAGTTCCAGTACATTGGACGCATCCGGGATCGACTGATAAGGGCTATGTACGATATTGATCTGATATACCTCAATTATTTTTTCGATGTAATTCTTGAGCCTGATACCGGAAAATATTTTGGCAGCTATTCCGGACAAAGCATGTTTGAGACGATAGCCTGCCGGAAACTGTACCGCTGCATCACTTAGTATTGTTACATGTTCGGGAAAGCTTTTTGCAATCTCCAGAATCGAAGGAACTGCCCTGTTGTGATAGACATAAAAGCAAATATCCATCCTGTTCTTTGCGACATACTGGGCAAGCGAAAGCAGCAGGCCCTCTGCATAGTGCATCGCGCCCCCCCCAGCTTTTGTCCATACTCGGGATGTAAAACAGAATTCTCATTTTATTTTCCTTGCCGGAACACCTGCATAGGTGCCGGGCTCTGTAATTGTTCGAGTAATAACAGCGCCGGCACCGATCACACAATGATCAGCGACAGACACTTTGTCTATTGCCACAGCATTTACCCCCCAGAAGGTCCCCGATCCTATCGAACAGGTCCCCGCAATCCGCGCTCCCGGAGAAAATGTATTATAATCTTCGATAACCACATCGTGACTCACAGAAACCCCCTGGTTAAAATGGTTGTGGCTTCCCAGCCGTATATGCGTGGTCAGCCGGGTTCCGGGAAAGAAAATATTTCCTTCGCCCATAAAACTCAGCGCTTCATCAAAATCGGGAATACCTTCTGATGCAACCAGGTTCGGGAAAACACTGTCGCTGAATATTTGTCTGATACCTTGCACTATTTTCCGGCGCAACTGCATATCTCCTATCGCGACGTAAAAATGAATCGCGCTTGTTTTTGAAAATCGCTCTGCAAATAAAGCTTCATCTATCACCTCAATATCAAAAAGTTTGCTGCCTGACGGTGGATTCCGGTCAACGACAAAATCCACCTTCACCTGCTGCTTCCGCAGGAAAAAGCTGATTTCTTTTGCATGCCCGGATGCTCCGTAGACAACTACCACTTAAAATATGCTTTAATTGAATCGATCACAAATTGCTGCTGCTCCTCTGAAAGACCCGGATAGCTGGGCAGATTGATCCCTCGCCAGGCGATATCTTCGGCAGTTTTATGTTTCTGAAATTTTTCCGAATACATGGGCATTGTGTGAACGGGGTAAAACATCGGACGTGTTTCAATTCCCTTTTCCATCAGAAAGTCCCTCAGCGCATCACGATCTTTCGATTCCTGCACCAATATGGTACACATCCAGTACGAATGTTCGGTACCCGGCGCCTCCTGATGAAATTCAACAGAAGTATTTTTAAAAGCAGCTGCATAACGTGCGGCTATTGCCTTTTTCTTCGACGTGAACACATCTATCTGTTCCAGCTGCGCCACACCAATAGCGGCGCAGATATTCGTCATACGGTAATTATAGCCAATCACGTCGTGCCAGTACTGACGGTGCTTTGCCAGTCCCTGTCCTTTAAAGTGAACAGAACGGTCGAACAATGTTTCGTCATTGGTGACTACCATTCCGCCTTCTCCGGTAGTAATAGTTTTGTTGCCGAAGAAACTGAAGGTGCTGATATCTCCAAAAGTCCCCACATGCTTTCCATCGAACTTCGTACCAATTGCTTCAGCGCAGTCTTCGATCAGGAATAAATTATGTTCGTCGCAAATGCTGCGTAATACAGCCATATCTGCTGATTGACCGTACAGGTGAACGGCCATCACCGCTTTGGTTTGAGGCGTGATTTTTTTCCGTACATCGGCCGGATCCAGCTGCCAGGTACCTGTCAGCGAATCGACAAATACCGGATGAGCACCGCAATACCGGATCGCGTTCACGGATGCGATGTAGGTCAGTGTGGGCACAATCACTTCATCACCGGGGCCTATACCTAAAGCAATAAGCGCAAGATGCAGCGCCACAGTGCCGTTTGCTACCGTAGTAGCGTATTTTACATCAATATACTTTGCAAATTCGCTCTCAAACTGAGAAACAAATTTACCTTTCGAGGATATCCAGGTTGAGTCTATACACTCACTTACATATTTCTTTTCATTTCCGGTAAGAGAAGGTTCATAAACCGGAATCAATATTTTATTACTCATAAGCTATTTGCCAGTTAAAGTTTGTTCTGATATATCCTTTACGGTCGTCCTGCACCATTCCTCCCACGCCGATGCTTTGCTCCAGGTTGAACGAAAGCACGCTTTCTTCAAAAAAGCATATCCTGATGAGTGGAATATCCGCAGCGACAGTGATAAAATAGAGGCCGTTATTCAGAAAGTTTTTCGGAATTCTGAGGCTTACTTTCTGGCGGCCGCGTTTATGCATAATCGGAGCGTCAATATCGTCCTGCGTTCCGCTCGTAAAAATTACATTTCCGTCGGAAGACAATACGCGAAGCCCCAATCTCAGGAATTCATTTTCCTGGTTAACCCGAACCACCATATTCACGTAAATATCTTCTGTAGTCAAAAAATCGGATCGACGTTCGCCGTTTGCATTCTCCAGCGATACGGATTCAATCTTCATATATTCATCTCCAACAGGCTGCTGCCATATATGCTCGGCAGACTGGCTGGTTCCGTAATTGAGGTAATGTTTTACGATGTCGGGCGTGGCGCCTATATGACCTATCGTTCCATTCTTCATAAAAATGGACTCATCACATAATGAAGATATAGCACCCATATTATGACTTACAAAAAGTACTGTACGGCCATCGTTCAGACTTACATCTTTCATTTTACCAAGGCACTTCTTTTGAAACTCAGCGTCTCCCACAGCCAGCACCTCGTCTACGATCAGAATTTCCGGCTCCAGGTGCGCCGCAACAGCAAAAGCCAGACGAACATACATCCCGCTGCTGTAACGCTTCACTGGTGTATCCACATAACGTTCAACGCCGGCAAATGCGACTATCTCATCAAATTTTGAGCTGATCTCGCGCTTGGTCATACCCATGATCGCGCCATTCAGAAAAATATTTTCCCGTCCCGTCATTTCCGGATGAAAGCCTGTCCCCACTTCCAGCAGCGAGGCGATACGACCATTGATATTGATGCGTCCTGTAGTTGGCTTAGTCACTTTACTCAGCAACTTCAAAAGCGTACTTTTACCTGCTCCATTTCTCCCGATAATTCCCAACACTTCTCCCTGTTTCACCTCAAAATTCACATCCTTCAAAGCCCAGACATAGTCGCTTGTCCCTTTTGAAGTCCTGTCGTTGTCTTCTCCGATCTTCGCAAACGGGTCTTCTTTGCCGCGCATACGGGCAACCCAACGATTCAGATCATGGCTGATCGTTCCTGTACCCACCTCACCGAGGCGGTAGAGTTTACCCAATCCTTCAACTTTAATGGCTATCCCGTTGTTCATATTTATATTCGACACTTTGATCAGGTGTCCTCAAAGTCGCTTACGCGTCCGTCTTATCTAAAAAGTGGATCTTATATACATTCCTGATACCTTCTTCCAGGCCAATCGAAGCTTTCCAGCCCAAACTGTTCAGCTTAGAAACGTCCATTAGTTTTCTGGGTGTTCCGTCCGGCTTTTCCGAATCCCATATAACGTCACCATCAAACCCCACAATTTCCCTGATCATTGACGCCAGATCCTTTATGCTGATATCTGTTCCCACTCCCACATTCACCAATTCCGCTTCGTTGTAGGACTGCATCAGGAATACACAGGCATCTGCCATATCATCCGCATGAAGAAATTCCCTCATCGGGCTGCCCGTTCCCCAAAGTGTAACGGAGGCAGCCTGCTGCTGCTTTGCTTCGTGAAACTTACGAAGCATAGCGGGCAGTACATGTGAATTATTCAGATCGTAATTATCATTCGGACCATATAAATTGGTCGGCATTACTGAAATGAAATTGCATCCGTACTGGGAGCGATAAGCTTCACACATTTTAATACCCGCAATTTTTGCAATTGCGTAAGGTTCATTCGTCGGCTCGAGCAGACCGGTAAGCAGGTAAGACTCTTTCAATGGCTGCGGTGCCATTTTGGGATAGATACAGGATGAGCCGAGGAACATCAGCTTTTTCACACCGCTCAGGTACGATTGGTGGATAACGTTGTTCTGGATCATCATGTTCTCATAAAAAAACTCCGCTCTGCGCGTATTATTTGCAAGAATACCACCGACTTTAGCGGCTGCAAGAAACACATAATCCGGACGCTCCTCTTCGAAGAAAGAACGCACGGCAGCCTGATCTCTCAGGTCCAGTTCCGAAGAAGTGCGCAATACAAGATTGCTGAAACCTGCTTTTTCAAGATTTCTGAGGATTGCGCTCCCGACCATTCCCCGATGACCGGCGACATAAATTTTATCGTTAAACTGCATCAAAGCGGATCTACTATTCAAATTGTTTTAATATCGTGAAACCTGCTTCTTTCAGCATTTTCTCACGTTTGAACGATTGCAGATCGGCCTGCACCATTTCTTTTACCAGTTCAGGCAAGGTACACTTCGCTTTCCATCCGAGTAATTGCTGTGCTTTTGTCGGGTCTCCGATCAGCAAATCCACTTCCGTAGGGCGGAAATACGCCGGATCGACGCTCACCACCTCTTTACCTGGCGGGAAATGTTCATTGTTATCCGAGCTTGTTGCCACAAATGCTTTTTCGTTTACACCCTCTCCTCTGAATTCGAGTGTTACCCCCACTTCTGCAAAAGCCATAATGATAAAGTCTCTCACAGTGGTGGTGATACCGGTGGCGATCACAAAATCTTCCGGCTTGTCCTGCTGCAGAATCAGCCACATTGCTTCAACGTAATCGCGGGCATGTCCCCAATCACGTTTGGCATCCATATTACCTATATATAATTTATCCTGCAGCCCAAGCGACATTTGCGCTACCGCGCGGGTGATTTTGCGCGTTACGAATGTTTCGCCGCGCAAAGGACTTTCGTGGTTGAACAGTATACCGTTGCATGCGAACATCCCATAGGCTTCACGGTAGTTTACCGTAATCCAGTAGGCATACATTTTAGCTACGGCGTAAGGAGACCTCGGATAGAAAGGAGTGCGTTCGCTTTGCGGTACTTCCTGCACCAATCCGTATAACTCGGAAGTGGATGCCTGGTATATTTTGGTCTTTTTGGTGAGGCCCAGCAGGCGGACTGCTTCCAGTATGCGCAAAGTACCGATACCATCGGCGTTGGCAGTGTATTCCGGTGTGTCGAAGCTCACTTTCACGTGGCTCATCGCACCGAGGTTATATATTTCATCCGGTTGTACTTCCTGGATAATACGGATCAGATTGGAACTATCAGACAGATCGCCGTAATGCAGAATAAACCGGCGGCTATCAACATGCGGATCTTCATAAAGGTGATCGATGCGATCTGTATTGAAAAGAGAACTACGGCGTTTGATCCCGTGAACAATGTATCCTTTTTCCAGAAGAAGTTCGGCGAGATACGCCCCGTCCTGTCCGGTGATACCGGTAATTAAAGCAATTTTAGGCATAAAGGTAAAATATTATGAGTCCGAAAATCGAAAACGACCCCGGTGGCAACTTTTGCGCGAAGTTAATCAGAATAGATGAAGTTTTATAACAACTTACCGGTAAACAAAAAGTCCGCCGGCAAATACCGGCGGACCTTTTATAATCAGATCATTATCAGAGCTTCATGTCTGCATCATCGGCTGATGACGCATTCGGCGCATCCTGACGCGGAGCCCTTTCCGGGCGCTCTCCGCGCGGAGGGCGATTTTCACGCGGACGACGATCACGATCACGATCACCACCATTAGGACGGTCGCGGCGTTCACGGCGTTCTCCTTCGGGTTGTTCCTGGTATCCTTCCGGTTTTTCCATCAATACCTTGCGGCTCAAACGGAATTTGCCTGTTTTAGGATCTACTTCCAGCAGTTTCACGCGAATGGTATCTCCTTCTTTCAACACTCCTTCAAGTGTTTCAAGGCGGCTCCAGCTTACTTCTGAAATATGCAGTAAACCTTGTTTACCAGGCATGAATTCAACGAATGCTCCGTAAGGCATAATGCTTTTTACGGTTGCTTCATACTCTTCTCCTATTTCCGGAACACTTACAATGCTGCGGATCCAGGCCATAGCCTTATCGATTCCTTCTTTATTGGCAGAGAATACTTTTACAAATCCTTTGTTGTCTTTCTCTTCGATAGAGATAGACGTTCCGGTTTCACGCTGGATCTCCTGGATGATTTTTCCGCCAGGTCCGATCACCGCACCGATAAACTCTGTCTCGATGATCAGTTGTTCGATACGTGGTGTATGCGGTTTCAGTTCCGGACGGGCAGCAGGCATACACTCATACATAGCGTCGATGATATGCAGACGGCCTTTGCGGGCCTGCTCCAACGCTTGCGTCATGATATCCATGCTCAGTCCGTCCACTTTAATATCCATCTGGATACCGCAGATCCCTTCACGTGTGCCGGTAACTTTGAAATCCATATCACCCAGATGATCCTCATCTCCGAGGATATCCGTCAATACAGCCCATTTTTTATCCGAAGGACGACTGATCAGTCCCATTGCAACACCGCTTACGTGTTTAGGGAAAGGAACGCCTGCATCCATCAGAGCCAGAGAACCGGCGCAAACAGTTGCCATAGAGGAAGAACCGTTAGATTCAAGGATATCGGAAACCACGCGTACAGTATAAGGATATTCGTCTCCCGGCATCATTTGTTCCAGCGAACGTTTTGCAAGGTTACCATGTCCTACTTCACGACGGCCTACGCCACGCTGCATTTTCACCTCTCCTGTAGAGAAAGGAGGGAAATTATAATGCAGGATAAATTTCTGGTAATCAGATGTAGCGGCCGTTTCCAACAGCAATTCGCTGTCTTTGGATCCCAGGGTAACCGTTGTCAGAGACTGTGTTTCGCCACGGGTGAACAAAGAGGAACCATGAGGAGAAGGCAATGCATTCACTTCCATTACGAGCGGACGAACCTGGTCTGTTTTACGGCCATCCAGGCGGACACCTTCATCCAGGATCATGTTACGCACGGTGTAGTACTGCAGATCTTCGAAATGACGTTTTGCCTCGGACCAAACCGCTGCATCCAGATCCGCTTCCGGCTCCAAACCTTCGCTCAGGTGCGCTTTCAATCCTTCGGCCAATACTTTATAAGCTTCACTGCGTTCGTGTTTTGAAGAAGCAGATTTGCTGATTTCAAGCATTTTAGCTCCTGCGAAATCCTGTACGCGTTTTTTAATGTCTTCATTCACTGCAACGGGAACAACTTCACGTTTTGTAGTGATACCCAGTTTATCACGCAGTTCCTGCTGCGCTTTTACCTGCACGCGAATGGCCTCGTGGGCAAACTCGATGGCTTTTACGACATCAGCTTCGGAACATTCCTTAGCCTCGCCTTCCACCATCATGATATTTTTCTCAGTAGCTCCGATAATGAAATCCATATCCGCGTCTTTCAGTTGCGTGCGGGTAGGATTGATCATAAACTCACCATTGATACGTGCCACACGTACTTCAGAAATAATTTCCTGAACCGGTATGTCAGAAACTGCAAGCGCTGCGGATGCAGCCAGACAGGCAAGTGCGTCAGGCATCACTTCGATGTCAGAAGAGATGAGCGTTACAATTACCTGTACATCGCAGTAATAATCTTCCGGGAACAGCGGGCGCAATGCACGGTCTATCAAACGGGAAATCAGTACCTCATAATCATTCAGACGACCTTCTCTTTTGAAGAAAGAGCCGGGAATGCGTCCTGCGGAGGCAAATTTTTCCTGATAATCAACGGTAAGAGGGAAAAAAGACTGACCGGGTTTAGGTTCCTGGTTTGCTACCACAGTAGCAAGGAGAACAGCGTCTCCGAGTCGTACGGTTACGGCTCCGTCAGCCTGACGGGCCATCTTGCCCGTTTCGATTGTTACTTCACGTCCATCGTTCAGTTTGAACGACACAGAAGTGGGATTCAGCGTCATAAAGATTGCTTGTTTTTAAATTTTTGTCATCAAAATGCGGACTTTTCAGCCAAACACACAGCCCGGGCCGCATCTGTAATTCCGGGAGGTGATTTTTTCTTAATGTATGCAACAAGCAATATCTAACCCCAATGTATTGCTTCCTGTAAAGGACTTTAAAAAAATACCGATCAAAGATAATTGATTACAGGCATAAAAAAACTATTCCCAACATTAGTAATAATGCTGGGAATAGTCAGAAAATGCTGATCATTATTTACGCAGACCGAGCTTTTCAATCAGCGCACGGTAACCGGTCAGGTTTGTGCGGCTCAGATATTGCAGCTGACGCTTACGCTGACCTACCATTTTCATCAGACCACGGTTAGAAGAGAAATCCTTCTTGTTACCGCTTTTCAGGTGCTGAGAGATATGGTTGATACGTTGTGTCAGGATTGCGATTTGCGCTTCAATAGAACCAGTGTTAGCTTCGCTTCCACCGAATTCTTTAAAAATGCTTTTCTTTTGTTCTGCAGAAAGATGAGACATGCTTGTGTTATTTTGAATTTGGATGGCAAAGGTACGCCGACTTCCTGTTACAAACAGTTTTTCTACATGTTTTTTGGAAAAATTGTTTATTGAAAATCAGCAGTTAAGAAAGAAAGTTCATTTAAAAGATAACTTCATTCCCTCTATCTGACTTTAATATCCAATACGATCGTCTCCTCAAAGTGAGCGTTTATTTTCTCAATCAGCTGTTTTTTTCCCAATAGCAATTCCTGCCGCAGCGGAGCGACATCCGTACTGAGCGTAAGTACCCTGTCGCGCAACATCATACCGTTTGTATAACGGGCAATGGTCACTCCCGCTATCTGCGCCCATTCTTCCCGCAAACGGTATTCATTGATCCTGTCGCCCCATCCGGACTGACGGATCAGGCGTCGCAATGCATCTCCAACACTATATTCTGCCATATTCGTTTGCTTATTTCCCCTTTATAAAAACGGAGCGCAGCTGTTGCCCTTCGCCCGACACTGATATAATATAGGTACCGGGTGACAAAAATACGTCTGAAATCGTTTGCACTCCACTACCCGCCATAAATCGCTGTTGTTTCCGGAAAACACAGGCTCCGGTCATGGAATAGACAGCAATCTCGTAATTTCCTGACGTTGCGGTATTCAGGAACAAACGCATGATGCCGTCAGCCGCTACCGGGTTTTCAACCTGTAAACGGTTCTTTTCTGTGTGCGGAGCCGCCGCCAGCCCGGTTGGCTCCGGCACAATATCCAGGCTGTCCAGCCAAACCTCCTGTGCTCCGGTTGCATCAGAGATGTAATGGAACCCGAGGTAACACTTCGATTTTTCAAAGCCTGCGGGAATTCTGATCGTTTCGGCAGACCATACTCCCGCGGTAGCGGCTGTACCGATCCAACCGGCAGGTACCCAAAGGGCGGAATCGGGATCGCCGGAACCAACATAATTTTCGGACACCAACAGCTGAAGAATATTACCCGGAGCGGATTTCCGGTAGCGGACATGGATTTCCGATGCAGTACCCACAACACTGCTGAGATCATAAAGCGGCGAAATAAGCCAGTCGCTGTTGGGCACATTCAGGCTTCCGTCGTACCCATATATATACATGGCCTGGTTTGCAGCAGCAGCTTCATGACAGGACCATACCTGCACTCCCTGTCTGCTGTACTGCTGCCATCCTGAAGGCTGCAGGGGCTTCAGACAAACGGTATCAAATAATTCGGGCAACTTACCCGCCGTTACCGGCACCGTAGAAAAACGCCAGTCGCCTGTATCGTTCAGCGGGATACATGCAAAGCCTGCCGTATCAGCAATGGATGAATCGAAAGTAACGTGATAGTCGGAATAAGGCTGCAGGCGCACGCCGGCTATGGCCAGCTCCTTTCCCGTGACCACAACGTCAGGAGATCCGATACTGATAGTCTGTATAGTACCGGATGACTCATTTTTTATATACAGATTGCCCGATGATCCTTTATTGATCCCTTTCGAAAAAGAGATCCGCAGTATCGATCCGGGTTGTACATCTTTTGCATTGGAAGCCGGAGCGGTATGTTGTACATAGGGACGCTCACCTGATATAGCAGTCCCGTTCCAGAGCAGTTCCACATCATCCAGGGCCGTGATCGTACGAGAACCGCTACCCCCGGAACCGGCTAAAGCAGCAATCCGGATCCATACGGGTCCGCGGCTGTCGTCCAGCGCTTTACCAAATGAAAAAGCATAGCGATCATTCGCATAACGGCTACCGCCGCTACCCATTATACTGCCGGGTACTGTGTAAAATGTATCGGGACTGTCACCCCAGCCATACTGAAGTACCCACGGAGTGATTTTACTGCCGTTGGTGGAATCGAGCGACTGAAGCTTAAAACTGATACGGAAGTCCGTCAATTTATACGTCTGATCGAGCCGGACGGCGAAAGAGGCACCGGGATCCCCGAAAGTGGAAGTCTGCCGCAATCCCAATGCCCGATCGGTGGCTGCAAGTTGCAATGCGGTAGTTGCATCCGCCCAATACCGGAAACTGTTTGCTGAAGCAACATTTTTGAAAGCTCCGCCGGTAGAAGACCAACGGGTGGTAGTACCCGGAATCCATACACCGGCAGCAGTCCCGCCCCGGTAGGTAGCACGCGCATTCGTGTCTGCGTACCAACCTTTGGGCAAACCCAATACCAAAGAATCGAAGGTTTGGCGGTAAACGCTGCCGCTGAGGGGCAACTCGAGCTTCCGTAACGGAATGCAATGCCATTAACATAGCAAAGGAATAAACATACTTTTTCATAATTGATCTGTCATTTTAAGTTCGTCTGATATTTACAATAAAGATTATGCGCAAGTAAACTAAATCAATCCATATAATTAAATATATTAATATTAAATTCAGTAAACATTACATACGACAAAGGGCCCCAAACGCTTGTTTTTGTTTTACTTATAAATGAAAACAACGTAAAACAATTAACAACTTTTAACAAGGGTAGTCAACGCAATCAGATAATTTCGCTCAAATTCTCTCTTATGAACAAAAACCTTCTATCCCTCGGAGCATGCATCGCACTGTTTAATATTACACCTGCGACTGCGAAAGTCCCCGTGGCTTCCACCACTAAGGCACCTAAACTGCGCGCCGGAGCAACTCCAGCCGAAGCATTGAAAATGGCAAAAGCGCACACCGCTTTACTTATTGAAAAACAAAAAGCAGGATCGCTCAAAACCGGCAAAACCACTGCAATGGAAAGCCGCGTGATCGGTTACGCTTACCGCGAGTCTGATGGCGCCACTCTGAGCCTCACCGATTCCTCTCACCTGATGTATAGCTGGGGACGCGGCGGAGACCTCAAAACAACCTTGAAATACGACACCATGCATAACTACACCAATGGAGGCACTTCCGCACCATTGCAGCTGGACAGCCGTGGTTATGCCGCTTACGATGTCAATAACAACCAGACTACTGTAACCAATCAGGTTTATAACTACAGTACATTGGCCTATGAAAACAGTGACCGCACTGTAAATACATTCAACTCCTCAAACCTGATGGTAACAACCGAATCTCAGACCTGGAACGGAACCAGCTGGGACAACGGGGATATGGACAAGTTTACCTACAATTCAGCCGGGAAACAACTTACCGATACTTCTCTGACCTGGAGCGGTTCTGCATACGACTATAACTCTGTTATCGTTACTTCTTACACTGCTACAGGTAAAGAAAGCAAACTCACGATTTACATCTACGCGGGCGTATGGCTTCCTTATGTATCTCTGGACTACACCTATAATTCTTCAGATGACATCGCCACTATGCTGGTAAAGGTGAACTTCTCAGGAACAGTGCTGGAAGATTACCAACGCGCAACTTACACATACGATGCTTCTAAAAATCCGATCTTCCAGGATTTTGAAGAATTCGACGGAACGACCTGGAGCCCTATCGGCCGTATCGCATCTACTTTTGATGCATCCGCTAATTTGCTGGACGAGTATTCCCTTAACTGGAACAGCTCCACTTCCACTTACGACAGTTCTTCCCTCACGCAGTACACTTACAACGCTTACAACCAGGAAACATCTGAAACCACGTACACAAACGACGGTACAGGTGGAGGTTTCTACATGGCAAGCGGAGATTCCCGTACTAACTATTATTACGAAGACTTCTCTCCGACTGCGGTTAAGGAAATCAGCACTATTGCAGCTGATGTAAAACTGTTCCCTATACCTGCCGGTGACGAGCTGTCTCTCCAGATTGCTCAGGCTGAAGCTCAATCCCTGGATATGCAGGTAGTAGACATTCAGGGTCGTTCGGTAGTATCCCGCCACTATGCGGCCGCTAAAACGATCAGCGATAAAATTTCTGTGAGCAACCTGCCTTCCGGAAGTTACTTTGTGAAGCTGAGCAACGGAACCGTTCGCAGCTTTACCGTAGCCCACTAACAGAATTTGATTTTTCAGAAAAAGAGGCTTCCGCAAGAAGCCTCTTTTTTATTTTAATTTACCAAATACAGCCACCCTCACTGTCCGAAAAAGACTAATTTTACTACCCAAATTTTTTATTAATCATACTTATGAAAGTAGCACTGATAGGCGCCACAGGCCTTGTTGGCAGTACGATGCTTCGTCTGCTGGAAGAAAGAAACTTCCCCGTAACTGAACTTTTACCCGTCGCTTCTGAGCGCTCTCTGGGTAAGTCGGTATCATTTAAGGGTAAGGAGTTTCCTGTGATGACTGCCGCCGATGCTATTGCGCAGAAACCTGAACTGGCGCTGTTTTCGGCCGGAGGAGGTCCATCCCTGGAGTTGGCACCTCAATTTGCCGCAGCAGGCTGCTACGTAGTGGATAATTCTTCGGCATGGCGCATGGACCCGTCTAAAAAACTCATCGTTCCGGAAGTAAACGGGGATGCACTGACTAAAGAAGACCTGATCATTGCTAACCCGAATTGCTCCACCATACAGATGGTTGTGGTGCTGAAACCGCTGCACGAACGCTATAAGATCAAACGCGTTGTGGTAAGTACTTACCAGAGTGTTACCGGTACAGGACAGAAAGCTGTGGATGAACTGCTGCAGCAACGTTCGGGCAATACGACGCCTTCCGTCTATCCGCATCCGATTGACCTTAACCTGTTACCGCAGATTGATGTATTCCAGGATAACGGATACACAAAAGAGGAAATGAAAATGGTGAAAGAGACCTGTAAAATCATGCGCGATGACAGCATCCGCGTAACTGCGACCTGTGTGCGTGTTCCGGTAATGGGCGGACACAGTGAAAGCGTAAACATCGAATTTGAACAGGATTTTGATCTGAATGAGGTGCGTGCACTGCTGGAATCGGCTCCGGGCATTATAGTGACAGACAACCCTTCTGAAAAGCAATACCCGATGCCCTTATATGCGACGAATAAAGACGACGTTTTTGTTGGACGTATCCGCAGGGATGAGTCGCAGCCGAATACTTTGAATTGCTGGATTGTTGCCGACAATCTCCGTAAGGGAGCTGCCACCAACGCTATCCAGATCGCAGAATACCTGCTGACCCGCAAATGGATCGGCCAAAACTAACCATATGCCTTTTAAACTCCATAGTGAATATAAACCGTCCGGTGACCAGCCATCCGCAATCAGACAATTGACGGAGGGTATTCAGGCAGGCGAACCTTTTCAGACCCTGCTCGGTGTGACGGGCTCAGGGAAGACATTCACTATGGCCAATGTGATACAGGAGGTGCAAAAGCCTACCCTGATCCTCACACATAATAAAACACTGGTGGCACAGCTCTACGGGGAGTTCAGGCAGTTTTTCCCGGAGAACTCCGTAGAGTATTTTGTTTCTTACTACGATTACTATCAGCCAGAGGCGTACATACCGACAAAAAATGTGTACATCGAAAAAGACCTTTCGATCAACGAAGAACTGGAAAAACTGAGGCTGCGCGCCACTTCAAGTCTGCTCAGCGGCAGGCGCGATATCGTGATCGTAGCTTCCGTATCCTGTATCTACGGTATGGGTAACCCAACGGAATACGAGAACAGCATCACCCGTATTGAGATCGGCGATAATGTCGGCCGGAATAGCTTCCTGCATCGCCTGGTGCACGCGAACTACATGCGGAGCCAGGGAGATTTCACAAGGGGCACATTCCGCGTGAACGGAGATACCGTAGACATTAACCTTCCTTACCTGGACTTCGGTTACCGGATCACCTTCTTCGGCGATGAAATTGAAGAAATCGAAAGCTTTGAGATTGAAAGCGGGAAACGGATACAACGGATGCAGCATGCTGCGATTTTCCCTGCAAACCTGTACATCGCGCCGAAGAACCTGATGGCGGAGATCGTTCATGAGATACAGGACGAATTAAACGAACAAACGCAGTATTTCCAGAAAATAGGCAAACCGATAGAAGCACAGCGCATCACGGAGCGTGTGAACTACGATCTGGAAATGATGCAGGAGCTTGGCTTCTGTAAAGGAATTGAAAACTATTCCCGCTTCCTCGACCGCCGCCGTCCCGGTGCACGGCCCTTCTGTCTGCTGGATTATTTTCCGAAGGATTTTCTGCTGATGATCGATGAAAGCCACGTAACCATCCCTCAGATCAGTGGTATGTACGGAGGCGACCGTTCGCGTAAGCTTACGCTCGTAGACTTCGGCTTCCGGCTTCCTTCGGCACTGGACAACCGCCCGCTCAATTTCAATGAATTTGAGCAGTTGCTGAACCAGGTGGTTTTCGTAAGTGCAACACCCGGCAATTATGAGCTGCAAAAAACCGGCGGTGTGATCGCAGAACAGGTGGTTCGTCCTACCGGCCTGCTGGATCCTCCGATTGAAATCCGACCAAGTGCGAACCAGATCGATGACCTGCTTGATGAAATCGATAAACGGGTAAAAAAGGGAGAACGTGTACTGGTGACCACGCTTACAAAACGCATGGCAGAAGAACTGGACAAGTACCTCAGCCGCATACAGATACGCTCCCGCTATATTCACTCGGAAGTGGATACACTGGACCGCGTGGAAATACTGAGAGACCTGCGACTGGGCAACATTGATGTGCTTGTCGGAGTGAACCTGCTGAGAGAGGGTCTGGATCTTCCGGAAGTAACACTGATGGCGATCCTTGATGCGGACAAAGAAGGGTTCCTGCGTAACGAGAAATCGCTCACGCAGATGGCGGGTCGTGCCGCACGTAATGCAGACGGCATGGTTATCTTTTATGCGGATACGATGACCGAATCCATGCAACGTACCATTGATGAAACAAACCGTCGAAGGGAGAAGCAAATGCGTTATAATGCCGAGCATGGCATTACTCCCAAAACCGTTATCAAATCCACGGAGCAGATCTTCAAGCAGACTTCCGTACTGGATATTAAAGGTTACGACGACAAGAGCCCTTATGCTGTGGCCGACAATAGTCCGTCCATTGCAGCAGAGGAGCAGACAGAGTATCAGACCGCAGCATCTCTGGATAAGGCGATCAGCAAGGCCCGTAAAACAATGGAGCAGGCAGCGAAAAACCTCGACTTTATGGAAGCCGCAAAATGGCGGGATGAATTACTGGCACTGGAAAAGAAAAAGGCGGCAATGAAATAAAGCTTTTCTGCATTATTTTGCCAGCTCCGTTTTCAGAGTATTAATCTCTGAAACCGGAAAATCTTTTATAGCAACTACTTTGCCGCTCCGGACTTGTATCAAACCCATATTGTGTACTCCGTAAAAGTACCTGCCGATCTTATTGAAAGTATCTACCCAATACTGTGTATCCGGTAATTGATCCACGAGTATTTTATCTGAGTAGGGAACTATAATACATGCCTTCCCGGTTGGATGATCCGACAGCCAGCTAACGCATTTTTCTTTACATCCGCGGCAGGCAGCATCATTCCATAATATAAAGCGATGAATAGAGGTATCTCCGTCTGTCAGGTTTATATTTTTCATTGTGCGTTCGAAGCGCAACCATGTTCCCGGGGACTGCCGTTCTCTACATGCCCCTGCCAGAAAAACGCCCATTAAAGCGACTGATTTCAAATATTGCTTCATACGTAGGTGATTTTAGGATCAGGGAATAATAAAACGATAAAAAACAGTCTTACCCGGAAACTGCCGCACGTCTTTATCTTCCGCGATATACAATCCGGACGGTGTTGTAAACATTTTCAACGGGTAGAGTGTTTTGGGCGGAATAAAAAGCTCTCGCTGCAATTGAAGATCCTGACTATATACCAACAGTGAAAATGGAGCGTCGTAATACTTTTTACGCTCACCATCACTTGTGATGTAATCACCGGGATGTTTCAGAAACTGATAGACATGGTTCCGCCAGGGATCATGGTACAAAAAAGTAAACCATGCGTTTGCATTGTGGTAGCCGGAAAAATATGCGTGATCCGTAGCCTTGCTATAATCAAAAGGCTGCGGGGCAGGGCGTATCGAGGAATGGATCCCAATCTTATGTTCCTGCCTCCGGATGACATCATAGGTATACAGGGTATCCCAAAAAGGCAAATTGCACACTATCATATGACCGTTTAACAGAAGTGCCGGGCGCGACATATTCGTTCCGAAGTCTTGTCCCACCAAAGCAACCGGATCGGGATTGTATTTTCCCAGATACATTACAGAATCTCCTTTGAGTGCAAACACAACCTCGAAATGTGTCAGGACAGATCTGCGGCTGGGAATAGTATCGTCCTTATCAGAGAACCAGCGAACGGTTATTCTGACAGTATCATCAACGACGGAAAATCCATTACCATCGGATATCCACACATTGGCATCCACATATGTCCGCAACATTTCCGACAAGTCGTAACGGCGTATCTTCTTCCTGAAGATGGTGATAAGCTCGTGCCGACCGGCAATATAAACTGAATCAAAATTGCGTATTTCCAGCGCCTGTATATCTTCCTCAAAAACGAAAGAATCTGTATTCCGACCCGAATTGATATCATACAACAGGAAAAGATTCCGCTCTTTGTCCAGGTAAGTTATACGCCCTGAATCACTGTACCGGATCTGCGACCCAAAGGCGGTTGTGCCAATCTCTTCTGGCAACAGCAGGGAGTCCTTCAGATAGTAATGCAAAAGCTCTGCCGGGACATGAAAAGCACACCGGCAAAACGCACAAGTCAGCGCAGCTATAAATATTATCACAGTGATTGAGATCCGGTTATTCTGCATGGGTTGCTTCATTATCTAAGAAAAAAACGGGTCAGGCTATCGGCCTGCCGTTCAAAATTCACAAGTGGAATAACACTCTGAACCTTACCGGCATCGGTTAAAATAAATTTTATACCATAGTCTAAAAATGGCTTCCGGACCAACCTGTCATCTGTATCGCGAAGTGTATGAAAAAACCCGACAAACTTTCCCGTATCGATACTGGAAACGATTTGGAAGTTTTGAGTAAAATCTATAGAAAGACCTGCGGTATCAAATGCGTAGCATCCTTTACACACGCTTGAAGGAATTACAAGGTATACATGCTTTTGGACGGGAATCCTGTCAGAGAAATACTGAAGTATTTCATTCATTTGTCGCGTAGGTTTATCATCACATCCGGTGCTAAAAATGATAAACATAACAAGGCAGATCGTGGTACGCATTTCCATTGTGTTTTTGAGGATCAACAGGAATAACAAGTCCGGCTGCCGTAGTAAAGGCTAATCCGATCCACGCGGGCCGGCGGAATCTGTAATTGGCGATCTTATGAAATGAGGCATCCAGAATTATTACACCGGTTATTTTCCCGTCACCGCTGGGCAGCATATCTTCAGACTTCTCAGGTTCATTATACAGCAGCGCATAATTGCCGGTGCGCGGGTTGAAGAAAATGCCGCAATAAGTAAAATTGCTTGCATAGTAGGATGCCCGTTTCCCAACATCGGTTATGATATCCGGATCAGCAGGCTTTTGCGGTGTATAATGCGGGTTGGCTATAGCAATTTGTTGACAGACTCCCGAAGAAAGATCCATTGTATATACTGTATCGATGCCTGCGTACAGCATTACCAGCTTTGACCCATTCAGGCAATACATTTGCTCCACCTGTATCGCTTGCTTCAGTGATCCTGTTCGCTGAAAAAAAGGAGAGACTCCTTTACTACCTATGCGTAACAACGCATTCCCGGACCGTACTGACTCATCTATCCGTTTACCATACTTTATAAACGAGAGAATGGTATCCCCTTTGTAAAATACTACCGGCATCGCAGATGACGCTCCCAGCGAAATATTGTCTGCAGGCCGATCAAACAGGCACCCGGAACTGGTTAGCCTGCGCAATTTATCATAATGCCACATACAGCAATGCTCATCAATAAAAGTCCATTTACCCTGTTCATCCTTCCAGCTGCATAACAGTAAACCAGGTGCTTCGATATATTCCCGCGCCGAACAGATCATTCGTTGACCCACACGGCGATATTGCACTAATACCTGGTCATTTGCGCAAAAACCGGACAGACCGGAATCTCCCTCTGCGTAAACATGCCTGAAATCCGCAGGTCGCTCTAGTATGTCAACAATGAAGGAATCCACCGGATCCGCAACGTATTCAGGAATGGCAGGTTGCTTGCAGGAAAGAAGCGGAACCAATATCAATAGAAGTAAATAGCCTTGATTAGTTCTCATGAAAATTCAATTAAAGTGGATGGACTTTTTATGGTCCATCCACTTTTAGATCAGTTATTAAGTGTGAACGCGAATTCGAGATTTTGTTCATTTAGTTCCTGTCCGACACCTGCAATGAAGGTTACGTGACCGGAAGTTGCGTTCATTTCTTTAACAGAATACAAGCCTGACTTCAGCTTACCTGATAATTCCGGCCCGAGCGATCTGCAGACTTCCTCAGAAGATGGATCGGTAAAGACATTAGCCACCACTTTGGGGGAGACATCCAGCCCGCCCTTGAGCAAATCAGACAGTTTTGGTCTGATAACAACCGGATCAGTGATACAGCAATTGATCCGCATCCACGGATCGCAGTCGTGCATAGAAGGCAGATACACCGCATTAATCGAAAGAGAAGTTCCGCCCTTCTGGGTCTGTT
Organism: Chitinophagaceae bacterium; assembly: GCA_049840855.1. Lineage (GTDB taxonomy): Bacteria > Bacteroidota > Bacteroidia > Chitinophagales > Chitinophagaceae > Rurimicrobium. The sequence continues at coordinate 28,953 of JASGJF010000016.1, read as the reverse complement.
TAACTCCCGAACCGGATGACAATGGGTTCTTTTCTTTTTTCGTACAGGCACTGAAAGAAATCAGGGCTGCAAGTGCGAGCGCCGAAAGGGCAATTTTTTGCTTTTTCATATAAGCATTTTTTAAAGTGAACAATATGTTTCACTTACATAACAAACCGCTTATTGGCTTCCTGCCGTTTACGGCCGGCAGTGTGTGGTACCGATATTCCGTAAAAACCGGCAATTCAAAGGTGGGTAAAATTCACAGGAATTCACATCCGGTTTTCTTGCTTTTATCGCAACAAAAACTGCTTTTTTGCTTAAAAACTATATATTTATTCGATAAGAAATGACGAGAATATTAAATTTACTTTCCAATCAAAGTAATTAAAGAAGAATCTGGACATGAAGAATAAGCTATGTGACGTTGCGTGGAACCTGCGTAAAGCGCGGGAAGCAAAGAATTTCACGCAGGAATACCTTGCGGTCCAACTGGATATTTCGGCTACGGCTTACCGCAATATAGAAAACAGGCATACCCAGGTGTCCGTCAGGCGTCTCTACGAGATAGCTAATGTGCTGGACATTTCTGTTGTCGAATTGCTGGAGACTTTCGGATCAGTTGAAGCATTCCAGTCCGGAAGCGGGAACATCCGAGCGGTCTGCAGGTACAGAACCCTTCCTGCTGTCGGAAAAAAAACAGCTGGAAGAACTGACCCGGCAACTGGCCGATCTGGTGCGGCGATTATCGAAGCAGAAGCGAGGTAAAAAGCGCCAATAATACCTGCTTTGCAAGTGGCATTCTCGGTGTTATCCAGTACCTTTGCGCCATGCAAATTCTTGACGGGCTCGCCGTATCCCAACATATTAAAGAACAGATAAAACTGGAAGTTGCCGCCCTGAAAAATAAAGGCGGGAAAACACCGCATCTTGCTGCGATCCTGGTCGGGAATAATCCCGCATCCGAGGCTTACGTGGGCAACAAGGTGCGCACCTGTGAGGAACTGGGCTTCGGTTCCACCCTGCTGCGCTTCGATTCGGATATCTCGGAATTTGTATTGCTGAACGAAGTTCAAAAACTGAACGACAACCCGGATATAGACGGCATCCTGGTACAATTACCGCTGCCAAAACACATTTCAGAAAACGCAATCATCAATGCGATCCATCCCGGGAAAGATGTGGATGGATTTCATCCTATTTCGCAGGGGAAAATGGTGCTCGGTCAGGACACTTTTCTTCCGGCCACCCCTTATGGCATTATGCTGATGCTTGAATATTACAATCTTGACCTTGCAGGAAAGCATTGCGTGGTGATCGGCCGCAGCAATATCGTCGGTACGCCGATGAGCATCCTGCTGAGCCGGAATACGCGTCCCGGCAATGCAACCGTAACGCTTGCACACAGTCGCACCCGCGATCTGAAATCGCTTACCCTGCAGGCGGACGTGATTGTAGCTGCGATCGGCAAACCGGGCTTCCTGACCGGCGACATGGTGAAAGAAGGAGCTATTGTGATCGATGTGGGTATCAACCGCATAGACGATCCGAGCCGCAAAAGCGGTTCACGGCTCGTGGGCGATGTAGACTTTGATTCGGTAGCACCTAAATGCAGCTATATAACCCCTGTCCCTAAGGGTGTGGGCCCGATGACGATCTGCGGCCTGATGAAAAACACATTGAAATCGGCACAAGTGCGCTAAAATAATGATGCATACAGTTCATCCCGCCACCTATCCTGTGATGGAACACTTTTACACCCTGCAGGGTGAAGGTGCCTATGCGGGCCAGTCGGCTTATTTCATCCGCCTCGGCGGCTGCGATGTTGGCTGTGTGTGGTGCGATGTGAAGGAAAGCTGGGATGCTTCCGCACATCCGCATATGAGTGTGACGGATATTGTGGCTGCTGCGCTTGCTCATCCCGGCCGTATTGCTGTGGTGACCGGAGGAGAGCCTTCCATGTATGAGCTTACTCCGCTTACGGATGCCCTGCATGCCGCCGGATTCCGCACCCATATAGAAACTTCCGCTTCCAGTCCGCTCACAGGCGACTGGGACTGGGTAACACTCTCGCCTAAAAAATTCAAGGCTCCCCTTCAGGAAAACCTGCATCTGGCCAATGAGCTGAAGATCATCATTTTCAACAGATCCGATTTTCAGTGGGCTGAAAGCTACGCAGCGCAAATGCCCCAACAATGCAGGCTGTACCTGCAAACCGAATGGGACAAACGGGACCAGATGACTCCTGCTATTATAGCTTATATACAGGAGCACCCGGGCTGGCAATTATCGTTGCAAACACACAAGTATCTCAACATTCCATAGCTTTACGCACATGACTACGCTCCAGGCCATTATCCTCGGTATTATCGAAGGACTGACGGAATTTTTACCGGTATCTTCCACCGGCCATATGATCATCGGCAGTTCACTGATGGGCATACAGAAAGATGAATTCGTAAAGTTGTTTACAGTGGCGATCCAGCTGGGAACGATCCTGTCTGTGGTAGTGCTGTATACGAAACGCTTTTTCCGGAGCATTCAGTTCTATTTCAAGCTCATAGCCGCATTCATTCCCGCGGCGATATTCGGCGTACTGTTTTCCGATAAGATCGACGCATTGCTGGAAAGCCCGCAAACCGTGGCAATAGCATTGGTACTTGGTGGTATCGTGTTATTATTTGTGGATCGTATCTGGCGCAATAACACGCAGGACGATTCTGATAAGATCTCTTATCCTTCGGCTTTCGTAGTCGGACTCTTCCAATGTCTTGCCATGATTCCCGGTGTGTCGCGGTCAGCAGCTACGATAATCGGCGGAATGCAGCAGAAACTCACGCGTAAAGCCGCAGCTGAATTTTCTTTTTTCCTTGCGGTACCCACGATGTTTGCGGCAACCGCGAAAAAACTGCTGGATTTTTATAAAGACGGGCACCATGTTTCTTCAGAAGAATGGACATTGCTCGGTATCGGCAATATCGTTGGTTTCGTGGTCGCCATCATTGCTATCAAATCATTCATCAGCTTCGTAACACGCTATGGATTCCGGGCATTCGGCATCTACCGTATCGTGGTAGGGCTAGTGATCCTGGGTCTGCTGTGGAGCGGACACAGCCTGGAGATCATTTAATAGCCGGGAACGATCCCGGTTTGTAAGATTTTCCGCATTTTTGCCGAAACTAAAGACAAATGACTTTACGGAAAATCGACATCCACACCCATATCATGCCTGAGCATATCCCGAACTATTTTGAAAAGTTCGGGTATGGAGAGTTTATACACCTCGAGCATCATTGCCCGGGCTGTGCCAGAATGATCAAAGGGGACAAGGTATTCCGTGAAGTAGAGCAAAACTGCTGGGACCCGGCAATACGTACCCGCGAAATGGACCTGACAGAGGTAGGCGTACAGGTGTTGTCCACAATTCCGGTACTGTTTAATTACTGGGCCAAACCGGAGCACGGACTCGAAACATCCCGCTTTTTCAACGACCATATTGCTCAATGCTGCGAACTGCATCCGGAACGCTTTATCGGTATCGGCACCGTTCCATTGCAGGACATAGACCTGTCCATCCGCGAAATGGAACGCTGCGTGAAAGAGCTGAACATGCCGGGACTGGAGATCGGCTCCAACATCAATGGCCGCAACCTGAGCGACCCCTATTTCGATCCGTTCTGGAAAGCTGCGGAAGAATCAGGTTGCAGCCTGTTTGTGCACCCCTGGGAAATGATGGGAGAAAAAGACATGACAAAATACTGGCTGCCGTGGCTGATCGGAATGCCGGCGGAAACAGCGCGGGCGATTGCTTCGATGATCTTCGGCGGTGTATTTGAACGTTTCCCGAAGCTGCGCGTGGCCTTTGCACATGGCGGCGGCAGCTTCCCGTTCACGATCGGCCGCATAGAACATGGCTTTAATGTACGTCCGGACCTGTGTGCGATCGACAATAACCACAATCCCCGCGAATACCTTGGCCGCTTCTGGATAGATGCGCTTGTGCACGATCCGAAAGCGCTGGACTATGTGATTGACGTGATCGGTGCAGATAAGATCTGTATGGGCAGCGACTACCCTTTCCCGCTCGGCGAGCATCATCCCGGCAAACTCATTGAACAAATGCCTTATGCGCAGGAGCTGAAGGACCAACTGCTGTTTGAGAACGCCCGGAACTGGCTTTACGGCAAATAAGCAATTTCATATTCAACAGGCCTGACCTATATTTACCAAAAGAATCCACGATGAATACATTCTCCACTGCTTCCGCATCGGATAAGCTCTGGCAAAAGATCTTTTTTGCACTTACGGCACTCAGCCTGATTGCGATGCCCCTGCTCAGCATCCCGCACGGAATGTCCGGCGACGAATGGTCACTGATCATTTACGGGCATGATATCTACGACTATTTCTTCAAAGGAAGCAAAGTAGCCCTCGACTACGATGTTCAGAACTGGGCCCAGGTTGCCGGGCTGCACTATTATGGGGGCTTGTACGACTTTGTAGTCACCTTCCTGCACAAAAATATATTCTCGTCGATGGACGAGCTCACCTTCCGCCACATCATCAACTCACTGCTAGGAGCAGGATTGTTTATCTACACAGGCCTGACCGCAAAACAGATAGGCGGATGGCGCACCGGCGTGCTTGCTTTTATATTTATCGCGTTAAGCCCGCGCCTGCTCGGAGAATCCATGAACAATCCAAAGGATATTCCGTTTGCATTTGCGAGCATTATGTTCCTTTATTACCTGCTGCGTTTTATAGATACTTTCGGGGAAAAGAAAGCACAATGGAAATATACGTTCCTGATGGGACTGGGTTTCGGACTGGCCATGGGATTCCGGATCGGAGGGATTCTGATGATCCCGTATTCGGTTCTGTTTATCGGCGCCTTTTATCTCTGGAACGAGCCGTTCCGCAATAAAATAAAGACGGCCTTCGGCGCGGGTGTGAAAGCCATTGCGATACACCTGCTCGTAATGACGGTAGTCGGCTATATCATTGGCATTATGTTCTGGCCCTGGGCATTACAGGACCCTCTTTCCCGTCCGCTGGAAGCACTCGAAGCAATGACGACGCGTGATGTCCCATTCCGTATGCTGTTCGACGGCGCATACATTATGAATACCGAGGTGCCGAATACATACACCACACAGTGGATCTTTATTTCGACACCGATCCTGATCCTGATTACCTTTATCGGCAGCCTCATTTTCATTCCGAAGATGAGCACGCGCTATGGCAGGCCTGCTGTGCTGATCGGGTACTTTATCCTGATCTTCCCTATTGCTTATGCCGTATACAAGCACTCTACGCTGCATGATACCTGGCGCCACTTTTTCTTCGCTTACCCCGGCATGGTGCTGATCTCTGCCATGTTGTGCAATTATCTGCTTGAGACATACAGCGGCAAAAAGTCAATGCAGTATGGTATCAGTGCCGTTATTGCGCTGGGTATGCTGTTACCGCTTGCATGGATCGTACGCAGCTATCCGAACGAATATGTGTACTTCAACGAGTTTGAAGGAGGGGTCAAAAATGCTGTTGGCCGCTACGATCTGGATTATTACCAGAACAGCGGAAAGCAGGCGACCGAGTGGATCAAGGCTAACGCAAAGCCATCCAAAGGAAAGATAATCGTAGCGTCCAACATGTCTCAGATAGAGCGCTATTTCGCACATGACACGGATAAATTCCTGGGTGTATATGTACGTCTGAACGACCGCGACACCAAAGACTGGGACTATTACATCACCTACTCGCGCTATATTTCCCTGGAACAACTGAATGCAGGCACATGGCCGCCGGCAAATGCGGTTCATAAAATAGAAGTCGATGGCGCAATACTGAGCGCCGTACTTGAACGTAAAACAAAACTGGATATGCTGGGCAACCAACTGATGGAAAGCCAGCAACTGGACAGCGCTTTTAAAGTGTATGAACAGGCAGTAAAAATTGATCCGAGCAATGACGCGGTCCTCATCCGCTTTGCAACATTATATGCACAACGCGGCAACATTCCCATGGCGCTCAGCACACTCGACGAGGCTGCTAAAATTGATGCCGGCAATCCCGCTGTCTACAACCTCCAGATGCAGATATACAGGGCAATAGGTGACAATGCCAAAGCAATGGCTGCAGAAAACAGATTGCGTGCACTCATGCAATAAGTAACTATGAAACTACGTACCTCCGGACTCGTACCGGTACCGCTCAAAGATCGCTTGTCCGCACGGCAATCGGACATATGGTCTCAATCGCTGGAGCTGGAAAAAGGCCGCTACCTGTCTGTGCTGGCTCCGTCGGGCACCGGCAAAACCACGCTGATCCAAAGTCTGTATGGTATACGCCGAGATTATGAGGGGGATATTTTCTGGGGCGATCAGAATCTTAGAACTGTTACGGAGGAGGAGCTTGCACATTTAAGAAGTACACAGGTCAGCATCATCTTCCAGGATATGCGGCTATTCCCGGATTGCACCGCATGGGAAAACCTGGAGATCAAGCGCAGTCTTACCAATACGGCAAGCCCGGAACAGGTAAGCGAATGGATGCTGCAACTCGGTATTGCGGATAAAAAGAATGCGCCTGCAGCGCAGATGTCTTATGGAGAACAGCAGCGCCTGTCCATCATCCGGGCTTTACTCCAGCCGTTTTCCTTCCTGCTGATGGACGAACCTTTCAGTCATCTCGATAAGCGGAACACACGTATCGCCTCCGGGCTGATATTGTCCGTGGTGCAGCAGCGCAATGCGGCATTGCTGTTAGCGGACCTGGATGAAAACGACTTTTTCCCTTACCACCAAACGCTGCAACTGTGAGCGAAGCAAAAAGCATATTAAAAAAGCTGCTGTTACGCGGTGGCGGGAAAAGCAGGCTTGCAGGTGCCTGGATTACCCTGGTGGCGGGTTGCCTGCTACTATTCGTCTCCGTGGAACTCTGGTCCACATTCCGCGACATCCTGGACGGAAGGCGCAGCCAGGATAGCCTCGGCAGCACGTTCCTGACTATCAGCAAGAAGGTGGAAGATGCCAGCATGGCCGATAAAAACGCCACCACTATTTCCGATCAGGAATTAACGACCATTACCCGCGCACCCCAGGTACAGGACGCCGGCAAACTGACGCCAGCCAATTTCAAAGTGGCTGCCAGCCTCGGCTACGGACCGATGAGTTTCTATACGCTCCTGTTTCTGGAATCGGCTCCGGATCGTTTTATGGACCAGATTCCGGGGCGCTGGAACTGGAAAGAAGGTGATCGTACGATACCCATCATTCTTTCCCGCGATTTCCTGAACATGTACAACTACATATTTGCACCGAGCCAGGGATTACCCTTACTTTCCGAACAATCGGTAAAAGCACTGGGTTTCACGCTTACAATGGGCGAGGGACCGATGCAGCAGGAATATCAGGCCCAGGTGGAAGGATTTTCCGACAGGATATCTTCGGTGCTCGTACCCCAATCATTTATCGATTACGGGAACCGCCACTTCAGCAACAACGGAGCAGTGCATGTGTCAAGACTGATCCTCAAAGTGAAAGATCCGAGCAACAAAGCATTTACGGGCTTTCTTTCAGACCATCATTACACCACCAATGCAGAGCAATTGCGTTTCAGCAAAATGCGTTCCGTTGTGGAAGCGGTTTCCGCGGGAACCGGGATTATTGCGCTGCTGCTGATGTTTGTCAGCGGTCTTGTATTCTTACTGTTTATAGAGCTCACCATGGCCAAAGCACAGGAATCCGTGAGGCTGCTGTTGCAAATAGGATATAGTCCTGCTCAATTGAGGCACTTCCTTACACGCAGGTATTTACCGCTGATGCTCAGCGCTGTGGTCGCCAGCCTTATACTGACAGTGTTGTTAAAAGCACTGGCTGCACAAAGGCTGAAAAGCCTCCAACTGGAAATCGGCCTGTTTCCCGGTTTATATGTGTGGATCGCCGTAGCCCTGTCCTGCCTGTTGCTGCTCTGGCAAACCATCCGTTCCATTTCACGGTCCCTGAAACAGTAACGGGAATAATCAGCCGGTTTACCCGTGGTAAGCGACCTGTATAAGCGCCGACTGGTTTCTGTTGGTAACTTTGTATCTTAAATGCAGTACAATGGACCGGAAATCGTTCCTTAAAAAAGCAGGCTTATTATCCATGATACCTTTCAGCAACAATCTGCAGGCGCTCGGACAGATTGCGTCTTCGTTTGCTCCCTCTCCGAAAATGCCCGTATTGTTCCTCGGTCACGGAAGCCCGATGAATGCGATTGAGGAAAATGAATTCGTGCAGGGATTCCGGAAAGTTGCGGCAACATTGCCACACCCTAGTGCTATTCTCTGTATTTCCGCTCACTGGTTTACACATGGCACCAAAGTGACGGTGATGGATATGCCACGCACGATTCACGATTTCGGAGGGTTTCCGCGTGCACTTTTCGAGGTGCAATACCCCGCAAAAGGCAGTCCTGAACTGGCCCGTGAAACCCAAAAACTGCTGCAGCCTGTTGCTGTGGAACTGGATGATAAATGGGGGCTCGACCATGGAGCCTGGAGCGTGCTGACGCACCTGTACCCGAAAGCCGATATCCCCGTGATACAGATGAGCATCGACTATACCAAAGGTCCGGAATACCATTATGAACTGGCACGGCAATTGCAAAGCCTGCGTTCGCGCGGCATCCTGATTGTGGGAAGCGGAAACATCGTGCACAATCTGGGGCTGGTGGATTTCCGCAACATCAATAAAGACAATTACGGATTTGACTGGGCTGTGGAGAGTCGCGACAAAATCAACAAATGGCTCCTGGACGGCAATTTCGATCCGATCGTACAGTATGAAAAGCAGGGACGCGCGATACAACTGGCAGTACCGACTCCCGATCACTACCTGCCTCTTGTATATGCATTAGGGCTCAAAGGGGAGAAAGAGTCGCTAAGTCTGTTTAACGACAAAATGGTCGGCGGATCTTTAAGCATGACTTCGGTGAAGATCAGTTAAGCTTTACGTATCCAGCCAAAATTCAGGTGTGGTATAGAAAACAGTATCTATAAAATATAAAATTCCGTTTCTGGTAAGTACGTTCTCATCATGGAGATCTTCAAGAATGATACCTAGCGCGGAATTATAGTAGTCATTATTACGTGTATTGACAAAACCATTTTCAGTCAGAAATGACTTAACATTCCATAAATCCGTCGTCTCGGTGCACTCCACGAAGGCCTGCTGTACAACTGCATATAAAACATTGTCCTGACTTGTAAAACCAATTAAATCGTATGCGGTATCCGGGAAAAAGAAGTTATGCAATAAAAGGTTATTCAGATATTCGGTCCAGGATGCATAGTAGATTGCATCATTTAGCTTAAAAACGTTGGAGGATCCTTTTAAAAACACACGCTGTTCAGCGCCTGCACTCACGTATTGACCAAAATCAATCGGTCCGTACCATAGTTGATGCGCAGAAATAAATCTGATTAATTCCTGCTTTTCTTGATCACGGAAATACTCTGTGTTTTCAGACGCTTGGCCTGTTTGCGTGCTTTTTTTAAGGTGACCGGTAATTGTTTGGATAGTTCTTCCAAACCTAACCGTGCTCTTTCCTGAAACGATATTCTGTAATTCATCTTTCAGAAGATTTTTCATTTAACTACAAAAGTACGGTCGATTTTTTAATAAGTGTGCTCATAAAATAAGCGGATTTTAAGCATGACTTCAGTGAAGATCAGTTAGTTCCGGCTTCATAATCAATATGCAGCAGCCGGAAGAACGTTTCTTCAGTCAACTCGATCACCGTTCCCGGCTTCATATCTCCGAGCAAAATGTCTTCGATTGCCACCCGGATCAGTCTGCGGCAGCGATGGTGCACCGTAGACACCATTTTCCGCACCTGGTGATATTTCCCCTCACAGAGACTGATGAGCAGCCAGCTGCTGGGTATATGCGCCGGTCGTTGATCGGCAATTCCGAATTCTGCAAGCGGGTCTTCCACCAGACGGACAGATACAGGCCCCGTGTGATGCGGCAATCCGTCGGCAGCAATAAAGGATACTCCCTCCTGCAACAAACGCAGGCGCTCGGCACTGATCCTGTTCTTGACCATTACCAGGTAGTCACGGCGATGCGGAACGGGTCCTTCAAACAACAGCCGCGTAACCTTCTTGTTGGTCGTAAGCAGCAATATGCCCTCAGAATCCTTATCCAGACGCCCTATTGCATGCGTTCCTTCAGGAAACGGGAAATCAATTGCGCCCAGCAACGGCACCGCATCAGCGCTGATGAACTGCGATACCATATTGCGCGGCTTATGCAAAACAAAATAGCGATGCTTACTCATGACTTACCGAATGACGTTTTGCCAGTTTCAGGAAGCGTGTACACAGGAAAACAGAAGAGAACGTGAGCCCTATAATAAATCCCAGCCACACGCCGGGTGCGCCCAGATGAAAAACAAAGGCAAGCACATACCCCGACGGGATGCCCAACACCCAGTAAGCGACAAAAATCAGCACAGTCGGGATCTTCACATCTTTGAGTCCGCGCAGCAACCCGGCACCAATCGCCTGCGTAGCATCCGATATCTGGAAAACTGCCGCAAGTATAAACAGCAGCGCCGCCATCGATACCACCTCGGTTTCCTGGTTGAACAGGTATGGCAACTGGTTGCGCAAGGAGACAAACATCAGCGCGCAGAATATACCGTAGATCAGCGCACATATCAACGTGGATTTACCGATCAGGGGAATCTTCCGGAAATTACCTGCGCCGTATGCATTGCTCACGCGGATAGACCCTGCCTGGGCCAGGCCCATTGACACCATAAACGTAAACGCGGCACAGTTGAGCGTGATCTGATGCGCTGCCTGCTCCACCGCGCCGATGGTACCGATAATAATACCTGATACCGCAAAGGCTCCTGCTTCCATGCCGATCTGCAATCCGCTGGGTACACCAATGCGCAGTAATTCCATAAATGTCTGACGGCTGAAATACCACTGCGATTTGCGGACCGCGATATATTTGCGGTACAGCTTATGTCGCAGGATCACCGCACCCAGCGCAAAAAATATAATTGTACGTGTGATCAGTGTGCCATAAGCTGCCCCCATGATCTCCATTCTCGGAAAACCCAGGTTGCCGTAGATCAGCACCCAGTTCAGCCCGACATTTATCGGCAATGCCAATACAGACAACACCATCGCCGTACGCGTATGCTGTAATCCATCAGTGAACTGCTTCAATGCCATAAATAATAGCATGGGAATCAACGACAGGCTCATCACCTGCAAAAACGGGATGGCAAGCCGTGCAACTTCCGGGTCCTGGTTCAGATGCAGGATAATATTGCGACCGAAAAAAAGGCTCAATGCAATGAATACAGAAAAAAATGCACACAGCCAGAAGCCATTAAAAAAATAATGCGATACCTTTTTATTATCATGCTGTCCCTGGGCCATAGATACCATCTGCGCAATAGACATCGTCATACCAATACCCAGCACAAACGGGATACCCAGTACATTCAGCACCAGGGACGAAGCCGCAAGCTGCACGTGGCTGATGCGGCCGATCATCGCCGTATCCAGCAGATGTAAAGCCATCTGCGCCAGTTCACCGAAAATAATAGGCATGGCCAGCTGCATTGTCTGACCGGCTTCCTTCCTCCATTCCATAAAAACTACTGAATCTTCAAAAACAAGAACCTGCGAAGTTAATGGATCGGCGGCAGAAATCAGGAAGGAACATGAAGCCTTCCTGTTCATTTTCTGCTGAAAGAACTAGCTTTGCGCCATGTTACAGCTCGATCTGAAAGGGAAAAATGCACTGATCGCGGGAAGTACCCAGGGAATAGGCCTGGCGTCCGCCGTAATGCTCGCCGGTATGGGAGCAAATTGTACACTTATTGCGCGCAATGAGGAATCTTTGAAAGAGGCTGTAAGTAAGCTGCCTGCTGCACAGGGACAACAGCACGGTTATCTGGTTGCCGATTATTCCCGTCCGGAGGAAGTACGCAGCGTAGTGCAGGATTTTATAGCCGCGGGACATGCGGTGCACATTCTTATCAATAATTCCGGCGGCCCCGCAGCGGGTCCCGTGGTAAGTGCGCAAACCGATGCATTCCTGCAGGCGTTCAACCAGCACCTGATCTGCAATCATATTGTTTCCGGACTCGTGCTCGATGGTATGAAAGCAGCGGGGTACGGACGTATCATCAATATTATTTCCACTTCGGTGAAAATACCGTTGAAAAACCTGGGTGTTTCGAATACAATCCGCGGAGCAGTAGCGTCCTGGGCTAAAACAATGGCTAATGAAGTGGCGGCTTACGGAATTACGGTAAACAACGTATTACCCGGAGCAACTGCAACCGGACGTCTGAGCAGTATTATCGACAACAAATCTGCAAAAACCGGGGTGGATAAAGATGAAGTTACCCGGGAAATGCTCGCAGAAATCCCGGCCGCACGTTTCGGAGCACCGGAAGAAATTGCTTCCGTCATCGCTTTTTTAGCCAGTCCGGCTGCCGCTTACGTGAACGGCACAAGCATACCTGTAGATGGTGGCAGAACCGGAAGTATTTGATTGTTAGCACTATGAACTATCTGGAGCCCGGCCCTTGCGCCGGGCTTTTTTTGCGCCCTCACCAACGATTTGATCTCAGGATTCGTCTCTTATATCGAATAGGTGTAACAGGTTACTTTTTCATGATTTTTTTTTAGTAACTTCAGTAACTTTTTGCATACTGATAAACCTTAAATGATTTTCGCAAAATAATTATCTATGAAAAATTTTTACTACCGTATAGGCGGTTTGTTTGCAGGTCTGTTCCTGGCTGTGCAACCTCAGGCCAAAGCCCAGCTATCGGGAACGGAAGCTTTTTTACAGGGAGACCATGTGGAAGTAGGCATTGCCACTAATGGCGCCTTCGGAAGCGGCACGGACGCTCCCACCGGATATCATCCGCGCGGTGCAGGCTCCTGGCTCGGTTTCGTTGCAGATCCGGATAAAGACGGATGGACTGTAGGAACACCAGGTTATTTCGGAGATTACTTTCTTCCCGGCTCTCCCCAGGAAGGATGGGACATACAATATAATGGCATCTGGGCTAAAGCGTGGAGAGGTTCCGGCGCCACTTCCTTTACAGGAGGCCTCACAGGGTCCTGTACCGCATATTCTGTAGTGGGGGACCGCATAAGTGCCACATGGGAAGGCACTTCGGGGCCCCTTAAGATCCGGGCCGTTACCACGCTCAGGAAAGACAAAGTTTACTTCATTACAAAAGTGACCATCAAGAACACGAGCAGCTCCACTGTGAACCGTGTGTATTATGAGCGCACAGTTGACCCCGACAATGAGGTAACCGTCGGTGGGGGCTTTGTGACCATTAACAAATTTGAATACCAGCTTCCGAATAAAAGCCAGAAAACCCTGGTGTCCGCCACCGGGCAGACGTTCGGAGCTTACCTGGGTCTTGGTACCAAAGACTGTCGTGCAAAACCTTATATCGTTATTGCCGGACTGGAACCCACGGACTCCCTGAGCCAGATATTCAACGCCAATTCCAAACAAATCACGAATACGATCCTCGATATTGACACACCGGATACCGCTTACATCAATGACGTAGGTATTGGTGTGGTATTTAATCTCGGCAATCTGGCACCCGGCGACAGTACCAACCTGTCTTATGCTTATGTGTTGAGCAAAGACGACCTGGATTCTGCATTTGCAGATATTTCTCCTGTATGGGAATATGAAGGAACGCTGTATGAGTCCGGTGACACCGTGAAACTCTGCCGTGCAAAAGGATCTCCGACGATCCGTCAGGACCTGAATATCGCATACGGAAGCGGCTATTCCTGGACCTGGAGTGCGAGACCGGGACTATCGAATCTTACCGGAACCGATAATGAGATTGATCTGGGAATGAATACTGTCACCTACGTAGCGAAACCAAATGAAGCTTTCGGATGTGTAGACTCCATGGTGATCACGATTCAGCCATTCCAGATCCCTGATCCTCCATCTGTCATATCTCCGGTTACATACTGTCGTTACGGATCTGCGGTGCCGCTCTCCGCAAGCGGACTTTCGAGCGCAACAATGTTGTATTATACCAGCGCTACCGGCGGCACACCGGTTACCTCCCTCACACCAAGTACTAATATCGCAGGCACTTTCACGTTCTATGCTTCGCAGCTTAACGGTGTTTGTGAAAGCGGACGCACTCCTATCACGGTTATTGTAAACCCGATTCCGACTGTCGATTCCTTTACATCCAGCGACCCTACTTATTGCGGTGCGAAAGACGGATGGATCAGATTTAAAGTGGATCATCCGGGTACTACCTATACTGTTTATTACGATTTTAACGGCAAAGGACAGCCTGCCGTTACTGCCACTTCGGACGGAGACGGCTACATCCTGCTGAGCGGACTCGTGCGCGGTTCCTACACAGCCATTTATGTAGTGAATTCCTTTGGCTGTGTGAGCACTACTTATTTCGGGCCTGTTGAATTGCTTGGCCCTACCGGTCCATCGCCTGTTATTTCCAATAACGGACCTTTATGCGCCGGAGATACACTGAAACTCTTTACCGCTGTCCGGGCGGAAACCGACTACCTGTGGACAGGACCCGATGGGTTTACTTCCACCGAAGCTCAGCCTCAGTTGGTTGTTACCAGCGCTTCAGGAGGGATCTATTACCTCGTTACCACATACAAGTTCTGCCAGTCTGACCCTGCTATGACCACAGTAGTAGTTGCTCCTTCCCCAAGTGACCCTAAATTGAACGATCAGAATCTTTGCGAAGGAAGCCTGCTCAATGTGGAAGTGCTCGCGGAACCATTTACCGATTATATATGGAACGGCGGATTTGACGGATTCACTGCAAACACTTCGTCTTTCAAACGTCAGAATGTTACGAAAGACAATGCTGGCAGATATATCCTTACCGCACGTACCGAAACCGGATGCCTCCGCTCAGACACGATGTATGTTACCGTCGATGAGCGTGTGACCTTGTCCGTATCTGCAGACACTGCTTTCTGTTACGGAGATTCTGTTTCGCTCACTGCCACAACAAATACGACCAATATTTTCTGGTCGCCTTCCACCGGCATGAATGATTCTACTTCCAGAACACCACGCATCAGCCCGACCAGCTCTACCAAGTATACGGTAACTGCGAAAAGCGATCATGCGGCCTGTCCGGACACATCGGCTCAGGTTTCCGTAACGGTGATCCCCACACCTCAGGTTACGGGATATGATACGCTGGTGCGCATGAATATTCCTTATACATTGCTGCCCACTTACGGTCAGGATGTGGTGAAATACAGATGGGAACCTGCTGACAGCCTTTCCTGCGCCAATTGCCCCAACCCGGTGTTCAACTCCAGCAAAGACATGACCTACATCATTTATGCTTCCAACACGCAGGGATGTACCGGACATGACACCATGATCGTGCGCGTATTCTGTGATGGTGCCAACATCACAATGCCGAATGCCTTCACCCCCAACAACGACGGCAATAACGACATCTTCTATGTGCGCGGTACAGGATTCACCGTGAAGAGCTTTGCCATCTACAACCGTCTGGGTCAGGAAGTGTTCCGAAAAGAAAACTTCAATGCCAACGATCCTAAGTTCGGATGGGACGGTACTTTCAACGGACAATCCATCAGCGATGCATCCGGATTTGTCTATATGCTTGAGGCCATATGCCTGCATAGCAACAACGAACCGATCCTCATCAAAGGAACGGTATTGATGATCAAATAATCTTTTTTGAACAAGCCCTTCCGTCTGCAGAGACGGGAGGGCTTTCATCCTCTCTTTAAAACGACCGTTATATGAATCGCAGAAGATTATCCTTGCTTGCTTTTCTACTCAGCGCCTCTGTTGCTGCGCATGCACAGGATGTGCACTATTCTCAATATTTCGTTGCACCTCTTTCCGTGAACCCTGCTCTTACCGGGTTTATGGACGGAACCCTGCGTGCGATGGTCAACTACAGAAGCCAGTGGGCCAGCGTGAACAATGCTTTCACAACAGGCACCTTATCTGTTGACGGTAATATCCTCCAGAGCAAGATCCCCGCAAACGACAGGCTTGGCGTGGGGCTGCAGGTGATCAGCGACAAAGTGGCCGACGGACTCCTCACCAACAACTATGTGAGTGCCAGCGCCGCTTACCATAAAGGCTTCGACAAAGAAGGCAATTACAGCCTCGGTATCGGCATACAGGGTACTTATTCACAGAGAAGCATTGATGCCGCCAAACTGGTCTTCAACGATCAGCTGGATGCCTACGGCAATTTCTCTCAGACTTCCGCAGATGCCGCAGCCAAATCCGACGGACTCAGACGCAATTACTGGGATGTGGCCATCGGCGGGGTGTTTAAGGCTCGTATCAATGAGAAGCAACAGTTTTATATCGGCATGTCGGCATATCACCTCGCATCGCCTAAGGTTACGTTTATGAGCAACCAGCAGCTGACCGTACCCACCCGCATCACCTGGAACGGCGTCTATGAAGCGCGGCTCGGCGATATGGTTTCCATCAGCCTGCTGGGTATATACTCCAAACAGGAGCAGGCATCGGAAGGTGTGTTCGGAACCATTCTTACCATCGGAAAATCCTGGAGGGAGTTCGACAAAACGCCCGTATTCTACGCAGGTATGCTGTACCGCACCAAAGATGCGCTGATACCTTATGTAGCTGCAGAATACCTGGATATACGACTCGGCGTGAGTTACGACTACAACAACTCCAGTCTGAATGCCGCCACAAAAGGACAGGGAGGTGCAGAAATATCCTTATCCTACCTGCTGCGTATTCCGCCAAATAAAAAGATCATTTATCTCTGTCCGAACAATCCGAAGTTCTAGCACAGACATTGTATCAATAGCTCCGGTCCGCAACTTCGTTGCGGACCTTTTTTGTAGCTGCACCGGGATCTGAAGTAATTATTACATCCTCTCCGGTCAGATGACCGGCATATGCGCACCTACCTTTCTGGTAGGCTCGCGTACCCCGGAGGTATGGCGAGCCTACCCCTTGTAATAGGCGCGCCTACCTAAAAGGTAGGCGGCACACCATCATAGTTCGGCGGACTGTAAAAAGACTGAACGAAGACCCACGCCCTCCGGGGGATGAGAAACCAGCGTGTGCGAGCAGCGTGCAAGCATTCCCGCCTGACCACAAAACACCACCCCAGGGAGTCATTGCGCGCCAATGAGCGAAGGGTTGGAACAACCCAAGCGAAGAAGGCAAAGCAATCTCTGAACGATTACTGTAGATTGCTTCCTCGCCAGCTGCACGCACAGGCTATACGCTCGTCGCAATGACACCACAAGTTTGACGGTGCTCAATAGGGAGCAAATCCCGTCCCGATCCCGATAGTCATCGGGACGGGAGGGGAATACAGCGTGTGCAAGCGGATTGATCAAACAGAGAAGCGCCCGGACCAGTCCGGGCGCTTCTCTGCTATTGCCGTTGCAAATGTGTTTTATACTTCTTCTTTCTGAGTCATGAGATAGGCTTTGATAAAATCGCCGATCTCTCCGTCCATCACCGGTCCGACATTGCCCACTTCATAATCGGTACGATGATCTTTGATCATCTTATACGGATGGAATACATAAGACCGTATCTGGGATCCCCACTCGATCTTCTTCTTGCTGGAATTGGTCGCGTTCTTCAAGGCTTCCCGCTTGCGCAGCTCTTCTTCATACAAGCGGCTCTTCAGCATCTTCAAGGCTTTTTCCCGGTTCTCACCCTGTGTACGCGCCTGCTGACACTCCACGATAATACCGGTAGGAATATGCTTCAAACGCACCGCTGTTTCCACCTTGTTTACGTTCTGTCCGCCTTTACCGCCGGAACGGTAAAATTCCCATTCCAGGTCGGCCGGACTCACTTCAATCTCGATACTATCGTCCACCATCGGGTATACAAACACCGAAGCGAATGAGGTATGGCGTCTGGCATTCGAATCGAAAGGAGAGATACGCACCAGGCGATGCACGCCACTTTCCGCTTTGAGCAGACCATAGGAAAAATCTCCCTCAAATTCGATCGTTGCCTGTTTGATACCTGCCCCGTCGCCGTATTGCACATCGATCTCAGCGACCTTCCAGCCCTGCTTTTCTCCATACATACGGTACATACGCAGCAGCATTTCCGCCCAGTCCTGGCTTTCCGTACCACCGGCACCGGAATTGATTACCATCACTGCGTGCAGTTCATCCTCCGGCTCATTCAGCGTCGATTTGAACTCGAGCTCGTCGAGGGAGCGGATTGCCGCCTCATAGCCTTGTTTTGCATCGTCCTCCGTAGCCTCGTTCTCTTTCCAGAAATCAAAGATCACGGCAAAGTCTTCCACCGAATCACTGGTTGCCTGGAACAGATCCACCCAGTATTTGTTTACCTTAATTTCTTTGAGGATACCCGTAGCACGGGCATTATCATCCCAGAAGCCGGGCGCAAGCGTCATCTGACGATCGTTCTCCATTTTTTCCTTACGCTCGCCGATGCGCAGAAACCGGTGCAGATGCTGCACCCTTTCCCGCATATCTTTCAATTGTTCCTGAGTCATCGTTTATGGTCTGCACAGAAGGCCGGAAACGAATCCGGCCTTCCGTGCATATTTTTGGTTTTAGTAATTAAACACAACGCCCGTATAGTTCTGCGGCGTGATGGCCTTCAGCTCTTTTTTAAGCGTCGCCGGTATTTTCAGCGCATCGATAAAGGCATGCATTGTTTTCTTATTGACACCGGCCTTCCCGCGCGTCAGCTCTTTCAGTGCTTCGTAAGGCTGCGGGAATTGTTCGCGGCGCAACACCGTCTGAATAGCTTCCGCAACCACTGCCCAGTTATTTTCCAGGTCTTCGTGGAGTTTCGCTTCATTCAGCAATAATTTACCGATACCTTTTTCCAGCGAACGCAGTGCCAGGAAGCTATGCGCCACAGGCACGCCAATATTACGCAGTACCGTACTGTCCGTGAGGTCACGTTGCAGGCGGCTTATGGGCAGTTTGGCCGACAGATGCTCGAACAGGGCGTTTGCGATACCGAGGTTACCTTCCGCGTTTTCGAAATCTATCGGGTTCACTTTATGCGGCATCGCCGAAGAACCGATCTCTCCTTTCTTTGTCTGCTGCTTGAAATAATCCATGGAAATATAGGTCCACACATCGCGCGAAAAATCGATCAGGATCGTGTTGATACGTTTTAAAGTATCGAACTGCGCTGCGAGATTATCATAATGTTCGATCTGTGTGGTGTACTGCATACGCTCCAGTCCCAACTTTTTCTGAACGAACTCGTTACCGAATTTCACCCAGTCCGTCTTTGGGAAAGCCACGAAATGCGCGTTAAAATTACCCGTTGCACCGCCGAATTTAGCGGCGAAAGGCAAATGAGAGAACTGCTGCATCTGTCCTTCCAGGCGCTCCACAAACACCATGATCTCCTTACCCAATGTAGTGGGAGAAGCGGGTTGCCCGTGTGTTTTAGCCAGCATAGAAATGCTTTTCCAGCTTTTGGCCATTTTGCGCAATTGCAGTACGATATTGTGTACCGCAGGCAGAAATTGTTCTTCCAGTGCATGTTTCCAGGAGAGCGGAATAGCGGTATTGTTGATATCCTGGGAAGTGAGACCGAAGTGAACCCATTCCGCACAGGATTCCGCACCAAGTGCAGTGAGCTTTTGTTTCAGGAAATATTCCACTGCTTTTACGTCATGATTGGTAACACGCTCTGTAGCTTTGATCTGAGCTGCATCCTCCTCACTGAATTCCTGGTAGATCTTACGCAACGCCACCGGCTTCACGGAAGCAGGCAGTTTAAAAATTTTCTTTTCTGCCAGAAACAGGAAGTATTCCACTTCCACCCATACGCGGTAGCGGATCAGGGCAAACTCTGAAAAATAGGGAGCGAGTGCCGACAACTGGGCACGATAACGCCCGTCTACAGGGCTAATGGCAGTAAGTGCTGTTAATTCCATGGCGCAAAGGTACTCCTACAAATTCTTTTATCCAGCCTGTAACGCGTCTTTCTTACAGGCCCGCGTTCGCGCAAAGCCGGTAAGTATAGTTATTACAGCATATCGCACAACTTAATTGTAACAAATTTAACATGCGAATATGGTAAAGCTTTCAAAAGGCGTAGCCTACATTTGCAGCGCTTAACCACCACTTATGCACAATTTCACCATTCTGAACAAATGCTTTCTGCTCACTTTTGTCTGCCTGCTGGCAACCGCAGGCACCTGGGCGCAAAACACCTATACGATCAGCGGCACCATTAAAAACAGTGCCAATGGCGAGAAGCTCATCGATGTGATCGTGCAGGTAGCCGAGCAAAAATCGCTCGGGACCACCACCAATGATTACGGCTTTTATTCCCTGAGCCTGAAAGAGGGAGACTATACCATACAATATACCTACCTCGGGTTCAATCAGGTAACGGAAAAAATATCGCTGCACGGCAACATCGTGAAGAACATTTCCCTTCAGGAAAAAGGGACTTCCCTGAATGAGGTGGTAGTGACCTCCACTGTTAAGAATGAGAATGTACGCTCCACTTCCATGGGTGTGGAAAAACTGAATATGGCGCAGATCAAGGATATTCCGGTACTGTTCGGGGAGCGGGATGTACTGAAGACCCTACAATTGCTGCCGGGTGTGAAAAGCGCGGGAGACGGATCCAGCGGCTTCTACGTACGTGGTGGCGGCGCAGACCAGAACCTGATCCTGCTGGATGAAGCAACGGTATACAATGCATCGCACCTGCTGGGTTTCTTCTCCACGTTCAATTCCGATGCAATCAAGGACGTAACACTGTACAAGGGCAATATGCCGGCGCAGTATGGTGGTCGCCTGGCCAGTGTGATGGATGTGCGTATGAACGATGGTAATGATCAGAACTTCCAGGTTTCAGGCGGTATCGGGCTTAT
The DNA here is from genome assembly GCA_049840855.1 of Chitinophagaceae bacterium. Lineage (GTDB taxonomy): Bacteria > Bacteroidota > Bacteroidia > Chitinophagales > Chitinophagaceae > Rurimicrobium. The sequence continues at coordinate 8,019 of JASGJF010000016.1, read as the reverse complement.
TGCTTCCCGGCTGATGCTGCAGGGGCCGATCAAAAAGAACAAAGGGTCTTTCCTGATCTCCGGACGCCGCACCTATGCGGATATGTTCCTGAAATTGTCGAACAACCCGGATCAGCGTAACAACCAGCTGTACTTCTACGACCTGAACCTGAAAGCCAACTACACACTGAATGAAAATAACCGCCTGTACCTTTCCGGCTACTTCGGGAAAGATGTGATCGGTGTGGCAAAGATATTCGGTATCGATTGGGGCAATGCGACCGGTACGCTGCGCTGGAACCACATCTTCAATTCAAAGCTGTTTTCGAACACCTCACTGATCTACAGCAACTACAATTATAATATCCGGCTGACGGTGGACGAGAACGACATCAAGATCATTTCCAAGATTGCTGACTGGAACCTGAAACAGGAATTCCAGTGGTATGCCAACAATAAGAATACCGTTAAATTCGGATTCAACTCTACCTATCACGATCTGGTACCCGGCGAGATCCGCGCTTCTGCCACTTCCGGCGTGAACAACCTGCAGCTGACCAAACGCTACGGATGGGAAAATGCAGTGTTTATCAACAATGACTGGAAGGCATCTCCGCATTTCAGTATGAGCTACGGATTGCGTGTCAGTTCGTTCTCCGTGCTCGGCCCCGGTAAGTTCTACGAATTCGACGCCCAGGGCAACCAGACCAGCACCATGACCTATGGCAAGGGCGACTTTGTAAAGACCTATGTGAACCCGGAACCACGTATCGCTGCTACATATATTCTCAATGAACAGCATTCGCTGAAAGCGTCTTATGCACGCAATATCCAGAATATGCACCTGTTGTCGAATACCACATCGTCCAGTCCCACCGACCGCTGGATCACCAACAGCAATATCATCAAACCGGAGATCGGCGACCAGGGGTCCGTCGGGTATTACCGCAATTTTAAAGACAATAAGTACGAAACCAGCGTAGAAGTCTATTACAAGGCGATGCAAAACCAGGTCGATTACCGCGACGGCGCGCAGATCGAGGGGAATGAACTCGTAGAGGCCGACCTGCGCTTCGGGAAAGGACGCGCTTACGGTGCGGAATTCTCACTGAAAAAGAAAGAAGGCAAAGTGACAGGCTGGATCAGCTATACGCTTTCCCGTACCGAACGCCAGATAGATGGTGTGAACAGCGGACGCTGGTATCCGGCCCGGCAGGATCAGACGCACAACCTGGCTGTGGTGGGCATTTACCACCTGAGCCGGAAATGGACCGTCTCCGGAACCTTTGTGTACAATACCGGCAATGCCGTAACGTTCCCAACCGGCAAATACAATATCAACAACCAGGTGGTGTATGTGTACACCGATCGTAACGGCTACCGGATGCCGGCCTATCATCGTCTGGATCTGGGTGCGACCTGGAAAGTACGCGACACGAAACATTATAAGTCTGAGATCGCATTCAGCCTTTACAATGCGTATGGTCGTGAAAACGCTTACATCATCAATTTCCGGAACAACCCGGATAATCCGAGCGAAACACAGGCCGTTCAATACAGCCTGTTCCGCTGGGTGCCCTCCGTTACCTGGAATTTTACCTTTAAATAAAGCCGCGAATAGTCGTACTTTTGCGACAGGAAAAAGCTGAATGATGAAAAAGACATTGCTTTCGCTGGCTGTACTCACATTTACTGCAACGCTGCGTGCTGCGGCTCAGGGTTGTTCTGTGTGTACACAAACCGCGAGCCAGCTGGGTAAGAACGGAGCAGAAGGGCTGAATATGGGCATTATCTACCTGGCTTTCCTGCCGCTTACGCTCATTGCCGTACTGGCTATCTTCTGGTGGCGTCACAACCGCGCACGCAGTTGAACTGTTCCGGACGGCAGCAGGAGCGATGTTTAAACCACACCTACATGAACACCTCTTTTATGCTCCGGCTGATGGTCCCTGAAGATATAGCCGCCATGCTGGCTATATACGCTCCTTACGTCACAGATACTGCTATCTCATTTGAATATGAGGTTCCTTCATTGGAAGCATACACCGAACGCATCGCGCATATCGCGCAGAAATATCCCTGCATTGTCTGCGAAGAAAACGGTGAGCTGACCGGCTTTGCCTACGCCAGCGAATTCAGGTACCGCGCAGCCTACCAATGGTGCGCAGAAAGCACGATCTATCTCGACCAGCAACACCGCGGAAAAGGAACGGGCACGCGCCTGTACCGTTCGCTGATGGGCCTGCTGGAAAGAATGGGTTACACAAATGTATTTGCCGGGGTAGCCCTGCCCAATGAAGGCAGCGAGCAATTGCACCGCAAATCAGGATTCCGTGAGATCGGAGAATTCCGCGATATCGGGTTCAAACACGGCGCATGGCACAGCACCCGCTGGTATCAGCTGAGTCTGGCTGCGGCAGCTCCGGCAACACCGCAGCCACCTCTGTCGCTGCAGGAACTGATCTCCTCTGAAGGGCTATCAGAAATACAAACGCTATTGAACAACTATTAATACCCTATCTCATGAACTACTTATTGACAGGAACAGAAACGGAACGTCTTTCTTTCCGCCCGGTGCAGGATATTCTGTTTGAAGAATGGCTGCCCTTTTTCGACAACCAGAATAATCCGCGGATGGTGGGGCTGGATTTCCTGCCCACTCCGGAGGAGCAGTGCAGCATGTGGTTTGAGCGCGGACTGAACCGCATCGCCGAAGGACGCGGAGGGATGAATGCATTGTACGAAAAAGGAAGCGGACTGTTTGTGGGACAGTGCGGACTGCTGGTGCAGGAAGTGGATGACAAGCGCGAACTCGAGGTAGGCTATTCCCTGCTGCCGTCATTCTGGGGCAAAGGTTATGCAACTGAAGCCGCAAGGAAAGCACGGGATATCGCATTTGCATCGGGCTTCACCGACTCGCTGATATCCGTTATCCACGAAGAGAACGAGCCGTCCAAACAGGTGGCCCTCAGGAATGGTATGCAGCTGCACCACAAAACAATTTTCAGGGACCTGATGCCGGTGGAAATTTTCCGCATTGACCGGGAGCAGTGGCAGGCATTGCAATAATTGAATTCTTTTCCGGAATATAATGAGTGTAACGAATATCAGATCAATACCGGGTTCGGCCCTTTACGCCAGACGATGTGCAAGACTATAAGGCGTTGCGCCTGGAAGCGTTACACACCGAACCGGGAGTATTTTCGGCCAGCCTTGCGAAAGAGCAGGCATTTTCTGATACTGAGTGGATTCAACGTGTTTCCCAACCCGGACGGAGCCTGTTTCGGCTTGTACCATTCCGACACGCTGATCGGCATTACCGGTATCGTTATCAGTAAAGAAAATCCGCAGGCTGCCTTCCTCACGCAATCGTTTATCTGTCCGGAACAACGCGGGAAAGGGCTTTCTGCCTTGCTTTATGAAGCACGCATAGCATGGGCTGTTGCCCGCGGCTTATCAACGCTTGTTGTCGGCCACCGCAAAGACAACCGGGTATCGCGCTCGGCGAATCAGCGCTTCGGCTTTACCTACGCGTACGAGGAAGAGTGCACCTGGGGAGACGGCAAGAGCGATACGCTGCTCTGGTACCGGCTGGAACTCACCTAAGCAGATTTCTTTTTGCTTTGCAGAATCAGTGAGCGGGTTTGCCATACCACCGAAAGGCAGATCAGCAGCATTCCGATGATAAAACCTGCATTCAGCTGTTTGTCTTCGCGGAAAATAAGGATCGCGAGGAGGATGCCGTACACCGGCTCCATGTTCACACTGAGCGCGATGGTAAATGAACTCAGTTTTTTCAGTGCATTCAATGCAAGCGTCTGCGCCCATACGGTACAGCACAGGGCCATGATCACGAGCCAGATCCAGTCGTTGGGCGTATGAAGCAGGTTGCCCGGAAAACCATCCGTAAGCCCGGACATGTCCGCCTGCCGTGGCAGGAATTGTGTTTGCGGAAGGAAATAGAACAACACGGGGAGCAATAAAGACACGACGATGAAGCCGGTTGTAGATTTCATAAAACACCATCGTCCGCGCAGGGTAATCGCTCGCGATGCGCTTGTTGTAGATCGTGAAAACCGCAGCCAGCATCGCTGCCACAATACCGAAAATGATGCCCAGCGCATACAGGTCCTGGAAATGGTAAATGCCAGTATCATCCCGCCCGCGCCAGTATTCCGAGCGATATTTCTTCCCAGCGATGCCACGTCTTGTTCATCCACGGCTCGAGCAACGAAGTGAAAATGCTGGAAGTGGACAGGCAGACCAGCGCGATGGAAGCATTGGAGAATTTAATCGCTGCGTAAAAGGCCACCCAGTGGGCTGCCATCAGCGGTCTGCACATTCATCACGAGCACGGCATCGTTGTCCGTATCACCCAGCAATGCTTCAAGCGCCGCTGCATAGCGGTCGGGACCGGCGTCACCGACGATGTCGGCTGGATTGGTTCCCGACCATGTCGCCGGAAGCACCGCATTGAGCTTCTCGAGCGTGGTGGGGGCGATCACCGCCGGAATGCCTCCAAGCTCGGCGAGCCGATCAACGGCAAGCACGCCAAGCCCACCACCATTCGTCAGAATTGCCAGCCGCTTTCCAGGTGGCGCCGCTACGCGACCCAGCGTCTCCGCACAGTCAAACAATTCGCGCAGGTCGGACACTCTGAGAACTCCCGGCGCGGCGAAACGCAGCGTCGTAGACGGCGTCCGACCCTGCCAGCGCACCTGTATGGGTAGCAGCCGCCTTTGCGCCCTGCGCCAGACGACCAGACTTGACGACAACAACCGGCTTGATCCTCGCGGCCGCCCGCGCGGCGGACATGAATTTGCGAGCGTCCTTGATGGCCTCCACGTAGAGAAGGATTGCGCGCGTCGCGACATCCAGCGCGAAATAGTCCAGCAGATCGGCGATGTCGACATCGAGCTGGTCGCCGATCGACACGACGCCGGAGAAACCAACGGAGCGCTGCGCCGCCCAGTCGACCATTCCGGCGGCGATGGCACCTGACTGAGAGATCAGAGCGAGCCTTCCCCTATCCGGCATATGCGCCGAAAAGCTTGCGTTGAGATCGGCGCCGGGCATCATGATGCCCAGGCAATTCGGGCCGATCAGCCGCATTCCGAATTTTCGCGCCGCCTTTTCTGATGCGTCCGCCAGCGAACCCGTGCCATGGCCAAGCTCCGGCGCTGACGATTATCGCTCCTGCAGCACCTCGGCGACCCGCTTCATCGACCAATGCCGGAATCGACCTGGCCGGTGCAGTGATTACTACCAGTTCCGGCACAAAGGAAAGTTCGGCAAGACTGCCGACTGCTTTGACGCCTTCGATCTCGGAATAGCGAGAATTAACCAGGCCGACCTCACCTCTAAACTTGGCTCTACCCCGATATTTGCGAGAATCGCTCGGCCGACCGAGCTCTGTCGCGTACTGGCGCCAACCAACACGAATTCGAACGAGGGGCGAGCACATTTTGCAGGCGGTAAGTCGACATCGATCTCTATACCAGTCTGTACACGGCCCCCTGATTGACTTTGGCCCACGCTCCATACTGACACGACACAAGCCTACGGCTCACGCTCACTATTGGCCGCACGTTACTAGCTTCGATTACCGGGTGATCGTTGAGGTAAATCAAGCCAAGATCCGACGCAACGTGGAATCATTCGACCGATCATTTGCTGAGCTGTCCTCTGAAGGAGAAACGCCATGCCGGTAAACATCGGGACCGTCGATCAGTACTTCCGTATCATTGTGGGTTTCGCTTTGGTCGCTTTTGCCTTTCAGAACGGACTGTCCATTGAAGGATGGCACTGGGCCGGTCTGGCCGGCCTGGTGCTGATTGTGACAGCATTCTTCCGGCGATGCCCGATGTATAGCGCTTTTGGCCTTTCAACTTGATTTGTCGACAGGTCGGCTGGGCGGGCTGGATCACCGTTTCCCACCTCTCACCTTCGCGCGGCGATATAGGCAGATATGTCTGCCATTTCGGGCGGCTCAATTGCATCCTGGGCATTATGAGATGTGGTTCGGGTTGCTGCAAGAGCTTGTGATGCAGTACCGGAGGACATGATGTCCACGAACAAGACTACCAGCGAAATTGCCAACAGTCATTTTACCACCACGCTCTTGGAAGCCGACGCTTGCAAACTGGATGTCGACGCCCTCTGCCGTTCACTGCTCGGGATGATCGTCTCAAAATATCTTGAGAGCAGGACAGTCGCTGACGTTCGCTCCGAACTTCATTTCATCGCAGAGAATTGTGACCCGGATACCGACTTCATGTTCATGCGGCCATAGCCGGACGCACGGTGATCGCTCGCGCCGATCAGTTCAATGGTTCATGTGAACTTTGAACAGGTTTGACAATGCCTCGATCACCCGCTCGCCGTTCCTGAAGACACGATCGCAATCGCGTCGAATGAACTCCAGCTGATGCTTGCCGCATTCCTCGTACATTGTCCTGATGTCGTTGACCGAATGCGCGCTGGCGACCTTCGATATCAATTCCGAGAGCAGGCGCATCTCGGTCTGTGTGCGGTCGAGTATCTCATTGCCGGCAAACACCATCTCCTCAAGCATTAATTTTTGAGCGCCGAACATGAAGCCGGTCGCCAGCTCTTTCGCTTTCGTCAGTTTCAACTCGAGATTCGGTTATGGCGCGCTGTACTGCATCCGCGTCGGACAGCTCTGGCATGGGCATGATCTTGAGCTCCGTTCGTAAACCCCATCCGACAACTACCTTCTGCATTGGACGTCACATTGAGCTAAATCAAACTGACCGTACGAAGCTGCGCATAAATCACCACCTTTGTCTCCGCAGATGCGAGAGCTTTGGCCGACACAGTACTGATCCATACCAGACAGCGAGATAGTGAACTGTCACGATCCTTCTTGTTCGAATGAGGGGACCAACTGATCAGTGCGACATCAGCACCGGCACCGTCATCGTCTCGAACATGCCGCGCGTCACACCGCCAAATATCCGCTCCTGCAGTCGCGAATGACCAAATCCACCCATCCCGAGCAGCCCGATATTGCTGTCAGCTATGATCAACAAAATGGTACCGTGCACCGTCGCCACGGTCGGCCGTAAGTCGCCTCCACCTACGCCCTTTGATGTCGCGCCGCGCGAGATCGCCGACGAGCTGATCAGACGACCATTCGCCCATGTCATCGCGCTCCTCATTCACCGCAATCACCGTGACTACGGCGCGCGCAGCGGTCAGGAATGGCAACGCATCGTGCACGGCGCGGGCGGCCAGCCTGCTTCCGTCCCAGGCAATTCCGACATGGCGCGCGTCGAGCGGTCCCTTGTGAATGTAAGGGACCATCGCAAACGGACCGCCCGAATTGAACAGAACACCTTGCGGAATATAATTGTCATAGCTGGGAATTGATGATTCCGGCTGTGATACGATGGTCAGGTCGTAGAACCGGGATAGCCTTCCGATCAGTTCCTCGGCTTCCGCAGGAACGGCAGCGAGAGCCCGAACGCCGTACGGGATCTTGGCAAGCTTGGCTTCCACCTCAAACACGGAGATCGCCGCATTTGCCCGCTCCAGCGCACGCTCCTGTTCATATCCGACGGCGGCAGCAACGGCAGCGCCGCCACCTTCGGCAGTGATTCCCAACGCGCTTACGGATTCATATCCGATGGCGATAGCGTCGAGATGCGCCCTGCCTCCGAGCGTCAAGTTAATGGCAACGTCGACCACCGACCGGACCGGTCGTTCCGAAGGAATGTGTACCAGAACGTTTCTGAACATCGCGTTTCTCCAGCAAAACGAACGCGCGCGGCGTGCGCGCCGTTGTCTGAGAGTATTCGACGCCCGCCCTATCCAATTGACAGACGTCAAACTCTTGCGCCGTTGACGATGTGAACGATCGCCCCTGTGAAACGACCGACTTTGATCCTCATCAAGGAGCGGAGTATAGCCAGCCGCTAACGTGTCCTCTCCAGCATCAATCCAGGTGACAGGAGATCGACTAATGCAGGTGCTGTTCGGATTCTATGAGTCTTTCCCTATTAACCTTAGCAATACGTC
>JASGJF010000015.1:0-130278 GCA_049840855.1 Chitinophagaceae bacterium | reverse complement strand
AAGGTTAATAGGGAAAGTGATAGAATCCGAACAGCACCTAGTCGATATCTTCATTCAGCTTTTCTTTGCTGCGGGTCTTGGTGCCGCTGGTCAGCAATTCTCCCACGAAATCACTGTAACCGGTCATGCTGCCTTGCAGTTCCTGGCGGATATCGAGTTGGATGGAGAAAGATACAGTAGGAAGCTTGTGGTTTTCCACAACAAATACTTTCAGACCGTTGGGCAGGGTGAATGTTTCTGTTTTGCCCAGTTTGATCTCCGGAGCAGGGCCCGGTTTAGGCCGCTGACTACGGTCTAACGTTTGTGCTCCGGCAACGATGGCCAGAGACAAAGCCAATATAGAACAGGTTATCTTTTTCATTGAATTTCTTTTTGTTTTTGGTAAAACGAACGTTGTTTTTCGGGAACAATTATTTTTTCTCGTTTGCTTTAGGCAGATAATACACTACCAGTCGGTTGGATTTCACGAGGTATTTTTTTGCAACGCGTTGCAGGTCTTCCTTCGTGATCTTAGTGTATTTGTCCAGTTCCGTATTGATCAGGTTCGCATTGTGGAAGTACGTATAATCTGTTGCCAGATTTTCCACGATACCGGCTACGCGGCTGTTCTGACTGATAAAGTCGTTCTCAGCCTGGTTCATCAGTTTTTTGTATTCAACATCTGTGAGCGGGGTGGATACCACTTTCTCGATTTCTGCGTCCATTGCTTTTTCCAGGTCTTCCGGTTGTACCCCCATATTGGCGATACCAAACATCATTACAGCGCCCGGATCTTCATTCGGCAGCGCAAATGCGCCTACCGCGAGGGCTTTCTGTTGTTTGTCCACAATTTCCTTCTGGAATCGGGAGCTTTTTCCTGAGAAAGAAGCTGGTTCAGCAGTTGCAGTGCGTAATAATCGTCCGTTCCCATTGCAGCGCCATGGTAAGCCATGATCACAGCAGGCAGCTGAACGTTATCGTAGAAGTTCACACGTTTTTCAGCTGTCTGAGCGGGTTCTACCTCGGTTGGGCGCGGAATGGCCTGTGTTCCTTTAGGGATATCTCCGAAATATTTCCCGATCAGTGCTTTTGTCTGATCAACGGTCAGATCTCCACCGATCACCAGTACCGCGTTGTTCGGCACATAGAACGTTTTATAGAAGTTCATGAACTTCGGGATCTTCGCTTCGTCGATATATTGCTCTTTACCGATCGGCGTCCAGCGGTAAGGATGCGTGGTATAGAGATTTTCAAATACTACGTTCAGTAACTGTCCGTAAGGGCGGTTGTCGAAAGATTGTTTCTTTTCTTCTTTTACCACTTTGCGTTGCGTCTCTACACCCACGGTGTCGATTTTCGCGTGCAGCATACACTCAGACTCCCATCCACAGGGCAAGTTCCAGCTGATTGGAAGGTAAAGTCTCAAAATAGAAAGTACGGTCCTGGGAAGTATTCGCATTCAGCTGACCTCCGTTTGCCTGAACTAGTTTCATATATTCGCCACGGCCAATGTTTTCGCTTCCTTCAAACAGCAGATGCTCGAAGAAGTGAGCAAAACCGGTACGTTTCGGATCTTCGTTCTTGGAACCTACGTGGTACATCACGGATACAGTAACGATCGGCGTGGCATGGTCTTCGTGCAGGATCACATGCAGGCCGTTGGGCAGATCATACTCTGTAAACTTGATTCTTCCCTGTGAGGCAGCCGCGTTTGCTGCCGGTTTGGCAGGAGCGGCTTTTGCTTGAGCATTTGCCTGAACGCTCAGTACTGAGGCGCCCATTGCAAGTGCATAAAAAGCTTTTAACTTCATAAGATTTGTGTTTCTTTTTTGTGCAGCGAAATTAGATCATTAGGCCCAAGCGGCGCGGTTTTTTTTTCGATTTCCCCCTAAAGTTCACCCGTCAATTATGGATATTTGCCGAAATTTTACCGAAGCGATGAGAGATACTGCAATTTTCGATATGGACGGACTGCTGCTGGATACCGAACCCCTCTGGACCAAAAGTATGAAGACCGTTTCCGAGCGCCATGAGATCCGGGTAAAGCCCAGTCAGTTTAAGGAAACAACGGGTTTGAAAATATATGAGGTGGTGGCTTACTGGGCGGTAAAGTATCCCTGGCAGGGCGCCAGTGTGCAGCAGGTATCGGATGAAGTAATTGAAGATATTATTGCTTTATCCAAATCAGAGGGCAGGGTAATGCCTAGGATATTGCCGTTATTACAACAATTCCGGGAGCGGGGCGTGCAGATGGGCGTGGCTACCTCTTTCTCCGAGACGTATGCTTCACCGAGCTGATCGCTATTTTGAACTGGAGCATTATTTCGATGTGCTTTGTTCCGCAGATGAAGTGGGTTTCGGAAAGCCGCATCCGGCTGTTTACCTGCATTGCGCAGAACGCTTACGCAGCAATCCTTTACAGTGTATCGTATTTGAAGACTCATTCAACGGGATAGTGTCCGGTAAAGCGGCGCGCATGAAGGTGATCGCGGTTCCCGATCCTGCACATTTCGATGATCCGCGCTTTGCGATCGCCGATGAGCGTCTGCACAGTCTTGAAGAGTTTCATTACGATTATATGCTGTCATGATACAGGCATTGCCTGCGGGTGTAAAGATCAGGGAACATTCCCGGCTGGCGAAGCTGGCTGCGCGCAGACTGAAGGTCGCCTCTGTCGCTATGGTGATCGGCAGTACGATCCACCTGTACGGGGCTTCCCGATCAGAATTCCTTTCCAACGAACGCTGGCTGCGCCATGAACTGGCCCACGTAGCTCAGTACCGCAGGTATGGTTTACTGCGTTTCCTGTTATTGTATATCATTGAAACCATGCGTCACGGTTATCACAACAACCGTTTTGAGCGCGAAGCACGTGCAGCGGAAAAAGCATAAAATGAAAATGGCCCCGCACAGGGGCCATTTCGTTAATCGTTCTTTTTACGGCGGAAGATATCTTTGATCTTTTTGCCTGCGCTGAGCTGGTTATCATCTTCATAATAGCCGCCACCGCTTGTGTCCCCACCATAGCCGTAGCCATATCCGTAACCATAACCGTAGCCATAACCGTAGCCATATTTCTTGCTACGTTCCACACTGTTGAAGATAATGGCGGGATTTTTGATTTTGCCGTCGTGGTAGAGCATGTCCAGCATTTTCACCTGACCTTTGATCGTATTTCCCTGGCGGGTTACGAATACATTCACTCCGGAATATTTTGCAAGGATAGTGGCATCGGACACCATTCCCACCGGAGCCGTATCGATAATGATCACATCAAAAATCTCGCTGAGCTCCTGAAGCATTTGCTTGTTCCTTGGCAGCAGGATCAGCTCTCCGGGGTTGGGCGGCACCGCACCACAGTTGGCAATAAAAAGATTGCCATGTAGTCCGGATGGCTTGATCACTTTATTGATGTCATTTACCACTCCTGCAAGATAGGCACTGATACCGCCATCACGTTCCAGGTTAAGGCGCTCGGAGATCTTGGGCTTACGGAGGTCAAACTCCATTACCAGTACTTTCTTGTGCGTCAGTGCAAGGGTAAGGCCCAGGTTGATAGAGATAAACGTTTTACCCTCACCACTCACGCTGGAGGTAACCAGGATCGTTTTTTTATTATCATTAACGGCCATGAACTCCAGGTTGGTACGCAGCAGGCGGAATTGTTCCGCAATACCGGTACGGATGCTGGGGCCAATAACCACTTCCATTCCTTCCGGAGCCTTATTGATAGAGCCCAGGATCGGAATATCGGTGATTGCTTCAATATCCGTTTCGTTCATCACCTTATTGTTCAGCAATTCCTTCACGGCAAATCCCATCCATGGAATCAGTAACCCGAAGAAGAAAGTGAAGATGTAAATGTTCTTGGATACCGGTTTTTCCGGAGTGCTCAGCGCATAAGGCTGTACGATAAGTTTGGAGCGTGCTGAAGCGGCATTCAGTGCAATCTCATTTTCCAGGCCTTTCTGGAACAGGGTAAGGTACATGCTCTGCAATACGTCATACTCGCGTTTTACGTCATTGATAGATCGGTCCAGGCGGGGAATCGTATTGATCAGTCCGCTGTATTTGGACGCATTCTGATAAGCACCCTGTAAAGCGCCATTGATCGCGCTTTCATTTTTTGCGATCGATTCGATGATGCTTTTGCGTAAACCGGTGGCTTCTGCTTCGTCGCGCTGACGAACCGGGTTCTGAGGCGGTTGATTTTCGATCTCAATCTTCTGAGCTACCTGGTTGTATTTGCGGATCATTTCACTCAGCATCGGATCTTTTACCGTAGCGGCCGAAATGATAGGGTAAACATTATCTGAGAGATTGGATATCTGTGAACGCACCTCAAACAAAGTCTGGCGCTCCTGGATGATTTCACTGATCTTTTGCTGCGACTCTTCTTTACCCTGAACATAGGCGCCACCCTGTGTTTCCACATCGATCAGGTTGTTGCTGATCTTGATGCCTTCCACTTTGGAGTCCACCCCTTTCAGCTGATCAGCCAGCTCTGCCTGGCGCTTGTCTATAAACTCGCGGGTTTTATTAGCGCTTAATACTGCGTTAGACAATTCGTCTTCGTGGTATTTTGCAATGAGTACGTTGATAAAGTCAATCGAGCGTTTCGGCAGGTTATCGGTGGTGGAGATCTCCAGCATACTCGTTCTTCCGTCCGTAGGATACACCATCAGCGACGTGAGGATGCGGTTTACTTCCTGTGAATAATTGAAGATGCGGATTTTGATCGGTATGGCAAGGTATCCTTTGTTGACTGTAGGCTGGGTGGAATATTCGATTTTAAAGCGGCCGAAAGGATATTTGGTCCACGTATCGAACGAAACCTTAGCGGTATTTTCGCCCCAGGTTACGTCAAACTGCCCTTCATTTACAGCGCCGTCAGCCGATTTTGCCTGCTTTACAACCAGCTCATCTGCATTGCCCAGATAGCCTGTTGAGTCGAAACGCAAAAAAATCGGGCTTTCCTCGTAAATCTCTGTTTCTTTCACTTTACCTTTTACCCAATAGTGCACGTTCAGCTCCAGCGAGTCCACAACATCACGTACAAGATCCTGGGATTTCAGCAGCATGATCTCATTGAACATGTTCACACCTTCATCCTGTATACCGATTTTCTTCAGTACGGAGGTACCTGCCTGGGAACCGGAACCATTCATGTCGGAAGATCCTTCCAGGAGCAGGGAACTTTTTACTTTATAGAGCGGGGTTGTATAGCGGAGGTACAGAAAGCCTGCTCCGAGGGAAATAATAACACTGAGCGCAACGATGTACCAGTTGCTCGCTATTGATGCAATAAATCGTCTGAAATCGAAATTCTGGTTCAGCTGATCCTTAATGGTGCTCTGTACACCTGAAGGGTTGGTGGAGATTTTATCCATAATGAAAATATCGAGCTTTTTGTTTGCCGGTAAACCGGTTCTTTCTGATCGTTAATTATTTCTTGGTTAGCTGTACAATTCCATATACGGATAAGGCTGCCCCGATAAAAGTAGACAGGGCGGGAAGATAGAAAGAAATAAATTCATTGGTTTGCTGACGTTTCAGACGGTTGGGTTCCACATATACGACATCGTTCTTCTGCAGGTAAAAATACGGACTGCTGAATACGGTTTTGCTGTTCAGGTTGATATGGCCGAACTCCTGTTTGCCGTTTTTCTCGCGTATTACTGTCACATTGTCTTTGCGGCCGGTAATGGGGATATCGCCTGCTGCGGCAAGTGCTTCGAGAATATTGATCCGGTGATTCGGCGCGAGAATGGGGCCTACACGGCCAACTTCCCCCAGCATATTTACTTTGAAATTCAGAATACGCACCTCCACCACCGGTGATTTCACGTAGGCGACAAGCTTTTGCGACATCATCTCTTTTGCTTGTATGGGAGTGAGTCCGCCGATTTTGATCTTTCCCACAACCGGGAAATCAACATATCCTTCCGGATCAACAAGATAACCTTTTGCCGTAGCACCATTCGATCCGTTGGCGGCGAGTGAATATGGTATGCCGCCATCATTAAAGATACTTACCGGGTCTATTTTCTGACTGAACGCGTCGAAACTGCTTACATTGATTGCAACAATATCGTCAGCGCTGATCAGCACTTCCGGCCTGGGCTGGGTAGCGACAGATTCCACTGTCGGATCGGGTTGATCTGAGGTCAGGAAGTAGATCGTTTTTTTGGGCGTACTGCACGATGCTGCAAACAGCAGGATTGCTGACAGAGAAAAGAGGGTGCGTTTGGTCATTCGAAGCTTGATTTTGACTTGCGCAAAGTTAAAATAAATGATGATAAATGAGTTACAGATGCCGGAATAGTTCGCGATTACGGAATCCGTATTCACTCAGGCGCCACAGTGTTTCCTGATGCTCAGTGGGTAACATCCTTATACGGTCGAGGTGCCGCTGATGGTGCAGGTCGGTTCCGCAGTAGTCGTACAGGCCGGCTTCCAGCATTTTATCGGCATTTATTTTAATAGACCGGCCGTAATATCCGATGATCGACAGCAGATTCAGTTGCAGGGAAACGCCCTTATTCTTCAGGTTTTCGAAAACCTGTATGTCGGTTTCGTAAATGTATCGCTCCGGATGCGCCAAAATCGGCTTATACCCATTTGCCTGTACGGCAAAGATAATTTCGTTGAATTGCCGGTTCCATCCCGCCATGCTTACCTCAACGAGCACCTGGTTGTCTCCGAAAGGCATCAGCCCTTTAGGGAGTACGTCGCTCAGAAAATAGGAGTCCAGGAAATATTCGGCAGAGGTCTGAATACGCATATCCGGGTGATGCAGCTTCAGGTGTTCGTGCAACGGCCCGAAAGTCCGCTGTACCTTGGTGGTGTCATTATCGTACATTTCCCCGTGAATATGGGGGGTGGTGATAAAATCCCTGATGCCCATTTCCCGCAGGCTGCGTATAAAATGGACGCTGTCTTCCAGCGACTGCGAACCGTCGTCGATGCCGGGAACGAGATGACTATGCATATCCCCGCCTAAAAAAGACAGGTCGGCGACATGGTAAGTGGGGATAATCTGTGGTTCGGGACCTTTCTTCTTCTTAAAAAACGAAAACATAGCCAATCACTTAAAAGTGTTTTGATCAAAATTAAAAGTTATGACTGATAATAGTATCAGCGGCTGTTTCGCTCTATTTACGGCTTTAATGGCTGAGGCTTCCAATTCAGTTCGGAAAACCTGCGGGTTTTCTTAATGAAATATTGCCATACGATGCTCCCTTTATATACAGATCTTTTCACCGGTTGTGCGGATACCAGGCGGCGTGCCTGACGGCGGTGCTTCATCCATTTGCCGAGTGATCCGTAAAAATTAAAATGCGCTTTAATAACAGTAAAACATTCCCTGAATTTGCCCTGCATCATAAAGTGCAGGCCGGCCACGCCATCCAGGACGAGTCTTACGGGGAACAACCATACCAGCCGGCGCAATGGCTCATTCTTCAGCAGAATGATGAGACTGTTCCGGAAATTATAAAAAAGTTTCTGAGGGCTTCCGTAGCTGATGACACTGCCACCTACATGATACACCGTGGAAGAGCCGATATAGCCCACTGTATATCCTGCATTCTGCAGCCGCCAGCACAGATCAATCTCTTCCTGATGCGCGTAAAACTCGTCGTCCAGTCCGCCCACTTTATGATACAATTCTGCGCGAACAAAAAGACAACCGCCCGAAGCCCAGAATATTTCCACGTTGTCGTCGTATTGTCCCTGATCGGATTCTATCTCGTCCAGCACGCGGCCACGGCAGAACATGTAGCCGAAAGTATCTTTAAAACCACCGGCGGCCCCGGCATATTCAAATTTTTCGCGTTCGCGGTAGTAGCGGATTTTAGGTTGGCAGGCAGCCATCTGCGGATGTTGTTCCATAGCCTGATGCAAGGGTGGGAACCAACCGGGTGTTACTTCAAAGTCTGCGCTGAGCAGGACATAGTATTTGCTGCTGATTTGTTTTAAGGCTTCGGCATAGCCATGCGCGAAACCTTTATTCACTGCTATCTGCAAAAGGGACACACCGGGGAAGTGTGTCCTGATATAATCGGCGGTATCGTCTGTCGAAGCATTGTCTACGACCACTACTGAGTAGCCCGACGGTGCTTCAGCTACAATTAAAGGTAGAAACAGCTCGTGCCACTTTTTGCCGTTGTAGCTCAATATGACAACGGCCGTGTCCTGAGCGGTGATAAGCATTTATACAAGAATTACTTGTACTTGGGTTCGTAAAGGGTATTATCCGGAACTTTGATATCGTCGTTTTTCTGGAAGCGATGTTCATATAGTTTATAACATCCGGACCAGCAGAAAATAAAGAAGCCAAAGAAGAACAACAAAAACAAAAATCTTGATTTTGAGGGTTTGCTGTATTCAATATCCGCTTCGTTTGCAATTTCGTGCTCCTGATAGTTGTGTTGCGTATCCATTACGATCTTTTAATTTGCGCCGACAAAGATAAAAATTAAACGTTCAAAACCACAATAGTTTTAAAACAATTTCGTTTCTTCAGTCCTGTGATGAATCTGCGACAATTTTTGAACTGGAGGTCCCTGCTTGTGCTCACAGCTATCTGTATTGTAGGGGCTTCGCTCTTTTTTACCGGCCGCCTTGCCTCGCGTCTTGCCGTGGAAGAACGGAAGCGTGTCGCACTGTTCGCTGAAGGGGTTAAATACATTGCAATTGCTCCCAATGATGAGGAGATCAGCCTGGCCACCAATATTATTACGCAGGACAGCACCATTCCGCGTATCATTACCGATGAAGCAGGTCATATCCAGGATCTGAAAGGCCTGGATACCAGCGGTGTGAAAGATGTTTCGGGTTTCCTCAAAAAGAAAATGGACGAATTCCGCAAGCAGAATCCCCCCATACGCGTACAATTCGAATTCGGAAGTGTGCTGATCTATTACGGTGAATCGAATCTGCTTACCAGCCTGCGTTATTTCCCGTATGCCCAGCTTGCGATCATTGCTCTTTTTCTGGTGGTGGTAATCATCTCCATCGGAACGGCCCACCGCTCTATACAGAACCAGGTATGGGTAGGGCTTTCCAAAGAAACAGCTCATCAGCTGGGAACGCCCATTTCGTCGATCGAAGGATGGATGGAAATCATCCGCGAGGAGCTTCCGGGCAATGATTATGTCGCGGAAATGCAGAAAGATGTGGACAGGCTGAAGCTGGTGGCCGACAGGTTCAGCAAAGTGGGCAGTGAGCCGAAACGTCAGGTTGAGAACCTGGTACCCCGGCTCGAGGAAATGGTCAGTTATATGCAAAAGCGCGCACCCGGAAAAGTGCGTATCAGTTTCGGGACCAATGCTGCCGATGTGGAAGCGAACGTAAGCGGCGCTTTGTTCGACTGGGTGATCGAAAACCTGATCCGCAACGCGCTGGATGCAATGGAAGGTGTCGGAAATATCCGCATTCTGCTTGAAGAAACGGATACAACGGTGCTGATCGATGTTTCCGATACCGGTAAAGGAATTCCCAAACATCAGATCGCCCGGGTATTTCAGCCAGGCTTCACTACCAAAAAGAGGGGCTGGGGACTGGGGCTTTCGCTCGCACGCAGGATCATAGAAAATTATCATCACGGTACTATCGCCGTAAAACAATCCGAAGTAAAGAAAGGCACCACTTTCCGGATCGTATTGCCTAAAGCCTGACAGGTTTACATAAAACAAACTTTGCCGGATTTCCGGCGCGGACTATCTTCGCGCCGGAAACAATACATTGTTTAAATATTACTCTATGAAGCACGCATTTATTTTCCCCGGACAGGGCGCACAGTTCTCCGGAATGGGAAAAAACCTGTACGAAGAACATGCGCAGGCAAAAGAATTGTTTGAGCAGGCAAATGAGATCCTGGGCTTTCGCATCACTGACGTGATGTTCTCCGGTACCGACGAAGAACTCAAACAAACGAAAGTTACACAGCCAGCTGTTTTTCTGCATTCTGTAGTACAGTTCCTGTGTAATCCCGAATATCGTCCGGATATGGTTGCTGGTCATTCTTTAGGTGAATTTTCTGCACTGGTGGCTAATAAAACGCTTGACTTCGCCGACGGCCTGCAACTGGTGGCGCAACGTGCGGCTGCCATGCAGCGTGCATGTGAAATGAATCCTTCCACGATGGCCGCAGTATTAGGTCTGGAAGATGCCGTGGTGGAACAGGTATGTGCAACAATTACTGACGAAGTGGTGGTTGCTGCAAATTATAACTGTCCGGGCCAGCTGGTGATCAGCGGCAGCAATGCGGGTATCGCACTTGCATGTGAAAAGCTGAAAGCAGCCGGTGCCAAACGCGCGCTCGTATTGCAGGTAGGAGGTGCTTTCCATTCTCCGCTGATGGCTCCGGCCCAGGAGGAATTGCAGGCCGCCATCGAAGCTACACAATTCAATACACCTGTTTGTCCCGTTTACCAGAACGTGGATGCATTGCCTTATACCGATCCGGCGCATATCCGCCAGAACCTGATCAAACAACTGACGGCACCGGTGCGCTGGACACAATCCGTAAAAAATATGGTAGCCGACGGAGCTACGCAATTTACAGAAGTAGGTCCGGGCAACGTATTGCAGGGACTTGTGAAGAAAATCGCCCCGGGATTGTAAACTCTTTAAGTATAGTATTAAAAAGCCGCTTCTTTTTTTGGAAGCGGCTTTTTTGATAGAGCATACTTATTTTTTCTTCAGATCCTTTTTGACATCTGAGGCGGCCTGTTTCACGGCGTCTGAAGCTTTATGCGCTTCTTTTTTTACAGTTTCAGCAGCCGTTTTTGCAGCCTGCTTTACATCCCGGGCTGCTTTATTGCTTTCGGTCTTTACCTTTTCAGCAAATTTCTTTGCCTCTTTTTTTGTGGTATCATCTGGTGCAGCTGTTACCGAATCCGGTAAAGGGCTTGTGGAATCTTTCAGGGTGTCCCGGGCGGCAGGAAGCGTATCCGTTAACGTAACGGCCGGTTCTATTTCCGGGGCTACCGTAGGGGCCTGTTGCTCTGCCAGGTAAGAAGGCGGGGTGGCAGAGCTGCCGCAGGCAGTGCAAAAGCATAAACTGCAAAAACTGATTCGCAGGAGCATCGGTTTCATGAGGCTATCTGATTTTTACCCAAAAATAAAATATTTTTCCTGCCTGTCGCTGCTTGTTACTTTTGCAGTTCAATCCCTCATTATGCAAACAGTTCCGGAAGAATGGATATACCCGGTGGGGCGTTTTACCGCACCCGAAACACTTGATTTGACCGCGTTTGAAGATGCGATCCGGGAAATAAAAGTGCTGCCGCGCATATTGGATGCCTGTGTCGAAAATCTGGACGAGGCACAATTGCGCATGCCCTACCGCGACGGAGGATGGAACATCCAGCAGATCATTCATCATCTGGCAGACAGTCATATGAATGCATATATCCGCTGCAAGCTTGCACTAACCGAAAACGATCCGGTGATAAAACCGTATGACCAGGATCTCTGGGCGGAGACGAACGACGTACTGCTCGTGCCGCATAATTATTCCATTACGATGCTCCATGCGCTGCATCACCGCTGGGCGGTACTGCTGGCATCACTCAGCCCGGAACAACGCGTTCTCAGATTCTATCATCCGGAAAGCGAAGAATATGTCGCGATCTGGGAGGTAGCCCTGAAATACGCATGGCATGGTCGACACCATGCCATGCAGATCAGATCGTTCAGAAGCCGGATGGAATGGCTCTGATTTAAGCGAATATCGCAAGTGTATAATTAGATTTGCCTTTTTGCAGCAGCATATATTTGCCGTTCAGCAGCAGGCCGGCAGTAATGCGTGTATCAACGCCGGATATTTTTTCCTTGTTGATGCTCAGCGCATTTGCCTGTATGGCTTTGCGCGCTTCACCTTTACTCGGATATACTCCGTTCTCCGCAAGAAAATCGATCAGTATCGCCCCTTCGCCCTGCAGCGAACTTAGCGGAGCATTTACCTGCGGTACGCCGTCCATCACTTCGAGCAACTGTTTTTCCGAAAGGGATTTTAAAGCTTCCACCGCACTGTTGCTGAATAATATTTCGGAGGCCTTCTGTGCGAACAACAGGTCTTCGGCACTGTGTACCATTACGGTCATTTCTTCCGCCAATGCTTTTTGCAGCAGACGCAAGTGCGGCGCTGCCTGGTGCTCTGCCACCAGAGTACGTATCTCTTCCAGCGGCTTGAATGAATAAATAAAGCTCAGCTTCTCAGCTTCAGCATCCGGCAGCTTCAGCCAGAACTGATAGAATTGATAGGGTGATGTCAGGTTTGCATCGAGCCAGATATTGCCGCCTTCCGATTTGCCGAATTTCGATCCGTCAGATTTTGTGATCAGCGGACTGGTAAAGGCAAAGGCCTCCTTTTCTCCTTTCTTGCGGATAAGCTCAGTGCCGGTAGTGATATTGCCCCACTGATCGGCACCTCCCATCTGTAATTGAACATTATGGTGCTCGCTCAGATGCAGGAAGTCGTAACCCTGTATAAGCTGGTACGTGAATTCCGTAAACGAAAGCCCCGTTTCCATACGTTTCTTCACAGAATCCTTTGCCATCATATAATTGACGGTAACCAGTTTTCCGGTGTCACGGATAAAATCTAGGAAAGAGAAATTCTTAAACCAATCGTAATTGTTTACGAGTACAGCCGCATTCGTTGTGTTACCGCTGAAATCGAGGAAACGGGACAACTGTTTGCGGATACCGTCGCAGTTGCGATCTAATGTTTCCTTATCGAGCAGGTTACGTTCGGCTGATTTTCCGGAAGGATCTCCGATCATACCGGTAGCGCCGCCTACCAGTGCGTAAGGTTTGTGGCCTGCTTTCTGTAAACGCATCAGCAGGGTAATCGGCAATAAGCTGCCCACGTGCAGGCTTTCCGCAGTAGGGTCGAAGCCGATGTAGGCCGATATCATTCCTTTTTCTAACAACTCTTCGGTGCCCGGGATGATGTCCTGCACGAGACCGCGCTCTTGTAATTCCTGTATAAATGTCATTTGTAAATGATGTACGCTTTTTAATTGAATTGATTAGTCCACACGGCGGATATCCGCTCCCAGCGCGTTCAGGCGCTCGTCAATGCGTTCATAGCCGCGATCGATCTGTTCGATGTTCTGAATAATGCTTTTACCTTCTGCAGACAATGCGGCAATCAGCAAAGCGACCCCTGCGCGGATATCGGGCGACACCATCGTTATACCACGGAGGTTGATATCGCGGTTCAGTCCGATCACTACTGCGCGATGCGGATCACACAGTACGATCTGTGCACCCATTTCAATCAGTTTATCCACGAAGAAAAGGCGGCTTTCAAACATCTTCTGATGCACCAGCACTGTTCCCTTTGCCTGTGTGGCAGTCACCAGCACAATGCTGAGCAGGTCCGGTGTGAATCCCGGCCAGGGATGATCATACACCGTCAGGATCGATCCGTCTATGAAACGCCGGATGCGGTAATTTTCCTGGGCCGGTATATAGATGTCATTGCCGCGTATTTCCAGCTCAATGCCTAATTGCTGAAATGTTTCGGGAATATTTCCCAGGTGTGCCACATCGGCGTTTTTGATGGTTATCTCGCTCTGTGTCATCGCAGCCATACCGATGAACGAGCCTACTTCGATCATATCCGCAAGCAGGCGGTGATCGCAACCCCCGAGCTGCGTTACCCCTTCAATGGTCAGCAGGTTGGAGCCGATGCCGCTGATCCGTGCGCCCATCTTGTTCAGCATCCGGCAAAGCTGTTGCAGGTAAGGTTCACAGGCAGCATTGTATATCTGCGTGGTACCCTGCGCCATTACTGCGGCCATCAGTACATTCGCCGTTCCGGTAACGGAAGGTTCATCCATGTGCAGGAAAGTGCCGCTGAGGTGATCACATTCCAGTGTGAATATATTTTTGTCCGTATCAAAGCGGAAAGAAGCTCCCAGCTTTTCAAAGCCCCGTATGTGTGTGTCGAGACGGCGGCGGCCGATCTTATCTCCGCCCGGCTGTGGTATCAGTGCTTTTCCGAAACGCGCCAGCAAAGGGCCTGCCAGCATTACCGCCCCGCGCAGTTTTCCTGATTTCCGTTGAAACGTCTGCCCCGAGAAATATTCCAGGTTTACCTCGGAAGCCTGAAGGGTAAATGTGTTCGGCGCATCCTTCGTGACGCGTACGCCCATGTCGCCGAGCAGCTCCAGCAGCATATTCACATCGAGGATGTCCGGCACATTGCTGAAGGTGACCGGCTGATCGGTAAGCAGCGCAGCGCACAACACCTGCAGCGCTTCATTTTTGGCGCCCTGTGGTGTAATCTCGCCCTGAAGCCTGCGCCCCCCGCGGATTTCAAATGAACTCATGATACTGGTGGTTTCTATAAATGTACGATGAAGGTTTATTTGTTTTTGAAATTCCGGTTTTTATTATTCTTACCATTTCCATTGTTACCGTTATTTCCGTTGTTACCGTTTTTACGGTTTTTACCCTTCTTGTAATTATTGTTTTTATTGCCTCCCTGGAAGTTGGAGCGCGGATCGAACGGTACTTTGTATCCGCTCGCTTCATAGCGCAGTTCGCCATCGGTGAGAACAGTAAGTTCGCTGCGCACCATATCGTCATGCACCGCTTCTTTATGCCAGTTGTTATACGCAAGCTTCATATAATAACCCACGGATTGCGCGTATCCCTGGCGCTTTTCAGGATCGTCCTTCAAGGCCTTATTGATGAGGGTCTGCAGGTTTTTACCGAGGTGACGGTGTTTGATCGGAGATTGCGGGTAAGGCAACGGATCAGGCCTGCGCATCAGTTGCTCTTCTGTAGGCGGAGGGAAAGGTCCGTCCACATCCAGGCGATAATCGGTCATCTGGTGCAAATGGTCCCAGAGCTTGTGCTCGTAATCTTCCATCGTTTTCAGATGGGGAGTAAGCAGACTCATCAGCTCTATCACCAGGCGCGCCTGCTGAAGTCGTTTTTCTCGATCGTCTATGGTGAGCAGGTATTCCACCATTTTTTGGACATTACGTCCGTATTGCGGCATCAACAGCCTGCCACGGGAACTATTATATTCCATAAATAAATTTGTCTGATTAATAAAGTAAAGACGGAAAGCGGTACTGTCAACAGGAGGGTGGTTGAGCGGCAGGGCACAGAAGGCCCGCCGGAAACCGGATTTTTCCGATACCGCAAATATAAGGGAAATGGCAATTACTTTCAGCCCAGTGAAATGTGCCCGGCGAACACATGACGGGCCGGCCCCGTGAGTACCACGCCTGTGGCACTTGCTGCGCTGTCCTTTATAAAGGATACGTTGAGTTTGCCGCCCGGTGTAGCTATGTCGGTGCTGAACGCGCCGGTCGCATTTCCCGACGCAGCGATCGCGGCAGCAGTGACCCCGGTGCCGCAACTGTATGTTTCATCTTCCACACCCCGTTCGTAGGTGCGCACTTTCAACATTGTTCCGTCCCGCTGCACAAAGTTCACATTTGTTCCTCCAGGCGCGAATGCGGCGTCATAACGGATATGTTTTCCCCGCTCAAAAACATTCACGGCCGCCACATCTTCCACCCACTCTACATAGTGCGGCGAACCGGTATTCAATATCGCGTGGTCTGCGAAATGCTGTACATTCTGCACATTGTTCATATGCAGGGCAATATCACCATCTGACAGCACAGTAGCTTCGTGTGCGCCATCAATAGCGATAAAGTGTGCATGCCCGGTGATAATACCCAGGTCTCTTGCAAATGCGGTAATGCAGCGTCCGCCATTTCCGCACATCGTACTTTCATTTCCGTCTGAATTGAAATACACCATACGGAAATCGAACCCTGCAGCTTTTTCGAGCAGCATCAACCCATCTGCGCCTATCCCGAAACGGCGATGACACATAAACGCGATCTGTTCCGCGGTGAGGGATATATGCAGATCACGGTTATCGATCAGTACAAAATCATTACCGGTTCCCTGGTATTTGCTGAATGGGATCATAGTGCGTATACTTATTTATTGCCGATAAGTTGTTCTGCCTGAGAATTTTCGTTGTTGTAGCCGCTCGTAAGGTTATTCAGGTAAAGAAAGGAACGCCAGTTCGGGTTGCGCTTCTCGTCGGGGAATGTGGAGTGCAGCAGCTGATATCCGGATAATGTCCGCGCCGGTTTATAAAACAGAAATAATCCGTCCAGGCCTGTTTTTTCTGAAGAATAATACTGCCAAACCTCATACGGATTGGAACCATTCTCATTGTTGACGATGATGCGGTCGTTTGGTTTCCCGTACTGAATATAGATTCGGCCCCTGTCGGTCATATAACCCGGAATGCGGCCATTGGGGAAAATACGGTTGACTTCTTTTATTTTTTCGGCGTAATCCAGCCATGCCTTACCCGGATCTTTCTTATTGCGCTTTTCCCAGAAGTTGTAAATGAAATATTTACTGTAAAGCTCATCCGGTTTGCTCAGGAAGCCGTTGATGATCAGATTTTCTCCGGGATCGGCAATGAGCGACAGCATGCGCAGGATCGCTTTCACCTGTACCGGCGTATACTTCCCCCACAAACGTAGTGGTAAGGTCAAATACGTGTGTTACACCGTTACTGTCCGGCTCTTTTTCGAGTGTGGTCGGAGCGCTGATATTTTCCACGTTCTTCACTTCTTTTTCCGGGTATTGAAGCGCTGAAAGAAAGTACACTGCTTATCCTGCACCCAACTGTACTTATCTGCGATCACCACGTTCAGGTAATAGTTGCCGGAACTCAGGTTTTCGACAGGAAATTCCCCATAGTGGATATCACGTTCGTTTCCGGTCAGGGAATCTGCTTTTTCATAGCCGATTACGGGTGATCCATACGGTTTGGTGGAGATGTATGTTTTTATAAAATACGGTCCCGATTTCCCTTTAAAATTATTGCCGCGATACGTTTCGTAATAGAAATGCAGGTACGTTTTGGTATCATCCACAAAATCCGAGGCCAAAGGGATGTCGATTCTGTTGTTGCGTGCATACACCACGTCCGACACTGCTTCCCAGCTGGTGTCGAGCAATTCAACGGAGGAAAGGCGGAGACTGTCTTCAGCGAAAGGTGGTATGATGATGGAGTCGGTATATTGAAACAGCTCTCCTTGTTTTTTCATTTCAAACAGGATCAGTTCGACGTGATACTTGCCCGGGGGCATCATGTAGGCATACTGGTCGCCGATGATCTGGTTGCGCGCTTCTTCCTGGCTGCTGCGTTCCGGTGTATTTACCTTAAACACTTTTTCGGCAAGTATGCCTGTATGGTCCGACCAGCGGAGGATACATTGCAGCGTGGTGACCCATTTCCCGGCTTTGTCGGCGGTGTAGTGCAGGTTAGATGCGGCTGCCCGCCAACTCAGTGTTATATTTGCGGTGCGTCCGTTGCTGTCGTTGGTGTAGAATGTTGCATGGCTTACTGTGACCTGTATGGCCCAGAGTGGCAATCCCGCAAGAAGCAGTCCCAAAATCATCAGAAATCCGCGAACACGCATCGGTACAATTTTTTGCAAGGTACTTAAAACAGTTTTATCCGCTTTTTATGTCATTTTTTGTGGTATGTCCGGTATTGCCTTTCCCGAATCTGTATTGGTGGAAGAATTGTCTGAAGGCAACGGAGATCATACTGGACGCCGGAGAACATTTTCAGAAAATGAGTTTCCGCAACCGGTACCTCATCGCAGGACCTGACGGTGTGATCACACTAAGTATTCCCGTTGCCGAGGGCAGGCAGCAGCGCCGACCGATGCGGGACGTACTTACAGACCCTCGTGATAAATGGCAGATAAGACACTGGCGTACTTTGCAGAGCGCTTACAACAGGTCGCCGTACTTCGAGTTTTATGCCCCGATGCTCGAACACCTGTTTGTTAACCCGTATGAGCAGCTTTACGATTTCAATGTTGCATCTATACACGCGCTGGCTTCCTGCCTGGGTATTGCACCCGTTTTCCGGGAAAGCAGGGAATATATCTCATTGTTACCGGAAGGAGCTGCCGATCTGAGAGGCGACTTTCTGTGCAAAGATTACGAAGGTCACTTCGGAGCTGATTCGCTGCGCTATTACCAGGTATTTGAAGACAGAGCTGGTTTCCTGCCCAACCTGAGCGTGCTGGATCTCCTATTTAACGAAGGACCTGCCGCCCGAAGCTTATTATTGCGGTAACTACCAGTCTTTTTCCATTTTTACCGGAGTACCCAGGCGCTTTTTGTTTTTATCCTGGAGTTTCTTCTCTTCCTGCTGCAATGCATTCAGGATCTGCTCCGCCTGCTTCTCGCTCAGTTTGCTGGGCTGGGGTTGCGGCTGCTGTTCCTGCTCTTCTTTCTTATCTCCG
This sequence comes from Chitinophagaceae bacterium, assembly GCA_049840855.1. Taxonomy (GTDB): domain Bacteria; phylum Bacteroidota; class Bacteroidia; order Chitinophagales; family Chitinophagaceae; genus Rurimicrobium. The sequence continues at coordinate 111,964 of JASGJF010000015.1, read as the reverse complement.
TTCTGGCCCTGATTCTGCTGTTGCTGCTGTTGTTCTTTTTTATCCTGATCGCCGTTCTTCTTCTGATCTTTCTGATCTTTTTTATCGTCTTTATTCTTGTCTTTGTTTTTGTCTTTACCGCCACCTCCTTCTTTCTTCAGCATTTGCTGGGCGTAAGAGAGATTGTATTTGGCGTCGGCGTCCTGAGGATTTTTACGGAGCGCATTTTTGTAAGCGGTGATCGCGTCTTCCCATTTGCGCTCGCTCATATACGTATTGCCGGTGTTGTAATTGGCATTTGCGTAATCTTTTGTGTCTTTTGATTTTTTTGCTGCCAGCTCGAATGCTTTACGCGCATCGTCCATTTTCTTTTGCTGGTACAGCGCATTGCCCAGGTTATATGCACCGGTGTTTGCCAGGCCCGTATCTTTCTGTATGGCCATCATATAGCCCTTTGCCGCGGCATCATATTTTTTTTGTTCGTACAATTTGTTTCCCGAAGCGATCAGCGCTTTTGCCGATTGCGCGTAGCCGCTGTTGCCGCTTAACAGTATTGCCAGAAGTATTGCAGCACGCTTACCGGTATGGCCCGCCTTCAGCCGGCGCGCACCGGGCAGCAACCATTCTGCGATCAGCAGCAACAGTCCTGCAAGCAGGAAATATTGAAAATAGCTGGTGTAGTTGGCAAACACCACCGCTCCGAGGTTCCGCTGTTCCATATTGTCTATGGCATCAATGATCTTACCGGCGGCTGCATCTGTATTCCCCAGCAATGTGTAAGTGCCATTACCTGCCGCAGCTATATTTTTTAATTCTTCCTCATTGAGTTTTGTGATCACCTGGTTTCCCTGTTCATCCAGTTTGGGAGCATTTGTGGCAGGGTCGAAGAGCGGCGCGCCCTGGGGAGATCCGATACCCACAGTATGGATCACTGCGCCTTGCTCGGTGGCTTCCTTGACCGCGGCGATAGCTGTTTCATCATGATCTTCACCGTCGGAGATCAGCACTATGCTCTTGAACTTCCGTTCTTTACTGCTGAACGACGCATTACAGAGTTTTACCGCATCCCCGATCACAGTGCCCTGAGTCGGTATCATGTCGGGTGTTACCGTTTGCAGGATCAGTTTCAGCGCACTGTAGTCGATCGTCAGCGGAACCTGCAGGTAGCTGCGGCCGGCAAAGATCACAAGTCCCACACGATCATTGCTCATTTTGTCGGTAAGCCGCTCAATCAGTTGTTTGGCCCGCGTCAGCCGGTCGGGTTGGATATCCTTTGCCAGCATACTTTTACTGAGGTCCAGCGCAATCATCACATCCACCCCACGGCGTTGTACCGTTTCGGTAGCGCCGCCTTTCTGCAGGTTGGCGCAACCGATGATCACCAGTACGAGGGCGGTCGCCATCAATATGAACTTCAGGGTATCGCGGGCAGGAATATAGCCGAGCAGCTGACTTTTTACATTTTCCACCATACCCATCTGCTCTATTTTTTTACGACGCCATAGCAGGAGCGCAACAAACAGGGCAATCAATACCGGAATCAGCACTAAAGCCGTCAGATAAGAGGAGTGTTGAAAACGAAGCATATCAGGGTTTGTTATCCCGCAAAAATAGTCGGGAATTTTTCTGATAAAATATTACGAACTTTAGTTTTAATAGTTTTTAACATGCCGTTCTTACCGCGTTAATACCTACACACATGAGTATCTGCCCTTTCCGCTTTCTGAAAATGCTGTTTGCCGCCGCTTTATTTATCGTTGTTACGGCGGTTTCTGAGTCCTGTGGCAACTGCTCCGGCTGTGATTATATCTATGAAACGAACGGTGCCGCTTTTGATATTACAGACACCACAATCGACCTGAACGACCCTTATGCACTTGCCGAAATCCACCTGGAGCGCATTGTCAGCGAAAAAAAAAGGAACGAGGCATTGCCTCTATAAGAATGAGGTAAATTGTCTGGAAGATCAGTTGGACAGTAACCGGCTTGTCCTTTACTGTACATCCGACCTCGTTTTACGGGAGGGTTTTATTGCAGCCGGGACCAATTTACTCAGAGAAGAGTTCGTGCTGCGTCGCGACAATATGAACGGAGTATCCGTACCCGTTGTTTTCCTGCAGGCCTCCGATTCCTTTCCGGAAGGCCGGTATACTTTTATCGTAAAAGGAAGTACGCGAAACGGGAAACCGGTGGAGGATATCGGTTTTATCAATTGGGGGCACTAGACGGTATCAGAATTTCTCCAGCTGGTTGGTAAGTACATTTACCACATACAATCCTTTGATTAATTCCGAGCGTTTGCTGCCGGAAACGTATGAAAGTGTGTAATCCTGATTTCTGCTCTCCCGGAATCTGCTTTCTTTGTATGCGTCAGCTACCGGGACGGCTTTAATACGATCATTCAGCAGGTCTTTACGTACGAAATACGCATTGTTGCCGGCCAGGTTGCAACCCACAAGCGCATAGCCTTTTTGTTCAGCCATATGGTTCATCGCGGCAAGAGAAGCACCCAGAAACAAATTGCTGTAATGGGCACGGGTACGATCAAAGCTTTTATCATACGGAACGGATATCGCACGCTCTTTACCAAATACCGCATTATATTCCATAATAATGATAGATGGGTTCAGGCGCGACAGGTCCAGATGTTCGAGAATATGGTAGTCATTACCGTCTAAATCAATGTGCAGCAACCCGATATTGGAAAAACCTGTTTCCGCGAGCAGGCCATTAATGTTATCCTTATCGATAAATACGGCCTTCTGTGTAAGACAATATTGCCAGTACCAGTCCTGTTTTTTCAATGCATTCATATCCGCTTCAGAAGCATCCATAACAAATCCCGACCAGTTATTGTTCATCATCAGGAAGCGCGTGTTTGACTCGAGATAATTCCCAACGCCAAATTCGATGAACAATTCATTTTCGATTTTTACGTGCTTGATCAGATACTGGATAATGCCGTCATCTCCGAACTGACTGAATATGCGAAATTCGTAATCATTAATATTTGTGGAGTGCATCCCGAATTGCTGCTTAGACAACATTGTGCCTGTTGCGAGCAATATTGTTTCATTATGCGAATTGCCCGGGATATGAATGTGAGTACCTATGCTGGAGGCCACTTTGCGGATGATGCGCTTAATCATTGTCTTGTGTGTTCATTTTATCGGATGACAGAAGCTGTACTATATCCTTTACACACGTGTCCGCCTGGCTTCTGCTGGAGTTCCACAATGCTAGCGCATTTTTTCTATATAGTCAAAATATTATGTGGATAGTTGCCCGGTGTACGAGCTTTTATCAGCAAAGCGAACCGAATGTAAGCAGGTTGTTATCCGGGTCCAGTATAGCAAATTCTTTCAGGCCCCACGGCTTTTGCTGCAGGGGGGCGTTCGGATGAATGGTCACCTGCGACTGTACCCGGGTATACCAGTTTTCAATGTCCTGTACGCGTATATATACCTGTCCGTAATTATTTTCGGGGTCAAGGCCGGGAAAACTGAAAAAATGCAATTCCACGGCATCTTTACGCAGGATCAGGTATTCCGGGTAGCGCCCGCTAACGGTGAAGCCTAAGCGATCTGCATAAAAAGTGACGGTTGCCTCCATATCACGCATCGGAAGCTTGGGATGTATGTCTGTCAGCATAAAAAGGGAATTCATTTTTTAACGATGCTGGTCTAAAAGGATCAGGTTGCCATCCGGATCGGTCAGCATGAGACTGGCAGGGCCGCTTGTTTTTTCGTCCGCTTCGCTGCTCAGCTTCAGGCCTGCCTCTTTCAGTTTCTTTTGTATCTGTCGTATGTCGTCGAACGATTCCATATTCCGGGCATTTTCGTCCCAACCCGGATTGAACGTGAGGATATTCCCCTTAAACATTCCCTGGAACAAACCGATGAGCGCATTCCCGTTTTTCATGATCAGGTAGTTCTGCTGCATACTGCCCGCGAAAACGGTAAAGCCCAGCTGCTCATAGAACTGCCTGGATGAATCCAGGTTTTTTACGCTCAGGCTCATGGAAAATGCGCCCAGGTGCATTTTGTCTGTAGCCTGCGCTTCTTTGTTAGTTATGTTCATTTGTTTTCCCTTGTTTTGCGCTAACAATGCGGCGGGAGCATATATAATGCCACCCGTCAGCATTATTGCCAGGTATGCTTTTTTGAAAAGATGCCTCATAATCCTCTTACGTATCACAGCGATTCTGTATAAGCTTTATAATTATTCAGAATTGCCTGCCAGCCCTGTTGCTGCATTTCCTGAGGATTCTGATTTTCCGGATCGAAATAAACATCTACCACGGTCTGCCCGCCGGCTTCGGTAAAATGCACATCCACAGCTCTTTGGTCGCCGAGCTTATAGCTGAATCCTTTTCCTTCCTGCACATTGGTATAAACAGCTTCAAAATCAAAGCCAAAGCTGCCGTCTTTTGCTTCCATACGCGCAGCGTAGGTGCCTCCGGGCCTCATATCATTTCGCGCCGAAGGGCAGTGCCAGTCGGGTGAGGCAAAGTTCCATTTTGTAATGTGCTCGGGAAGTGTGTAGGCGTCCCAAGCTTTCTGTCTGTCGGCTGCAATGCTGGCCTGGATATGAATTTTATTGTTCATAGTTGTTGTTTTTGTAATAAAAAGAGTGGAAGCAGGAGTTATGGTTGCGCATCAAAATTCACCATCCAGTTGATCCCGAACTGGTCGGTGAACATGCCGAAATAGGCGCCCCAGAAAGTATTGCCTATAGGCATCGTAACCTGTCCGGCTTCAGAAAGACCGTTGAACAGGCGATCAGCCTCTTCGCGTGAACCTGCATTAATGGAAATGGCACAGTTATTACCCTCTTTAAATTGTGCGGCCCATTCGCTGCCCAGGTCGCTTGCCATAAGCATTGTTTCCTTGCTGATGGGCAGACACACGTGCATTATTTTTTCCGCGTCTTCGGGTTTAGAGGTGCCGGATTCGGAAGGCATATCCTTAAAGCGACTGAAAAAAGAGAATTCGCCGCCGAACACGGATCTGTAAAAGTCGAAGGCCGCTTCGCAGTTGCCATTGTAAGTAAGGTAAATATTAACGGTAGCCATAAGGGTGGATATTTTTGAAAAATGAATCGATTAAAAGCGGGTTTTTCCCATGGAATATACCTGTACTCAAATGTATACAGTTTTTTTGCAAAAGGGGGTGGGGGTACATTACTGATTACGGTGCCGGTACTCAGCTGCATCAGGGTGATTTTAATAAAACGGGACAGCAGGTGTAAAATTCTGTGCAATTTTTTTATTGAAAATCAGATATTTGCAGACGTTGATCAAAAAAAGTTTATAAATTCTTTGGTAGAGATGCATTGTCGGTTTACCTTTGCGCTCCCTTTTCCTGCTGTACTTCTTTCCCGATCAGGAACGGCTGCTGCAGAAAAGGTTATCGATTCAACGCATTTTTTTTATTCACAAGATAATGAGACACTTAAGCTTCAAAACAAAATCGGCAAACGAGCAAATCGTTGTGCGCGACTGGTACGTTGTAGATGCTACCAATCAGACATTGGGCCGCATGGCTACAAAAATTGCGCACACACTGCGTGGTAAGAACAAGCCTTACTACACTCCTCACTTCGATTGCGGAGACTATGTAATCGTTGTAAACTCCGGTAAAGTACAACTGACCGGTAACAAAATGGAAGATAAAGAATATCAGACATTCTCCGGTCATCCTGGTGGTCAGAAGATCGAGAGCGCTAAAAACCTGGTTAGCACGTCGTCCTAATCTGATGATCGAGCGCGCTGTAAAAGGTATGCTGCCTAAAAACCGTCTGGGCCGTGCAATGGCGAAAAAACTGTTCGTGTATGAAGAGGCTGCAGCATCCTCACACTGCACAGCAACCTAAAGAATTAAAATAATTTACCAACAAAAAGACATTTTATAAATAAATGGAAAAGCAAAAAAACGCCGTTGGTCGCCGTAAAGAAGCCGTAGCTCGCGTATACCTGAGCAAAGGAACCGGAAACATCACGGTAAACGAAAAAGAATACAAAGCTTACTTCCCGATCATGTATCTGCAAAATCAGGTTGAGCTTCCGCTGAAGACAATCGAGGCTACAGATTCATTTGATATCGTTATTAATGTACATGGTGGTGGTCCGAAAGGCCAGGCAGAAGCCATCAAAATGGGTATTGCCCGCGCATTGTGCGAGGTGAATCCGGATTATCGCCCTGCATTGAAACAAGCAGGTCTGCTGATGCGCGATCCCCGCTCCGTTGAACGTAAGAAATTCGGTAAACGCAAAGCTCGTCGTAGCTTCCAGTTCTCTAAACGTTAATATGATGCGTGGATGCAGCCTGCTTGGCTGCATCCGGTACCAAATTTAAAAATATTTTTTTCAAACTTCAATCAATTATCCAGACAATGGAAGAAAATAAAAGTCTTCACCAGCAACTTTTGGAAGCAGGCGTTCACTTTGGCCACCTGAAGAAAAAGTGGAATCCCAAAATGTTGCCGTACATCTTTGCTGAAAAAAACGGCATCCACATTATCGATCTGAACAAAACCATCGATGGTCTTGCAGGAAACTGCTGCCGCGCTGAAATCAATTGCTAAGAGTGGTAAGAAAATCATGTTCGTTGCTACTAAAAAACAAGCTAAAGAAATCGTAGCTGAAGCAGCAACATCCGTAAACATGCCTTATGTTACTGAACGTTGGTTGGGTGGTATGCTCACGAACTTCCAGACAATCCGTAAGAGCGTGAAGAAAATGCAGAGCATCCAGAAAATGCTGGATGACGGTACCATGGACAGCGTTACCAAAAAAGAGCGCCTGACCCTGAGCCGCAGCAAAGACAAAATGGAAAAAGTACTCGGTGGTATCGCTCAGATGGGCCGTATCCCTGCTGCACTGTTCATCGTAGATATCAGCCACGAGCACATCGCACTGGCAGAAGCAAAACGTCTGGGTATCTCTACCTTCGCTATGGTAGATACAAACTGCAGATCCTTCTAAAGTGGATTTCGCTGTTCCTGCGAATGACGATGCTACAAAATCTATCGCTATCATTACCAACTACATCACTGCTGCCATCATGGAAGGTCTGCAGGAGCGTAGCCAGGCTAAAGAGAACGGTGAAGAAGATGCAAATGAAGAAGAAGCAACTGCTTCCCGCGGACTCGAGATCAATGAGGAAGATGATAAAAACGAACGTCGTGGCGGCGGCGCTGGTCGTGGTCGCGGTCCTAACGCAGGAAGCGGCGGACGTAGCCGTACAGGTGCCCCCCGCGGTGGCCGTGCTTAATGCTCAGGTCCCGGAGGCTCTGCCCGATTTTTTAAATATTGTTGTTGAAAGCCCTTTAACCAGGGCTTTCAACTAATTTATACAAACCGCTTTATTAAAAAATTATAAACAAATGAGTGTTACAATAACAGCTTCAGATGTAAACAAATTGCGCCAGCAAACAGGCGCCGGAATGATGGACTGCCGCAAGGCACTGATGGAGAGCGATGGTGATTTCGAAAAAGCGATCGATTACCTGCGTAAAAAAGGACAGAAAGTAGCTGCGAACCGTAGCGACCGTGATGCGAAAGAAGGTGTGGTTATCGCTAAAGCAAACCCTGCCGATACCTACGGTATCATCCTCACACTGAGTCAGAGACTGACTTCGTTTCTAAAAATGAGGACTTCATGAAATTCGGTCTGGAATTAGCTGATATCGCACTTGAAAACAAAGCTGCTGATATCGATGCGATCTGAAAGCATTGCCGATGCAGGGAGCTACAGTAGGCGAAAAACTGCTGGAAATGGTTGCTAAGATCGGTGAGAAAATTGACGTTACCCGCTATGAGCAGGTGAATGCAGCAGCAGTCGTTCCTTACATCCATGGTAACTACCGTATCGGTGTACTGGTAGGTCTGAACAAAGCAGCTAACGATAACGTGATCGCTGCAGGTAAAGACGTGGCTATGCAGATTGCTGCAATGAACCCGCTGGGTCTGAACGAATCTACTATTTCCGAAGAAACAATCGCTCGCGAGAAAGCGATCGCTGTTGAGCAGATCATGGCAGAAGGTAAACCTGCTGACATGGCTGAGAAAATCGCTGCAGGAAAACTGAATAAATTCTTCAAAGAAAATACACTGGTTCACCAGGCTTTCGTAAAAGACAACAGCAAAACTGTTGCCGAATATGTGAAATCCGTTGAATCCGGACTGGAAGTGGTTGCCTTCAGCCGTGTGGCGATCGGAGGATAATCCGTCCCGGATGTTCTTGTAAAAGACCGCTGTCTTCAGACAGCGGTCTTTTTTATGTCCGTAAAGTCTAAAAAAAATCGGCTGCCTCAAACGGAAGGCAGCCGACACAAGGCAAAAAGAAGAATTGTTGCTTATACGTCGATATTCGCGTATTTGGCATGACTTTCGATGAACTCGCGGCGGGGTTGTACATCGTCACCCATCAGCATCGCAAAGATGCGGTCTGCCTCTGCGGCGCTGTCGATAGTCACCTGCTTCAGCGAGCGCGTTTCCGGGTTCATGGTGGTACTCCACAACTGCTCAGCATTCATTTCTCCAAGACCTTTATAGCGCTGGATCGTTACAGAATCTTCTTTACCGTTTCCGAGACGCGTTACCTCACGTTTGCGGTCTTCCTCATTCCACGCATAGATTTCTTCTTTTCCTTTTTTGACAAGGTACAACGGTGGTTGGGCAAGATATACATAGCCCTGCTGCACCAGTCCGTTCATGTAACGGAAGAAGAAAGTAAGGATCAGCGTGGCGATATGGGAACCGTCCACGTCGGCATCGGTCATGATAATGATCTTATGGTAGCGGAGCTCGGACAGGTTCAGTGCTTTCGGATCTTCGGGAGTGCCGATCGTAACGCCCAGCGCGGTAAACATGTTTTTGATCTCCTCATTCTCGTATATTTTGTGCTCCTGTGCTTTCTCTACGTTCAGGATCTTACCGCGCAGCGGAAGGATCGCCTGGAAGTGACGGTCGCGGCCTTGTTTGGCGGTACCGCCGGCCGAGTCCCCTTCCACCAGGTAAAGTTCACATTGTTGAGGATCTTTTTCAGAGCAGTCTGCCAGTTTGCCGGGCATTCCGCCTCCGCTCAGCACGCTTTTGCGCTGCACCATTTCACGGGCTTTACGTGCAGCAGCACGCGCCTGTGCCGCCAGGATCACTTTATCGATGATCAGTTTGGCTTCTTTGGGATGTTCCTCAAGATATGCGTCCAGCACGCGGCTCATAGACACGTCCACCACACCCATTACCTCATTGTTCCCGAGCTTTGTTTTGGTCTGGCCTTCAAATTGTGGTTCGGGCACTTTTACCGATACGATCGCGCTGAGTCCTTCACGGAAGTCGTCTCCGGTGATCTCCACTTTTGCTTTTTCGAAAAGTTTGTTCTTATCGCCGTATGCTTTGAATACGCGGGTGATTGCCCGGCGGAAACCGGCTACGTGCGTTCCGCCCTCAATTGTATTGATATTATTAACGTAAGAGAAGATATGCTCGTTGAATGAGCTGTTGTAGCTCATAGCCACTTCCACGGCTACGTTCGTTTCTGAATCATGTGTTTCCACCCAGATAGGAGCGGGAAGCAGCGGATCGCGTTTGCCATTCTGATCCAGCATCTGCACGAACTCGACAATACCCCCTACACTGTAAAACTCTTCCGCTACATTATTGCCCTGCTCATCTTTCTCACGCTCATCAATCAGCAGGATGCGGATGCCTTTGTTCAGGAAAGATAATTCCCGCAGACGGCCCGCAAGAATGTCGCGCACATAAACAAACTCCTTAAAGATAGACTGGTCGGGCCAGAAATGCTGTAAGGTACCACGTTTATCGGTTGTGCCTATTTCGCGAACCGGGTATTGCGGCACGCCGCATTTGTATTCCTGCTCAAAGATCTTGCCATCGCGCGTAACGGTGGTATGCATATGGCTGCTCAAAGCGTTCACACAGCTCACACCAACACCATGCAGACCGCCGGACACTTTGTAGGAGTCTTTGTCAAACTTACCACCCGCATGCAGTACTGTCATCACCACTTCCAGTGCCGAACGGCCTTCCTTGGCATGGATACCGGTAGGGATACCGCGGCCGTCATCCTGTACAGAGATGGAATTATCTTCGTGAATGGTAACAGTGATATTTTTACAATATCCCGCAAGGGCCTCATCTATAGAGTTATCCACTACCTCGTACACCAGGTGATGCAGGCCTTTTACCCCGATATCACCAATATACATGGCGGGACGTTTTCGAACCGCTTCCAATCCTTCCAGTACCTGGATACTATCGGCACCGTAAGTCGGTGCCGGGGCGTTCAAAACTTCGTTTTCGCTACTCATTATTTTTTTAAAAGCTTAGTGTATTAAGTGGTTTTTCCTTCAAGGCCGCGGAACTGTCGGCTGTTCGTTCGCATATACGGTGCCGGGGCGTTGAAATGCTTGCTGACAGCGAAGCACGGCGCTTTTTGAAGATACACAAAAATACCGAAAAAAGCTTGCGTTTCCAATTATTTTCAGGGTGTTCCGGCAGCAATCTTCCTGATGTTGATAAACTCCTTTTTTGTGTGGAAAGTTTCTCGGGTACAGAGCGGTTTACAGGATTACAATGCCTTAAGTGGGAATTATGTAAAGCATCTGCAAAATTGTGTAAACCCGCCCGCTTTAATTATGTTTCTTTTGTTTTCCGGAGCGGGAGGATGTGTATCTGCCCGCTCTTAAACGTTTGTCATTCATGATCCTGATCGTCGACGATAAGTCGGAGAATATTTTTTCGCTGAAAAAAGTGCTCGAACAGAGCCATTTTCCCGTGGATGAAGCGCATTCCGGTGAAGAAGCCCTGCTGAAGGTGCTTCGGAAAGATTATGCGCTGATCATCCTGGACGTACAAATGCCCGGCATGGACGGATTTGAGGTGGCAGAAGCCCTGGCAGGTACCCAGAGGGGACGCGATATTCCTATTATTTTCCTTTCAGCCGTAAATATAGAGAAGCGGTTTATCACACGCGGATATGCTTCCGGAGCGGTGGATTATGTAACCAAACCGGTAGATCCGGATATTTTCATACTTAAGGTCAAAACCCTGTACCGGCTTTCCGAGCAGCACAGAGAACTGGTGCGTACAAAAGCTTCGCTCACGCAGGAGGTGGAAGTGCGCAGGCAAACCGAAAAAAACCTGAAGCGCCTGTCGGCAGAACAACAGACGCTGATCCGGTCTTTCCCTCAGATCGTATTTACGGAAAATCCCGATGGCGTGCTGGAATTTGTAAACGAACGCTGGTTTGAATACTCTGCGTCAAAAACAGGATTTCCTGAAGTGCACCCGGACGACAAGGGGCTGAAGGAGGACATGGATCGTGCCTTGAAGAAGAACGAGCCGTTTGTAAGTGAAATGCGTTTACAACACCTGGCTACCGGTACATTCCGGTATCATCTGCTGCGGATGATCCCACTTATCCAGGGAAATTCCGTAGTGAAGTGGGTCGGCACTTTTACCGATATACAGGAGCAGAAAGAAGCGCATGAAGAACTGGATACGAAGGTGCGCGAACGGACCAAAGAGCTGATGCAGAAAAATGCAGAGCTGGAATTGAGCAATCATGAGTTACAACAATTCGCTTCTGTAGCCTCGCACGATCTGCAGGAGCCGTTGCGCAAAATACAGATCTACAGCAATCGCATCCGCGAACGCTGCCTGGTGGAAGGCGGGGATGCACTTACGTATATGGATCGCGTGATCGACGCGTCCCGCCGGATGAGCAGTCTCATATCAGACCTGTTGAGTTATTCCCGTCTATCCATCAAATCGCTGTTCAAGCGTACCAATCTGAACGAACTTATAGAAGAGATACTGATAGACCTGGAATTTTCCATCAAGGAAAAAGGTGCCGTGATCGAGATAGAGCCGCTGCCGGAAGTGGAATGCGTGGCCGGTCAGATCCGGCAGGTATTCCAGAACCTGATCAGCAACGCGCTTAAATTCTCCATACCCGGTACACCTCCGCGCATCAGCATCAGCGGCGAGGAGTATAAAGACGCTTCGGGAAGTACTTTCTGCCATATTTATATCAGGGATAACGGGATCGGATTCGACGAACAATACCTCGACAAAATATTTACCATATTCCAGCGCCTGAACGCAAAAGAAGAATATGAAGGAACGGGCATAGGGCTGGCTATTGTGAAAAAGATCATTGAAAAACACGGGGGTACTATCACCGCGCGCAGTGCAGAAGGCGAAGGTGCCACTTTTATCATCAGCCTGCCTGTAACGCAAAACGGGGATAGCCCTATCTAAAGCATTTTATTGAATGGAAAGAAAAAAGTTAACTTCTTCCGTGGCACGACGACTGCGCGTGGTATTCTCGATATCCGTAACGCTGCTGGTGCTGAGTTCTCTCGCATCCTTCTACTCAAACAGGAAGCTGATTGAATCGTCACAGTGGGTGAATCATACCAACCAGGTGATCGTAAATACCGAACGGCTGTTTTCTAATCTGAAAGATGCCGAAGCGGCACAAAGGGGTTATCTGCTCACGGAAGAAAAACGTTATCTGGACGCATACAATGGCCGCTATGATAAAATACTGGGTCAATGGCGAGATCTCAAATCACTTACTTCGGATAATGAGGTGCAACAGCGGAACCTCGATCGCCTGCGCCTGCTGATAGATGAGCGGTTCAAGCAGATGCAGAAGGTTATCAGCATGGTGACGGACGCGCATGTTTCGATTGCAGATATCGGACAAACCGCAAAAAACGATATCAACCGTGGTAACGAGATCATGGAGGAGCTGAGAGGCCAGCTGAATGCAGTACGTGAAGAAGAAAAGCAAAAGCTCGACGAACGCCTTTCCACGCAGGACCGATATACAACGTTCACCCCTGTGATGGTTGTGCTGGCAGCTGTGCTCTCCGTACTGATTTCCCTGATGGCTTATTTCCGCATCAAGAACGATCTTGAAGAGCGTATGCAGCGTCAGCGCGAAGAAGAGGCGAAATTCATCGAAACTAAAAAACGTATTGCCGCAATTGAGTCGGTGACAAGCCATATTGCGGAAGGTGATTATTCCGTTCGCAGCAGCGACGAAAGCGGCGATGAGCTCGGACGCATATCTGTTGCGCTCAATAATATGATTTGCGCGCTGGACAACAGTTTCCGTGAGCTGAAAGATAAAGACTGGCTCCAATCCGGAACCGTGAAGCTTGCTGATGCGATGCGTGGCGAGCGCATTTTGGAATCCGTTGCAGGCCGCGTGCTCAACACACTTGCTTCCCTGCTTCAAGCCCCGGTGGGTGCTGCCTACGTGCTCGATAAGAACATGCGATACCGTCTGCGCGCCGGTTTCGCGCAATCGGATATGCCGGAAGAAATCACTTCAGGAGCAGGTCTTGCGGGTCAGGCGATCGCAGACAAAAAAATGCTCGTGACCGGTCCCCTGCCTTCCGGTTATTTACAGATAGCCTCTTCCCTGGGCAATACGCATGCCACGTATATTGTCGCTTTGCCCGTGATATTTGAGGACAATGTGCTTGCAGTGTTTGAGCTCGGTATGCTGCGTGAACCGGATGCCTTGTCGCTGCAATTACTTCAGCTGAATGCCCATAATATCGGTATCGCAGTGAATGCAGCGTTAAGCTATGAGCGCCTGCAGGAATTACTGGAAGAAACTCAGGCGCAGGCAGAGGAATTGCTTGCACAGCACAACGAGCTCGAAAATATCAATGCCGAACTGGAAGCGCAGACCGAAAAACTGCAGGCCTCCGAAGAAGAACTGAAAGTACAGCAGGAAGAGCTCAACGAGGCGAATCTGGAGCTCGAAGCACGTGCGCACCTGCTCGAAGAGCGCAACCAGACCATACTCGAACGCAACAGGGAAGTTGTGAAAAAAGCGGCGGAACTGGAGCAAAGCACGAAATACAAATCTGAATTCCTCGCCAATATGTCGCACGAGCTGCGCACTCCGCTCAACTCTATTCTGCTGCTGAGCCGCTTGCTCACAGAGAATGCCGACGGCAGTCTGAATGCAAACCAGGTAGAGTATGCACGCGTGATCCAGAGTTCGGGGGCGGGACTGCTCACGCTTATTGATGAGATACTGGACCTGTCTAAGATCGAAGCCGGCAAAATGGATCTGGAGGTGGTGCCCGTGTCGCTCGAAGGTATAGGGCGCGATATGAGCAGCCTGTTCGCCCCGGTAGCCAGGGACAAAGGACTCAGTTTCGATATTATTATGGGAGAGCAGCTGCCGTCGACAGTGGAGACTGATAAGCTGCGGTTGGAACAGATATTGCGCAACCTCATCGCAAACGCGCTGAAGTTTACACAGAAAGGTTCCGTAACGCTGAAAATCGCTCCGGCTCCCAAAGGTAACATCGCGTTCTACGTGATCGACACGGGTATAGGCATTCCGGAAGAAAAGCAACGGATGATCTTTGAAGCATTCCAGCAGGCAGATGGTTCCACACGGCGTAAGTTTGGCGGCACGGGCCTCGGTCTCTCCATCAGTAAGGAGCTGAGCCGTCTGCTGGGAGGAGACATCCAGCTCGACAGCAAACCGCAGGAGGGAAGTACGTTTATACTCATCATCCCCGTAAGCTACAGGCCTTACCAGGATATCACTTCCTCCATGTCTGAGTCCTCAATGGCTCCGGTGCCGGCAAAGCGTCGCACTGCCGAAACTGAAACGGTCAACAGATATCTCAGTGAATCTATCCCTGAACGTATACCGGATGACCGGGATGAACTCAAACCTTCCGACCGCAGCATCCTCATCGTAGAAGACGACGTTTCCTTTGCACAGGCATTGCTGGCGTTTACGCGCAACAAAGGATATAAAGGTGTTGTCTGCGTGCGTGGGGATGAAGCCCTGAACATGGCACGCGAATATCAGCCGAAAGGTATCCTGCTCGACATCCAGCTGCCCGTGAAAAGCGGATTCCAGGTGATGGAGGAGCTGAAAGAAGATCCGCTCGTGCGGCATATTCCGGTGCATGTGATGTCGTCGCATTCCCTGCGCCGCGAAACGCTGATCAAAGGCGCTGTAGACTTCATAGACAAGCCGCTCGCCACCGAGCAGATGCAGGAGATGTTCCGCCGTATAGAAGAGGTACTGAACCGGGATCACCGGAAGGTACTCATCGTGGAAGATAATAAAATGCATGCGCAGGCACTCGCTTATTTCCTCGAGTCTTTCTCGATACAATCCGAGATCAAGAACAATGTTTCCGACAGCATTGATGCGCTTCGGAGTGAAGCCGACTGTGTGATACTGGATATGGGTATCCCGGACAACACCGCTTACGAAACCCTGGAAACACTGAAGAATAATCCCGAATTTGAGGGACTGCCGATTATCGTATTCACCGGTAAAAGCCTTTCTCTGGCCGAGGAGCAGCGCATCAAACGATATGCCGACTCCATAGTGGTAAAGACTGCGCATTCCTACCAGCGCATTCTGGATGAGGTGTCGATATTCCTGCATCTTGTATCTGAGCAGCAGGGCGGGGGGGATAAACAATCTGCTCGCAGACTGGGATCGCTCAATGATGTGCTCAAAGATAAAACCGTACTGGTGGTAGACGACGATGTAAGGAATATATTCTCGCTCACCAAATCGCTGGAGCAGATGGAAATGACCGTGGTTTCAGCGATAGACGGTAAAGAAGCACTCGCACAACTGCAACGGAATAAAAAAATTGATGTGGTCTTGCTGGATATGATGATGCCGCAGATGGACGGTTACGAAACGGCGCGCGAGATACGCAAGCGCCCCGACTGGAAGCATCTGCCGGTGATAGCCGTTACGGCCAAGGCGATGACAGGCGATCGTGAAAAATGTATCAGCGCCGGTGCTTCGGATTATATCACCAAACCGGTGGATGTGGATCAGCTGCTCTCGCTGTTGCGGGTATGGCTTTACGATTACGGAACTTATAAAAGGTCATAATACATGTACTCAGGAACTATTCTGATTATAGACGATGATGTGCGTAATATATTCGCCCTGTCTGCCACCCTGCAGGTAAGAGGATTCACCTGTCACACCGCGGTGAGCGCCCGGCAGGGAATAGCACTGCTGGAGGCCCATCCGAATATAGACATTGTGCTGCTGGATATGATGATGCCCGAAATGGACGGCTACGAAGCGATTCCATTGCTGAAAGCATGTTCTGCGGCACCGGTGATAGCCGTAACGGCGCAGGCGATGATCGGCGACCGGGAAAAATGCCTGGCCGCAGGTGCCGACAATTACGTATCCAAACCTATTGATGTGGACAAACTGATGCTGGTACTTTCAGCTCATATAAAACAAGTGGATTGATTGAACTAAAAGTAAACGACGCACAGGTAACGGAGTTGCTGGATGATATCATGCGTCTGTACGGCTACGATTTCAGCGAATACTCAAAAGCATCGATCATCAGGCGCATCAATCGTCTGATGAGTCTCGACCGCTTTGAGGACTTTGCTGCGTTCCGTAATCATCTGCGGCGTCACCCGGATTACCTCAAACGCTTTATAGAAGAGGTGACCGTGAACGTTACGGAAATGTTCCGCGACCCGCTTTTCTATAATTACCTGCGTACTACGGTTTTCCCGGAAATTGCGATGCGGCCCTTTATCCGTATCTGGCATGCAGGATGCGCCACAGGGGAAGAAGTATACTCGATGGCGATCATGTTGAAAGAAAGCGGACTCCTGCACAAATCACTCATCTATGCAACCGATATTAACCCGGATGTGGTGGAGAAAACACGCAGCGGCATTTTTCCGCTGATACGCATGCGGGAATATTCCGAAAATTACCGCATGGCCGGGGGCACACAGGATTTCTCAGCCTATTACACAGCACAATACGATCGCGTGATTTTCCGCGACGAACTGAAGGAGAAAATGATATGTGCCACGCACAACCTGGTGTCCGACGGGTCTTTCAATGAATTTCAGCTGATCCTGTGCCGCAATGTGCTGATCTATTTCGACCGCGGTCTGCAGGAGCGTGTACTGGATCTGTTCGATGCCAGCCTGGAGCGCCTGGGCTTCCTGGCTCTGGGTACCAAGGAAACGCTGAAGTTTTCCGGACTGCAGCAACGCTACAAACAACAGCAAAAAGAACGTATATGGAGAAAGGAATATTAGTAGACGATCTTGTGCTCATCGGCGGTTCCGCGGGTAGCCTGGATGTACTGCTGCAGATATTACCTGCATTGCGTCCGGACGTACAGGCCGCGATCATACTTGTTCTGCATCGCAAAGCTACCAGCGAGACAGTGCTCACGCAGTTGCTGAAGCAGCGTACCAGTCTGCCCGTACGCGATGTTGAAGAAAAAGACCATATCTGGCCCGGGGTGATCTACGTAAGTCCCGGCGATTATCACCTGCTGTTTGAGTCGGATGGCACGCTTTCGCTGGACGATTCTGAACGTATCCTGTACAGCAGGCCGAGTATCGACGTATCTTTCGAATCTGCCGCAATGATATATGGCAGCAGGCTTACCTGCATCCTCCTTTCCGGGGCCAATACCGATGGCTCTGAAGGCATGCTGTTTGCACGTAAAGAGGGTGCTTATACCATTGCGCAGACACCGGACAGCGCGGAACTGCCGCTTATGCCAAAGGCTGCAATCGACAATGGAGCAGCCATGATCGAAATGCAGCCTTCAGAAATACTCAGTTTTTTAAACAGCAGAAAGCGACTGTGATCACGGATTCTCTGCGGTAGCGGTTTCCGGTGCAGGAGCATCATCAGGTTTGTCCTTCAGTTCCCTGTCCAGCTGCAGCAATGCATCGTCCTGCGCATTTTTGCCACCCGCAATTTTAATACGGTCCAGTAGTTGCAATGCCAGTGTTTCTTCCTCCACCTGCTCTTTCACGAACCATTGCATGAAATTCCAGGTAGCCCAATCCTGCTCCTGCATGCTCATCTGCGCAATCGCATATATGGCAGTAGTATTATCCACCTCATGCTGAAATACTTTTTCGAAGCAGTCCTGTATTGACTGCGGATCAGGACCAGGGGCCGGAATCGCAGTAATGCGCGCGCGGCCGCCGCGGTTCTGGATATATTCCAGCACTTTCATCATATGATTGCGTTCCTCGGAGGCATGACGGTACAGGAAATTCGCGATGCCGGAATATCCGTTCTCATCAGCCCATGTACCGTAGGAAAGATACACTTCGGCAGCCTGAGCTTCTTTGGTCAGTTGCCCGTTCAGCGCTTTTTCAATGCTGTCGGAAAGACGTTTTGTGTTCATAAAGATTGTTTGGTTGGAATAATTATTCCCGCACTGTATAGCGCTTCCTGTCCCGCTCTTCGGTATAAGCTCCGAAGGCATCACGGATTCGCTCACGCAGTGCGGGATTATGTTTCAGGTCCATGTAAAAAGTTACTTCCTGATCGCGGTCGGAAAATACGACGCCATAGTTTTCAAGTGTCATGCGGGTAACATCCCGTAAAGAGACATTAATCGTTTTTTCGCCCGATTGTATGGTTATCAGTTCTGCATCCTGCTGCATGAGCGGATGCTGCAACACGTAGCTTTTCGGATCGTCGTCCATTACTACACGTGTGGTATGCTCACGAAGAGGTTCGAATACATCTTTTGCAAGCGCATTTTTGTCCTGCGCATACAATTGACCAACACCGGCCAGCAGCGCCGCGAAAAGGAATATTTTTTTCATAGACTGAGTTTTTTAAATGGATTATCGTCCACCTAAAAATAATCAATTACAGCATATCATGGTTATGCGTGATGCGGCTGATATTGCCTTTTGCAGCCGACTTACGGAAGTGGTTGCGGTGCGCATATCCGGAACCCGGATGCGGTTCGCTGTTGTGTTCATCAGACGCGGTACGCTGATCGCGGTAACGTTTACCGAGCCAGATAGCTCCGCCTACGATTGCCGCTGCTCCCGCAACAGCCAGCCAGGGCAAGCCTGCGCTTTTTTTCTGCATTAATGGTAAGTTCTTCATGATCGCTCATTTTAAAGTTCTGTACAAAAATGCAATACCGTCGGGTTGCTACTGTTACACGAAACGCATATACCCTTATATGATTCCGATGTGTCAGTCTATTTCTTGCTCATGCCTGCCCGCAAGATCCTTATTGGGGCGTATGATCAGCCTCAGGGTAGGATCGTTGGTGATAAAGCTCCAGAACCAGTTCAGCGCGAGCTTTACCTTGTTGCGGAATCCTGCGATCGGAATGATATGGATAAACAGCCAGGTGAGCCAGGCAAAAAATCCTTTGAAGAAACCGCGCGGAAGATCCACCACCGCCTTGAACTTTGAGATAATGGCCATGCTGCCTTTATTGTTGTAGCGGAACGCTTTCAGGTCTGTTCTGCCGGATAGCATGCGCGCCAGGTTCAGGGACAGGTTTTTTCCCTGCTGTATTGCCACCTGTGCAAGTTGCGGGTGTCCATTCGGGTATGCAGGGTCTGCCGACTGAAAGCAGACATCTCCTATCGCATATACATTCTTTGTGTCGATCACTTTGTTGTACGCATCCACAATGATCCGCCGGCCGCGTGTGGTGGTGTTTTCCGGAAGGCCCGGTGCTGCGCTGGCGATCACCCCGGACGCCCAGATCAGGTTCGCGGTTTTGATACTGGTTCCGTCCGACAGCAAAACCGTCTCGTTTTCGTATCCTTTCACAGCAACATTCAGCATGATCTTTACCCCGAGGGATTGCAGCGTTTTAAAGGCTTCCTGCTGTGCTTTCACGCTCATAGGGCCCAGCAGTACCGGTGCCGCGTCGATCAGGTAGATACCGCCCCGGTTGCGGTTCAGTTCCGGGTAATCTTTGCTGACAATGTGCCTGTTCATTTCCGCCATCATCCCGGCGATCTCCACACCGGTAGGGCCGCCGCCGGCTATCACCACCGTGGTGAGCCGTTGCAGCTCTTCCGCATCGCGCGTGCGTGTGGCATGTTCCAGGTTCAGCAATAGCTGGTTGCGCAGGTTCAGCGCATCGTCTATTGTTTTCATCGGCAGCGCATGTTCCCGCACCTGGTCCATACCAAAGTAATTGGTCTCCGTACCTGTGGCGATTACCAGCACATCATACGATATATCGCAGTTGTCTGTTTCCAGGATATTCTGTTCCGTATTCACGCGCAACAGTTTGCCGTTCACGAAACGGATGTTGTCTGTGTCCTGGAACATTTTCCGGAAAGGGTAGCTGATATTCGAAGGTTCGATAAATGCAGTGGCTACCTGGTAAATAAGCGGCGGGAAGAAATGGTAATTATTCTTGTCTACAATCACCACATGGATACCCTGTTTTCCGCTCAGGGATTTGGCAAGATTCATGCCTGCAAATCCTCCGCCAACGATGACTACTTTCATAAGCCTGTACGCAGGGGGAAGCTGTTTTCAGGTCCTGCGCAGCTGCAAGTTAGCAGAACGCTTCAGCGTGAAAAATGCCTTTAGCAAAGCATTAAGATAGACCTGTGCCGGGCTTGTGCATGGCCTGAGCCCTGTTCAGACGGTCGTTGATGGCGGGCCCCAGACCTGTCTCCGGAAAGCGCTCTGCGATGATCACATCAAACCCAGCATCATCGATCGCCCGCATCACCGCAAACAGCTGAGCCGCAGCTTCGTTGAGGCTGCCCGAGGGGGAAAGCACAAACTGCCGTACTCCGGGCAGACCGGGATAAGTATCGCGGAACTGGATACCGGCGATCTGCTGACCCGGGAATTGCGATGCCAGTTCCCGCACATCGCCTATGTATAACGCTGCATGCGTCGCGTAATGCGATTTCAGCATACCCGGCCCCTGAGGTTTGCGGGCGGCCGCATGACCGCGCACATCCGTAACTGCCACGCCGGAGATCGCACTCAGGGTTTCCACTGCAATTCCGCCGAGACGGTATAATTGTATTTTCCCCGGTTCCTCAAATCCTACGATCGTGCTTTCCACGCCTACGCTCGATGGTCCTCCGTCAAGTATATACGGGATCTTTCCGCCCAGGTTGTCCATCACATGCTGTGCGCTGGTGGGACTCACATAGCCGAAAGGATTGGCGCTGGGAGCGGCCAGCGGAAAATCGAGCAGCGACAGTAAAGAGCGGGTGAGCGGGTGGGCCGGTACGCGCAGCGCCACAAGGGAACTTCCTGCCGTCACCAGGTCGGGAACGATCTCTTTTTTGGGAAGCAGAAACGTGAGGGGGCCGGGGCAGAGTGCGGCTGCAAGTTTATGAGCAGCTTCGGGGATGTCTGCGGCATACAGCGATGCGCTCTGCCAGTCGGGAATATGCAGGATCAGGGGGTTGAAGAACGGGCGCTCTTTTACTGCGAAGATTTCCGACACGGCAGCCGCGTTCAGGCCGTTTCCGGCAAGTCCGTAGACGGTCTCGGTGGGAATAGCCACCAGCGATCCCTGCCGGAGCAAAGCCGCCGCCCGTTGTATGTCCGTACCTGTTTCCGTATGCATGAGCCGCAAAGATACCCTGATTTTGCCAGTGCGAAAAGCGGTTCGCAAGACACCCTGTCCTGAGCGGATTTGCTCCGTGTTAGACATCGTCCAACTTTTCGTGTCATTGCAACGAGCGGATAGCCTGTGTGTAGGCAGCAGTCCCGATAGCTATCGGGAGCAATCTTTCCTGCACGCCGCTCGCACACGCTTATTTCCCCTCCTTCGGAGGGGTTAGGGGTGGGTTTCCCGTTTCGCGTCCTTGCGAGATGCGTATAGCCCTTCACTGAGGCGCGTCGAAGCAATCTCTTTTTTGCACGCAGTACACTCCTCGTTTTTCTTAGACCCACCCCCGGCCCCTCCCCGGAGGGGATTTGCTCCGTGCAGGGCACTGTTATTCCTTATCGGACTGATTCTCGCACGCTGCTCGTACACGCTGTATTCCCCTCCTTCGGAGGGGTTAGGGGTGGGTTTCCCGTTTCGCGTCCTTGCGAGATGCGTATAGCCCTTCACTGAGGCGCGTCGAAGCAATCTCTTTTTTGCACGCAGTACACTCCTCGTTTTTCTTTAGACCCCCCCGGCCACTCCCCGGAGGGGATTTGCTCCGTGTAGGGCACCGTCAAGACTTGAGGTGTCCATGCGAGGTGTGCGCAGGCCGAAGCGCACCCAATCCAAACCTTTGTAGTGTACAACCCGGTGTAAAATGGGTTGAAACAAATAACATACACTACAAAAGGAGTGTGTGAAACGATGGCACGCGGAACAGAGTTTGAACTACACGACCTGTTTCCGGGCAGACGGGTTAAACATTTAAAACATATAAAAAATCAGTTGACTTAACTGCATTGTTTCAGATGTGCGAAAGCACCTTTCAAAGCCCGGGAATACAGTACCAGCGCAATAGCGTTCGATGATCAAGCAAGCAAGTATATCTCCGATGCCAGGGCATAATATGCCCTTATGCGCCTCCATGCGGTTTTCCTATCTCCCGCAGGCGCCCCATCCCCTTTTCCGGATATCCCGGTATCTCTGCTCGCTCTCATTCCGGCGCACTGCCCCCTGCGGTTACAGCCTGATCGCTGATCTGCTGTATGGCTTTCTGCAACTCATTTTTTCACTGACCATAAACACCTGCGTATGCCCTATGAATTACGGGAGCTGCTGGCCCTCCCCCTGTCTGAACGCTTAGCCATAGCCGAACAGACACTGGCCCAAACGATTTCCGAATAATCAATTAAACAAAAACCAACAATATGAACAAGCAAGTCTACGCGTTATCCGCGTGTATGCTGCTGCTTTGCAGCAGCGGGGCGTATGCCCAGAGTAAAATGAAAGACGGAACGATCAGTTCGTCAGCACTTCCGAATGCGAACGCAATCCTGGACCTGGAGAGCAACCGTCGGGGTTTACTGCTGCCGCGCATCGCGCTCACGGCCACGAACAGCGCAAGTCCGCTGAGCGCCCACGTACAGGGAATGGCAGTGTACAACACGGCCACGGCAGGCAGCGGCAGCACCGCCGTAATACCGGGATACTATATCAACGACGGCACGAAATGGATCCGCCTGATCTCCAAAGGGGAAGTAAGCCTGGCAAATACAGCCTTGAGCAGCAGCACCACACCGGCCGGTAACAGCATCGGCGACATGGTGTTCAACACTACAGCAGTGGCAGGCCCGCCCGCCATACCGGTCGGTCCTGTATTCTGGGATGGCAGCAGCTGGCAACCGGTAGGTGCAGATGCAGCCGTGGGCAACGAGGTACTGAACGCAACCACGAATAAAGGACTCTCGCGTGCGGGCTCCGGCACAGCCGCTTCGCCGTTCACGCTCGGACTCACGGACGGTAGCGCCACTAACCAGACAATGGTATGGGACGGCTCCAAATGGGCACCGGGCAGCGCAGGTCTCACCACTACCGCACTTACGAGCAGCACCAGCCCTGCGGGCACAAATGTGGGTGATATGGTGTTCAACACTGCAGCGATAGCAGGCCCGCCGGCAATACCGGTTGGTCCGGTATACTGGGATGGCAGCGCCTGGCAGCCTGTAGGGGCAGATGCAGCCGTAGGCAATGAAGTACTGAACGCAACCACGAATAAAGGACTCACACGTGCGGGCTCCGGTACAACCGCTTCACCGTTCACGCTCGGCCTCACGGACGGTACAGCCACCAACCAGACGATGGTATGGGACGGCTCCAAATGGACAGCAGGCACCACACCGATGGACAGCTCGCAGGTGGCGAAGATGGTGAACAAAAGCCCTGTAAAGGATTCTCTGGCCGTAGGCATTACAAAGACGCCGGTGAAAGACAGTGTGATCTCCGTGATCAACAGTGCGCTCAGCTCGGGCAGCATTACCGGTAAAGACCTTACCAACAGCAACGGCATCCTGGTAACAGGCGGAACGGGAACAACGCTGAAGGCTACTTCTTTACGACTGGACAGCACGGCGGTAGCGAAGCAGATGCTGCAGAGCCCGGTTAAAGACTCCATAGCGAAGCTGATCGGGAGCAGCCCTGTAAAAGACAGCCTGAATGTGAACTACTGGAACCTGAAGGGCAACGCAAACACGAACAGCGGCAGCAACTTCATCGGTACGACAGACAACATCAGCCTGCGGGTACGGAGCAACAATACGGAACGCATGGTGGTGGACAGTACGGGTAAGGTCGGTATCGGCGTGAGTGCGCCCACGAACACACTGCATGTGAAAGCGACAAGCAATCCGCTGAAGCTGGAAGGCCTGCAGAGCGGCAGTTTTACGACAGACTCTGTACTGACGGCAGATGCAAACGGAGTGGTACGCCGGGTGGCGATGAGCACGGCCCCGGACCAGACGGTGGGCAGCATTGAAGCATTTGCGTTTAGCGCGATCCCAAGCGATTACCTGGAGTGTAACGGTGCAGCGGTAAGCCGTACCACGTTTGCAACCCTGTTTGCGAAGATCGGCACTACGTACGGAGCAGGCGATGGCTCCACGACCTTTAACCTGCCTGACCTGCGTGGTGAATTTATCAGAGGTTGGGATCACGGAAGAGGGGTGGATGCGAGCAGAACTTTGGGAAGTTTTCAGGGTGATGCCATTCGTAATATCACAGCTACACTTATTGATTTTTATGGAGGGGTTAGTATGAGTACTAGCGGAGCCTTTCCTAGCAGTGGTTTAGCCGGTGGTGGGGGCGGTACTCTTTCAAGTACTTCCAAAAGATTCTCCGGCGTTTTTGATGCATCACAGGTTGTTCCAACAGCAGCAGATAATCGTCCGCGCAACGTAGCGATGGTGTATGCGATCAAAGCGAAGGAGAGCGTGATGTTGCCAACGGGACAATCGGTAACCAGTCTGATTACGGCCAATGAGCCCTGGGAGAAGAAAGGCACGGGCGTGGGTAGTACCTCGTTTACCGATACGATCACGCACAGCGGCCCGATCCAGATCAAAGACGGATCAGAAGGAGCAGGTAAAGTGTTGACCAGTGATGCGAATGGGGTGGCGACGTGGAAGAATGTAAGCGCTTCAGCTTCTCTGACATCAGGAACTGGCGGCGTTCCTGCTGTAACTTATAACTCTTCGACTTTTACAAATTTAGGCACTGCATCAATTAATTTGCCAAGCGCAGGCGTTTATATCATCAAAGCACAAATGTTGTTTATTTGGAGTTCCGGATGCCAGGATTTGTTTTTGAGGTGGAACGGATCAGTTATAACAACTAGTGGTTTAGATGAAAAACGCCAACTGTGTGGAACGCCCGCGTCAGACTGGTGGTGTCCTACATGGACTATTGTTGCATCGGGTGCTGGTACTATTAATTTGCAATACATGGTATCTGCAGGGGGGAACGTAACTCTAAATTCAACTGGCTTTAATGCGTTTAAGATCAATTAACAGAAGCTCCTGCTCGTCGTAGTCTCCAGACTACCTCGCGGCGGATACCGGTCTCCTGACCGGATCATATCAGGAGCATACAGGCGTAAGGGCGCATATCAAATATATGCCTGGACCAGACAGGGTAGCCGCTATGCCGCGCAGGCCGCTGGTTTTGGTGGCAGATAAAGAAAACAGAAACGACAAAAGGTGAAGCAGCAAGGGCACCTTTGTTTTGTTAGAATGTCGGTAATACAGCAGCAATAAGCATTGTATGGTGTATACTTGCCTGATCAATAAGTTTGGTCTGCGGGATGGTTTCTACCGTCCCGCTTTTTTTTGTTGTCTTTGTGAGGTGCGCATTGTGAGACCCACCCCCGGCCCCTCCCCGGAGGGGATTTGCTCCGTGTTGGGCATTGTTGTTCCTTATTGGATGTAGTCCTCGCACGCCGCTCGCACACGCTGGTTTCCCCTCCATGGAGGGGATAGGGGTGGGTTGTTTCTCCGGATCAATCGTTACTGTTCACGCGGTAGTTTCCACAGACCCACCCCTGGCCCCTCCCCGGAGGGGATTTGCTCCGTGTTGGGCATTGTTGTTCCTTATTGGATGTAGTCCTCGCACGCCGCTCGCTCACGCTGTATTCCCCTCCATTGGAGGGGATAGGGGTGGGTTTTTGAGTAGATGTTAATGTAAAATTTATCTGGCACAGCTTTTGATCATTTACGAATAATGGCATTTATATGAGCAAAGCAGATGACATAAATGGAAAAAGGCGAAAAATACTGCCCTACAATCCATTCCTAAAGGAATTCGCAAAAGAACTCCGAAAAAAAATGACACGTGGAGAAGTAGCACTTTGGACTGTTTTGAAGCAAAAGCAAATGCTCGGATACGATTTTGACAGGCAGCGACCTATTCTGAATTATATAGTTGATTTCTATTGTAAAGAATTAATGCTTGCAATTGAGCTGGATGGTAACAGTCACGAATGTAAAGTTGTATCAGATCGGGAACGTCAGAAAAATCTTGAAGCGCTTGGAGTCGCTGTTTTAAGGTTTAGCGAACGCGAGGCACGGGAAGATATAGTGAATGTAGTTCGGGCAATTGAAGCCTGGATAGAGGGTAAGAGAATTTACGGTGCGCAAAATAAATGATTGGATTATGTAATCAGCTAAGGTATGCCGCTCATCGTTTTTCACAGACCCACCCCCGGCCCCTCCCGGGAGGGGATTTGCTCCGTGTCGGGCACCATCCACCAATTCGCGTCATTGCGACGAGCGGATAGCCTGTGTGTAGCTATCGGGAGCAATCTTTCTTGCACGCTGCTCGCACACGCTGGTTTCCCCTCCCCGGAGGGGATAGTGTTTCCCTTTTCGCGTCATTGCGAGACGCGCGTGGCCCTTCACTGAGGCGCGTCGAAGCAATCTTATTTTTTGCACACGTTACGCTCATCGTTTTTCACAGACCCACCCCCCGGCCCCTCCCGGGAGGGGATTTGCTCCGTGTCGGGCACCATCCACCAATTCGCGTCATTGCGGAACGCGCATAGCCTTCGTGCGACGCCTTCGCTCCGCAGCCGGCAAAGAACGGATGGGGTTGAAATCTTTGTAATAGGGTTCAAATCGAATGCGCTTCTTATTTTTGTCACCATGAAATTTTCGGTAGGAGACAAAATGGTGATCAGGCGCAGCGGCGAGGAAGGCTACATCGTTTCGCTGCTGGACGGGCAAATGGCGGAGGTATCCGTAAACGGAACCATATTCCCCATTTACCTGGATGAGATCGATCATCCCTACCTGCGCTGGTTCACGCAAAAAAACCAGGAAAAGAAAAAAGTACTGCGAGAGCAGATTCCCGCAGAACCGCTACGGGAGCAGCCGGCGAAAGTAGTGTCGGGCATCCACTTTACCTTCCTGCCGGAGTTCCGTATTGTAGATATGGAAGAACGCGTGGTGCAGCTGAAACTGTACCTCGCTAACGAAACTGCCCATCGTATCCGGGTAACCTATGAAGTGAGGACCGCAGCCGAACACCTGTTCAGCTACACCGGCATCCTGCAGCCATTCACCGATCTGTACCTGCATCATCTTTCCTGGGAAACGATGCAGGAAGCACCGCGCTTCAGCTGGGATATAAGCCCTGATGATGCACCGCAGCTGGCTCCGTACCGGGAGCAGCTGAAGATCCGCCCGGTAAAACTGTTTGAGTATATCAATGAACTGCTGGCCAGTAACAGCCCCACTTTCCGTATTACGCTGCTGCGTGGATTCGATGTGCTGAAAGCAACCACCCCACGGCCTCAGCGCGACCGCCCCGTGCCGCAATTAACGCGTGCGCTCCGCTCGGTGCAGGACATCCCCCGCTATGAGCTGGATCTGCACATAGAGCAACTGATGCCGGACACGAAAGGACTCAGCAATACAGAAATGCTGGATATACAACTCGCCGAACTGAAGCGTTATCTGCGCATTGCACTTACCAACCGGCAGGACCGGATGCTCATCGTGCACGGACTTGGAAAAGGCGTGCTGCGACAGGAAGTGCATAAGCTGCTGAAAACAACAGAATGGGTAGACAGGATCGAGGACGGATGGCAGGCGGGATACGGCTTCGGCGCTACGCTCGTTCATTTTAAATACGTATAGATTATATGTTTTCATCAGGTTTTTGGCTATCTTGCGCGGAAGTCCCATTATTTTTTTTCCCAACTGTCTAACCTATATAATTTGTACGCACAATCACTGAGCCGGCTGTTGTCTATTCTGGATGAATTGCGTGAGCGCTGTCCCTGGGACAAAAAGCAAACGCTGCAGAGTCTGAGGCCGCAGACCATTGAAGAGCTTTACGAATTGACAGATGCGCTTTCCGGCGAACGCTGGGACGATATCCGCGAAGAGCTCGGAGATATACTGCTTCATATTGTTTTCTATTGCCGCATCGCATCTGAGCAGGGACAGTTTGCCATGCCCGATGTGATCGAGGGCATCTGCAATAAGCTGATCCACCGGCATCCGCATATCTATTCCGTTATTTCGGTAAATGATGAGGCGGATGTGCGCCGCAACTGGGAGCAGATCAAGAAATCTGAGGGCAAGCAGTCCGTACTGTCGGGTGTGCCTGCATCAATGCCCGCGCTCATCAAGGCATTGCGCATACAGGAAAAGTCGGCACAGATCGGTTTCGAATGGAAGCGTATAGCGGAAGTGCGGGAGAAAGTGGCTGAAGAGCTGCGGGAGATGGATGAAGCGGTGGCTTCCGGAAACCAGGAACATATAGAAGAGGAGATAGGTGACCTGTTTTTTGCGATGATCAACTATGCGCGTTTTGCAGGCGTAGACCCCGAAGAAGCACTCGAAAAGACCAATCGTAAATTTATCCGCAGGTTTCGCTATATTGAGGAAGCAGCCGACAGGATGGGTAAGGATATCCGTTCTATGGACCTGGCTGAAATGGACGCGTTGTGGAATGAAGCCAAGCGCAGCGACAAATGAAACGCAATATGAAACGGAATGCCATTCTGATATGTGCGCTTACGAGTCTGGTACTATGGATACTGGCTTCGTATACGTTTGTAACGGAACGGAAAAAACTGGAGCCGCAGTCGCTTACGGCGCTGCTGCAAAAAGATATCCTGGATAAAGAACAGTCGGTGGCTGCTTTGCTGCGCAATGACCAGTTTACCAAAAGGCTCTGGACCAATACCCTTTCGGAAAAAGAGCTGACGCAGCTGAACGCGCGTGGCATTATGGTACGCATTTATGATTCTTCGGGACTCCTGTTCTGGTCGCGCAACGATTTTCCGGTAAAGACCACTTCGTTTCTGCCCAACCTGGAGGCGATACAGGAAGATAACCTGCTGTTCCTGTACCAGAGCTTTGGTAAAGCAGCTTACCCCGCACGCAGAATGAACCTCGTGATACCGGTGTTCCGCCGTTTTGAGGCCAGTAATGAATACCTGCATTCTGGTTTTTTTGCATCGGAAGATATTCCTGAATCCTCCCAGCTTTCGCTTACGGCAAAGAGTGGCTTCACGCCCGTAAAGGGTACGGATGGCCGGCCCGTGTTCTACATAAAGATCAATAAGGAAGATATCAAACCGTTTGTGCCCGGCGGCCGCATTATCTGTCTTTGCCTGCTGGCTGTATTGATGACGGTGGTGACCCTGCACCTGATGGCGCTGCACCTCGCCCGTATCTATAATGCATTGCTCGGAGCCGGTACGCTGTTGCTGTTGCTCACCATCGTTTCCGGTCTGATCTTCAAAGCAGGTCTTCCGTTCCATTTAGGCAACCTGGAATTGTTCTCGCCGAGGCTGTATGCAAGCAGTACCTTTTTACCTTCGTTTGGTCACCTGCTGATACATGTGTGCGGATTTTTCTGGGTATTGTATTTCCTGCATGCCACCATGCATACGTATGACAAGGATATGATTGCGGCGAAACTGCATCGTTTCCGCTGGCTGGTGACAGTGCTGATGATCGCGGTGATCACTTTCCTGGCTATTTATATCCAGTACCTGCACCAGTCGATGATCTTCGATTCGGATATTTCTTTTGATACCAATACGGTGCGCGCAACCGATCAGTTCACGATCCTCGCGCTGGTGATATGTGTGCTGCTGGCGCGCGCGTTCATGTACATACTGTATTGCGGCAACTACGTATTGGGAGTGCTGGTGCAGCCGCGTGAAAAGTATCTGCTGATAAGCATTGTAAGCATCATGTGCCTGGTGCTGCATTATTTTTTCCTCGGCTCGCATCATCCCTGGATACGCCCGTCGCAACTGCAGTTCTGGTTTGATATTTTTGCCGCATTGTGGGCGCTCGGATATGTCTATTTCCTGGACGCGCGCTCGGCTAAGGGGCAGCACTACAATTCAAGTCTGTTTTCCCTCATTTTTATCAGTGTTTATTTCAGCATCCTGTTTGCCGTATGCTTTAAGTTGTTCATCGACCAGAAAGAACAGAACATTACCCGGCTGGCTTTTGCAGAGCGCCTTGCGCGTATGCAGGATACCGAAATGGAGATCCGCTTCGATGAAGTGCAGCATAAGATAGCTGCCGACACGGTGCTGCAGCAATGGCTCGTGAACGGGGATTCGGTTACTATTGCCGATCTGTATAAACACTTCAAGCTGTTCAACTCCGATATTTATTTCACCCGCTACGGACTGGATGTTTACCTGTTCGACCAGTCGGGCGCACCGCTCATACCCGGCGCATCTGTGCCGCTGGACAGCTTTACGAAAATAAAAGGGCTGAGTTCTCCCACACTGAATCCTTACCTGTATTTCCGTGCAGACAGCAGCGAGCGCGGTGCATACCTAGCTTTGGTGCCGATACGCAAAGACAGTCTACATGCGTTGCTGGGCTACCTGGCGGTGAATTTCCGGCTGAAGCAGAATATCGTGTTGTCTTTATATCCGCGTTTGCTGAAAGACCAGACCGATTTTGCGAGCGACAAAGAAGTGAATTATGATTACGCGATCTATATAAACGGGAAGCTGGCGACGCGTGCAGGAGATTATAATTTCGATTACCGCCTGCCTTCGCAGCATTTTGAACAATCGTACGTCGTGCGGCAGCAGGGAGATTACTCCATGCTGTATTACCGGGCAGCTCCGAATGTAGTGTACCTGGTGGCTTACCGCAATAACCTGCTGCTTGGAATGCTCACGCTGTTCTCGTTCCTGTTCGGTATATCGCTCGTCCTGTTCACGCTTGAAAGCTGGACGAAAACACTTGCTAAAATCTGGCTCTTCAACAAGCCGGCCACCACCGTTTATAATGCCAGCATGAGCGTGCGTGTGAAGTATTTTGCACTGGGCTTCACAGCTGTGTCGTTCTTTGTGATAGGCCTGTCGACAGTGATCTTCCTGACCAACCGCTACCAGAGTAACAGTCTTGAAAACCTGAAAGGTACGCTCACCAATGTATCTGAAGCAGTGAACGAATACCTCAGCAATCAGAAAGTGATCGATACTGCCCGAACGCTGGAGCATGAGCTGGCACAGAATGAAGAACTGGCCTACTTCCTTACCAGTATCGCGCAGCAACAAAAGATCGACATCAATATATTCGGGATGAACGGTCGTATGGTGTTTACCACGCAGGAAAAAATCTACCTGCAGAATGTGCTTGACCCGCTTATATCGCCGGTCGCATTCCAGGAGCTGCACAAAAACGGTATGACGGAGTACCTGCAGCAGGAACAGATCGGTTCGCTGGTCTACACGGCAGGATACGCAGTCATCAGTGACGACCAGGGTAAGGCAGTGGGCTTCCTGAACATCCCGTCTTTCTACACCAAGAAGCGTCTGGATGAGCAGATCATGAGCCTTATCACCACCCTGCTGAATATCTACACAATCCTCTTGCTGATTTCAAGTGTGATCACCTTCCTGTTCATCAATACGCTTACCCGTTCCCTGAACCTGGTGGCAAACAGTCTGCG
This sequence comes from Chitinophagaceae bacterium, assembly GCA_049840855.1. Taxonomy (GTDB): domain Bacteria; phylum Bacteroidota; class Bacteroidia; order Chitinophagales; family Chitinophagaceae; genus Rurimicrobium. Next base: position 80,254 of record JASGJF010000015.1, on the reverse strand, counting down.
GAATGTAAACCTGAAAAGCAATGAACTTATCCACTGGCCTTACGATGATGAGATCGGATTGCTGGTGAATGAATACAACAAGATGGTGGCGACTGTGGAACGCAACGCCCGTTCGCTGGTGCTGGATGAGCGCCAGAGCGCATGGCGTGAAATGGCGCAGCAGGTAGCCCACGAGATCAAGAACCCGCTCACGCCTATGAAGCTGAATATTCAGTACCTGCAGCAGGCGATCAATTCCAATCACCCGGATATCATCAATCTTACCAAACGTGTATCCAGCTCCATCATCGAGCAGATCGACAACCTGAACTATATCGCATCGGAATTTTCCAACTTCGCAAAAATGCCGGAGAACAAAACCGAGCGCATTGATATCAAGAGCATGCTGGAGCGCATTGTGTTGTTGTTCAGCGGCAATAAGGATCTCACCGTTACCCATTCGTTCCCTGAAGGTCAGGTGATCGTATTTGCCGATCACAGCCAGATGCTGCGCATATTCACGAATATTGTGCAGAATGCTGCCGAGGCCATGCTTCCGGCAGACGAGCGTCACGGGCAGATCGATATCAGGCTCGCGTTTTCAGAAGACCTGGAGTCTATTTCCGTGGTCGTGAAAGACAATGGGAGCGGCATTCCGGAAAATGTGAAGGATAAGATATTCGATCCGTATTTCACTACGAAAAGCTCCGGCACCGGACTGGGCCTTGCGATGACCAAGAAGATCATCGACTGTGGGGTGGAACGATCCGCTTTGAATCGGTATCAGGGGAAGGAACCACTTTCTTTATCGAATTGCCGCTCGGCTAGTAACTGCTGCGGATCGCAGCCATGCCGCCGCTGAGGTTGTACAGTCGTGAAAATCCTTTGGATTGCAGTCTTTGGATCGCAATCACGGCTTCGGATGCCCTTCGCACAGTACAGTACGATATCGGCATCTTTAGGGAGACGTCCGGCGGCACCGGAAGACGCATCCATAGGAAATCTGTTTTCCGCCGATATTGTCCGCTTCATGCTCAAAGGTTTCCCGCACATCGATCAGCAGGTAGGGCCGTCCTTCACGGTTCCAGTCCTCTAAGGTTTGAAGCGTCACCGAATGCATCAGGATGATTTTTTATGATGCCCGTTTCCGGGCTTTTTATGAAAAGGAGCGTTTATTGTTGTTATGACGCTGCGGTTTCGCGTCCGGTCTGTATTCCGGTCCTTTGCCGAGCGCTTCAGGAAGCGGTACAGCGTCAATACTGCGCTCCATCAGTTTTTCGATAGCGGCAAGACGGTACATGTTTTTTCGTTCACAAAAGTGATGGCGGTGCCCGTAGTGGCTGGCGCGCGCCGTACGTCCGATGCGGTGGATATAATCTTCCGGATCGGGAGGTACATCATAGTTGAGCACGAGGTCGATACCGGTCACATCAATTCCGCGCGACAGTACGTCGGTGCCCGCCAGTACCGAAATATTTTTATCTTGAACTGCTGCATGATCTGCTCGCGCTCCTCCTGTTTCAGATCGGAGTGGAATGCTGCCGTGGTCATATCGGTCCGGCGCAGCATCTGGTATACGGATTTCACTTTCTCCTTGGTGCTGGCAAATACGATAATGCTCTTGTACTGCCCGCTGCCGAGTATCTGTTTGAGCAACGCTTCTTTCTGAGAATCGTGTGCAAAATATACCTGTTGTATGATGCCTTCCGCGGGCTTCGAGATTGCAATATTGATCTGCTGGGGGTGCTTCAGGATTTTTTGTGCGAGGTTGCGGATCTTGGGCGGCATCGTGGCAGAGAACAGGAGCGTTTGTTTCTTCCGGCAATTCCTTCACGATCCTGTCAATGTCTTCGGAAAATCCCATGTCAAGCATACGGGTCTCTTCATCCAGCACCAGGTGCTGCAGCTGGAGCTGAAGTCGATTGCTTTCATGTTTATGAGCGAAATCAGGCGGCCCGGAGTAGCGATAATGATGTCCGCACCTTTTTTGAGTGCGCGCTTATGTTCTGTTCCCAGGTAACGCCGTCGTTGCCACCGTACACCGCAATGGAGCTCGACTTCGATATAATAGGCCATTGCTTCAATCTGCTGATCCAACGATCTGCTGGGCAAGCTCGCGCGTGGGTACCAGTACGAGCGTATTGATATGCTTCACCTCAGTGGTGATGATCTTGTGCAGGATCGGCAATACGAAAGCTGCTGTTTTACCGGTGCCGGTCTGGGCGCAGGCAATGAGGTCTTTATGCTGCAGGATCAGTGGAATCGCCGCTTCCTGGATGGGTGTGGCATTACGGTATCCCATTGCATCGATCCCGTCCAGCAGGTCGTAGTCCAACTCAAAATCTTCGAAAGTCACGTTATGCGTGTTTTTTTTGGTACAGCTTGCTTTTCAGCAATCCGCTTTTGTGTAAAAAATGGGTGAGAGAAACCCGCAGCACGCCGAGCCCGTACTGGGCACTGCGTTTAAAGTTGATGCTGGAAGCTTCCTCGAAATATTTGGTGGGGCAGGTTACCTCACCGATCTCAAATCCGTTCATGAATATCTGAGAGATCATTTCATTGTCGAATACGAAATCGTCGCTGTTGTAAGTAAAATCTATGGACCGGATCACCTCTCCGCTGAAAGCGCGGTACCCGGTATGGTATTCGCTGAGCTTCTGATTGATCAGTATATTCTGAAACAAGGTAAGGAACGCGGTCGCAATATGTACCTATACATTGGCATTCCTCCTTTGAGCGCACCTTTGCCCAGTATGCGCGATCCGAACACAACGGGGTACAGATCGTTTCCGATAATAGACACCATGGCATGTATGAGCTTAGGTGTATACTGGTAGTCGGGGTGCAGCATGATCACTATATCCGCTCCCAGTTCCACGGCCTTGGAATAACAACTTTTCTGGTTGCCTCCGTAGCCTTTGTTGGTCTGATGGATGATGATATGCCGTATGCCCAGTTTTTCTGAAGCTTCGGCCACTGTGTCGTCCGGACTGTCGTCGTCTACGAGCACCACGTCATCCACAATATCGAAAGGAATTTCCCGATATGTACGCTCCAGTGTTTTCGCTGCTTTATAAGCGGCAGCACCACTACTACTTTTTTGCCGTTGAACATAAGCCGTGCAAAGGTAATTTCTTTTAATGGATATAGGTTTACTGCTTTTCTTTGGCAGGCTGCTGCTCTTTGCAGTGCTGTTGTATCAATCTGGCTACCTCATCGCCGTAATACGTCGCAAATCCCAGTTGCTCCGCCGCTTTTAAATCCCTGCAACCTTCATAATGCATACCCGTTTCGAGGAACAACAGCGCCCGGTTGCGGTATGCGTACGGATTTGAGCCATAGAGCGCTATCGACTTATTGATGTTGATCAGTGCATTCTTATAATCTTTCAGTTTCATCTGCACATACCCGAAATTGTTCAGGATATATGCATTGTCCGGTTGTTGCAGCCGTCCCTGGTTAAGTATTTCATAGGCATCCTGGTAGCGTTCCTGATCAATGAGCGTCATGCCGATATTATTGTATATGATTATTTCGTCCGGGTAGCGCGTCACCAGATTGCGTAGGATCACGGTTGCAGAGTCGGACTTTCCGGAGATAGAGTAAGCCATTGCCAGATTCGACAGGAGCGACATACTGTCGCCGTAACGTACGATCAGCTCCCGGATCATCTGTATCGCTCGTTTCCCATTTGTTTGTCCAGCAGCAATGCCGCTGTATTGGATTCGATTATCAGACTGTCTTCCTTTGAATCGGCCACTGCCAGCGCTTTCATGTAGAAGTATTTTGCTGAGTCGAGTTCGCCGCTGTGCCGGTACACATACCCGATCTGATTGACCAGGGTGTCGTTTTCAGGGTACAGCCTGAATGCGTACAGGAGTACATTGATGGCTGCCCTGCGATCGCCTCTTGCATCTTCAAACGAACTCTTGTACAAAAACAGCTTTACCTCCGGTTTGGGTTGACGCATCAGCTTTTCGAGGTAATTGAGCCCGTCTATTCCTTTACCTGCTTCCAGAAATGCAGACAGTTTCCGGTAATCCTCTTCAGACGGGGCCTGTGCCGATGCTTTCAGAGACAGCAAAGGAAGGAAAAGGATAATGCACAGATTCCGGATCTGCAATATGTATTTACGGGAATGGATCATGATAAGACTGGTCTGTTACTGCTGCTAAAATAAAACAGCCGGCTCATAAAAGAACCGGCTGCAGGAACGTAGGATTGGAATGATTATAACATTTTTTCGATCGCGGTATCGTAGGCATTTTTCCAGTCGGCCATATAGCCCCAGTCGTCGCCGTCGATACGGATATTCCCGCCTGCGTTTACCGTACCGAGCTTCACGAATGGTGTACCCTGAAGTCTCTGCTTCAAAAACAGCCTGGATGGTTGGATTCACACTTACCACTACGCGGCTTTGTGCTTCCCCGAACAGGAACGCATCCTTACGGAGGTTGGCATCTGTGCTGATCTCAAATCCGAGATTGTTCTTCATGCCGCTTTCAAGCAGGGTGGTAAACAATCCGCCTTCGGAAACATCGTGCGCAGAGAGGATCAGCTTGCGGCTGATCATTTTTGCAACAGCCTTCTGGATCATCGCTTCTTCGCTCAGCTCAAAGTGCGGAGCAGGGCTGATGTTCACGCCACAGATATGATGCAGATATTCCGGAACAGTTCAGGTCGTTACGCTGCGTACCGATCAGGTAAATGCTGTCGCCGGGATTCCTGAAGAACATGGTCATTTTCTGATCCAGGGAATCCAGCACACCTACCATGCCGATAGTCGGGGTAGGGTAAACAGGTCCATCTTGGCTCTGGTTATAGAAGCTTACGTTACCGCCGGTAACAGGCGTATCGAATTTGATACAGGCTTCGCCCATTCCTTTGATGGCATGAACAAACTGGTAATATACTTCCGGGTTGTAAGGATTGCCGAAGTTGAGGCAGTTGGTAACGGCCACCGGTTCACCGCCGCTGCACACGATATTACGGGCAGCTTCGCTCACGGCGATCATGGCACCTTTATACGGATCGGCGAATACATAACGGCTGTTGCAATCGGTGGTCATTGCCAGTGCTTTATCAGTTCCGTGCACACGTACCACAGCGGCATCGCTCGGTGCGTTTGTGTGTGTGATTACGGTTCCTACCATGCTGTCGTACTGATTGTATACCCAGCGTTTGGATGCAATGTTGGGTAGCTGTATCGAGTTCGTTCATCGACTGCTTTCAGGTCGGAAGGACTGGTTACTGCAGACAGGATCGAATTCGGCAATATCTTTCAGGTAAGTCGGTTCGGAGTATTTGCGTGTATATACGGGGCACCGCCGCCCAATACCAGGCTTTCTGCCGGTATATCGGCGATCAGTTCACCGTTCATATAATATTGCAGATGCTTATCGGTAGTCACCTCCCCGATGTGCACACAGTGGATATCCCATTTTTCGAAGATGCGCTGTACTTCGGCTTCGCGGCCTTTTTCCACGACCACGAGCATGCGTTCCTGGCTTTCGCTGAGCAGCATCTCCCAGGCTTCATATTCTGCTGGCGGATGGGAACTTTATCCAGGTGAATGTTCATGCCGGTTCGCCTTTTGCGCTCATCTCGCTGGTAGAGCAGGTGATGCCCGCTGCACCCATATCCTGCATACCGACCACAGCTCCAGTTTCGATCAGTTCCATGCAGGCTTCGAGCAGTTTCTTTTCCTCAGAACGGGTCTCCCACCTGCACAGCGGGAAGATCTTCTGCACTGTTCTTCCGTAATGTCTTCGGAAGCGAAAGACGCACCGCCGATACCGTCTTTACCGGTAGAAGAGCCACAATAAATACCGGATTGCCTATGCCTTCGGCAATGGCAGAAACTGTTTCACCGACTTTCACAACACCCACGCTCATGGCATTCACCAGCGGATTTGTCTGGTAGCAGTTTTCGAAATAGATCTCACCGCCAACGGTAGGTATGCCGAAGGCAGTTACCATAATGACCGATGCCTTTTACCACGCCGTTCGAACAAGCCATTTCGTTTTGGGATTGTCGATGCTTGCCGAAGCGCAGCGAGTTGAGCGAGGCGATAGGCCGGGCGCCCATGGAAAAGATATCGCGGTGGATACCGCCTACGCCGGTAGCTGCTCCCTGGAAGGGCTCGATGGCAGAGGGGTGATTATGGGATTCAATTTTGAATACGCAGCCGAGTCCGTCGCCGATGTCCATAAGACCGGCGTTTTCCTCTCCGGCTTTTACCAGCATCTGTCTGCCTTCGCGGGGAAGGGTTTTCAGCCATTTAATGGAATTTTTGTAGCTGCAGTGCTCGCTCCACATTACCGAGTAGTTAGCGGTTTCGGTAAAATTGGGTGTGCGTCCCAGGATATTCTTGATGGCTTCAAATTCGTCTCGCGGAGGCCGAGTTTGATGGCTTGGTCGAGTGTAGTTTCCATTTGTGTATACTGAATGAGCCGCAAAAGTAGGAGTTTACAGCAGATTAAAAATTGCGTGCGGTTTATTTTTGACCGATCTTCCCGGCCCGGCTGAGGAAAAATAAAACGGCCTGTAAAGAAAATAGCGCATTTTTGTATTTGTTCGTTGGTAAACTCCGGCATTTATATGAAACGCGTTCTTTTATATTGTATTGCAGCACTTTTGCCGATGCTTTCGCTGGCGCAGACGCTGCCCCTGCGGGCTGGTTTTGATGCGGGGAATACGCAGAACTGATGTATATATCCGCGCGTACCGGAGCACTGAGTCCTGACTATTACAAGCACATACCCAAACCGGCAGCGCATCAGCTTGTTTACCGCTCCGCTCCTGTGGGACTCGATAATCTCTGGGAGCTCTGGGGCGGACCGCAGCATTCGGCTGTGATCAGTCTCAGAGGTACCACCGCCGCCGCACTCAGCTGGATGGCCAATTTTTACGCAGGAATGGTGCCGGCAAACGGATCGGTACAGGTAAGCGACAGTTTCCGTTTTGATTACCGGCTGGCACAGCATCCTCGCGCCACCGTACATGTAGGATGGCTGCTGAACCTCGGATTCCTGTCGCGGGAAATCCTCCCCAGGCTGGACTCATGCTACCGTGCAGGCGTGAGAGACCTGAGCATTATCGGACACAGTCAGGGCGGCGCGCTCACTTACCTGCTCACGGCCCAGCTGCGTATGATGCAGCAAAGCGGTGTTTTTGCGGATATGCGTATTAAAAGCTATGCCAGCGCCGGCCCCAAACCCGGTAATTTATACTTTGCGTATGATTACGAAAATCTTACGCGAGGAGGATGGGCGTTTAACGTGGTGAATGCCGCCGACTGGGTACCGGAGACACCTGTATCCATACAGACGATCAGAGATTTCAATAAGACCAATCCGTTTGCCGGGGCCGGCAGCGTGATCAAAAAACAGAAAATACCTGTTCGCTGGGCGCTGGCCCATGCTTACCGGCGACTGGACAAGAGTACACGTAAGGCAGAGAAGATCTACCGCAGATACCTGGCCCGAACGGCGGGAAAAATGGTGCGGAAATCATTGAAATCGTTCCGGACACCGGTGTACGAAACAGGCATGGACTACACGCGTGCCGGTAACTATGTGGTGCTGATGCCGGACTCTGCCTATTACCGCCGGTTCCCGGACAGCGACACGGCTGTGTTTGTGCATCATCTGCATGCGCCCTACCTTTACCTGCTGTCCCGCTACCATCCCTGAGCAGGATTTGCAGTTTTCAGCAATTTCTATTACTATTGTGCACAAACACAGATGCATTCTGTGTGTATATTTGAATTTTAAACAAAACAAACTCTTTCGGGAATGAAAAAGCAATTGAAGATGGCGGCAATGGCGGTATTGTCTTGCAGCGCTTTATTCTGGTCTTGTAAAAAAGACGAGGCTCCCAAGCAATACGCAAAGCTGAACGTCTTTAATATGAGTCCGGATGCGCCGGGATTCAATGTACAGTCCGATTCCACGATCGTGGGTCCGTATGTGTTGCTGTACGGTGCGAATACCGGTTATTTCAATATCGAGGCTGGTAACCGTAACCTGCTGATGACCACCTACCGGCTCGATTCCACCGATACGGTTGCTTACCGGATTCCGGCCAACCTTGCCGTGAACCAGTCTTTCTCCCTGTTCCTGGTCGATTCCTTCAGCAAAAAGAGTTCTTTGCTTGTAAATGACAAACTCGACAGCCTTTCTAAAACCAGGGCCCATCTGCGTTTCATCAACCTGTGCCCGGATACGCTGCGTCGTGCCGACCTCGTGATGGCTGCCGACTCTTCAACGATATTCGGTAATATGTTCTTCCGCGATGTGACTTCCTTCCGTGAGATGATGCCCGGAGATTACAAATGGAAAGTGCGTTATATGCTTGGAGACATGGATACGATGTGGCTGGACATTCCGCTGAAAGTGATGAATGCGGGTAAAGCTTATACCGTGATCCTGCAGGGATTCATCGACGGTACCGGCAAACAGGCACTGCAGACGCAGGTGGCCACCAACCAGGAATAGTGTATACTCAAATTATAATAGCAGGCCCCGGAATATTCCGGGGCTTTTTTGTGGCAACCGGCTTATATTTTTCTGTTTAAAAACTATCTGCTCCGTTATCTTTGCGCGCAGACTACCGAATATGGCAAACGAGAACAAATTGCAGGATATTATCGGCCATTGCAAAGAGTATGGCTTTGTATTTCCTTCCTCAGAAATTTATGAAGGCTTAGGCGCTGTGTATGACTACGGTCAGAACGGCGTGGAACTGAAACGCAATATACGCGACTACTGGTGGCGCAGCATGACGCAGATGCACGATAATATTGTCGGTATAGATGCCGCTATATTCATGCATCCTACCGTGTGGAAAGCCAGTGGCCACGTGGATAACTTCTCCGATCCGATGATCGACAACAAGGACAGTAAAAAGCGCTACCGTGTGGATCACCTGATCGAAGGATTTGCCGAAACACTGGATGCGGAAAAAGCAAACGACCTGCTTGCGCGTATGGATGCATTGCTCGCAGCCGATGATTTTGCCGGCCTGAAGCAACTGATCGAAACAGAAAAAATCAAGTGCGGTATCAGCGGCACAGGCAACTGGACGGACGTGCGTCAGTTCAACCTGATGTTTGCAACCGAGTTCGGAGCCGTTGCATCCGATGATCCGGACGAAAATAAAGTGTACCTGCGTCCCGAAACGGCTCAGGGAATTTTTGTGAATTTCCTGAATGTGCAGAAATCAGGCCGCATGAAAATACCGTTCGGCATTGCGCAGACAGGTAAGGCGTTCCGGAATGAGATCGTTGCACGCGGATTTATTTTCCGTATGCGGGAATTCGAACAGATGGAAATGCAGTTTTTCGTCCGTCCCGGCACGCAGAAGCAGTGGTACGAATACTGGAAGGAACAGCGTATGAAATGGCATCTGAGCCTGGGCATCAGCCCGGATCGCTACCGTTTCCACGATCATGTGAAGCTGGCGCACTATGCAGATGCTGCCTGCGATATAGAATATGATTTCCCGATGGGCTTCAAGGAAGTGGAAGGAGTCCACAGCCGCACGGATTTCGACCTGAAAAGCCACCAGGAATACAGTCGCAAGAAAATGCAGTATTTCGATGCTGATCTCGACGAAAACGGAAAGGCATACGGCAACTACATTCCTTATGTAGTGGAGACGTCCATCGGGTTGGACCGTACCGTGATGATGCTGTTGAGTGAAGCCTATACCATAGAAGATCTGAGTACCGAAGAAAAGAAAGACGACCGGGTGGTGCTGAAGCTTCCGGCGTTCCTGGCGCCCGTAAAACTGGCGGTGTTCCCGCTTACGAAGAAAGACGGATTGCCTGAACTGGCAGATGAGCTGATGAAAGAATGCCGTCCTTTATTCCGCTGTTTTTATGAAGAGAAAGATGCGATCGGGAAGCGTTACCGCCGTCAGGATGCGATCGGTACGCCGTTCTGCGTGACCGTCGATCACCAGTCTAAAGAAGATGGTACGGTTACGATCCGTCATCGCGACAGCATGCAGCAGGAGCGCGTGCCGATGTCGGAAGTAAAGCACATCGTGATGAAAAGTCTCCAGGTATTGTAGGCGCTTAAGCCATCAGTAAAAATATCCCCGGCTGTTTCGGCAGTTCGGGGTTTTCTTTTTCCCATTCCGTGATCGTGCGGGTGCGGATATTTTCGTTCGGAGCGGTAATATTGAGCGCAATGCACAGCCGTGTTTCCCCTTTGCAGGTTTTGATCAGGTCTTTCAGGAGCTGGTTGTTGCGGTAAGGTGTCTCTATGAACAGTTGTGTCTGGTTTTCGATCGACGATCTGGACTCAAGTTCTTTGATGCGTTTTGCCCTCCCCGGTTCTTTTACGGGAAGATAACCATTGAACGCGAAGCTCTGCCCGTTCATTCCGGAAGCCATCAGCGCGAGTAAAACGGAACTGGGCCCTACCAGCGGTATTACCCGGAATCCTTTCTGCTGGGCAGCTTCAGCAAGGATTGCTCCCGGATCTGCTATGCCCGGACAGCCTGCATCGCTTAATACGCCTATTTCAAACCCTTCACGCAGCCAGCGCAGCAGCAAAGCTATATCCGGCACCTGGTGCTCATTCATCTCAGAAAATGAGCAACTGTCGATATCAATATTTTTATCCACTGATTTCAGGAAACGCCGCGCTTCGCGCAGGTGTTCCACGAAGAAGTGCCGTATCCGGCCACAATGAACTGCTATCTCCGGGGATAACGTATGCACACCCTCATCCCTGATGGGCACCGGAATCATGTACAGTTTTCCTTTCATCTTTACTGAAGATAAGAAAATGCAGCAAAGCTCATTACGCCCACACCTGTTTCCAGCGCCGACTCATCGATATCGAAGCGTGCATTATGAACGGATACGGTATGCGCGGCATTATTGGTATTCGTGCCCAGCCTGAAATAACATCCGGGAACGGACTGACTGTAAAAAGCAAAATCATCGGCTGTCATTCTCAATGATAATTCACGCACCTGATCCTTACCGAGAAATGCTTCGGCGAAGCCCCCGATCTGCGCTGTCAGCACAGGATCGTTGTATAATGAAGGGTATCCCTTCGGAATATCTATATGCGCCTGCGCTCCGAAAGCTTCAGAAATGTTGTGGGTCACGTTCCTGATAAGCTTGTGGGCTTCAGCACGCCATTGTTCATCCATGGTACGCAGCGTTCCGGCAAGTTCCACTTCATCCGGTATTACATTGTTGACCGTACCGCCTGCTATCTTCCCGAAGCTCAGTACGGAAGGACTGACAGGGTTGCTTCTGCGCGACACCACCTGCTGCAGGGCAACGATGGTCTCGGCGGCAATCGCGATAGGATCTATGGTCTGGTGGGGCAGGGCTGCATGTCCGCCTTTGCCGGTTATCTTAATGTGGATTTCGTCTGTGCTGGCCATATACTGGCCGGAACGGAATCCTACCACGCCCGCGGGCAGATGCGGATAAACATGTAATGCGAGTATCGCATCTATTTTCGGATTTTCCAGCACCCCCGCTTCGATCATCAGCGAGCCGCCCCCCGGGTGCATTTCTTCCCCGGGCTGAAAAATAAGTTTGAGTGTTCCGCTGAACTGATCCCGGAGTTCGTGCATAACCTGTGCAACGCCGAGCAGGCAGGCAGTATGGACATCATGGCCGCATGCGTGCATGATCCCGTCGTTAACAGATGTATAGCTTACCTCATTCAGTTCTTTTATGGGCAGGGCATCAAGTTCCGCACGTATGGCAAGACAACGCGATTCCGGCCGGCGCCCCTGGATGATGGCGACAATTCCGGTTCCTGCAACGCCGCTCTGATAATTGATTCCTAAAGCATCCAGCTTTGCAGCGACATATTTTGCGGTCTCAAACTCCTCAAAGGAAAGTTCGGGATGCTGGTGTATATGCTGGCGGATGGAACGGATCTCGCCGGATAGCTCACGGCTCCTTTGACGTATTTGCTGGATCATTGTTTCTGCGGAATGTATTTATTTCTACGATATCCGGTACGATCATGCAGGGAGAATATTGTTTATTCAGCTGCAGATACAGACCGGATGCTTCGCCGCGTGAAAGGAAGTCGCCCACCTTTACGCGGTATTGAGGGAGCGCATACGACATATATACCCGGATGCTGGGATAGCGGCGCATAAAATCCACTTTGGTGCTGGTAGCCTTATTGCGGTCGATACCGGAATAAATGATGATCCTGAAACCATGTGCGGAGCGTATGGAGCCGGATACAGACCCTCTTCTAAACCCGCCGTTGGCAGCATTGCCCGGAGCCGATGGTTTGGGGGATTCCGAAAAGTGAGCCAGTATTTCCACACGCGGATCACAATGCATAGCAACGGCAGGCAATGCTTCATCTTCATTATCAGTACCTTTCCCCTGGGCATACAAACACGCGGGACTGAATCCTGCCAGAAACAGGATAAGAAGTGCTGCTGATGGATAAAAACTTATTCGGCTGACATTCATTTTATACGGAGGATCGACGCTGCAAATATAGACAAGAAAGTACGCATCGCTGACAGTTCGCACCCGAAACCTTTTTTGCCTGAAATCTGTCTTCCCCGTTGTATAATTATTAAAAAATTCTTATTTTACAACTCAAATTTTTACTCATGACCCTAATATCTACTCCGAAATTTTCGGGAAAGTTCCTGTTTTCGCTGATGGCGCCGCTCCTGGTGCTGCTCGGATTCAGTGATGCATTCGGGACGGTAATCACGATTCCGTCGACTCCCGGAACAGACACTTCCAGCTTTACCCCGACAAACAGACGGACTTCTTACTCCGCGGCACGCATGCTGTTTTCTTCTTCCGAGATCGGAGCTACAGGAACGATCACGGCGCTTGGTTTCCAGAAGTATTCCGGATCTACGTCTACGAGCATCAACTATATAACCATTTACATGCGTGAGACCACTTCGTCTACGCTCACCACCTCTGTGCCTTCAGGTTTTCCAACGGGCTACAAGCGGGTGTACAACAGCAGTTATATAGATAATTCCATGACCAGCGGATGGACTACCGTCAACCTTTCGACGGCATCTTCCGATATCATGACTTACTCCGGCGGCAGCAACTACCTGGATATCGTTATCGTGAAAACAACGGCAGAAACAGGAACAACTGCTTTCCCCGTGTATAACTGCAGCACTACCAGCGGTTCCGTATCCGCTTATTATTTCGGTACCTCGGCGCTGGGTTCATCATTTACCACCACTTCCGTTAAACGTCCGAACATACAGCTGACCATCGATGCCACCTGCGCTGGCAAACCTAATACCGGTACGGTGACAGGTCCCTCCACTGCTGTTTGTACCGCTACATCTTTTACACTGAATGCAACAGGCCTCACTGTGGGTACAGGCATGCACTACCAGTGGCAATCGCGCAACGCCGGCAGCGGCTCTTATGCAAATATGGGTATTGCGGATACTTTTGCTTCGCTGACCACTTCCGCAACGGTCAATAAAGACTTCCGCCTCGTATCGATCTGTACACTGAGCGGCCAAAGTGATACTACTGCCGGTTTTACGGTTTATGTACTGAATCCGACTACTATTGCTCCCGGTTCCGACACCACATTCTGCCTGGGCGGTTCCGTTACGCTCAGCACGACGACACTCCCCGGTGTTACATACAACTGGTTTAAAGATGCTACCAATACCGGTATCACGGCAACGTCCTACTCCGCAACGGCAACGGGCGTATATACAGTGCGTGTGTCCACCAGCTCCTGTGCAGGTGTGTTCAGCAACCCGATCAATGTTACCGTGAATCCTTTGCCTACTGCTACGGTTACGGCTCTCGGACCTACGACATTCTGCGATGGATTGAGCGTAACACTGTCTGCCAATACCGGCACCGGCTTGACCTATCAGTGGCAGAGCGGCACAACGGATATCAGCGGCGCGACAAGTGCGAGCTATATCGCGTCTACTGCGGGAACTTATCGCGTAAAGGTTACGAATACAGCTACGGGCTGTGTAAATACTTCAACCGGTATCACTGTAACAGTGAACCCTACACCTGCAACTCCGGTTATATCCGGCCCTTCCGGACGTACCTCCTATTGTGCGGGCGGAAGCCTTGTGTTGAGCACCACTTCCGTAAGCGGTGTTTCTTATCAATGGGCTAATACAGGCGGGACAATATCCGGAGCTACCTCCAATTCCTATACTGTATCTGCTCCATCCACTTACACCCTGACTGCCACACTGGGCAGCTGCAGTAAAATAAGCAATTCCGTTACCGTTACCGAAAATCCGTTACCTGTCGCTTCGATAACACCGTCCGGCACGATCAGTTTCTGTAACGGCGACAGCATCACCATTACAGCAACTGCAAGCAGCGGTGTGAATTACGACTGGCGCGAAAGTGGTGTCTCTATGGGGGCTCCCAATACCAACACTTATGTAGCTAAAGCAACAGGAATTTATTCTGTAAAGGTTACCAATACCTCCACTGGCTGCAGTGATATCTCTGCAACACTCGATGTGTCGGTGATTACTCCTGCCGTACCGACGATTGCAGCAGGTGGTGCTACCGAATTCTGTCAGGGCGGTTCTGTAACCCTGACAGGTACCGCCGCATCAGGATTGTCTTTGCAATGGCAGGAATCCAATACCGATATTGCCGGAGAAACCGCCACCACCTATATTGCAGCAGCATCCGGTGCTTACCGTCTTAAAGTGAAGAATGCTGCGGGTTGCGCGGCATACAGTTCACCTATAAACGTAGTGGTGAATCCGCTGCCGAACAATAACGTGGTAGTAACTGGCGGCCCCGATATCTGTGATGGCAGCGAGGCTATCCTTACGGCGTCCGCCACCGCTGGTTATGCCTATCAGTGGCGCAAGGGTGGCGTGGATATGACGGGTGTTGTTTACAACCCCTACCATGCAACCGCAGCCGGAGACTATTCCGTTCGTATCACCGATTCCAAAGGTTGTGTGAATACATCCGCCGACGTTACCATTACCGTGAAATATGTAAGAGCATTCTATGTTCATCCTTACGGCAACACTTTCTTCTGTGAAGGAGATACAACCATGCTGGCTACACAAACCGGCTTCAGCAGCTATCAGTGGTATCTAGACGGCGTGTATGTGCCGGGCGCAACGGATACGTTTGTATATGCCACTAAAAAAGGACATTATACCGTAACAGTGCAGGACCCTGTCAATCACTGCTTCGCTACTTCTCCGGGATTCTCAATTCTTGTGATCGATGGTCCTCCAGTGCCTGTTATCCGTCAGTCGGGAACACGCCTGAGTGCAAATGTTGGCGGTGGTGTAAGCTACCAATGGTATAAAAATGGCACACCTATAGCGGGCGCTACCGATTCTTTCATTACTATGAGCGGTGATGCCCTGTATTCTGTGACCGTTACGAATGAAGCTAATTGCAGTCGCAGTGCCGAAATTGATCTCAGTTCCACTGGCGTGAACGAATCTATTGTGAGCAATTACGAGATCCGTATCTACCCGAACCCGACAAAAGATCGCCTTGTGATCGATGCTCCGGCAGGCCTGACCGTATCTCTTACCGATCTGCAGGGCCGTACGCTCACCAGTGGTAAAAATCTCGGTGAAATTGACATGAGGAGTTTCGCTACCGGTGTATATATCGTGCGCTTCGCCGACGAGCAGAACCGTACAATTGCAACACAAAAAGTATCTAAGGTCGAATAACAGGCCCGATGCATCATATGAAAAAGGCTGCCCCCCGGCAGCCTTTTTTGTTACAACGGTTTTTTCTTTGCAGCGGATGCCTACAGCGTACCGAACTTCCAGTTCTGGCTGCGGCAATAGTCAAGCGTAAGCGGCAACGCATAGCGCATCCTTTCCCAGGCCTTTGCACTGTCGTGGAATACCACAATAGCGCCCGGTCTGATATGCCTGCGTATATTTTGCCAGCATTGTTCCGGGGAAAGGTCCGTATCGAAATCCCCGCACAGAATGTCCCACATCACAATCTCATAACCTTGTTTCTGTATGGCCGCCGCCTGGGCTTTCTTTATTTTCCCGTAAGGCGGGCGAAACAGGGTAGAGTCAATAGTGGAGGTGGCAGAGCGTACATTTTTGAGATAGATGTCCGTAGAAGTTTTCCATCCATTCAGATGATTCTGCGTATGGTTCCCTACTGAATGTTCACCAACAAGTATGCGGTGGTAAATATCCGGGTGCAACGAGACATTTTTGCCGATACAAAAAAAAGTGGCTTTTGCATGGAATGCGTCCAGCTGATCCAGAACAAATGGAGTCGCTACCGGATGCGGTCCGTCGTCGAAGCTCAGATATACGGTATCGTGCGATTCTTTTTTCCAGGTAAGATCCGCGGGGAACAGTCGCTTCAGCAGTGCCGGAGGTTTTACAAAATACATAAACGTTACTTTCTGTTGTTTTGCACAGGTATGATATCGGCCGCAGACATCCAGCCACTTCTGCTGTCCGGGAGCACTACCGCCACCCATTGTCCGCGGGCTTCGCCCATATGCACAACAGTTGCCTGAGGAATAATGATCTGTCCTTTCGTTTGTCCGGGCTCCGGAGCCATGATAGCGGCGCTGTTCATCACAACAGCTTTGTCTGTCGACGCTGCATTATGAGCCGACGCAAAAGCGAGCAGCAGCAGAGCGCTGAGGGTGAGTCCGCCCACAAGATATACCTGAGGTGCAAAAGAGCGGTATCTGTTATGGGTGGCCTGCACCAGGATGAAGCCGAGCAGTGCGAGAAATACTGCCAGTCCGAGGAAAGCCCATATTCCCGCTTTATTTCCGGCACTGAGCAATTGCCACCAGCGCACGAAGAAAATGTCTTCTGAAGATTTCAATGCATTCGGAATACGCTGCTGCGCCAGCAGGATATTGTCAGCAATGCCCTGTAAAGATGGGTTGTAGAAACGCGCACGTTCGTATTGCAGTACTGCTTCGGCAACATTATTACTTCTGTAGAGAGCATTACCGAGATTGAAATAAACCTCGGCAGTATGAGACTGCTGACGCAGAAGAGCTTCGTAAGCGGTTATGGAAGCCTCATAGTTCTTTTGCTGATAAGCCGCGTTGCCCTGCTGCCATAACGTCGCTGCCGGCACATCTGCCGATTCTGCACGTCCCGCGAACAATGAAAGAAAGATCAGTATCAGTAACTTTTTCATTTTTTGAACATTTCTTCAAGTGAGCCGATCAGGTCAACAGCGTCTGTATAAGTCTGGTTCATCTGTTGTCCCGCTATGCTCGGTGCGTATAACGACAGCTCGCAATCGTCGATGATGCGTCCCAGTTTTTCTGAAACAGAACTGCTGATGTTCCGGGATGCGAGCGCCTCTGCAGCTGTTTCTTTAGATAGTCCTGAAAGCGGGATGTGCAGCTTGTCAGACAGATACAACCATATTGCTTTGGACACCTCTTCGTAAAATGCCGGAGTCTTTCCCTGATCCATAAATTCCTTTGCGGCTTTCATGCGTTTCAGGGCGATCTTATTGGCGTTTTTCTTTTTAAATAAAGCGGTGTTGCTCCGGAGCGAATCCTGTTGCTTTTTGCGGTATAATACAACGAGCAGGCCGGCCAGACTCAATGCATACACCAACCAGTATGCAGGACTATAGACGATGCTCTTATTGCCCGATTTCCATTCCGGCGTAGCTGTCAGTATAGGGTGAATGTCCCCGGGCATCTGCGCAGTTCCCTGGTCTTTTTTGTAGTTCTTGCCCTGACTCACCTGCAGTTTATAGGCAGGCGTATTCAGCGTGGTGTAAGTGTTGGTGGCAGGATCGTAAAACGAGAAGCTTATGGGTGGTATTTCATAATCCCCCGGTACGCGCGGCGCGATGGAATAGGTGAATATTTTATTACCGCTGATGGTAAGACTGCGACTCGTAATGGTATCCGTTGCCTGCGGTTCGTAAGCGTCCAGTCCGTTCGGCAATTTTAATACGGGAGCTTCTATCAGCTTCAGATTTCCCGTTCCGGCGATATTCAGGGTCAGCGTGGCCACATCATCAGTGCTCAGCTGTGTTTTGTCGAGCTTGCCGGAAAGAGAAAATTTACCCACGGCGCCGCCGAAGTCTGCCGGTTGTTTCTCCGTAGGTAATGGCACCACCTCTATCGGAACAGGCGTGCTTTTGAGCGTAAACTGTACCTCGCGTCCATAGGGATTGTAACGGTCTCCGACTCTGGCCACACCTTTGATCTCGGCGGGGTCTAGCGTGAGCTTTCCTGTTTGTTGCGGGAACAGTGCCGATTTTTTCAGCGTGAATGTCTGGTAAGGCTGGCCGTTCAGCATTTCCTGCTGCGGCTTCTGATCCGCGGGCAATTCAAAATCCTGGGTCCAGAATCCGTTAAGAGAGGGTAGTTTCGACAACTGAGCCTGCATCGGGATCAGGGTGTACATTTTATACGTTACGGTCACCTGTTCGCCGAGGCGTACTTTTGTTTTGTCTACAATTGCCTTTACGAAGACATTTTTACCGAGATCTTTTTCCGTTACATTCGGCAGGTTTGGCATACCGCCCGGGTTCATTCCCTGAGCCTGCTGCTGCAGTTGCTGCAACAGCTGCTGCATTCTTGCATGTTGTTGCTGAATAGCGGCGAACGGATCGCTTCCGCCTCCTCCGAAGAACGGATCATCGAACGGATCAAAACCGCCGAACGGATCGGCATTCTGTTGCTGGCGCGCCTGCTGCTTCGGAGCAGTGCTCCCCGCAACAACACGGATCGACAGCGGATTGCATTGGTAAGTTTTACCGGAGGCGTCTTTCGCGATAATCGGCGCAATGGTGAATGTTCCTGTCTGTGAAGGCTTGAGAACGTATGTAAGCGATACAGAAGAGGTCTGCACCTGCTGGCCGCCATTAAAACTGTAATTCGTGCTTTGCGACTGAAACGGGCCGCTCACCACCTGGAAAGATCCGAAATCGGGAGCGGAAGCGCCCCGCAGGTTCGGAATATTTTCCAGCATATACACCACTTTCACCACGTCGTCTATACCTACCGTGGAGGGAGACGCCTCTGCCGAAAAGACAATATTCTGAGCACTTACCCAAAAAGGTAACAGTAGCAGGCATAAAAATAAGCAACGCTGTTTCAAGACTAAAAAAGCATTTGGTTCCGGGACTGGCAAAAATAGTTTGGGTGCCCGCTTATGGAAGCGTAAACGGGTTAAAAATGAGTTAAAAGAAATGATCATTTAATTGTCCAGAAAGGACTTGGTGGGATTTTTCTGCCTGAAAACACGCCCCTCGTATTTACCGCCGTTGTGTGGCAGATGTTTGTTGCGCTGTTCGTAGAAACTGCTGTCGGCAGAGGAATAACGGAATTCATGCGACGCAATCAGTTCATCCATCTGGTATTGCTCTTCCCGTACCAGTTTGCCCGACATATCATCGTAAAAGCGCCAGATGCCGTGTCGGACGCTGCCCCTTTCGGTAGGTACCACCATCAGTTTTTCCTCCCCGGTAATCGGATCAGTAAGCATAAAGCTGTCCAATGCCACTTTCGGGTTCAGGCCGCGGTAATGTCCCACAGTGGTGAGCCTGCCTCCTTCAAAATACTGCACTTCTCCGTCGCGCACATTATGCCTGAAGTTTTCAATCGAGATCATATCCCCATGATCCGTGCTGATATACCAGGTGCCCGTTTTCTCCCCGTGATCGTAATTGCCGAGTATGCTTGTACCGGGTTCTCCTTTACCTCCGGGAGTGCTGACGTACCAGAGCCCGTCCTGTTTGCCGTTCCGGTCGTATTGGTTAACGGGCTTTTCTGTTGCAGCAGACGATTGTGCCCAGCCTGTATACGACAGGCTCAGCACTGTCATCACAACAGTAAGGAAGCGATATGGAACTGTAAGGTTCATTAAACTGCAAAGGAAGTGCCACAGCCACAGGTGCTGCTGGCGTTCGGGTTGTTAAATGTAAATCCGCGGGCATTGAGTCCGTCTTCGAAATGAATGCTGATGCCCACGAGATAAATACCATGCGCCTGCTTCATGATCACGGGAATGCCTTCTATTTCGAAGATATCATCATCCGCTTCTTTCTGATCGAAGCCCAGTACATAGCTCATTCCGGAGCAACCGCCTCCTTTTACGCCCACGCGCAGGTATTGCGTGGTATCAAAACCTTCCTCACTCATCAGTCTTCTGATTTCAGAAACCGCTCCTTCAGTTAATTGCACCGGTGCATTGATAGTCGTATCCATTATTCAGTAATATTCTTTTACAAATATAAGCATAACCGCGATAGCACTCTATCGATAAAAGTGAAGGCCTGATCATACGCAGCAAATCTTCGTAATATTGCGTCAATGAAGAGTCTGTTTTTTAGTTTCCTGTATTTGCTGCTCCTTGCCGGAACTGCCGTTGCGCAACGTGAAGTCGACCTGAGAAAGGGAGATCTTTTGTTTCAGGATCTTGACTGTGGCGGTATGTGCGATGCGATTGAGGCGGTCACCCAGGGATTCGGGGGGCATCACTTTTCGCATGTCGGAATCGTGGATATTTCGGGCGATTCAGTTATGGTCATTGAGGCGATCGGGACAAAAGTGCAGCGGATTCCGCTGGCTCAGTTCCGCTCGCGTAACAAAAATACGATCTGGCTGGGCCGCGTCAGAGAGCGTCCGGAGGAAATAGGTGCTGCTGCCGTAAGGTACGCCCGCAGGCAGATCGGAAAACCCTATGATGGTTTATTCCGGATGGATGAGGATAAATTCTATTGTTCGGAACTCGTGTACGACGCATTCCGGGAAGCAAATGACAATAAACCTTTTTTTATGCTGAATCCCATGACGTTCCGCGAACCGGGAAAAAAGCAGTTTTTCCCGGTCTGGGAACAGTATTTTAAAGAATTGGGAGCAGCTCCGCCCGAAGGGGAGCCGGGCATCAATCCGGGCGGCATCTCAAGGTCCGAACGCCTGGATGTATTCCCGTTGAAATAAACTCAGCGCCTGATGGCGTAAATCAGTTCGTCGTATTGCCTGCCGGCTTTGCAAAGCGTATCCCGGAAAAAACCTTCCTGAACAAATCCGGCTTTTTCAAGCACGCGTTCAGACGCAGTGTTGCCCCCGAAAACGCGACCGAAAATGCGTTGTATCTGCGGATATGCGTTAAAGCCTGCGGGTACCATCATGCGTACCGCTTCGGGCATAATCCCCATTCCCCAGAAGTCTTTACCCAGCCAGTAGCCAATTTCAGCATTTGTCCTCAGGATGTCTGTCTGCGGATGGATGCCGATGCTTCCTGCAACCTGATCATCCGCAATGATCGCCATAATTGTGGAAGGGCAATTATGGATGGTCCAGTGAATGAATTTTTCCACCCGCCTCCCGTGTATAGGGATGTGGGAACAGGTCCGACATAATCTTGCTACGTCGGGATGGTTCGCCAGGAAGTAATAAAGCGGTCCAGGTCATTGAGATTCCATGGCCGGAGTTGAATGGTCATAGATACCTAATTTAAATTGAGGTTGTCGATCAGGCGTATTCCCCTATTTTAGCGGCTATAAGCGCTACCGTTTTCCTGTTCGGATCGAACTGCGTCATCGGCTCAAGCGTACCTGCATCGGCAATGCTGACATATTCGGTCTCAAATCCTTTTGCCTGCAATAGTTCGAGGCACTCTTTTCTGAACAATACCGAAGTCGGCACCCGACTCGAATTTGCTTTGTAACGATACGAGGCACTGATAAATAATGCCCGCACGTGCCCGCTGCGATTCGCTCAGGCGCAGATTGCGCGAAACTCATGGCGAGTCCTGTCCGGTTCACGGCTGGTAGGGCAGGCGATAAAGCGGATACGGTCTTTCAGACCCATCTGACGGCAAAGGTCCTGTACAACCAGGCATTGCTGGTATCTTTAGAGCCCATATACAGTGCGTCCGGCTCTACGATGCGGAGCAACAGCGACATTACTTTACCCACACCCGCGAAGTGGCCGGGTCTCATCGCGCCTTCCAGCACTTCTTCCAGTTGTCCGAAACGGTAAGAAGGCAACTGCTTCCATGCCCTGAGGATACATTTCTTCTCTGGAAGGAAGGAATAAAACGTCGCATCCGGCCGATTCAAGCAATGAAATATCTTCAGGCAGGGTGCTCGGATATTTTTCAAAGTCTGCAGGATCGTTGAACTGGGCAGGATTGACGAATACGGAAGATACGGTAAAACACCCGTCTTCTTTTGATTTGTGAATCAGCGAAATGTGTCCTTTGTGCAAGGCGCCCATTGTTGGAACAAAACCGACAGACAGTCCCGTCTTCTTTTCCCGATGACAGGTAATGCCGCAACTCGGGGAGGGTCTTGAAGATGATCATAAACAGGCTTTTTGAATAGACAGGTGCAAATAAAAGAATTTTGAATTATATTTTAGTAATTTTGCAGCCTAAAACTCTGCCCTTTCTCTAAAGGGTACTTCTTTCATCTAAATTGTCAGTATGTCTGTAGATACAAAAAAGCGTGTCCTAATTGTTGCCAATGAACTTTCTCCTTACCTCGAGTTCTTCCTGAATCCGCTCAGATCCTCAATCAGCTTGCGATCAAAACATTTGAAGCAGGTATCGAAGTTCGGGTGATAATGCCACGTTTTGGTGTGATTAATGAACGCAGGCATAAGCTGCATGAAGTAGTACGCCTGTCCGGCATCAATATCATCATTGATAAGGACGACTATCCGTTTATTATCAAAGTAGCTTCTTTGCCGAATGCAAGGCTGCAGGTTTATTTCATGGATAACGACGATTATTTAAAATGGAAACTTGTGTTCCGCGATGAAAATGATGAGTTTTTTGAAGACAATGCAGACAGAATGGTGTTCTTCTGTAAAGCGCTCTGGAGACCGTTAAGAAATTCGGCTGGCCTCCGAACCTGATTCATTGCCATGGCTGGATGACCTCACTGGTTCCATTGTTCCTAAAACCGCCTACAAAAAAGAACCCGTATTTGGTTTCACGAAGACATTATATACGGCGCAGGCAGATCAGTTTAAAGAAAAGCTGAGCGATCAGTTTGTGCGCAAGGCGCTGATCAGCAACGAGATCAAGGAGAAAGATCTGGATATTTTTAAAGACCGTACGAATACAGCACTTACACTCGGCGGTGCAAAATACGCCGATGTGGTAGTGATGGGCGATCGTAAGATGCCGTAAAATATCACGGACGAAGTAAAACCGAGCCGCTCCAAAAAAGTGCTTGCATTTGATCCTGCCTGGGTGGAAGACGTTACTTCACTGCTGGATCTGTATAAAAGCTTAACAGACTCTTAGTTTTGTTTTTTATTTATTCGCGCTAAATTATTTGCCTTGTTTCCTTCGCGAATAGCTGTCCACAACATTTTCTTTCCGCAATGTTTGCGGGCTTGTTTTTTGCTTCGTGCAAAGAAAATACCGTCATTCCTTCCGGAGTGGTGCCTGTGGACAATATCACGGTATTCGGAACGGATACGCTGACCATACAATCCAAGACTGTATACGATGATTCGGTTGCCACAAGCGGATATGCTTCGGGCTACAGTGTCTACGTTCCCGCAGGTAACATCCAGTCAGACCCGTTCTTTGGTAAAACACAGGCTTCCTTTTATTTCCAGGTGCGTCCGCCTCAGGATAATTTTACCTTAGACCAGTCGGTGTACCAGGTGGATTCTGCCGTACTCGTGCTCCCTTACAGCGGTTTCTCATTCGGAGATACCACTAACAGCGCAGGCTACCAGACATTTGAAGCATATCGCTGTACTGAAAAGATTTATTACGACACCGTTTATTATGCGGGTTCCAGGGATTTATCGATGGAGTCCAGTCCTATGGCTTCTCAAACGGTATATCTGCCGGGTCTGATCCGCAGTCTGTACGATTCCACGCTGGTGGGTGGGGTAAAGCGCGCACCGCATATACGGCTTAAAATAAATGACGGCACGCTTTCCGATCTTACCGGTAATCTGGGCACAGATAAATATACCAATACCGCCAATTTCCTTGATTTTTTCAATGCGATCTATGTGAAGGGAGTCACGCCTTCCAACACGCTTGTGTATTTCAGTCTTTTAGGGTCAGATATTTATACCAACGGGGGAATCGTTCTGTACTACCATACAAAAAATTCAAGCGGGAACATTACCGATACGCTTACTGCTTCTTTCCCTTACGATCCCACTGCAAGTCAGACCAAAACCGGATACTTTGCGAAGGTGTCCCGCGATTATACGGGAACCCCTGTGCAGGCGCTGTTTAACTCCACGGCTGTATCCGATGCCACCATTGCTGTACAGAATCAGCCCGGAGCCGCTCTGGAACTCACTCTGCCCACAGTTTCCGGCCTTCCTAAATGCCTGGTAAATAAAGCTGAGCTGGTAATTACCCAGATCGCATCGCCGCTGGATGCGGTTTTTGCACCTCCGGCACGTTTGTACCCAGTTTCCATCGACGAATACGGCGGAAGGCGTACAATTGCCGACCGTTATCCGATCACGTCAAGTTCGGCGCTCACCTTTATTGACGGTTACCTGCGTCAGGCTTCACTCGGAGGGGTACTGGTCAATCAATATGTGGTTAATTTGCCCCGCGAGTTGCAGGATGCGATTGTTCAACAGCGAAAAGAGCTTAGATTGCGTTTAAATGGAACGCAGACATTCTATGGCGCGTACAGGACGACGACGGCGGGGAGCAATTACAGTCGACCGGAATACCGGGTGAAACTGAACGTTGTCTACACCAAGCTATAATATAATATTACAAAACACACCAATAGTTTAACCTATGTGCGGAATTGTCGCCTACATTGGCAATAAAGAAGCTTACCCGATTCTGATTAAAGGTTTGAAGAGGCTGGAATACCGCGGATATGACAGCGCGGGAGTTGCCTTGCTGAACGGGCAGATGCATGTTTACAAGAAGCAGGGTAAAGTATCTGCATTGGAGCAATATGCTGCCGACAAGCCGCTTGCAGCCACCATTGGCATGGGACATACCCGCTGGGCAACACATGGTGAACCCTGTGACGTAAACGCACATCCGCATGTTTCCAATAACGGTAATATCGCGGTAATCCATAACGGGATCATAGAAAACTACGGTCCCATCAAAGAAGAACTGAAACAGCGTGGCTATCATTTCAATTCTGAAACTGATACCGAAGTGCTCGTAAACCTGATACAGGAAGTACAGCAGCAGGAAGATCTGGCATTGGACGAAGCCGTGCGGATAGCTCTGGCCGAGGTGATCGGTGCTTATGCAATTGTGGTGATGGATGCACATAATCCTGATCAGCTGATCGCCGCACGTAAAGGCAGTCCGCTGGTACTGGGTATCGGTGAAGGAGAGTTTTTTGTCGGTTCAGATGCGTCACCGATCATTGAGTATACCAAGAACGTTATTTATCTTGATGACGAGGAAATCGCGGTGATCAACCGCGACGGTACCTACATGGTCAAAACATTGCGTAATGTAGTGAAATCGCACGCTATCCAGACACTCGAAATGAACCTGGAAGCAATTGAAAAAGGCGATTTCGAGCATTATATGCTGAAAGAAATTTACGAACAGCCCAAAGCTATCGAAGACTCATTCCGCGGCCGTATGAATGCGTCCGGCGGATGGATCAAAATGGGTGGTATCACCGAGTACAGCGCACGTATATCCAATGCGGAACGCTTCGTGATCACAGCCTGCGGCACATCATGGCACAGCGGACTGCTCGGGGAATATATTATCGAAGACCTGGCACGCGTACCGGTGGAAGTAGAATATGCTTCCGAATTCCGTTACCGTAATCCGATCGTTCGCGAATCTGATTTTGTGATTGCTATTTCCCAGTCCGGAGAAACAGCAGATACACTGGCGGCCATTGAGCTTGCAAAAGAGCGCCAGGCGCTGGTTTACGGCATTTGTAACGTGATCGGTTCCTCTATAGCAAGAGCCACGCATGCCGGA
The DNA here is from genome assembly GCA_049840855.1 of Chitinophagaceae bacterium. Classification (GTDB taxonomy): domain Bacteria; phylum Bacteroidota; class Bacteroidia; order Chitinophagales; family Chitinophagaceae; genus Rurimicrobium. Next base: position 54,360 of record JASGJF010000015.1, on the reverse strand, counting down.
TCATACACACATGCCGGCCCAGAAATCGGCGTGGCATCCACCAAAGCGTTTTCCACACAGGTATCAATCCTGATCCTGATCGCATTGCAGATTGCACAGTCAAAAGGTGCGATACCGCAATCCAAGCTGCGTCAGATACTGTACGAACTGGAGTCTGTGCCGAATAAGATCCGTGAAGTACTGAAGCTGGACGATCAGATCCGGGAGATTGCAGCGGTGTATAAAGACGCTAAAAACTTCCTGTACCTCGGACGCGGATACAACTATCCCGTTGCGATGGAAGGCGCGCTGAAACTGAAAGAAATATCTTATATCCATGCCGAAGGCTATCCTGCTGCAGAAATGAAGCATGGGCCTATTGCGCTGATCGACGAGGAAATGCCGGTGGTATTCCTTGCTACCAACGTAAGCGCTTATGAGAAGATCGTTTCCAATATCCAGGAAGTAAAAGCCCGTAAGGGAAAAGTAATTGCAGTGGTCAATGAGGGTGATACACAGATCAAGGCTATGGCGGATCATTGTATAGAAGTGCCGCAGGTAGACGAAGTGATATCCCCGTTGGTAACCATCGTTCCGCTTCAGCTGCTGGCATATCACATTGCTATTATGAGAGGCTGCAATGTAGACCAGCCGCGTAATCTGGCTAAGTCAGTTACCGTAGAATAGTCATTTCAGCATATTGCTTAACGCAGGAGCCGCATTTTATCCACAAATGCGGCTCTTTTTCTTTTATATGCCCATTCTATTCCGCTGTTGTTTCATTACATTTGCGAATTACAAAATTCCAATATCAACTATTCACAAAATTTATGCCATATCTATTCACATCTGAATCCGTTTCTGAAGGGCATCCGGACAAAGTTGCCGACCAGATTTCCGACGCGCTTGTAGACAATTTTCTCGCCTGGGATCCGCAATCCAAGATCGCGTGTGAAACCCTCGTAACTACCGGCCAGGTTGTATTGGCGGGAGAAGTGAAATCCAGAACCTATATCGATGTACAGCAGATTGCGCGCGATGTGATCGCACAGATCGGTTATACCAAAAGTGATTACATGTTCGAGGCAAAATCCTGTGGTGTTTTGTCGGCAATACATGAGCAGTCTGCCGATATCAACCAGGGCGTGGAGCGTGCAAAGAAAGAAGATCAGGGAGCCGGAGATCAGGGAATGATGTTTGGATATGCCACAAACGAAACAAGCAATTATATGCCGCTTGCACTGGATATGTCTCACTTCCTGCTGAGGGAACTGAGCGCGATCCGCAAAGAAGGCAAGCTCGATGAAATACCTTCGCCCGGATGCCAAAAGCCAGGTGACTATTGAGTACAGCGACGACAATAAGCCGGTGCGCATTGATACGATTGTTATCTCCACGCAGCATGATGATTTTGCTTCTGAAAAGGCGATGCAGGATCAGATCCGTAAAGACGTGATCAATATCCTGATTCCGCGCGTGATGAAATCTTACCCGGAATACAAACGCCTGTTCAATAACAAGATCAAATATCATATCAATCCTACCGGGAAATTCGTGATCGGCGGACCGCACGGAGATACCGGGCTTACGGGTCGTAAGATCATTGTGGATACATACGGTGGGAAAGGCGCCCATGGGGGAGGAGCATTCTCCGGTAAAGATCCGAGCAAAGTAGACCGTTCTGCCGCTTATGCGACACGCCATATTGCAAAGAATCTGGTGGCCGCAGGAGTCTGCAGTGAAGTACTGGTGCAGGTATCTTACGCTATCGGAGTAGCAAAACCGATGGGTATCTATATCAATACCTACGGAACTGCTAATGTGGACATGTCTGACGGTGAAATCGCAAAGATGGTGGAATCCGTTTTTGATATGAGACCGTATTTTATTGAGCAGCGTCTGAAACTGCGTCAGCCGATGTACAGCGAATGTGCGGCTTACGGACATATGGGACGTGAAAGCCGCGTGGTTTCCAAGCAATTCCGCTCTGCGGACGGTAAGACAAAGACCATGAAAGTGGAGTTGTTTACCTGGGAAAAGCTGGATCACGTTGCGAAATTGAAGAAAGCTTTTAAGATTAAATAAATAGATATTTATAAGCGTAAACTCAAAATAATCTATACAAGCGGTAACAAAAAATTCACATTTTTTTTTACCTTTGGTTATTAAGGATAATCAGAACTGAAAAACGTTAAACATGATAAAGAAGTTATTATTAACCCTATCGGCAGCCGGCATGTGCATGACAGCAAGTTATGCGCAATCGGCAGTGAATCCTTGCGGAACCGATGACATTTATCACAGAATGGTAAAGGAGCATCCGGAAATTCTCATAAAGGATGCTCAATTGAAAGAGGAGATCGCAACGCGTATGAAGGAGATGGACCTCGGTTCTCTTGCCCGTACGACAGACGATGATGGTACCACCGTGTTCCATGTGCCTTTAGTATTCCACATCATCCATGACTATGGTACAGAGAACGTCTCCGACGCTCAGATCCAGAATTGCGTTGCACGTATCAATACCATGTACAACAAGATGAATGCGGACACCGCAGACGTTCTGGCTCAGTATAAAGGTTTTATCCCGAACAGCAACAAGCGTTATATTGGTAATGCCCGTATCGTATGGCATCTGGCTACTAAAGACCCTTCGGGAAACCCTACAAATGGGGTGACACGTCGCCGTTCGTATATGACCTATAACGGAGGAGATTTCGCGAAATACGATCAGTGGCCTTCCAGCAACTATATGAATATCTGGCTCATATCTAAAATGAGTGCAGCGAACAGTAATGCCGCTGCTTATGCATATAAACCTGCAACGGGTGATGTTATCCCTTATTATGATGGCGTTATCGGAATGGCCGGATATATTAGTGAAGAGGATTACACTTACTCTCATGAACTGGGACATGAACTGAACCTGGATCATCCCTGGGGAGGCACCAACAATCCGAAGGTAGCATGTGGCGATGATGAGGTGGAAGATACTCCGCCTACGAAAGGCCATGATCCGGACGGGAAATGTTCAGATTTAGTTGATCTGTACGATGACTCTTGTCTGATCACTTATTTCCTGCCGGTAGCCAGTCTGCGTCTGGATTCCATCAAGCGTGCAGATAGCCCTGTATACTCTCTGGCTTTGATGAAAGATACCTCTACTTCTAAAGGTATTACGTTCAAATGCCGTACCCGCACCCGCATCGACAGTCTGTCGTTCTACCCGAGTGCTGCACTGGGTTCTACCTATATCATCGGTCTGAGCAAAAACGGAACATTGATTGATACACAACATGTAGTAACCACAGCGAAAGATACCGCACAGAAAGTAGCATGTAAATTCCGTTTACTGACTGCCGATACCGCAACTAATTACAAATTGTTCTTTTTGCAGAATCCGGGAGCATGGCGCGACACATCATATACTGCATTGCGTACCTTCCCTAAAGGTCTGAACGGTACTTTCTGGTTGAAAAATGCCGATGATTATCAGACAGGTAATTACTATAATTTCTTCTACGGAATCAAGATCACTTACGGATTCTTCAAGATCTATGATAATGATTCACTCGTAGACTATCCGGATACAACCAATGCGCAGAACGTAATGGACTACACTTATTGTTCCAAAATGTTTACGTACGGCCAGACACAGCGCATGCGTGCAGCCATCGTTTCTTCCACTGCACATCGCGACAGCCTGATCACTCCGTACAACACAACTGTAAGAACAGGATGTTTCGATACACCGAACCTGAAACCGGTTGCTGAGTTTTCAGTAGAAGCTGGTGTTACTTCTGGTGGCGTATCAAACTTATTGAGAAGTTATTTTATGTGTTCAGATGGACTTTCCGGTTATCTGTTCCGTTTCCAGAACCGTTCATGGCAGGCAACACCGACTTCTGTTGACTGGACGTTTACAAACAGTGCTTCAATAGGAGCCTCTACCTCCACCACAGGAACTGTGGCAACGAAATTTGCGGAAACAGGCTGGGCTACTGTTACAGCTACGGCTACAAATGCAAATGGAAGCAGCACTTTCTCCGACAGGGTATATGTTGCTGATCCTGCTACAAAAGATCCTATCGGATACTTCCAGGAGTTCAGAGATACAACAGAAAATAAAAACTGGCCTATGTTCAACTATTATAATAACCGCTACCAATGGGAGTGGGTAAATTATAACGGCTATTGGGATCAGTATTGTATCCGTTACCACTCTTTCGATAACCGTACGGCATTGAAAGACGTGATTGTGGGAGATCCGAGCGGAGACTATGACGATTTCTTCTCCCCTGCATTTGATCTCAGCAATCTGGGTACAAACGGTAACCTGAACTTTATGTATGCCGGTGCTTATGCAACTACTAACCCTGCGTACATGAAAGACAGTATGGAAATTTCTTACAGTACAGATTGCGGCGGCGAGCTGGAAATCCTTGTACAAAATGGGCGGCGCTAAAATGCAGACTGTAGGAACTGTTCCGATCACTACCGGCGAATATTTCCCTGTGTACAACGACTGGAAACCAGTAAGCATCAATCTGGTATCCGGAACTACCAAGATCCGTGACACCCGCGTATTCTTCCGCTTCCGTTATAAACCATCTTCACGTGTGTTCGCGTTTACGACTACAAGCGGTATGTATGCTTCAGGTAACAACTTCTACATGGATCGCATTAACATCAGCAACAACCCGCTGAGCGTAAATGAAATGGCACTGGGTTCGAAACTGGCTTCTGTTGCACCAAACCCAACGCAATCGAATGCATTTGTGCTGTTCAGCAAACCAAATGCCAACGTGCATGTTGCGGTTATGGATATCACTGGTAAACTTGTTTACAGCATCGATCAGAAAATTGATAACAGCAACGGACGCATTGAGATCCCTGCATCTGCTATCGCTGTAAAAGGAATGTACATGGTACATATCACAGGTGACAACGAACTGAACCAGACAGAGAAACTGGTGGTTTACTAGCAGATCGTTTTAGTAAGTTTATCTAATCAATAAAAACGGGCGCGCTTCGCAGGAAGCGCGCCCGTTTGCATTTTGTCCATTATCGTAAACTGTGTGTCGTGCATAAAAAAAGCGGCGGAGCCATCTCTGGCTCCGCCGCAATATCCGGAAACATTCTATCCGGCAATTATTGAACGATCGTTCCTACGGGTTTTCCGTTTACGACATCCAGCAGATTGCGCGGTTTGTTCATATCGAATACGATGATCGGAAGTTTATTTTCCTGGCATAAAGTAAAGGCTGTCATATCCATAACCTTCAATTCTTTGCTGATCGCTTCCGAAAAAGAGAGTGCGTCATAGCGGGTAGCAGTCTTATCTTTTTCGGGATCGGCCGTGTAAATGCCATCGACACGCGTACCCTTCAGAATCACATCCGCCTGTATCTCTACCGCACGCAATGCACCGGCCGTATCCGTGGTAAAATAAGGGTTTCCGGTGCCGGCAGCAAAGATCACCACACGGTCTTTCTCCAGGTGGCGGATAGCACGGCGACGGATATAGGGCTCCGCAATCTGCTCCATTTTGATGGCACTCATCAGGCGCGTTTTTACACCGGATTTTTCCAGCGATGCCTGCAGCGCCATACCATTGATCACGGTAGCCAACATGCCCATATAATCGCCCTGCGCCCGTTCGATTCCGGTTTCGCTTTCGTTCATGCCGCGATAGATATTACCGCCGCCGATTACAACAGATACCTGCACGCCCAGCTCTACAATTGCTTTAATATCATCTGCATATTGCGCCAGCATTTTCGGATCAAGCCCGAAATTCCGGTCGCCCATGAGCGATTCTCCGGAGAGTTTTAATAATATTCTTTTATACTTGGGTATCATAATGTGCTAAGGAAAGGAATGGGTTAGGCAAATGGCATTTTGACAACAACAGCCTTCAGCGCTTTGTCGCGGACCTGAACAAATACTTCGGAGCCTTCATTGCTCAGCTCTTTGGTAACATAGCCCATGCCGATTGCTTTACCGAGCGTAGGGGACTGTGTTCCTGAGGTTACCACGCCAATCTCTTTACCATCTGCATCGATGATTTTGTAGCCATGACGCGGAATACCTTTATCCACCATTTCGAATCCTACCAGCTTGCGGCTCACACCGTTGTTTTTCTGTGCTTCGAGTGCAGCGCTGTTGGTGAATTCCTTGGAGAATTTAGTGATCCACCCAAGGCCTGCTTCCAGCGGGGAAGTGGTATCATCGATATCGTTTCCGTACAGGCAGAATCCTTTTTCGAGGCGCAAAGTATCGCGTGCTGCGAGTCCAATCGGTTTCAGGCCCTGAGGTCCGCCCACGCGGAAAATCTCGTTCCAGATTTTCTCCGCATTATCGTCTTTATCTTCAAAGTAAATCTCCACGCCACCTGCGCCTGTATAACCGGTAGCACTCACAATTACGTTATCAATGCCTGCAAAACGACCTTTGGCAAAGGTGTAATATTTCAGGTTGGTAATATCCATATCGGTAAGTTCCTGCATATATTTCACTGCATTCGGACCCTGAATTGCCAGGAGGCCGGTGCGGTCGGAAATATCCTGCATTTCCACGCCTTCCGTATTGAATGAGCTGATCCAGTTCCAGTCTTTTTCGATATTGGAAGCATTCACCACCAGCATATAGGTTTTGTTTGCTTCGATGCAATACACCAGCAGATCGTCCACGATACCGCCATCCTTATTGGGCAGACAGGAGTACTGTGCTTTTCCGTCGCTGAGCTTAGACGCATCGTTTGAAGTAACGCGCTGAATCAGATCCAATGCCTTTTCGCCCTTCAGGATAAATTCGCCCATATGGCTCACGTCGAACACACCGGCATTGTTACGCACAGCATGATGTTCTTCGTTGATGCCTGAATAGGAGATTGGCATGTTATACCCCGCAAACTCAGCCATTTTGGCGCCGAGAGCAATGTGGGTAGCAGTAAATGGCGTGTTTTTCATTATTATTTGTTGAACAGATTTTGGAACGACTTTTTGTGCGCAAATATACCTTTTGCAAACGACAAATGCAGTATCACAGACAGAGAGAAATTTCGGATGTCTGCCGCTGGCGTTTTTCGCGGCACTTGGCAATCAGGCAGCAGGTATTTTGTTCCGCTGTCAAGGCATGGTCTGCATTAGTTTTCTGCCAATAAAAAAGAGCCTGTCTGTAAAGACAAGCTCTTTGAAAAGTATATGAGTCGGATAACTGCTATGGGAAGATACCCAGTTGTTCGTAAGCAACACCTACTTTATTGATCGCTACAACAAACGCTGCAGTACGCAGGTCTGCTGCGCCGGAAGACATCAGTGCTTCGCGGATCTCATGATAAGAACCGATCATAGTATCTTCCAGTCCGGAGTAAACCAGGTCTACTTCGTCCGGACCGTGCATGATCTGACGACGCTCAGCATCACCCAGTTTCTTACCGATCATAGATTCAAAGGAATTCAGGATAGAGGCATTCTGATTTTCGCTGAAACGTTTGTCCAGACGGCCAAAACGTACGTGACTGAGGTTTTTCAGCCATTCGAAGTAAGAAACGGTTACACCACCTGCATTCAGGTACATATCCGGAACAACAATAACACCTTTGGCATTCAATACGGCATCTGCATCAGGAGTCAACGGTCCGTTTGCACCTTCACCGATGATTTTTGCTTTGATGCGCGGAGCGTTTTCTCCTGTGATCACAGCTTCCAGAGCTGCAGGGATCAGGATGTCACAATCCACTTCCAGTGTATCGGCATTATTTTTGATATCGGTAGCACCCGGGAATCCGAGGATAGAGCCAGTGGATTTGCGGTGTGCCATAACATCTTCCAGGTTCAGACCTTTTTCGCTGTAGATACCGCCTTCAAATTCTGCGAGACCTACCAGGATAGCGCCTGCTTCTGCGAAGAATTTCGCTGCATGGTATCCTACGTTACCCAGACCCTGAACAACAACGCGTTTGCCTTCAATGCCCGGAGTCAGTCCTACTTTCTTCATATCGTCCGCAACGTTCACCACTTCACGTACGCCATAGAAGATACCCAGACCTGTTGCTTCCGTACGGCCTGTAACACCGCCCTGACTTACCGGTTTGCCGGTAACACAGCCCAGAGCATTGATATCACCGGGGTTGAGTGTAGCGAACGTGTCGGCGATCCAGCTCATTTCACGTGCACCTGTACCGTAGTCAGGAGCCGGAACATCGATACCGGCACCGATGAAGTTTTTCTTCACCAGTTCCGTTGCATAACGACGGGTAATTTTTTCCAGTTCAAACGGAGTGTATTTTTTAGGGTCAATTTTGATACCACCTTTTGCACCACCGAAAGGAACGTTTACGATCGCACATTTATACGTCATCAAAGCTGCCAGCGCCATTACTTCGTCCTGGTTCACATCCATGCTGTAACGGATACCGCCTTTACAAGGCAGTTTGTGATGGGAGTGTTGTACACGATAAGCCTCAATTACTTCTACATTGTCCCCGATACGTACCGGAAACTTCATGCGATAAACGGAGTTACAAGCTTTGATCTGCTCGAGGATGCCTTTTTCAAAACGAGTGTAAACCGCAGCTTTATCGAAGTTGCGTTCAACACCCTGGAAAAAACTATAAGTTCCGGACATGTTTAACTGTTTTTGATTTGTTTAAGATGTTACTTTTTCGTTTCTAATTTTTTAATCTTCCTTTCCAGGTACAGCAGGAACGCGAAAATTCCTGCAAATATAGTCGCTAATACAAAAACCACAACGTATATTTTACCATTGCTGCGCATATCGCCGGCCATTTCCTGGGCTTTTGCCGGGAGGCTGATGATCAACAACAGCAAAAGAGATAATAAGATGCTATATTTTTTCATGCTAATCTGATATAGATTGGTTATTAGTCGTTCATAAGATCCATTTCCCGCTCCAGGTGCGCGTCGGTAAGTGTCCGTACGCGAACGAGCAGGTTGTTCATCCAGAAGCCAAGCAAGATCCATCCGAAAACCGCGGGGTAGAATACAAGCCGCATCCGGTGATCGAGATCATAATTGCTGAATGCCGGGTTACCTCCGTTTCCGGGATGCAGTGACGCCACCATACGGGGTAATACAAAGATGAGCGGGATGAGCAGCGCGAAGATGAAAATATTGTAAACCGCACTGATCTTTGCGCGTTTGTCTGCATCTTTCATACCGCTGCGCAGGATCCAGTAGGCAAAATAAGTGAGCATGCTGATAGCTGTGCACAGTTGTTTCGGATCATTGCTCCAGGCCGCCCCCCACGTGTATTGCGCCCATTCCATGCCGGTGATCATACCCAGCACACTGAAGAAAATACCGGTATAAGCAAATGAAGAAGCGAGGTTATCATACACCGGGTTAAAGGTGCGCAGGTATCTCACCGAATTAATCGCTGAGGCGGCGAATAATACAATCATCGTAAACCACATCGGTACGTGGAAATACAAATTGCGAATTGTTTCGTTAAGAATATCCCGTGCGGGAACTCCGGCGAGCAAGCCCGCGAAGAGCACATAGAAAAGTATCGGAATGGAGACCAGTTTCCACCAGCTTAGGCGCATAAAAACTGAAAATTTTGCCAAAGGTAATAGATAATCGCTTGTCTGCGCGATCGGGGCTGAGATTATTCTACCGATCGCATCAGCGGTACATGTATATTGTGTCCGTCAGACTGTTGTACAATCAGGAAATACATCCCGGCGGGCAGATTACCGCGCATGGTCCAGTCGAACTCATTTGCTCCGCTGAATTGTTCTTTCGCGATCGCACGCCCCGCAGCGTCCATCAGCAGCAATTGCACACTGCCGGATGGAGTGCCGGCCAGCCTGATATGAATGCGGTCGCTGAACGGATTCGGATATACAGTTACTGTCACAGGTGCAGCGTCCTCCCGGATGCTGTTCGGTCGTTCATCAACGGTAACGCACAATTCGGCTGATCCGCAAAAGCGATCGGTAACCGTAACGCAGTAGGTGCCGGCTGCCAGCGAATCCGGGTTCTGCCAGCTGGCGGTATATCCTCCGGGGCCGGTCCAGGAAAAAGTGTAAGGGGCATTGCCTCCTGTCACAAGCAGTGCAATCTTCCCGTTCTTCTTTCCGGCACCGGAGGGGGAGACGGTTGCTGTAAGATTAGCGCCGGTAGCGGAGGAAGCAATAAGCAGTGCAAAAAGAAGTAAAATATTGTTCATAGCAAAAGCAGTTTAAAATGTGATTTCCTGTGCCGACTCCAGCATCACAGATTCAAAAGATCGGGTATCGGTATTGTTCAGATTTTGCGCCGGAATCAGGTATGTTTTCCCGCTGTCATGGTCCTCAACCAGGACGACAGTGGTCGCCGCACTTTTTCTGAGTTTCCTCAACTGGTTTCGTTTCGCATCGTAGCGGTATACGCTGCCGTATGCGTCTGCCAATGCAATGCTGCCATTATTGTAAATCACCGAAAAGCAGGTGTCGAAAGGGCAGGGTATCGGGGTGGCAACAAACCATTTCAATCCATCCCAACGGCAAACACGCAATTGACGATTGTTGCATAATGTCATGATCAGACGATTGCTGTCCGCGGCATTCAGGTCGAAATAAGTGCCGGTCAATACATTGTTGTCGCGGAGCATCTGTTCCCAGGGTTCGTTGGGAGCTATCACGGGTTGTACAAAGGAAGCTTCCGCCCATGCGGCAATATCCCAATCCGGCCTGCTTTTACGCCAGTTCCGCAAATCGATTTTACGGATGGCATCGTAGCGGCTGTTATTACTGTTCAGTATCCAGTTGACCATGATCAGCTGATTGTCCCTGAGACTGAAGCAAAGCGGATTTTGGGGGTCTTCGGTGCTACGTCCCGTTGGGATCAGCAGATCGTCGGCTTCTGCAAAGCGTTGTTTTGTATCAGCCGAATGGATATGGGCAAGTTGCGTTTCCTCGTCCACCGTAAAATAATAGAAGCGTCCGTTGTCAACAACCACTTTACGCTCCGGCTGTTGTGCCGCGACAGAGAGGCATAATGCCAGCAACCCGGATAATAATATGTTGCGTTTTCGGTTCAGCACGGTTAAAACGTTGAGATTGTTTCAGAAAGGTCGTCCAGACTCATATCATTCGTAAAATTGTAGGATCCTGCGGAGCGCTGTACGCCCCATCCGTCGAAAGCCCTGGTCTTTATATCACTCAGAGAGCTGAAGGTCATGCCGTAGCAGGCATCGTAATAAACACCGTCGAATTTCGTGATCTGGTGATTATTGAAAAAGGAAGAAGGGTTTTTGTTGCACTGACCATCCACACCCGATTGGTCGGTCACATCGGCGGTCGTGAATACATATCCCGTAGCTGTTATATAACTTCCGCTGTAGGTATTCCGGTAAGGGAAGGAAGGGCATGCCGCCGAATCGGATTTGCTGATAAATTTCCAGTTCTTTACCAGGAAGCGGTTGATCGTTCCGCCGCAGGGAGCGCTGACTGTTTTTGGGGTGATATACACATAGTTGTTGGTGCGCGTCACTCCCTGCATTTTCATGAGAGAAGCGAACAGTTGGGCAAACGTGTAACATTGCGCATTCCGGTATTTCAGCAACAATGGCAATGTGGTATTGGAAGTATTGAACGTTTTGTAATAGTGCAGCGAGTCGCCTTTATAATTGAGTACAACCTGATCGGTGAATTCATTCCAGCATTTTTTGATGATGCCGGTATCTGTGCGCTCACCACGGGCATTGCTGCAGCTTAATTCAAGCAAGGTGTGGAAATATTTGAAATTAGCCGTCTCGGAAAGCGGCGCCGATCTTGTTACATAGATCTTGTGATCGGTGGTATCTGCGCGGAACCAGGAAGCCCCGCGGTCGAAGGAAATTTCCCAGAAAATAGAGAAGGGGGCATAATAATTGACAATGCCCGCAGGGAACATCCTGGAAGCAGACGCTGTCGGATAGGTGCAGGTAAAATAACCTGCAGCAGCGCTTAAGGCCACTGTTTGCGGCGGAAAATTGATTGTGTCGTTTCCGAGTCCGCGTATGGTCAGCGAATCGGGAGCGACGGAGCAATTGAACCGGAATTGGGCATTCGCATACATGGTGGTACCGCTTACAAATCCTGCCGGTTCCCGTAAGCCCGTATTGCGCCAGTGTGCAGTGCTGTAAACCGTTTGGAGGGAGTCCTCGCGGATGGCAATAGAACCGGGACCGGAAAATTTTACTTCCGTGGTTTCAAAGCGGTATTGGAAATCCTGAGCCCACCCTTTTGCACCCATTGCACAGGCACAGACAAGGAGCAGCGAATAAAGCCGTCTCATGCGCAATATTGTTTTTTGTGAATTTACATAATAAAAAAAACAACAAGCAATATGGCCGTGCAATCTTCTTATGAAACGGGCTTCAGTCCCAGTTCAGCCGCTTTTCGTATCATGAATGCGTAAGCATCCTCATAATTATTGGGTACCTCCCCGTCCAGTATGGCTTCCCGGACAGCTGTCTTGATCAGTCCTACTTCGCGGCAGGGGGAAAGACCGAACACTTTCATCACCACATCACCACCGATGGGCGGTTGCCAGTTGCGGATTTTGTCGCTTTCTTCCACTTCCTGCAGGCGCTTTTTCACCAACGCGAAGTTGTCGAGATACCGGCGCACTTTGAATTTGTTTTTAGAGGTAATGTCGCTTTCGCAAAGTATCATAAGATCTTCCAGGTCATCGCCTGCATCAAACAGCAGACGCCGCATGGCCGAATCCGTTATTTCTTCCTTGGTGAGGCTGATCGGGCGCAGGTGCAGTGCAACCAGCTTACCTACATATTTCAGCGGTTCCGTCATGGGTAGTTTCAGGTTGCGGAAAATACCCGTGCACATTTTTTGTCCCAAAGCATCGTGTCCGTGAAAGGTCCATCCGTGCTGTGGCTCGAAGCGCTTTGTGGCTGGCTTGGCAATGTCGTGCAGGATGGCCGCCCAGCGAAGCCAGAGGTTGTCGCTCCGGTATGCTACATTATCCAGTACCTGCAGCGTGTGGTAGAAATTGTCTTTATGTCCCTTTCCTTCGATTATTTCCACACCTGCAAGTGCGATCATCTGCGGGAAGAATATTTCCAGCAATCCGCTTTTATACAGCAGATCGAACCCGATGGAAGGTTTTTTGGACTGGATGATTTTATTGAGTTCTGTTGTGATCCGTTCCTGCGATACAATAGAAAGCCGGTTGCGATTCCTGTGGATGGCCGCAAACGTGTCCGGATGGATGGTAAACTGTAATTGTGTGGCAAACCTGATGGCGCGCATCATGCGCAACGGATCATCCGAAAAAGTCTGATCCGGCTCCAATGGCGTCCTGATCAGCTGCTGCTCCATGTCCATAATACCGTTGAACGGATCTATCAGCCTGCCGAAGTCGGTACGGCGCAGGCTAACGGCCATTGCGTTGATCGTGAAATCGCGGCGGTTCTGGTCGTCCTGTAAAGTCCCCTCGCTCACTTTGGGTTTTCGGGAATGGACTGCGTACGATTCTTTACGGGCGCCGACAAATTCTATTTCAAAGCCCTGAGGCAGCTTTACCTGCGCAGTTCCGAAATTTTTAAACAAGGTAACTTTAAGGGCGGGTGTGAAGCTTTGTGCGAAGGCCTGAGCCAGGGCCATCCCGTCACCGATACACATGATATCGGCATCTTTACTGCTGCGTCCAAGGAGTTTGTCTCTCACGAAGCCTCCTATCAGGTAGGCATCCGTGTTCAGTTTTTCGGCGGCGGCAGCCACCCTTTCGAGCAGATTTCTTTCTTCCTTGGAGCACGTAATATCCATACGGGCGCAAATATACGCAAACGGCGGAAGGGCAGGGAAAACAGTGCCCTGTCCCGGATAACAATTCATTAGGTTATGCCGATGTTACCTGTCTGCTCTTAACGACAAAATAACCGCGGACAGGGATTTTCCACGTTATTTTTGAGCAACAAACACACAACCACTATGAATAAAGGAATACTTCTTATTGCTTTTGCGCTTTGCGCAGGAATGCAGGGTAAAGCGCAAAATCCTCTGGGGTTTCAGCACTATGGCGAGGCCGGTACCGCAACTGCACGGCCGCAGCAGGCAGGGGCTTCGGAGAACAGTATAGCAAAAATCATCGTTTCTTTGAACCAGATAATACCCACGATTTCGGAACGATACCGGAAGGGCCGGATGTTACTTATGAATTTAAATTTCATAATACCGGTAAAGCACCGCTGATCATATCGAATGCAAATGCCAACTGCGGTTGTACATCACCGATCTTTTCCAAGGAACCCATATTGCCCGGAGACAAAGGCACTATATCGGTTACGTATCATACCGCAAACCATCCCGGCAATTTTGAGAAATTCGTTTACGTAACGTCTAATTCCGATGGTCAGAGCCAGGTGCAGCTCCGTATCAAGGGTATTGTTCTGCGGAAGGAACAATAAGCCTTAATAAATATTGCTTTAACGCTCAAATAACAGAAATAGACAGGCAGTTAATTATTTTTGTAGACATTAAAAACTTTTGAAACCAGATCCTTATGAAAAAAGCAATCTTTTCAGCAGCTTTCATTCTCATAGCAGGCGCATCTGCATATGCACAAAAAGCAGTTGTTACCCCTGATGCTCCCGCAAAACCATTGACCAACGCAGCGGTACCGGAAATAAAACAGCATCCGGAAGATATGTACTTTAAATATCCGTTGCACGATTTCGGCACTATCCAGGAAGGTCCTCAGGCGGAGCATGAATTTGAATTTGAAAATAAAGGAAAGGAGCCGCTGATCATTTCCAATGTAAGCGCATCCTGCGGCTGTACCACACCTTCTTACTCCAAAGAGCCGGTTCTGCCGGGTAAAAAGGGAGTGATCAAGGCTGTTTATAATACCCAGGGTCGCGTGTCTCCGTTTACCAAAACGATTACCGTTAACACTAACTTCGGTGTTAAGGTACTCACGATCAAAGGAGAAGTAGAGAAAGCGCCTTCAGGTTCGCTGCCTCAGAACAATTCAATGATCAAAACAAACTAGTACACCTCTTTAAGTAACACATAATAAAAAACGAAAAATAACAAATGAAAAAAGTAATCTTATCCCTGTGCTTCGCTATCGGTATGGCTGGTGTGGCAAATGCTCAGAATCCTGTTGCCGCTCCGGCGGGTGCAACAGTAGACAAAAATGCCCCGAAATTCCAGTTTGTTGACAAAAACGATACGCACGACTTCGGAAAAATTCCGGAAGGCCCTGTTGCGGAGCACGTATTCGTGTTTAAAAACACAGGTAAAAAGCCATTGATCATCAGCAATGCAAACGCATCCTGCGGCTGCACCACTCCTGAGTGGAATAAAGAACCGATCGCTCCCGGAAAAACCGGAAAGATCACCGTTCGCTACAATACTCAGGGACGTGTAGGGCCGATCGCAAAATCTGTATATATCACTTCAAACGCTGCTCCGGTTGACGGAAAAGAGCGTTACGAGCTGTACATCAAAGGAGAAGTGGTTCCTGCTGCCGCTCCTGATGCAGGAAAGTAAAAAAATGCCGCATATAAGAAAAACCGGAGTTTATACTCCGGTTTTTTTATTGCCCGGTTCTTATATATTCTTTCAAACGCTATATTTTTGTGCCCTTAAGCGGGAAAGCCTTTAAAATGACTTGCCTGCCATTTATGGCATCATTTTTGTTTGATGAAAAGATTTAAAATAAGAATCATGAGATCCGGCGGATTTATGCTCGGCGCTGTTTTGCTCGGGATATCCTTACAGGCAACGGCACAGTCGCGCATTTACGTGAATGAATACCTTAATATCGGAGTGGGAGCGCGGGGGCTTGCGATGGGCGGCGCCCAGACTGCTTCTGTGAGCGATGTGAGCAGCGGTTACTGGAACCCCGCAGCGCTGGTCCGTATTGAAGACCAGTTTCAGGCAGGCGCTATGCATGCCGAGTACTTTTCTGGAAATGCTAAATATGATTTCCTCTCGGTTGCCATGCCTGCAAAAGACCATAAGCGCTGTTTCGGGTTTTCGTTCCTGCGGTTTGCAACGGACGATATCCCATATACAATAGATTACATTCAGCCGGACGGCTCCTTTGACGAATCCAAACTGAAATCTATTTCTGCCGGAGATTACGCGGGCCTGCTCTCCTACGCGCAACAACTCAGAATTTTCAAAAATCAGGAAATACAGACCAGTATCGGAGCAAATGCAAAGATCATTTACCGGAATATAGGTTCTATGGCCAACGCCTGGGGTGGGGGCGCCGATCTGGGTTTCCAGATGCGTTACCGTCGCTGGAGCTTCGGACTGGCTGCGAAAGATGTGACAACTACCTATACCACCTGGAGCTTTAATCTGACAGATAAGGAAAAACAGGTGTTCGGCGAGACGGGCAACGAAATTCCCGTAAAATCATATGAAGTGATGAATCCCCGTTTCAATTTCGGGGCGGGCTATGAATTCTTCAAGCCGAAATCCAAATTCCAGCTGCTCACGGAGATCAATGCAGATCTTACTACGGACGGTAAACGCTCGGTACTGATAAAAGGCAAAAACCTGAGTGTGGATCCGCGCTTCGGACTCGAAGCTTCTTACAACAAGATGATATTCTTCCGTCTCGGCGTATGTAACATACAGAAAGTACTGGATGATAAAGACACTGCCAATAAGCGCGGCTATACCCTTTTTCAGCCGTCGTTCGGCGTGGGGCTTAAGTTCGGAGCCTTTGTGGCTGATTACGCTTACACCAGTCTGCAAACGCAAAGCAATCCGCTATACTCGCATATTATTTCAGTTCGGCTGGACATCAGCAAGAAACGCGACCAGCAAAGCAATGCTGCTGCACAATAACTATTGAATAAATAAAAAGGAATTTTTCATGCGACGTTTTTTTACGCTGATACCCTACCTGCTCCCGGTCTTTCTTTTTTCCGCTTACGCTGCATCCGCACAATATGGCAATGAATGGATCGATTTCAGCAAGACCTACTGGAAATTCCGGGTAGGCAAAGAAGGCATTTGTAAAATCACAAAGGCAGACCTGGATGCCGCAGGGATACCCGCATCGGCAAATGGCAGCGAATTCCTGGTTTTCCGCGATGGGAAAGAAGTTCCCTTATATGTAACGGCAACCGGCGCATTCTCCTCCGGCGATTACATTGCATTTTATGCGCAGCCGAATACGGGTCTGTTAGATGAGCCTTTGTATCTCCAGGCATCGAAACATGTGAACCCGAATGCTAGTCTGTTTGACGACACGGCGGCTTATTTTCTTACCATCGACAACAGCTCGCTGCACAAACGGCTTACGCCGATCAGCACCGTAATACCTCCCGTACCTCCCGCCCCCCTTGCTTATTGCTATGTAACGGTATCGGACAACCGGCGCCAGGAATTCTGGAATGGTAAAACAAACGCGCCTATCGATTATTCTTCAACCTTGGTTACACCGCTTTACTCATCCCAGTTCGACCAGGCTGAGGGATATGTGGTGCAGAGTTTCCTGAGCACGGTCACTGCCAATATTCCTGTGGCTACTCCTGATTTTTACAGCGACGCTTCACTGATTGCAAAGGTGAAAAGCGCAGTTATTGCCCAGGCGCGGGATTCCGTTCACAAACTTACCGTGGCGTTTAACGGAACGGATCGCTTTGCCGCTAATTATGGTGTTACAGACGCGGCGCAGGTAAGTTTTGATGTACCTGCCAACAGTCTCTCTACATCCAACACCCTCACTTTTACACATACGGAGACGGGGCTTTCAGACAATTATGGTTATGGATACTGGAGTGTAACTTATCCCCATACCTGGAATTTCAATGCAAAGAATTTCGCGCATCTGAATATTCCCGCATCCGGCACAAACCAGTATATAGAAGTGATCGGATTTGATCACGGAGGGGTTGCACCTCTGTTGTTCGATATCACAAACGGCAAAAGTTATACCGGCGATATCAGTGTCTCCGGCAAGACGCGTTTTTATACAGACGCTTCGCTTATGGAAGCGGAATGTGTGCTGTGGTCGCAAAGCAGTACGGCCCTTTTCAGTCCGGTATATGCAGGTCAGCGGAATTTTACCGATTATTCGCAAGCTTCGAACCAGGGCGATTACATCATCATTGCGCATAACAACCTCAGAAAAACCTATGGGGGAAAAGACCAGTTGCAGGAATATACACGTTATCGTAATTCCACCGCAGGTGGCGGGCACGCTGTGGTCGCAGCCGACATCGAAGAGTTATATGACCAGTTTGCCTGGGGTGTTTTCACACATCCTTCCGCTATCGTTCACTTTGCAGATTATGCGTTGAAGAACTGGACGACCCGTCCGGAAAATATCCTGCTTTTAGGCAAAGGAGTGATCTATCCCACATTTCAGTCGTTTCGTAATACGCCTTCTGTTTCTTCTTTGTTCGAATCGATCGTACCTACATTCGGATCACCCGGTTCGGATGTAGCGTTTGTAATGGACCGGAGCAACTGGCACATGAAGATGAACATCGGCCGCTTGTGCGTGCGTAATGCCGGTGAACTGGCTACCTATCTGAATAAACTGACAGCTTATGAAGCAGCATTGGCTCCGGCGGGCTTTCCGACGCCAGCGACCGAGTTCTGGAAAAAGCAGGTGTTGCAGATTGCTGGTGGAGACGGACTGGGAGCTACCGGTTTGCAATCGACGGTTTTGCTGCCATGTCTGTATACCTGCGCCGAAATCATAAAACGTCCGATGGCCGGAGCAACAGTGACCACTATTGCAAAAAATACAAAAGGATTACCCACCACTGCCGAGGATAAGGTAGTCGACAGTCTCATTACGGGAGGACTTTCGCTGATTACGTATTATGGACACGGAAGCTCCACTTCAATGGACTATAATATCAAAGACCCGTCTAACTTTAATTCCGCACCTAAGATCCCGGTATTCACGGCTTTCGGATGTGATATTTCTTCGATCTTCCGCAGCAATACAGACAGAACCATTACAGAAGTATACATTGCCGCCCCCTCCAGCGGATCTATAGCGGCATTCGCATCGAATAACCAGGGATACACCAATATCCACAGCGCATACATTCCCGTTATGTATACCAAAATGGGCAGTGATAATTATGCACAGAGCATCGGTACGCAGATACATGCCACGCATGACAGCTTCATGAATACGGTTCCTTACGTTGCCGGCACGACCTCGTTTGCACTTACACATATGGAGTCGCTGATCCTGCAGGGAGATCCTGCCGCACGTATCGCTAATGCGAGCTTCAAACCGGATTTTTATCTTGGCGCTGAATATATTTCAACCAATCCTGCAGCTATTACCACGGCAATGGATTCATTCCAGATCAACCTGTCTGCCTATAATATCGGGGAAGTGACATCGGATACTGTATTGATCAAAGTGGAGCACACAGACGCTTCCGGAACCACTACCGTGAATCGCATTATCCAGCTGAATATGCGCACCGCGATTGAAAAAATGAGTTTCTGGATCGCGATCGATAAAACGCGTGATCTGGGTGTGAACAAATATCGTTTTACCATAGATTATGACGGCCGCTTTGACGAAATATCGGAAGCAAACAATACTGCGTCCATCGATGTGCTGATTCTTTCCGACGCGGTTGTACCGGTATATCCTTATAACTTCAGTATCCTGCATAAGGATGCGCTTACACTGAAGGCATCCACGCTGAACCCTTTCAAAAAGCTCACCAGATACCGCATCGAAATCGACACGACGGAATTATTCAACAGTCCGCAAAAGCGCTTTACAACGATAGACAGTAAAGGGGGCGTGATTAAGTGGACGCCAGGTGTCACGCTTATCGACAGTGTTGTTTACTACTGGCGATCGAGCATAGACAGCAGCGCCAATAATGGCATATTCTCCTGGTCGAACAGTTCTTTTATTTATTTAAAAAATGGGAGTGACGGCTGGAATCAGTCGCACTACTTCCAATACAAATACAACAATTACGATTCGATGGTGTACCGGCCTGACCGCACATTCTCGTATCCTTCCTCCACCATACAGATACGCAGTAAGAATACGGTAATGGAATTGCCGCCGCCTTACAACACCTATTCCACATCGGACAATAATAGGGTGTACTGGCAGGGAGTGGATATCCAACGGAATGATTGTTACAATGCCGGAACGATACAGATCTTAGTGTTCGATAGTACTGCCGGACGTCCCTGGGACAACTATACCGGTAAGCAGGGAAGTGTGCCGCCCTGTTTTGGTACTGTAAATCATCAGGCTTTCAATTTTCCGATCAATACTGCGGCTTCGCGGGATAATGCGCGCCGTTTCCTGGACAGTATTCCCAATGGTAACTATATCCTGGTACGTAACAATATCAAATACATTGTATGGGGCGGCTATTATGTGGATACATGGATGAATGATACGCTTACCTATGGGTCAGGGAATTCGCTGTACCATGCATTGCGTAAGCTCGGCTTCGATCAGATCGACTCTTTCAACAGGCTGCGTGTATTTTCAATGATTTGCCAGAAGGGTGTCAGTTCGTTTCCCGTGCAACAGGATTTTGCGGAGGGTATTAACGATATCCTGGACAAATATTACACCTTTAATATCACATATACCACAGGCCGCATGAACAGTGTGGTGGTGGGGCCTGCTTCGAAATGGAACACATTGCTCTGGGATGCCTATGCGCTGGTCGATACCACGGCGGCTACAGATACCAGCAATGTCCGGATTTCGGGGATCAATGCCGCAGGTGCTGAGACACAATTGTACGAAGGACCCGACCATACGAAGGATCTTTCTTTCATTGATGCTTCGGTGTATCCTAAGATAAAACTACAGTGGTCATCCACCGATACGTTCTACCACACGGCACCACAGCTGAAATACTGGCGTGTATTGCACGCACCGGTGCCGGAGGCTGCGCTGAATCCTGCTATATACTACACGAATACGGATAGCATTAACGTGGGAGAGCAGGTGCAGTTCGGAACAGCGATTGAGAATCTTACAGAAATACCTATGGACAGCATGCTGGTCCGCTACCGGGTGATCGACCGGAACGGTGTGAGCCGCTTACTGGGTGATGTACGTTACCGTGATATGAAGACCGAAGCGGATACGATACAATTGCGTTACAGCTTCGATCCGAAATCTTTCCCCGGTGCCAACTACCTGTTCGTAGAAGCCAACCCTTCCGACGACCAGCCTGAGCAATACCACCCGAACAACCTTGGCTACATTCCGTTCTACACAAAAGTAGACGAATATAATCCGCTCATGGATGTTACTTTCGACGGGTACCATATCCTCGATAGGGACATCGTTTCATCGAAGCCGTTTATCAAAGTATTGCTGCGCGACGAAAACAAATACCTGGCGTTGAACGATACCTCCACGATGAAACTGTTTGTGCGGTATCCTTCCGATGCACCGGGCGTTCGCCGGAGAATTCCTTACGATGGCTCGGTTTGTAAATTTGTTCCCGCAGATATGAGTACTTCGAAAAACGAAGCACACATCGAGTACAGACCTTCTTACACGGAAGACGGTATCTATCAGCTGTATGCTTCCGGTTCCGATGCTTCCGGCAATGAAGCGGGACAAGGCAATGATTACAGCATCAGCTTTGAAGTAGTAAACAAATCGACGATCACTCAGCTCCTCAATTATCCGAATCCATTCTCTACGTCAACTGCCTTTGTATTTACACTTACCGGTTCGGAAATTCCGACCCAGTTCAAAATACAGATACTTACCGTTACGGGTAAAGTGGTACGTGAGATCACACGGCAGGAGATCGGGCCCATTCATATCGGACGCAATATCACGGAATATAAATGGGATGGCCGTGATCAGTATGGACAATTACTCGGTAATGGCGTATACCTGTATCGTTTTGTGACGAACATTAACGGACAGGATCTGGAGCGCCGCAGCAGCGGGGCTGATAAATTCTTTAAGAACGGTTACGCCAAAATGTACCTCATGCGCTAGGGGCGGCAATGCAGCAGTAAATGTCTCGCCTCCAGATCTGCGATCAGCTTGTGGGTGAATACGGATGCACCCAGGGCGTTCAGGTGCGTGCTGTTCATGAAATATTGCTTATTGCTGCACATTGTATCTGAAGCGTAATCCAGGAAAGGTATTCCGTATTCGTTGCTGAATCTGCGGTATAAGGCAATCATCGCCTCACGGTTCTTTACTTTTTGCTGACCCACCGGATGAACCGGTGTGTGCACAAAGATGAGCGGAATATTGTCTGCGTGGCAGGATTCGATAAAACTGCGGAAGCGATGCAGGCTGATGCTGTCCGGACGTACCACATACGGTTGCAGCGTGTCGAGTACCTGGTCCACATTTCTATCCCAGTGCATATCCCGGCCGTAAAAGCCTTTCCTGCGGTCCGGTACATTGTGCTCCAGGTGCAACCGGTCTTTGATCAGTCGTATGATGAGCTCCTGTTCTCCCACGTAGCGCAGCAGCGGGAGCTTATAATCATAATCAGAAAATCCTGAATAATGTTTTGTCGCTTCACTGAGTATGGGGTCTTTCAGGTAGGCGATAAACTGGGTGTGATTGAACAGATCTGCGCGCATCTGCAACGACTCGTAGTCCAGTGAGAAGATGATGAGTCGGGGCTTTTGATTGTGCTGACGATAGATCCGGTAGCGTGCTTCTTCAAGGATGAAATTATGCCCCATCATGCCCAGGTTATAGCAGCTGCATCCGCTGGCCTGTTCAATGGCCGAGGCATCAATATGTGTGGCGGCGCGTGAAGAACCGCATACAAGGATATCAGCACCGGCTTTACCGCTGTAAATGTCATTCCATACGGATGCATCATCATACCGTAGTTTTTTCATGCCCGCGTCCAGGAATCGATCCAGCAAGACGATCGCAATAAATACGATCGCAACGAACAGCAGCAGACGGATATGGAATGAACGCATGAGATCAGAATTGGAAATAGATAAATTGGCGGCTGCGGTTTGCAAACAAAAACAACGCGGCGAGTATCAGTAAGTAGATCAGCCAGCGAACGATGCGCGGCATTTGCTGTGGGATCGCTTCCAGGGCATAGCGCTGTGTTCTGTTCAGCCACTCCGTCGCTATCAGTACAGACAGCAGGCCCAGCAATGTCATACCAACCGAAGTATGCCAGAACAGTAAAGCCTGTTTAAAAATGTCTCCAGATAATGTGGCGCGTGCTATTGTTTTCAGATAGTTGCCGGCATCGTGCAGCGAAGTGGTCCGGAATACAATCAGCGCAAGGGTACACAACAGAAAGGTGGCAATTATGGAGAGGAGGTCTTTCAGTGACGGAAACAGTTTTCCCGCCGCAACTATATGGCTGTCCGTTTTCTTATCCCAACCGAGGAAAATGCCCGGCAGCATAAAAAAGCCATGCAGTCCGCCCCAGAATATCCTGTTGAAGCTTGCCCCGTGCCAGAATCCGCTCAGCAGGAACACTACGAATACATTCCTTGCTTTCTTCCATTTACCCTCGCGTCCTCCTCCTAAAGGGATATAAACGTAATCCCGGAACCAGGACGAAAGTGAGATATGCCAGCGCGTCCAGAATTCGGAGATGCTGCGGGAGAAGTAAGGGTAGGAAAAGTTTTGCAGCAGTTCTATCCCGAACAAACGCGCCGTGCCCAGGGCAATATCCGAGTAGCCTGAAAAATCGCCGTATACCTCAAACATAAAGCAGATGGCCGCCACGAGTAGGGCGCCGCCGTCGTATTGCTGGTAATGGTTGAAGACCATGGAGGAGTATTGTGCGCAGTTGTCCGCGATCAGTACTTTTTTAAATAATCCCCAGAGTATTTGTCTGAGCCCGTCTGCCGCCTTCTCCGTGTTCCAGCGGCGGGGTTGCGCTACCTGCGGCAGCAGGTGGGTGGCGCGTTCTATAGGACCGGCTACCAGCAATGGAAAGAAGCTTACAAATAAGGAATAGTCCACCACATTGCGGGTAGGATTTATCTTGCCCCGGTAAATGTCAAATACATACGAAAGACCATGAAAGGTATAGAACGAAATACCTACCGGAAGTATGATCTGCAGCACCGGAAAATGCGCCTGCAGTCCGAATGTTCCGAGCAGCGACGCAAACGATTCCGCGAAGAAATTATAGTATTTGAAAAAAGCGAGAAAGCCTACGTTCGTCACCACACTGATGCACAGCCAGATCTTCTTTGCATTCTGATTTTGTGCATCGGATATTTTCAGTCCGGTAAAATAATCAAGGAAAGTGGAGAAGGCCAGCAACAGCAGGAAACGCGGATCCCAGCTGCCATAGAAGTAGTAGCTCGCGATCAGCAGCAGGATATTCTGTATGCGCACCTGTCTGCGGCAGGCAAACCAGTACAGCGCATAAACAACAGGCAGGAAAAATGCGAAGTCGACAGAATTAAACAACATAATAATGGTGCCGGATTGCCCTGTGCGGTGAGGTCTATGGTTGGGGAGGGAAACAGCCCTGCCCGCAAGGTAATCATTATTTTTTCGCTTTTGCTTTTTCCCAGGCAAGTGCAGAATAGGCCACATTGCGGTAGCTGTAGATGCCTTCTTCCTGGTTGCCCATTTTCAGATACAGGTCGAACAGCATACTGCTGCAATCGTCCAGCCATGTGTGGAAATGCTCGTCCCTTTTTTTCAGAACGTCGATGCGGTTGAGGGTACCCTGGTTCAATTGCAGTTTCAGGTGTGTGGCGATATTGCTGTCGATACGGCGGACTTTACGGTGCGTGTACAGCCAGATATTGAAGTAGGCGGAGAAGCGTGCATGATCACTTCCGTTTTCCACGCATGCGATGTAGGCCATCAGGTTGGCATCATCTTCAGCGGCGATACCGGTTTGGTGGGCCATTTCATGCGCCACCACGAAGGGTAGCATAAAATCAGGTTCGTGCGCATTTACCTGCGCTTCCCCGGTAAACGGGTTATAATAGCCCGACACACCCCAATAGGCAAGTCCTTCGCCCAATAAGCTGGGTTTGACAGAAACGCGCATCGGACGCTGCATCGATAAATAAGTGCCGGAAAGCTCCCGGCTGCATTGCGATGCATCTGTTTTCCGGAATAAGGGTTCATAATGGTTGAGTCTGCTGATCAGGACGGAATCGAAAGCAATCAGTTCTTCATTGCTGATCTCATGCAGGTCGGGTAGGGAAAGGCTTTTGCTGAGCTTAGGCTGTTCGTACAAAATACCCCAGAGTATTGTGATCAGCAGATAAAATGCCAGCGTGATCCGCGCAAGCGAGATAAAAGCAAGCAACCAGGAGCGGTCTTTTTGTTTCAGGCGTAGAAAGCGCACGAGCTTCCACAGGATCCACGCGATCATTATTGCATACAGCACATCTCCGACGCTGAAAGGAATACGGCCCAGCAGGAAACAGCGGAAGCGCTGCAGCGGGATGAATATACTACCGGCGAAAGGTATGGCAATATAGGCGGCTGTCCATTGCAGGAGGAGCACGGCAAACAGCGTTGCGAGAGTAATCGATAGTTGCCTTATCAGCAGGGCTTTCCGGGTCATGCAGCAAGTTAGGATGAAGCGCGGAAAAATTTTTTTCAAAAAAGTTTGTTTAATCAGAATCAGTGCATTACCTTTGCACTCCCTGAATGCCCAGGTGGCGAAATTGGTAGACGCACTGTGTTCAGGTCGCAGCGCCTGCAAGGGTGTGCTGGTTCGAATCCAGTCCTGGGCACAAAGCCTGTAGCGAGAGCTACAGGCTTTTTTCGTGGGGAGCACCGAAAGCTTGCTTTCAAGGTGCGGACCATGAAAAAAGCAACTGGACGGCTCTGCCGTACAGGCTTTGTAGCTTCTCTTTTATGGAACATAAGCGCAGCGAATAATCCAGTCCTGGGCACCAAAAGAGGTTGGAGATCACTCCGGCCTTTTTTGTTTTTAAAAAAATTACTTTTCTCGGGCCGGCGGCATGCCATATTTCAGGCTCGCAGGTACCTTACACACTGTTATACAATAGGCAGCAATCACACCCATTCTTTTAGTTTTACTCTTTAGCCATATGTGAAGAAAAAAACATTTTTCTGTTTTCTGTCAGCGACTTACAACTGATCGGATAATGTGTTTTATTTGCCGGGTATGTATGTACTCCGGCAGTTTTTATTGATCTGTTTCCTGCTTGTTGCAGGCCCGGGTATTGTATCCGCGCAGACGGCAGGTTACCGGCATTTTACCGTAAAAGACGGTTTGGCGGGCAATCATGTGTACATGAC
This sequence comes from Chitinophagaceae bacterium, assembly GCA_049840855.1. Taxonomy (GTDB): domain Bacteria; phylum Bacteroidota; class Bacteroidia; order Chitinophagales; family Chitinophagaceae; genus Rurimicrobium. The sequence continues at coordinate 28,171 of JASGJF010000015.1, read as the reverse complement.
GCACCAGGATAAAGAGGGGTATATCTGGATTGCCACCACATCCGGCCTGAGCCGCTTTGACGGCAGGCATTTTCAGAATTACGACTACGAAAACGGTCTGCCGGACAATGAAGTGCTTTTTGTAACCAATGATCATGCCAACCGGATATGGATCCATTCATTCGCGGCAAATAATGCACTTTCCGTGATTGAAAAGGTGCTGCCCGTAAAAAGATATTCACTGAAAGCAGCCAACCTGTCTGAGCAATACTATAGCGACGGCAACAAAACAACCTATCTGACCGGCTTTCACTCGCTCGTTGTTGTCAGAGGCAGTCACGCCCCGGTGTGGACGCAATTGCCGTTTGATGCGGGACGGGTTTGGGAAACGGAAGACGGACTATGCTACCTCAGCGACGGGAGGAGCATCTTCACGATAAAAGATACTGTTGTTCGGTTCCTGCAACAGCTTACAAGTTACCCGGTCGGCTATTCCCGGATGTATTATTATCGGGGCCTGCTCTATGCCGTTTCGGGCAAAACCCTTCAGACTTTTGTCTACGGACACAGGCAATTCCGGTATATAGCCACGACACGATTTGATGCTCCCATCAACCAGGTACACGTAAACAAATACGGGATATGGATCACCTATAAAGATCAGCAGGGAGGCTGCCTGTTTACCCGTGATGGCGAATGGTCTTTACAGTACCGGTTTTCGCTTCCGGGTTTCATCAACTATATAAGCGACGATGCAGAGGGCGGTGTCTGGCTCAGTTCCAGTGACAACGGACTTTTTTATATGCCAGCTCCCGATTTTGTGAATTATACAATTGCCGATGGACTGGCTTCTTCGGTAGTTTCCGCACTTGAGCCTGTTCGGGGTAGTAAACTGTGGCTGGGATACAATACCGGTCAGGCAGAGCTTGTTTGCTATTCGAAAAAAGCCCTCCGGAAAGAGCGGAGTATAATGGTGGAGCAAAGCAGCAGCAACGGCTTTGTGATGGATATTACCTCCGCAGGCAAATACGGAGTACTCCTGCTTTCGCGAAAAAATTTCCTGCAGTTGCGTGATAAAGCCACTTACCTGAAAGCTCCCGGTGTAAACAAATCGATCAGCCTGTTGAATGATACTGTTGTCGGAGTCGGCGGATGGAAATACTGGCTGTATCATCTGAATACAAAATTGGTGACGGAGTATCCGATCAGTCGCATCTACGCGCAATGCACAGATATTCATGGCAATTACTGGCTCGGCGGCATGGAGGGACTGTATCGGATAGACGGACATACATCCGGGTATCAAAAGCTGAAAGCGCTGGATGGATACAAGATCAATGCGCTTGTTTCCTGCCAGGATTACCTATGGGCAGGCACACAAAATAACGGCCTTTACCTGCTGCGGAATGGCCGCATTGTCGCTCAGCTGAAAAGAAGCAGCAACGAAGGCGTTGCATCCAATACCATAAAGGCGCTGGCAGCACGGGAAGACCGGCTTTATATCGGTACCAATAAAGGTGACAGCTGATCCGATATAATTATGATCAACATCATGTCGATCAAAGCCGCATACTGAACCATGACGATGGCCTGATATCTCCCGAAGTAAACGATCTTAAATTGCTGCACGATACGCTCTTTATTGCAACCTGCGAAGGATTTGCAATACATCATGCCACAGCAGACACGCTGCATCCGGTCCGCTACATCATTTCCGATGTCTCCATCACCGATCTGCAAAGCAACCGTCGCTCAGATACACAGGGTACTGTCATTCCGTATGCTTCGGTGGGGTTGGAGCTGGCATTTAATACTGCGGCATTGCGTTACGCGGCAGAAATAAACTATCTGTATCAACTGGAAGGTTTTGACGGCAGGTGGAAGCATACCATCGGCAATACTGCTGTGTACACAAATCTTCCACCGGGTAATTACGTTTTTGTTGTTAAGGCTGCGGACATGCATGGGAATAGCAGTAAGCCATACCGGTTCGCTTTTTCGGTGAAACCTGCATTGTGGCAGACGATGATGTTTAAATGGAGTCTTACGCTACTGCTGTTACTGATCGCAGGTGGATTATTCATCGCCTATCACCGTTACACAAAGCGGAAGACAGAAGCGCAGATCATGCAGAACCGTATCATCGCAAAAGCCAGGCTGGAAGCATTGAGAGCGCAGATCAAACCTCACTTTGTGTTCAACTCCATGAATGCTATCAGCGACTACCTGCATCACAACCGTAATGAAGATGCGACCGAGTTACTCCAGGGTTTCGCGGGGCTGATAAGGAAGGGGCTGAATATCGCGGCAAAAGACTTCACCACGATTGCCGAAGAGACCGCTTTTCTCGTGCAGTATCTGAAACTGGAACAGAAGAAGTGCGACGCATGCTTCGACTTTGCATTTGAGTCTGCACCGGAGATCCGCGACCTCGTAATACCTTCCCTGCTATCGCAACCATTTGTCGAAAATGCGGTTATCCATGGCGTGCGGAATATTAAGGGGAGAAGAGGACAGATAAGTGTGATCTATGCTCTGAACGGTAAAGACCTTATCTGCAATATCGCCGACAACGGAGTAGGGGTGAGGCATTCCATAAGCAGTAAACGCGCAGATTCCATTGGTACAAAGCTATCCGAGCACCGCGTCAGTTATTTTCGCTCAGGGATGGGAATCGATATTGAGCTCTCCATAGCGGACCTGTCGGATAGCGATGCAGATGAGGTGGGTACGAGAGTCATGATACTCATAAAAGACATTTTTCAATTACAGACGAATGAAGACAATGCTGAAGACACTCATAATAGATGATGAAGTACGATCCAGAAGCGTATTGCGTGCAATGATATCGAAGTATTGCGCCAATATCTTTATTGCAGGCGAAGCGGCAACCATCGAAGATGCCATCCTGCTGATAAGCGAGCACGACCCGGATCTTGTGTTTCTCGATGTGGAGTTGGGCCTGGGTACCGGTTTCGACCTGTTGGGACAGCTGCCGGAAATCAGGTTCAAAACGATATTCATCACCGCCTACGACCATTTCGCGATCAAAGCGATAAAATGGTCGGCACAGGACTATCTGCTCAAGCCCCTGGACCCGCAGGAACTGATAGCGGCTGTAAACAAGCTTACCGTTACCAGTGCTCATGTGCAAAATCTGCCTGCGCCCAAGTCCGATTCCGGAGAAGTGAATGGTAAGCGCATCGGATTGCCTATGATGGACGGACTCGTGTTTTTTGATATTGGCCAGATTGTCTGTTGCGAAGCCAAAGGTGCCTATACCGAATGCTCTTTTACGGACAATAAAAAGATCCTTGTTTCGAAGCCGCTGCAGGTGTACGAGGCGATACTCCTGCAGCATGGTTTTTTCCGCGTGCATCATTCATTCCTTATTAATCTTGCCTGTGTAAAAGAGTATATCAGGGGACGCGGCGGAGTGGTTGTGATGATCGATGGCAGTAATATACCCGTTGCTTCGCGCAAAAGGGATGAGTTCCTGAAACACTTATTGCATTAACAACACAACCGTATTGCATTCGCGCACGCCTGTTAATTGACTGTTTTTTACGTTCCTTGCCCCGGGCATATTTGCTACTGCAATGCAGGTAGTATTGCAGGCGGAATCCAATAAAGAGTTTAAAACGATTTGCTTCCGGGCAAATCGTTTTTTTTGTCAGCCTTTCTTAATCGTGATGTAGTTACCGATGTTCCGCTCCTCGTTCAGCGTATATGAAGAAAGTGCGTTTGTATATTTCTTTTTCTTCCAGATACACTTATCACAGCTTTGCGCGGTATAGGCAAAATTATCGATCCGGTAATTTTTTCCGGTAGAAGCGGCACGAAAATCCTGTAAGCGTATTTCTGTTCCTGCAGTTCAACTATGGGGTAGGTCAGGTAGTTTTCGGAGCTGCCACGGTGCTCGAATCCACGACGACTAGAAAAGTTTGTTCGCGGTTGATACCGTACCACCACGATCGTATCGAGGTCGGATTTGTCAAATCCGGAAAACTGAACAGGCTGTTCCTCGCTGAAAGTACAATCGATGTGTTTGTTGCAGCAGGATGCCATCAGGGCACTGCATAGAAGCAGGTAGCTTAAGTTTTTCATAGGTGGGTGAAATTGTAATCAAGATACGTATTTTTATAAAGTAATAGTCTTTTGCGCAATACGCTTCCGTTGCCGGAATAGGAGAAATGCATTGCGTTATTTTAATAAACCTTACTGCCATGAAAATTGCTCTTACGCTCGTTAGTCTTTTTGTTTTCCTTTCGTTCCGGGGTTTGGGACAACAGGACTATAACGGCTATTTCCGCGGGATGCTTACCGTACAGGAGCTGATTGCGGCTGAAGATTTCGGTGCAGCCTTAAACAAATACAAGCAGCTGTTCTCACAGTACGACCGCGTATTTGCGAGTGATGCATTCAACGCCTGTCAGCTAGCTGCATTTTCAGATACTGCTTCTTTTTCGTATTTCTATTACCATTGCGCGCGCGCCGGTGTTCCCTGGAAGACCCTCAGCGAAAACCGGTTTATAGGCCTGCATTTGCCGCTGAGTCCGGATTCCGTTTACCTGGCAGGCAGAAAAATATTCAGTGCTTCTATCGATACTGCCTTACGTTCCGAATTTATGCGTCGTTACCGGAAAGAACAGGATTCAAAAAATGACAGAAAGGAATTTGCCGCAGTTGTTGCGGATAATTTCAATCGCATTCTTGCGCTGGCGCGTAAAGGACGCTTCCCGGACGAGCGGCTTATCGGCACAAACGACGAGCTGGAGAACGGGATGCTGCTTGCGACGCTGAAACATCAGCCCTGGTCTTTTATGATATTGCAGCCTTACATAAACCAATCCATCCGCTTCGGAGGCTTGCAGCCGATAGGCGCTTATTATGTCTATGGTTTCAATCAGGCGCGCGCATGGGCGTGCTGTATACCAATAAGCCCTGTACCTGATACCTCGTTTTTATAAAAAGCGGTATAATCTGGCTTTTGGTAAAAGCTCAATAATATCGCAGAATGTTGATCGCAACCGTAAGGCTGTTTACATATACAGCATTGCCACCCAGCGAAAACTCCGTGCGCTGAGCGAACGTTATGGTCTCGACTTTAAAGGCGATTACTAGGCAAATCAGACAGATGCGCTCAGCAGCGAAATAGTACTACGCTGTTACACGACTCCTTTGTTTTGCCGGTTAGGGAAGGGGGGCGTTATTTCGAAATCACGAATCGTTTGCGCAGTATCTCGTTATCCGTACGAAGTTCTATATGGTAGTACGCCGTTTTCAGAGGCCGCTGATATCCAGTTGCAGTGATCTTCCGGATGAGGATCCCGAATGTACAGTTTGCCCAAGTGTATTATAGATATTAAATACAAATCCCTGCTGTTTCATTGAGCGAAAGACGCAGTCCATTGCCCGGAGGCATCGGAAAAAGCGATAATTCTTTGCCTGTTATCTGTTCGTCTATTGCGGTGGGCCGCGTACATACTGTAGGTTTTGGGAATTGTGTATACAGTCTCATAGAAGCGGCTCCGGGTGTGCCGCCGATATTCAGGTCGGGACACAGCATTTTATAGCTGCCGTCCACCGGGCAGATCTTAATCGCATCTTTTCCGCTAAAGCCTACAATGGCATTATAATCGTCTTTGAAGGAGGCTGTCACCGCGCCTTCGCAGGTGGGAATGTAGGAGCCGGCAGGCCGTACGCTCAGTACGGCGGTATTGCTGTTGTTCAGCGTAATCTTCACAATCTGCCCATCGGAAGTTACCATTACCAGGTCAGTATCATACCAGGTGAGGTCACCCGCGGCCTGGAAGCCGATCGTGTCTATATATTTCGATGCACCCGTTTTTACATTAATGCTGTACAGCTTTTTCTGATCTTCAGCCAGCAGCAGCGTATCGTTCAGCCCTACAAGGGATACTGCCTGCACTCCGGTGAGCCCGAGCGAGCGCACAGCCGCCGTGGCGGTATTGATCTCAAACAGTTCTCCGCCTGCAATACCCCAAAGCTTCCCGTCTGCTGTGAAGGCGATGTCGCCGAAGCCCACACCGGTGGAACCAATAAGCTTTCGGGTACAGTTCGCAAGATCAAAGGAGTAAAGGTCGCCACCGGTGATAGTGGCATAGATCGGTTGCTGCGCACATACGTTAGCAGAAATACCCAGCAGGGCTGCAATCAGTAGTTTCTTCATAAAAACGGTGGTTATAAACAGGTAATTAATAGCGTAGTCTATTCATAATGACGATCAGTTAAGTCATAATGTTAGCGCGCTCAGATATATTTTTCGATCTGTTGTAATTATCTGCAGCAACGAAGCTCATTGCAATGAGGAGTTGCTTGCTTTTTTCCGGGTGCCAGGGCGCTTTCTTCTTACTTAATTGCGCCTGTTAAAATAGGCTTTTTGCTCAAAAATGGCTATTTTGCATATTATAATAGTCATTTTGTGCTTCAGCAAACAGGTATCAAAGAGGTAAAGATTTCAATTGGTAAATTGATCAGAACGTTGCGCGAACGGGAACAGCTTACGCAGGAACAGCTGGCGGAGCAGTTGGCTTTATCGCGACTCACCATTCAAAATCTTGAAGCCGGGAAGAATCCCACCATCGATACTCTACTGAAGGTACTGCAGTATTTTGAACTGCTGGAGGGGTTCGGCTCTTACATCGCTTCCGAAACGGCTAACAACAGCCAGCAATCCCTTTATTAATCTATGGCTGAGAACAACCTCATCACGTTATTCTGCTTCGACCGCGAGATCGGGCGCCTGGGATTCGATCCCGATAAAGGCAGCTCTTTTTTTCAGTACAATGCAGGTTTCCTGGCGAGTGAACAATACACCCGGTTGTTTCCGCTGATCTTCCGGCGTATCCGGCAAACGCAGGTATTCGACAAATACAATAATGATACGTTCCGCGGATTGCCACCGATGATTGCCGATTCGCTTCCCGATCTGTTCGGCAATATCATTTTCCGCACCTGGATGGAAAGCAGCAATCGCAGGCTTAGCGAAATTTCGGTGCTTGAACAGCTGGCCTATGTAGGCAACAGGGGTATGGGAGCGCTTGAGTATCGTCCGGCGCAGAATATTGCAGCGGGGGATACCATCAACATCGGCGAAATAGCCGGTATTGTAAGCCAGGTGATGGACCAGAAAAACCGGACAGGCGCACCGCAGCTGAATCATGCGGCATTGCTCAATATTTTTAAGATCGGAACTTCTGCCGGAGGTATGCGACCCAAGATACTCATCGCCGAGCATAAGACCACGGGAACAATCATCCCCGGTGATATTGTGATCAGTGACGCATATCATCATTACCTGGTAAAGCTCGGGATAGACAACGAAAGCAGCTACAGTCGCGAAGCCGTGGAATATGGATACCACCTTACAGCTGTGCATGCAGGTATCGATATGATGCCTTCGCGCATGATAGACGGGCGCCACTTTGCCACCCTGCGTTTCGACAGGCAGCAGGGTAAGAAGAAACATGTGCTCACCGCATCGGGACTTACCGGATGGGATTACACTGATCCTAAAGTATCTGCTTACGAACAGCTGTTCGATCTTATGCTGTTCTTAAAATGTCCGCATAAAGATATGAGTCAGCTGTTCCGGCGGATGGTGTTCAATGTCGTATTTGCCAATCATGACGATCACCTGAAAAACCACAGCTTTATTTACGACGAAGCCAACGACAGCTGGCAGCTCGCTCCGGCCTACGATCTTACCTACTCGCTGAACCCCGAGCTGAATATAAAGACCCACTCACGCGCATTGTCCGTGAATGGTAAACGCAATAATATCCTGCCCGGAGATCTGGCCGCCATTGCAGAGCGATATACTATCCGCAATTTTAAAGGTATTGTAAGCGATATACTGGATGCCATTTCTTTCTGGGAACAAAAGGTTACGGAACAGGGAGTTCCGGAACACATCATCCGTTCGATGCTGGAGCATTTTACCCGTTTTATTTAGCCTTCCCTCGTCATAACTCCGCTCTGGAGTGGACATCCTCATTTTGGATACATCTTCACGCATTTTGCACACTGCGTGCCCAGGCAGGGTGCAGACCTTTGTGTCCTCAATCAATCAAAATATAAATTTTATGACACAACAAAACAGGCAGGAGAAGGTATGGTTCATTACCGGTTCGTCCCGCGGATTCGGTCGTGTATGGGCAATGGCAGCCCTTATGCGCGGAGATAAAGTAGCCGCCACAGCACGCCGGCTCAGCAGCATTGCCGATCTGAAAGAACGTTTCGGCGATCAGGTGCTCACGCTGGAGCTGGATGTGACGAATCATGAGCAGGTGCGGGAAGCGGTGTCGGCAGCACATGCACATTTCGGCAGACTGGATATAGTGCTCAATAATGCGGGCTATTCGCTTGTGGGTACGATCGAAGAATCGAGCCCCGAAGAGATACGCGCCATGTACGAGACCAATGTGCTGGGCCCGGTAGCGGTGATACAGGCGGCGCTGCCGCTGCTGCGAGCGCAGGGATACGGACACATCATGGGCACGTCCAGTAACCTGGGTCATGTGGTGCTGCCGGTGATCGGCTACTACTGCTCCTCCAAATGGGCATTCGAGGCTATCCATGAGAGTCTTGCAGCAGAGGTGAAGCAATTCGGCATTAAGGTAACCATTATTGAGCCCGGAGCTTACGCCACAGAATTCGGCAGCCAGGAGTCGCTGAAGTTCGCAGCAGGCATGGACATTTACGATACGTTCAAAAACGAATTTTTCGGGCAACTGAGTACACTCGAGCGCGGCAATCCGGAAGCCACACCGGAAGCCCTGTTTGCAGTGGTGGATGCGGAAAATCCGCCATTGCGTTTCTTCCTCGGGAAGCACAACCTGCCCTGGGTAAGGGAAGCTTATGCCGACCGGATGCAGACCTGGGAAGCCTGGCAGGAAATTTCTGATGCTGCACAGGGAACAGCACCGCAAGCCGCACAGACGCATTAAATTTGATAACCGGAGAACGCAGCCGTTCCGCAATACGGATACGGCTGCGTTTTAAAAAAAGCAAGCGAAGCATGAAAAAGGAAGAAGGTATCCGCTACAAATTCAAATCTATAGCCGACGCGCACCGCATATTCGGATTGCCCGCACCCCGCCATCCGCTCATCAGTATGGTTAAGGGCGCTCCTGCCAACCTGGAAGCCATGCGTGGTCCGCATGTGCTCAACTTTTATAAGATCGCATATAAAGAAAGTGTGGGCGGGAAACTACGCTATGGTCAGCATTACTACGATTTCGATGGCGGAGGCCTGCTTTTTGCCGCACCCAACCAGATACTCGGAAGCGTGAGCGACGAATCGCTGGCCGCCTGCTCTTCCTATACGCTGCTCATTCACCCTGATTTTCTGCTGGGTTATCCGCTTGCAAAAAAGATGAAAGAGTATGGATTCTTTTCGTATGCTGCCGATGAGACATTGCACTTATCCGATGAAGAGCGCGAAACGGTTCTCTCCCTGATGAAGATGATAGAAACAGAGCTGAACAGCCGTATCGACGATTTCAGTCAGGATGTGGTGATTGCCCAGGTGGAGCTGCTCTTCACTTTTGCCAATCGCTTTTACAAACGCCAGTTCCTTACCCGCAAAGCCGTACACAGTGATCTGCTGCAGCGGATGGAAGAACTGCTGAACGGGTATTTTAACGATGAATCGCTGTTGCGGAAAGGTGTTCCCACAGTGGCTTACCTGGCCACGCAGCTGAATGTATCTCCCAGCTATCTCAGCGATATGCTGCGCTCGCTTACGGGGCAGAATGCACAGCAGCACATACACGACAAGCTTATAGAAAAGGCAAAGGAAATGCTTTCGGTTACCAGTCTTTCAGTGAGCGAGGTTGCTTACGCACTCGGCTTTGAATATGCACAGTCGTTCAGCAAACTGTTTAAGAACAAAACACAGCAATCGCCGCTGGCATTCCGGCAGCAGTTCAACTAAAAGCCCTGTTTATTCCGCAGGCGGATCTCTTCCTCCGTCCGGGGCAGCAGCTTATCCAGCGTAAGGAGCGCTTCTGCCTGCACTCGGTCGATGAACGGGCGCAACTGCCTGTCATACGCATCAAATACCGCAGCCAGGTCATCACCGTGCGCGGCAAATGCATCACCCAGCGTGGTTGCGCCTATTATGGCGAGCGATCCGCCCATGCCCGCTGCCGGAGAGGCACAATACGCAGCATCTCCTGCCAGCGCCACTCGTCCTCTGGCCCAGCGATCCATCTTCACCTGGCAGAATTTATCGAAGTAAAACGAACGGGACTGTAACAGGTCTTGCAACAACTCAGGCGTGCGCCAGCGTACCCCGGCAAACTGCTCTGCGATGATCTGCTGCTGTTGTTCGCTGTTGCGGAAGTCGTAGCTGATCTCCGTCTCCGGCCGGAACGTAAAAATGATATCCGTCTTTTTCTTGTAAGCATACAAAGCCACACCTTTATCCGGCTCTGTATACAGTTGGTAGCACCCTTCCGGTATGAGCAGTTTGTTCACAATAGCGATGGCAAAATATTGTCCCGGGGAATGCACAAAGTCCTGCTCCGGTCCGAACCACAGCCTGCGCACATGTGAGTGCACGCCGTCGCAGCCCAGTACCAGATGGAACTGCTCCCGCATACCGTCGCGCAACTGCACCTCCATGCCATCCGTGGTTTCCGTCATTGTGCTGATGCTGTTGCCGAACAGGAAGCGTACCTCATCCTTCACCAGGTCGTACAGCATCTGGAGCAGCAGATCGCGCTCTATCTCAAATTCATTATCCGGTTTCTTTTCCAGTTGCAGGCACAGCTCCGTCACATCATCGGCATTTTTGAATTCCCATTTTTCGGGACCGATCCTGTTGGCTTTAATCGCATCCAGCAGCCCCATGCGGCGCATGATGTCTACCGTATCATCTTTTATATCCACCGGGGTGCCACCCATCTTCAGGAATGAGGCTGTCTCCACCACTGTTACCTGGTAACCCAGGCGGTTCATCCAATAGGCAGCGGTAAGGCCGGCAAAGCTTGCACCGGAGATCAGCACCCGTTTTATTTGTTGTGTCATAAGCAGTCAGGAACAGGAAGTTCACAGATGCAAAAGTCTGCCTTTACCCGGATTGCGACAATGGCGAATGAAAGTAGTTATTGGACTAAACGTGGTTTTTGCTCCGAAACGTCAGCGCGCTCATGCCTGTAGCTTTGGTAAACAACCGTGAGAAATAGGGATAGTCGGTATACCCGAGCTCAGATGCAATTTCCTTTACCGATTTGCCGGTGTGGAAGAGTAGACGCTTTGCTTCCAGCACAATGCGATCCTGTATCTGCTGCGAGGCGGACAGGCCGGTGGCATGGCGCACACACTCATTCAGATACGGTACGGAGATGTGCAGCATATCTGCATATGCCGCAGGCCGTTTCAGCGTTTTGTAATGCTCGTCCAGCAACTGTTTAAAGGAATTTGCCAGTTGCACCTGCCGCGATACATTGCCCTGAAGGCGGTCCTGTTTGCCGAGCAGGGATGTAATGTAGGCCACCAGTGTATTACAGCTGTCGCGCAGCAGAGCATCGTGCAGCCTGTTTCCTTTGTCCGCGGCAATACGCAGGCAGAGCGCGCATATGTCCGACAGCATGGCAAGTTCTGCTTTGCCGGGCCGTAGCGGAAGGGCAGGGGACAGCTGTTCCAGTAATGCTGCATAGCCTGTGTGCAGCTGGTCATCGCCGATAGCCAGCGAGCAGACCGTGATGTTTTTAAAATCAAGGATACGGTGTACCTGGCTGGGATGCATATACACGATGCAGGGTGCTTTAAGCCGGTGTTCGCGGAAATCGATCTCCATCACCAGGGCGCCACGCTCGAGGAAGTGGAACGTATGTCCTTCATCGCGATGTGCCTGTGTGGCTTCCTCGTATTGCTGTGCCGATACAAAATCGCTCTTGCTGATCACAGACCGGTCTATCACGATTCCCGATCCGATGCCATCGGTCAGTGAGTTTACGGGTATGCTGCGGGAGCGTCCGGGCATGGGTGTTTCAGAAGGAGAAAGGTAGCGGATTTAAATGGGTAAGTGCGGCTTCAGTTCTGAATGCCCTGTTTAATAATGTTTGTAGCCTGAAAAGGAGCGCATATTTGCACTCCTTTTTCAGATTAAACGATATTGCAGCGTTAACAGCGGGCTAAATGATTTCTGACAACAAACTTAAAGCGCCTTGGATTTTAATAGTAATCACCGTTCTTTAGAGAATACTAACTGGATGTAGTCTGCTTTTTACCGATTACAAAAATTGTAACTAATCCTACTATCGTAGAACCACCTAATATTCCAGCGACTGCATCATGCCCCATCCAAGCTAGTAAAACTGATACACCAATACAAATCAAACTGAGGATAAAGCCAAACTTTTGCCCAGCAGCACTTTGTTTTTGCTCTTCTCCAATTGTTCTATCCTCCATTTTTTGCCTATGCATTGACTGTGACTCTACCAAGCTTAAGTATTCTATCAGCACCATTGGGTATTGCAGCATTATAACCCTCCAATATTTCTGGAGGAGGTATAGGGCTTTGGAAATGCCCAGACATTGATCTTTCGGATATTAAAATCGCTTGAATTGCTTTAGATCTATTACCTTCTGGTATCTGTTCTATTATTTTACGGACTTCCTCAGGCAAGTTTCTTAGTGCTACATCAGGATCAGGCGTATCAACCTCTAATGTATCATCTGTGGTTGGAGATTCTGACATGTTTCTAAGATTTTAAACTTGTAACTGGGGTTTCTTCCAAAACTTTGTTTATGTCTTGTCCTATTACTCCCCAATCATTAAGCATTGCTTTGCAATCCGCTTCCTCTACTGATTTAGAATAAAAAGGCCATAAAAATTCCCGGAAGATATTCAAGACAGAGAGCAGCCCCAGAACAAAGTGATCAATTGTAGGAAATAGAAAATCTGTTCTCAATTTTTTTTCCAATACATCGGCCAAATTTCCACGACATGTTGTTGAAAGAGATTGCATGTGCCAAAAATGGAATCCTGACTTGAGCATTTTAGTGGTTTTAGATTTTGTCTTAAAACAAACTTATTGTAAAAGTAATAAAAACAATCTTCGTTGGGTTACAAAATTTGTTATCGAGTTATTAGCAATAAACATTATTAACTTAGTTCTATAAACTATAGAGCATATTCTAATTGGTTGAATGCCAGCCTGTGTCCAAATTGGTTGAAAATTGAAATAATGCAGAATGGTAAAATGATGTTGTAATAACCCAGTCTGAGAAGGAAGAAGTACTGTCTATGTGGTCACAAACTTCTTTATTATGCCGGGCGTGAAGCAGCGTTTGAGGAGTTTTTTTTGCCATATTCTAAAATATAACCTCCCGCTAAAACTGCAGCATTATTGATGTCTCTGGCAGAAGTAATTGATGTGAAAACAAAATTTATGTGGAAATCAGGATTGTTGTAAAGCTGTTTTATTTGCGCCGCTTGCGAATAAACATCGTTGAAATCGTCTGAGATATAATTTTTCTCGGAAACAACGATAAGGGTTTCGAATGTGCGCTCGCTTTCCGGCTTCAGAAACATCCTTTTAAAGGCGATGTCGTAATTTTTTTTACAGACATCCTGCATGCCTTCGGATATGCTCTGAGCTAACAACAGCCTTTCTGCAAATGCTGTTTTTGCTTTATCCGTTATGGTTTTAATTTTGTCTTCCTGCCCTTTTTTGTAGGCATTTTCCACGTCCTTACCTGTAAAACGCCCGTGCGTTTCAATCCAGTTGGTACGTAATCGTTTTGTCGTCTTTTTTTGAATGGAGTTCATCTGTGTATCTGTTTAAAACGTACTTCTGAGCAAATCTATAAACATGTTGCGTATCAAACTACAAACGTGGTAAGTTTTTTTCTATATCAGCAATCATGCATATCGGATTCCGAACCGCCCAGGTGCTCATCCCGCCGGATAAAATGCGCTTCCCGGAAGCTGAATACCTGCGGCCCGGAACACAGTTTGCTTTATTCATAACTCAACCGTCTTAGTCCGGAACATACCGCGTTCAGCTTCGAAGTATACCGGGGGAGTGCGGAACACAGCCCGCTTAGTTCGGAGCTAAACCCTGTTTAGTTCGGAAGTACCTCCGGGGGGGTACAGAGCCCGGTCAGCTCAGTTCCGCACTCGGTCAGTTTGGTTCGGAACTAAACCCAATTGAGTTCGGAAGTCCCCGGGGTGGGGTCTGCAACTCGGCCGTCTTAGTTCGGAAGTCCCCCGGTTGAGTTCAGAACTCAGTCAGCTCAGTTCAGCACTCAGCCGACTTAGTTCCGGAGTAGGAGGGGGGACTTCGGAGGTGGGAGGGGGCGCTTCCGAAGTGGGGGTATAGCGTAGTGTAAAGAATACGCGCTACGCTTTGCGTGTTGGCCAGGAGTGAATGCTTTACCGGAAAACAGCACGCCACCAGGTGAAAAATTTATCTGATAGTGCCGGATTTGCGGCCTATTTGCGCCAATCTTGCAAATATCGCAATAAAAATAGGAGCGTATAAAGTCATATTATACATTTGAGCTTCCTTGGTGGTGCTTTAACTACCCATACACCGCATACCTAATTGAGATTTATAATTCAAAGAAAACTTCAAAACATTTAAAAGATGAAAAACGCTGGAAAAACGCCAAAAGGTGCTGGGGAAAGGTTCGGAATTAAAATAACCTTAGATAAGAAACTTGATCCCGTTTCAAAAAAGCCATTATTTGCAAGCAAGCTTGAAAGGGTTAATGCTATAATTGCCTCTTTACAACATGCACATTAAGTCCAGCGATCATAATAACAATTAAATAGACGGAATAGTCGATTTCTTATGGAATTGAATTCTTATAAAATCTATCCTAATAGATGGCGATTGTTATGTTTGTTTTCGTAGTCTTTTACTAGCCATTCAAAGCGATCTAATAAGTTTATTGTCATCGTATCAAATGGCTGCTTATGTTCAGCGCACATACTTACAAGCTTAACAAATGGGGTTGAGAAGGCAAGTATATCATCTACGTTTTTAGCGTTATTCTTATACGAATTGAATACAGGATTAAAATGCTTCATTGATTCAAATGCCAGTTCAAATATTTCTTTCATCTTTTCAAAGTGAGGAGACAATATTTCTGTGTATTCCATTGCTATACGTGCCTTAGCTTCTGATACTGCCAACAAATTTTCCGTGTTTATATGATTAGGAGCCCCAATATACCTAATCTTGATTCTTTAGTTTAAACTCCTATATAGATACTGCTTCAGAAGTGGGGGGTATAGGGAATGTAAAAGAATGCGCGTTATGCTTTTCGTGTTGCCCAGGCGTGAATGCCTTACCGGAAACAGCACACTTCCACTTGAAAAATTTTATCTGATAGTGCCGGATTTGCCGCATATTTGCGCAAATCTTGCAAATATCGCAATAAAATACCGTTGCATTGATGTACATCATACATTTGACGTGACTGTTTTTCATTACGATGTTATATCGTTATAATTTTATTGTTAACTCATACAAGGGTAGCCCCCTGTATATGCTGGTGCGGATGGGAAACCTCCGCTGGATGTTCGTAATGGAAATCAGTCACAGCTAAGTACAGGGGGCTACCTGTGTGCATCTCTTTTTTTTATGTCTGAAAAAAAGGAATCTAAACCCAAAGCCGCTCAACAGCGGCTGGAAGACCTGCTGGCGCGCTTGCACCAGCTGCGCTGCGAACTCCGCAGCCATTATGAAAGTGAGCCGGAACAGGAACTGTCCTTTCCCGCTTATTTTGAAATGGAGCATTGCCTCAGCGAGGCAACTTCCTGCATCGGCGACCTGATCGGCATTACGGCAGTGCGCCGTATCTGCGGTAGTGTGTAAGATGTGCTCCACTATATCAATAAATCCAGTAAATGAACAGACGGCCTCCCCCAATGGGAGGCCGTTTTAATTGGTATTGTTTTGTCGGCGCCGATTCTCTATGGTGAGAGGGTCGAGCCTTTTCGTCCTTGCGAGACGCGCACAGCCGGGAGCGCAGGAGCGTCGAAGCATTCTTTCTTGCACGCTGCTCGCACACGCTGTATTCCCCTCCTTCGGAGGGGTTAGGGGGGTGTCATTCGAATAGCCGTTACTATTCATGCGGTAGTTTTTCAGACCCACCCCCAGCCCCTCCCCGGGAGGGGATTTGCTCCGGGTTGGCATCGTTGATCCTTATTGGATGTGGTTCTCGCATACCGCTCGCACACGGTGTATTCCCCTCCCCGGTGCCGGTATCGATAGCTATCGGGATCGGGAGGGATTTGCTCCGGGTTGGGCACCGCCCAACTTTTTGAGTCTTTAATTTGCGGATCAATCATTCCGGTTACAGTAACCCGTTTATATCGGAAAAAAAGTAAGCAATAACGTTCCTCTGTGCAAATACCTCACGGGCTGGAAATCTGCTTATTGCGTATTGTGCAATAGAAAAATAGCTGACAGTCAGCATGGTGTGTAGTATTCTGGCACGATCCTTGCATTGTAGAGTGCTAAACTATAATCAAATGGCTCTTGTAAACTCCAACCGTGTAAATGCGGTACTCGACGAAGGAAATCTCATTACTATCAAGTCGCTCTTTCAGCAAATAGCTGCTTTGATGCCCATGCTTGTGGGGCTTACTGCGGAAGAACGGCAGCGACTGCCAAAGATCAACGTATCCAACAAAGCATTTACCGAAGATGCTTTCCGGATTTTGCGCAACAACGCCTCTTTCTTCCCGGGTTTTCTCAATCCCACTTTCATGAGCTACGATCTTACCCTGTTTCAGCAGTTGGACGAACTGGCTACTATCAGCCGGCAGCTCACCGAACGTATTACGGATACCATGACGCTTGCCGGTAATGAAGCTTATGTAAGTGCGCTGAGCGTGTACCGCCTTTCAGAAGCGGCCGCACTGGCAGGAATGCCGGGTGCCGACGAAGCCCGCCGCCAGCTGAGCATGCGTTTTTCCGGCCAGGGCAGCAGCGCCGAAAACAACAGTATTAACGAGGACGCAACCAGTAATCCGGTTAAATAATTTGTGAATTGAAGCTACACGGGAATGGGGGGCTCAGCCCTCCATTCCTTTTTTGCAACAGATGATAGCCTCAGGGGCAAATCTGGTACACATCCACCTTAAAAACCAAATTCAGAATTTCTTCCAAATTCATACGGAACTTTAGCGCATGAAAGTGCTCATCATCGAAGACGAGCCGGAACTCTCACGGAGTATCGGCACTTATCTGTCTGCACAGGGATATGTCTGCGATTTTGCCGGGTCTTATAACGCAGGGCTGGAGAAAGTGGAGCTGTTCCGGTACGATTGTATCCTCCTGGATATGATGCTGCCCGGCGGAAGCGGTATGAACCTGCTTGATGAGATCAGGAGCGAGCAACGCAACGACGGCGTGATCATCATTTCAGCGCGCGATGCACTCGACGATAAAATACAGGGTTTGCACTCCGGCGCCGACGATTATCTTACCAAACCATTCCACCTTCCGGAGCTGGCAGCAAGGGTGTATTCGGTGATACGCCGCAAGCAGTTTGCCAATAACAATATTATCCGGATCAATGAATTGCGGATAGACCTGCCTGCCAGATCTGTACAGGTGCATGAGCAGGTGGTGGCGCTGACGAAAAAGGAATTTGACCTGCTGCTGTATTTTATCGGCAACCGCAACCGGGTGATCTCTAAAAGTGCACTTGCAGAACATCTTTCGGGGGATATTGCCGATATGCTCGACGATCACGATTTCGTGTACGCACACATTAAGAACATGAAACGTAAGCTAATCGATGCCGGCTGCGACAATTACCTGAAAACCGTTTATGGAACAGGCTACAAATGGGAAATGCCCGGCTGATATGAAACGATTACTTGCCAAAACAACAAAGCCCCTGCTGATCTGGGTGTTGCTCTCGCTGCTGGTGAGCATCCCGGTGTACTACTATGTTGTGGATACTGTATGGCTTTCTGAGCTGGACGAACACAATGAGATAATTGCCGACAAAACGGTGCACTCCCTCAACAGGATGGATTTGTCTGTGGCTCAGCTGGACTCGGGTATCGCATTGTGGAACAGGATACAGCCCGGATCGGATATTGAAAAGTTACCAGCCGCTTCGCCTGTGTCCGACTCCATATATACCCTCGAACAATTACGCAGTTATGCACCTCAGCAAAAGCCTGACAGGTACCGGTGCATGCGCAAACGGGTGGAGATAAAAGGTGCACCATACCTCATCACTGTATCCACCAATGTAGAGGAAACACGCGAAACAATAGCCGCGATAGCCCTCACCACTGCTTTTTTCTTTTTGCTGATTGTAAGCGGGATACTGTTGCTCACGCGCCGGCTGTCGCGCCGGGTATGGCAACCCTTCCATCATACGCTGGATCAGCTGCGCGCGTTTCATCTGGGAAAGGAAACCGCAATACAGTTTGCTCCTACAGACATTGCTGAGTTTGACGAACTGAACCGAAGTGTACAGGCGCTCGTATCGCATTCGCTTTCGGTATACCGTGCCCAGAAGGAATTTACGGAAAATGCCGCCCACGAGCTGCAAACACCGCTGGCCGTGCTGAAAAACAAGGTGGATATGCTGTTGCAGGATAAAGACCTTACACAAATCCAGTATGCTATTGCGGAAGATATGAATCGTGCGCTCGCTCGCAGCAGCCGTATCAACAGGAATCTTTTGCTGCTCGCCAGAATAGAAAACGGTCAGTTCTCGGATATGTCTGTTATACACCTCAACGGAATGGTGTATGAGCAGACAGCTATGTTGCAGGATCACCTGCGCTCACATCAGCTGGAGCTCAGCTGCCATATGAGCGCCGAGGGGTATATAAGAGCGAGCCGCCACCTGATGGAGCTCCTGCTTAATAATCTGCTTGTGAATGCACTGCGCTATACTCCGGCGGGCGGTAGTATCGTGATCACCCTTACCGGCAATAGCCTTGATATCGCCAATACCGGTACGTATGCATTGGAACGTGAAGGGTTGTTCCGCCGCTTCTCCAGTCAGCAGGCAGATAATAGCGGCAACGGTCTGGGTCTGGCAATCGTAAAAGAAATAGCCCACTTCCATCACCGCGATGTACGCTATAGTTATGCCGATGGCATGCACCACTTTACGCTGCTCCTGTAGCAGGGTTCAGAATTTCTTCTAAATCACATGTCACTTTTGTCTCCGGATTTTTTTCAGAAAGGAATAAAGACATGAACAAACATAATAGTACCGGCATACACAGTATGCTACAGGCCGGCAAATGCATATTCACAACAGTGCTGATACTATCGGGCCCTTCTTCCCTGGCTCAGGTGCAGGATGTTACTATTTCAGGAACGGTGAAGAACAGTTCGGATAAAGCCAATCTTCCTTACGCATATGTAGTGCTGAAGCGGGCTGCCGATACAGTGTTTGTAAGCGGTACCACCACAGATGAGAGCGGACGCTTTACCCTGTCTGGTATCAAGCCGGGGAACTACCGGATCGAATATACCTATCCGGGATTTGCACCGTTGCACCAGCCGCTTTTCGTCGGAAGTCTTTCTCCGGTGCTGGAGCTTTCTGCCGCCGGTTTGCAGGAAAGCGGTGCGGTATTGCGTGAGGTACAGGTAAACGGAACGAAAATACCTGTACGCAATGCGATGGATAAAAAGACCTACAGCGTTGCCGACAATATCAGTCAGGCAGGTGCTTCCGTATTGCAAAGCATGCAGAACCTCCCGGGAATTACGGTGCAGGATGGTAAAGTACAACTGCGCGGAAGCGACAAAGTGGCGGTGCTGATAGACGGCAGACAAACTGCGCTCACCGGATTCGGCACGCAGTATGGACTGGATAATATCCCCGCATCGGCAATAGATAAGATCGAGATCATCAATAACCCTTCGGCCAAATACGACGCTAACGGGAATGCGGGGATCATCAATATCATCATGAAGAAAAGCGACGAAGCAGGACTTAGCGGCAAAGCCGGTTTTACAACCGGGGCCGGTGCTCTTTGGGTAAAGAAGCAAAACCTCCCCATGATCCGCCCACAGTATACGGTTACACCTAAGATCAATCCTTCGCTGTCGTTGAACTACAGACACAAAAAGGTAAATGTATTCCTGCAGGCCGATAACCTGTATACCCAAACGCTGAACAAGAACGAATTTGTGACCCGTACCTACGACGATGGCACCATCATCCATTCCCAGCTGAAACGCAACCGGAACACCAACTTCCTGAATACGAAAGCAGGCGTGGACTGGAATATCAATGACTTCAACACACTTACCGTGTCGGGACTTTATGGAAGCGAAAAGATAACGGATCACGGAGACGAACCTTTTTTCAATGGGGATATGTCTCAGCGCATCAGGCTCTGGCAGTTCCTGGAAGATGAGCTGAAAACAACCGTGATGGGAACTGCGTCTTTGCAACACCGGTTCCGGCAGCCCGGGCATTTGCTGCATGTGGGCTTTAATTACACCTTTCACCGCGAAGATGAAAAATATTATTACGACAACTATCTCACTGGCTCCACGGGCACGGATGCCTTCCGCCTGCTCTCCGACGAACGCGTGTACGACTTCAGTGCGGATTATGTGCGGCCGTTTCAATACGGGCGGCTCGAGGCGGGAGTGAAGTTGCGCGACCGGAACATTCCCACGGATATGCACTTTATACCCGGTCAGAATTCTGTGCTGGACAGCAATGCCGGCGGATGGGCGACCTACCGTGAACTCATCCCGGCTGTATATGGCAATTACGTGATAGAACGACCGGAGTGGGAAGCGGAGCTGGGTATGCGTGTCGAATATGTGCGCATCCAATACGATGTGAATCCGGGACATAATACTTACAAAAGCGACGGGTACAATTACACGCAGCCTTTCCCCAACCTTCGGCTGGCTTATAAAACGGGTGATAACGGCAGGCTTTCCCTGAGTTATAACAGGAGAGTAGACAGGCCTGCGGAAGTGGATATCCGCATCTTCCCGAAATATGATGATGCCGAAATCATCAAAGTAGGAAATCCCGGCCTGCGTCCGCAGTTTACCAACTCACTGGAGCTCGGCTATAGGCATACCTGGAACGGGGGATATGTATACGGAGCTGCCTACCATCGTTTTGCCGACGGTACGATCACGCGTATATCGGCTATTGTACCGGGAAGCACGCTCGTATACGCTGTTTTTCAGAATGCGGGTAAAAGCTACAATACAGGTGCAGAACTGGTATGGGATCAGAAAATTTCCAAATCCTATTCGGTAAGCGTAAACGGAAATGTATACCGCAACCAGATCAATGCTTTTTCAGTAATAAACGAGTATCCCCAACCGACGCCGTTTTCGGCACCTACGCAGACTATGTTTTCCGGTAACCTGAAGCTGAACAATAAGTTCCATCTGGCACACGGTGTGGACGCGCAGCTTACTGCTGTTTACCTTGCTCCGGATATTGTTCCTCAGGCACGCACCGGGGCGAGATTTACATTGGATGCAGGCGCCAAAAAGAAAATACAGAAGGGGCGCGGCGAATTATTTATCAATGCCACGGATCTGCTGAATACCATGGTGATCAGGAAGCAGGTTGCCGGGGTAGGCTTCCGCTACACCAGCGATGACTATTATGAGACGCAGGTGATCCGCATAGGGTATAACTATAAATTCTGATTGCAGTGCCGTGCTAAGCCACATCGGGGGCTTTCCCATATCGGTAAAAAAGTACAGTACGCGATACTTAGTTCCGTGAAAAAGCGGGATATTACAATCAGATCGCTTACCGCTCAATCACGTTATTCCGTGCAATCATTTCCGCAACAACAGAAGCTCCACGGGCTGGATCACCTGCGTGCAGCAGCTATATGCTATGTGTTCCTGTTTCATTATTTTATCCTCAGTGGTGGCGAACCGGCCTGGCTTCCGGGCTTCGCAGCATTTGGATGGTCTGGTGTGGATTTGTTTTTTGTGCTGAGCGGCTACCTCATTGCTTCCGGATTGTTCCGTCAGATTGCTGACTCGGGGCACTTTAGTTTAAGCGATTTTTTCATCAGGCGCGTATTCCGCATCATCCCTGCCTATTTTGTCACGCTCGCGTTGTATTTCTGTGTCCCGCTTTTCCGTGAAAAAGAACAATTACCCCCGCTCTGGAAATTTCTCACATTCACACAAAACTTCGGCCTCGATCTTCGTCATTACGGTACATTTTCACATGCATGGTCGCTGTGCGTGGAAGAACATTTTTACCTGCTGCTTCCGCCCGTATTGCTGTTGCTGCTGCGCCTTCACCGTTTCAAAAAGGCCTATTGGCTTCCAGTTCTGCTGCTGCTTTGCGGGATCGCTCTGCGGCATTACAGTTATCAATCCGGTTACCTTCCGCATTCTGCGCAGGAAGATGCAGGCGTGCAGTGGTATCGCTATGTATATTACCCCAGTTACAACCGACTGGATGGTTTGCTCGCAGGTGTATCTGTGGCAGCCATCTGGCATTTTGCACCCGCAATACGCGAACGACTGTGCCGCTATGGCAACCTGATGTTTGTGCTGGGTATTGCAGTGCTGGTAACAGCGGCACATGTGTGCGCCGACCCTTTGAGCTATACGGCTTCCGTATGGGGGTTCCCGCTGGTGGCGCTGGGCTATGGCTGTGTGCTGCTGTGCGCTTTATCTCCATCCTCATTCTTATACCGTTTGCGCGCACGCTTCACTGCTTTTATTGCGGCAATATCGTACAGCATATATCTTACTCATAAAGGCATCATACACATCACACATCGGTTTCCCGGTGCAGAGAGCTTAAATCCCGACTTGCTGTTGCTGATCAGCGCGCTCATGTGTATTGCCGCTGCATGCGTACTACATGTATTCGTAGAGCGACCATTTATGCGTTTGCGCGGGCGTATACTGCAATGCTGATTGCGTGTACAGATAACGCTGCTGTTACCGATATAGCCCCGGAAAACACATCCATCTGCTGTATGGCACTATTGCACTTTCACCAGTATGCCGTTACCGTTGAGGTTATGGATCATCACCCTTCCCGGTAATAAGGCCTGCTCATTTACCAGCTTCGTTATTCCCCGGGTGATACCGAATGCATAGTCATTAAAGACAACCACGCCACCCGTAGCAAGTCTTGGCCATACCCAGTTCACAACGTCAAGCGCCGACTGATAGGTATCCACATCAATATGGCAGATCGAAAAGCGCTCGCCTTCGATTGCGCTGCCGGTATCTTCCGGGAATATGCCTTTCAGCAGCGTAATGCGATCCACAGAAAAGCTTTGGATCAGGCCGGCCACAAACTGTACCGAAGTGTCGGCGTGTTCGCCTCCTTCGTAGAAGTTATCAGCGCGGCTCTGTTTTACCACGCCACTGAAGGTATCGCAGGCCCATATGCGTTTTTGGGATTGCAGCATCTGCAGTTTTTTGCCCATCAGTATACTGGTAGAGCCTCGCCATACGCCCACTTCGAGGATATCACCGGGAATGGATTCCATGAGCCCCACAAGCGACCAGAGTTCCCACGCCTGGTAACGGTTCACGAGGGAATGAGGTCTCACTTTCCGGTACAGATCTCTGAATGTATCGTCGGTAATCCACGGAGCATAGGTGGCGGCAGGTACCAGTATGTGATAGGGTTTCTTCAGGATGGAAGCCAAGGTGTAGAAAGGTGTGCCCATCAGCCGCGCCATACTGAAGCTGAGCGTGCTTACGATTCGTTGTATTTTCATGAAAAGTCTTTTAGAACCTGTTAAAGATGAAGGATGATAGGCGGGATGAACAACCGCAGACGATCGCGGGAATTTGCTTACATCTTTACGCACCCCGCTTCGTCCGACAAAGAGCGTGTTGTGTTTGGATCCGTCCCGCGGAAGCTCATCATCCGGTTGGCCATTCGTATAGTAGTACAAGGCCATGGAGCGGCGGTTACGGTCCTCAGGACAGGTGAGGGGATCGGGGTGGCCATGATACGAATCACTGGTCGTGGAGAAGATCACTACACGGTTAAATACCGGCAGCACGCGCCTTGTGCAGTGTTTCATTTCTTTGTCCCAGAATTCGAAATGCCTCCCGTATCCTTCCTGCCAGTCTTTGTTTAAAAATACCAGCAGGTTCACCCGTCTGTCCAACCCCGTATCGTTATGCTTGTTGAAGTCTGCATGAATTTTCAGATAGCCTCCCGGCTTCGTTGCATGAAATCCTCCGCCGGCAAAGTGCGGATCGGGTATCAGTGTTTCTTTTATGCCGGTAAGCTCCTGGAGAAAATCCAGCATCTCTTCGGCATTCAGAAAGTGTGCCGGAATCTTTTTAGCGCATTCCCCGAAAAGCGATTATGCATTTTGTAATCGCTTTCTTCTCGTTTGTGTTGGAAAAACTCCGGCACTTCTTTTGCCTTGTCCATGTCCGGAAACTCCGTAGTACGTGCTCCAGAAAATCCGGATCAAAGAAATTGTCGATGACCACGTGCCTGACCGGATCGGCCGTCTGGTACGTTTTTCCCAGTGTTTTTCCGAGCGTTTTCAGGTTGATATCCCGGCCGAGAATAGGAACGTCTTTTCGCGAACACAAGTAATGGATTGCACATAATTTTTCATGGTTTTTGATTCGGTCAGGGATGCCAACTTAATAGCTCCGCTTTCAACGTGATTTGCAGCAGGCTATCAGATAGTCTGCTGCTTTTTTTCAGCAGTAAATTGTCGTGTATTAAGATTGACGATGCGCGTTGATGATCTGTTAGTAATCGTGTTTTATTTTTTTAAAAATGATAGATGATTCATAAGCACTTATAACAATTCGCTCATAACAGCATTCCGTGAAACATATGCTGCGCTTGGCTTTTCTGGAAGCAAATGGGAATTATATAAACTGCCGCAGCGCAACGGAGAAAAAGCCTTAGTCCGTTTTGAGGTCTCTCGTGCTGTAAATAATTTATAATTCTAAACCGATAATTTTATGAGACAACCATCAGGAAATGGCCGTGGTTCTTCGAACAGCAGCCGTAACTACAGCTCTAACCGCGGAGGTAGCAATTCAAATCAGGAACGTCGTTACAACGACAATGACGACAATTATGATCGCGAAGAAGATTACCATCAGGACAGTTACGATGATCAGGACGATTATGAAGATGATGACTATGATCAGCACGACGAATACGATGAGTATGACGATGAAGACTATGACGATGATGATTACGAAGACGACGATTATGACGACGAAGACGAAGATGATGAAGACTATGACGACGAAGATTATGATGACGAGGATTACGATGATGAAGACTATGATGATGAAGATTACGACGACAACCGTGGCGGTCGCTCCGGACGTGGTCACGGCAATGGTGGCGGACGCGGATTTGCCGGCATGGACCGTGATGAGGTTCGTCGCATAGCTGTAAAGGCGGTCGCGCATCACATGGCGGCAGTCGTGGCGGTTCTTCTTCCTCCTCTTCTTCACGTGGCGGACGCGGCGGATCTTCTCCGGTGCTTCTTACGCAGTGAATCATCCCGTGGTGGCGGTGATCATCCCGTGGCGGGAATTCTTCATCTTCCGGCCGTGGCGGTCAACGCAACAGCGGAGGCCGTGGTTTTGCGAGCATGGATCGTGAAGAAGTTCGCCGTACAGCTTCCGAAGGTGGTCGTGCATCGCATGGCGGCGGACGTGGTAATTCTTTTCTTCAGGCAGCCGTTCTCAGGGTTCTTCCTCTTCACGCGGTGGCAACTCGGCGGTGGTTCTTCACGTGGCAACAGCTCACGCGGTGGAAACAATTCTTCCGGGACGTGGTTCTTCTTCATCACGCGGAGGTATGATGTCTTCAGGTCGCAACGGGAGGTAGTTCTTCAGGCCTCGCGGAAGCAGCTCATCACGCGGCGCTGACTCCGGCGGCAGCTCATCACGCGGTGGCAACTCCGGCGGCAGTTCTTCCCGCAGCAACAGCTCACGCGGTGGTAACAGCTCTTCCGGCGTGGCGGAAACAATCCGTCTTCCTCACGTGGCGGTAGCTCCTCTGATCGTGGCGGAAACAGTTCCGGCCGCGGTGGAATTCTTCTTCTTCTTCTTCTTCAAGAAGCGGAGGAAGCAGCAAAAGAGGATTTGCATCTATGAGCAAAGCAGAACGCACGCGTATTGCACGCATGGGCGGACTCGCTTCTCACGGAGGCGGCAGACGCTAATTGCTAATGAAACAAGAACGGCAGTGAAATAAGTAGCTGCCGTTTTTCTTTAACCTGAATCAAAAAAGTCAAATTATGAAATCAGCAACAACAGCAGCTAAATCAAAAGCTGCGCAAAATAGCAAAGCAGGTTCGGGCAAGCGCAATACCACTGGTAAATCAGCCCGCGCTACTGCAACGGCGGTGATGGAACAGGCGGGTCGAGCATAAAATACTCCGTTCGAGAAACTGTTTGAAGATATTCTGAAAGACACTTACTGGGCAGAACAGCACATCGTGGGATCTTTACCCGAAATGATCGAAGCGGCTACCACAGAATCCCTCAAAGAAGCACTTGAAGACCATCTTCATGTAACGAAAAGACAAGTGAAGCGACTGGAGAAGGTGTTTAAATCCATAGGCAAAGAAGCCGAAGCGGTGAAATGCCCGGTGATGGTAGCATTGGAAGAAGGTAAAAATGCATCGAAGAGACGCCGGAAGGTTCCATGACGCGTGACGCCGGTATTATCATCTCTGCTCAGAAAATAGAACATTATGAGATCGCGGCATATGGAAGCCTGGTACAGGTGGCCCTTACACTCGGTCATGATGAAGCTGCACAGCTGCTGGATGAAACCCTGCAGGAAGAAGAAGATACCGACCAGCAATTGACGGATATAGCGGAAACCGATGTAAACCCGATGGCTGACGGCGAGACTGATGAAGATGCCGGAATGGAGGATGACGCTGAAGATGATGAAGACGAGTCTGACGAAAATTAATTGCAATCATTCAAAAAACAGTATTATGAAAAAGATAATGTTCATCGCTGCATCGGTTATTTGTTTGTCGGGCACTTGTATGGCGGCGGCAGAAATGGAAGACGGCACTGCACAAGTCGTTACCGACAGCAGTCCCCAAAGGAGACCGCGAATTTGTGATGAAAGCTTCTATGGGTGGCATGATGGAAGTCGACATGGGACGGCTTGGCGTAAGCAATGGCTCTTCACAGGCGGTGCGCGACTTTGGTCAGCGCATGATCGATGACCACTCCAAAGCCAATCAGGAGCTGGAGGCGCTCGCGCACAGTAAAGGCATTACGCCTGATGCTATGTCTGGTAAAGACTCACAAAAAGATATGAATAAGCTCCGTGATAAGAAGGGAGCCGACTTCGATAAAGCATATATGCATATGATGGTCGAAGACCACAAAAAGGATATCGACTTGTTTCAGAAACAAGCTGATAAAGGCGACGATCCGTAGCTGAGAAGTGGCAAATGCGAAACTTCCGACTTTGCGCGATCACCTGCGTATGGCTCAGGATATCGAGAATGGCTTAAAGAAATAACTGATTAAAAGAATTGCCCGCAAGCAGGCCATCGTTTTTGTGTTCTATAGGTTGAGTCCGGAATGGATCCGGGTTCTGAACCATTTCTTTTCTCCTGCCGGAAATCATATAAAACTTCCCCTTGCAGGCTATAAGCGTACACATAAGGCTACTACCGAACTTCGAACTGAAATTATTGAACCACATTTAAACCGAAATATTATGGAACAGCAAAAAGCATATACCGAAGGCTCTGCCACCAAGATGATCGAAAGACAAACATCCAAAATTCCATCAACCGTATTCCTGGCTGCAGCCGTAGCTGCCATGGGTGTTTCGGCAGTGTTGAAAGCCTGTCGTCACAATCATACAGCTTTGTTTGTAGGTCAGTGGGCTGCACCATTCCTGTTGCTGGGTATCTACAATAAAATTGTAAAGACCGAAGGCCACAGCATGAATGAGAAGCCAAAGAGCTAGACTGTGCCGCACACCCTGTTGTACGTACAAAACGGTGTGCATTGTGTAAATGGAAACGGGGAAAGCAGTAAAGCTCGCCCCGTTTTTTTTATGCATGCAGCTCAACGATCCTTAAAATTATTTGGTGGTGTAAGTTTCCCATCGTAATATTGCGATGAAAAGAAGCAATGGGAGCAACGAAATCAGCACTGTTTACCCGGGAGCAAAATGAACTGGCAACGATGGCTAAGGC
>JASGJF010000014.1:0-87867 GCA_049840855.1 Chitinophagaceae bacterium | reverse complement strand
ACAGTTCAAAAGGCTTATTTTTCAAATGCCTGATGCATGCTTCCAGCAGCTCACAAAAATTATGTGGTAATATCTTAGTGGAAAGTCCTACGGCAATACCTTCCGCACCCTGTGCGAGCAGCAGCGGAAACTTCATTGGCAGCGACAATGGTTCGTTCTTGCGGCCATCATAGCTCAACTGCCATTCCGTGGTCTTGGGGTTGAATGCCACTTCCAGTGCGAATTTGGACAGGCGTGCCTCGATATAACGGGAGGCCGCCGCGCCGTCCCCGGTACGCTCATCTCCCCAGTTACCCTGGGTTTCTATCAGCAGATCTTTTTGTCCGAGATTTACAATGGCTGCGCTGATGGAGGCATCGCCATGCGGATGGTATTGCATGGTTTGTCCGACAACATTGGCGACTTTATTAAATCGCCCGTCGTCCATTTCCTTCATCGCATGCAGGATGCGGCGCTGTACGGGTTTTAATCCGTCGGAAACCGCAGGTACCGCGCGTTCCAGAATTACATAGCTTGCGTATTCCAGGAACCAGTTTTCATACATGGAACCTATCATTACCGAATCCTGGTTATCTGAATATTGTTGTTGTGGTCCGTTCTCTTTGCTCATACAATTCCGCTTTCACTAATACGTTTTCGTGGTAGTGCGCAAAAGTATCTTTTTATCCGCAAATCTGCGACTATGCGCCGGAACGGAAGTCCGGGTTAAAATTGCATCCGGTGTTTACGACCGGATTTCTACTGTGTGAGCTGTCTACCAGGAAAGTACATAAAACAGTAAGACCAGCATGAGCACAAACATTAGGGCTTCAAAGATGCCCAGGATCGTCCTGCGGCTGCCAGCCCCTGAAACCTTCTGTTGGTTTGCAAGCCTATGATACCCAGCACTATGGCGGCGGGAAAAACGCCCAAAAGCCCGGTTACAAATGCAAGTATCCCATATACGCCTGAGTCATTTTCCCGCACGGGCATATTATAGGAATGCTCTGTGCTTGTTTGTCTGGTCTCCGGATGATTTGCAGCGTTGAGCAGTACTTCTGCCTTTTCCATGCGTTGTTGCAGCTTTTGCGCACGGGTGGTTTCCTGCCGGCTTAAGGGAAAGGCTGCCTGTGAAGCCGTAATACAGCAATGAATCGCCAGCAGACCGATAAAGATCAGTTTTCTAAGAAATGACATAGTGAGTGGATACAACCGCTAAAATAGTCTAATAGTTTATATCTTATGTGTTGTCGTCAAATGAATTTTCTTGAAAGTTTCATTTATCTTGCTCTTCATTTCCGAAATATGCGCGAAGGACGCTTTATCAGTAAATATAAAGACCGTTGGAATCAATATCAGGCAGAACCGACAGACGATCCTGATGTGCTCGCCCGTCGCTTTGCCTACCTGGTAGATGATCTGGCATTTGCGCGTACGTTTTATAAAGACAGTAATACCACCCGGTATATCAACGGCATGGCTGCCGATATTTATCTGAGCATTTACCGGAACAGAAAGGAAAAGGGAAATCGTTTTGTAACGTTCTGGACGACTGAGTCTGCCGCTGATCCTGTTCCGTCACAGAAAAGCACTCTGGTTTTCTTTCGGACTGTTTCTCGCATTTTTTCTCCTGGGAATGGCGTCTTCCGCGGTTGAACCGGACTTCGCCCGTGCTATTCTGGGAAATGCTTATGTGGATATGACGCTGGAGAATATAGAAAAGGGAGATCCTTTTGGTGTTTATAAATCGGGAGATTCATTCACAATGTTTCTGCTGATCGCCTGGAATAATATCCGCGTGTCGCTATTGTTGTTTGGTATGGGGATCGGTTATGGTGTCGGCACCTTTTATTTTTTGTTCCGCAATGCGCTGATGGTAGGGGTTTTTGAATACCTTTTTTACCGGAATCACCTGGGCGGGGATTTCTTTCTTGTCGTGTTCATTCACGGAACGCTTGAATTGTCTGCACTTGTTATTGCCGGTGCTTCCGGGTTTATGATCGCGCGTGCGCTTATCTTTCCCGGAACCTATACAAGACTGGCTGCTTTACGCCGATCTTCGCTGGATGCGGTGAAAGTAAGTCTGTCTCAGGTTCCCGTATTGCTGATCGCCGCATTTTTCGAAAGCTACGTCACCCGTCACACCGAGATGCCTGTATGTTTAAGCATAATGATTCTTATTTTGTCGTTGCTGCTTGTGGCAGGCTATTTCCTGTATTACCCGCACAGGGTTTTTCAAAAAACTCAATCCCGGTTACTTGAGCAGGCTGCATAATATAATCTTCTGCTGGGTCATGATCCTGAGCTGCCTGCGTTCCACGACTGTAACCGCAGCTGTTGCGGATCAGGAAGAGCGGGAGGTGCAGACCGAAACAGTTTTATATACTCCTTCGGATTCCGAATGGCAATCACTCACACGCGATAAACACTTCAGCTATGCGCATGAGCGGGAAGGTACGCTTGAAAAGAAGCCTGCGAATCACTTTCTGAACGGATTTATAGAATCGGTCATTTCTTTTTTTACTTCTGCTGCCGGAAAAGCGATCATATGGCTGCTGATTGCAACTGTGGCCCTGTTTATTATTGTGCGTATTGTGATACCGGAGTTCCGGACGTCGAAAAGAAAGAGGCAACTGGATAACAGTCTGACCGGCGATACCGGGAATCCTGAGAGCTCCGAAGACCTGGAAAGCGGGCTTTGGGAGGAGCAGATGGCGCGGGCGGTGAGCGAGGCGCTTTACGCTGATGCAACGCGCTTTGCTTACCTCGCAATATTAAAGCTGTTATCGCAGAAAGGGCAGATCGTATTCCGCTCGGAAGCTACCGATTTTGATTATTACCGTGAGCTGACGGAAGGGACTTTAAAGGAGTCTTTTCGTAATCTGTTGCTGCGTTACCAGTATGCATGGTTCGGACGGTTTCCGGTTGCTGAATCGGAGTGGCGTCAGACCTACGTTTTGTATCAAAGTCTAAAAACCGCGATCAGATGAGTGTACGTTTGATCCGATACCTGTTGCTGTTTGTTCTGTTCCTGTCGGGCGGGTGTAAAAACGTATCGCGCACGAACTGGTCGGTATCATTAAACCGGGAGGGAAAAGATCCCTATGATCTGTATCTGGGCTACCATTCTTTGCAATATTATCATCCGGAATCCGAGATCCGTATTTTGTCGGGATCGCTGGAATCGTTTCAGTCCGCTTCCGATTCGGCCAGGGAAATGATGTTGCTGATCGGCAGGGTAGTAAATTTTTCAAAGCAGGAGCGTGAACGGCTTTACGAGTTTGTTTCTGAGGGGAACGATCTGGTCATATGCTCTTCGGGGATAGATCCGCAACTGCTGAACGACTTTCATCTCAGGCAGGAAGGCATACCGGAGAGCGATCCGCTGTCTGTGCTGAACCCTGCTGCACCCAATGAGAAAGCTCTGTCTATTGAATCGCTGCCCGACGAGCGTTTCGGTATTTACGGCCGGAATATACGGGGGTATTTTGTGCGTACGACAGAGAGCCCGGACAGTACAGAGTCTGAAATAACGGAAGAAGGCTATGTACATGAAAAAGACACCACGCACCCGGACATCATGTGCATCGCACTGGGAGAAGGGCATTTGGTGCTTGCCTCCACACCACTGCTGTTCTCAAACTTTTTCCTGCTGCAACCGCACAATCGCAGATATCTCGATGCGTTCTGGAAGCATATCGGACCTGATATTGCGCGTATTTACTGGGGTAATTTCCGGAATCGTAATCCTGAAATGTCCGATTGGGATGTGTTGCTGCGTCACCCGGCTGTGCGAACTGCGATCCTGCTCGGTGTTTTTCTGATGATCGTATATCTGCTTGTTGAACGCAAGCGTAAGCAGCGGATCATTGCTGAGATACCGCCGGTAGAGAATACTTATGCCTCTTTTATAGAAACGGTGGGTTTGTTGTATTACAATCATAAAGATAATCACAACCTTTGTGTCAAGCTGGAACAGCATTTCCTGGAATGGGTGCGCACACGTTTCCTCTTGCCGACGGAAGTGCTGGATGAGCATTTCATTGATGCGCTTTCCGCAAAAGCAGGTGTACCCCGTGCGCATGCCGCCGATGTCGTGTCGATGATTCACCGCATACGCTTAGGCGATGAAGCTTTGTCCGACGCATTTTTGTTTGAATTTTACGGAACAATCAATTTATTTTACAAAGCAAATGGAACCGATGGATATAATGGATGATCAGCAGAATGTACCCGCGATGGGTGACGCATTCCGGATCGCCGAACTGCTCCGGCAGCAGCTGGGTGAAATTATCGTAGGGCAACAGGATATGCTGGAATTACTCCTCGCGGGTTTGCTGGCAGGCGGACATCTGCTTATTGAAGGAGTTCCGGGCGTAGCCAAAACCCTTACTGCAAAATTGCTTGCCAAAAGCCTGGATGTTGAATTTTCACGAATCCAGTTCACTCCCGATCTTATGCCCTCGGATGTAACCGGTACCAGCGTCTTCCATGCGCAGCACGCCAGTTTTCAGTTCCGGCGCGGACCCATATTCGCTAATGTAGTGCTGATCGACGAGATCAACCGTGCTCCGGCTAAAACGCAGGCCGCCTTATTTGAGGTAATGGAAGAACGTCAGGTCACAGTTGACGGCATCACTTATCCGATGAACAGTCCGTTTATGGTGATTGCCACGCAAAACCCGATTGAGCATGAAGGAACTTATCGCTTGCCTGAGGCGCAGCTGGACCGTTTTCTGATGAAGATCAATGTTGGCTATCCTTCGCTTGAGGAAGAAGTGCAGATTCTGTCGCGTCAGCAGCAAACGGCTGTTGCCCACCAGTTGGCAAGTGTAAGTCCGGTACTGCATGCCTCCGACGTGCTGCGCGCTCAGTCCGAAGTGCAGTCGGTACATGCAGAAGCAAACATTTTGCGCTATACAGCACAGATCATTCATGCGACACGAAATCATCCATCGCTTTTTGTGGGAGCCTCTCCCAGAGCTTCCATTGCACTACTGCAGGTTGCAAAAGCAATAGCTGTTATACGCGGTCGCTCTTTTGTAATACCGGACGATGTGGCTTATGCAGTTGCACCGGTGCTGCGGCACCGTATAATGCTGACCCCTGAAAGAGAAATGGAAGGTGTGTCTGCCGATCAGGTATTGCGTGAGCTCCTGTCACATATTGACGTCCCGCGCTAAGATTGCGTTTTCTCAATACGCCGGACCATACACTGAACGTCACGATCGTTTACATACCATTCCACGCAAATGCCGTTGGAGTCAATGTCCGGCTGCTTCAGTATTTCCTGGAAAGCATTGGCGATCTCATTCATTTTCTCCGGGAAATTGTGAATGGTGATCTGGTAATAACGACCTTCCTGGATGGTGTACTCGTGAAGTCCGAGAATATCGGCTTCCGTCGGATCCAGCTGCTCCGCAGCAGCATTATACCCGATCGTTCCGTCCGGTCTGGATTGTGATAAGCCAAAAAAGCGTCGCTGTGGATGCATCGGCATCATTTCGCGCAGCTGATGATGTGTATCCTGGATCGTGTCGGGAAATTTCTGCGCCGGCAGACACAACACGTTTATATTTTCTGAAAGCAATACCTTTTCCATGACTCCTGATTTGACTTAAAGTTACAGGTAGATCCGACGTGTTGTTGCTGCTGCGGGCGGTTTTAAGGTAATCTTATCGATGCTCGGTAAAAAGGCGAAAGGTAAGGTTGATCCGTGCTTCACGGACAGCAACCATGCGGGGCAGGCAGTGCTGCCAATGCTGCTGCAACGGTGGATACATCATGACCAGAGAGCCAGGTTCCAATAATACTGTTTCCGTTATTTTGTCTCCAAGGTGCCTGAACCTGAAACGGCGTCGGGCACCGAAGCTCAGGGAAGCGATCGGAAATCCGGGATCCATAACCGGCTCATTATCGCTGTGCCAGCTCATACTTTCGGAACCATTATGGTACAGATTGGCAAGGCATGAGTTAAAGTAGTATCCCGTTTCCTGCAAAAGTCTGTCGCGGATCGACTGTAATTCCTGCGGAAACGGAAGCGCTTTTTTTACTGTTCCGGAGTAGCGGTATTCATAGGACCCGTCGCCATACCATGCGGTTTTGCGTGCTGTGATGATCGTTTTTCCAAAGAGTTTTACTTCGTCCGGCCGCCAGTCGAGCCCATCTGATAATTTCCTGAAAATATCCTGAGCTGCGGTCTCCGGAAAGAGTGCAGGGCTGTAGGTGACAGAACCGTCCCTGTCAATGATCTGCAAAGGGTTATTCATGCAACGGCCGTTTTTTGATCATACCGCCTTTCGTGCTTTTAATGCTGCTCATAACCATAAATGCATTCGGATCAATAAGCTCGATCTCAGTGCTCAGGCGGTTCAGTTCCAGCCGGGTGATCACTGTGTAGATGATGTCAGTATTGCGGGTTTCGCCGTTTTTGCCGTAGCCTCTTTTGCCACTGTAAACCGTCACTCCACGTCCCATTTTTTCTATGATCATCTTCCGGATCTCTTCATTGTGTGAAGAGATAATCGTAACACCGGTGTATTCTTCAATGCCTTCCACTATAAAGTCAAGCGTTTTGGACGCGGCGAGGTAGGTGATCATCGAGTACATGGCAATTTCCACAGAAAGCAGGTAAGCTGCAGCGGAAAATATCAGCACATTGATCGCGATGATGATATCGCCGATTGTGGTGCGCAGTTTGCGGCTCAGGTAGATGGCCAGCACTTCTGTTCCGTCGATCACTGCGCCGCCTCTAACCGAAAGACCTATTCCCGCACCGAGGAAGAAACCTCCGAAAACCGCAACCAGCAGGTTGTCGTTCGTAACGTCGGGGAAATGGATCGTTGCAACGCAAAGTGCAAGACCACAGATTGCAAATGCAGTTTTAACCGCAAACTGTTTGCCGATCGTGCGGAACGCGAGCAGGATAAACGGGATGTTGATCAGTATCAGCAGCAGGAACAAAGGGATGCCCGAAAGTGCGGATATAAGCAAGGAGATACCCGTGGCACCTCCATCGATAAAATGGTTGGTAAGCAGAAAACCTTTGAATCCAAACGAAGCAGAGAAAATTCCGGCAGCTATCAGCACAACGTCTTTCAGCGTGCGCCGCGTGGATATTTTAAACTCCAGATAAGCTTTCGCCAGCATAAAAGACGAGAAAGTATGGGGTGCTTTCAGGCGATATCGCCGGGTGAGCCGTTTCGTAAAAAAATTCTGGAGCAGTCTGCGCATAGGCCGGATTCTATTGGTAGGTTCGCTAAGATACCCGATTTCGGCCGAAGCATTTTGTGCCGGAGGCTTTTTTAGAAAGTGTTATGATTTCCGCCGCTCATCTGGGGTATGACGGAAATTGTGTCAGCCAGCAGACATTATTCAGGTCTGTGGCATCTGCGCAGTAATTATCGTGGCCGTTACTGAGCAGCCAGAACGGAGCAGGAATACGCGAACGGTAATGCAGCAGATGATGCAGTACTTTTTCGGATAACGGCACTTCGGGTGCTTTACACTCGGCAAGCAGCCATGGCTCCCGGTGGCGGTCGTACACTACGAGGTCGTAGCGTTTTTTCAGCAGGCCGTAGCTGATCTGCCTTTCAATAGCGATCATACCAGCCGGGTAAGCACACTCGCGGATCAGGTAATGTATCAAAGCCTGCCGTACATGCTCTTCAGGCGTGAGTAGCATCCATCGTTTGCGCAGAATATCCCATACACGGGTTTCCTGGCCTTCGGTACGTATGTTGAGCTGCAGGTTTTGCAGCAGATCGGCGGCAATCATAGAATGGCTGCAATTTACAAAGCCCTTAGCGTATCCGTATGTGGTGCAAAAAATGTTACCTTAGCGTCGTCTATTTTTTTTAGGTTATGGTTTTGTCTTACGGTATCTGTGTTGTCAGCGTCAGTCCTATGCATAAGGAGCCCCTGCACCGCTCGGAGCAGGTAAATCAGTTGTTATATGGAGATCGCGTCGAAATACTGGAATTAGATAATTTCTGGGCCAAGATCCGTGCATTCGACGATGATTATGAGGGTTGGTGCCTCGTCAATCAGATTATGCCGGTGACCAAAAGGGAGTTTACCAAACCTGCCAAATACCTGAATGTATCGCATAAAGGAAGGCTGGTTTCCGAATACAACGAAATTCCGCTGCCGGTAGGTGCGGCATTACGGACGCGCAATATGCTGCCTTCAGGCGAAAAGGTTAAGTTTAAAGGGAAAAAGGCGTTTATGCCGGAGCTGAAGCCTTCGATGGAAAGCATAGAAGCCTGCGCCCGACGTTTCCTGGCTGCGCCGTATCAATGGGGCGGTAAAGTATTGCAGGGTGTGGATTGTTCCGGTCTTACCCAGGTGGTGATGAAGATCAATGGAATGCAGATAGCGCGTGATGCCTCACAACAGGCGATGCAGGGTGCTCCTGTCGCTTTCCTGCAGGAAGCGCGTTGCGGGGATCTTGCGTTTTTTGCAAACGAAGAAGGTCGTATCAACCACGTAGGTATTCTGCTGGATGAACATGCAATTCTGCACGCTACGGAAACCGCAGGCTGTGTGGTGATAGATAAGATCGATCAACAGGGTATTGTAAGTCGTACCCTTCGCAAGCGTACGCATGCGTTACGACTCATCCGCCGTTTTTTTTAAGATCAGGATCCTGTTGATACCTATACTGATTATTGTTTCAGTAGTAAAAAGGTCGCCCGTCAGTTGTTGCAGGGCATTCCAGTCCTGCTCATTATTAATGATATAGTTGAATACAAGTGTCCCGCTCTTACTCAGCAGACGGACGCAGTTTTTCAGGAAATCCTGTGTACATACAAAATGCGGTACAACCCGGTCCTGGAATATATCCAGTACAATAAGATCCCAGGTTCCCTGTTCTCTGCGTACCAGGTTTTGCACATCTTCGCAAATCCAGCGCGCATTGGTCCTATTATTCAGTTCCCGGCCCAGTCTCAGGATTTCTTCGTCTATATCCACCAGTAATGTTTCCGGCAATGGTACGTTCAGGCTTTCCCATACAGATATAGCGCTCCCCAGTCCGGCGCCGAGCACCAGCATATTGCGACAAGCGGAGAGCTGACCCCTGATGTATGCGAAAGCTTTGGTTAACGGCTGGTAATGGTCGCCATCCGAGTACAGCGCCGACTCTGAAGCGAGTTGCCAGCGTCCGCGGAAACGATATAGTTTCATTTGCGGACTGGTGCGTCCCTCAAATGAACAGATGCGAACGGGATAAAAACGCGACAGCAGTTTCTGAAATCGGCTAAGTTGCATGATATAATTTCCAGGCGTTCAAATGTAGCGGATTTCGGGCTCTAATGAGATACTGCTTTTAGTCCTACAATAGAAGTGATAAGGGTAAACAGGAAAAATATACGCCAGAACGTCGCCGGTTCTTTGAATACAAAGATGCCCACGATTGTTGTTCCCACCGCTCCTATACCGGTCCATACGGCATAGGCGGTCCCCATAGGTAAAGTCTGGGTGGCTTTAATCAGTAAGCCCATGCTCAGGCTGAGCGCAGCCAGAAATCCTGTATACCACCATACGGCCAGGCTTCCCCCGCTGTGTTGGGCCTTGCCGAGGCAAAAAGCAAATGCCACCTCAAATAATCCAGCAATGATGAGTAAGATCCAGTTCATAATGGTATCAGTAATTAGTGCGTTGTATACAGGTATGAAAAAAGCCAGAGTGTAATGCTCTGGCTTTCTGATTAGGCTTCTTCTTTGTCCCGGCGCATTCTGCGCTTTTTGAAGATCGGTACTTTACTTTCATTACCATTCAGCAGCCGGCCTATATTCTTATGGTGCGTAAGCACTACCAGAAATGCGGTGCCGATGGCGAATATTTTATAGCTCAGCTCGGGTTCACGGAAGATAAACACGATCAGCAGCGGAAACGCAATGCTTGCACTGATGGAACTCAGCGACACATAACGCGTGGCAAACAACATAAGCAGAAATACTCCTACCAGGCTCACGGCAACAAGCGGTTGAATACCGAGTATCATTCCGAATAAAGTAGCAATTCCTTTTCCTCCTCTGAAGCCGGACCAGATCGGGAAGATATGGCCTAAAACAGAAGCAATACCCAAGATCACCTGCAGGTTCACAAATTGCACCGAAGGTGTGGGATGCCAGGAGTATTGGGAGAGTAAAGACAATTTAACGGCCAGGAAGCCTTTTAATATATCTGCCGCCATAACGATGACGCCGGCATTCTTGCCTAAAACCCGGAATGTATTTGTTGCTCCGGCATTTCCTGAGCCATGCTCACGGATGTCAATGCCGTAAAATCGTTTACTTACTAATACTGCTGTTGATACGGAACCAATCATGTAAGCAAGTAACACGAGCAAAAAATCAGGCATAGTTATTAAGTCGTATTTAGTAAGTTACAAATATAGCGTTATTTTTGAAAAGCAGAAGACCCGGAGACGGATGCAGACCAATTTATAAATGGCTTATATGTTGCGACAATTCAGAATTTGCCTATTGATGCTGATGCTGTGTACCACGGCTTCTGTACGCATGTCTGCACAGGCGCGTTCCGGTGCGGAATATGTTGAACGGTTCCGCCCTACGGCTGTGCTGTTGATGGAAAAGACAGGTATCCCGGCAAGCGTGATACTGGGTATTTCGATGGTGGAGTCGGCAATGGGGACCAGCAAAATCGCCCGGCTGCTGAATAATTATTTCGGTGTGAAGGGTAAGAATCACGCCAAATTCCGCTCGGCTTACAAGCAGTATGAAACGGCGGAGCATTCTTTTAAGGATTTTGTCCGGATCGTACATACCAAAAAGTATTACCATCTGCTGAAAGGCACTAAAGATTATAAAAAA
Source organism: Chitinophagaceae bacterium (assembly GCA_049840855.1). Taxonomy (GTDB): domain Bacteria; phylum Bacteroidota; class Bacteroidia; order Chitinophagales; family Chitinophagaceae; genus Rurimicrobium. The sequence goes on along the minus strand of JASGJF010000014.1, from coordinate 77,050 downwards.
TGGCTGAAGGCCATGAATGCACATGGTTATGCGGAAGCCAAAGGAAAATGGATCAAAGATGTATCGCACATGATCACCCGTTATCATCTTGACGAAATTGACAAAGAAGACTATGTGATTGACGACGACGGAGACTATCTCTGGGGTGTGGATTCTACACTACTGAAGTTTCAGGAATAGTTTCGGTATGCTTGATCATCCAGAGCAGGCAAAATAAATATACAAATACCCCGAACTGCACTTCCAGCATCGGCTCTACCTGCATAGAGGCAAAAAGTGCAAACCATGTGGCCAGCCCGTAAAATCCGTTCCGCGACTTCCGTATACTTTTTAAAGGGGCAATTACCCATATGAAAAAGGGTATCAAAGTAAGTATACCTCCCACAAGCGCAACCTCGAGAAACTGATTATGGGGAACAATCCGTTCTTCAGGTCTGGTCTCGGGAGAATATTGTTCGTACTTCTTTTTCATTTCAAGGCGTACATCCCCGGCGCCCACACCTGCAAGCGGGTGCTCCTTAAAGATTTTCCAGCCAAGATCATAAGACAGGAGTCTTCCCAGGTCCGAAACATTCGAAGCTACGTTGCCTGCACGATATTCGTTGAAACTGAACACCACGTAATAGAACTTTGCTTTAAAGGAGGGTACTTTCTTCAGAGACACATAGAACGCCGTTCCTGCAATCAGCGCAATAGCCATCGCGACACGCCACCTCTTTTTGAGCAGCAGGTAGATGAAATAAAGGAGGGCAAAACTGTATAATACGAGCAACCCGCTCTTTACCGCGAGTACATGCAGGTATAAGGAAAAGAAGAGAATCGCGCCGATCAGGATGGCCCTTCCTGTTTTCGTCAACATTTTCCGGTACATGAAAAAATACCAGAATATAGTCCATGCCGTGAAAATGCTGAAGCGGATATGGTCTTTATAAGCAGGTGTGGGAAGCACTTTAGAATAAGAGTATCCCCTGAGCACCTCTTCATAGTTACGGAAAAGGAAGGAAAGAGAGTAGGCGCATCCGCCCAGCATCAGTACCAGTAACCCGTAAGTGAACACTTTCAGGTGTTTTTCGGGCAATGCCGGCAGTAGTCCGAATGCAAGCGGGAACAGCAGAAAAGGAAGTTTTACCTGGATACGTTCGAGGTAATAAGGAATATCTTCGCTCCAGAACCAGGATATAAGATAAAGTCCCGTCCAGGCAAGTCCCCAGAGCCAGTATTTATCGCGGAACCATTTACGGGGGGAAGTATCCCAGATAGCATTCAGGCAAAACAGGAACATTCCCAGGGACAGGATAGCCCTGCCGCATAAAAAGCCGAACACCATCATCAAGGCGGTCACGACAGCGAAAGTCGCTTTGTTTTTGCTGAGAAAATATACAGTTTTACTACTTTGCACTGGATTAAGCTTGCGGAAAAGAACGCAAATGTCGTTAACTTATTTTCTAAACAAAAGAGTATTTGAACGGAATCTTCGGCACAATCAGCAGGTACTGCAACACCCTTCGTTATCTGCGGGCAGAACAGATTTTTTACAGATTGTACTATCCTCTCAGGAAGATAGGATACCGGCCGCCTCGTGCAGTACCGGCTCCCAGGGACGTTCCTCCGGGAATCGGTATTCCTGTCTGCAGGCTTCATAGGGGTATTTACCGCCCTGTTCAGCAGACGTTCCATCTGCTGAACAGGGAAGTCTCATTCGGGAGGGATATCAATTGGCAATTTCGCGGGTTTGGCTTGCTATGGCAATTTCATTTATACTATTTCGACTGGCTGAAAGACACGAATATTTCATTAAGTGGCCGTTTAGGTAGTATAATTCATTTTATTGATAATCAGAAAGATAAAGAAGTTTTATTTAGTTCGTATACCACTGCGTTGCGTACTCGGAACTGGATCATATTCTGTATCGAATCGCAGATATCCGATAATAGAGTAACGGCATTTCTGTTTCGTGAACTGGACCGTTTGTCTCATTTTCCCGAATATGAAATCGGGGGAAACCATCTGCTGGAAAGCGGAATTTCTTTGGTTTGGGGCGGGATATATTTTAAAAATAGTCGCATGCTGCAGATCGGCAGGAAAATATTGCTCAGGGAACTCGGCAGGCAGATCCTCCCGGACGGAGTCTCACTATGAGCGATCAATAGGGTACCACACATTTATCCAGAAAAATATATTTGACCTGCTGCTTTTTTACAGGCATATTTTTGTGGAAGATGATTTTTATAAAATTTTGAAAAACAAATTTTTACAGAGCTTATCTTATCTAAAACTTTTATCCGGTGCTGACATTTTATTGCCTCAGTTCAGTGATTCTAATCCTGAAATGAATTATTGGTCGCATGAAATGACGAGTTTGGCACAAGATTTGTTTGATAATGAGGTCGGAAGCGGGGTGTCTCTTCAGGAGCCCATTGCAATAAGGATTTTTGATCGTCCCCGTTTTCGTTTGTTCTTTTTTCGTGGAGAGATATTGGCAAATGACCAGCCTGGTCATGCACATGCTGATGCTTTTACCTTTTGTTTGAATGTGAATGGGTTGCCTTGTATCGTTGATCCTGGTGTTTCCACATATGAGCGGGGCGACTGCAGGAGTGTGCAAAGGTCTACGGCAATGCATAATACGGTATTTGTTTCAGGTTGTAATTCTGCAGACGTATGGGCTGGTTTCAGGGTGGGAAGCAGGCCTTCGATTGTTACTTTAAATGAATCTTCCGATATGCTTGATTATAAGCATGATGGCTATTTTAATTCATTTAAATTCTGGCATCGCAGAAGATTATTTTGTCAAACGGATGAGATTGTGATTTGTGACGAATTGGAGGGTGTTTCTGTTTGTGACGACGCCTATACATCATTGCATTTTCATCCTGATGCGCAAGTAACGTTATCAGGAAATGAGGTTATTGTTCGCCCTTTCAACATGAGGGTTATGATAGAGGGAGGAAATGCTGAAATAAGTTCCTATGACTATTGTATTGGTTTTCATAAAATAGTATCTTCACAAAAAATAATAATAAAATTTAACCGTAATAAAATAAAATTAATAATACGATTTTCGGATGGATAAGTTGATTGACATAGTGGTGGGGGCGCGGCCGAACTTTATTAAGGTTGCAGCCATTATCAGAGAATTACGTACCAAATTTCCGGAACCCGGAAATGGCATCCGTTACCGTCTGATTCACACAAGTCAGCACTACGACAATAAAATGAGCGGCGTATTTTTTGAGGAGTTGGATATTCCGCAGCCGGACATTAACCTTAATGTGGGTCATCTGAAAAGTACAGAACAGATCGCTACCATTATCTCCCGCTACAGCAGGGTACTGATAGAGTCGAAGCCTGATATGGTGATCGTGCTCGGCGATGTGAATTCCACCGTTGCCTGTGCGCTTGCCACAAAAAAGACATATCCCGATTTGCCTTTGATTCACGTGGAGGCAGGATTGCGCTGCGGCGACAGGCAGATGCCTGAGGAGATCAACCGGATTCTCACCGATTCAATATCTGATTATTTTTTCACCACCTCGCGCCGTGCATCTGACAATCTGATGAACGAAGGCGTTTCTCCGGGTAAGATATTCTTCGTCGGAAATACGATGATCGATACGCTTTACACGAACGAAAGCCGCCTGAAGCAACCTACATTCTGGAATACACTCGGTCTCGCCAACAAAGGATATTATGTACTTACCCTGCACCGCCAGGCAAATATTTCCAGCGGCGAAATATTGGGGACCTTACTTGAATCGGTAGCGATGGCCGCCGAGGGAACAACCGTGGTTTTCCCGGTGCATCCGCATACAGAGAAAATGATTCATAATTTTGGTATAGAAGTGCATCCGAATATTGTGATGACTGATCCGATGGGATACCTCGAATTCAATTATCTGATGAAAAACGCATTGGCAGTGGTTACCGACTCCGGAGGTATTTCGGAGGAAACCACTATTATGAAAGTGCCATGTATCACGCTCCGCGACCACACTGAACGACCCGAAACATGTCAGTCCGGAACCAATCTGTTGGTAGGGTCCTGTAATCCGGGTAATATCTTTGATGCATTCGATTGTCTTCGGGCAGGCAAATGGCGTATGGGCAAGGATCCCGAATTGTGGGACGGCAAGGCTGCCGAACGCATTGTGGATTTTGTGGCAGGTATATTGAGAAGCGGCCAAGAAGATAAGCACACTATTTATACGTTACGCCCTAAAGCTTTCGGAGACATCAGCTACAATACGATATTTTTGAATTAAGGTTCATTTAAATTTTGCTGTATTGCTTGTAAAAGCATTTTATACAACTATCTTTGTTAAAATTCTCCCTGGGCTGTCTTAGCGGCTTGAACAAATATGAGTGGATTTCTACAAAACCAACATTCTGTCTATTTATATATTGCGGCCGTAATTCTATCTATGGCCCTTTGTGTAAGTGCGATTCCCAGGATTATATATATCAGCAAAAAAAAGAAATTGCTGGATCAGCCGGACAGCGACCGGAAAATCCATAAAGAAGTTATTCCTAACCTTGGTGGTATCGGTATCTTCCTGGGCTTCTCCGTTATTTCTTCGCTGCTTATCAATTCTGCCGAATTTACACAGTGGAATTATGTACTTGCCGCTTCGCTCATATTATTTCTTACCGGCATCAAGGATGACCTGATTAACGTGAATCCTTCGAAGAAACTGATCGCGCAGATTGCAGCATCCGTGATTGTGGTAATACTGGCAGATTTTCGCCTCGAGCACCTGCACGGTTTTTTCGGAATTTATGAAATGCCTTACTGGCTCAGCGTGCTGCTCACTGTGGTAGGCTGTACTTTTATCAGCAATGCCTTTAACCTGATCGACGGTATCGACGGACTTGCAGGTTCGATAGCCGTAATCTGCACATTCTTCCTGGGTCTGGCTTTCGCCACAACGCATAATTACAGTCCTGCGATCATTTCCTTTGCTTTAATGGGAGCGATTATCGGCTTTCTCCGGTTCAACTATCAGCCTGCACGCATCTTTATGGGTGATTCGGGTTCGCTGGTGATCGGTTTTGTCATTGCTGTTTTGTCTGTAGTGCTCACTCAGAAAGTAAAGCATTTCGAAGGAAATATATTATTCCACAGTCCGCGGGGAGTGCTGCTTGGTGCGCTGTCTTTACTGTTTATTCCTGTTTTCGACACTTTCCGTGTATTCGGCACGCGCCTCATGAAAGGTCGTTCGCCATTTCAGGCAGATCGTACGCATCTGCATCATTACCTGCTTGATCTCGGTTATTCGCATATGAAGACCGTTATTATTCTTTCCCTCTGCAGCCTGGTAATTATCGGTATTACCTTTTTTATACAGGACTATCCGGTCAACGTTTCACTTTGCGTTATCATCCTGAGCGCATGTGCTTTGTTCACGCTGCTGTTCTTTATGCGGAAAAGCCGTATGAATCTTCCGGTAGAGACCAAAAGCAAGAAGAATAAACTGATTCTGTAATATTTGCGACAATATTCTGCGCAGCCGCGTGGCGTATATATCTTCAACGCCGTTAGCAAAATGAATGTGGGAATGTCGATATTTTGGCTACTTTTGTGCGCACATCAAACAAAAAACTCTAAATAAAATCACAGCATATTATGTCTTATGATGTTATCGTAGTAGGAAGCGGTCCCGGTGGTTATGTTGCCGCCATTCGCGCTGCCCAATTAGGTTTCAAAACTGCTATTGTTGAAAGAGAGAGCCTGGGTGGTATCTGTCTGAACTGGGGATGTATTCCCACGAAAGCCCTGTTGAAGTCGGCTCAGGTGCTGGAATATGTGCATCATGCTCAGGATTACGGAGTTTCTGTAGACGGCGTTAAGCACGACTTTGAAGCGATCATCAAGCGTAGCCGCGGTGTTGCCGATAAAATGAGCAAGGGTATTCAGTTCCTGATGAAAAAGAACAAGATCGACGTGATCAACGGCTTTGGAAAACTGAACGCAAAAAAAGAACTTGAAGTAACTGCAGCAGATGGTAAAACCACTGCTTATACGGCGAAGCACATTGTACTGGCTACGGGCGCACGCAGTCGTGAACTGCCTTCATTGCCTATCGACGGAAAGAAAATTATCGGATACCGCGAGGCGATGACCCTGCCTAAACAACCAAAATCAATGATCGTTGTGGGTAGTGGCGCAATCGGAGTGGAATTCGCTTACTTCTACAGTTCACTGGGTGTTCAGGTTACGATCGTTGAGTTCATGGATCGTATCGTTCCTGTTGAAGATGCAGATATTTCCAAAGAACTGGAAAAATCTTTCAAAAAGAAAGGAATCACTGTAATGACCTCTTCCTCTGTTGAGAAAGCTGATATAAGCGGAACGGGCGTTAAAGCTACGGTGAAAACCGCAAGCGGAGAGGTGGTTCTGGAAGCCGATATCCTGCTGAGTGCAGCGGGTGTGAGCACCAATATTGAAAACATCGGATTGGAAGCCCTCAATATCAAAACGGATAAAGGCCGCGTTACGGTTGACCCTTATTACAAAACAAATGTTGACGGCATCTACGCGATCGGGGACATCGTTCCTGGCCAGGCACTGGCACACGTGGCGATGAAAGAAGCGGTTATCTGTATTGAAGCTATTGCCAATAAAGAAGGCAAATTCGGACACGTACCTGAAGCACTGGATTACGGAAACGTTCCCGGATGTACCTATTGTACACCGGAGATCGCGTCAGTTGGTATGACTGAAAAGCAGGCGCGTGAGGCAGGTTATGAAGTAAAAGTAGGTAAGTTTCCATTCAGCGCAAGCGGAAAGGCAAGTGCCGCCGGAGCTACCGAAGGCTTTGTAAAGGTTGTATTTGATGCAAAATACGGCGAATGGCTCGGTACACACATGATCGGTTCAAACGTAACTGAAATCATTGCGCAAACAGTTGCTTCCCGTAAGCTGGAGACTACCTACCATGAGCAACTGGATGTGATTTTCCCGCATCCTACCATGAGTGAGGCGGTTAAAGATGCGATCGAAGTTGCATTGGGTGAGGCAATTCATCTGTAAATTTTCCATTCTAATAAAAAGCGCGCCGCATCTTCGCAGATACGGCGCGCTTTTAGTTTCGTACAGACTGATCAAAAAAAAATAAAGGCTGCCTGTGGAAACAAGCGGCCCCTTTCACCAAATCATCACCATTAAAAACATCTTACAGGGAGCAGTTATTGCACACCGGCAATAACTGCGTTACCTGAGTATTCATTTTATATCGTTACTAATGAGTAGCGTTAATCGTCAATAGGCCACGTCATTTTAATTGGTTGCTAATCGAAGATAGTTAACGATGCGAACTATCAGTTTACATAATTACCATAAAAGTTTACAGAATTCCCATATTTAATAAATATGCATAGGAATCGTTTTCGTAAACTATTTAATTATCAGGCAACATACAGTCGCTCGTCGACCTGGAACGCATCGAAGATTCGCTTGCGCAATTCTTTACTTAACGATTTATGACCGTTCTCTATCTGTGTGATGGTCACGTTCGGAATGCCGGTTTTGGCGATCAGTTGCTTTTGTGTCAGGTTTCTTTCTGAGCGAAACTCTTTTAGGTTGAAGCGTCTCATAACATATAAGATTTGATACAAAAGTGCAAAACGAAGGACTGATGTTGTTTACAGGATTTTCTGATGTTTTTATATTTATTACAGCATTTTTTTAGCAATTGCTGAAAATTGTTCGCTCAAAAAGGCGTAACTTTCTCATACTCCCCTGATTATAATAGTATCATCAAGATGGCCGGCTTATATGCGATAGTGGATATTGAAACGACAGGTTCTTATGCTGCCGGTTGTGGTATCACGGAGATCGCTATCGTTATTCATGACGGAAAGGAAGTAGTGAACCGGTATGAAACGCTGGTAAATCCGGGTCATCCGATCCCTTATTTTATTCAGTCCCTTACCGGCATCAATGATGCGATGCTGGCGGACGCACCATCGTTCCGCGAAATTGCACCTTATGTGTTTGAGCTGCTGGCTCCCTGTGTGTTTGTCGCACACAGTGTCAACTTCGATTATTCTTTTGTGCGCCATGAGTTGTCCAAGGCAGGATTTACGCTCAACACGTCACGTTTGTGCACGGTGCGCATGAGCCGGAAAGTACGTCCGGGACTTCCTTCATACAGTCTGGGCAAATTGTGTGACACGCTTGGTATTACAGTTGCCAACCGTCACCGGGCAGGGGGAGATGCCGATGCAACTGCTGTCTTATTCAGTCGTTTGCTGCAATGGGATGCGGCGGGAGATATTCCGAAAATGCTGGAACGCGGATCAAAAGAGCAGATGCTGCCACCTAATGTTCCCCGTAAAGATTTCGATGCGCTGCCCACTTGTCCGGGTGTGTATTTTTTTCACGACCGGCAGGGTAAAGTGGTGTATGTGGGTAAGGCAAAAAATATCCGGAAGCGCGTTGCTTCACACTTTACCGGAAATAACACCGGCGCGCGCAGACAGCAGTTTCTGCAGGATATCTGTGGTATTTCCTTTGAGACTTGTGGTACAGAGCTTGCCGCACTGATTGTGGAAGTAACGGAAATCAAAAAACGCTGGCCCAAATACAACCGTGCATTAAAGCGTTACGAACCGAAGTATGGGTTGTTTCTCTACGAAGATCGCCAGGATTATTGCCGGCTTGCGGTTGGTAAATACAACAAAAGTCATGTGGCCCTGCATGAATTCGGATCTCAGGAAGAAGGGCTGCGGATGTTGCAGGATCTGTGCCGTGAATTCGGCCTCTGCCCGGAATTGTGCCTGATGGGTGATTGCGCCGGGCATTGCCAGGAACCGGACGGATTGCAACTTCCTGCGCGTGATTTCCACGGACCTTCTGTTTCGTATAATGAAAAAGTCATTGAAGCGCTGGCGTCAATGCGCTAACAGCTTCCCTCTTTTTACATTCTCGATAAAGGCCGAACCGCGAAGAGCGCTGTTGTATATGGGTGGAGAACGGCCAGTGGTACGGAATGGCTTATCTGAATGAAGATGAAGTTTTTTCCGATGCTGCATCGATGCGTGAGCGCATAGAACGGTATCCGAGCAACCTGATGTGATGGACCTTATTTTCCAGCATGTGCAACGCTTCCCTTTTAAAATGCATCGTTTACAGCTAACGGATCAGGAACAGGAGCCTGCCGGCCTGTTTTATGAGGATTAGAACAGACGGCATACTGCTTCAGGCAATATGCCAAAAGCGCTATCTCCTTTCTTTTGCTCCATGATCGCCAGACCGGTGAGACTTCCGAAAGCAGGTAAGATGAAATGTGCGCCCTGCCGGTAAAAGCAGGCCAGCCTCACACGCTGACGCGCGGGACCGTTCAGCACAACTCCGGGATGCAAATGTCCGCAGAGGTTGATGAAGCCTTCCGGAACGTTTGTTACCGGTTTATGCGTGAACAGGAATATTCCTTCTGACAATGCGTCCAGCACCCTGATGCCTAATGTTTCAAAAGCTGTTGGTCTATGATGTCGTGGTTGCCGCGCAGCAATACAAAACGCCAGGTTCTGATGGCTCTCAATCAGCGCGCGGAAACTCTCCCAATCCCTGTTGAAAGTACTGTGGAACAGGTCGCCCAGAAACAATACCTGTTGCGGCCTGTATTTGTCAATTAATGCGCAAGCCGTTCGTAGTCACTGTCCTGTGCCGATAACGGCATTGGCAGTCCTCCCTGCGGAAATGACGTGCTTTACCCAGGTGCACGTCGGCAATGGCCAGCGCTTTCATATGGGGAATGTAAATCGCTTTTTCCGGGAGTAATGTAAGGATATAGTCGTTGATGCAGAGCCGCATAAGGGAACGCAAAGGTACTATTCTTCGAGGTGCTTCAGCATTTTCCGTATACGGTCTTCGAGTTTTTCGTTGCTGAATTTTTCCCTGAACCGTTCGGTCAGTATAGGGAAGCAGAAAGGGCTGAATTTCTGAAGCGTTACAATTTGTGCCTGTTGCTGCTGCATTCGTAGCAAAGCGTCCCGCAGTCGCTTCTTCCATCTGGAAGGTCATCACTTCGTCGAAAGCCTGTTGCAGCAGCAGGTTGTTTCGTTCCAGTTCCTCAAATACCGAGAAGAACAACTGTGCGGAAGCCTGTATATGCCTTGTCTTGACAGCTTCTCCGGGATAACCGCTGAAAATAAGTCCCGGCAATGTGCGCAATATCCCTGAAGCGACGTCTTGCCATTTCTGCGATATTCACGCTCTGCTGTATATCTGCCGAAAGATGGTCTGTGCTGAATAATCCTCGTTGCAGCGCTTCCTCGATCGGATCTCCTTGATCGCTGAGTAATTCGAATCCATAATCGTTCATCGAAATGGAAAAGCTCATGGGCTGTATCTGGCTGATACGGAAAGAAAACAGCATGGCCATGCCTTCGTGTACGTTTCGTCCTTCAAACGGGTAAACGAATAAATGAAAGCCCTCCGGACTGCGTGCTTTTTCAATCAATAGTTCATTGGTGTGCGGCAGTATAGAACGCTTTTCCTGCTCTTCAAACAGCGGTTTTAATTTTTCTATTTCGATGTCACGGGCTGCGTTCGTCCGGTGCTGATCGATCTTGTTGCGTATGGTTTCGGTGAGATGCGACGATAAAGGCATTTTGCCTCCTTCCCAGGAAGGGAACACACCCTTTTTTGCATTGCTTTTGCGCACAAATGCAGTCATGTCTTTGATGCGCACCAGTTCCAGGTTCCGTCCTGCAAACCAGAAGCTGTCTCCCGGTTTGAGTCTTGCAATAAACCATTCGTAATAGAGCCCGATCCTGCCGCCGGAAAGAAATTTCACCTGCATCATATTGTCGCTCACAATAGTACCGATACTCATGCGGTGCCTCATGGCCACGCGCTTACTGGTAACGCGGTACAGTCCGTCTTCTTTCACCACCTTATGAAACTCATCATAGTTGGTCAGCTGTTTCCCGCCATGTACGACGAAATCCAGGCACCAGTTGAACTCTTCCCGTGTAACGGACTGATAGCAGAAGCAAGTCGTGACTTCCCTGTAAAGGCTGTCTGCGTCGAAGCCCTCTGATACAGCAAGGGTAACCATATATTGGATCAATACATCAAAGGAGCGGATGTATGGGATGCGCTGCTCAATCCTGTTTTCTGCGATGGCCGTTCGCAATGCGCTCCCCTCAACGATTTCAAGCGAGTGGGTAGGTACGAAGTAGATCTTGCTCAATGCACCCGGCTGATGACCGCTCCGGCCTGCGCGCTGCATAAATCGTGCAATGCCTTTTGGCGAACCGATCTGGATTACGGCATCCACCGGCCGGAAATCCACTCCGAGATCGAGACTGCTGGTGCATACCACTGCTTTCAGTTTTCCTTCGTGCAGGGCATCTTCCACCCAAAGCCGCAATTCTTCGCCCAGTGATCCGTGATGAATCGCTATCTGACCCGCGAGATCCGGTTCCGCATCGAGCAGCCGCTGGTACCAGATCTCACATTGAGAACGGGTGTTGGTGAAGATAAGCGTTGAATGATTCGCGGCTATCACCGGTAACACTTTCGGCAGCATCTTCACGCCCAGATGCCCGCCCCAGGGGTACTCTTCCACTTTCTCGGGGATCAGCGTCTCATCTCTATGCGCTTGTGCAAGGGCGTACTGATCAGTTTTGATTTTTGCCGGTTCGAACCAGCAGAATGTCCATTGCTTCGTCGAGGTTGCCTATGGTGGCGGAAATGCCCCATATCATCAGTTTTGGGTTCAGCGCTCTTAAACGCGTCAGTGCAAGCGCCACCTGTACTCCGCGTTTCGAGCCCACAAGTTCGTGCCACTCGTCGATGACGACGATTTGTACGCTTCCGAGCCGTTCCGGGTACCCTTTTTGCGCGAGCATGAGGTGCAGGCTTTCCGGGGTGCTGATAAGACCGTTCGGCAGCTTTTTTCTTTGCTTTGCCTTTTCCGACGCAGTAGTATCTCCCGTTCTGAGTCCTATGCTGTAGTCGAGTCCCGACTCATCGCTTACGCGTTGTGTGGCCCGGAAAATCTCTTTTGAAAGTGCGCGCAGCGGGGTGAGCCAGAGGCAGTGCAAGCCAGAGTTATTTCTGTGATGGTCAAAATACTGCTGCAGTATTCCGAACCAGAGCGCATAGGTTTTCCCGAATCCGGTAGGAGCGTTCAGCAGGCCGGAATATCCCTTTGCAATAGCGTCCCAGCAGGCTTTTTGAAAGTCGTGCGCCTGCCAGTTGTTGCGTGTGAAATATTCCAGCGCAATCGGATGGGATCTTTCAGCTTTGCTCATGTTGTTGCAATATAGCCAGTAAATCTTCTTTTGTATTGGCGGCGGCGGCGCTTTTATCCAGGCGCCAGCGGGCAATTCGCGGGAAGCGTAAAGCAATACCTGATTTATGCCGGGGAGATGGTTGGATGCCTTCGAATGCGATCTCAAATACAAGTTCAGGCTCTACAGCACGTACCGGACCGAATTTGTTCAGCGTGTGTTTTTTGATCCATGCATCCACCTCCGACATTTCTTTGTCTGTAAGCCCCGAGTAAGCTTTACAGAATGGTACAAGGTCTCCCTGATCCCATACTGCGAATGTGAAGTCGGTATAAAGATTTGCCCTTCTTCCATGTCCTTTCTGGGCGTAGATCATAACGCCGTCTATAGTGAGCGGATCTACTTTCCACTTCCACCAGGAACCTTTTCTTCTGCCAGTGCCATACGCGCTGTCCCGTTTTTTCAGCATCAGTCCTTCCGAAGATGTTTCCCGTGCGCGCTCCCGCTCTGCGGCAACGGTATCCCAATCCCCACAGCCAAGATCCGGCGATAATTGCATGGGCATGCCAGGTGCGCTTTCATGCAGCTGATCCAACAGGGCGGAAAGCCGCATCCGGCGCTCCTGCAGCGGCAGTGGGCGTATATCGTTCCCGTTTTCTTCGAGCAGATCGTAGCAGATCATCTGAAGTGGTGCATCCGAAAGTGCCTTTTTAGTAAGTTGTTTGCGGCCGATGCGCGTTTGCATCACGTGAAAAGGAAGGATCATGTTTTCCTTTACCGGCAATATTTCTCCGTCGATAACGGTGCCGGAAGGCAGTAATTTTGAAAGTTCGTGGAACTCTGGAAATTTATCGGTCAGGAGATCTTCACCACGGCTCCAGATAAACAGGTTGTCTTCCCTGACGATGATCTGCCCCCTTATACCGTCGTATTTACGCTCAATGATCCAGTCACTTACCGCACCCAGTTCCGAAAAATCCTGCTCCAGCGGATAGGCCAGATAAAAAGGGTAGGGCTTCGAAAGGTCTGTTCCGTGGTGCTCTTCAGACATAAGCGTGTCCAGGTCTGTTGCTGCAGGGTTCCATTGACCGCTGATGCGATGCGCAACTGTACTTTCATCAAGTTCATACACCTGTGCCAGTGACTTGATGATGATCTTCTCAGAAACACCTACGCGGAATCCGCCCGTGAGCAGTTTGTTGAACAGGAACAGGGAGGAACCGCTGAGACTGTTCCACATACCCGTTACATACGCCTTCTTCTCTTCTTCTGCTGCCTGATGCAGAGCCTGCAGTTCGGTGATAATCGTGTGCAATGGTTTTTCGGAATGATCCGCTGCCGGCGGAAGTAACAGGCTCATCGTTTCCGCAAGATCCCCGGCTACATGGTACGATTCTTCAAGCAGCCATGCAGGAAGTTCGGTGAGTTCATATAACCATTTCCACAGCAAGCCTGTATTCACAGCCCTCTTAGGTCGTCTGCCGGATAAAATCGCAACCGCCCACACGGCGTCCTCCGCAGGTGCCTCAACCAGGTAGTCGCGCATTGCGGCCACTTTTTCATTAGTCTTCGTCGTCTGATCGAATCGTTCGTATAGTGTACTAAATCTCTTCATAATCTTTTCCTGTATCGTTATTGCTTTCTTCAAGCGACTCGCCGGTAAATTCCGTTTCGAGTTCCACTGCGTTGAGCCCGTATGCTTCATTGAGCCAGCGGCTGAAGGCTGATTTATAACCGTGGGTGGCATAAATATTCTCCGCTCCGCTTGCTTTAACTGCTTCGTTCAACTGATCCCAGTCAGCATGGTCGGAAAGGACAAATCCCCTGTCCGAACCCCGTCTGCGCCGGGCACCCCTCAGCTGCATCCAACCGCTGCAGATGCCCCATTCCAGCGGTTGCAGAGAGCGCATCCAGGAGCTGCCGGCAACGGAAGGCGGGGCAACAATCATTGCACCGCGGATGTCTTTCCGGGAGAGATCCGGTGTGATTCTCGTCGTTGGCGGAAGCTTGCCCCCCAGCCCGAGGTACAGCTGGTTAATGTTGTCTACCGCGCCATGCGTGTAAATTGGGCCTATGTCCGGGTTTAATTGCCGGATCACCCGTTGCGCTTTCCCCAGCGAATAGGTCAGCAGGAGTGAATTTTTTCCGTTAAGCCGGTTCTGCTCCCACCATTCATTGATATTTTCATGTACCAGTTGCGCTTCGGGAAAACGGTATATCGGCAGACCAAACGTGCACTCTGTGATAAAACTGTGGCATTTCACCGATTCAAACGGCTCGGAACATCCGTCCGGAGACAGTTTATAATCGCCGCTTACCACCCACACCTCACCTTTGTATTCGAGTCGCACCTGTGCAGAGCCCCAGATATGTCCGGCAGGATGCAGACTCAGCTTCACCCCGTTTATATCGATAACGGTTCCGAAAGGCACTGTCTGTACCTGTATGTCGCTTCCAAGGCGGAGTTTCAGTACCGGAGCCGTGGGAGGAGAGCACAAATAGCTGCCCATCCCGAAGCGCGCATGATCGGAGTGTGCATGCGTTATCACGGCTTTTGCAACTGGGCGCCAGGGATCGATATAAATGTCTGCCACCGGGCAGTAAATTCCTTTGGACGTGAACTGTAGCAAGCTTTCTGATTTGTTTAAAGATACTTAAACAACAAAAGCCGTTCCCCAGAAGAAGGCCCTGAAAGCCGATTTCAATCCTTTTTTAACACAGTGATTACCTTAGCTGCGCCATAGCTGTTTACGGGACAGTAATATATAAAGCGACAGCGAGAGATAGGGAAGGGTTGACGCCGCTTCCATCCGGTGATGACTGAGCAGGTTAATCAGCAGCACAAAAAATGCCAGTAATCCGCAAAGCAATAATGCGGACAGCGTGAGCACAAAACGGGGTCGACTGCAAAAGACAGCATACAACAGCAGGGCCTGCCCGGTAAACGGAATCAGGATTGCAGGATGGAGCAGGTCTTTCCGGAAACCTCTGGCAAGTATACCGTATTCAAGTTGCGCAAATGTTCCTCCTGCGGCTCCGTTTCCCCAGGAAAGAAAACAACATAAGAAGCTGAGGAAGGCAAGCAATAGCAATAATCTCAGTCGTATCATCACCTGTCAAAATTAAGGTTAAAGGATACCCGCACGGCCCAAAGTCAATTGCCTGCTGTCAATTTGTCTTTTGGTCTTGTTTTGGTATGGAACTTGATGGCAGTATATCAGTAAAAAGCAATATAAGTATATGATACAGGAAAAAGGTACGATTTCGATTCACACGGAGAACATCTTTCCGATTATTAAAAAGTTTCTTTATTCCGATAATGAAATTTTCCTGAGGGAGCTGGTGTCCAACGCCGTCGACGCTACGCAGAAGATCAAACGGCTTGCTTCACTGGGCGAATTCAATGGTACACTCGGAGACCTTAAGGTACAGGTGTCTGTGGATAAAGAGGCTAAGACCATTACCATCAGTGATATGGGTATTGGCATGACGGCCGAGGAGATCAAGAAATATATCAACCAGGTGGCATTTTCCGGTGCTACTGAGTTCATGGAACAGTTCAGGGAAGCGAAAGATGCGAATGAGATCATTGGCAAATTCGGTCTTGGTTTCTATTCCGCATTTATGGTGGCTGATAAAGTGGAGATCAATACGCTTTCTTACCGCGAAGGAGCAAGTGCTGCGCGCTGGATCTGCGATGGTTCCACTTCTTTTGAAATCTCCGAAGGCGACCGTACAAATAGGGGAACAGACATTATCCTGCATATCAATCCGGAGAGTGAAGAGTTTCTGGAGGAATACCGCCTGCGTGAGATACTGAAGAAATACGGTCAGTTCCTGCCGGTGCCGATCCAATTCGGTATGCGTACAGAGCGCACACCCGACGGTGAGGATGAGGAAGGTAAACCGAAGTTCATCGAAACGGAAGTTCCCGACATTATCAATAACACCAGTCCCATCTGGACGAAAGCGCCTTCTGATCTTACTGATGAAGACTACCTGAATTTCTACCGTGAACTGTATCCGTTCTCTGAAGAACCGCTGTTCTGGATACACCTCAATGTTGATTATCCGTTCACGCTTACCGGAGTGTTGTATTTCCCGAAAGTGAAAAACGAACTCGAACTGCAGCGTAATAAGATCAAGCTGTTCAGTCGTCAGGTATTCATAACCGATGAAGTGAAAGATATCGTCCCTGAATTCCTGATGCTGCTTCACGGCGTGATCGATAGTCCGGACATACCGCTCAACGTATCGCGCAGTTTCCTTCAGGCAGACGGCAATGTGAAAAAGATCAATAACTATATCACTAAGAAGGTTGCCGATAAGCTTTCAGAACTGTTCAAAGCTGATCGTAAATCGTTCGAGGAAAAGTGGAAAGATGTCAATCTCTTCGTGAAGTACGGAATGATCTCAGACGAGAAGTTTTACGATAAGGCTAAGGAGTTTGCATTGCTTGAAAACGTGCATCAGCAGTATTTCACCATGCCGGAATACACGGATAAGGTAAAGGCAGAACAGACCGACAAATCCGGTAAAGTGATCTGGCTTTACAGCAATGATCCTGCCAGACAGCACAATTACATTGCTCAGGCTGAAAAGCGCAGCTATGACGTGCTGACAATGAATGGCCCGCTGGACAATCATTTCATTGCGCAATTGGAACAAAAACTGGAAAATACCTCATTGAAACGTGTGGATTCCGATGTGCTGGATAAGCTGATAGAAAAAGATGTGAAGATTGAATGTGTGTTAAGCGAAGAGCAGAGTGCGTCTGTAAAGACCCTGTTTGAACAGACGATCGCTAACGGCACAATGAATGTACAGGTGGAGGGTCTGAGTCCTGATGAAATGCCGGTCACGGTTACCATGGATGAATTCATGCGCAGGATGAAAGATATGTCTAAGATGGGCGGCGGCATGATGGGCTTTTACGGAAGCCTGCCGGATAACTACAAGGTGTCTGTAAACGGTAATCATAAACTCATCAAACGTATCCTCGATACAGACGATCAGGAAGTGAAAGCACGGCTGGCGAAGCAGGCTTTTGATCTGGCGCTTTTGTCGCAGGGCATGCTCTCGGGAGCTGACCTTACCGCATTTGTGGAAAGAAGCGTCTCGCTGATCGACTAGCTATATTTAGTTTCATAGCCGCTATTTTTATACGTAAAAATAGCGGCTTTTTTATTGGAAATTAGAGATAAAGGTATTATTTTCATGATAAAATTAACCATATCTAATTCCGATACGCATGAAACACACTTTATACAGAAAGCTGCTGGCAATCATGTTTGCCGGCAGCATAAGCCCGCAATTGTCGTTTGGACAAACGATATCCACTGAAGCCAGGTATCTGGATATAAACCAGATTAAAGCCATACATATGGTGCACGGCGATATGTGGTATAATACGTCCACATTTGCATCCGGATTTGAATATCCTCAGGGAACCGGTAAAACGGCATCTTATACAGGTGGGCTCTGGGCAGTGGCGCGTGATGCGAATGATACATTGTATGCCGCAACTACTTTATACAGGTCATTGGGTATTGATTTCTGGCCAGGTCCGTTGGATAATACGGGTTCCTGCTCTCCTGCCACAAGCGCTGCATGGGGAAGGATATGGAAGGTGAATCAGAGTGATATTGCTACTTTTCGTGCGATGAGCAGCCGCACGTTGGCAACTACACCTGAAGATATATTGCGCTGGCCAGCCAAAGGAAATATGTATGCCCAGGGTGCAGGTGGCGCCACACTTTCCATTACCACAGATATGGCGCCGTTTGTTGATGTTGATGCGAACGGTTCATATGATCCGATCAAAGGTGATTATCCGGATATCAAAGGTGATCAGATGCTCTGGTGGGTGATCAATGATAATACAGAAACGCATACCATGTCGAGAGGGTATCCTATGGGTATAGAATACCGGATCAGTGCGTACGCTTATAGTCGGGGTACAGATATAGACCGTGTACTCTATTATGAGTACGAGATGTATAATAAGTCGACTATCAAGTACAAAAATTTCCAGTTTGGTCTTTTCTCGGATGCAGATCTGGGTTGTCGTTACGACGATTACCTGGCTTTCGATTCTGTTCACCGCATGGGTATAGAATATAACGGAGAGATTCCCGATTGTCCGGACCCCGCTTACTACGGTAGCCATCCGCCAATGGCCGGCTATTCACTCTTGGAAATTCCGGGAGATGTATACCCGGGTTCAATGCTGCCAGCCGGAGGATTCAATACGTTTTCCGGTACCTTAGTAGGGCCTGACAGGGATCCCAGAAAGGCCTCGGAATTTGAAGCGTACATGCAGGGAAATGATGCGGATGGTCATCCGCTACCCGGCTCACCCTATCTCTATTCCATTAAAGATGGCGCCGTAATGTGTGATTCAAAATACCCTTTAAAAGATCAGCGTTTTGTCATTTCTACCCATGGCTACGATTTTCAGCCCGGAACAAAGGCCAAGGTAGCTATGGCCGTGATGCTTACAGACACATTGGGGTATGCCTGCGGTACGATAACAGACTTTACGCCCATAACGGACCTTGCCGATAGTGTATGGCAGGTCTACTGGAATCCTTTAAAGCCTTTAAGCGTTGCAGAGATTGCGTCATTGGACGGTCGTCTGCGTATTTATCCGAACCCGGCCCAGCAAAGCTTATACCTTAGTTCATTTACCGGTAAACGTCTGGACGCCGACCGCATGCAAGTGTACGATATATTGGGACGCCGTGTGACTGTGCAGGTACAGCAGCAGGGTAGTGGTTTACAGATAGGAGTGGAGCATCTCGCATCCGGGACTTACCAGCTGATTTATCAGGATGAGGAAAAGCGCGCGAGCGGCAGTTTTGTAAAGCAATAAAGTAATAAGCTAAAAATAAAATGTCTTATGAAACTTTCTACGCCAATTGCAAGAGGTTTGGGTATGATATTGTCAGTTCTTCCGATTACAGGTGTTGCCCAAACACTCTCTGCAGAAATGCAATACCTTGATATTAATAAAATCAAAGCCGTACATATGGTGCACGGCGATATGTGGTATAACCCATCCACTAATACATCCGATTTTGAATATCCTCAGGGAACCGGTAAAACGGCGTCTTTTACAGGCGGATTATGGGCGGTGGCGCGTGATGTGAACGATACATTGTATGCCGCGGCATCATTATACAGATCTATTTCCGGAGTGGATTTCTGGCCGGGTCCGCTGAATGATACTGGTTACTGCTCTCATGCAACAAGTAGTTTGTGGGGTAAGATATGGAAGGTAAACCAAAGTGATATTGCTACCTTTCGCGCAACAAGTACGCATACTGTTGCGACAACCCCTGAGAGTATATTGCGCTGGCCGGCCAAGGGAAATGCTTACGCTCAGGGCGCCGGCGGAGCTTCCTTAACAATTTCACAGGATATGGCTCCTTTCGTAGACGTGGACGCAGATGGGAGCTATGATCCGCTTAAAGGTGATTATCCACGTATAAAAGGTGATCAGATGCTGTGGTGGGTGATTAATGATAATACGGACATGCACGCAGTTTCTAAAGGGCATGCGATGCGTTTGGAATACAGGATCAGTGCCTATGCTTATAATCGTGGATCGGCGATAGACAGAGTATTATATTATGAATATGAAATGCACAACAAATCTTCGGTAAAATACATGGACTTTCAATTCGGGCTTTTCTCAGATGCAGATCTGGGTTGTTATTTAGATGATTATATTGCATTTGACTCCGCCCATCGTATGGGCATAGAGTATAACGCAACCATACCGGATTGTTCTGTAACCTACGGCTATGGAGATCATCCGCCTATGGCGGGGTATACGCTGGTGGAAACACCTGGAGATATTTATCCGACTTCAATGAATCCGGCTGGTTCTTGTGTTGTTTCCTCCAATTTTCCAGCCGGCCCTTTCAGAGATCCAAGAAAGGCCTCGGAATTTGAATCGTACATGAATGGTAAGAACGCGGACGGAATTTCTGTTCCAGGATCTCCTTATGAATACTCGACAGCAAATGGAATGGAAATGTGCGATTCGCTTATCGCCTTACGCGACAGACGTTTTGTGATTTCAACCAGCCACAATAACTTCTCTCCAGGCACCAGCATGCGCGTTGGCGTTGCTGTAATGCTTACAGACACGTTGGGGTATGCCTGCGGTACGATAACAGACTTTAAGCCGATAACGGACCTTGCTGATAGTGTATGGCAGGTCTACTGGAATCCGTTAAAGCCTTTAAGCGTTGCAGAGATTGCGTCATTGGACGGTCGTCTGCGTATTTATCCGAACCCGGCCCAGCAAAGCATATACCTTAGTTCATTTACCGGTAAACGTCTGGACGCCGACCGCATGCAAGTGTACGATATATTGGGACGCCGTGTGAGTGTGCAGGTACAGCAGCAGGGTAGTGGTTTACAGATAGGAGTGGAGCATCTCGCATCCGGAACTTACCAGCTGATTTATCAGGATGAGGAAAAGCGCGCGAGCGGCAGTTTTGTAAAGCAATAAAAGACAGCTGACAAAAAAGCGGGCCGCTACCGGCCCGCTTTTTTTTGATTACAGTAATTGCCGGATCAGCGACTCCTGGCTGAGCCCTTCTGCTTCCGCGCGGTAATTGCGTACCACACGATGCCGCAAAACCGCTTCCGCCATTGCCTTTACATCCTCGATGTCGGGGGAATATTTTCCTTTCAGCAGGGCATGGCATTTTGCCGCCATCACCAGGTATTGTGAGGCCCTGGGGCCGGCTCCGTAGGCAATATATTTTTGGGTGATCTCCGGCGCCGTGTCATTTCCGGGTCTTGTTTTCTGAGACAGGGCCACCGCGTATTCCAGCACATTGTCCGCTACAGGCACCCGGCGAACAAGCGCCTGGAACTCCTGGATATTCGCGGCATCCATCACTTTATGCAGGTCGGCAGTATAAGCGCCGGTCGTATTTTTTACAATATCCACCTCCTCCCGGAAACTGGGGTAATCCAGCCGGATCATAAACATAAAGCGGTCCAGCTGGGCTTCCGGAAGCGGGTAAGTTCCTTCCTGCTCGATGGGGTTCTGCGTTGCAAGTACGAAGAAGGGTGCGGGCAGCTTATATATGGTTCCTCCGGCGGTCACATTCTTTTCCTGCATCGCCTCCAGCAGAGCTGCCTGTGTCTTGGGGGGAGTACGGTTGATCTCATCAGCCAGAACAATGTTTGCAAAAATGGGCCCTTTCACGAAGCGGAAATTCCGGCTTTCGTCCAGTATTTCAGCTCCCACAATATCGCCCGGCATCAGGTCAGGGGTAAACTGGATGCGCTTGAAGGAGAGATCCATCACATCGGCAACCGTTTTGATCAGCAGTGTCTTGGCCAGTCCGGGAACGCCTACAAGCAGTGAGTGTCCGTTGCACAATATGGAAATGAGCAATTGGTCCACCACCTGCTCCTGTCCTACAATCACCTTCGCGATCGTCTTTTTCAGCGTTTCAAATTGTACCTTTAGCGCGTTGGCCGCTTCCACATCAGAAGAATATACAGACATACTTTGGTCAGGGTCTTTTAAGTGAAGCGTAAGGTCATCATTTTTAAGAATACTAACAAAAAACTTTACTTAAAAAATGCAGGATCTCAGCTTGCGTGAAGCGCAGCAGGAAGTTGATCAATGGATCAGAACCGTGGGCGTCCGGTATTTTTCGGAACTTACCAATCTCGGTATTCTGATGGAAGAGGTAGGCGAACTCTCCCGTCTGATGGTTCGCAGTTTCGGCGAACAGTCGTTTAAGAAGTCCGATGAGGGAAAAGAACTGTCCGACGAAATGGCCGACGTGCTTTGGGTGCTGCTTTGCCTGGCCAATCAGACGGGTGTGGATCTGAGTGAGGCTTTCCGTAGGAACATGGATAAGAAGACAAAGCGTGATGCAGACCGTCACGCGCAGAATGAAAAATTAAAAAGCGATCAGTAACAGGATGCGAAATGCAGTGATAACGGGAGGTTCCCAGGGAATTGGAGCGGCTGTGGCCATGAGGTTGGCGCGACAGGGTTTTGCTCTGGCCATTTGCGCCCGCAATGAATCCGATCTGCAAAAGATCGCATCTGAAGCACGGGCCGCAGGAAGTCCGGCAGTATATGTGTTTTCTGTGGATCTGAGTATGCCGGATGGTGCCAGCCGTTTTGCCGCATTTGTCCGCAGCCACTTTCAGCAGTTGGATATACTCGTCAATAATGCGGGTCTTTTTTTACCCGGTCAGCTCCGCGATGAGCCGCAATTGCAGCTCATGATGATGCTGCAATTGAACGTGATCAGTGCATATGATCTTACCCGGGAAATGATTCCGCTGATGGGAAATAAAGCACATATTTTCAACATGTGCTCCGTTGCCAGCCTGAAGGCTTATCCGAACGGAGGCTCCTATAGCATCAGCAAATACGCGCTGCTTGGCTTTTCCGACAATCTCCGGGAAGAGTTGAAGACATCGGGTATACGGGTGACAGCGCTTTGCCCCGGCGCTACCCATAGTCGCTCCTGGGAAGGTAGTGGTGTGAGTGAAGAACGGATTATGGCAGCATCCGATATTGCGGATACGCTCTGGTCGGCTTATACGCTTTCGGCGAATGCTGTAGTCGAGACGGTAATTATTCGGCCGCAGCTCGGCGATTTGTAGGTGCTTTTCATTGCGCGGGATCGGGAAACATATATCTTTGTATCATCAAATTTTAAAACAAAAACAGACACAATTATGAAAAAGGCATTACCGGTTTTGCTCGTTCTGCTCGCAGTTATTTTTATCGGCGGGTGTATGTCCTGTAACATTCAACGCAACCTGGTTACTTTAGATGAAGATGTAAAAGCCAAATGGAGTCAGGTGCAGAATCAGTACCAGCGCAGATCCGATCTGATCGGGAATCTTGTGGAAACAGTAAAAGGCGCCGCTAATTTTGAGAAAAGCACACTTACCGCAGTTATCGAAGCGCGTGCAAAAGCTACCTCAATTAAAGTAGACCCTAACGATCTTTCTCCGGAAAAACTGAAAGAGTTCCAGTCTGCGCAGGGAGAACTGAGTCAGGCTCTGGGCCGGTTGATGGTGGTGAATGAGGCTTATCCCGAGCTTAAGACAAATGAAAACTTCCTGAAACTTCAGGACGAGATTGCAGGTACGGAAAACCGTATTGCTGTTGAGCGCAAGAATTATAATGAGTCCGTTCAGGCGTACAATGTGGAAACGCGTAAATTCCCGAACAACCTTTTCGCGGGAATGATGGGCTTTAAAGTGCGTGGTACTTTCGAGGCGGATGCTGCTGCGCAGAGTGCTCCGAAAGTGAAGTTTTAATCAGTTAATCATCAGGCGTAACGTGCTGCCCTAAAAGGTAAAACGTTGCGCCTTTTTACTTCTGTTATGTTCTCTTTTTTCAAAAAAGACAAAAGTCTGCTGCCCTCCACCGACTGTGCGGTTGTGGTGAACGCGGTGAAAGAGGCCGAGCGTCTTACCACCGGTGAGATACGCGTTTATATAGAGTCTCACTGCCCGATGGTGGATCCCATAGACCGTTGTGAACAACTGTTCGTGCAATTGAATATGCATGAAACAAAAGAGCAAAACGGTGTGCTGATCTATCTCGCGCTGCGCGACCGTCAGTTTGCTATTGCGGGTGACCGTGGTATCAATGAACTCGTGGGCGGCAATGCGTATTGGCAACAAGCGGCTGAATCACTAAAGGGATTTCTGAAAAAAGGCGCCATTGCAGAAGGAATAGCATCCTGTGTCCGCTCAGTCGGCAATAGTCTCGCGACACACTTTCCTTACAAAGGCGGGGATAATATTAATGAGTTACCGGATGAAATCGTGTTTGGGAAATGATGAATAGACAATACTTTTTTACAAAAGGTCTGAAGCAGTTTTTCCTGCTGTTGCTCCTCGCGCTGCCTTTTTGCTCTAACGCAGCTGACGGCGATTTCCCGGCGCAACCTAACCCGCCTGCGCTGGTAAACGACTTTGCACATTTTCTTTCCGACCAGGAGCGCGCAACCCTTGAGCAAAAGTTGCGGAATTATCACGATTCGACGTCTACCGAAATAGCGATAGTCACCTTACAGAGTATCGGACAGTACGACATCTCGGACTATACCGTTCAATTATTCAATAAATGGCATGTTGGCGGGAAAGAGCATGATAACGGGATATTGATCCTCGTCGCCAAAGAGCAGCGTAAGATCTGGATAACTACCGGGTATGGTATGGAAGGCGCACTGCCGGACGGATTGCTCGGGCAGATCATCCGCCGTGAAATGGAACCGAATTTTAAGAGAGGCGATTATTTTATTGCATTTGATAAAGCAAGCGATGCCATTATTCTTGCTGCACGCGGAGAATATAAAGCTGATCCTTCCGATGAAGATCAGGGTCGTAAAGCCAAGGGTGGTCCTGGTACCGCAGTCATCTTATTGATTGTTGTGATTATTATCATTGCCGCTTCCCGTCGCGGTGGCGGTGGTGGCGGAGGAGGACTCCTGAACAGCGCAGGCTGGATAGCTGCGAGCATGCTCAGTAATCGTCACCGCTCCTCCGGTTGGGGCGGCGGCTGGGGAGGAGGATCTTCCGGCGGCGGTGGCGGATTTGGTGGCTTCGGCGGCGGTTCTTCCGGTGGTGGCGGCGCCGGTGGTGGCTGGTAGTTATTAATAGATTCCGATCAGGTTCCTTTTTAAGCTGAATCTGCGTGCAAAGGAAATGCGGAAATTTCCCGCTCCGAATTCCTGTCTCGTGTAGATAAGCGGAGCGCTGCTGCTCAATAAAGTACCATAATACTGTATACCCGCAAAATACCTGCGCGAATTATAGCCCATTCCTAATCGCGCGGTACTGAATGCGTCTGTGCCGATCCCCTGCGTACGCTCACCCGGTCCGCCCAGACTGCTGAAGTTGACTCCTATGCCGACAGTAACTGCGGCTGTGATAAACAGGTGCAAGGGTAATACAAGCGTATATCCATATCCTGCGTGCACCTGTGAGCTCAGAATAGATGATCTGTTGAAATGCAGGTTGTCGAAATAATTGTCCTGGCTGGGGTTGCCGGGAATAATGGAGGAGTCGGCAGCGATACGCGTAAGGTTCACACCGCCGCCGATGATCGGGGATCCGGCACTGCGCAACTGGGTTTCATTTTGCAGAAATGCCGCACGGATCGAAAACTTCTTGCCATTAAGCAGGTATTGGGCGGAGAAGCCTAAATTGGTAAAGCGTATATCCGGCCTTATGTACACCGGATCCTGTGCAGATCCGTCCTTCAGAAAATTGTATTCGGGCATGTAAAATCCACGATAATGCTGGAACAGCACGTCGATCGTCAGCTTTCTTCCGTAAAAATGGGTTTGCAGATCCAGAAACTGGGTCTTTCCATGTTCTTTGGTATCGTTGATCAGCGGGAGATTAAATCCTATATTGAGTCCTAATACACGGTAGTTGAATCCTGCTCCTACGCTGAAAGGCGTATTGGGAAAATATTTTGGGTTGTAAGCAAATCCTTTGTCATGCAGCCCGTAACTGTAGAACCGGCGTGCACCAAAAACGCGTAAAGTGAGATCGCGGTGATAATCTCCTATATATTGTCTGTTGGGCGGTTGCGGAACGGGCAGTCGCAATACGGTAGCGGTATCCGGTTTTTTTTCCTGTGCATATAGGGCAGCGGAGGGGATTGCCAGGCAGATTAAGGTGAAAATTCTTTTGTGAAAACGCAATTGTTTACGGTTTAGCACGCAAGATGGTCTTTTTTGCGGGTTTTGCGTCAGCGGTTATTTTAATGATTCTTTAAAGCGTGTATATTTGAGGCAATCTAAATCCGATCAACATGCACGCTTCCTTTCTGAAAAAGACAGTATTGTCGGCCATTTTCCTGGTTGGGATACTGACTGATGCATCTGCACAACTTTACCCGGGACAATTTGCGCCTTCTTTTTCGGCAAAGGATATTGATGGCCGGTTTCACTCGGTAGAGCAATACAAAGGCCGTAAAATACTCATGACATTTTACCGCAATATCAGCAGTTCGCCATCATTGGCTCGTTTTTTGGAAATAGAGCAGCAAAAAGAATATTTCCGCTCCAAGGACATTATCGTTCTGGCTGTTTTTCCGTCAACGAAAGAGGTGCTGCAGCGTTTCCGCGACACGGCTGCTTACTATCAGATAGTTATATCCGATTCCGAACAGATTTTATACCGGCTTTTTGAGATCGGTGACCAGGCATCGTTTCGTCCAAAGTTATTGGGACACAGGAAATCTGAAGTTAAAGTTGAAAAAAATAAATTAAAAGGTATAGAAGAAAAAAACATGTCTGCTAAAGCGCCTGCCGATATACTGATTGATGCAGGTGGCAATATACTTAACACTTATTACGGGAAATATGAATCTGACCATATTCCGATTTTGAAATTGAAAGAACTCATTGATTCACTGTAGGTGCGGTTCGACGACTCAAAATTTTTTTTCAAAAAAAAGCAGCATTAGATTTTCCTTTACAATTATAGATTCTTCTTAGAGTGTCCCATAAAAATGTGTAAACGTTTTGTAAAAAAATGTTTACGCATTTTTTTTATATTAAATAGTTCATCGGTTTTTATCTCAACTGCAATTTCGTGAACAGTTTATGCATTTTCGTAAACTAAATACGCATTTTCGCAAAGTTTTGGAACGGTTTTTGCATGAAAGGGGTGAAAGTATAAATGTTTCATCTTAATCCAAATTGTATGAATGAACTGCCCCAAAACCTCAATCAAATCTCGCTGGAGAAAAAGCTGGATTTGATCGAAAGTTTCCTAAACGCGTCAACCGTTGACCATGGCGCCTCAGAAGCAAATGAAATATTGGTATTCAATAGCTAATATTTTAAAATTCGATCTTATTTAATTTTTTGACAGCAACCGTATGAAAAAAATTCTATTACTTCTAACTCTTTGGATTTTTGCCAAAGACGTTTCGGCTCAGTGTCCGAGTTATGTCCCGAGGAAGAAAATGGCTTCCTCATTTCACAGTTCTATTATCATTACCAACGGCGACTCCGTTCGTTATTGGGGGGAGGCCGCCAACGTATCCGGTACCGGCGCCAACGTATTGGCTCCACTCACCCTCACCGGGTATTCAGGAACTCCTGTCAGCGTAGCTGCGGGTAGTGCAACCAGCGCGCTTCACCAGCTGTACCTGCACACCACATCTGCTATTTATGGCTGGGGTTACAGTAACCGTACCATCCGCGGAAATGTGAACGGCGCCATCGGGCTTTCCACCGTTCCGTTGCCATCGGGTATCACAATTACCGATGTGAATTTCATTGAGGCTTCCTGTGGCGCTTTGGCTATCGTTACCAATTCCGGTTCGGTATATATTCGTCAGGGTGGAGAGAACGCTTCCAGTGCGCAGACTTCCCTGATCTACGGGGATTCTACAACAGCCCTGGACACGGCCTGGCATCAGGTAAAAACCAGTACCGGATCCACTTTTCTTACAGGCGTTACCAACCTTTCTCTGGGCGGTCGCGCAGTAATGGCACTCACGGGCTCCGGAACTGTATATGTATGGGGAGACCAGGTATTTAAAGGAGATGGTTCTGCAGCCGCGGTTTTCGGTTATGCACGAGCCGTAACGTTGCCTGCCAGTGTCTCTGCATCTGATATAAACATCAACACTCGTTTCGCGTATGATGCAAACCTTGCTACTGCGGCCCAGTATATTCTTGGTACCAATGGTAAGATGTATGCCCTCGGTGAGGGGTACCGCGGAGCTTTGGGACAGGGTATTGAAACCGATTTCACGAGCTGGCAGACGGTAAAAGCGCCGGGCGGAGCTTCGGATCTTACCAATATCGTTCAGATCGGTACGAATAATCCTTATGTAATCGGAGGAACCGGTAATACCAACTATAATGCCGGTGCGTTAACCTCCTCCGGTAATCTGTACCTGTGGGGAGACAACCGCCGTCACATGATCGCTTCTGATACAATTTATGCTACAGACAGTCAGCAATATCTTTATCCGCATCTTCCGGCAAACTTCACGCTGAACAATGCCACGATCGGTTACTTTGAAATGGGAGGCCATACCACGGCAGCGTTTCTTGCTTCAACGAGTAAATTCTGTTACGTAGGTCACAAGATCAATGGTAGTATGGGTGACGGTATCGTTACCAATGAAGACCGTTATACTTTCGACTGTATCAATACTCCTGAAGAATATATCTGTCCTCCGCAAACGGCAATCGGTTGTCCGCTGCCTTCTGCAAAAGACATTGTTGCTTCATCCATGCACGCCACACTGGTTATCAACGGCCAGCCAACAGTTGCATTCTGGGGGCAATCTGCCAGCTCTGCCGAGCCGGGCATCAATATGACTGCTCCTAAAACACTGTTTGAATATAATGGTACACCTCTTGCCGTAGCGGCAAGCGGTACCTCAGAGTCCAGTGCTCCTGCTGCTACGCAAATGTGGTTGCAAACGACACAAGGTATCTGGGGCTGGGGTTATTCCGGAAATACCATCAAGGCTGACCGTGCAGGTGTACTGCCGATCACTCAGTCTGATCTCCCTTCCGGTGTGCTTGCTTCCGACATCAGCTTTATCCGTTCCAGTCGCGGCGGCCTTGCCCTCGTAACAACAAGCGGTGCAGTATGGATCAAGGCGGGTGCGGGTAGTGCCTGTTCCGGACGTGTTTATGGTACCGGTGTCACAACGCTTGACGGTGCCGGTTCTACCGTATGGCATCAGGTAAAGACGGATGCTTCCACAAACCTTTCCGGAGTTATCGAGCTCAGCTTCGCGGGAACTTCTGCGCTGGCAATTACCAATTCCGGTACTGCTTATGTATGGGGAGATAACGTATTGCTGGGTAACAGTACTGCGGCCGCCAACCAGGTATATGCATCGCTGATGACATTGCACTCTGATTTCTCTGCGTCTATGGTTCCGCGCTCTTCGGAAATCGTTACCACTCCGGGTATCGAAGCTGTCGTACTGATGCTGGGTTCCAACAACAAATTATATACACTTGGTCGTAACCTGAATGGTGCATTGGGTACCGGATCTTCTACTTTCACTACGGTGAGCACAAGCTGGAATGCTTTGTCTGCTCCGATCGG
This sequence comes from Chitinophagaceae bacterium, assembly GCA_049840855.1. GTDB lineage: Bacteria > Bacteroidota > Bacteroidia > Chitinophagales > Chitinophagaceae > Rurimicrobium. The sequence goes on along the minus strand of JASGJF010000014.1, from coordinate 47,692 downwards.
TGTACGTAAGCTGTCTTCCAATAACCCTTACGCCAATGGTTTTTACGCTTTGGGTGCGATCACTCTTACCGGTAACGTTTATCTGTGGGGCTCAAACGACGGTGGTATCATCGGTGCGGGCGCTACAACAAACGTAACTTCCCCTACGCTGGCTTCCACTGTTCCCACTAACGATGCGACAGCATTTGAGATCGGCGGTCACCATACAATTATCTATTCTAAGGCTTCGTCTCCTGCTTTTTACTTTTCCGGTCACGTACAGGGAGGTTCTAAAGGCGACGGTACGGCTGACGGTAACATCACTTCGTTCGCATTGGGCGGAAGCGTTACCAACTGTGCAAACGTTACCTTCAACATTTCCGGTAACTTATATAATGATGTGAATGGTCTTACTGACAACCTTGTAAACGGAACTGCGATCAGCACCGTGCGCACTACAGCGATGTATGCGAACCTGCTTGATGAATCGGGATATGTGATTGCAAGTACGCCGATCAGCGGCGGCGCTTACACATTCAACGGCTATCCGTTTGCCAATTACTATGTACAGATTTCTCCGACAGCAGGAACGATCTTCTCTCTGGCACCCACTACACCGTTGCCCGACAACTGGACTTATGTAGGCGAGCAGATCGGTACTACAGCTGGTTCGGGTGTAGATACTGGTTCTCCGGACGGTCGTATCCTGGTTGCCCTTTCTGCAAACAGAACAAACGTAAACTTCGGCGTGGAACAAAGACCTACTCCGAATGCGGCGACAATGCCTACACGCAACAACCCTAATGGTACCGCCACTTCGAATATCTCTGCCGGATTCACCGGTACGGATACTTCAGGTTCTATTTCGAAAGTGCATATCGTCACCTTCCCGACCAATACCACAAGTATTACGATCGGAAGTACCACTTACACTTCATCCACATGGCCGACGGGTGGTGTTACTTACACCGTTTCCGGTACCGTAGTGGCAATTGATCCTGTTGACGGGGCTGTTACAGCTTCTATGGACTTCAAAGTGATTGACAATGCAAATGTGGAAAGCACGAATGCAGCGACGCTTCAGGTGCCGTTTATCCTGGTGCCGCCGGTTGCTGTGAACGTAACTTCAAGGTCGATCAACAGTCATAATGCTGAAACTGCGATACCGCAACTTCAGGCTTCCAGCCCGATGGGTACCGCTATCAGCAGCTACACGATCACTTCTTTGCCTACAGCGGCACAGGGTGTGCTGTACTATTGTGCGACTTTCCCGCCAACCTGTACTTCCGGTGGTTACACTGCCGTTACTTCTGGCATGAGTCTTACTCCGAACCAGGCTGCGAGCCTGTTCTTCGATCCGGTTCAGACATTCACAGGTACTGCTACCTTTACGTATACTGCAACCGATGCAAACTCCCTGGTAAGCAACTCGGCTACGTTCACTATACCGGTGTACAACGAGAAGCCCGTTACACAACCTATCCGTACCACACAGATCATCGATACCATGCATGCGGCTCCATTGCCAAGTCTGCTGGGTGCTGATGCTGACGGTACTGTGGTAAGCTATACGATCAACTCCGTTCCATCTTCCACACAGGGTGTTCTTTCTTATTGCTCTTCGTCTGACGAGCCATGTACCGGCACCGTGACCACGATCACTTCGGGAACTACGATCACTCCTGCACAGATGGCTACGCTGAAGTTTGATCCTACATTAGGATTCTCCGGCGACTATACCTTCCAGTATGTTGCTACAGATGACAACGGTAATGTTTCTGCTTCCAGTCCGTTTACCGTTCCGGTAGTGCCTGTGGGTACAGCCAGCGGCAACAAGCCTCCGATTGCAGAAAACGTAAAATCCCAGGTGCTGAACAGCAGTCTCGGACGTACCGCTATTCCGAACCTGATCGCTACAGATCCTGATGGTTCAGTGGTAAGCTATACCATCACGAGCGCATTGCCGAATGCTTCCACTGAAGGAACATTGTACTATTGCGCTTCAGGTTCCTGCACCGTAGGTACACTTACAGCCGTACCTGCCGGAGCAACACTTACTCCTACTCAGGCAACAACCCTCTATTTCGATCCGGTTCAGACCTATACCGGTACACTGAGCTTTACGTACACAGCTCTTGATAACGGTACAACTCCGCTTACGAGCAATACCGCTACTTACAGCATTCCGGTTAATAACAATCCTCCGATTGCCAATCCGACCAGCGTAAGCCCTATCCAGAATACAAAGGCAACGCCTACCTTGCTGCCAACGCTCACAGGTAGCGACCAGGATGGTTCTGTGGTAAGTTTCAATATCACCAGCGTTCCGGCTGCTGGTTCCGGCACCCTGAAATACTGTGCTGCTGCTCCGGCTTCCTGTACTGCCGGTACGCTTACTACAATTTCCGGTCCTGTTACGGGTCTTACCCCTGCACAGGTTGCTACTTTGTACTTCCTGCCAAACAGCAGTTTTACCGGTAATTATGTGTTTAATTTCCAGACTGTGGATGATAACGGACTGGTAAGCCAGCCTGCATCCGTGACGATTCCTGTTGTTTCCGCTGCCTTCGGTTCCGGTGAACCTCCGGTTGCGCTGAGCTACAATGCTGCTCCGATAAACAATACGAACTCGGTAACGCTGACGTCTGCGCTGAGTGCGACAGATCCTGACGGAACTGTTTCAAACTACACTATCAGAAGTATCCCTGCCAGCAACAATGGTGCACTTACTTATTGCGTAACGCCTCCTTCAACAGGTTGCGGTACCGCGGTTACAGTAGGTACTGTAATGTCTGCTGCACAGGCTGCTACCATTACGTTTACACCTTCTACATCGTTTATGGGTGTTGCGTCATTCACTTATACGGCTACGGACAACGACAGCAACCTGAGCAACACGGGAACGGTTACCATTCCCGTGGTGAACAATCCTCCGTTCTCGCTGAACATCTCGAATCAGAGTGTTTCCCGTCTGTCCGGTGCTTCCACACTGAACCCGCTGTCTGCCACAGATGCCGACGGAACGATCGCAAACTATGTGATCCAGTCAATCCCATCTGCAGACCAGGGTGTGCTTACGCTCTGTACCACGCCTCCTTCAACAGGTTGTGTGCCGGTGACAGTTGGTCAGGTGATCGCTCCTTCTGCGGTTAACCGACTTGCATTTACTCCTGATACCAATGCTTATGTTCCGGTGATTTCCTTCATGTATTCAGCTCTTGACAATACAGGAAATATCAGCAACCTCGCAACGGTAAATATTCCGATCATCAATGCTTTGGATCTGCCTGTGGAACTGATCAGCTTTACTGCTGTGAAACAAGGCGACCGCAATGCGCTGATTTCCTGGATTACCGGCGTGGAAACACCTGGCGTCCGTTATCAGCTGATGCACGGTACTGATGGTAAATCATGGTCCTTACTGGATGAACAGTCTGCGCAGCTTGCTAAAGCCAACAACTATTCTTACCTGCATCAGAATGTTTCCAACGGAACGCACTTCTATCGCCTCAAAATGGTGGAAGCCGACAATTCCGTTGCTTATTCACCGGTAAGAACACTGAGCTTCAGTAACGCACAAAACCTGTCTGTAATTTGTCAGCCTAACCCGGTTTCAGACAAATTGTACCTGACTACCAGCGACGGTTCTGCGCTTACTGCGGTTGCGGTATTCTCCAACGAAGGTCGCAAAGTGAAAGAAGTGGAAAATCTTGCTTCCGGTTCTGCTGTTGACCTGTCCGGTTGTGCTTCCGGTCTTTACCTGATCAAGGTAACCGATGCACAGGGACAATCACAGGTGATCAAAGTAAGCAAGCGCTAATACTTTTATTGCGCATGTTATCCGAAGGGTCGACCAGCTGGTCGGCCCTTCTTATTTCTGTAAAGATTTGCTATTGTTTTTGCTGACAGTTGCCAGGATTGTTTTCAGGCCTACTTTTACAAGAACCATATTAATATGAAATATCTCATTGCATTGCTCGTCGTGTCGGTTATTATTGTGTTGTTGCGGAAGCGCAGAAAGGGTAGTGCAGAGCCGGTCTCGGCGGAAGCATCCCGTGAAATGCAGCTGCTGCTTGAAGAACATGTAGCTTTTTACCGGGAGCTGGACGATGCGGGCAAAACCTTATTCCGGCAGCGGGTACAGCATTTTCTGGATACCACGCGTATCACTCCCGTAGAAAACGTGGTCGTTAATTCTTTAGACCGGTTGTATGTTGCATGCAGCGCGATCATTCCTATTTTTCACTTTACAGATTGGGGCTATAACAACCTGGACGAAGTCTTGATTTATCCCGGTGTATTTACGAAGGAATTCAGTGTGGAGGACGCCGAGCGGAATGTTATCGGAATGGTCGGGGACGGGGCAATGCATCGTATGATGATTCTGTCGCAACCTGCCTTACGTGCCGGTTTTGAGCAAAACGGCAGCGGCAATACAGGGATACATGAATTTGCACATTTGCTGGACAAAGCAGATGGCGCCACCGATGGCGTTCCTGAGTATATGATCCCACAAGACCTGGTACAACCCTGGATGCGGCAGATGCACCGCACGATCCGGGAAATCCGCAACGGGGAGTCGGATCTGAATCCTTATGCCGGTACTAACGAAGCAGAATTTTTTGCGGTTTTATCGGAATACTTTTTCCAGAAACCGGAGCTTTTAAAAGAACATCACCCCGAATTGTATGATGTGCTTGAAGCGACCTACAAGGTGAACAGACCGCGCGAATAATACGTTTGTGATCACCTCATCTACCAAAAAAAAAGCCGGCACGAGGCCGGCAAAAATAGCTCCTGAGAGTCATCAGAAATAAAATCCTAAGCGCAGCGAAAAGCTGTTCATGCGGGTATTCCCGTCGGTAAACTTGGGAAGCTTATTGTTTTTAGTGGGATCTGTGGCATTAGGTGCAAAACCATTATTGAAGAATACACCGATGTATGCATCGACGTTCTGGGATACAGCATACTGTATGCCGGTTCCCAGGTTCATCTGGAACATTACCGGCGCCACAACGCCGATTCCTCCGGTCAGTTTTTCCTTCACGTCTGTTTTGTAAACGCTGTCGCCAAGCGTACTGTTTTTCTGTACAATTTCATAAGTGGCTTTCTTACCGATATTAAATCCAACGGTAAGTCCTGCCTGTCCGAAAATGCGGAAATTGTTGATAGGGTCCGTCTTCAGTTTTATGGCAACGGGTAATTCTATATACTGTAAAGAATAATTCATGTGTGTTTTTGATGCCCACAATTCGGCTGCTGAAGGGTTTGACGTTTCAATAATTCCGCCCGTGCTGTTGATCTGCAGCCCTGTGGAAATAGCGTAATTGCCGGCGAATTCATAATCAAACATCAGGCCGTACATGAAGCTGAGTTCATTTCCCGCGCTTCTTTGCGTCTGGTTCCCGTCTTTCTCCGCTGAAGGCTTCATCCAGGCTAGTCCGGGAGCGATCACGGCACCGATACGCAGCCGGTTGAGCCTTTCCTCCGGAGCCTGTTCCGGCGCAGGGGCATAAGCCGTCTGAGCATGGGTATGGAATCCGGCAAGCAGTGCACAGCATAGCGTAAGTAATTTTTGTTTTTTCATAGTCGGAAATCTTTTTTTTATTCTGCTTAATATGTTCGATAACAGGTAGGGCTTACCTATTTTTGCGGTCAAAATTAATAACTTAAAAGAACTATATGCAGCGGATTCAATATAAAGATACCCTATTATTAAAGGGAATGGTATTTGCCGTGTTGCTGGGGTTGAGTGCCTGCGGCGGCGGTAGTTCATCTGAGCGCGTGCCGGATGTTTCTCAGGTGAAAGTGAATTTGCAGACACGCCGTTTCGATCAGGATTTCGTTTCCATAGATTCAAATCATATCGGAGCGGGACTGGAACATTTGTATGGATCTTACCCCGAATTCCTGGACTTTTATCTGGATACCATACTAGCCATAGGCGTGATGCACCATTACACAGACAGCAGTGTGGCAGTATCCCGCGGCGTGCGCAGTTTCCTCACTTACCCGGATTACCGGAACCTGTTCGATACGATTGCCGTTCATTTTCCCGATACGAGAAAAACAGACGAAGACCTACTGAAAGGGTTTCAGTACCTGCAGCATTATTATCCCGAATTTAAGATTCCCCGGGTTATTTACTTTAACTCGTTCCTGGCGAACTGGGGCGTGGTGTCTTACGAGGGAGGTATCGCTATCGGACTGGATATGTTCCTCGGGCGCAACTTTCCGTTCTACATATCAGTAGGGCAGCCCGACTACATGCTGATCAATTTCCGTCCGGAATCGATCGCACCATCGGTGTTCAATACAATCTATTTTGACTTCCACCCTTTCCGGGACGAAGAACGTACGCTGCTGGATATGATGATCCAGAAGGGTAAGCAGCAGTATTTCCTGGAAAAAATGTTGCCGTTTGTGCAGCCGGAAGACCGGATCGGTTATACCCCTGAACAGCTGAAATGGTGCGAAGCAAATGAGGCGATGATCTATAATTTCTTTGCCGCCAACAATCTGCTTTTCGAAAAGAACTGGTCAAAAATGCGTCGTTATGTGGTGTACGGACCTACAACCAACGGTATGCCTGCAGAGAGTCCCGGCAATATCGGCACCTGGCTTGGTTACCGGATAGTAAAAGCATTTGCAAAAGAGCATCCCGAAATGACACCCGAACAGATATTCGCAACGGAACAGGCCGATCAGTTCCTCAAACAATCCAAATACAAACCAAAATAGCATCAGATGAAAAATGTATCCCTTCTTTTACTAAGCATCACCACCGCTTTTACCGTGTCGGCACAGGTAATTACCGATTCGGATAAAGCAAAGCCTGAATTCAAATATTACGGCACTGCCGACTCTCCGGGGAAATGGACTTACGGCGGCATTTTCAATATCGGCGGAAACCAGGGACTGCTGCACAATTGGGCTGCTGGCGGTGAGCTGGCATCGCTGACCGTCAATGGTATCTTCAACGGATTTACCACTTTTACCAAAGGGAACCATGTATGGGCAAACAATCTTGACCTTAACTACGGTCTGAACTACGCGTACTCCTACAGCTTTATTCCACGTAAAACAGATGATCGTATCGATTTTACGTCCCGCTACGGGCGCCGCCTCGCCGACAGTTCAAATATTTATATGTCGGCATTGTTCAACTTCAAGTCGCAGTTTACCAAAGGGTACGACTATTCGATTGATAACTGGCGCAATACGCCTACATCAAATTTTTTCTCACCCGCTTATTTCACACTGGCACCGGGTTTCGAATACCGCAAGGGTAACAACCTGAGCATATTCCTGTCTCCGCTGGCAGGAAGGCTTACGCTTGTAGATACCGTTTACACCAACCGCTCGGCACAAGGCGCATTTGGTGTGCCTTACGGTAAAAATAAACGGTTCGAGTTCGGTGCTTATTTCTCTGCCCGGTATTATGTCGAGATCAGCAAGACCGTTTCGTTCCGCACGCGTCTGGACCTGTACAGCAACTATCTTGCAAAAGATGTGCTGAATGACAGTGGTGTGGTAGTGCGCAAAGATAATCCCGGCAATATCACCGTTTTATCAGACAACCTGTTCAGCTTTAAATTCAGCAAACACCTGAGCATGTCTGTAGGTGTGGTAATGGTCTACGACAATGCGCAGCCTTACCAGGATACCTACGTAGACGCATCGGGTGCCGTTCAGAAGAAAAAAGAACCGATATCCGGGTTGGGATGGCTGCAACTGCGTCAGAACCTGCAGTTCGGTATCCAGTACAAACTGCCCGCACGCGACAAAGAAGCGAAATAAATAATGTGTAACCCTGTTGCAGTGCATTCTGCAATACAGGGGTCGCATATTTGACGGATAGCCTGAAAAGCCGTACTTTCGGCACCCGGGCTATCCGTTTCTGTTATACAATGGCTGAAACTTACCAGATAAAATTACCCCAGTTTGAAGGGCCTTTCGATCTGCTCCTGTTCTTTATAGAACGGGATGAGCTGGACATATACAATATTCCCATTTTCAGCATTACCAAAGATTTTCTGGCATTTATCAATGATGCCGAAAGCCTGGATATCGAACTGGCGAGCGAATTTATTCTGTTCATCTCCACGCTCATGCGCATCAAAGCAAAAATGCTGCTGCCGCGCAGGGAAGTGGATGCACAGGGAAATGAGATCGATCCGCGACAGGAACTCGTGGACAAACTCCTGGAATATAAACGCTATAAAGAAGCTTCTGCGGAAATGGCGCTCATGGAGGCCGAACGGCAACTGGCTCAAAAACGTGGTAATATCCGCACCGAACTGGAATCACTCAGTGAAGAATACAGCGAAGGGACGGAGATGCAAACCGTGTCGTTATTTAAGCTGATGTCTTCCTTCGAAAGGGCAATGAAGCGCTTCAACGATCGCAATAATAAGCCGCAGCACGTTGTTATCAAATATAACTACAGTCTCGAAGGACAGCGTGTTTATCTGCTCGATCGTATGCAGACGGATACCAGACTGGCATTCGAAACATTGTTCGCCAGTTGTGAAAACCGTATACATGCGATCTTCACATTCCTGGCAATGCTGGAATTGGTACAACAGAAATATTTCAACCTCCTTGTCGGCAATGGCCGTAACAACTTTATTATTGAATGGAACGCACAGCGTGAGGAACAAATGCCCGCAGACACTCAGGAAGATACTGCCGGGCAACCTGAAGAACCCACCGGCGAATAGTCCTGCCGTTCCGGTATTTTCTTTTTATAATGACTGACTCCAACAAGATCGTTTTCTTTGGTACACCCGGCTTCGCCGTCGCGTCGCTCGATGCTTTGCTCCAGGCCGGTATGAACGTCGCTGCTGTGGTTACGGCACCTGATAAGCCTTCGGGAAGAGGGCTGCAGCTGACTACAACAGCTGTAAAAGACTACGCAGTCGCACACGGTATCCCCGTATTGCAGCCGGTGAAGCTCAAAGACCCTGCGTTCGTGGAAGCCTTGCAACAAATAGGAGCTGCGCTGCACGTAGTTGTGGCGTTCCGTATGTTGCCCGAAATCGTCTGGAATATGCCGCCGATGGGTACCATCAACGTACATGGTTCTTTACTGCCGCAATACCGTGGTGCCGCGCCGATCAATTGGGCGATTATCAATGGTGAGGCGGAGACCGGCGTTACCACATTTAAACTCAAACACGAAATCGATACCGGGGATATTCTGTTGTCCGACAGTACACCCATTCTTCCGGACGATAATGCCGGCAGCGTGCACGATCGCCTGATGCTTATGGGCGGTGCATTACTCGTGAAAACAGTCAAAGGTCTGTTCGACGGCACAATCAAGGAGCAACCGCAGCCTGCGGACTCCGGTACGTTGAAGCACGCTCCGAAACTTTTTAAAGAAAATATGCGTATCGACTGGAACCAGGGCAGCGAAGCCGTGCGGAACTTTGTGCGCGGACTGGCTCCTTATCCCGCGGCACATTGCGAGTTCCAGGGTAAGACCATGAAGGTGTTTACAGTTTCCCAAGCAGATTATCATGAAACTCCTGCTCCCGGGAAGTTTGTGGTAGATAATGTCCGAATGCTCGCAGGAACTGCGGACGGTTGGCTGAGTATAGACGAATTGCAGTTGGAAGGCAAGAAACGCATGGATGCAGGTTCTTTCCTCAGGGGATATAAACCTGCATGATCACTTTTTAATTTTTAGTACCCATATACGGTAATCTCCGGCAGTATCCAGCGGCCGGTACCGGCCGATAAACCCGGGTTTCGGCTGTAAGTCTTCATTGTCAGAAAAGACCAGGTAAGACTGGCCGGAAAAGTGACACGGCAGATAAGCCGTACTGATCAGGTTATTGCCATAAGCCATCCACATAAAAGACTCTTCCGACAGCCATACCGGACTGTTCTGCGGAAACTGGCGGGCGCGTTCTGTGATGACCTGTTTGTGCCTGTTTGTGTCCTGGTCGTATAAACGTGTATATGCCCATCGACCGTAAAAAAGGAACATACCCCATAATACAGCAACACTGCATAGTGCGGACAATAATCCGGAAAACCTGTTCCGTTCAATTTTTCTGATAGCTATTCCGATACAGATAAAGCATGACAGCGTGAGCAATTGCATTTGCAGGCCAAGTATCCTGCCATAGGGCAGGTGTCCCAGCAGCCAGGAAAGAAGGATGACTGACAGCAGATGGCAGACGGGTAACAGCAGAATGCTTCCTTTCAAAGCTTTCGTGTATAGCAGCCATATTCCGCACAGCAGTGCCGAAAAAGAAAAGAGAATACACAGTGAAAACGCGGGCAGCGAAATACTGTGCTCGAACGCGTAAATGCCGAGGTGGCCGGGCATGTTTTCCCATAGATGCGATCGCAAAGCCTCATCCGGTTTTACGTACTTGTTGCCAGTAAGCGCCTGTACACCGGAAACGCACATCACGGGTACATACACCAACGCCGATCCGATAGCCGACAGACAAAGGCAGTATAATAATGCGCGCGGGAGACTCCTGTACAATACTGCTCTGGTAAGGATATACAGCGCCTCAAAGCAGGTAATATAGAGGAAGGACGGTGCAACGAATATGCCTGCGACATTCGAGATCGCCAGTATACGGAACCATATTCCCTTATGATCCTGTTCCCCTTTTGCATAAATGCGGTACAGGCTGTAAGTGGCGGTGAAACCGAGCAGGAACAATAGCGAGTAACCGCGGGCCTGATGCCCGAAACCGGCAACCATAAAGACCATCATCCCTATCAGCGTGCTCCAGAAAGCAAGTGACTTGTCTTTAAGGTGCAGTAACAGGACCCCAAACAACAGCCATGTGTGGACCAGGTAAAACAACATTGCCAGCACACGCGCTCCGTAAATGCGTTGCGTCAGCGAACCCGGAATCAGGTGCGCAAACAGATTGAAGCCGATATGGTTATTGGGAAGTGGGTACTGGGTAAGCGTATACAGCAGCGGTTGTCCGGAAAAATTGAGTGCAGAAAACACTTCATCCGTTGCAAATGCTTCCGTGCATAACCAGTAAAGCTGTGGCAGGAGGAGGGCCAGGGTAGCTCCCGTAAATAGTAAAAGGTTTCTGCGGACGATTTGCAGAAACGATTGTGCCGTTCTGCGCCAGGCGGCGGCAGGGTAGCTGCGCAGCAGCAGGAAAAAGACCGGCAGCAGGAGCAGGGTGGCGATACAAACAATATTACCCTGATGCTTTACATCCGCAGAAAGTACCTCAAAAGAGGGGCTCTTCATACGGTAATAACACGAACCATTGCTGTCATACCATTCCAGCAGTCTGCTGCGGTCCGTCACCAGGTAAAGGATACAGCCCGCCGATAATACCATTCCCGAAAGCAGCAGCAGCAGGTTCGGGAGGCGCTTGATTAAACGGGACAGCAGGGACATGTAACGACAGAAATTTGCTCAAATATAATACAGCGAAGCTTGCCGTTACAAACGCGTATTAACCCCTAAAATCCCCTTTCTTATTGGGAAATTATTAACCCTTATTCTTTTACATTTGCTAACGGTGATTATTACCTTTAGAAACCATATGTTACACTTCATGAAGTACAAGGTTGGAATTCCTTTGTTGATCATTGCGGCCCTGGCTGCTTTTTTTTCCTTTAAATATATCAGCGAGGATGGTCCGGATACACAGTCCAGAAAAATATTAATTCAGAATGCCGTTGTCGGGTTGATACGCGAAGGGCATTTCGCTCCACGTCAGATAGACGATTCTTTTTCTAATTCGGTGTTTAACCGGCTTGTGGAAACGGCCGATTTTGAAAAGAAATTCTTCACAAAAGAAGACATAGATCAACTGTCGAAATACCGTTATCAGTTGGACGACCAGATCCGCGATTCCAAGTTTGACGCGTACGAACTGTTTGCCGGTATCTACAAAAAACGTCTTGATCAGGTGACCGGCTTCTATAAAAAAGCCATTAAAGGAGACTTCACATTTGATACCCCCGATTCTATTCAACTGAATAATGAGAAGATCGATTTTGCTGCGAATGATGCAGCTCTGGAAGAGCGCTGGGACAAATATGTGAAGTACCGTGTGCTGGCCAAATACATGGAGCTGAAGAAAATTCAGACCGATGAAAAGAACCGCCGCGACACAGCTAAAGTAAAAGATACTACATTGTTCGTGGTGAAATCAGATGCCGATCTGCTGAAATCTGCAAAGGGAAAAGTGGACACGAATCTGCAAAAGTATTTCACCAAACTCGGCAAAGCAAGTGAGGAAGATCGTTTCGCGATGTACATCAATGCGATCACGCACGCTGAAGATCCGCACACCGATTTCTTTCCTCCGCGCGAAAAAAAGGCGTTTGACGTACAGATGTCCGGCGAATTTTACGGTATCGGTGCACAGTTGAAGCTGGAAGACGATAAAGTGAAGATTGCATCGATTGTTCCCGGAAGCCCCAGCTGGAAACAGGGGGAACTGAAGGCCAACGACGAGATCATCAAAGTAGGGCAGGGTACTGCCGAGCCCGAGGATGTACAGGGATATGAACTGGAAGATGTGGTGCAGAAAATCCGCGGTGAAAAAGGTACCGAAGTACGCCTTACGGTGCGCCGAATAGACGGTTCGATCAAAGTGATCCCGATCATTCGCGGTAAAGTGGCTCTGGAAGAAACATTCGCCAAATCGGCGCTGATCAATACCGGTAGCGGAAAAATAGGATATATCTACCTGAGTGAATTCTACAGCAATTTCACCAGTTCCGACGGACGCCGTTCTGCCGACGATATCGCCAAAGAAGTGGCCAAGCTCAAAGAACAGGGTGTGAAAGGTATTATCCTCGATTTGCGTTACAATGGCGGCGGATCATTATACGACGTTGTGGATATGTCCGGAATCTTTATCGGTGCGGGACCGGTGGTGCAGGTAAAAACGAGCGAAGCGCAGCCGATGATACTGAAAAGTAAAACCCCTTCCGTGACATACGATGGACCTTTCATCATCATGGTGAACCAGGGAAGCGCTTCGGCATCTGAAATCCTTGCCGCCGCCATGCAGGACTATAAACGTGCCGTGATCGTCGGCAACACCACTTTCGGTAAGGGAACAGTTCAGAAGCAGATTCCGATTGATGAAGTGATCAACGACGCTACACGCCTCAAGATGGCAATCAACAAAGAACCGGAATTAGGATCACTGAAGCTGACGATCCAGAAGTTCTACCGCGTCACCGGAGGTTCCACGCAATTGAGAGGAGTTACTCCGGATGTCAGCATTCCGGATGTGTACAGCGATATCGAGATCGGCGAACGTAAAGACAAGGCTGCCCTTCCGTATGATGAGATTCAGCCTGCATCCATACCGCAGCCTGTGGTAGTGGAAGGGCGTCAGCTGACCACAGACGGAGTTCAGATGAGTCACGCGAAATGGGCATCTTCTTTCGATCTGAAAAAACTGCAGGCGCTCAGCGCAAAACGTATCGCCTCCAGCAAGTCGTTTGAAAACGTCCGTACCAACGCAGCCCGCCTCAAAAAGCTTGAGGAAGACAATGTGGTGTACCTGGATGAGACACATTTCAAAAAAGAACAGGAAGAAGCAAGCGCATTGGCGAAAAAAATTGAGGAAGCAGATAAAGCCGTTACGCAACTGGACATCAGCAATGTGCCTTCCGACCTGACAAGACTGAGCGCAGATACGGCGGCAATGGAGCGCAACAAAAACTGGATCCGCCTGCTTAAAAAAGATATCTCACTTGCTGAAACCGTGAACATTATGAAAGATATGCAGTCTAAATAATTGTAATTCATTGCATTTTTTATCAGGCCCTCCGATGCTTTTTAACATTTGGAGGGCTTTTTTTAGGGTGATCTTAAGTAAATTTGCCGCGGTTTTTTCTCCAAGGGGAAAATATTTGTTCATTTTAAAAAGCAATGCGACCTAATGAAGAAGACATTACTAAGCACCTTGCTCGTCACCATCCTGGCTGTCGTCGGTACCAGCTGCAATTCTGCACACGAACTGATGGAGCCGAAATCCCTTGTGCTTGCAAAACCCAGACTCGAGAATCTCAACAGCGTGGAAGCAGGTAGTGTGGCTACAGGCAAAAAAGCTCCGGGAGAACGCAACTTCGTAACCTCCCTGAACAAATTCCTGAATATCAAATACGCCAATATGCTCGGCGTACTGCCTCAGGTACTCACCAATGATCTGTTATATGATTTTATAGACGAATGGTATGGCACGCGTTACCGTTTAGGCGGTACCGATAAAAGAGGAATTGATTGCAGTGCATTTGTTCAACGCTTATACGAACGCGTATTCAATATCAGCCTGTTGCGTACGGCTGCGGAACAATTTCACCTGTGCCAGTCGATCTGGGACAAAGAAGAGCTGCGTGAAGGCGACCTGGTATTTTTCAATATCCATAATAAGCGCATCTCGCACGTGGGTATTTACCTGATCAACGACTACTTCGTGCATTCCTGTACGAGCTCGGGAGTAATGATCAGCCGCCTTACCGACGCATACTGGCGCCGCTATTACGCAGGAGCCGGTCGTATTCCAAAGAAACTGGCGCTGACGGATAAGGACGCGCCTCGTTTTTAATCAGACAACTTTTTTAATGAAGCGGCTCCGGTCGCTTTTTTTCTGCCTTTCATTGCCTGAAGCGTTTTTTGTGCGCGGTTCCTGAATGCTGCGCTGCATACCTCGTGGTCAAGGGCATGCCGGATAAGCTGTGCGAGCGATTCTTTCAACTCCGGATAACGGTTGCAGAGATGCTCCAGCACAGTCATGGAAAAGCATCGTACCGCAATAGCCTCTTTCGGGTCTTCCAGCCAGGAAAAGCATAATTCAAGCGCCATTTCTTCGCAATCGGCCGGAATTGCTACAAATTGCAGGATACGCACCACGTTCCGTTTCACGGCTCCGTCCACAGTGCCCTGGCGGCAGTAGTCCAGCATACTGCGAACGTAAGGTGGCATTTTTTCCGGATGTGCATCCGCATACATGCTTAAAGCCCAGGCTGCGCGTTGTACGGTACGTTTATCCCCGTGAAGGAACAGATCGAAAAGCTCTTTAAAGTGCCGCTCATCTGAACCCGCAAAGCCTGCAATTGCCGCAGCCTGTTCCTTTGAGTGCTCTGATAATAAAGCTTTCTGAATATTCATACAGCAAAGAATGCAATTATAATCGGGCTCAAAGCTAAATAAAACAAATATCTTTTTCCGCCCCGGCGTACGGAGCACGTTTCCTATTTTCGCTGCCGTTATTTTAATTACAGATAAGATGAGTCAGATAGAATTTGCAAAGCCCGTTGCCGCCAAACTGGGCCTGGACCCGAAGTCGGTGGAGACAGTACTTCAGTTACTGGGAGAAGGGGCAACGATCCCGTTCATCGCGCGTTACCGGAAAGACAAGACCGGCGGACTGGATGAACTGCAGATACAGCACATAGAAGAGGAGGCAAAGCAACAAAGCGCTTTTGCCGAGCGTAAAGCATTTATTGATAAGGCAATTACCGAGCAGGGAAAGATGACCGATGCGCTGCGCGAAAAGCTGGATACAGCTATTACCATTGCAGAACTGGAGGATATCTATCTGCCCTATAAGCCGAAGCGTAAAACCAAAGCGCAAACAGCACGCGAAAACGGGCTGGAGCCATTGGCCGATCTGCTCTGGCAACAGGAATCCGGAGATGTACTTGCTGAGGCGGGCCGATTCCTGAACGAACAGGTGAAGACACCCGAGGAAGCCCTGCAGGGTGCGCGTGACATCATAGCCGAGCGTGTGAATGAAGAGGCTTCCATCCGCGCGGCAATGCGCCATTTCTTTGAACAACAGGCTCGGGTAGTCGCGAAAGTAATGAGCGATAAAGAAGCGGCGGCTGCGAAATTCAAAGATTATTTCGACTTCTCCGAACCCGTTTCCAAAATTCCTTCCCATCGTACACTGGCGATCCTGCGCGGCTTCATGGAAGGGTTCCTGAAAATGGAGATCGCACCGGAAGAGGAAAAAGCGCTGGAATTGCTCGAGTCGAAAGTGATCATACAGCATAACCCTGCTGCAGACCAGGTTAAACGCGCGGTAAAAGATGCGTACCGCCGCTTGCTGCAGCCGAGCCTGGAAAGCGAATTCCGGCTGGCACTCAAAACCGCCGCCGATGAGGAAGCGATCAACGTATTCGCACAGAACCTGCGCCAGTTGCTGCTCTCCTCCCCTTTGGGCGGGAAACGTATCCTGGCAATAGATCCGGGCTACCGCACCGGTTGTAAGGTCGTTTGCCTCGATGAAACAGGAGCGTTGCTCACCACAGGACTGATTTATATCCATGAGAAAAACCACCGCCTTTCAGAGGCAGAGCATATTGTCCGCGGAATGCTGCACCAGCACCGGATAGAGGCTTTTGCTGTGGGAGACGGAACAGCGGGCCGGGAAACAGAAAGGTTCATAAAAGAGCTCAGAACAGGGTTGCCTGTCTACCTCGTAAATGAAGATGGCGCCTCGGTATATTCCGCCTCGGAAATAGCAAGGGAAGAATTCCCGGATCAGGACATTACCGTGCGTGGTTCGGTGAGCATCGGTCGCAGGCTTATGGACCCGCTTGCTGAGCTCGTGAAGATCGACCCGAAAAGCATCGGTGTGGGGCAATACCAGCATGATGTGAACCAGGTGCGACTGAAAGAGCGTCTCGACCAGACGGTTGCCAGCTGTGTGAATGCTGTGGGTGTGAACCTGAATACGGCCAGTAAGCATTTGCTGAGTTACGTTTCCGGAATCGGTCCCTCAATAGCCGATAATATTGTACGCTACCGCAGCGAAAACGGCAGATTCCTTTCCCGTAAAGAGCTGCTGAAAGTACCGCGTCTCGGCGCAAGGGCATTTGAACAGTGCGCCGGATTCCTGAGGATCAAAGATGGCTCCGAACCGCTGGACGCAAGCGCTGTGCACCCCGAAGCCTATCACCTTGTGGCGCGCATGGCGGCCGACCTGAATGTGCCGGTTGCCGAACTGATCGGCAATGAAGCGTTGATCAGGCAGATTGTCCCTTCAAAATACTGTGATGACCAGGTGGGTTTGCTCACGGTACAGGACATCGTTAAAGAATTGCGTAAGCCGGGACTCGACCCGCGCGGAGCGGCACAGTCGTTTGAATTTGCAGACATATTTTCTATCGAAGATGTGCGTGAAGGCATGATCATTCCGGGTGTGGTTACGAATCTCACGCGCTTTGGTGCATTTGTAGACATCGGCGTGAAACAGGACGGACTTGTACACGTTTCGGAAATGGCGCACCATTACATATCAGACCCGTCGGAAGTATTGCAGCTGAATCAGCAGGTGACGGTAAAAGTGACGGAAGTGGATATTCCCAGAAAACGTATCGGACTTTCCATCCGTCAGGCAACCGAGGCCCCGGCCAAACCGAAGGGTAAAGCCACTCCGAAAAAGAATCAGGAAGCTCCTTCCATGAATGATGCATTGAGTGCGCTGCGCAAGAAATTTGGCAAATAGGCGTACAATGAATCTGTTCATTTTTCGTTACCTTCGTAAAGATTAGTAATATTCAATTTCCTGCTATGAAAAAGACCGTTTTCGCTTTGTTGCTTTGCCTGATCGCCGCATCGGTGTCGGCTCAGCAGATATATAACAGCAGTGGTCGTAAAGTTGCACGCAAACCGGCTAAAAAAACCGGCTTTGATGTGGGCAACCTGGTTGTCGGTGGCGACATCAGGCTGGGTATCGGTTCCGGTGTAAGTCTGGGGCTCGCGCCTATCGCCGGGTATAAGTTCAATGACATCTTTTCGGCAGGCTTGCGCGTCGGTTATGGATACGACCGTATCAAATATGATTTTAACTACCTGCCCTCAGGTGCAACCACCAACATTTTCAGTACCAATTCCTATTGTGCCGGAATCTGGGGCCGCGTGAGTTTCCTGCAGAATTTTTTCGTGCATGTGGAAGGACAGTATAATTTTTACCAGCGCTATTACATCGACGGACTCACCAGCGAAATTCTTAAGGAGAATGTGAGCGCACCCAGTCTGCTCCTCGGTTTGGGTATTAAACAACCCATCAGCGACAGGGTGTCGTTCAATATCACCGGCGTGTATGACGTGCTGGGAGATCCCAATAGCTATTATTCCCAAATGAACGGAATTGAGATCCGTATGGGAGTACTGGTAGGCTTCTAAAAAATCATTCTTATATGAGAGAGGCCTTTGATCCCTCGGGATATCAGGGGCCTCTTTTATTATAAACTGCTGTATTGCTGCATGTTGCTTTTTATTATTCTCGCTTATTTCGCCTTACTGCTAGGGATCGCTTTCTACACATCGCGGCACTCCAACAACGAATCGTTCTTTATCGGAAACCGTAAGTCTAACTGGCTGCTGGTTTCTTTTGGTATGATTGGAACCTCCCTTTCCGGGATGACCTTTATTTCCGTTCCCGGTACGGTAGGTAAAGGCGGACTCGAATATTTCCAGGTAGCGATCGGGTACTGGCTGGGTTATTTTATCGTAGCCTATGTATTATTGCCGGTGTATTACCGCATGCAGCTCACTTCCATTTACACCTATCTTGAGGCGCGGCTCGGCATAAATGCCTACAAAACAGGTGCTCTGTTTTTCATTTTGTCGAGAACACTGGGAGCCACTTTGCGGCTGTATCTCGTCATCAAAGTACTGGAAGCATTTGTATTGCAGGGGATGGGCATTTCGTTCGAACTTACTGCAATCGTGATACTGGCACTGATCGTACTGTATACGCTGCGTGGGGGGGTGAAAACAATTGTCTTGACCGATACCCTTCAGACAACTTTCATGCTGTCGGCCCTGGTGATCGTGGTGGTCTATATGCTGCGCGAAATGGGGCTGGACATTGGCTCGCTCTGGATATCTATGAGAGAGCATAATTACACACATCTGTTTGTGACCGATTACCACAAGCCCGGATTTTTCCTGAAGCAGGTGATCGGTGGTGCGTTTATCACTGTGGCGATGACCGGTCTCGACCAGGAAATGATGCAGAAAAATATCAGCGTAAGCAACCTGCGCGATGCGAAAAAGAACATGCTGCTGTTTGGCTTCGTACAGATGGTGGTAGTATTTATTTTCCTGCTTCTGGGTGCATTGCTCTATCTGTATGCCGGAAGCCGCGGCATTGATGCTGCTGGCGATGCACTGTTTCCCACGATCGCGGTGCAGTCTGGTCTGCCCTTCTTCATCACGGTGATCTTCCTGATTGGTTTGGTATCTGCATTGTTTCCCAGTGCAGATGGTGCGCTCACCGCGCTGACATCTTCCTTCTGTATTGATATTCTGGGATTGAAACGCCGTAATGACTGGGACGAACAAAAGAAGGCACAGGTGCGTTATCGCGTGCATTTCGCTTTCAGTGCAGTATTCCTGCTGTTTATTTTCTTTTTCAGAGAAGTGGACAATGGCTCGCTGATCGCTATCCTGCTGAAAGTAGCCGGGTTTACTTACGGCCCGCTCCTGGGTTTGTTTGCATTCGGTATCCTCACCCGGAGGGTATTAAAGGGAAACACTGCTTTCGCACTTTGCCTTACTGCATTGCTGCTCACACTCGGACTTGATCTCCTGAACAATCCGAGTTTTACAATAAAGATACTTCGGGCTATATCGCGCAATCGCTGATCAAAGCCTCGGCGCGCTATTGCGGCAGCTACAAAATTGGAATAGAATTATTAATCATCAACGCAGCACTTACTTTCGGATTGCTGTATGCATGCTCAAAAAAGCCGGCAACCGGAGTGTAGCCGCACCATACACTTATTATGACGACATTCAAGAACGGACTGAAACTCAGAGACTGGACTGAAACCAAAGCACATTCCAGCTGGCAGATATTCAAGATCATGGCCGAATTTGTACAGGGTTTTGAAGACCTCGCGAAGATAGGCCCCTGTATTTCCATTTTCGGATCGGCACGTACCCATCCGGATCATAAATATTATACGCTTACCACGGAAATTGCACGTAAGCTGGCCGAAGAAGGCTTTGGTATTATTTCGGGCGGTGGACCGGGAATTATGGAAGCTGCGAACAACGGAGCCCGCCAGGCAAACGGACGTTCGGTGGGATTGAATATCTCCCTGCCTTTCGAGCAGATGCCCAATCCTTTTATCGATTCGGATAAAAGTCTGAACTTTGACTACTTCTTCGTGCGCAAGGTAATGTTCACTAAATATTCGCAGGGCTTCATTATGATGCCGGGCGGCTGGGGAACAATGGACGAATTTTTCGAAGTGGCCACGCTGATCCAGACACGTAAATTCACGCAGACGCCGATGATCTGTGTGGGCAGCGAGTACTGGAAAGGTCTGTTCGACTGGATGCGTGACACCATGTTGCACCAGGAACAGAATATCAGCGAAGGAGATCTGGAAATGATCAAAGTGATCGACTCCCCGGATGAGATCGTGGAATATATACGTGAGTTTTACACGCACCATAAACTGCAACCTAATTTCTAAACGAAGTGACAACGGAACTGTTTGATGTAAGTCTGAACCGCTATGCCGAGCAGATGAGCTCGGATCAGCTGCCGGTGCTGGCCGCACTGGAGCGCGAAACACACATGCGTCATACCCAGTCGGTGATGATCTCCGGTAACCTTCAGGGACAATTGCTGCAGCTGATCAGCCATCTGTGCCGTCCCCGGCGCGTGCTGGAGATCGGAACGTATACCGGTTATTCGGCGTTGTGCCTGGCCCAGGGACTTACGGACGACGGGGTGCTGCACACGGTGGAAATGGATGATGAAAAATGCGAGATTGTTGAAAAGTATATCGCTGAAGCAGGAATGGAGGGGAAAATAGTAACCCATTTCGGGGACGCGCGCCAGATTGTGCGGGAGCTCGATGAATCATGGGACATTGTCTTCATCGATGCGGACAAACCCAGTTACGGACTGTACTTCGACCTCGTGATCGAAAAAATGAAAAGTGGCGGCATCATTATAGCCGATAATGTATTATTTGAAGGTAAAGTACTTTTACCTGAAGAGAAACAGGGTAAAAATGAAAAAGCCATGCACTTATTTAACCAGAAACTGAAAAATGACGACCGGGTGGCACAGGTAATGCTGCCCATTAGAGATGGTATTTCTGTAATAAGAAAATTGTGAACAACTCAGTTTTTATGAAAAAGAATTTTGTACTGATTTGCCTCATGGCATTGGGAATGCTTCCGGCGAAAGCCCAGAAGAAGTCGTTTGACGACAAAGTAAAAGATTATGTAAGCCAGTATTCTGCATGGGCTATCGAAGAGCAGCAGCGTGTGGGCATTCCGGCAGCTATTAAACTTGCCCAGGGGATATATGAGACTTCCGCCGGGGAAAGCGAACTGGCGGTAATGGCCAACAACCACTTCGGCATCAAGTGTAAGAAAGACTGGATGGGGGAGACGTTCGCTCATACCGACGACCTTCCCGATGAGTGTTTCCGTAAATATAAGTCGGCAAAAGAGTCGTATAAAGATCACTCCAACTACCTGAAGGGTTCACCGCGTTACGCGCGTCTCTGGACATACAAAAAGACGGATTACAAAAGCTGGTGCACCGGGCTGAAGAGCTGCGGCTATGCCACGAACCCGCAATATGCGCAACGACTGATCCACCTGATCGAAACATACGATCTGCAGCTATATACATTCGCCGGCGAAGGACAACGCCAGAATGAAGTGATTCCTGTAAGTGAGCCGCCGATGCCTGCGGATAAAACGATGGTGGAAACAGATCCGATGATCTCGTCTGAAAAAACACTCACTCCTCCGCAGACACGCGATGACGGCTCTGTGATTTATAATAACCTGCGTGCCGTATATTGCCTGAAAGGTGAAAACCTGCTGTCTGTAGCGATGAAATACAATATCCGCTATCCGCGTCTGCTGGAAATCAATGAATTGCCTGATGCTCCGCTTTCGAGGGATATGTTTATTTATCTGGAACCGAAGCACAGCAAAGGTATTCATACCACACATGTCGTGCAGCGCGGAGAAACGATAGAAATGATCGCACAAAGCGAAGGCATGACCGCACGCCAGTTGCGCGCATTCAACCTGATGGACCAGAGCGAGCAACCGGAGTCGGCTGCAATACTGCAACTGCAATCTCAGGCTAATGCGAAACCGGAGGTATATCGTATCGTAAACGGGGAAGTTGTGAAAACGGTAAGTATGCCTGCCCGGCTGGCGAATCCGGCCTCACAGGACAAAGCCGATTATGTACCGACAAAAAAAGCGGCCTCCTCCGAAGAATTTGAATTTGGTATGGGAGCGGTTCCTCCGCCGATGGTGAACGAAACAAAGTCAGCTGCGCAACCAGTCGCCGCTCCGGCACCGAAGCCGGTTTCCGCAGCTGCCCGTATGACTGCCCCTACAGATATGCCGGCCGCACGTGTGGAACGCAACCCGCTGAACACATCCGCTCCTGCTGTGGTAAAAAAGGAAATGCCCGCAGGTAACAGCGCTATCAATCCTCAGACGGGTAAACCTTACCTGGAAAGCGAATGGCGTGCCGAAAATGATCATGGCGGCCTGCCGCTTTCACTGGATGAAAATGCACCGGCGGTTACCCGGCAGCCTTTGAATAAAGCAAAGGAACCAGACCCCGCTCCGGCGGAACCGGTACAGGATGAATTGGCT
Organism: Chitinophagaceae bacterium; assembly: GCA_049840855.1. GTDB lineage: Bacteria > Bacteroidota > Bacteroidia > Chitinophagales > Chitinophagaceae > Rurimicrobium. Next base: position 25,074 of record JASGJF010000014.1, on the reverse strand, counting down.
GCATTGAAAGCGCGTCTGGATCAGAGCGTATATTCGCGCAGTTCCAGATCTAATATTAAGGTTACCAGCTCCGATTCTGCAGCGGTGTACAATGCCCCGCCTTCACCCACAGGTACAGTAACCAATAATCCCATACGCAGCACCGTAAAACCGGTTGCAGCAGACGATGCTAATGCGACGTATCATGTGGTGAAAACAGGGGAAACTGCCTATAGCATTGCGAAGCAGTACGGTATCAAAGTCCAGCAACTGAACCAGATGAATGGTATCGACTTTCAGGGTATCAAGGTAGGACAGAAATTACGCGTTAAATAAAAATAGATCATATCAAAAGCAATGAGTGAAGAAAAATCATTGAATTTCCTGGAGGAGATTATTGAAAAGGATATTGCAGACGGAACACACGGAGGAAGGGTGCTTACCCGTTTCCCGCCTGAGCCGAACGGCTACCTGCATATCGGTCATGCCTCTTCCATATGCTTGAACTTCGGTCTGGCAAAAAAATATAAAGGTCTCTGCAACCTTCGTTTTGACGATACCAACCCGGTAACTGAAGAAACGGAATATGTGGAAAGCATTAAAGCTGATATCAAATGGCTCGGTTTTGAGTGGGCTGCTGAGTTGTATGCATCCGACTATTTTGAGCAGTTGTACGGATTTGCGGTTAAGCTTATAGAAAAAGGGCTTGCTTACGTAGATGACAGCTCTGCCGAACAGATGGCTGCAGAAAAAGGTGACATTGGTGTTCCGGGTAAGGAAAGTGTATACCGCAGCCGCAGCGTAGCCGAAAACCTGCAATTATTTGCGGATATGCGTGCCGGCATGTATCCCGATGGTGCAAAAGTACTGCGTGCCAGAATTGATATGGCACATCCCAATCTCCTGTTGCGCGATCCGATCATCTACCGTATCAAGCACGCACACCATCACCGTACCGGCGATCAGTGGTGCCTTTATCCGATGTACGATTTCGCACACGGGCAGAGTGACAGCATCGAGAAAATCACACATTCGATCTGTACGCTGGAGTTTATCCATCACCGCCCTTTGTATGACTGGTTCATCGAACAGCTGGAAATATTCCCTTCGCATCAGTATGAATTTGCACGTCGCAGCGTAAGCTATATGATCACGAGCAAGCGTAAGCTGTTGCAACTGGTAAACGACAAATATGTAAGCGGTTGGGACGATCCGCGTATGCCCACCATCAGTGGTATGCGCCGGCGTGGCTATCCTGCCGCCGCTATCCGCAAGTTTTGCGATACCATCGGTGTCGGAAAGCGCGAAAACCTTGTGGACATAACTGTACTCGAATTCTGCGTACGGGAAGAGCTCAATAAGATTGCGCAACGCCGTATGGCCGTGCTGGACCCGGTAAAGGTGGTGATCACCAATTACCCGGAAGGACAAACAGAACAGCTTAATGCAGACAATAACACCGAGAATGAACATGCCGGTACACGCAGTATCAGTTTTGGTCGTGAGCTGTATATCGAACGTGAAGACTTTATGGAAGAACCGGTGAAAAAGTATTTCCGTCTGGGTCCGGGCTTGTCCGTAAGGCTCAAACATGCATATATCATTACCTGTAATGAGATCGTAAAAGATGCTGACGGCAATATCACCGAACTGCATTGCACCTATATTCCGGAAAGCAAAAGCGGGAGCGATACGAGCGGAGTGCATGTAAAAGGTGTGATCCACTGGGTGCATGCGGCGGACGCCGTTAAAGCTGCCGTACGCATTTACGACCGGCTGTTTACGGTTGAGGATCCGGCAAATGCGGAAGGGGATTTTAAAGATCACATCAATACTTCCTCTTTCCGTACTGGATCAGGTATGGGTGGAACCGGCGCTGCTGCAGGCCTCGGAAAACGAATCGTTCCAGTTCCTGCGTAAAGGGTATTTCAGTCTGGACAGGGATTCGCAGCCCGGCCACCTGGTATTCGAACCAGACGGTGGGTCTGAAGGACACTTTTGCCAAAGAAGTGAAAAAATAATCACGGCTGCGGCTATGATGATCTTGCAGCGCCGGGTAAGTTCCCCGGCGCTGTTTATATAAGCGAAAAACCCTAAGTTCGTGGCCGAAACACCACGTTACAGCCAATATACCCGTATTCATGAGTACAGTCACAGATAACCCAAACCGTCGTGCAGGCCGCATTTCATTGCTTGCCTATTGTTTATGTGCCGCACTGATGGCATATGCCAGTCTGGTATTTTATCCGCGCTGGCAGAAAGCCGGTACGGAATCGAATCTGGCTTATGATACGGAAGGGTACTATTGGTATCTGCCGTCCGTGTTTATCTACCATAACCTGAAAAGCCAGCAATACCCGGCGGGTATGCTGCACGAGATTCAGGCAACGCACAATCCGGAATTTGCCAATGGCTATCCGAACGAAAAGGGAGACGGTTATATACTGAAGTACACGAGTGGTATGGCCGATTGTATAGTCCGGCATTCTTTACCGGTCATATCATGGCGCACTTCCTGCATTATCCGCAGAACGGATTTTCACCGCCTTATAAAATTGCTTTTCAATTGTGGGGTCTGCTGTTCGGATTGGCCGGATTGTATTTTTTTCGTCGGCTGATGCTGCATTTCTTCAGCGATGGGGTAGTGGCTGCCGGGCTTATTATTTTGGTACTGGGCACCAATTACCTGAATTATGCTGCGATCGATGTGGGTATGTCGCACACCTGGTTGTTCAGTTTATATGTATACCTCCTCTGGACGGCCTACTATTTTGCGCAGACGGGTAAATCCCGCTACCCGATCTTATCGGGCATTCTATGCGGATTGCTGACGCTTGTACGTCCTACTGAAGTGATCTCCGTGCTGATTCCTTTGCTGTGGGGCATAAACACACGTTCTGCTTTTGCGGAGCGCATCCGTATGCTGTTGCGCCGCTGGCAGGCTGTGCTGCTGGCTGCTTTGCTGTTTGTCCTCATCGTAGGCGTACAACTCTGCTATTGGAAGTATGTGTCCGGACATTGGATTCAGTACAGCTACCAGGATCAGGGATTCAATTTCCGTCGTCCGCATGCGATTGTTTATAGTTGGTCTTACCGGGCCGGCTGGCTGCGTTATTGCCCGATGATGGTGCTCAGCTATATCGGTATGCTGATCTATTTCCGTTCCGGCAGACATGTATGGATGGTATATGTGCTCGCAATCCTCAACTACTTTATCGTCTCCTCCTGGAATATCTGGGACTATGGTGGTTTTTCAGGCCGGGCAATGATACAGAGTTATCCGGTGTTGTTCTTTCCGCTGCTGTACCTGCTTGAGTATTGCCTGCAACGTAAGTGGCTGACCGCGGTAATGATCCCGGTGTTACTCTTATGCGGTTATGTCAATATCTGGTGGACGTACCAGGCGCATAAAGGAGAAGGTGTGATCGATCCGTTCACCACTTCCCGCGAATACTATTACAGGATGGTGGGGCGCTGGAGCGTTCCGCAGGAATATCACAAGCTTAAAGATACGCCGGAGCTGCTGGATGAGGCGGCTGTTGCGAAAGCAGAGCATGTATTCGTGGATAGCATGCAGCGAACGGTGTGTGTGGATAAGGAGCATTCCGACGACGGCGTTTCATTCCGCAGGCTGAACAGGCTGCAGGGCTGTTCCTGGCTGCGGGTTACAGCCGGTTTTCATGTTACAGCTAAAGAATGGGATACCTGGAGTATGCCTCAGTATATTGTTGAATTCCGTAAAGGCGGGCAGATGCAGAAGGTAAATATGATCCGCGTCTTCCGCTTCCTGAATGAAAACGACAATAAACCGCTGTTCATTGACGTGAAGATACCGGAGGTCACTTACGACGAAATATCCGTGCGCTTATGGAGTGCAGAGAGCGACAAGAAAGTATGTATGGACAATATTGTGCTCACCGGACTGAAGGGGGATCTGAAAGAGCCTCTAGCATACGCTCGGTTTCGCTGACGGTATGTATGTAGAGACGGAAGATCCTTTCCGGTAGCAGCCCTGCGGCGCGTTCAGGCCACTCGATGAACAGGTGTGCTTCTGCGTCATGCAGCAGATCTTCTATACCGCTTTGTATTGCCTCTTCTTCTCCTGAAAGCCGGTACCAGTCCATGTGGTACAAGGTTGAACTATTTCCGTTTTGCGGGTAATGATATTCATTTACTAATGCATAGGTGGGACTGCTTACGGCATCTTCCACCTGTATATGACGGCATAGTGCAGCAATGAGCGTGGTTTTCCCGGCTCCCATGTCGCCATCAAAAGTCCAAATGCGCATGTCTTTACCGCTTTGCCACAATGCAGCAGCAACCTCGTCTATCTGAGTTAAAGTGTATTGCAGGGTCATGACCTATTTTTTCGGCGGGCGTTTTTTGGGTTTGCCATATTTCTCGCGCATTTTGTCCTTGTGGCTGACCTTCACGTTCACCTTCAGGTTTTTGGCTTTCTTTTCGTGGAATGCGGCGCCGGCGCCTTCCCTGCTGGGCAGACGCAGTGCAATATTGGGCACGAAACGTTTCGGATTCTCCTCTTCCGTGAGTTCATCGGAAACCGGTACAGAATCCGGGAATGGTATTTCCGGGATTGGCTGTTTCATCAATGCCTCAATTGCCGCGCGATATGTTACATCCCATGGTGTGATAAAGCTGATGGCAATTCCTTTTTTATCCGCGCGACCGGTCCGGCCTATGCGATGGATATATTGCTCCGGTTCTTCCGGAAGGTCGAAGTTGATTACATGCGAGACATCCGAGATGTCAATACCACGAGATACAATGTCTGTAGCGATCAGTACGCGCACCTTTCCCGATGCAAAATCATTCACTGCCTGGAAACGTTTATTCTGTTCCTTATTGCTGTGGATCACAGCTGTTGCTCCCGGAAACTGCGGCTCGATAGCTTCGGATACTGCATCCGCAAGTCGTTTGGTGCCGGTGAATACCACCACTTTGGACATGTGCCCGTCGCTTTGCAGCAGGTGTGTGAGCAGGTTGATCTTTGTATAAAAGTTCGGTACTTCGTAAGCAGATTGTTCGATGAGTTCTACGGGCGTTCCCGCCGGGGCCGCTTCCACGCGAACGGGGTCGCGGAAATAGTCAGCCATCAGCGCCTCCACGTCTTCGGTGATCGTTGCGGAGAATAACAGGTTCTGTACTTTGGGGGGTAATTGCTCCAGCAGGCTTTTTATCTGCGTGCGGAAACCCAGGTTCAGCATTTCATCCATCTCGTCGATCACGAGCCTTTTGATGTGTTTCGTCTTAAGCGAACCGTTCAGTGCCAGATCCATGAGCCGGCCCGGTGTTCCGACGATCAGGTCGCAGCCGTTTTCGATTGCTGCAGCCTGCGGTTTCAGGTTCACTCCGCCATACACGCCCACCGTTACCACGCTCATGTAGGAGCAGAGTTTTTTTGCTTCCTGAACTACCTGTATCACAAGTTCGCGCGTAGGTACCACCACCAGGATCTGCGGGTAAGGTTCCCTGGAAAATTTCCATTGGCGGAGGCAGGGAAGCAGGTACGCAAATGTTTTACCGGTTCCGGTTTGCGCAATACCGCATACATCCACGCCGGACATAGCCACCGGAAATACCTTCTCCTGAATCGGAGTAGGCGTTTCCATTCCCAGGTCGTCCAGCGCTTTCAGCAGCGAGCTGTTTAAGTTCAGATCTTGAAAAGTACCCATAAGCAAGGTGCGAAAATACAAAAAAGCGGCCGCAAGGATATTGCGGCCGCAGAACTATCTGATAAAGCAGGTTTTTAGAATTTGCCCATATCGTCGGCGCTGGGCCCGTAAGTGCCCGGTATCGCGATATTATTCAGGCGCAGGAATACACCCAGTTGCGCCCGGTGGTGGATATTCTGTGAGATAGCGTGCCGGATCGTCTCATATTTGGTAAGGGTCATCAGCACCTGTTCGCCCATCTTCATCGTCCAGGTATTGTTGAGTATAAATTCGTCGTTCGTTTCGCTGAGCGCTGCTCTTCCGGATGCGTAGTTCTCATCGAAAATACGCAGGAGGTCGTGTGCAGTTTCCGCGTGTGTGGGTTTGTAGCCACCGGCAAAATCCAGTACATCTTCCTGTATTGCCATCGTGATCCATCCGGGTATTTCGGCAAGATGCACGGCTAGCTGACGAAAGCTCATGCTCTTTTCGTGGGGTTTCCAGTCGAATTTGTCATCCGGTACCAGGGCGAGCATTTTACGCGTGGTGCCCGCTTCCATGTTGATCTCTTTCAGTAGTAAATCTACAATTTGCGTTGCCATAGAAAATAATTTACAATAGATATATTTAGTGCTGTAATGCTACGAATAAATCCGGTTCCCCGGTTTTATTTTTTTATGAATACGTTATCTGTGCCGGTTATAAAAAGACTAGCCCAGGCCAATCTGCTGGTGCTGATACGGAATTTCAATATCCAGGAAGCCTTTCTTGAACAGTTTGTCCCGGAAATGCTGCTGCACATCGTAGTCGCCGTGAACAAGAAATAATTTCTGTACCTCGCGCGGATCCTGGCAGGAAAGCCATTGGAACATGTCTTCGTAATCACCATGTGCACTCATGCTTTTGATAACACCCACTTCGGCATTTACGGGGAAACGCTTTCCGAATATGCTCACCTCCTGGGCCCCCGCACTCAGGCGTCCGCCCAGCGATTCGGGTTCGCAGTAGCCCACGATCAGGATGGTGTTGCGCGGATGCTCTATAGAATGTAGGATATGGTGTTTTACACGTCCGGCTTCGGCCATGCCGGAAGCGGAAATGATCACGCAGGGCTGATTGCTTTCGTTCAGCGCGATCGATTCCTCTGCACTTTCTACGAATTCCAGTCCTTTGAAATCGAATACATCATCATCCTGCCGAAGCAATTTCTGTACAGCGGCATTGAAGCATTCCGGGTGGGATTTAATGATATTGGTCGCCTTGATCGAGAGAGGGCTATCCACATAGTACTTAAGTGGCGGCAGGCGGTGTTCCAGCTCAAGTCGGTTCAGGGCGTACAACAACTCCTGTGTGCGACCCACCGAAAATGCCGGTATGATCAGTTTTCCTTTTTTCTCGAGACAGGTATGCGTAATATAGTCGAGCAGGTCGTCCACCATCGGCTTTACGCTTTCATGCAGACGGTCGCCGTAAGTGCTTTCGAGGATAATGTAATCTGCCTGCGGAAAGTTTTGCGGTGAGCGCAGCAACACATCGCGGTACCGGCCCACATCTCCGGAGAACGTAATGCGCCTTTCACGGCCGTCTTCCCGGATCTTCAGGTTCACAGCTGCCGACCCCAGGATATGACCAGTATCCGTGTACAGCAGCTCCACATCTTCATCTATCTGCGTTGGCTGATTATACGGGACTGTCACAAACAAGGGAAACACGTTCTGTGCATCCTCTTCCGTGTACAATGGTTTCACGGGCTCGCGGTGCTCTTTTGCACGCTGCTTGTTAATGTGCATCACGTCGGCTTCCTGTATGCGGGCCGAGTCCACGAGCATCACTTTCGCGAGATCTTCCGTTGCATCGGTGAGGTAAATCGGACCCTGGTAACCTTCGGCCACCAACTTCGGTAGCAGACCTATATGGTCGATATGCGCATGTGAGATAACCACGTAAGTGAGTTCGGTAGGGTCGAAGCCAAAATGCTGGTTCAGGGGCAATGTTTCTTTTCCCATTCCCTGGAACATACCGCAGTCCAGCAATATTGACTTTCCGTTCTTTAAGCGTACGATATGTTTGGAACCGGTAACGGTACGGGCGGCACCGTGGAATGTAATCTTCATAAGTCTGTCGTCTGGATTAATATCAGTAAAGTGCAAACAAGGTAGGAATTCTTTTGCAAACACCGTGGTTTTTACGGGTTTGCATACCTGCAGGTAAGCAGGGGAAACATTTGCGGTAAATTCGAAAATTACCAGAAAGTAAAAGCTCAAATGGATATATTTGCGTTCAACCAAAAAAACTTGTACATGCAATTCCAGTTGATTCTGTTGCAGGCCACCGATACCGTAGCGCAGGCTGCCGCCGCAGTTCCCGAAGCTAAAGAGAAATTATCCCTGTTTGCCCTGCTGAAGGAAGGGGGTATACTGATGATACCGCTGTTGTTGTGTTCGGTTGCGATGGTGTACATCTTCGTTGAGCGCTTTTCGGCTATCCGCAAAGCGAATGTGCACGAATCGAATTTCATGCTGCGTATCCGTGAACAGATACTGGCCGGTAATCTTCAGGGAGCGCGCTCCCTTGCAAAATCTTCCGCATCACCGATAGGCCGTATGATCGAAAAAGGAGTGAACCGCATCGGCAAACCGGTAGACAGCATTGAAAAGGCGATGGAAACAGCAGGAAAGCTCGAGGTGTACCAGCTGGAACGCAATATGGCCGCGCTGAATACGATTTCCCGTATCGCACCGATGTTCGGATTCCTTGGGACGATAGCCGGTATGATCATCCTGTTCTTTAATATACAGCATGAAGGCTTTTCGCTGGAAAGCATCGCAGGCGGTATCTATACCAAAATGGTAACCTCGGCAGTGGGACTCATCATCGGTTTGCTGAGTTATGTCGCGTATGATTACCTGAATACGCAGATCAATAAAATGGTGAATAAAATGGAGCTGGCAGCAGCGGAATTCATCGATATTCTGCAGGAACCTGCCAAAGCCTGATCAACACTTTTTTGCTAAATACTGGTAGAAACGCTACCAGAAACGGATTATTCTTTTAACTTCGCGAAAATTTTTTTCCTAATGAACGTACACGAGTATCAAGCCAAAGAATTACTGAAACGTTATCAAGTTCCTACCCAGGAAGGTGTTGCCGTAGACGACGCAGCTGCTGCTGTAGCTGCTTACCAGCAGATCGCGAGCCAGACGGGCAGTAAATTTGCCGTAGTAAAAGCTCAGATTCACGCAGGTGGCCGTGGTAAAGGCCGTATGGTAGAAGTGCCGGAGCAAAGCGGCGTTTCCGTAGTGAAAAGTGCTGAAGATGTGGAACGTGTGGCAAAAAATATCCTCGGAAACACCCTGGTGACCATCCAGACAGGTGCTGCCGGTAAAAAAGTAAACAAGATCCTCGTTGCACAGGATATGTATTATGATGGTCCAAGCGACAGAAAAGAGTTCTATTTGTCTATTCTGCTGGATCGTACCAAGAAGCAGAACGTGATCATGTACTCCACTGAAGGTGGTATGGATATCGAAGAAGTGGCACACAACACTCCTGAGAAAATCTTTAAAGAGTGGGTTGCGCCAAACATGGCCCTTCAGGGATATCAGGCACGCAATATCGCGTTCAACCTGGGTCTCAGCGGTGAAGCGTTCAAGAACATGGTGAAATTCGTGACCAACCTGTACAATGCGTACATCGGTCTGGACTGTTCTATGCTGGAGATCAACCCGCTGTTCAAAAGCGCTGATGACAAGATCATCGCTGTTGACTGTAAAATGGATCTCGACGACAACGCTATGCTGCGTCACGCGGATCTGAAAGAAATGCGCGATAAGGCAGAAGAGGATCCTACAGAAGTGGAAGCCGGGGAGTACAACCTCAACTATGTGAAGCTCGACGGTAACGTGGGATGTATGGTAAACGGCGCCGGACTGGCAATGGCTACCATGGATATGATCAAACTGGCTGGTGGCGAGCCTGCCAACTTCCTGGATGTGGGCGGTACTGCCAACGCACAGACAGTGGAAGCCGGTTTCCGTATCATTATGAAAGATCCGAACGTAAAAGCGATCCTGATCAACATTTTCGGTGGTATCGTACGTTGCGACCGCGTTGCATCCGGTGTGATCGAAGCTTACAAAAACCTGGGTAATATCTCTATTCCGATCATCGTTCGTCTGCAGGGTACCAATGCCGAAGTTGCAAAAGAACTGATTGAGAATTCAGGATTGAAAGTACAAAGTGCTATCCTCCTCAGCGAAGCTGCGCAACTCGTGCAGGACGCAATTGCAGGTAAATAATCCTTACAACGCTTATTGATATTATCATCAACGGCCTCATCTGAGGCCGTTGTTTTTTTGTAACTGGTAACGTGAGAAAGTCTGCCGGTGATGATGGTGTTACCCCAATATAGGGTCAGGGATCGGCAATCTGCGAATGGTAGCATTTGCATTTCCAGGTCACTTCCGTATCAGAGTTTTTTTCGTTACGGGTGACCACGATCGTACTGATGCCATATACAGTATTAAGCAGTTCTGAAACGACAGTAACGGATTGCGGGAATTTAGCCAGGTATTTAAGCTCATTTGCCTGTTCATTACTTAACTCCCGGAATACAAGCTTTATAAAATAGTCGCCGTTTCGTCGTCTTTGCAGGCTCAACAAAGTGTTATAGCGCTTATCAGAGATCTCCAATGTTTCAGGCACGTCTTTTAATATAGCAAGTGGCACTTTATTTATCAGATGGTTTCCTGCAAAGTTTGTACAAGCCGTTCAGTGATTGGTTTTACTATTGATTGCGGCCGTTTATATAATTATGATTTGCGAAAAAATATAAACTGTTCCGGGCATCCGGGAATCTATGTTTTGCTATTTTTGAGTCACCCATGAAACACGGTCTCTTTATATTGTTGTTGCAACTTTGCTGTTTGCCTGTATTACGGGCGCAGGGAAGCGATACTTCCGGCAAACAGGTTGCACGTTTTCCCTGTTTCCGATTAACCGTTCAGCCGCTGCAACTTATTGTGGGGGAAATATCGGCAAATGCAGACTGGGTATATAAGCGCAACGGCTTCGGTGTGGTCGGCGCTTACCGATCCAGGAAGTTGTCCGAAAACTATGCACCTGATATTGAAGCCCCGTCCTACCTGAGCAATGATCTGAATGCTGTAACAATGGGTTTCAGTTATAAGCGCTTCTTTTCTGCCAATCGCCGCTGGTATTACGAAGGACAGGCGCTTTATCGCCATTGGTGGAACTATAACGACTACAGTTACCCGGACGGAATGGGCCAGACAGTTAGAGGACGGAATACTACCGATTACAACGTCTATGCAGTAAAAGCGCTTTTGGGGTGTAAAGTTGTTACAGCGCGCCGGGGGAAAATACGGCCATGCCTGCTTGTATTCGCAGGTATCGGCACGCGTATCCGGACTTACGCATATGAGACAACAAGCACTACAGGCGGCATCCCCGATCCCGGATACAGTTTTGGCTATGTAAGGAAGCTCGGCTCCGTACATTTCGGTATGCAGCTGGGTTTCGAGGTGTTCCGGAAAAATTAGGACAGGTTATCTTCCGAAACGGAACCATTTCTCAAGGGGATGGCGTTTACCGTTCAGCCACGCAGATACCATTTCCATGCCGGTAACGGAAAACGTGATGCCGTTTCCGCCGAATCCCAGCACAAAATAGCTGCCTTTAAAATGTTTGTGTGTGCCGATGTAGGGTAATCCGTCTTTGGTTTCTCCGAAAGTGCCCGCCCATGCAAAGTCCGGTCGGAAAGGGATATGCGGCAGGTATTTCGCAAAGGCAGCCGCCAGCTTCCGTTCTTTTTTATCCAGCAGCGCATTTCTTTTACGCGGATCGCGGAATTGCTCGTCTCCGCCGCCTATCAGGAAGCGTCCGTCATCCGTAGTTCTCATGTACAGGTAAGGGTCGGTGGTATTCCATACCAGCAAATCCTTGTATTGCCGGCTGTGTTCCTGATCTACTTCCGATACCACCGCATAGGTATTGATCAGGTTCACAAAATGCTCCGGTATCATCGATGCACTTTCGTAGCCGGTGCAGTAAATAATCTTCCCGGCCTTTACGACGGCGCCGGTGTTCAGCAGCACGCTGTGCGAACGTGATCCGTATTGCACCTCGGTCAGTGTTGTCTTGTCGTACACCCGTAGCCCTTTGCGCACATCATAGGCGAGCAGTTCGTGCGACAGCGCAAAAGCATCCATGCTCGCGCCCTGTGCCGAAAGAATGCCTCCCTGTGTATCTTCGATACCATAGTTTTTAAGGATCTCCGCAGCGCTCAGCCATTGCACTTCAAATCCCGCTTCCTTACGGGCTTCCAGTTCCAGCGTCAGCCATTCGATATCTTTTTTAAACGCAGCGAAATACAGCGAATCTTTTCTCCGGAAACCTGCTTCCGACCTGATTTGCTTACAGATCTTTTCCAGTTTGTCGATGGCATCTGAGCATGCCTGGTAACTGGCCACCGCGCCATCCTTTCCGATCATATCCTTCAGTTCGGAGAGAGGGGTGTCTATTTCATATTGCAGCATGGAGGTGGTAGCGGAGGAACTGCCATTTGCGATTTCACGTTTGTCTATCAGCACCGTTTTATAGCCATCTTCCATACATTGATGCGCGATGAGGCTGCCCGTGATACCGCCACCCACCACCAGCACATCGCAACTGATGTTTTCATGCAGGGAAGGGTAGGAGTGCATGATGCCGTTTTTGATCAGCCAGAAGGGTTCGTTTGATTTGAGGTCCATGAGTATTTGTTTTTTAATGGGGTATCTGGTTATCCTGCGACCGATCTTTATTATCGGCTGCAGTTTCACCGCGAAAATAAATACCGCAATTGCGGTAAAGGCTGAGCTTATCCTAAAGTTTCAGCAATCAAAAGGGAAAACATTGCATTGTCCCGAAATCACCTGGCAATTCTATATTCCGCTGCTGATGTAACAGCGAAACCTATTCTTCATAGATATTCATTGAAATAATATGCGTTGGGTAAGTAGCTAACGATATGATTTTAAATCAGGTAAAAACACACTGAAAAATATATTTAGTGATAAACTATTGAGGCTATATTTGCTTAACCGCATCAAATGAAATCTTTGATATTCATGATGAGGTTCTATCGTTCTGAAAGAGAGCGGGAAGACATAAAGCGAAGCAATGAACCGTATAGCTCACTTTAAAACCTCACTCTATGCATTACGCTATCCTTACTGAAAGGGGGGCCGTACGCTATCTCATCCGATGATGCGGTGTACCATCATGCAACATTCGTTGCCGTCTAACTATTTCTTAATCATTAAAATGCATCTTATGCTCAAAAAGCTGTTTTTTGGGATAGCGATGATAATGTCGCTATTTCAAAGCAATATCCATGCTCAAGGCTTACCGGCTGTGAGCGACAGCCTGTACCCCCGCTGTGGTTTAGGTCATGATTATGTCTCCTCTCTCGGTGTCGGCGATCCTACGATACCTTCTTCCTTTCCCTCCTCCGCCATCGAGTATTGCGGCAAGTTCCAGATCTACTATTACGATGTTGCGTACCGCTCCGGCGACGGGTTTGCCGATGCTTCGGTAGGTGCTACGAGGCGCAGCACGCTTTGTGCGGTGCTCACTTACGTCCAGTCGGTATTCGACTTCAGCAATGTTCCCGCCGGTCAGTATATCCGTTTGAAGGTGGACAGCTCGTATACGCATGCCCACCATACGCCCGACAAAAAAGTGCTCGGCTATGGTGCGCCGTTCTATAAAACACCGCTCACGCCCGGGGACATTGTCAACGGCTTTGTATGGGACTACCTGAAAAGCAGCACTGGCACGGACCCCAGTCCGGGCAGTTTCCATGCTGATCTGAAGCTGAACTTCGATACCATCATTACCAGCTCCCCGCGGTTTTCACTGGACAACTTGTATGGCAACGCATTTCTGCCGGTGGATTTCCAGAACGGACTCGGCGACGTACAGGAATGCCAGTATGACCTGTTCAGCACTTTGCTGCACCTCGTTTCTCATGGTATCGGTTACTGGAGCTGGACAGACGTATATCACGGGGGTACCTACTCGACCACGAACTTTACCAGCCTGGACTCCTCAATGCGTATCAGTTCAGGTTCCTACCCGGCGGCCTCTGCCGCCTCGGCCACCCTTACGCGGGTATACCCTTCCGTACCGGTATCCTATACTTTGTTGTGGGCAGATAACAGTTCCGCACCTTACCGTATTCCCATGAATTATCCGGCCCATATCGCAACGGACTATCGACGTACCCGCGTTGGTTACGGGGATTTTCAAAATGTCGTACTAAGGGGAAATTTCGGCGAGGGTATCGTTAGCCGAAGCTATTCAAAAGATGAGCTGCGGATCGGAAAAGACATCATCGGGCTCAATTTCAACAGCAGCTCTTTCTCTGCAAGCAGCGCCACGGCATACAATTACTATAACCACCGTCCTTATTGCAGTAAAAATTACAATCCCCGCTATAATTACGGCTTCTTTGAGGCGCCTTTCTATTTCGATACGGTAGCGGTAGATTTTACAATGGTAAATAATGTTGGCAGCAGCCTGGTCATCAACATTGGCAGTGATACCACGCTGCACGATGACGATGGAGATACACTGCGCTATGTCCCTGAAAGTATCATCAATTTCATGGGCTGCGGCCAGGGTGGTAACAACCACAAGCTGCTCACACTCTCCAATGGAAACCGGACAATCACATTTACGCCTCGTCCGAACTTCTATGGCAAAGTACTGTTTGCGGTTACTGTGACGGACGGCAAGGAAACCGGAGCGGTCGTACTGTACACGATCGACTGCGGTAAAGGAACAAATGTAAATGTGGCGCCCGGCGCCAACCTGGTACTGAACGGCGATTTCGAAGAAGGTTCAGAAGTGAAGATAAAAGACACTGCAGAAATGATCAAGGCGATAGGCGGGGCAACTGAAACGAACTTTGGGATCGGCATTAAAGAAAACCTGCACTATTCCGACTGCCATCCATATGGCAGCCCCATAGCCATCCGCAACAGCTATGTGGAATGCCCGGACGCACATACCTTAAAGCAAACCTTCGGCAGCATCTACACCTCGTTCCCCTGGAACATCGATTCCCTGAGCTTAGGGGCCTCCTATGCATACATCAAATATCCGGACGCGTACCTCGGCAAGGGTAACCGTTACCAGCTCGGAGCTTATCCCGACCTGTTTCTGCTTGGGGATTCTGTTCGTAAATGCAACAACTACTTGCTGGAATTCGATGCGATATGGACAGCTACGCCTTTCGTGTATCCGTATCCCGCAGTTGACTCCGTGTACATCGCGTTTACGGACGGCAGCCACCTGATCAAGACCGGTGCCGATGCTTCCTACAAGAACTATACTGTAACCCCGGTCCCGAGTACCATCATGTACGTATCCGGCACCTGGGCGCACTTCAAAGTGCCGCTCAGTTATTGCAGCGATACCCCCTCCAATGTGATGTACCTGCGGCTGAAAAGCTTTTTGGGAAGCGGAGAGGTAGCAAGTATCCTGTTGGACAATGTATCGCTCAAACAACAGGCGTACTCTGTAAAGATCGGCGACAGCCTGCTGCTGCCCTGTATCACACGTTTGTACGCAAAAGTGTCGAGTGTAAACTCCTGTTCGGCAAGCCCTACCTACACATGGAAAACATTGAGCGGCAAAGTGCTGGCTACCACTACTGCTATTGACGTTTCGCCTTCTGTAGCAACAAAATACATTCTTACCTACAGCAATGGCTGTTTTACAGGTTCGGATACATTTGAAGTTCAGGGAAGAACAGGCTGCCCCTGCAGTATTCCCACTATATTCGGCGATACTTCAGTGTTCTACACAATCAGCGGTGTCACCGCTGCAGTCCCTGCCATTCCGCTCTACTATATCAGCGCTAACGTTACCCTGACCGCTAACACCATGTTCAAAAATGCGAATGTGCTCATAGCGCCGAATGTGAAAATTACGGTCGCTGATTCCGTACAGCTGACTTTAGATTCGGCTCACTTATTCACCTGTCCTACCGACACCTTTATGTGGGCGGGTATTGAACTTGCAAGCGGTTCTTCCAGATCCGGAAGGATTGCAGTGAAGAACAATAGTATGATAGAGGATGCCAAGATGGCTATTAAGGCAACGTATCCCAAAACACCCGCATCCGGGGACATCATTTATTCGGTACACTCCGTGTACAACCGGAATCAGGGAGCGATTTACGTTGCGAATTATAACCCGGCGACAACGGATTCCGTTTATCCGTTTACGATCAAGAGCAATGTATTTACGGCAAGAGACGTTCGGCCAGCGACGTTCTTAGGCTATCCGAGGATATGGCCCAGCGCCACACAACTGAAAGCACAGCCCGTGCCGACTGATCTGAAGCCCAGCTTCATTGTGAATAAGACATATCCCAGGGCAAAAGACAAATCAGGCAATATGTGCTACATCGCTATGGAGTTTGACCATGTGGGGCTGACACGTACTCCTTTCAGTACCGGCAGGCTGGTATACGAAGTGGCCATCGGCGGTGGAAGCAGGGACGATTCCGCCAATCTGTTTGACAACCATAAATACGGTATCTACTGCAACCGCAGCAATATGACCATGCGCAATAACATCTTCATCAACATGTCGAGAAGATGGGATACCTCTTCACTAAGCTCATCGGTATTGCCAGACTGGGGCGGTATAGGGGTGTTTGCACGGAGCGATTCCAATCGTCATGACCGTGTGCGGAACATTCACTCAACAACCAACCAGATCAACCGCTTCCATGATTGTTTCGACGCGATAGGGATCGATGCAATGGCAGAAGTGACAATTACAAACTCTGTCATTACCACCAGCCGCCAAATCGGTTCTTTTGTTCCCGGAGCCGCTTATCCTTACGACAAATGGAACGGTAGCGGTATCTGGATCTCCGGTCATAAAAACCAGTGGAACTGGACAGTTGGCAATAATACGATCAGCAACGTGTATTCAGGTATTTCCGTAAATATGCGCAACCCCAACACCGGTGTAGCGATCAATCTGGACAATAATAAGTTCTACGCGGCCAACCCGGATGCGGCATATAACCTGTCTTTGTACAAACCTAAAGAGTTTATGTTCCTGCCAATCTACGTCTACAACAACATAGCCGGCAAGGCAAACACCTTCTCTGCAAGCAGCAACTTCATGGACCGCTCTTTTAACGGGATCAGCATTAACAACCTGACCACGTCTTCACCTGTGGTGTCTTCCAATCAGATCAACCTATGGGATACATCTATAACAGGGCAGACCGATAATGCTCAGTACGGCATCAGGATGGACAATTGCTATTCGGGTAGTATCCTGTCGAACATAATCAAAACGGCGAAACTCAATACAAATAACGACCGTGTCAGAGGCGTCTGGGTATCATTCAATACTTACCTGAAAGTGTGCGATAATGCCGCTATTAAAATGGGACGGGCATTTGACTTCTCAGGCACTACACCCCAGTCCGGTACCAGATGGACATTGAACAGGATGGATACTGCAAGGAAAGGGCTTGTTATAGGAAGTGATATAGGCGATCAGGCACCTACCACTTATCTTGCTACAAAACCACCGACTAAGATGGGTCCCTGCGGCAATCAATGGCTGGGGAGTACTTGGAGCGCGACAAATTCCCAGACATTTGTCGAAAACAAATTGAACGCAACGAATTCCAAATTATTCTTAAGAAGCGGATATTCAACAGAAAATCCAATATATAACAATTATACTCTCGGCTCTTCACCATATGCATCGTCGTCTTTGATTTTCACACCTAATCCGCTCGCGCAAAATTGTGCAGGTTTCTATGAGCCACCTGTAACTAAAAGCGGCACTTCGGGCGGGCCTAAGGGCTTACCAGCGATGATACTGGCCGACAGCCTCGGGTATGGGGATGAATTTAAACCGAATCAATGGATGGCGCAATTGGCGTTATATCGCTTGGGGTTAACAGACAGTTCGCAATACGACTCTCTGGGCATCTTTACGAGCTTTATGACCACAGCATCTGGCAGTCGATTTAAATGGATAACGGACATCGAATCAGCATTCGACAATGATGATTTATCTCAAGTGCAGGTATTGCTGACACATCCGGCAGAAGCGTTAGGCAGAGTAGAGATTGATACGAATGTTGTGGTGACAGATTACAGTGAAGCTGATGCTGTTGTCGCTAATTATTCCGATTACTTTTTACTCTACCTCCGGTATTTGCAGGGCACGCTTACTGCAGCCGATAAAGACCTGCTGACAGCGTTAGCGCACAAATGCCCCGATCTCGACGGTGCGGTAGTATATCAGGCTCGTGGTTTACAATTTTAAGTAACCCGGCAAATGGAAACCTATAATGACGAAGGATGCTCCGGAGCCAATAACGGACAATTCCGTTTCGCTGACGCAAATAGTGTAGCAGACGCTTCCTCCGCTTATACTCTTTTCCCTAACCCGAATAATGGCTCGTTCAGGCTTTCTTCCTCCGGAACGGACAGGGCAGTAAAGGTAAAAGTGTATAATAGTATTGGTGCACTCGTTTACCAAACGAATGCTAACTTTACGAACGGACAGATTGTGATCAACACCGGACAACGGACACCAGGAATATATCTGGTATGTATCGGGGAGCAACAATCGAAAACCACCTGCTTACGCTTTGTAATCAGATAAACATGAAAAGTGTCTTTATCATATTATTTACCTGTGCGTGCGCTATTGCACACGCACAGGTAAATTTTGTAAAAAATCCGGGCTTTGAAGAGTTTACTCGATGCCCGGACTTTGTAAATCAAATAAGTTATGCTAAGTATTGGACGGATGCTATTGATACTCTTAGTCCGATTGACTCAGATAAGACTACTGAATATTTCAATGCTTGCGCAGATACCGGCACCTACTTTATAGCGACTACCCCTTACAACATGGGATTTTATCAGTATTGTAGAAGCGGCAATGGAATGGTAGGCGCAACTTTTTTTTACGACAAAATATCATACAACCCTTTATCCACAGATTCTAATTTAAGACAATATATCCAAGGGCGCTTCTTGGACACTTTAGTGAATGGTAAAGAATATTGCGTCACTTTCTGGATAAATTTGCCTGAAGGTTCAGGTTATGCTCAAAATAAGATAGGAGCTTATTTAGACGATGGTTCGATAAATGCTTTACCAATTCATACAAGCACTGAAATTCTCTCTGTATTACCCCAAGTATATACAAATGAAATTGTTGATGATACTGCCAACTGGACCAAAATTGAAGGAAGTTTTATTGCCACGGGAAAGGAAACCCATATAACAATCGGGAACTTTTTTCCTAATTCGGCGACATCTATTTTAGTTACAAATTATTGGCTAACATCAAAACAAATTTCCTATTACCTCATCGATGACGTATCCGTAATTCCAACCGATCTGGATGCCGATGCTGGTAGCGATACCTGGGTGGAGCAGGGAAAGAGAAGGGATATTGGCCGTGTAGGCGATACAACCGCAATGGGTTTGGATTGCAAGTGGTACCACGAGGGTATGTTGATTGACAGCGGCGCGGTAATCAGTGTGAATGCCAATACAACAAAGGGAGTTGTTGACACTTACGTGGTGGTACAAACAATCTGTGGTCAGGAAAAGCGCGATACGGTTCTGGTAAAAACGGTGGGCTTAGGCGTACAGGAATTCGGATTCGGAGATCATTTCAGCATTTTCCCCAATCCTTCCGATGGATTCGTGTCTGTTACGGCTGAATCTTCACCTAACGGTATCATTCAGGCCAGTATATACGATCTGCTTGGCAGGACGCTGATGCATGAGCCAGTTAAGTTCTCCAACAAACAAGCTTCCATTAAACTCAATTTACCGGAGGGTAGCTACATTCTTGAGCTGCGCGGTGAGGCGGGCAATGTGCAGCGCGAACGGATAGCGATACAATAAATAACCGCGTCATCCGGAATATACTTACATGAAAAGTGTCTTTATCATATTATTTACCTGTGCGTGCGCTATTGCACACGCACAGGTAAATTTTGTAAAAAATCCGGGCTTTGAAGAGTTTACTCAGTGTCCGGACAACGCTAATCAAATCAAATACGCTAAATTCTGGACTGACGCAATAGATACTTTTAGTTCCATAGATTCAAATAAAACTACCGATTACTTTAACTCTTGTGCAGACACAGGTAAATATTTTGCCGCGACCCTTCCAGTAAACAACTATTTCTATCAATTTTCCCATACAGGTAGCGGCATTGTAGGAGCTTCGTTTTTCTACGATAAAACACCCTCTCCGCCACTATCTTCAGACACAGCCTTTAGGCAATACATTCAGGGGCATTTGCACAAGCGTTTAATCGGTGGACGGGATTATTGCATTTCCTTCTGGATCAATCTAGCTGAGGGTTCAGGCTACTCCCAAAACAAAATCGGAGCATATTTGGATGACGGATCAATTAATTTATTACCCATTCATACAAGTACAGAAATACTTTCGGTTAGTCCACAGGTGTACACTAACAAAATAGTAGACGACACAGCAAATTGGACTAAAATTGAGGGATCTTTTACTGCCAATGGAAGTGAAACACACATAACCATAGGTAATTTTTTTCCGAATTCTTCAACTTCAGTTTCACGGACAAATTATTGGCTTTTGACCGATCAGATTTCCTATTACCTCATCGATGACGTATCCGTAATTCCAACCGATCTGGATGCCGATGCTGGTAGCGATACCTGGGTGGAGCAGGGAAAGAAAAGGGATATTGGCCGTGTAGGCGATACAACCGCAATGGGTTTGGATTGCAAGTGGTACCACAAGGGTATGTTGATTGACAGCGGCGCGGTAATCAGTGTGAATGCTAATGCAACAAAGGGAGCTGTTGACACATATGTGGTGGTACAAACCATCTGTGGTCTGGAAAAGCGCGATACGGTTCTGGTAAAAACGGTAGGCTTAGGCGTACAGGAATTCGGATTCGGAGATCATTTCAGCATTTTTCCCAATCCTTCCAATGGAATAGTGTCTGTTACAGCTGAATCTTCACCTAAGGGTAGCATCCGGGCCAGTATATACGATCTGCTTGGCAGGATGCTGATGCACGAGCCAGTCGAGTTCTCCAACAAACAAGCTTCCATTAAACTCAATTTGCCGGAGGGTATCTATATCCTTGAACTGCGCGACGAGGCGGGCAATGTGCAAAGGGAAAGGATTACGTTACGGTAACTACGCATTATGGTATCCTGTGCCATCACGGATAAATGCTCCAAAGACCTCTTGTTTACGCTTTGTGATCAGATAGCTATGAGAAGTATTATCATCCTGTTGTTTACCTGTGCCTGCGCAATAGCGCAGGCACAGGTAAACTTTATCAAGAACCCAGGGTTTGAGCAGTTCAGCCAATGTCCTGATGATGCAAATCAGATTAAATATGCTAAATATTGGACGGATGCGATTGATACGCTCAGTCCCGTAGACTCAATAAAAACTTCAGAGTACTTTAACGCATGTGCTGACGCTGGGGTTAATAGAATGTCCACTACTCCTGATAATGGTGTCTTTTATCAATATTGCCATTCAGGGAATGGTATGGCTGGTGCAGTACTTTATTATGATAGAACCTCTCCTCCACCATTGTCACATGATTCAAATTTCCGCCAATATGTTCAAGGGAGATTGAATACTTTAAATGCAGGTCAAACCTACTGTCTTAGCTTTTGGGTAAACCTTGCAGAAGGTGCTGGTTATGGCCAAAATAAGATCGGCGCCTACCTCGATAACGGCGCTATCAATAAGCTGCCTATTCCCACCTGCACCGAGATTCTGACCGTCACCCCTCAAGTGTACACCAACGATGTGATCACAGATACCGCCAACTGGATAAAGATTGAGGGAAACTTTGTAGCAAATGGAAATGAGACGCACATTACCATAGGCAATTTTTTCCCTAATTCAGCAACGTCAGTAATAACAACTAATTATTGGCTGCTATCCCCGCAAATATCTTACTACCTCATAGACGATGTATCCGTAATCCCCATTGACCTGGATGCCGATGCCGGTAAGGATACCTGGGTGGAGCAGGGTAAGCGGCGGCAAATAGGGCGTGTGGGTGATACTACCGCTGAAGCACTGGACTGCAAGTGGTATCATCGGGGAAGCCTTATTGACAGTGGTGCGATTATCTCCGTACCGGCCAATGCGACTGTAGGAGCAACGGACACTTACATCGTGGTGCAAACTGTCTGCGGCTTGTCTAAGAGCGATACAGTATTGGTACGAACTGTGCCATTAGGCGTGCAGGAATGGGATATGAAGCATGCGATAACGATCTTCCCAAACCCTGCACATGGGTCTATTCACATTCAGTGTATAAGCTATATGGAAAATGTACGCGCTTTTGACCTGAGCGGGCGTGTGGTGATGCGGCAACCAGCCTTAAAAGGTAACAGTACTTCACTTGATTTACCGCCGGGTCTGTATATTGTAGAAATACAAACCGCCGACGGTGCTACCGAAAGGCAAAGGGTTCTGGTGGAGTAAAAGCCAACCAATTTCCTTCTTTAGTCGTCATATAGCATATAATTCACCTGTGAAAGCACGTCTGTCATTTTTAATCACTACTTTACTGCTACACTTTAGCCTCAGGGCTCAGTACGTAGATATTTATCGTTCCGGTAGCTTTGTGAGCCGTATCAGCTCCTGGCCCATATTGCAAAATGCAGTTAATGAAGCTGCATCCGGCGATAGTCTGGTATTAAGTACGGGGACATTTTTTGGTTACAGAGTGACCATCGATAAAGACCTTTTTATTCGTGGCACGCAAACACCAACCGACAGCAGTATCATCAGCTGTGCAGCTTATACCAAATCAATATTTTACATTAAAAGCTCGGCTTCTATTACCAGAGTTACTTTTCATGATGTTATTTTTGACAGTGCAATTGTGACATCTACATCAACCTTCCCAATGAAAGCTCCGGAAGACGATTCTTTATATGGGGCGGCTATTAAAGCATTTGACTCAACAGATGTACGCATTACCGGCAATACAATATTCAGAAACTGTTTAATCTGGTACATCCCATCCTACTATTCTATACCTTATAGAACAGCTGATCTTTCCTGGATTGGCGGAGCCGCCATTTATTCCAGAGGTAAACTATCTATCACAGGCAACATCCTGTTTTACAACAACCGGGCGAATTATCTTTTTGGCGGTGCGGTGCGCTGTATCGGAGAATTGACAATAGACGGTCATGTGACTTTCGACAGCAATTATTCCTGGAGGGGTGGCGCTATCGCGGCTCAGGGAAAACTAACAATAGGCGGCTTTACCCGATTTAAAAGCAACATGGCTAAAATTGGCGGGGCCATATTAGCTGATACCTGTGTCCTTACAATCGGCGACAGTACACTGATAAGCAACAATTCGTGCCTGGAAGAAAACAGCGGTAACATTTGCCTCAGAGGCTCCGATGCAAGGCTCGATAATAAAACAACTATTGCAGGTAATCACGGAGGCGCTATCGCCTCTATCAACTCTTCGCTTGTCATACAGGATAGCGTAATTATAGCGGGAAACGATGCGGGCAATACCAATTTTGCTGCGGGAATTTACAATAAGGGCGGGAACCTTACTATAAAAGGTGGTCAGATCGTTGGCAATTACTATTATTATGACACAATACCCGGAAAGGGGATGGCTATTTACAACGATACGATTACCGGAGCTGCACCACCCGTTGTTTCCGTTGCCAACGCCCGCATCTTTAACCCGACACAATCTTTTAAAAGAGCGGGTGAAGTATATAATGCAGACGGAGTTGTTTTTAACTCTGATTCTACCTGGTGGGGAGCAAGCGATACGAGCGGGCTAATCTATAATGAAGGCAGCGCTGCAACCACACTCTCTTCCTGGATCGTTGCCGATTGGAGCATCAATAAGGGGTTTCCCATCGGCACCGCAACCAGCATTCCGGTTGATGCTTATTTCCGGTTAAACTCAGGAGCTGCGATTCCACCCAAAATGTTCTGGATGCTCGCAGGACTTTACCGCTGTGATTCCGGCCTGTTCGCTCCGGATACTGCATTTATGCTTAGCAGCAATTACATCAGCACGACTTACGTGAGTCCCTATTATTCACAGGCTGTCACTATGGTGGCAACGGTAGATGCAGATACGTTCAGAAATCGGTTCTTTGCAACCGGTTTGGATGTGCCGGCGGTGCTGCACACCAACCGGGGTATACAAATTTATCCGAATCCCGCCCACGGTACGATCCATATTCAGGCAAGCGGAGATCTGCAAAATGTACGCGCTTTTGACCTAAGCGGACGTTTGGTGGTGCAGCAACCAGCCTTAAAAGGTAACAGTACTTCACTTGATTTGCCACAAGGTCTGTACATTGTAGAAATACAAACCGCCGACGGTGCTACCGAAAGGCAAAGGGTTTTGGTGGAGTAAGCCGCTTTCAATCTTACACTATCGCCGGACTACTTCAGATATGCCATGTATGCATCCGGTACGCCGCATCCCAGAACGCAAACTCCATGCGTGCGGCACAGATAAACGCTTCGTTCATCCGCGTCCGCACGGAAGGGCTGCTTTGTTCCGCAACACGATCGCAGCAGTCGATGGCTCGTTCCACGGAATGCATGAAGTCTTCGCCCGCATAGGTGTCGATCCAGCGTTGATAGGGATTATCCTTACTGCTATGCCCTGCATAGATATGTGCGCCCACCTCGGCATAGATCCGGAAGCAGGGCAGGGTGGCAGCCATGCTCACTTCCACCGGGTCCAGCGCGGCCGTACTGCGCAAAAAATGCGTGTAATGGTGACAGGCCGGCTGCATCACTCCTTTTTCGCTTACGCCAAAATCGGCGAAGTACGATGCATGCAACGCCTGCTCCACCACAATAGCGGTTTCGGCAAAACGCGTGTAGGTAAGCACATCGTTTACGTCTGCCGCCTTCGCGGCCGTAAGTGCCAGTACACGCCCAAACTGCTCCAGGTACAGAGCGTCCTGCGCTATATAGAAGCGGAATTTTCCGGGTGGCAGCGTCCCTTCCGAAAGTTCTTTTATAAACGGCATTTCCAGTATCCTGCTGTATATGTCAGCCGTGTCCTGCCATATGGTGTCAGACCATCTCATGTTTGATCAGCGCTTGAGGTGCAAAAAAATGATTTAAAGGGCCATTGCCTTTACCGGTGCGCACATCGCTGCCTGCAGCTATCGCCTGCGTTACATACTCCTGTGCGAGACCGACCGCAGCTGTTAGCTGTTCTCCCCTGGCCAGGAAGGCGGCAATGGCCGAAGACAGCGTGCAGCCGGAGCCATAGGTGCTGTTCGGAGTTATCGTCTTCCCCATTAACCTT
>JASGJF010000013.1:0-31336 GCA_049840855.1 Chitinophagaceae bacterium | reverse complement strand
AAGGTTAATAGGGAAACACAATAGAATCCGAACAGCACCTCACCCGTTTTACGAGCACCTGAAAGACCAGTATCTGAGAGAGGTGGAACAGGATTAACTGCTGCCTTATGCGATCTGCTGCGCGAAGTAAGGCGCGAGCAGGTCTTCAAATTTGTAAAATCCCGGCCGGTTTACCCGACAGATGCCTCGCGGCAAACAACGCTCCGTTACCGAATGCTTCACGTGAAATAGATTCATGAACAAGGCGTACGGTCTGAAACGGGAAACCGAAGATCACTTCATGCTTACCTACAATCCCACCGGCCCGGATGGAATTGATCTTCTCATGCTCGTGCTCAAGCGCATTTGCAATCTTTACTGCCGTTCCGGATACACCCTGCTTATTGCGGAAATGCTCTTCCACAATCTCAATATCCACTTCCGGCGCAATCTTCTGAAGCAGGCGTGCAGAAAACAATAAGTAATTTACACCAAGTGTGATATTGGGTGACCAGAAAACGGTGGTGAGCAAAGCGAGTTTCTGCAAAAAGCCGATCTCTTCGGGATTATAATGCGATATGGCCGAGACAATGGCAATACCCCTTTCGGCAGCGTGGTCTCCATAAGTCCATATACCTTCAGAAGAGGAGAAATCAATAATGATATCCACCGGATGCTGTTCCAGTAAAGTGTCCACATCAATTGAAGCAGGTGAAAGAATGGTTGCGCGATCTTCGGATTCGATTCCGAGGAATTCAGATGCGGAACGATGATCAAGCGCATTGCCGCGTCTGTATATCCATTCGAGTGAACAATCTCTGGCTGCCAGGATAACTGATGTAACGGAACGACCCGTTTTGCCAAAACCCATCAATCCTACTTTCATAAGCAAGTCAAATTTAAAAGTGAGTAAATAGCCGCAGGACAACCAAAAAAAGTGTGCGTTGCACACAGAGATAATAAAAAATGGTTGCGGCGTGTGAACGCTGCAAAGATACACCTTTATTTTTTTGCGGGTCGGATAGCCGTCGCCACACATCAAAAAAGCACCCGGCCTGTGCAGGCCGGGTGCTTTTGAAATCAGCAGTTTAAGACTGCCTATTTATTCGTCACCTTAGTAACACGCTGTTCAGCGATCTGCTGCACGCCCTCTTTATCGAGGATCACAAACATATACACACCATCGGCGAGTTTGCTCAGGTCTACTTCTTTTGTTTGCTGGCTCTGGATGATCACACGACCACTCAGATCTTTCACCTGTACCTGGATAGGCATAGGGCTTGTGATGGTCACCCTGCCGCCGGTTGGGTTCGGGAACACTTTGATTTGAGCGTTACCCAAAGAAGACTGATCAATGCTCAACCAATCGTCCATAGCTTCAAGCGGTGTCGATTCACCTTCACAGTTGTTCGTAGCAGTAACACGTACTTTATACAAACCTTTCAATGTGATATCGTAGAAGCTGGCAGTACCTCCCGCAGCAGCAGGGATATCCACTCCGTTGCGTACCCATTGATAAGTCGGGTAAGAGATCGTTGTTGTCAGTCGGTTTCCTGTACGTACAATTACCGGAACCGGTGAAGGCAGGATGTTCACAGTTATTGAAGAAGATGTGGTTGCACATCCGTCTGCATTACGCACTTTAACGGAGTACACGCCACTGTTCTTGATCAGCACCGCGCTGTCGGTCAGTCCGTAAACCGTAGTACCGCCGCGCATCCATTCGTAAGAGAATCCGCCGGTGCTGGCTTCCAGCAATATGCCTTCATTCTCACATGCTGTGGTGGTACCACCTGGCACGGTGATCACTGCCGGAGGATTAGGTTTTACAACCATTTCCACGTTACGGCTTGCTGCCGCACAGGTGGAAGTTCCGTCAGAAGCCATTACGCGGTAGTAGCCGCCTGTGGTCACAAGATACGTTGCACTTGTGGCGCCAGGGATAGCAACGTTGTCTTTACGCCATTGGAATGTAACACCCGGTTTACTTGCAACAGCAGTCAGGAGCACGGAAGAACCGGCACAAAGAATGCTGTCCGCAGGTTTGGTAATGGTTACGGAGTAGCCGGGGTCGTTGACGATCATTTTTACCTGGTTACTGTACGCAGGACAAGGCGACAACGCAGAGGTTACTTTCACCATGTATGTTCCCGGTTCTGTTGCACCCAGATCACTGAATTTCCATCCGGGAATAACAACGCTGTCCAGCATCCAGTCGTAAACGGCTCCGGTGTAATTAGTCGCATTGAACTTCACCGTATCTCCGAGACAGTACGTGATCGGCGTGGTGGAAGGAGCAACAGTAACGCTCGGATGCGGCGTCAGTTGCGGGATCTGGAACGCAGACGAGTACGCAGTATCATGTGTATTGTTACAGATTACCGCAAATTTATACTCATAGCCTACGAGTGTATCGGCTGCAATAGTAGTATCTACCGCACCCGCTATCACCGTCCATGGTGCCAACGGAGCAGAGAGATCGCGGCGCATCCAGAGGTATTTAATTCCGGGTACCAGACTGATTGTCGCACCGGTATCGGTGAGCTGCAGGTAGGTGCCTTTACATTTACCTGTTCCTGAAGTCATGGAACTGCGGATGTTGCCTGCCATAGGTGTTCCATCGCAAGGTGCATAGTTCAGGTTGATGTCATCGAAACCGACACCCGGATAAGCATATGCGCCTGAAGGAGAAACCGTCTTCTGGAATCCGATGTAATAAGTACCGGATGTGCTTGGTTTGAACATTGTGTCGAACTGTGCGTAGGTGCCGTTAGAAACCTGGCGCAGTGCAAGCAGCGTGTTGGTCATACCTCCCACGGTCTGGGTTTTACCATATTTAACGGCCATACGGTTTTGTGTATAGCTGGAAGTGGAAATGTACCAGAAGCTCAGTTCATATTTGTAACGGGAATCTAAAGCCAACCCCGGGGTAAACCAGTAGTTGTCATCAGTTACAGTAGGATAACCATAGGATGCCGTAGCATAATATCCGAGCATGTATCCGCCGATCAGGTAAGACTTACCGCCCGGTGTGTGGTTGGTAATCGGACTGATCGCACCTTTACGAACGCTCCAGATATAGCCATAAGTGGATCCGTAGCTCATACCCCAGTCCGTAGCGTCAGAACACAATGGTTTCGTATCAAACGGAGTGGATTCGAAATCTTCGGCATAAGGAACAGAGAATGCTCCTACCTCCACAAGTACCGGACTGCTGGTATCTGTTATACCTGTAGCAGTACACTTAACAACTGCACGGAACCAGGTATCGGTAAACAGAGGATCCGTTACGTAAGGAAGCGATGTTCCTCCGGTTGTGGTCCACGGACCTGCTGCCGAAGGAGCAGAAAGCCATTCGTAAGAAAGACCGGTTGCAAGTGTTGTACCGTCGAGATTAAGTGATGCAGATCCGCCGGCAGAACAAATGTGTGTCGGATCACTGTTGATCGTTCCCGCAACTACCGAAGAAGAACAAGGAGGCACTTCCTGCAGTCCGATATCGTCGATAGCGGTTCCGCCGTAATAGTCGTATCCTGCCAGTCCTGTTTTGATTCCGAAATAGAAATTACCGGAAGCAGTCGGGGTGAATTGTGCCTTGTACTGTTTGTACATGGTTGTTGTAACACTTGTAAGATCTGGACCGAGCGCTGTCGTCATGGCAGCTTTTGTCTGTGCAGTACCGTAATATACGCCAAGCGTTGCGGCAACTGAAGGAGCGTAGCCGCTGCGAACATACCAGAAGCTGAATTGGTAAAGGCTGCCCGCAGTGAGTTTGATTGCCGGTGTGAACCAGTATTCATAAGCGCCGGAGTAATACAGCGGATAGTATCCGGTAGACAGATAACGGCTTCCTCCCGGAGTATGGTTATCCATAGACGGAGCATACATTGTACTCAGCGGAGCACCGTAAGTATACCAGTATGCGTAAGAACCCCAACCGTAAGTGTAACCTGCACAAGGTGCATTGGTACCCGGTGCAACTGTTTCGAACGTTTCAACATAAGGGGGGATTACAACACCAACGTCTACTTTAATCGTAGAAGAAGCAACGGTGTCTCCTGTATAGCTACAGGTTACAACACATGTGTACCAGGTAGTCGTACTGGCAGAAGTCGAATAGCTCGGACTTGTGAGCAGACCGCTTAAAGTCGTAAATCCGGAAGTAGGTGACGTTGTGGAGGAATACCACTGATAACGTAATCCGGCAGCTCTGGAGGCGGTAGACATATCCATAGACAGACTCACTGAGCCGGCAGAACACAACATGGAAGGTGTTGCGGCAACAGTACCTGCAACCGGTTTAGCGGTACATGGAGGTAACTGCTCGAGGTTGATATCATCAATGGAAGTTCCGTAATAGTTGTATGTATTATTGTTCATCTTGATACCGAAGTAGAAGGTACCCGTAGATGGTGCAACGAAACGGCCGATCAGCTGCTTGAAAGAAGAGCTGGAAGCAGTAAAGTCGGGAATAATCGCCGTGGTCATGCCTGCAGACGTCTGAGCCGTACCATAATACATACCGAGTATACACGATGCTCCGTAAGAGGAGAGCGCATACCAGTAGGAGAATTCATACGTAGAGTCTTTCGTCAGCATAATTGCCGGTGTGAACCAGTAGTTGATCGCATAGCTGGAACTGTAATAGCTACCTACCGCATAACCTGCAGACAAGTGCATTACACCGCCCGGAGTATGGTTGGCATTACCCGCATAATACGGATAAGTGTCGCCCGCTCTGATACCGAGGTAATAATAGCTGCTTGCGGTGTTGGACCATCCGTAAGGAGAATAGTAAGAAGCACAAGGCGTATTGTAGCTGACTGTTGTACGCTCGAAATCCTCTTTGTAAGGCGGAATCACATACCCTACATTCACCACTGCTACAGTAGATGTATCAGACAATCCTGTAGCTGCGCACGTCACGATACAACGATAGTAATAGCTGCCCGAAGTAGACAACGTAGGCGTCGTGTAATCTGCGTAAGTAGCACTGGTACCGGTGGCAGCAGCAAACGCGCTTGTGGGGGCTACTGTGGAAACCTGCCATTGATAGGTAAGACCCGATGAAGCGGAGGTTCCGCTCAGGCGCAATACACTCGTACCGGAACTGCAGATCATCGTATTGGTAGCGTCTGCTTTTCCGGCTGTCGGTCTTCCGGCACAGGCGGCATTTTCCACCAGAGACATATCGTCAAGCGCAATACCGGGGTAGCAATAACCCTGCATATTTACTTTGATACCGATATAGTATGCAGCTGTGGTAGGAGCCGTAAAGCTGCGGGAAAACTTGCGGTAAGTTCCATCGCTGGCCAGGATATTGGTGTCAAGTCCTCCGAGACGGGAAGTCATACCCGCCGCCGTCTGAGCCGTTCCGGCGTACAGACCGAGCTGAACCCAGGGTTGGTTATTGTAGTCGGAACTATAACCAGATCCGCTGAACCACATGCTGAAATTATACGATTTACCCGCAGTCAGGTTGAGAGAAGGAGTAAACCAGTATTGACCGGTAGTGGATGAATAATAACCGCCCAGGTAATACCCGGCATAGAGGAATTTCTTACCGCCCGTGGTATGATTCGCGATGCCCGCATAAGAACCGGTCATAGCAGCATCATACAACCACCAATAGGAGGTTGAACTCCAGGAGCCGGTATAAGAAGCACAAGGAATGTTTGTACCCGCAGTAGCTGTTTCGAAGTCTTCGTAGTACGGAGGATTCAGCGGCGTGATCTTTACTTCTATAGAGGCTGAAACATCTGAATTAGGTGTCGGTATCAGACCACAGGTAACGCGGCAACGATACTTCCTGGAGGCCGTAAGTGTAGGTGTCACATAAGAAGGTAATGTTGCGCCGGAGATGTCGTTCCATCCTGTGGAAGAAGAGTCCTGCCACTGGAAGGAAAGATCCGAAGCAAGAGAGGTACCGGAAAGACTTACTGTTGTAGATCCCGAACCGCAGATAACCGAAGGTGTCGCAACTGCTTTCCCGGCCGTAGGTTTAGCCGAGCACGGAGGCAATTGGTCCACTCCGATATCATCGATCGCAAATCCGTAGTAACAGTAGTTTTTGTGGTTCACCTTAATGCCCACATAGTAAGTACCTGTAGCCGGAGCGATAAATCCACGCTGGAACTTATCATAGGTCGCCGTACTCAATGCATCGATATATATGGTTGTATCATCCCCGGTTGTAATGGTCATTGCAGCGGCGGTCTGAGCCGTTCCTGCGTAGATGCCCATATCGGTCGGATAGGAAGAATAATAGATAGGATAATACGCACTGTTACTATACCAGTAAGATACATTGTAAGCCTTTCCGGCAGTAAGCGCGAGCCCTGGCGTGAACCAGTATTGCGCAGCACCCGTTCCGTAACCAAGGTAGTATCCTGCGTGCAGGTAGTTAGTACCGCCGGTGGTATGGTTCTTAATCCCCGGTGCATAAGTCGCATCGTAAGGAGAATTGGCCAGGTTCCAGTAGTAAGGGCGCGTATTCCAGTAGGTAGATCCTGCGCAAGGCATATTTGTACCCGCGGTTCCGCTTTCAAAATCCTCAAGATAAGGAGGCGTGATCGGCGTAGTGATCACTTTCACCGTATCGGAGTAGGCAGACAGTCCTGAAGCCGAACATGTGATCTTACAACGGAAATAGTAAGTATTGGCTGCGGTAATAGAATAGGAGCCACTTAAGGTACTGATCCCTGCAGACGAAAAAGAGGTCGGTGTACCGCTTGCCACTTCCCAGCTATAGCTCAGACCCGAGTATGCCGGTGTGGAAGACAAAGACAGTGTTGTGGAACCCGGAACGGAACAAATAGCGTTCGGGGAAACTGCTGCCTTGGAACCGACTTTCAGATCTGCTGCCGTAACAGCGGTAGAACATGCAGGCAATTCAATCAGATTAAAGTCGTCGAAAATACCCCCGCCATAATAAGAATAGGACAGGTTATCACTTTTCGCGGCCATATAGTAGGTAGCAGTAGTGGTCGGCGTAAAGTCAACAACCGCCTGCTTATAGGTATTGTTCACATCCACCCAGTCAGTCTTCAGCGCAGTCATGCCGGAAGGCGTCTGAGTGGTACCGTAGTACATTCCGAATCGGATACCCGTTGTGGAATAGTAAGATGCCACATAGCCTGCAACTCTGTACCAATAAGAGAATCGGTACGTCTTACCCGCTTCGAGTTTGATGCCCGGAGTAAACCAGAAACCCGACTGACCCGAGTAAGAACCCGTATAATATACATAGTAACCCGCCACAAGATAGTTGGCGCCTCCGGAGGTGTGGTTAGAACCTGCATAAGGATCGTAGGTGGCGCTGATCATTTTCCAGTAATCCGTACCGTAAGCAGATGTAACTCCGGTACTGAACAGAGGATAAGCACCCGCACAGGTAGCATTGTTACCAGGTGTCAGGCTTTCGAACGTTTCACTGTAAGGTGGCAGCAGCGCTGTACCAACGGCAACAGCAACATTCGTTGACGTATCGGCAGAACCGCCTGCAGAACAGGTAACCCAACAACGGTAGTACAAAGTACGGCCCGTAGGAGGAGTGTACGTGTATGTTCCGGGATAGGTAGTTGCTGTACCCAGGGCATTCCAGGTACCTGCAGCACCGGTAGCAGAAGTATCCCAGTGATAAGTAAGTGAGGACGCTACCGTAGTACCGCCGGACAGTGACAGGGATACGGGAACACCCGCACAGGCAGTTGTGGAAGATGCTACCGCTGTACCTGCCGTAGGCGTACCGGTACATGCGGGAGGATCAATGTTGAACTGCATGTACGGACGATAAGACGTCGTTGACTCGTAAGCGATAAAGTGGAAGGAGTGGAACTGCCGGTATTGATCCAGTTGGTCCAGGTTGTGGACGCATTGTACTGGTAACCGACGTTATAGCCCGATCCGTATGCGTAAGACAGATAATAGTATTCGTACTGACCGCTGGAAGCGCTTCTGCGATGTGTTACGATGACGCAGAGGTTACCCGATCCCGAATATACGAATGGTGTGGTGAGTGTAACCGTTTGCCATCCGCTTGCCGTACTGTTGGCAAAAGTACCGCGGAATACTTCCTGGAATCCGTCCAGGGACAAAGGAGAAGAAACCGCTTTTGTGGTGCCTACTTCTTTCATGAAGATGTAGGTGGAATCCAGCGTAAGGGATGGGGAGGTACTTCCGGAATATTTATAAATAGCGTAGGAGTTGATGGTCCCTGCAATTCCGATCTCCGAAGCGCCGTAGATAGCGGCATTCGCCCCATATTTATAATAAGAATAGATACCGCTGTACGCGCTCGAATACGTGTACATGTCGCTCATGGTACTTGAGCCGGGAGGCGAGCCAAAAGTCTTAATGATGGCCTGCGCCTGTCGGGGTGTAAAGCCCGCTGCCAGGAATACAAGCAGCATAAAAGGAGCCAGCAGCGTCCTTCCGGGAAAAGACCGGCGGCGATCCGGTTTGCCGGGAGAACCCGAACACGCATGGCCCGGAAATGAGGGTCCGGTTTCGTTCCATGGAGGGGTTAATAGAGTTAATACTCGTTTCATAGGCTAAGTTTTCGTTAAATCCGAAAATACCACTATCATATAGATTTTAAAATCCATTTGTGGCAAACGGCATTGTTTGAGCGATAAACGACACGGAAAAGTGACGAACGGAGTTTATCCATATACCTGCCATACGGCAGTTGATTTCTGTCAATACGTAAAGAAATATAGGCAGGTACACTGCCTTATATCAGCAAAAAGCCCGGGAACCATTGAGGCGCCCGGGCTTTACGAAAAGACAATCGTATTATTTTATCACTTTCATCGGTTCAAAATGCTGTCCGTCGCAGGTCATTGTTATAAAATAAACGCCGGACGGCCAATCCCGTGTGTCAAGGGTACATATTGCCTCTTTTCCGTCGAAAGTCCTGTTCACATTGACAATTTCGCGTCCGTAAAGATTCGATACAGAAATGCCTCCGCTTCCCTGCAGGGTTGCAGGCAACTGTATATTCAACTGATCGGAAAAAGGATTAGGCTGCGCACTTATAGCATTGCCTTCTTCAAACGACAGCGTCTTCACGCCCAGGTAAGTCCGCTTTTTATCAAAGTCTACCTGCGATAAACGGTACAGATTTTTCCCTGCTGAAGGTTTTGCATCGGTGTAAGAATAGTCATAACCGAAAGTGGTGTTCCCTTTGCTTTTCAGGGTTGCGAGCGTAGTATAATTTTTACCGTCGCTGCTGCGTTCCACCAGGAACTGGTCGTTATTCTCCTCAACACCGGAGCGCCAGTTGATCAGTGCAGCGCTTCCATTGCGGCTCACATTATAGCTGATGAGGGATACAGGTAGTACGGTACTGCTCGAACTTAAGGAATTACATTCCGTAGTGATCGAGTAAGAGCTGGAGGCATTACGCGTACCGACAGCTGCACCATTTACACCATCACCTGCCGCAATACCCATAGTGCCGGTTCCGGCGAATCCTGTAAGACTCGCCACAACCAGACGAATTTCGTTTGTGATTTCATACAGCTGTATCTCGCCGGTTATAAAGTCGCCACCGGATAACGTCTGTACGTTTTCGTAATGCACGACGAATATGCGATTAGGGCTGGTGCCGACTGTACCATAAAATAATTCTCCGGGATTGACAAACCAATCCAATTGCGTGAGACCAATAAACGGTTCGGAATATCCGGAAGGAATAACACTTCCCGAACAGCAACCCGCATCAGACGAGGTACCCATCCAGATGAAACCATTGGTGGACAGTGTTGCACTGGTGTAAGCAGTTCCGTAAAAGTTGAAAGTAAAGGGCATTGATACCGTAGATACGTTATCGTCGCCTGTAGGCCCTGCGGAACCGGACGACAAAAGCATACCCGAATAGGTGCAGGAACTGGATTGTGCATAGGCACTGGTTACTCCTGCCATTAGGAACAGGCTGAATAAAAGTTTTTTCATTTTATGGATTGTGGTAAAAATATTGGTGAACAAATTAAACACCGGAGATCAGCCGCTCGATCAATTGCAGCCGGACTTCTATCGGATAAAGTAATAATTCCTGTAGGGAGGGACCTGAAGGGATGGAACCGGACAGGTTCAGGTTGGCGACAGCATTGAGCGGCCCCAGAAGCGTTTCATTTGATTTCAGCATAATGGATTGGTTTGGGCACCGTCCGGCATTACGCCCGACAGATGATGCAAATGTATAAAATTCAAAATCGTTTTCAAATATATTTTTTTAATAAGAAAAATATATTTATACATAATCATACTTGGATCGGCGTAATATTTTAGAATTCAATATAATGCAGGGTTGTATTGGTGCGGATGACAGATTGCACAAAAGGCCTGATCATAAGACTTTTATATAAAAAAGTCGCAGGAAATGGTTGGACCAGCCAAGCCCGGCGGATTTTGCAGGTAATTCTGTAGAGAGAATAAATAAACCGCATTTCCTTACGGTTTGCCGAATCTTGCTTTGTGACTTTGCCGAAACAAGCTCTGTATATCACTGTAAACAAGAAACCCCGCCTGAAAGCGGGGTTTTATTTACTCAGCGGAGACGGGCGGATTCGAACCCCCGATACGGTTGCCCGTATACACACTTTCCAGGCGTGCTCCTTCAGCCACTCGGACACGTCTCCGGGTTGTCTGTTTTTCAAGACGGCTGCAAATGTAAGGAATCCATTTTTGTGTTACCAAATATTTTTTCTGCATTCTCAGAAGTGATCCTTGCAACATCCTCGAGGCCCATTTCATATATTTCCGCCACTTTCTCTGCAATAAGCGGAATATAGGTGCTCTCATTGCGCTTGCCGCGGTAAGGAACGGGCGCCAGGTAAGGTGCATCCGTCTCCAGTACAATGCTGCTGATCGGCACGGCTCTCAATACATCCGGCAGGATACTTTTTTTGAATGTCACTACACCTCCAATCCCGAGGTATCCGCCCATATCGCAGATACGCAATGCTTCTTCCGCTGTGCCGCTGTAACAGTGAAATACTGTAACGAGTGATCCGTTCTGCTTGCGCGCCACGATATCTGAACATTCTTTGGTAGAAGAACGGCTGTGGATGATCACCGGCAAGCCCAGCTCCATAGCCCAGTCGATCTGCTGCTCAAATGCCACTTTCTGTTCCTGCGCATGCGTCCTGTCCCAGTAAAAATCCAGACCCACCTCCCCCACTGCAACATAGGGACGCGTCTCCAGCTCGCGCTTTACGAGGGCAAGTTCTTCGCGGAAATTTTCTTTAACATAACAGGGATGCAGCCCTGCCATTGGGAAACAATTGACGGGGAAACGTACTGCTATATCCAGCATACCCTGCACGGTGCCGCTGTCGCAGTTGGGCATGTACATTTTATGCACGCCGGCTGCAAGGGCCCTGCGTATATGCGCATCCTGCGCTTCGATCATCTCTTCGTCGTACAGATGGGTATGGGTATCGATAAACATAAGAAGGCGCAAAGTTAACTCCTTTTGGCCGCTGCGGCAGCATTGGCCTCCAGCTCCCGCACGATCTGCTCTATATCGTGATCCCGGCCTTCAGGCTCATATTCCCGGCGGAGGTTGTTCCCGAACACCAGCGCAACCCCCTGCCACACTACGGCATTAAAGCCTCCTTTCACTTCGGATATAATATCAAAACAATTGCGCCCCGTTTGCCGGTTGATCAGCTTTACCAGCACGATACCCTGGGAAATGGTAAATTCCTGCAACTCTCCCTTGAAACGCTTGTTCAGCTCTTTCTCCAGGCCTTTCAGGTATTTTTTGCGGCCTTCTTTGGAAGGAATTGCAGCGAGCTTCTCATGTACGTCTTTCAGCAAATAGGCTGCTGTATTCGCATACGGGTATACTTTGTAAACGTTATACTTCAGGCGCGCATATTCCGCGTCATATTTCGACTGCCGGCGCTCCTCCCTCTTTGCCTGCCTGCGCAGCCTCCGCCTGTCGGCCGGACTCAGATGCTCGTATATAAGCACCTCGTTCAGGTACACGATCGGGAATGTCGTCGGTACCCACCACCACTGCAGGCAGCTTAATACCGTCCTCTTCCGTGTCCTGGGCATAGGCACCCGCACCACACAGGAGAAAAGCGAGACTAAGCAACAATAAACGGATGTACAAAGCTGTCTGTTTCACGGTCTATGCAAATTAAGCATTAGGCTATTCATAAAGGGGCATCTGATAAACAATTTAACAATGCGTCCGCCTGAGGGTTTGGACCGTAAATATACCGGGAAGATTAATCCTGCCTCCTGTTGGGAACTAATAATACGGTAATACCCTGTTTTTGACAATAAAGTATATTTTTACGCCCATAAAATTAGCTGCTATGGGATTTTTTAAAGAATTCAGAGAATTTGCCGTTAAAGGAAACGTCGTTGACCTCGCTGTGGGTGTGATCATCGGTGGTGCATTCGGCAAAATTGTCACTTCACTGGTTTCGGATATCATGATGCCGTTGATCGGGACATTAACCGGGGGCGTAGACTTTAAAAAGCTGAAATACGTAATTACTCCCGGAACGCCGGAAATAGCCGCCACCGCCACGAGTCCGGCAATTCCCGCGATACCGGAGAATGCCATTCTTTACGGAAGCTTTATCCAGAATGTATTTGATTTCCTGATTATCGCATTGTGCATTTTTGCAATGGTGAAAGCCATCAACGCAATGAAACGCAAAGAGGAAGCAGCCCCGGCAGTTCCTCCGGCTCCTTCTCCTACGGAGACGCTGCTGACTGAAATCCGCGATTTGCTTAAAAAGTAATTGTGTGTAGCAGGTGGCGGAAGTAATAAAGCTTCCGCTGCCTCATTTTTGCTTACTTTCGCCAGACTTTATGAAGCCTTCAAAGGTCTATCAACAGATAGCAGCGCTGAAAAACGAGGGGCGGCACGGTTTTGCCGTACTGCTGGATCCCGACAAGATATCTTCCGGTAAGATGGAGCACTTCGCCCGGCTTTGTAATGATGCGGGTGTAAATTTCGTCTTTGTCGGCGGCAGTCTCGTACTCGATCATGAGATCAGCAAATGTATCCACATTTTTAAAGAGCACAGTTCTATTCCGGTACTGCTGTTCCCGGGAAATCCTGCACAGGTTTGCCGGGAAGCGGATGCCCTTTTGTATCTGTCACTCCTGTCCGGTCGCAACGCAGATCTCCTGATCGGCCAGCATGTGGTATCTGCACCGATGGTAAAAGGCAGCGGACTGGAAGTATTATCCACGGGGTATATGCTGATCGACGGAGGGGTACCGACCACGGTTTCTTACATGAGTAACAGCCATCCGATACCGGCCGACAAATCCGATATAGCCTTGTGTACCGCCTGGGCCGGAGAAATGCAGGGTAAACATCTTATTTACATGGATGCGGGCAGCGGCGCACAAACGCCTATTTCAGCACAGATGATCCGTAAAGTGAGCAGCAATATCAGCATTCCGCTGATCATCGGTGGCGGCATTAAAACACCTGAAAAAGTAAAAGAGAACTGTGAAGCGGGCGCAGACCTTATCGTTGTGGGTAATGCGATTGAAAAAGAGGAATCGCTGATCCGCGAACTGGCGGCCGCTACACGCATTTAATCTTTGTAGAGCAGATACACTTCACGTATCGTCCTGAACCGATCCAGATCTTCTCCCAGGATTTCCTGATCTCTTCCCCGGAAACGCCTTGCCGGATCTGCTCTTTCAGTTCCCTGTTGCCAGCCAGTTTATCGAAAAAATCATTGAAGAAATGTTGCTTATCCTCGCTCCAGTCGTACGCGGTAATCAGTGGTTTCAGGTCAAGACCTCCTTTTGTCAGTTCATACGCCTCTTCCGCATTTGCCGCCACAAGCTGACCATAGCATTTCTTTCCCTCCCATAAAGGGTGTTGTGCACCTTCCCTGCCTTTCGGTTCAAAATGATAGCGGCTTTTCGCTTTAAAACCGGGATTTCCCCATTGTTCAAACGGTTTGTCGGTGCCTCTGCCCACACTTACATCCGTACCCTCAAACAGGCATAAGCCGGGATAGAGGTAAATAGCGGACATGGATTTCAGATTCGGGGAAGGCGCAGACTGGCAGCATATAGCGCGTTTTGTGTGTGTAATTTTCGCAGGGAATCACCTGCATAAACAGTTTTCCGGCATTCGGTATCCATCCTTCCCCACGCAGCATCATTGCGTATTCTCCGCAGGTCATTCCATACAATACGGGTACCGGCTGCATACCCACGAAAGAGCGCAGGGAGGTGTCCAGTACCGGTCCGTCGATGATGTGGGCATTCGGGTTAGGGCGATCCAGCACCATCAGGAAAACACCGTTTTCCGAACAGGCTTCCATCACATATTGCAGCGTGGAGATATAAGTATAAAAGCGCACGCCCACATCCTGCAGGTCATATACCACCACATCGATTCCCTGCATCTGCTCCCGCGAAGGCTTTTTATTTTTGCCATACAGCGACACAACAGGCAGACCCGTTTTTGCATCGGTTGCATTGTCGATATGGGCACCTGCATCAGCTGTTCCACGGAACCCATGTTCCGGCACAAACACCGTGCGCACATCTATCTTCTCCTCAATGAGCTTATCGAGTAATGAAACGCCTTTCCATTCTGAAGTCTGATTGATAACCACCGCCACATGTTTACCACGCAAAGCAGGCAGGTATTCGCTGCTGCGTGCAATGCCGGGTAAAACATTTTCCTGAGCCGTCGCGGAAAAGGATATTACGGCGCACACAATTACGCTCAAAACAAACCGGATAGACGCGATCTTCCACATATGATTATTTAACATTGTATAAACCAGAAAAAGAAACAGAGACACAATAATAAGCTTACCTTGTGGCCTTAACAAAAAAAGTATATGACACAAGTAAAAAATGGAGACCGTGTGCGCGTTCACTATCATGGCCGTTTAACGGATGGCAGCACTTTTGACACATCCGAAGGCAGACCGCCACTGGAATTCGAAGTGGGCAGCGGACAGGTAATTAAAGGTTTCGATGATGCATTACAAGGAATGAATGTAGGTGATAAAAAAACAGTAACGATCCCTGCTGCTGATGCATATGGCGAATCTTCTCCCGAAAATGTTATCGCTTACCCTATTGCCGACTTCCCGGATGATATGCAGCCTGAAGTAGGAATGGAACTCCATATGAGTGATAACCAGGGTAACAATTTCCCTGTGGTAATCGCTGAAGTTCGTGAAGACTCGGTGATCCTCGATGCTAACCACCCGCTGGCAGGCAAAGATCTGACTTT
The DNA here is from genome assembly GCA_049840855.1 of Chitinophagaceae bacterium. Classification (GTDB taxonomy): domain Bacteria; phylum Bacteroidota; class Bacteroidia; order Chitinophagales; family Chitinophagaceae; genus Rurimicrobium. The sequence goes on along the minus strand of JASGJF010000013.1, from coordinate 16,104 downwards.
CGATATTGAACTGGTAGAGATCATGTAAGCCGATACCCGGTACTATAATAAATAAAAAAACGTTGTCCGAGGACAACGTTTTTTTATTGGAGCAACATCAGCGTAATTCATTCCAGCGTTCCCGTATTGTATCCGAACCCGGACCGCTGACGCTTTGCATCATTTCATTTCCCACGTAACGTTTGAGTGACTCATACGCAAGCACACTCACATTACAATCCCTGATCAGCCGGTAAAATTGATGATCCGACTTATTCGCATCCAGATATTGTCTGCTGAAGCCATATCCTCCCGACGGAAGCGGAACAATATGGTGGATTGCCTGCGCATCGCGCAACAATACAGCTGCTTTAAGTGAATCTGAGTACTCCGCCGCCGTTTCGAGCCGTACGATCATTTCTGACGCAAGCATGACGCTATTGGTACGCATCATTTTGCGATTGCAGCTACAGGCAATAACAATGCCTGCGACTACGATAAGCCACCTTCTCATTTTATATACGGTTGTTTCCTGTAATTTACGGATACAGGACTGCTTATCATGCCAATGATATCCTAAAATAAACCGATTATTCTTCGGCTTCTGCAGTATTCTTAAGCTTCATAAGGAGCGTATACGCATTTTTAGTCACCAGTTCTTTGCCTTCAAATGCGTCGTGGTTTATGATCTGAACGAAACCGTTATCGGCCGTTCCTGTTTCAACCGCGTACATACGGAACACATGCTGCGCCTGCCGCACAAACACAAAATCTTTTCCTTCAAAATTCACAATACTTTGCTCCGGAACCGCATAAGCCAGTGTTGCGTGGGTGGCGATCTCCGCATTCATGTACATTCCAGGCAGCAAGCTGCGATCATAGCGATCGAAATGGCAATGTACTTCGGATATACCATCACTGCTGATATCGCGACTGATCAGGATAATCTCCCCGGAATGCTTTTGTTCCGGGTTTGCATTGGTGTAGGCCACAAGGCGCTGACCGATATTCAGACGCTCCACATCCTTTTCATACACCTTCAGGTTTAAATGTATATCTGAAGGATTGATAAGCTCGAACAACACATCCGAAGGCGTTACGTATTTTCCTATATTCACATTGACCTTACTCACAAAACCGTCGATGGGGCTGTAGACGGAAATGCTTTTCGTAATGGTGTTTTCGTTCAGTCTTTCCGGGTTGATATTAATGAGCCGCAATTGCTGAGCAAGCGCGGTTGTCTGTATACGCAGGCTGTTACGTTCCGCCTGAGCCTGCTGCATTACCTTATCGCTGCTGGCCTGGCTTTGATTCAGATCCCGCTGACGCTCGAAATCCAGTTCGGAATACTGAAGTTTTGCTTTCGCCTGTAGATAATCCTGTTGGAGCTGCACATAACGCGGATCTTCCATTATCGCAATCACCTCGCCTTTCTTCACCTGCATGCCGGGTAAAAGCTGAGAGGTTTTCAGATACCCGCCAAGCGGAACGCTGACAGATACAAGACTTTGCGGCGGCACATCGATTTTCCCATTCAGCCGCAATACCGTCGCCAGCTGCTGCTCGCCAAGCACGGCTGTTTCGATACCTGCATTTTTCAGCTGCGCGGGGGTAAGCGTTATTACATCACTGTCGCTTACGGGAACAGTCTTTTCCTCTGTATTGGAATGACGGCTGCAACTAAGCAGCTGCAGCGATAAAAACAATATTGCAATACGACAGCCTGCCGTGGTACCTGTAATTCTGAATATATTTTGCATGACTATTAATTGGTGGTTAAAAATTGCAACTGAACGGCAAACTGGTTCAGCTGGTACAGCGCATCGGCGTAACTGCTGCGCACGCTGATGGCCTGGTTGATCAACATCACATATTCGAGGTAATTGATCTCTCCGTTGACGAACTGCCGTTGAGCAGTCTGCATAATCAACGCTGCGTTATTCAGTCCGGTTGTTTCATAATAGGCAACAGACTGCTGCTGCGTTTCGAAGTTCATCCTTAACTGTTCGGAACGGGTTTGCAGTTGCGAAGCAACATTATCACGTTCGAGAGTTGCAATCTGAACAGCACTATTCGCAGCTTTTATGCGGGCGACCTGCGCCATTGGAAACAGCGGAACCGTTATACCCAACTGCACCGAATGAAAACGGTCATAACCGTCATAGGTCTTGTTATCCGGCCCTACCCCTTTAAAGCTGTTATTATTGTACGCGACACTGAAACCCGGTAATAAACGCGATTTTTCCAGCCGGTATTTCATCCCGGCAATGCGCAGTTGCTCATCAGCAGCATTCAGTATAGGATTCTCAGTTGCCTGTACGGCGTCAACAGATCGGCTCACAGCGGTATTGTTGCCGATTGCTTTGTAAGGGATATCCGTGTGCAACAGGTAACGTAATTGCCATGAAGCGGAACTCAGTTCCCGGCGTACTTCCCGCAGCTGCACGGAAATTGAGGCTTGCTGATTTTCAGCAGTAGTCTTCTCGAGAATATTACTTTCACCCCTGCTCAGTCTTAAAGCCGCCTTGCGTGCGAAATCGTCATAGAGCGAATCCGCCTGCAACAGGAGCGCTTCCTTCTGCTGCCAGTACAGCAGCGTATAATAAGTGAGCATGACCGAGCGTCTCACTTCCCAGTCTTTGGTACGTACGCCTGCCTCGGCAAGCGATAATTCCTCCTGCAATACTTTTTTCTGCCGGTGGTAAACGGTTGGGAAAGCGACGCTTTGCATCACGCTGAAACGTGTATCGTTAAATGCGCTGTTTACCTGACCATAATCAACAGAGAAATTTGTCTGCGGAAGGTCGGTAGCTGAATGCAGCATTTGCTTCGCATATTCGGTCTTTAACCGCTCGGAACGAAGCGATAAGTTCTGACGCGCCGCGATCGCCAGTGCGGAATCCAGGCTCAGCGGCTCCTGCGCATGCAACGTTGTTACAGGTAAGGTCAGCAGCAACAGCAATAATACAGTCTTGGGAACGCGCGCAGCTTTGCGTGCGGAGCGTTGTTCCAGTAACAGGTACAACATAGGTAATACAAAAAGCGTGAGGAACGTAGCGAGTATCAGACCGCCGATCACCACGGTGGCCAGCGGTCGCTGTACTTCCGCTCCGGCACCGTGACTCAGCGCCATCGGGAGGAAGCCGAGCGACGCAACACAAGCAGTCATTAATACAGGCCGCAGTCTTGATTCCGCTCCTTCGGTAACTACGCGAAGCAGGTTTTTACGACCCGACTTCCGGAGGCGGTTGAATTCGGCTATCAGGACAATCCCGTTGAGCACCGCCACCCCGAACAATGCGATGAAGCCAACCCCTGCACTGATGGAGAACGGCATACCGCGTGCAGCAAGCAGGAACACCCCACCGATTGCAGAAAGCGGTATTGCGGTGTAGATCAGTAAACTTTCGCGGATCGAGCCGAATGCAAAAAACAACAGGATAAAGATCAGCACAAGCGATACAGGCACCGCAATTCCCAGTCGTGCTTTTGCTTCGTTCAGGTTTTCAAAAGAACCTCCATAGGTGATGTAATACCCCTCGGGAAGACGTATCTGCTTTTCCATCTTCGATTTCAGTTCTTCTACTATACTCTGCACATCCCGGCCTTTAACGTTGAAGCCGACTATAATGCGCCTTCTTGCATTTTCACGCTGTATCTGGTTGGGCCCCAACTGCACGGATACATCTGCAAGCTGTGACAAAGGCACCTGTAAACCTGTCGGCGTAGACACGAGCAGCTGACGGATGTCTTCAACTCTTTGCCTTTTACGCGCGTCCATGCGCACCATCATATCAAAACGGCGCTCGCCTTCAAACACCAGACCGGCGCTTTGACCTGCAAACGCAGCGTTCACCGTACGATTCACATCCGCAATGCTCAGATGATACTGAGCGATCATCGAACGATTGTAGCGGATCACTACCTGCGACATGCCCGTAACCGGTTCGACATATAAGGCAGTAGCACCCTGAACGGTATTGGTCAGCTTCCCGATACGCGCGGCAATTACAGCGAGCGAATCCAGATTATCACCAAACACCTTGATCACCACATCCTGTCTTGCTCCGGTCATCAGTTCGTTAAAGCGCATCTGAACCGGGAACTGAAAACTCACGGTAATGCCGGGAACATCTTCCAGTGCTTTAGACATTTTCGCAGCAAGCTCCGGAAAGGTACCGGCCGACACCCATTCCGTTTTGTCTTTCAGGATGATCATCATATCACCCGCTTCCATAGGCATCGGATCCGTCGGCACTTCACCACTACCCACCTTACTGACTACCTTGGTCACCTCGGGGAACCTCGTCTTCAGAATATGCGCCGCCTGTTGCATACTGTTCATAGTAGTTTCAAGATTGCTGCCGGTAAGCACGCGGGTTTCCACCGCGAAATCCCCTTCTTCAAGCGACGGGATAAATTCACCACCGAGATTCATCAGGATGACAAGCGCCGCAACAAACAGCAGCAATACCGCAGTGATGATCTTTCCGGGAATCCGCAATGCATGGTGCAGCGCTTTCTGATAGGCAGCACCTATACGCCGCATCCACCTGTCTGAAAACGACTCCTTACGATCGAGTTTACGGCTCAGCACCAGTGAGCTCATCATCGGAATATAGGTAAGCGACAATAAGAAAGCGCCGAGCAATGCAAACGCAACCGTTTGCGCCATAGGCTTGAACATTTTCCCTTCAATTCCGCGCAGGCTCAATATGGGCAGGTAAACGATCAGAATAATGATCTGGCCGAATACCGCGCTGTTCATCATTTTACCCGCCGACCCTACAACCGTTTCGTTCATTTCGCCGCGGGACAGCAACTTCAGTTTCCGGTGTCGCGCATCCATATCCAGGTGATGCATTACCGACTCAACGATAATGACCGCGCCATCGATGATCAGTCCGAAATCAAGCGCTCCGAGGCTCATCAGGTTGCCACTTACGCCAAACAGGTTCATCATACAGATCGCAAACAGCATGGCCAGCGGGATAACCGATGCCACCAACAAGCCTGCCCGTATATTGCCGAGGAACAATACGAGTACGAAAACCACGATCAATGCGCCCTCCATTAGGTTCTGCTCCACTGTCCTGATCGCGTTATTCACCATCTTCGTACGATCCAGGAAAGGTTCTATCAGTACTCCTTCAGGAAGTGTTTTCTGAATTTCCGCAACACGCTCCTTCACGTTGCGCACCACTTCGCTGCTGTTCTCGCCTTTGAGCATCATTACCACCGCACCCGAAACTTCTCCCTGGTCATTATATCCCATAGCCCCGTATCGCGTGGCGTAACCTATTTTCACATCGGCAACATCCCTTATAAACAGGGGTACTGCCGATTGCCTGGAAGCAATTGCAATAGAACCAATATCGTCTACAGAGCCTACCAGCCCTTCGCTACGTATAAATAATACCGTTGGTCCTTTCTCAATGTAGGCGCCCCCGGTGTTCTGATTGTTCGCTTCAAGCGCAGCAAACACATCCTGAACTGTTATGCCGTAAGCATTCAGCTTATCAGGCTGAATGGCGATCTCGTATTGCTTCAGCTTTCCGCCAAAGCTGCTCACTTCCGCCACTCCTTTCACACCAAGCAATTGCCGGCGCACGATCCAGTCCTGTATGGTACGCAGATCTGTAAGACTGTATTTACCTTCATATCCTTTCTTCGGACGGACGACATACTGATAGATCTCACCCAGGCCGGTGGAAATCGGTCCCAGCTGCGGCGTGCCGATCCCCTGGGGAATCTGGCCCTGCACCTGCTGCAATCTTTCGGCGACTTGTTGTCTGGCCCAATAGATATCAATACCATCTTCAAAAACTATAGTAACAAGTGAAAGTCCGAAGCGCGAAAAGCTACGGATCTCTTTCAGGCCCGGAATATTGTTATTGGCCTGCTCAACGGGAAAGGTAACCAGGCGTTCTATATCGTTTGCTCCAAAAGACGGAGCAACGGTGATTACCTGCACCTGGTTATTCGTAATATCAGGTACTGCGTCCACCGGCAGACGTGTGGTCTGGTATATACCCACGATCACCAATGCGATGACCATCAGACCTATTATGAGTTTGTTCCTTACGGAAAACCCGATAATTCTGTAAAGCATACATGTATTTATGTGATGAATAATAAAGACTTGCAGCAAACGGCATTAGCGCGTTGTGCTGCAAAACTTATTGCAACCGGTTCCGCATTGTAAGCGGACATACCGGTCCCGTCAAAACATTATGCTACAGTTCGGGGGGGCTGCCAGATAAAAGACAGATATTGGGAAGACCATGCTTCCTCCTTCGGGAAAAGCATTTTCCGTTCCGGTGCAATAACCGGGCGCGTGTTCAAAGTAATCTGTGCGGATGGAACGATGCAACCTACCCATATCATAGGCGAATGGCTGAGCGTTTTGAATGGCAGTTGCATATCGCGTTCGTAGTCGCCATCCTTCACATTCTGCTCCGTATAATGCATACAGAGGAACTGGACGAAAGTAACCTGAGGATTACGCTGCCGGTGTTCGGCAAAATGCTCCATCAGCACCGGAAGCTTCAGCAACTCCAGCACCTGCACATGGGTAGACAGCAGATACACCGTGAAAAAAAATATGGCAACGAATCGCTTCACTCTTACAAAAATAAGAATTTCCGGATTACGGGATGATGTAAAAAAATATCCCGGCATACGTAATGCCGGGATATTGCTTATGAGAAGGTTACCTTTCCCGTTTCCACATCGTACATCGCACCGACAATACGGATAGCGCCTTCCCGCTCCAGTTCGGCGATGATCGGACTTTCACGGCGGATGCGTTCGATAGTAAGGTTAACATGAATGTCCGTCACCTTCTTCACAAACGCTTCATTTTTTCCGTTGCGCTCTTCTTTGATACTGGTTTCGTGGAAAATAGCAGGCTGTATCTTATTGAGCAACGTAGTGAGGTTACCCATTTCCACATGGTTACAGGCACCTACAATTGCACCACATTTGGTATGCCCGAGTACGACGATGATTTTTGTTCCCACGACCTTTGTGGCAAACTCCATGCTGCCCAGGATATCTTCATTCAGAATATTGCCTGCGATACGGATACTGAAGATATCACCCAGTCCCTGATCGAAGATCAGTTCGGCAGAGGTACGGCTGTCGATACAACTCAGGATGGTTGCGAAAGGAAATTGTCCTTCCGATGTCTCATTCACCTGCTGCAGCAGATTACGGTTTGCCTTCAGGTTGTTTACAAACCGTTCGTTTCCTTCTTTCAGGATCTGCAACGCCATTTCCGGCGAGAGGTTTTGCTGTGTTTCTTTAGAATGTGTATGCATAAGTCAGGATTTTAAAAGTGAAGATTAAAGTGCATAAAAGGATTCAGGCGGATACGGAGCCGGAATATCCTTATCGCCGATCAATTGTCTCAGGTTGATCTCTATATTGGTCGCAATTGTTGTTACCGCGGTATCGGTTGGAAGGTTACTGAAGGGGTCCTGCAGGTGTGTTGCAGATTTTTCCAGCAAAAAGAAAGCCCCGGATATTGCAACCAGCAGAGGCAGTTCGAAATAAGTGTCGATGCCGTTCAGCGACACGGCAAGTGTAACACAAAAAAGATAAATCACCCAATGAAGGAAATGTCTGTAGGTCGTCGGAAATACAGTCGATTTGATGCGTTCGCACATGCCCATCGCATTGGAAAAACTGACCATCGTATTGTTGATCTGTACATGCGCAAACAACTCCAGCCGGCCTTCGTTCCGGAGCCGGAGCAGATGCAGCGCATTTAGTTGCATGATGGCCAGAGGCTTATTTGACTGATTACGCAGATGATTCCTGTCTTCTTCATCCAGGTATTTTTCGAGACCCGGCATCGGGTCCAGACCGCGCAACGAATTCCCAAGCGCATAATTCCAGGCAATCTGACGTAAGGTCAATTGCCTCACCGATGCTTCATCATCTTTTATAAAAGACTGAAGCTGCAATACGAAGGTCCGGCTTTCATTCACAATGCTGCCCCATATCTTGCGCGCTTCCCACCAGCGATCGTACGACTGGTTGAGTTTAAAAGATAAAAGCACGGAAATTGCCGTTCCGATAAAAGCAGGGATTGCAATGGGCATTTCCGGAATATATCTCCGGAAAAGATGCGTTGCAAGGTTGGTGAGCAGACCGATGATCAATACATACATCACCTCTATTCTCACCTTTTTGAAAATATACCTGGCCGGAATGTGCGTATTCAATAACATAATACATCGATCGTTTCGACAAAAGTAAGGGGCTCAGAAGAAATAATAGTAATACTATTGTTAAGAATAACAAAACGATTATTAACAAAGAGAATACTATTACAAGTACGAATTACAGGTATCTTTGTACAAAGGCCGCAGATATGGAATATCAGCTCAGTTTTAAAGTCAACAATAAAATATACCTACGAGATCCGGAAAGCACCGAACTGGGACGGCAGATCGTGAAGACAGCCATAGATCTGATTTACACGTTAGGATTTGAACAATTCACTTTTAAAAAACTCGCGCTCGAACTTAAGAGTACGGAGGCGACTGTATACCGGTATTTCGAAAATAAGCACCGCATGCTCCTGTACATTCTGAATTGGTACTGGAGCTATATGGAATACCTGTTGGAGATGAAGCTTCAGACTATCTCCAGCAAAAAAGAAAAACTGAAAGCAATTGTAGCCCTGCTTACGCACGAGCTGCCGGAAAGTGCGGGACAATTCGACTACAATAAGAAATACCTGAATGAGATTGTAATTGCAGAAAGCAGTAAGGCCTACCTGACAAAAGATGTTGCGGAGATCAATAAAAATGAAGTGTTCAAACCTTATAAGGATCTTTGCGCGCGCATCGGAGAATGTATCAGCGACTTCAATCCGAAATACAAATACCCGCGTTCGCTGAGCACGACGCTCATTGAAGCCGCACATCATCAGCAATTTTTCAGCGTAAACCTGCCGCGCCTGACAGACAATGCACAGGGAAGAAAGCGTACGGATTTTGCATACGATTTCCTTCAGGACCTTTTATTTAAATCCCTCGGCTGACGCATCCGGAAGAAAAACATCGGATGGATCGGCATTTCCGTTTAATGCCCGTTCTGCATAAAGGATGGATAATTGTCCCCTTGAAAACGATCTGTTGTCGCAATTTGCTCGCGATTAATAGCAGATCTTGTATTATTTTGGCAAAACATGAATAAAAAACACATACACCGTGCGTGATTTTTATTACATTGGCGGAATCTCCGTAAACCTTAGCTGCCATAACTGTTCATGTTCCGCAATTACCTGCTGCCTTTTGTATTGCTTATTGTTTGTGTGTCTGCACGGGCGCAGCATACCGGAACCGTTACGGACAGTGCGGCATTGTTCCGCGAAAAAGCGCTGGCCTGTTCCAGAGCGGGCAAACCCGATTCGGGAATTTATTACAGCATGAAAGTGCTGCCGATTTTCGAACAGCGACACGACCTGCGCCAGCTTTGCGAAACCGAATGGATACTTGCGGGCACGTATAATATGCTCAAGCAACACGAGCGGTCTTCCGTGTACTGCGAACGGGGAATCGAACATGCCAGAGCCTGCGGTGACTCCCTGCATCTTGCATTGCTGTTGCTGACCAAATCGGCCAATCTTACGCACCCCAACCAGGGCTTCGCTCCCAAAGAGGTCTTGCAACTGAACAAAGATGCCTTCCGGATTTTTCAATTGCTGAAAGACACTGTGCGGATGGCGCATGCGCTGTCTAATATCGGAGTATACTTCGCTGAAGCAAAAGATGAAAAAAACTTCGACAGCGCAATTTTCTATTACAATCAATCGAACGAAATCAACCTGCAATACGGCCGCTTTCAGAATGCGGGTGTGGTTTATGACAACATCGCACGTTTGCTGATTCTCCAAAAGCGCTACCGGGAAGCCATTCCGTACGAGATGAAAGCTATGGACATCTCCGGTCGGACACGCGACTTCGAAATGCTCAAAAAGAATTACCGGAAACTCATCACTATCTACGACTACCTCAATCAGACAGATTCTACAGAATATTACGTGGGAAAGTATGCAGCAGCAGTAGACTCCTTTTTCTCCGGCCGGCTTACCAATGCGCTCTCAGACGCGGAAGCGAAATACGAAACCCAGAAGAAACAAAACCGCATTGACGCCCTCACGAAAGACAATCTGATACAATTACTGAAGATCAGGAATCAGGATCTTGCAATCGACACGAAGGAATTCCTGATACGCGATCAGCAGCTGATGCTTTTGAATGACAGTCTCCGGTTCACCAATCAGACAGAGCATCTGCAGATACAGGAACAAACGAACAAGCTGCAGCAGGAGCAATTGCGACGGCTGAAGCAGGAAGCAATGATCAGGGACCTCGAACTGAACAATCGAAAGCTTGAAGTGAACCGCAAAAATCTGGTTATAGGCTTGATGGCCGTAAGTCTCCTCGCACTTGGAGGAACGGCTTATCTCTATTACCATTGGCTGCGCAGACGTAAAGAAACGCAATTACAGGATGCAATCGCTGCGGAACAGAAACGGGCGACAAGCGCTCTGTTTGAAGGGGAGCAAAAGGAGCGTATCCGTATTGCGAGAGATCTGCACGACAGCATCGGCCAACTACTTTCTGCAGTGAAAATGCACCTGTCTGCAGTGCCTTCGGACCATGAACATTACCGGGCATCCCTATTGCTTCTGGATAAAATCATTTCAGAGGTGCGCAGCATATCGCATAACCTGATCCCGGAAGAACTCAGCTTTGGTCTGATCAAAGCGGTAGAGGAGCTATGTTCCCAACTGGAAGAGGCCGGGCAGCTTTCCGTGGTATTTTCATACTGCCACGGTCAACTGAAGATGGACGAGCACAAACATGCAGCATTGTCGTTGTACAGGATCATACAGGAGGTAACAGGTAATATGATCCGTCATGCTGCGGCAAGCGAACTGAAATTGAGCATTACTGAAACCGCGGACGAAACAACCGTTATCATCCGCGACAACGGTAAAGGATTTGATATCGCATCTTTGCAGCATACCTCTGGCATCGGATGGAAAAATATCCGTGCGAGAGTTTCATTACTGAACGGTAATTCCACACTGCAATCCGGACAGGGCGGCACCCTGGTAACCATCAATATTCCGCATGAGTAACCTATCAGACACCGCAACCAATATCATCATCGCCGACGACCACCAGCTGATCATCGACGGCATTGACAGCATGCTTCAGGGAGAAAAGGACTACCATATTTCTGCCACAGCTTCGAATGGCGCGGAAGCGCTGCAGCTCATATCTGCCGACCCGCTGAAGTTTCAACTGCTGATCACCGATATCGACATGCCAATGATGAACGGTACGGAGCTGTGCCGGAATGTAAAATCGCGTTATACGCATCTGCCTGTACTTATGCTCTCCATGTACAGCAGTCAGCTGATGGTAAAAGAGGCTATTGCAGCGGAAGCGGACGGTTATATCCTGAAACAGGCCGGAAAAGGAGAATTGCTGCAGGCATTGCACCGTATCACGAATGGCGGCACCTATTTTTCCCGTGAAATATTGCCCGTACTGTACAGTCAGTACAAAAAAGAACAGCGGAAAGAAGCAGAAACAGCGGTACTCTCTGCCCGCGAACGCGAAATCCTGCTGCTCATCGTTCAGGAACAAACCAGTGAAGATATTGCCCGCCAACTGTCTATCAGCAAAAAAACGGTAGACAACCACAGGGCGCATCTGCTTGAAAAAACGGGCTGTACCAGTACCGTCGGATTGGTCAAATATGCCATCAGGAACGGCTTTTACGACGCCCAATAGGTATTTATACCTATAAATTTGAGTATCCATCCCCATTGTCTGTTTACGCGTCATATGCAAATTTTGCAAACGGAAGTAATTGTTACTTCCGTTTACATCCACTTATTTAAACAAACGACATGAAGCGTACAGCATTAGTAAGCGCAGTGTTGCTCGGCACCCTGATGAGCTCCTGCAAAAAAGAAACCAAAACCACTACACCTCCTCCGGCCGGCAGAACACTCGGAACCCTCACCGCCGAAAATTACGGCTTTGACGGCGGACGCTCCGGAAAGTTCTCTTCCACAAAGGCAGGATTCACACAGCAGTCGGCTGCAGGTGTAAGCACCTTTATGATCTCCGCCATTCGCGACGGCGGCAGCGAATCCATTACGATCGTGCTGCTGCATGCTGTAAAAGACACCGGTGTGTATCAGATCGGATCTGACTACGATAACGGTGGTATTGAGATCATGAAAGACTACACAAAGCCAGGAGACCTCACACAAACGTACTCAACCGACAATGACGGTAACACGATGCACGGCGGCGGAGAGATCCGTATCACAAAAGTGGACGGTTCCAACGTAGAAGGCACTTTCTATGCTGTAGGATTTAACAGCTCAGGTAAAGAAAGCTTCGCAGAACAAGGCAGCTTTAAAGGAGCTATCTCCAAGTAATCACCATCAGAAAATTACTGTCGCCTGCAGTATAGCTATCGGGGATGCCGTTTCCGGGGCATCCGGCAGGCAGTATAAAACAGCTTAGCGGGAATATACCCGCACGCTCTGCCTTTAAACAAACACCGGCGCAAGCCAGGGCGTTCTTCTCTCTGAGGAACGCCTTTTATTTTTCCTGGAACTGCACAATAAAAATCAGACATGATAACTGCAGTGGGAAATACAATAATAATTTCCGGACTTCGTTTATTTCCCCAAACATCCACACCATGATAAAACAAACGTTGCAGCTTACTGCTGCATGCATGCTCGTTATGCTGCACAATACGCAGGCGCAATCCTGCACTTTCGGTATTGACGGCGGCCTGAACCGTTCTACACAGTTATTTTTCGATCCGCAGCATCCTAAGGACGGCACCACACAATTGAATGGATATACCGGATGGCATGCGGGCGTTTTTGCTACAGCAGATCATTTATTCCGGAACAAGGTGCTGGATTTCTTCACCTACAGGGCACGCCTCAGCTACTTCAAGAAAGGTGCAGTACAACCCGCGCAGATATCTGATCCGTTTTACCCGGTGGCTGCAAATGGGATCAGTCAGATCCCGAAGGTAGACGACGTACGCATCAAAAATACCCTGGACTATATCAGTCTCGACCTCACATTTCAGAAACACCTGTTGCATTTCGGTCACACCTCTTCCCTCTATCTGGAAGCAGGATTGGGAAACAATGTGCTCGTAAGGAGCGATATCAAAGCCGGAGCCATAGACCCTGTGCGTTTTTCCCCACCTTATAACGAATATAACGACGGAAGACTCCGCAGGTATAATCTCACATGGATAGCAGGTGCAGGCATCAATCTCGAAAATAAATACAGTATTTACGCACAGTGCAATAAAGGTATTACTGCAGTGTATCACAGCAATACCCTGCGCGTACGCGACTGGAGCTGGACCATCGGAGCGGGCATCACGATCGGGTCTGCTAAAACATCGCTGAAAAGCTGATCTGACTTCAATTGAAGTATATCGGCTAATTAAGCCCCTGCACCCTTTATCCCTGTTCAGGCCATACAGTCTATGCATTATTCATGGCAAAGGCCTGTACCATTAAAACACACCAGCCGATATACCTCAGTCTGAAAGCAGAGCCATTCATCACCACACCAAAAACAAAAGAGCCTGGTATTCCTGCCGGGCTCTTGCATTAATCTATACCGAAGCTATCGCTAAATACCTGTACGCAGCATCTGTGCAAACGTCGCGGGCAATGCACTTTCCTCTATTCCTGAAGCAGCGCGTTCCACATCGTACTCAAAACGGTGAAACCTGACGCTGATACTTTGACCATCGTGTGCGTCCGGTTCGCCAGTCAGATGAAGGATCGCATAACATCCTCTCGGATCGCCGTCCTTTGGTTTTCCGACCGAACCTATATTGATTACATGCAGGAATCTTCCGCTCCCTTCTCCGTCTTCGATCACACGATGATAAGGCTTATGGGTATGCCCTACGCACAGCACATCCGTGCCTGCATCACGCAGAATGCGCAACAGGCTTTTTTCATCTCGGTCTTCAAACAGATATTCGTTGATCCTGCGCGGACTTCCATGCGCCAGTAATATCTGCAGTGGCATTTCATTGAGCCGGAACTCGATCCGCATATGCGCGGGAAGCATGCGCAGGTAAGCGCGTTCGACCTCTCCGATCACAGCATTTGTATATGCAATGGATTTGCTCCCGTTGATCTTTTCCTCTTCTGATTTATAAGCGCAGCCGCAATCATCGCTGTTGCGCCCTACGCCGAAGTCGTAATTCCCGGCGATAACCGGAATGCCGCAGCGGCGGATTTCCTGCACCACCTCATTGGGCCAGACATTGTACCCGACAAGATCGCCGAGGCAATAGACCGCATCAGGCGCCTGCTGTTCCATATCGCGGAACATAGCTTCCAGAGCCGGAAGGTTGGCGTGTATATCACTGAACAGCGCTATTTTCATACAGGGTAAGTATTTGAATCGTTCGGATAAAAACGTTTGCGTAAACGGAAAGCAACATTTACAAGTGCAATAAGCGCAGGCACTTCTACAAGCGGGCCTATCACGCCTGCAAATGCCTGCCCGCTGTTGATCCCAAATACACCGATCGCCACCGCAATCGCGAGCTCAAAATTATTGCCGGCTGCAGTGAATGCAACAGATGCATTCCGGGAATAGTCGGCCCCGAGCCACTTACCTGCGACAAAGCTGACGAGGAACATGATTACGAAATAAACCAGCAGCGGCACGGCAATACGTAATACATCAAACGGCAGTTGCACGATCAGACTGCCTTTGAGGCTGAACATAAGCACGATCGTCAGCAGCAATGCAACGAGTGTCACCGGAGCGATGCGCGGTATAAACCGGGTATGGTACCATTCTTCTCCGCGAACGCGCACCAATATCAGCCGGCTCAGAAAACCCGCCACAAACGGAACACCCAGGTAAACAGCCACACTCTCTGCAATCTGCATCATGGATATGGAGACGGAGAAACCCTGTAGGCCAAGCACTGGTGGCAGCACCGTTATAAACAAATAGGCATAGAAGCTGTACAGCAGCACCTGGAAAATACTGTTCAGTGCTACCAGTCCGGCCGCATACTCTCTGTTGCCCCCTGCGAGTTCATTCCATACGATCACCATAGCAATGCAGCGCGCGAGCCCGATAAGTATAAGCCCGGTCATATAATCCGGATAATCGTGCAGGAACAAAACAGCAAGGGCAAACATCAGTATGGGCCCGACCACCCAATTGAGCAGCAAAGAGACCCCAAGCACACGTGTATTTCTGAAAACAGATCCTATACCGGAGTAATTCACGCGGGCCAGCGGCGGATACATCATCAGTATCAACCCGGCCGCAAGCGGAATATTAGTGGTACCGCTCGAAAGCGATTGTATCTGCGCGGGAACGGCTGGTATCACATAACCGATAAAAATGCCGAGTGCCATTGCAAGGAATATCCACAACGTAAGGTATCGGTCCAGAAAGCTGAGCTTTTTTCTTTCGTGCGCAGGAGCGCAATTGTTTGCAGTCATGTACAGTTTTATTTATCAGGAGCAACAATCGGGTCCGCAACAGGCGGCCTTTGCCTCAAGTGGCTTTTCCGCATACACGGTAATACTGAAAATTCCGGTGTCCCCGGATTTGAATGCCTCAGTTGCAGCGGGGTCCAGGTACCGGCTGAGAATATCGTCGGGAATCACAATAGCCTTTTCCTTCTGGATCGTAACAGACGAAAATCCGGTGTCAAGGATCATTCCCAGGTAAGCATCCTTCTGAACAGCGCCGGCCACGCATCCCGCATACATTTCGGAGTCGGTTCGGAGACCTTCCGGCAGGTTACCTTTCAGCACTACATCAGAAATAGAAAAATGACCTCCGGGCTTCAGCACACGGTAGATCTCTCGGATCACGGCTGCTTTGTTCGGTACAAGATTCAACACACAATTACTCACGATCACGTCGGCCATATTTGCCGTAACGGGCATATGCTCTATATCACCCTGCCGGAACTCCACATTTGCAAAACCCAGCTTCAGGTGCTGTTCGGATTCTATCGTGTTTCCCTATTAACCTTAGCAATTAATGA
>JASGJF010000012.1:0-219299 GCA_049840855.1 Chitinophagaceae bacterium | reverse complement strand
AAGGTTAATAGGGAAACACGATAGAATCCGAACAGCACCTAAGCACGCATAGCATGGGCTGTTGCCCACAGGTTTATCAACGCTTGTTGTCGGCCACCGCAAAGACAACCGGGTATCGCCCTCGGCGAATCAGCGCTTCGGCTTTACCTACGCGTACGAGGAAGAGTGCACCTGGGGAGACAGCAGAGCGATACGCTGCTCTGGTACCGGCTGGAACTCACCTAAGCAGATTTCTTTTTGCTTTGCAGAATCAGTGAGCGGGTTTGCCATACCACCGAAAGGCAGATCAGCAGCATTCCGATGATAAAACCTGCATTCAGCTGTTTGTCTTCGCGGAAAATAAGGATCGCGAGGAGGATGCCGTACACCGGCTCCATGTTCACACTGAGCGCGATGGTAAATGAACTCAGTTTTTTCAGTGCATTCAATGCAGACGTTACACCCATACGGTACAGCACAGGGCCATGATCACGAGCCAGATCCAGTCGTTGGGCGTATGAAGCAGGTTGCCCGGAAAACCATCCGTAAGCCCGGACATGTCCGCCTGCCATGTGGCAACTGTGTTTGCGGAAGGAAATAGAACAACACGGGGAGCAATAAAGACACAGACGATGAAGCCGGTTGTCATTTCATAAAACACCATCGTCCGCGCAGGGTAATCGCTCGCGATGCGCTTGTTGTCATCGGTGAAAACCGCAGCCAGCATCGCTGCCACAATACCGAAAATGATGCCCAGCGCATACAGGTCCTGGAAATGGTAGATGCAGTACATCCCGCCCAGCGCCAGTATTCCGAGCGATATTTCTTCCCAGCGATGCCGCGTCTTGTTCATCCACGGCTCGAGCAACGAAGTGAAAATGCTGGAAGTGGACAGGCAGACCAGCGCGATGGAAGCATTGGAGAATTTAATCGCTGCGTAAAAGGCCACCCAGTGGGCTGCCATCAGCACACCGATGCGGGTCATCTGCTGAACGCCTTTAGCGGGAACCGTCACCCATTTCCGCCCTGTGAGCAGGATCAGCAGCATAAAGCCGGCTGTGAGCAGCATGCGGTACCAGACCAGCATAGGCGCTTCAAGCGTAATGAGTTTGCCGAAGATTGCCGTAAAACCCCACAGGATCACCGCAAGGTGTAAGTGAACTAAAGCCTTTTTCATGAATAGCGCATCCCGGGAGATGCACTGCAAAATAAGCGTATTCCTGCGGCCCGTCAAAAAGCGGATCAGCGCTGTCCGATCTCGGAGCGGAAGGTCAGGCGGTGGTAAGAAGTATGGCCAAAAGCCGCAATAGCCCTTTTATGAGCGGGGGTGGGATAACCTCTATTCTCTGACTCCAGCCGTACTCCGGGTGTTGCATCACGCAGCTGATCCATAGAATCATCGCGGTAGGTTTTTGCGAGAACTCACTCGCTGCCGCAATCGATGCAAACCGCGCATCTCCTTTTACCATACAATGGTGCGGAATGCCGAGGTAAGGCACGAACACGGTTACCGTCTTATCAGCAGCAGGTCAGGACGCTTTTTCAACTCGTCTTACAGCGAGGTGCATCGCTTTAAAAGAAGCCTTCAGGATATTGATCAGATCGATCTCGACATTGTCCACCGATGCCACGGACCAGGCCAGCGCATTCGATTCGATATAGGGGCGCAGCTCAAAGCGCTCCTCTTCACTCAGTACTTTACTGTCGTTCAGCAGGGGGTGGAAGAAGTCTTCCGGCAGGATCACCGCAGCCGCAAAAACAGGACCGGCAAGGCAACCGCGCCCGGCCTCATCACAACCTGCTTCTGCAATTCCCGTTTGAAAATAAGGAGCCAACATATACATCGCCACTTTTAAGACTGCTGCAAAAATAGAGAATCCCTGCACACTTTCGTACCTTCGCCATGCGAACCGGGACCTTCGTGCCGGTAAAATTGCAAATTGTAACATGAAGCATCCTAAGAAAGGCGAATCGTATTATGAGAAGACTTTTGGCAAAACCAGGCCGGAAGCAGCCCCCGATCGTTCCGAGGCAGACAAGCCCGGCAAAAAAAACTGGCGTAACAAAACAGAATTTTCTGAAGCTCCAGTACGCCGGGGTAAAAACGAAGTAGCTGCACCAAAAGAGATGCGCGGCGGAACCGGCCGTGATCGCGACGATCGCAAAGGAGGGGATTTCAGAAAGCCGCAAAGACCGTCCGGTGAATTCCGCGACGGGGCATCCGGCTACAAAAAAGATAAACCTGCATTCCGTAAAGATGACCGGAATGAAGACCGCCCTTCCGGTGAATTCCGCAAAGAGAGAGGCGGTTTCAAAAAAGAAGACGGTAGTTTCCGCGAAGGAAAACCTGCTTTCCGCAGGAACGACAGGGACGATAACCGCCCTTCCGGTGAATTCCGTAAAGAAAGAGGCGGTTTCAAAAAAGAAGAAGGCGGTTTCCGCGAAGGAAAACCCGCATTCCGCAGGAACGACAGGGACGATAACCGCCCTTCCGGTGAATTCCGTAAAGAAAGAGGCAGTTTCAAAAAAGAAGACGGTGATTTCCGCGAAGGAAAGCCTGCATTCCGTAAGAATGACAGAGACGATAACCGCCCTTCCGGTGAATTCCGTAAGGAAAGAGACAGCTTCAAAAAAGAGGACGGTGGTTTCCGCGAAGGAAAACCCGCTTTCAGAAAAGACAAACCCGGATCTTTCGACGCAGATAAAAAGAAATCTTCGTTTCCGAAAGAAGCGCCGCTGTCTTTACAGGCTGAGAATGAAGTAGTACACGAAAAGATCGGATCGGGGAAAGGAAAAAGCGGACCCATTGCGGAGACGCCGCTTACCGAACTGATGCCTTTAAATAAATACATCGCGCACTGCGGTATTTCCAGCCGTCGCGATGCGGCGGAGCTGATCCGCCAGGGTAAGGTGAAGATCAACGGCGAACTGGTGACCGAACCGGGCCATAAAGTAGAGGACGGCGATCAGATAACCGTTTCGGGTCGTAAGGTAACTCCCCAGAAAGACCTGACCTATATCCTGCTCAATAAGCCGAAAGGATTTATCACAACCACGGAAGATGAGCGCGGCCGCCGTACGGTAATGGATCTTGTATCCGACTCCGGTGCTTTGCGCCTCTACCCTATCGGCCGCCTCGACCGTAATACCACCGGTCTGATCCTGCTCACGAACGACGGGGAATTATCCCAGAAGTTGTCGCATCCGAAATACAATGTGAAGAAGATCTACCATGTAACGCTGGACAAAGCGATCAGCTCGGAAGACTTCGAAAAGATCCTGGCCGGCGTGGAACTGGAGGATGGTGTGGCACCCGTGGACTCTTTGTCGATGCTGGAAGAACGCAATGAACTCGGTATCGAGATCCACAGCGGTAAGAACCGCATCGTGCGCCGTATCTTCGAGCACCTCGGCTATGAAGTGGCCCGCCTGGATCGCGTGATGTATGCCGGACTGACCAAGAAAAACCTGCCCCGCGGCAAGTGGCGCAAGCTCACCGAACGCGAGGTGATCTTCCTGAAACATTTTAAACAATAGCATTCCTTTGAGCCGATACCTGACTGCCGACCGCATTCACGACGGCATCCGATTCACCGATACGGGCAGCATCCTGCAGGTATCGGAAGACGGCACCA
Organism: Chitinophagaceae bacterium; assembly: GCA_049840855.1. Taxonomy (GTDB): domain Bacteria; phylum Bacteroidota; class Bacteroidia; order Chitinophagales; family Chitinophagaceae; genus Rurimicrobium. The sequence goes on along the minus strand of JASGJF010000012.1, from coordinate 215,685 downwards.
TAGAAGCATTGCTTGCGCCCGGCACCGTTGCCGCAAGCGAGCACTATGCCGGTACCCTGTGCCCGGGCTTCATTAATGCCCATTGCCATACCGAGCTGAGTCATATGCAGGGCGTGATCCCCGAAGGAACGGGCCTGCCCGGCTTCCTCACGCGTGTGATGCAGCACCGCAACCTGGGCAGTCCGGAAGAGAAAGAGCAATCACGCTGGCAGGCGTTCCGCAGCATGCAACGCAACGGCATCGTGGCCATCGGCGATATTGCCAACACAACGGATACGCTGGATCTGCGCGGAGAACCGGGTATGTACTGGTACACGTTTGTGGAAAGTATCGGCTTTACGCCGGAGCGTGCGCCGCAGAGTTTTGCCTACGCCGAAAACACGTACCAGGCTTTTGCCGCGCAGGAAGCAGCAGGCAACCGCCTGCAGCAATCGATTGTTCCGCATGCACCCTATTCCGTGTCCGAAGCGCTGTTCCGACTGATCGGTGCGCACGGCAGCGGTAAAACATTGTCGGTACACAACCAGGAGACGGCGGATGAGGCTTTGTTCTACCAGGATAAAAGTGGTGCATTCCCGGCATTCCTCGAGGGACTAGGCATTCCGCACGCGGACTTTCAGCCTTCGGGCAGGAATTCGCTGCAAACCTATATGCACTGGCTCGGCACCACCCGCCCGACGATGCTGGTGCATAATACGTTCAGTTCAGGCGAAGATATGACTGCTGCCCGCGCACACTTCCCGCAATTGTTCTGGTGCCTGTGTCCGAATGCGAACCTGTATATCGAACAGCGACTGCCGGATATCCCGCAGATGCTGGAAGCGGGTTTGCAATTGTGTATCGGAACGGACAGCCTGGCCTCCAACCACCAGCTGTCGGTATTAGCAGAACTCGAAAGTATCGACCGGCAATTCCCGGAGATCGGCTGGGAACAATTATTCAGCTGGGCCTGCCACAACGGCGCGAAAGCCTTGCAGCTGGAAAATGAACTGGGTACTTTCCGTACCGGAACAAAGCCCGGTATCGTATGGATAGGACCTGATAAAAGCATGCAAAGATTAGATGGAAGCAATTAATTATTTCAGCCTGTTTGGCATCGCCGAGAGCCTGTACCCCGATGCGGCTCAGGTAAAAAAACAGTTTTATGCATTGAGCAAACAATGGCACCCCGACCGCTTTGCAGCAGCCGGTGTTGCAGAACGCAATGAAGCATTGCGCATGGCTGCCTTGCTGAACGATGCATATAAAACCCTGTCCGACCCAGACAAAACGCTTGCGTACCTGCTGCGCGATGCGGGAGTACTGGCAGAGGAGGAAGCGTATAAGCTGCCCACGGAATTCCTGATGGAAATGATGGAGTTGAACGAAGCGGTATCGGATTACGAAGACCAGCCGGAAGATGTCGCATTGAAGGCGGCCGCGGAGCAATCCGTACAGGCGCAGCTGGGTGCCTTGCAGCAGGAAGCATCGCAATTAGCGCAGCGTTGGGAGCAGGAAGGAAAGACTCCCGAACTGCTGAGCGCTCTGAAAGATTTTCATTTCCGCAAAAAATATCTGTTGCGCATCCGCGAAAGAATGCCTTTGCCGGCAGATCGTTGATTGCATTCAGATGGTATACCTTTATTACGGCCGGTTCTTATGAACCGGCTTTTTTGTTGCAGTCCTGTCTTGCGACCGTCTTCGTCTGGAATTATCTTACAAAGAAGAAGACTCGTACCGGTGATAAGCCCTTACTCCAAAAAAAATCTGAACTTTTTTGTCACAATTCTTTCTTTCATTCGTCATTTGAAGACAAGTCCGTAGACAGTGCAGTCACTCATCGCGTCCAGAACCAAATATATCCGCTTTGCGGAGAGCATCCTCGGCAGTCTGCAGGATGCGGAAGACGTGGTGCAGGACTGCTACATCCGTCTTCTCGAGCGTTCGGGCATGGTGCAGCCGGAAGCGTACATGATGCGCGCCGTACGCAATGCGAGTCTGGACGTACTCAGGAAAAAGAAACCGGAAGCGCTGGAAGAAGAACTGATGGGACACCGTCCGGATACACTGGACCTCGCGCGGGCGCTGGAACACAAGGAGCAGGTAAGAAGGCTACAGTTGCTGATGCAGTGCCTGAGCGAAAAGCAGCGAAGTATTTTCTTCCTGCGCGATATAGAAGGGTATGCATTGCAGGAAGTGGAAGCGATAACGGGATTGAGCAATGAAGCCGTCCGGGCGCATCTTTCCCGCGCACGAAAACAATTACGCGAACTATTCAACAAATTGGCATGAGCAGGATCAACGAATTGCTGGAGCGTTATTACAACGGAACCAGCACAGCAGATGAAGAGCAGTTATTGGAACAGCTGCTTGCAGAAGAGGAACAGGAAACCGCGACGGCAGATCAGTTGTTGTTTGCGGCCAGGGCGGCATACCGCAACTATGAACCGAAGCGCAACAACAAACGAACACGCGTTATCCGTCTTTTTGCTGCCGCCGCCACGGTTGCTGCGCTGGTAGTGTCAGGCGCCCTCTACGTTTCCCGCGATGAGTCAGCGCACTCTCTGCCGGTGCGCAACGGTATTGCCGCACAGATCCTCATTGAAGCGCCTGTCTCCGGCAATATCACAGATGAACAGCTGGCGCTGGAGCAGGCGCGTAAGGCACTGGCCTTTGTCAGCGCGCAACTCAATAAAGGAACCAGTGCTGCAGGCCAACTGAACAAATTGGAATCTTCTCTTTCAAAAATAAAAACAGAACAATTATGAAAAAGCTATTGATTACTGTTGTCTTCCTGTTGCTGTTACCGCTGTTCAGCGAAGCGCAGTTATCCACTGCACAGAAATGGGTAAGCTCCTTCGAGGGCAGACCGGGCGTTACCGTGGTGAGCATATCCCGGGCCATGTTCAAAATGTTGTCCAAACTGAAACCGAGCGATCCCGGCTACCAGGATGTGGTACGCTTTGCATCGCGCCTGCAGGAGTTTAAGATCATCGTTGCCGATAATGATGACCCGAAGAACAAAGCCGCCTCTGCCGAACTGAACCGCCTGATCGGGAACGCATCCCTGCCGCAGTACGAGGAACTGATGTCTGTAAGCGACGGCGGAAGCAGGATCGTATTCCAGGTATTGGAGCAGGACGACCACATCCGTGAGCTACTGATGCGGATCACGGGCAGTGAACAGGTGATCCTGTTTATCAAAGGGGATTTCAAGCTCGCTGAGCTTACCGATATCTCCGGAGACATGAATATTACCGGACTCAACAAAGTACAAAAACTCAAAAAATAATACGATGAACAAGCTAATAGCACTGATCGCGGCGATCTTCCTTTTCGCCTCCTGCCAGGCAGCACCGCAGGGAGCGCTGGGCCGTTTCTACAGCAAATACCGGTCCGACACTGCGGTGGAGCAGATCCATCTCCCGAAACTGTTGCTGCGCATTTTTGCCAACGATCCGGATATCCGGAAGGTGCTCCGGTATATGAAATCTGTGCGCCTGTTTACCGCCGGCGGGACGGACAGCCGCAGGACTGCGATCGGTCAGGACTTTGCGCGGGCGATGGAACAGGATGGATACGAAGATGCGCTGCAGATCAGCCAGGACGGGGAACAGATCCATATCCGCATCCGCGAAGACGGGGAGATGATCCGGAGTGTGGTCATCAGCATTTCGAATAAGGAAGAACTGGTCCTGTTGCATGCCGGCACGCAGATCACTTATGAGCAGCTGAGCCGTATGCTGGATTATATACAAACGGATAAGGGGAAATCCGGCCTGAAGCAGGTAGCCGGGGGAAAGAGCTGATAAGCACTGACAGCACCCGTATATGTAGTAACAGCGTCCCCGCTCACCATCCGGAACGATCTGAAATTCAGAAAAAATACTTGTTGCGAATTCGGGAAAGACTCATTACATTTGCAACCCGCTGCTACAGCGGACCGGCTATACTACCAAATAGCTGTGTAATATCTAAAAATGCCCAGATGGCGGAATTGGTAGACGCGCTAGACTCAAAATCTGGTTATCGCAAGGTAGTGCAGGTTCGATTCCTGTTCTGGGCACGCAAGTGGAAAGGTCAGCAAATTGCTGACCTTTCTTTATTAATGGCAGCTCCAAACCCGCGCCGTTATTGGCGATCAGGTCAAGCACCGGATTGGGGGCAATGGTTCGATAACAAAATTTCTCAAAAACGAGTTTTTCCGGGAATATCGAACCAATCAATCGTTGTTTTTCGTCGAAATCCGCTTCAGTAAAGGTTTTGTCTATATTTTTAGCATAGGAATGCCTTTTCCCAGATATTGACGGTAGTCGTCCTCTGTAACCCTCCCCAAAGTAGGACCGGTTTTAAACTAACAATTCAAAGCTAAGTGATTCTTCAAATTGTTTCGGAGTTAACCCGTTTAATGCTTCATGTGGTCTTTGGTTATTGTAGTCATTGATCCAATCCTCAGTGATCATTCTGACCTGGTGGATACTTTCAAACAGATAAGCGTCTAGTACATCCTGTCTGTAAGTCCGGTTAAATCGTTCTATGTATCCATTCTGACAAGGTTTACCTGGCTGAAATTGCCGCCATGAAAATGGATGTGGTGCAGCGTGGTGGCAGGAAAAAGGACTTTTGGGATATACATGCGCTAATGGATCAATACACTCTGACAGATATGATCAAGTTTCACAAAGAACGATACCCTTACCCGCATGACGGTACTTTACTGAATACTAATCTTACCAACTTTGCAACAGCAGACGAAGATTTCGATCCGGTGTGTTTATTAGGTAAGCATTGGGAAATTATAAAGCTGGATATTATCGATACCATGAGCGGTGTTCAAGGCTAACTATATCAATCTGTCATCGCTTCTTTCACTGATTACTATCACACCGGAAAAACTGCTCCCAATTCCAGTATGTTCAGTCGTCCGTTGATCGCCAGCCTTTGACTACCGGCTTTTCCTTCTTTTTAAAAAACATTGGAAGACGAATAAGATTGTGAGCATTGCAGTAGGAGCCAGCGGTTATATCAATTGCTTACCTATGTTCCGTCAACTGGCTGGGTGCCAGACCGAATTGCTTTTTAAAAGCAAATGAAAAATGCGACAGGTTTTCAAAACCTACTTCGTAACACACATCCAGTGGTTTCTTCTTTTTCTCCGTCAACTGGTAATAAGCCAGTTCCAACCGCTTTTGTGTCAGCCAGCGTTGCGGTGTAGTGCTGAAGGCCTTTTTAAAATCGCGCTTAAACGTTGTAAGGCTTCTGCCCGTGAGGTAGCCGAATTTTTCCATCGGCAGGTTGAACATAAAATTCCTTTCCATGTAGTCTACGAGATTGAGTTTCCCCGGCTCTTCAAAATTGGCCAGCACCTGGTCGATCTCCTTATTGAGTGTCCTCAGAATGCTGATGGCCTCGGTAATCTTGACAGCTGCTATATCCGCCGGTAAATCCTTCATATCAAAATAAGGGATCAGCGAAGCAAGGCAGCTTTCCAGCAGGGGGTGATTGCTGAAGCTGTAGATTTTCGGGGATCTGAGTGGGGCGGACGGTATATCCTTGCCGGCATAAAAATCCTTCAGTCTTTCAACCGATAAATGCATGACGACCGTCTTATGCGGCTGGCCGTCTTTGGGGTAATTGATAATAGTGGCCAGCTGGTTCCTTGGGATCAGAAAAATATCTCCCTTTTTAAAATAGTACGTCGCATCTGCCTGTACGATCTTTGTTTCGCCGGAAAGAAACCATACCAGCATGTGGTGGTCGAACATAATATCCGACTTGAAAAATTTATCCTCATAGCTGGAGAGCTTTATGTCTTCGGTAATATACCGGGCCTGGTAATCCATTGGTTTATTTTTAAGAAGATCAGCAGATCAAAGTTAGCGGATGACGCACACTTTGCTTTGTTTAAAAGGCCAAACTTTGAAAACAGGAGGAGCATTACTAGGATTCGCCCCTCCCCTGCAGTTGTTAAACAGACTGCCCGCCATCTACCAGAAAGTTCGCCCCCGTCACGAAGGAAGCTTCTTCGCCTGCCAGATAATGGATCATACCGGCTACCTCCTCCGGTTTGCCCATTCTTCCTGCAGGAATACTCTGCAGCAATTGGTGTTCCAAGGTTTCATTTAAGCCGATCTTTTGCATGATCTCGGTTGCTACAGGCCCCGGGCTTACCGCATTGACACGGATCTTCCTGGGCGCCAGTTCCAGCGCGGCTATTTTTACCACCGCATTGATGGCCGCTTTACTGGCTGCATATACGGAGGCACTTTGGGGAGATATAGTGGCAGAAGTAGAAGAAAGCATAATCACGGAAGCACCTTCGTTGAGCAAAGGAATAAACCGGCTCAGCGTAAAGTAAGCGCCTTTGAAATTAATGTCCATCATTTCATCAAACCGGCTTTCTTCCATCTCCTCAATGGTAGCGAATTTGGTAATGCCGGCGTTGATCAGCAGGATGTCCACTTTGCCGAATTGTGCTTTCACTTCAGCTGCAAGTTGTTCGATATCCGGCACCCTGGACTGATCCGCCACCAGCCCCGTTATGTTGAGCTCTTTTGCAGCCGCCGCTACCGCATCCTTTCTTCTCCCGGTAATGACAACCCGGGCACCGCTTTCTTTCATTCTTTTTGCAGCGGCATATCCGATACCACTGTTACCGCCGGTAATCACCGCTACTTTATTTTCTAAATTGTTCATTGTTCTGTTTTTTTTAAAAGTGAATATTACAGGTCAAACTTCAAACCGGTCATATCTTCTGTCAGCGTCCAGAGTTGTCTGGCACTGGCTTCATCCAGCGAATAGGGATGTACACCCTTCTGGCTGGTAATATCCGCACATAAAGGGGCTATATCTGCATCCTCGCAATACACACCGCCAATATTGTTTAACAGAGGTGATGTAGCGCACCATACCGTTGTTGCAGCGCCTTGCGGAATTGTTTTTAGTGATGCAGCCACCTCGGGCAGCATTTGTCCGTCAGCATCTACGAACCCCATTTTCTGAAACAGTTCCAACGGGGCTTCCCTGCCCAGTTCCGTGCCGCCGATAGAGCCCGGATGCACTGCGTATGCCCTTACCTGGTATGCGCGCGCACGATGGTCAAGTTCCATGGAGAAAAGATTGACGGCTGTTTTAGATTGTCCGTAGCCCAGCAAAGTCTCATACTCCCGGTGTTCAAAATTGGGATCTTCAAAATGGAAGGGGGCGAAATGATGCCCGTGCGAAGAGACATTGATTACCCTGGCGCCATTGGCCTGTTTAAGTGCCGGCCACAATTTTGCTGTAAGCCGGAACGGAGCCAGGTAATTGGTGGCTAATTGCGATTCTATACCACGGCTGTCCCTGCGCAACGGCACCCACATAATACCCGCGTTGTTGATGAGCAGATGCAGCGGCCTTCCGGAAGCAAGGAACCTGTCTGCAAATGCATCAACAGATACCGGCGACATCAGATCCATAGCGGCTATCTCCACGTTCGGAATACCTTGCAGGTTTTTGGCGGCCTTGTCCATGTCCCGCGCAGGTACGATAACCGTTGCACCTGCCGCAGCAAGGGTGCGGGTGGTTTCCAGGCCTATGCCCGTATTGCCGCCGGTGACGATGGCTATTTTCCCGGTAAGGTCCATTCCTTTAATGACATCGCCGGTTGTTGATGTTGCGTTGAAGCCGGAGCCGGCTGGTTGTTGCAGCGCTCCCCGATAATTGTTCTGTTCCATTTTTAATTTGTTTTGTTGGAACAAAAGTAGAGCGCCCTCAAAGTAGCGGCTTTGTTTAAAAGGCCGAATTTGTTTGTTTAAAAGACCAGTGGAAAATTTTATAGGTTTCCATCCTATCATCTTCCTGATTGACCGCTATATTATCGAGGACCAATTCCGGCGGAGCAGTATACCAGGACCGCATCTTTTGCCAAATGGCAAATGGCCGGAGGGCCAGGATAGTTAACTTTGACCATGGAAGCTTTCATCGACCCGATCCCTTGTTACTGAACAAACTCCCAGTGTTCAAATTTGATAGACTTGCTGCCTTGGCCGGTGTCTTCGCTTTTGCCGGAAACCAGGCGCATGTGATTTATTTTTAATTCAGGGTCTATGAAATCCCTGATGCTGCGGCAAAATGCAAGTGCTTCCTCAACCCCGGAACAATTCGTTTTGAGGATCGCTTCCCGCGCAAATAGAATATGCTTACGGCGCGCTTCAAGTCGTACGATCCGGTAATCTTCGATCTGGCGAAAACTGAGGAACAGTATCTCTTCTGCAGGGAATCCTTTTTTATTGACTTGCACCATATCCTCGTTCAGGGAAATAACGATCGGACGAAAATCGGCAGGGAGCATATACAAACGCCGGAAGCTGATTACCAACACTCCGACGAACAACAAAACAACCGGGTATTCATATAGCTCTGTCACAAGGATCAACAAGCCTAACGCCAGGAGCGTTACATATAAAACGTACCGAAAACGAGCCCGATTACTTAAACCCGGGATAATGATTTTCCCGTCTTCTGCCTGGTACATTTTCTGAATGTCGTTCATACGAGTGTCGTGTAATGCAAATGTATCAACTATCCGGATGCAGTAACTTGAGGACGTAAACGTTTCATCGATCCATCACGCGCTGTTCAGAAAACCAACCATACTTCAGCTAATTCAGGCATTCTCCCATTTTCCCCAACCCGGCCGGATCTTCTGCTCCCATTCCGATCTGAGTATGCTGAGCACGATATTGTCTATCCTGTTTCCTGCCGCATCCACGCTATTGCTGCGCAAAACACCTTCTACAGTGCAACCTATGCTCTTCATTGCGTTGATGCTCCTTTCATTTGCAGCGTTTGCTCCAAATCCCACGCGTTCTATTTTCAGATCAGAAAACGCGAAATCAAGCAACAGGTATTTACAACTCCTGTTGAGGCCCGTTCCCTGGAACGTCTTTCCATACCAGGTATACCCGATCTGTACCGTTTTCCGTTCCGGATGAAAGTCGTAATAGCGCGTACAGCCTGCAACCTTACCGCTTCTTTTGTCGATGACGATAAAAGGATATTCTGTTTGCTCTTCCCGCCTCTTCAGCGCATGCAACATATAGCGTTCCAGGTTGCGGGCATTGTCTGCGCCGCCTGCATTAAACCGCCACAGCTCAGGTTCGTTTTCAGAAAAAGGGAGCAATGATGCATAGTCGCTTATCGCCAGTGGACGTAATAGTGCTATGTCGTTCTCCAGACAATATGCTTCACTGAAGCGAAAAGGACGAGACAACCGGGAAGTATTTTGTGTATGCATCAGCAGCGCTTTTAGCGATTTTGTATTTCTATGCTTTGTTCATCATAGTCGAGCCTTATTCCTACGCTCAACGAATAATACGGTCGTAGCCGGTGTATGGACCCAATTCCATCACATCAAATGAGATCAGCTCTTTTTTTACTAGGGGTAAAGTGTCTAAAAGCACGCGCGCATGCTCTTTACTTTCGCACTCCAGTATAAGCACGGCGCACTTTTCATCGTTGAAATAATGCTCGCGGAGCTGGCCGCTGAGATACAGATGATACAATCTGAGCGCCTCATGCGCAAGTATCTCTTTAGCAACGGTATTCCAGTCAACTAATGGGATCGGCCTTTCTATAGCCAGTATTTTCATCGCTCGGATTTTCAGCTGTGTTCAAAATATCAGTCGATGGTAATTTCCCCGCTCAGGTATAACCTGGCTTGTCCGCTGATCAGCACACGCGCTTCTTTCAGTTCGCATTTCAGATATCCCTTCCGGTCGGAAAGCTGCATGGCGGTAATAGCCGCCTTATGAAGCCTGTTACACCAGTAGGGCGCGAGCGTGGTGTGCGCCGAACCCGTCACCGGATCTTCTGTGATGCCGGATTGCGGTGCAAAAAAACGGGAGACCACGTCTACCTGTTCGCCTCCAGCCGTGATGATCACGCCTCTGGCACTGAGTCTGGCTATAGCTGTAACATCAGGACGTATAGTTGTGATGTCCGCTTCGTTCTCAAACACCAGCATATAGTCGGTCTTACCTTTAAAGGCTTCCAGGGGAGTGCGATCAAAACAGTCGGTCAGATCGCGGGAAACCGGGATACTGTAAAAATCGTCGGCAGGAAAATCCAGCGTGAGCCAATCGGAACTGCGGCTTACAACGAGCTCTCCGCTTCTGTAGGAATAAAACCTGATACTGTCACCGGAATAGCCCTTCTGGTAGAACAACACAAATGCAGCCGCTAATGTTGCATGCCCGCAAAGGTCTACCTCCACCGTTGGTGTAAACCACCTGATCTCGTAATAATCGTCGGTCGGCACATAAAACGCCGTTTCCGCAAGGTTGTTTTCCATCGCTATCTTTTGCAGGATGTCATCGGTGAGCCATGCCGTAAGCGGGCATACTGCCGCGGGATTGCCGCCGAACAGCTTATCGGAAAATGCATCGACCTGATATAATTCGTTTTTCATAATAGGGGCCGGATATCCGGTGTTTACAGTAGCATGATGGCCGGGATACTGTCTCAGAGTAAAGTATTCCGGCAGACGCACTGCAAAAGACGAACATAATTGGATTACTTTTATAGTCCACTTTTAATAAAATGAGTAGTCCAATCGTAATCGCATTATTTACGCAATTTGATCTGCATGCAGGCGGCGGACGTGCGGTATACCTGCGCCTATCGGATCAGATACTTTTGCTGATCAGGCAGGGAAAACTGAAGGCAGGGCAACGACTGCCGTCGTCCAGGAAGATAGCGGAACTCCTGCATATCAACAGGGTCACCGTATCGAAAGCGCTGGAGGAGCTGCAAATGCAGGGTTGGCTGGAAAGCTTCACGGGCCGCGGTACCTATGTAGCATCGCATCTTCCCGAAACCAAAAAACTACACCACAAAGAATTTCAGGATGCAAAAAAAGTATCCGGCTTTACTATTCAGCCGGACAGACATCCGGAATACCCGATTGCCCGGACAGATACAAAGTTCCATTTCGATGACGGCTTTCCTGATCCCAAACTCGCGCCGCTGAAGGAGCTGTACCGGGCTTATCGCGGACAGCTGACCAGGAGCGGACTATACTACAAGTTCGGCAGTTATGGCTCTCCCGAAGGATCTGCGCTGTATAAAAATGCCGTATCCGAGTATCTGAATGAAACACGCGGCATGCGTACCACAGAGCGTAATGTCATGTCGGTGCGCGGCACGTCAATGGGCCTGAATCTTGTATGCTCGGCACTGCTAGGCCCTGGCGATATTGTGGTTTCCGGCGCGCCCGGCTGGCAACGTGCAGCCTACAACTTTCTTCATGTAAAAGCAAAGCATGTGAGCATCCCCGTGGACGAGCACGGCATTGTGGTGGACGAGCTGAAAAAGATATGCCGCAAAAGAAAAGTACGGATGGTCTATGTAACTCCCCATCATCATTATCCGACCGGTGTCTCGCTCCGGATCGACAGAAGGCTTGAGCTGCTGCAACTGGCGAATGAACACGGCTTCATCATATTTGAAGATGACTATGATTTCGACTTTCACTACAATATGAGCCCTCTTTTGCCAATTGCGAGCGCAGACGATCACGGGATGGTGATCTACTGCGGATCATTCAGCAAGTGCTTCTCCCCCGCTTTCCGTATGGGCTACCTGGCCGCATCTGAAAATGTAATCCGCCATCTCGCCAATGTCCGGATGCTGATTGACCGCCAGGGAGACAATGTGCTGGACAGCGCAATGGCAGAACTGCTCAATGATGGCACTCTACAGCGCTCTGTAAGGAAAGCGCTCCACATCTATAACGAAAGACGCCTGCATTGCTGCGATCTCCTGCAATCTGAATTGGGAGACCATATAAGCTTTTCCATTCCGGAGGGAGGCATGAGCATCTGGACCAAATTCGACAGAAATATCAATCTGTCCCATCTTGCCGCAAAGGCCCTGCAAAAAGATCTATACATTTCGGATGGTACCGCGCACCAATATCCGCAATACGATGAAAATGCGATCCGGCTGGGCTTTGCTTCTTCAACACGGGAGGAGATTTCTGCAGGAATCGCTATTTTAAAGTCGCTCCTGTTTTAAAGTAGCTTTTGCAATCTTCCGCGTCATAATCGTTTACATTTGAGTGTACCGCAAAAAATACATACCTATGTCGTCCAAAGATTACAGCAGCGTGAGCCCTTCGGCCAAATCCCTATTGATGCTGAAAGGCTATACCAATATTCCTTTTGCACAGGAAACGGCGGCCTTGCTGCAGGGTCCTGAAGTATTCGGACTGAATTTTGAAGATAAGGATCTGGGATTCTGGATGCGGGTGATGCATTTTGAAAGCCGCTACTGGAGCATCGATCAGCTGCTGCGCGACGCCGGGACCAACAATATACTTGAATTATCGTCGGGCTATTCTCTGCGCGGCCTGGACCTGTGCCGGAAAAATGCCAAGGTGCATTATATAGATACCGACCTGCCGGATGTGGTGGGCGTAAAACAACGCATGATTGAACACCTGCAACTGTACGCAGATCTGAAAGGTTTGCTGGACCTGCGTCCCCTCAATGCAATGGACGAACAGGAGTTCGAACAGGTAAGCGAAAAATTTGATGAGCAACCACTCGGCATTGTCAATGAGGGTCTGCTGATGTACCTGAATACGGACGAGAAAATTCAGCTGTGCCACTCTGTCCGCAAAGCACTGCTAAAAAACGGGGGGTACTGGATAACCGCAGATATCTATGTAAAACGTCCTGCGGAGCTGATGAGCAAATTACCGCAAAGCGCATCTGAGTCTGCCTTTTTTGAGCAGCACCATATCGAAGAGAATAAGTTTGACAGCTACGAACAGGCAGCATCATTCTTCCGCGAACAGGGTCTGGAATTTGTCAAAGAAGCAGTTCCGGATTATGCTTCGCTCAGTGCAATGCCGCACCTGGTAAAACTCCTGCCGGAGGAAGTACGGAACAGCAAACAGGCTCCGCCTAAAATACAGGCTACCTGGATGCTCAAAGCAATCTAAATTTTTGTGCAGATCCCGCGAGGAGGTATGCATGGAAAAGGGTCGCATCTTCAGCAGACGCGACCCTTTCTTATGTTCAATAACTGCTTAGTGCATCACCACCATCCTGATCGTTCCGGATACCGATTCTGACTGGTAGCGGACGAAATACAGTCCGTTCTGCAAGCTGGCTGTATTCAGTTCCAGTTGCTGCGTTCCGGCCTGCATTGTTCCTTTCACCGGTGCGCTCATTTCCCTGCCCTGTATATCGGTAACAATTACCGTAATTGTTCCGGCTGTGGTTGCGCTGATCGACAGAACTGCGTTGTCTGCTGCCGGGTTCGGATATAGGTTTACAGAAAGATCGCGCTGTTCTATGTCCTTAACGCTTACCGGAACCGAAGGTGCAATGAAGTTCGGGATCTTGTTCGCTCCTTTAAGACCATATACCACGATGTGGCTGAGATTCGTAGTAGCGGCGGGCACTCCGTTTGCGGAGGGGCAGGTCTGACCGAAGTCATTGTCATTGCATAGTGCAATCGTACTGTCGTTGATGATCGTTATACCTTCCGCCTTGTCGAGGCTCGCATCCCAACCGTTCGCCAGCAAATCCATCACCAAATTTTTTTCAACGGCTTTGATACCTGCGCCGGCCAGGCCTGCAGAATCCGTCAGCGCTTCCGCCGTGAGCCCGCCGTACAAACCGGAACTGATCACAGTAGCAGAGGCGATATTAATACGGTACATACGTTTGATATCGGTAGTACCGCGTGCAGCAGCTTCGAGCACCAGGAAGGTAGAGTCGTTGATTGCGGTCATGTCACCGAGCTTCCAGTCCTGAAGACGGATCTGATTGGCACCGGATGCTCCGATAACACCATCGTTCAGATACGCAAACATCCTAGTTGCATTCGTAACAGGGTCGATCTCGATGATCCGGTGTACACGGGAAGCTTCGCCAACCGCCTTTGTAGGGTACAGCAAAGGACTCTGAATAATGGCATACACTTTACCGTTCGGACTGATAGTCATATTCTCGAAACCACGGTTGTTCTTACGATATTTGAAGCAGGTATCGATCAGCACATCCTCAGGTTGCGCACCGGTAAGATTTGCATAAGGCGAGTAGCGCTTCTGCACGACGGCGTTCGTATCGAGTTTCCAAACGGAAGGACCATTCTCTTCGGCCAGCCAGAAGTTTCCTTTCTTATCCACGGAGATTGCCTCACAATCGATACTCCAGGCATCCTTGGTAGCGATCTTTGACGCGAAATTGGCACAATCCTGAACCGTATCGGTAGATGCCTGTTCGGTGGCCGTACTTCCGAAACCTGTCGGCAGCAGGTAACCGACAGTCGGTGTTTTATCCGGACGTTTGATGGAAAGTGTCTTCAGGATCTGCACGGAGTCTCCCTGGATACGCACGCGGTGTATCTTCGGCGCATAAGAGGGAAAGCAAAACAGTTTATCGTACGTAGGACGGCAGGAGGAAGTGTTGGCACTTCCGCAATCCACATTCACACCCCTGTCGGAGCAGGTCCAGAACTCTTTACCATCTGTACCGGGAATCACATATAATGCGGAAAAACCTGCTTCACGGAAAGTAATCCCGTCGAAGGTTCCGATTGTAGCGGAGTAATTATTTTTATAGTCGGCAATTTTTGTGATCTGCGCGCTGCTGCTGTTATGCAGGCACAATAATGCCGCGACAGATAATATTGTGTTTGTAACTGTTTTTTTCATCCGGATCTGTTTTGAGCAGCAAAACTATTCCGCCAGTATTTCGGGATTGTTACAATCGCATTAAGCCTGTGTTACCGGAATGGAGACGTTGCCTTTATGGAAATCATCGTATGCGACATCTTGTTATTACATGAAACAAATCCTCACATCGGCCCTGTTATTCAGTTGCAGTATCCAGCCTGCGCATGCCACTGCGCGGAAGATCATACAGCTGTTGAAAGACGCGAGCGATCCGGCAGCGGCGATTACCTGTATCGATCCGGCAGACAGCAATTATATCCGTGTATTGTCGCGGCACATGGATATGGGTATTTTCTTAAAAGACCGCTTCGAACTGAAAAGCAATATCCCGGATGCATATTACGAAGTATACCTGAACGGTCTCCTCGAAACATGCGGGCAGATACAGAAGGGTAAAAAAGAAGGCAGCTGGATACATTGGTATGGCAGTGAGCAAACCGGCGCTTCGGTGAAAGTATCCTGTTGGCATGCCGATACGTTGCAGGGCTTCAGCAGCTATTATGAAAACGATGGAGCCGACCTGCGCAGCATATTCTATTACATAAACGGCGAACTATTATTCTCGGAGTCATACGTACAGGGCGAGGTGATCGGCCGGGGCATACTGTTTAATATACTGGGTCTGTCGATAAGCAAAGCAGACAACATCAGCCGGTCTGTCACCACAGAGCGACTGATGGAAGAACGGCGGCAAATGGGGTCAGACTCGCAACGAGTATTATACACTGCACCTGATAAAGGATTATCCTTAAACCTGCTCCAGGTGCATGGTAAAATTGTTAACTGGGATTTCCGGAGGATCGATCCGTTCTTTCGTTTGCAGGGAAATATATCAGACAGGGACACGCTTGTTCCCCGTTATCGCAAGACAATCGGCGACACCGGATCGGCTGATTCCGGGTTTTATTGCCGGCTCAGCGAAACTCCTGCGCAATTTCCCGGTGGAGACCATGCGCTGAAACAATTTATAAATCGGCACCTGCGCTATCCGCCTGACGCCAGAGCAAATCGTATTGAAGGCAACGCGAGCGTGGTGTTCCGGGTAGACGCGCATGGAAAAATCGATGGCATCATGATTTCCCGCAGCCTCACACCTTCCTGCGATGCGGAGGCGATACGACTCGTAAAGTCTTTTCCGCGTTGGATACCGGCCCGGGTAAACGGCCGGACGAAACCCTGCAAAATGAACTTATCCATACCTTTCCGGAATGAGGAATAAGGTGAATGACGCTATAAGCCGTGAAGCAATAAACAGACGTTCTTTACGTTTCTTTGCCATGCGTATGCTTCGCCTCCTGCTTTTACTGTTACCCTTTCAGCTCGCTGCACAGCAAAAATATACACTGACTGCTGAAGCAGATGTAGCTTTGAAGTTCACGATACTGAACGACCCGGCAGATCATTGCCGCCTGTGGAGCAATAAAGCTATTGCTGCCGGAATACTGATTGACGATGAAGATCCGACGAGGATAGGATTCTATGGCAGGGCCGGATTAGCGGAAGACATAATACGCTTCCCGTTACGCATCAATTCGGCCAGCTTCGCGATGGAGCGGTTCTACATTCCTCTGAGCGGCCTGATCGTCTTCCCTACCCGGCTCGAGCAGCTGAAGATCTG
Source organism: Chitinophagaceae bacterium (assembly GCA_049840855.1). Lineage (GTDB taxonomy): Bacteria > Bacteroidota > Bacteroidia > Chitinophagales > Chitinophagaceae > Rurimicrobium. The sequence goes on along the minus strand of JASGJF010000012.1, from coordinate 199,357 downwards.
CGCCGGTATCGGCATTGATATAAATATTTATTACGGTGCATCCATACGCCAAACCGATGCCATCGGCTATTTTCAACTGGACCTGGAAAAGGCAGGATCGGAAACCGAACAACTCGGTAATAAGATCATTCCTTCAATTCAGGCGGGATGCATGTATGAACTGAATCCGCAAAAACATCAATGGGCCGTAAAACTATTGCTGCGACAAGCAGTAATGCGGGTACTATCTGAAGAACAGACCGTGAATTACTCCATCAACCAGCAAGCGATGACCTTACGCTTCAATCCAAGGCCAGCCTATCTCAGTCTGGGTATCGTACACTTCTTTTAGAGCAGGTAACAGCGCACATGGTTTCAGAGCCTTAAGTATCTTTGTATCCGATCGACGCCATGACCAACCGTTCCATTATCCCTGTCACACCGGATCACCTTACGGATCTGCAACATATCAGCCGCCAGACATTCCTGGAAGCATTTGCCGCAGACAACAGCGAAGAAAATATGCGCCACTACCTGGAAGAGCGTCTGTCTGCTGCGCAACTGTCAACGGAACTGAGCAATCCCGATTCGGCCTTTTACTTCATCCTGGAGGAAGAAGCTATTGCCGGTTACCTGAAACTTAATTTCAATACGGCACAAACGGAACCGATGGGCAATACGCACGTTGAGATTGAAAGGATATATGTGCTCAGAGCATTTTACGGGAAACAAATGGGTCAGGCACTTCTCGAACAGGCATTTCAGACAGCGCGTGAAAGCAATGCCTCTTTTATCTGGCTGGGTGTATGGGAACACAACTACCGCGCTTTGCATTTTTACGAAAAGAACGGGTTTGTTGCGTTCGACCGTCATCCCTTTATTCTTGGTGACGATGTGCAGACAGACATCCTGATGAAAAGGGAGCTGTAGACGGGTAGCGCTTGATCCCCTGCGCTTTAATGTCTACATACGCTTCTTTCCTTCCCATTGCCTATTTTTAAGGTCTGAAACAAGCGTCCCCGGTCCTTTGAAACTGATAACCATATACTGTCTTCCTTTACTGCTGTTGCTCCTGTCCCTGCATTCCCGCGCGGATTATACTTCTGTATCCCATTATGCATGAGGCGGAGGCTGCCGGGCAGGTATGCATTCACGCTTGACCAGGACAAACTGGGTTATATCTGGATAGGTACCGAGAACGGACTGGCCCGGTTCAATGGCTACGAGTTTAAACTGTTCACAACCAAAGACGGACTCCCGGATAATGAGATCCTGTTCTTATCACTGGACCGCCGGAACAGATTGTGGTTCTGCCCATTTGCCAATACCGTCGGGTATATAAAAGATGATCAGATCTACAATTCGAGAAATGATTCCGTATTGAAAAACCTGCATATGACTGCCAAGGCAGAACGTGTACTTCCGGACCGTTTCGGGAATATTGCCATCGCAGAAAAGAAGAGGGTGATCATTATCACGGGCGACAACAAAATAAAGGTCTTCGATTTTGACACTCCTCAAAGCAAAATACATACTTTCTCCATGTTTGAAAGTCCTGGCGGGGAAATTCATGTGGTCGATTTCAAAAACCAACTGTATCGCTACAACAACGAAAAGTGGATTCCTTCCGTCCGGATGCCGGCACAGCTGTCCACCTTCGCATGCTGTGAAGTGATCGAGCGACTGGGATACGAAAAAGGCCTCGCGTTATTGCAGATAGCCGCTAAGAAGGATCTCCCCTATTTCAAAGACAAGGCAGAAATAGCCCAATTCCATTCCATCAATCTATTAGGCCCGAACCAGATAGGGATGGCACGCTCGGACGGCTACTTCATTTTAGACCGCAATACAGCAGAAGTTGTGGACACGCTTCTCTACGGTGTATCTGTAGCGGTAGGGCTCATTGCCGCCGACAGTTCGCTGTGGCTCTCCACGCATGGCGACGGTGTTTACAGATTTATCAGTTCTCCCGTAAGATCCCTGAATCTGAAAGGCGAACCCGGCCAGGAGGTATCGTTTATTCATGCCGAGCGCAATGAAATGTATGCCACCCTGGAGAAAGGGAAATTCGTAAAGGCCAGCATCGCTGCAGGCAATCTGCAGGCGGAGGAAATTCAGGCGGTTGGGCTCAAACGACAGGATCAGCTTTTCCGTTATCTGGGCAGAAACAGCAAGGGAGAATGGGTGGGTATCTCGAACCAGATACTTGTTTTCGACGAATTGAACCAGGAACCAAGGGATATCGGCCTTACCAGCGCTTTTAAGGATATTATGCAGGAAGACAGCCGTCACCTGCTCACCGCCACCTTTATGGGTGTGCAACGTTTTGACATAGATGAAAAACGATACACCGACACCCTTTTCGAACAAAGGGCAACCTGCGTGACGGAACTCGACGGTGTTATATACGCAGGCGGACTCGACGGGATATTTTATGGAACGCGGAAAGACAATTTCCGTCGAATGCCGAATCTTCCGCTGGACTTACAAACGCGGATACTCAAATTATCTGCGGGAACGGATCACGTGCTATGGGCTGCAAACAGTACGGCAGCGCTGATCGGACTGAGGGACAACAAAGTGATTGCGCGCATAGACGAACAGAACGGGCTTCAATGCAATAAGATCAATGCGATACGCGTAACGCAGCAACTGATCCTCGTAGGTACTGATAACGGTCTGTACATCCTTGAAAACAAATCGCCCTATCGCGTGATCCGTCACCTGAACGAAACGCTTGGATTGTATAGCAATGAGATCAGCAGCCTCGATGTAGCCGACGACAATATCTGGGTCGGCACCATTGCAGGTATCAACTATTTCCAGCAGCACGACCTGTTCCGCAAGGGCGTTGCCCCGCGCCTGGTGATCAATAGCATCATCAACGATGAAACGAGGATCACCCCATCTGAAAAGAATATGCCCCTGCATTTCGGTCCGCTGAGTATCGATTTCGATATTATTGACCATACGGGCGGGCAAAAGCCGGTGCTGCAGTACCGGCTGGACGGAGAAAGCGGCTGGACTCAGATAGACAACAGCGAATTGTACTTCCCGAAAATATCCTACGGCACTTTCACCGTAGAACTGAAAGCAGAATCACCCAACTGGGCCGAACCGCAATACCGTACCCTGCATTTTTACCACCCTTACCCTTTTTACGAACGTTGGTGGTTCCTGACATTCGTGTTCTTCGCATTACTGGCTTCCACTATATTCCTGGTACGCCGTTATGTAAAACATGCGCGAAGAAAAGATGAGGAACAGGCAGCCGTGCAAAGACGACTGCTGCAACTGGAACAAATGGCTCTGCAGGGACAGATGAATCCTCACTTTATTTTCAATTGCATTTCCGCCATCAAACAGTTTTACAACATCGGAGATAATACCAAGGCCAACATTTTCGTCGATCAGTTTGCTGCGCTCATCCGCCAGACTTTTGAAATGGGCTCCCAGCTGTTCATTCCGCTGAGCACTGAAATGAGTTACCTCAACCATTATCTGTCTATCGAGAAAATCCGGTTCAATGATTCATTCGATTTTTCGATCACCACCAATATCCAGATGTCCGCCGCTTCGGTATATGTGCCGGTGATGTTGCTGCAGCCGCTTGCAGAAAATTCGGTACGTCACGGTATCCGTCATTTAAGCGACAGGCGCGGTCATATCAGCATTCACGTGCAGCAGAACGCGGACAGTGTTACGATAACCGTGACAGACAATGGCGTGGGCAGGGAAAAAAGCAAAACATTCGGACAATTCCTGCAGCATAGCAGTTCCCTTACCAGCACCAAAGTAAACACCAAGCGTATAGAGCTGCTTAATGAGTTGTTTCTACAGCAGATAGACTTCAGCACCGAAGATATAACGGATATAAAAGGTGAAGTCGCCGGAACAAAAACAACGATATCCTATCCCCTGTCCATTCATAAACGTTATCATTAAATTTACACCATGAAAGTTCTGATCGTTGAAGACGAGTTTGCCTCACAGCAATACCTCAGCAAATTTCTGCAACAGTTTTTCCCGGAACTCAAAATTGCCGGAATAGCAGATAATGTTCCCGATGCGGTAAGGCTTATCCGGGAGGAAGAGCCGGACATACTGTTTCTCGATATCGAATTAAAAATGGGAACCGGATTTGACGTGCTGCAACAGTGCCCCGATCTGCAAGCAGAGGTAATATTTACAACAGCTTTTAACCAGTTTGCCGTTCATGCTTTCGAATACCATGCGGTGGATTACCTGCTGAAACCACTTGAAGATTCCCGGCTGAAGCGCTCGCTGGAATTCTGTATCGAACGCGTGGAACAAAAAAGCAGTAAACAACAGATAAGTGCGCTACTGGAACACATACAACCCGGATCTTCGAGAAAACGGCTCAGCATTCATACTGCTGACGGAATAGAATTTATTGAAGCAGAAGAAATATTGTACGCCATGGCTAAAGGCAATTACACAGAGCTCAAATTAAAGAACGGTCATAAGATCACCGTCACTAAAAAGCTGAAAGAGATCGAGGAAAAACTTCCTGCATCGCTGTTTTTCCGAATACATAACTCATACATCGTACAGTCTTCCTGCATTAAAAAATATTACAAAGGGCGCGGAGGGTCTATCGTCCTGAACGACGATACTGCCCTGCCGGTATCGTCTGCACGCCGCGACGAGCTGATGAAGCATTTTGGCGCATAGCACATAACCCCATCTGTATCAGGCCCCTGAGTGCATTTACTCAGGGGCCTACATTTATACAATGAACCTGCGCATTTATACAATGTGGTCTTACAGGGCTAAAAACACTCCCTACTTTTGATATTGACGTAATGCAGAAGCGTGTACCTGCACTCTTCAGGCTGGCGTCTGTATAAAAAACGAACTATTATCATAAAACAGCACAAAACAGCCCCAGCCCATCCAATGGACAAACCCCTGAAGTACTACGGAAACTGCTGAAAGCAGTATACCGGAAATACTTAGCCGGTTAGCTGGCAACGGCAGACCGGAAAACAAAAGAGTAACCCACAATCGCACAGAAAATAAACAAACCGATATCAGTGAAACCCCTTAATCAGGCAGGATGCCTTTAAAGGCCCTGCCTTTAAACTAAAACAAAACCCTCTATAGTACCCTTCACCATGAAAGCAGTGGCGGCTGACCCCACAGCCGGCACATTTTCCACCCCGCAAAGAGACCCCTGGTCTCTTTTTGCGTTTTTATACGGTTCCGAAAAACGGGAAAAGTCATTCATCACAAATTTGAGGGCTTTTACCCCTTTCCGTCCGACCTTACAACTCATTTGAAAGACCTTACACATTCAAATAAATCAACAGGCCTGTTTCGGCGAAAATAAAGCGGGATTTCCGCTCGTTAGAAAGGCTGAACAGTAACCGGAACAGCACGTAAAAAAAGCTGCCCGTCTACTTGGCTTTTTTGAATTTATCGTCTATGAGTTATTCTGTTTACGGCATATTCCGATGCCATCTGCGCCCCAATACAATTGCATTCGGCAGACTGATGTTATCATTTCTGGCAACAGGCCTCCTGCTGCTGCTGGCCACCGATACGACCGCCCAACTGTGCACCGGAAGCCTCGGCGACCCCGTGGTAAAGCTGGACTTCGGATCCGGCAGTACAACACACGGAGCGGCTCTCAGCAGCGCTATTACCAGCTATACCTATACCTCAGCTGATTTCCCGTCAGACGGGTATTACACAATAGAAAGTACCACCAATACCCCTAATACCTGGTGGACTACCACCGACCATACCGGCGGCGGTTATATGATGGTGGTGAATGCCAGTTTTTCCATTACTGACTATTTCTACAAAAATACCGTGAGCGGCCTTTGTCCGGAAACAACATATGAGTTTGCCGCCTGGATCATGAACCTGCTGCGCAATTCGGATACCAGTCCGCCCGATATCACATTTACAATCGAAACTACCGGCGGCACGATCCTGAACACCTACACCACCGGCAGCATTCCATTGCAATCTGCTCCGGTTTGGAAGCAATATGGATTCTACTTCACCACCCCCGCGGGTATTTCCACAGTTGTGATACGCATGCGCAACAATAAAGCAGGGGCCGCCCCCGGAAACGACATTGCACTGGATGATATCACCTTCAGGCCCTGCGGACCGGCAATAAGCGTTGCCCTTTCTGGAGGAGATACCAGTATAGAGATATGCCAGGGACTTACCACTGCTCCGCAGATGCTGGGCAATCTTTCCGGCGGCTATTCCTCCCCTTCCTATCAATGGCAGATAAGCAAAGATAACGGGGTTACCTGGAGCGATATCGCCGGAGCTACTGCCGCTAACTATACACTGGACCTTACTTTGAGCAACGGCACTTACCTCTTTCGCCTCACAGCGGCCAATGGTGCGAATATCAGTTCAGCCCAGTGCCGCATTGTTTCCAACCATATCACGGTAAAGGTAAATGCACAGCCGGTAGCCGGTTCCAACAACCCGCTTTGTCAGGGCAGCACGCTCGAATTGTATGCAAGCGGCAGCAGCAGTTATACTTATGCATGGACAGGACCAAACGGCTTCAGCAGTTCGGCACAAAACCCGGTAATCAACAATATTACTGCCGCGAACAATGGTATGTATTATCTGACCGTTTCAGGCTATTGCAGCGGCCACGATTCTGTGTTTGTATCTGCACACGATCTGCCGGACATAGACGCAGGATCAGACGTATCGATATGTGAAGGTGCTACGGTTGCATTGAGCGGCACCACTTCCGGATCAATGTTCTATTGGTCTCCGGGGAGTTCACTTTCCGACTCACTTTCACTTACCCCTACCGCCAACCCGGTCACAACCACAGATTATGTATTTACAGCCTCAAATGAAGTTTGTGACGCTCACGATACTGTTGTTGTCTTTGTATGGCAAAAACCGGAAGTCGATGCAGGTCCCGATAAATATATTATCAAAGGCACGTCCACCATTCTGGATGCCACCAGCGTGGGTGGCGATCTCTTGTATGCATGGACTCCCGGATACAATATTACTGCAAGCGATGTGCTGAATCCTGAAGTGAGCCCGGAAACCGACACTCGTTACACTATAGTCGCAACTTCATCCCATGGCTGCGGTACTGCCAGCGACACGGTTCTCGTTAAGGTCTATGAAAAATTATCTGTTCCCAATATATTTTCTCCCAATGGAGACGGCATCAACGATACATGGCGCATCCTGCAATTAAGCAACTACCCGGATGCGGGCATCACGGTATTTAACCGCTACGGGCAGGAAGTGTATAAAGGAACCGGATATGCCGTCGAATGGGATGGACGCCACAAAGGACAACTCGTTCCCGTCGGCACTTATTATTATGTGATCGATCTGAAGATCAATAAGTCTTTCGAATACAAAGGCTGGCTGGAGATCGTTTATTGATCCCGTTTCAAGCTAAAAAATATGACGATGAAATCCGCACTTACCATAGTATGCGCACTGGGCGCATGGGGTGTATGCAACGCTCAGCAAAAACCGCATTACACGCAATATATCCAGAACCAGTATATTATTAATCCAGCCTTATCCGGCATTGAAAATTACACAGATGTAAACCTCAGCCACCGGCATCAATGGACCAATTTCGACGGTTCTCCTGTGACGACTTACCTGACGGTTCAGGGAGCAATCAATAAAAAAGATTACAGAACCACTCCCACTTCCTATGAGGTGCAGGATGGGGAAAATCCCGTCGGGAGGGAATATTGGGATCAATACACCGCAGCTCCCGCGCATCACGGAGTGGGATTTCAATTCCTGAAAGACAATGCCGGAGCTTTAAGCAATGTATCCGCCTATGCAACTTATGCATACCATATCGGCCTAAGCCCTAAGCTGAACCTTTCAGCAGGCTTCGGAGCCGGATTCACCAGGTACAGCCTCGACGTTTCCAAACTGGACTTCATGAACACAACCGTGGACCCTTCCGTTTACAACAGCGATGCGATCAACAAGACAAAGTTTGACATGAATGCAGGTGTATACCTGTACTCATCCAAATATTTTATCGGACTTTCCGCACTACAGCTTACTGCCTCAAGACTGATATTTTCCGGCAGCCAGATCACTACATTAACGGGCACCACGGTCCCGCATTTATTCCTCACCGGAGGGTACAGGGTGCAGTTGAGCGACGACTTCTTTATGCTGCCCTCGCTGATGTTCAAGTATATTCAGCCATTACCCATGCAGGCTGAAGCCAATGTAAAATTTCAGTACAGGGATGCATTATGGGCAGGATTCAGTTACCGGCATAAAGACGGCATAGCAGGGATGATCGGAATGCACTGCTTCAACACGATGAGTATCAGCTATTCCTATGACTATACCACCTCGACCCTGAGCACCTATAATTCAGGATCACACGAGATCATACTGGGACTGATCATCGGTAATAAATATAACCGTACCAGGATGTATTCCTGCACCAGAAAAAGACTGTGGTAGCACGCAGTCTTTTCCGCTGAACAAAATGCACTACCTTTGTCCCTCACAGGAAATGGTGTCTTCCTGACCCAACCGCTGCTTCAGCTGATGGCGCCTGCATATGAATAACGAGGCTGTTTCTCCGGGAACGGTTCACTAATTATTTGCAGGAACTATGAACTCAGATTCAAAACGACTTACGCTTACGGAAAGTATCAGCTATACACTTCGCTGGTTATTGCGCTCCATACCTGTTGCGGCTGTTACCGGAACGCTGGTTGCTGCATTCTTATGGTCACTGGATAAGGTTACGGATATACGTCTGCATTATGCCTGGCTGCTGTACCTTTTACCATTTGCGGGTATCGCCATTCACCTGTTGTACAAAGCCTGGGGTAAAGAATCAGAATCCGGCAACAATCTCATTATCGATGAAATTCATCGCCCGGACAAAGGTGTACCTCCCCGTATGGCGCCGCTTATCCTTGTCAGCACGGTTGTCACGCATCTGTTCGGAGGATCGGCCGGCCGGGAAGGAACAGCGGTGCAGGTAGGCGGAAGTATGGCCCAATGGATCGGGAACAGGCTGAAGGTGCCGGCTGAAGAGATGCACATGATATTGATATGCGGTATCGCGGCAGGGTTCGGTGCCGTTTTCGGCACTCCTTTTGCGGGAGCGGTGTTTACAGTAGAAGTGCTGGCGATTGGCACGACATCCTATCGCAAGATCCTGCCGCCTTTATTTGCGGCGATACTTGCAGACTATGTTTGCAGCGCGTGGGGTATCCATCATACTCTGTACAGTATCCGCAACGTTATTGGCGGTCAGAATCTTTATTTGTGCGCGATGGCGCTGCTTATGGGAGCAGCATCGGGTCTGTGCGGTATGGTGTTTGCCCGCATTGCGCACCACGTGAAGCATCTGTCGCATCGATTTATTCCGGGACCTGCATGGTTTATTCCCTTCTGTGGCGGAATCATCATTGTATTACTGAGCGTGTTGCTGCATACCAGCGACTACCTGGGGCTCGGCGTTTATCCGCAGCATCCCGGCGGCGTGTCTGTTGTAAGTGCTTTTAAAGAAGGCGGGGCCGACGGGTTCAGCTGGTGGTGGAAAATGCTGTTTACCGCGATCACACTCGGCACAGGCTTTAAAGGCGGAGAAGTAACGCCGCTTTTCTTTATCGGCGCGACCCTGGGAAATACGATCGCTACACTGGCGGGCGCTCCCGTAGATTTGTTCGCCGGACTCGGATTTATAGCAGTCTTTGCCGGAGCGACCAATACACCCGTTGCCTGCACGATCATGGGTATCGAATTGTTTGGAACAGAATACGCCCTTTACTATGCACTCGCATGTTTCGCGGCTTATTACTGCAGCGGCCACAAAGGTATTTACACCGCACAGAGGATACATCGGCACAAATATGGCAAACGGATGGCATAGCTGCGTTAGCGGTGACAGAAAGACTACTTTTGCCCGTGAAAAGCAACTGCATCCTATGCATATTCTTATTATCGAAGACGATCTGCGCGTTGCCGAACTGATCCGCAGAGGCCTTGAGGAACAAGGATTCAGCACCGGGACAGCCCAGAACGGTATCGACGGCAAAAAGCTTGCAATGCTGCACGACTTCGACGCGGTGATCATGGATGTGATGCTGCCCCACCTGAACGGACTGGATCTCTGCAGGCAGCTCAGAGCCGCAAAACCGCAGCTGCCGATTATTATGCTCACTGCTTTGGGAACCACAGACGATAAAATAGACGGACTGGATTCGGGAGCAGATGATTACCTCGTAAAACCTTTTGACTTCCGGGAATTGCTGGCACGTATACGCGCGGTCACAAAACGTGCACAGGTGGCACATGAGAAAACGCCCGACAAAATCTGCATCGGAGACCTGACCTTATTTCCAATAACACAATTGGTGAAACGTGGAGGCACCGAGATCAGTCTTACACCAAAAGAATTCAAATTACTGCATTTCATGATGCTGCACCAGGGCCGCGTACTTTCGCGTTCGGAGATCGCAGAAAAAGTATGGGACACCACTTTTGACACCGGGACCAACTTTATTGATGTTTACATCAATTACCTCCGCAAAAAGATCGACAAGGATTTCGAAACGAAATTGATTCACACCAAACCCGGTATCGGGTTTATTTTTAAAGAAGGATGACCATTCGCCTGCGGCTTACGCTATTGTTCACTATCCTGATCGCAAGTATCCTGGCGGTATTTGCCTGTGCGATCTATTTTGCCTATGCGTTCAATCGCGAAGAAGAATATTACAAGCGGTTGAAACAACAGGCGATTACCAAAGCGAAGTTGTTGTTCGATGTAAAAATAAGTCCCGGTGTATTGCAGCAGATACAGGCCTATTCGTCAAACGGACTCCACCGTGAGGAAGTAGCCATCTTCGACACGGCCAATCACCTGTTGTACCATGATGCCGTTGAACGCGACAAAGTGAAAGAAACACCGGCAATGATGCGGGAAATCCTGTCAAAGAAGGAAATCCATTTTCTGCAGGGCGACCAGCAGGCGATCGGCATACTATATATACAGGGAGGCAAACCGTATATCATCACCGCGGCAGCCCTGGATACTATCGGGCTGGCCAAGCAGCAGACATTGCTGTATATACTTATTGTCAGCTTTTTGTTTGCGGTCGCACTCACCGCCCGTGTCGCGGTATTCTTTTCGCGCAAGGCATTGCAGCCGGTATCAGACATGGTGGATCAGGCGGCAGAGATCAGTGCCCGGCACCTCGACCTGAGATTACAGGCAGGAAACGGCAAAGACGAACTTGCAGAGCTGGCGGCCACTTTTAATAAGATGCTCGACCGGCTTGAACAGTCATTCGACGCACAAAAACAATTCGTATCCAATATCTCGCATGAACTCCGGACACCGCTTTCGGCAATTATTACCGAACTGGAGCTGGCGCTGTCGCAGTATCGCACAGAGGCTGACTACAAACACGCGATCAGCCTGGCGCTCGCAGATGCGAAACGACTGGCCCGGCTCAGCAATGGTCTGCTGGATATCGCTAAGGCCAGTTACGACGAGTCGGAAATTATATTCCGTACCCTGCGTATAGATGAATTGTTGCTCGATGCACGACAATTTGTATTAAAATCCAATGCAGATTACCATATAGACCTGCATTTTGCCGGCAACACCGAAGAACCCGAGACACCCGAATGTTCCGGAAATGAATACCTGCTGCGTGTCGCATTTATCAACCTGCTGGAAAACGCCTGCAAATTTTCAGAAGACCACCGATGCCTGGTCAGCATATCGCAAACAGGAAATGCACTTGAGATCAGCTTCTCAGACAGGGGCATCGGCATACCGCCGCAAGACATTCCTAAATTATCCCAGACATTTTTCCGCGGACAGAACGGACATTATGCGCAGGGAAGCGGTATCGGACTGTCGCTCACCTATAAGATCATCGGCCTTCATAAAGGATCTATAGATATCAAAAGCACGCCCGGAGCAGGGACTTGCTTTACGGTATATATACCGAATTCTTAAACATTAGTTGCCGGAACCAGAAAATTCTAATAATTTTCTAATAGGTTTCTGACGGTATGCCAAAAAGCCGCTTGGTATTTTTGCGCGCTTCCGGGAATCAGTATAAATCTCCGGCCGACAATGACATCACTACGACATATAACTTTTCTGATACTGACCGGGCTCTTCTGCCTGCCTGCCACTGCGCAGACACTGGGCTTCAGACAGGCACTGAGCAAAGCCCGCAGCTCCAGTCCGACGCTTAAGGTGCTGAAGTATAATACCGGCATGGCGGAAGCCGACCTGATTACAGCGCGTACGCGGCAAAATCTGAACCTGAACAACCAGACGCTGCAAATGGTGCATCCCGAAAATTTTGCAAAAGACACCAAATTCAACCAGCCGCAGAACAGACAGGTATGGTGGCAATTGACAAAACCGGTTGCCCTCAATAACCAACGCCACTATAAAATTGAGGCTGCGCGAAAATCCATTACCGTGGCAGAGCAAAATTATATGGATGCAGAGCGGAGTGTACTGCTGGAAGTGGGCAACAAATGGCTGGACGTGTGGTACAACAAAATGACACTCGACCTCGCAGAGCAGGCCCGGCGCAATGTGGATACGCTTTCCCAGACACAACAGATCCGGTTAAAGAACGAGGTGATCAGCAAAGCGGATTATACCCGCACACAATTGCTGCTTTCCCAATATAACCTGCAATTAAAATCAGCACAGCAAAACTATCAGAACGAACTGCTGAACCTTGCGTTCCTGACCGGGACGGCTGTGAGCGGGATCGACGCCAGCGACGGTGTGGCGGAACAGGTATTTTCCTGCACCGCAGACAGCCTTGTAGAACGTGCATTAAGACAACGTCCCGATGTTCTGGCTGCACAGAGCAGCATTGAGGCAGCACAGGCAAACGCAATACTGCAGCGTAAACTCGCATTGCCGGTTCCGGAGCTCGGAGGTATATGGAATCCTCAGAATACCGTTCCCTATGCGGGTATTTTTGCAACGATCCAGATACCCATCTTCGACAGAAACCAGGGTGCCATACGCAAAGCGCGTGTAAGCCTCGAACAGGCGAGAGAAACCTTGAACGGATTGCAGACACAGATGCAGACGGAAATACAGATAAGCTGTGCCAGCTATTATGTCAACAAGAATATTGTAGAGCAATACGGAGATATCCTAGATCAGTCGGAAGATGTACTGCACTCGGTTCAGTATGCCTACACCAGAGGCGGAACCACCATCATCGACTTTCTCGATGCGCAACGCAACTGGTACGACACGCGAAAGCTTTATTACGAAGCCCTGTACAATTACCGGAAAAGCTATCTGCAACTATTATTCACCACCGGAATCATTAATCAACTGTAGCCGATGCAAACACGACTCATACACCTGGGGATCATCGCCGGCCTGTTTTTCAGCGCCTGCCACAGCCCGCAGAAAGACCAGCAGAAAAAGCCTTCAGACAAACCCGTCGTTACCGAAAACGGCGCACACATATTATTGCCGGACGACACCGCAACCACAGCTTTTTTTAAAGCCAGCCCGGTATTGCACGGCAACGAGAACGGGGCCTTCGTCGCACCGGCACGTGTGGTGGCAACTGTGGTACGGTCGCGCGAAAATCCGGACCAGAACCTGGTGCTGTTTGACAACCCGGACCTTACAGCCAACTATACCGCATTGCTGCAGCATGTAATGAGCATACGTCAGCATCTGAATATTGTACGTCAGAAAAATGCCATAGCGAGCCAGAAAGAAATAGAAGTGTCCCGGTTCAGCGACCTTGCCGCACATGGTGCGGGTACCGGGAAAGAGGTGGCCGATGCCAAGACAGACCTTATCTCCGCGGAAACAGAAAAGGCCGTTGCGGAAACAGAACTGGCTAATGAAAAAACAGGGATCATAGAGCATGAGGCTCGCCTGAAGCTGGCCGGATTCGACCCGGAAAGCCTGATACATGCAGATCTCGGGAAGGTCTGGCTTATCTGCGAGATTCCGGAAACATTCGTAACTAAAGTACAGGAAGGCAATAGCTGCACCTTGTTCTTTACTGCATTCCCCGACACGAGCTTCACAGGCATCATAGAGGATGTGGGCGAAGTGATCGACAATATCACACGAATGGTAAAGCTGCGCATAGGCATGCAGCACACAGGCTACCAGTTGAGAGCAGGCATGTTTGCCCAGGTACAGTTTGGCATAAGCGAGGGAAACGTGCTTTCCGTTCCGAGATCTGCCGTGGTAACGGTTCAGGGCAAACAATATGTCTTCGTGCGCGAGAACGCGAGATCCTACGTACGCAAACAAGTAACTACCGGTCCGCAGATAGGCGAACATATTCTTGTGTATGATGGCCTGCAAACCGGAGATCAGGTTGTGACAGAAGGAACCATGCAATTAAAAGGCATTTCGTTCGGCTACTAAACGGATTAAAAAAACTGCATCATGCTACAGGCTCAGATATACATTGATCGCGAAGATCTGCACGGCACGCAACCTGCATTTGAATTCATCATGTCCTTTTTGATCCGGCACGGCATAAAGGGCGCTACGCTCTTCAAAGCAATGATGGGCTTCGGACGCAACCACCGGCTGCAACGGCCTGAAGAGCTGTTCTCATTCGACGAACCGCCGCTGATGATCACTTTTATTGACAACGAAGAAACGGTAAATAACGTCCTGCACCTGCCGCACGGAGTTTACAGGCGGACTCATCATTACTCATCGGGTAGACTTATTTGAAGCATGATCCGCAAAATACTCCTATTCTCATTACGCAATCGCTGGGCAGTGATCATTGCCGCAGTGGTATTGTCTCTGGTTGGCTACTGGTGTTTCACCAAACTCAAGATTGAGGCCTACCCGGACATTGCGGACACCAATGTCATCATTGTTGCCCCCTACGACGGCCGCGCGGCGGAAGAAGTGGAACGAACAGGTGACCATTCCTATCGAGCGCGCATTAAACAATGTTCCCCGCGTACTGGATCGCCGCAGCCGCACGATATTCGGCCTTTCCGTAGTGCAGCTCACCTTCCAGGACGGAACGGATGATTACTTCGCAAGGCAACAGGTGATCGAGCGGCTTTCCTCGCTGAATCTGCCCGACGGCGTAAGCCCGGAGCTCGCCCCGCTGACCACAGCAGTCGGCGAAATTTACCGCTACGTGGTGGAAGCTCCGGCCAGCTTCACGCCGATGCAGTTGCGCGATCTCCAGGACTGGACCATCCGCCCGGCAATACTGCAGGTACCCGGCATCGCCGATGTGACCAATTTCGGCGGTCCCTGAAACAATACCATATTCTTACTTCGCCTGATAAACTCCGCAAGTACAATCTCACCTTACAGAACGTGATCGACGCGGTTCAGAAAAACAACCAGAACACCGGTGGAAACGTGATCGAACGCGGCGGTCAGGGCTTTGCCGTACGCGGACTCGGTGCGGTAAAAACGGAAACAGATATCCAGAACATTGTGATCAGCGCAATCGGCGGCGTTCCGGTATATGTCCGGGATGTAGCGAGTGTGGAAACAGCACCGCCTCCCCCATCCGGAGTGCTCGGATATGCCGTGCCCGATGAAGGAATCGACAAAGTAGGCTCGCCCGAAGGGATTATTCTGCTGAGGCGTGGCGAAAACCCCAGCGAGGTGCTGAAGCTACTCAAGCAAAAAATTGCCGACCTGCAGGAAACCGAACTTCCGGAAGGAGTAAAACTGCGCGTACTGTACGATCGCAGTTTCCTGATCGACCATTCGCTGGAGACCGTCGCCCATACGCTGTTTGAAGGTGTGAGCATCGTGATCATCGTATTGATATTTTTCCTGGGCAGCATCCGTTCCGCCCTTGTGGTAACGGCAACCATACCGTTTGCGCTGCTGTTTGCGTTTATCCTGATGCGGCTCACCGGCATTCCGGCAAACCTGCTTTCGCTGGGCGCTATCGATTTCGGGATTATTGTGGATGGCGCCTGCATCATGGCCGAACACCTGATACGGCGCTACCGGGAAGCCAGCGCTGAAGAGCGCAAAGAAGGCATTATACGCATTACGCTGAACGCAGCACAGGAAGTGGGCAGAGAGATATTCTTCTCCGTCACGATCATCATCCTTGCTTATACACCCATCCTGATGATGACACGCGTGGAAGGGAAATTATTTTCACCGATGGCACTGACGCTCGCGTTTGCCGTGATCGGGTCCATGCTCCTGCTCTTACCCTGATTCCGGTATTGATATCGTTTGCATACCGTAAAAACCTGGATGCAGGAGAAAGCGTAAAAGCGCATAAGAACCGCATACTCGATTACCTGGAACAACGCTACCTGCGGTTGCTCGAAATACTGATGCGTCACTATAAAAAAACGGTCGATCGTTTCCGGCACAATTATATTGATACTGATCGGACTGGGTGCGCGGCTGGCTTCGAATTCCTTCCCGAACTGGACGAAGGCTCCATCTTTATGCGTGCGTTTCTGCCGGCAGGGGTTACGATACAGGAAAATGCCAAGATTGCCCCGCGCATCAGAGAGATCATTTCCAAATACGGACCTGTGCGTTACGTGATCACACAGTCAGGACGCAATGACGACGGGACCGACCCCTTCCCCACAAACAGAACGGAAATACTGGTCGGGCTGAAAGACTATAAACTATGGAGTGATACCATCAGTAAGAAGGAGCTGCTGAGCCGCATCCAGAAAGACCTCGAACGCAACCTGCCCGGTGCTTCATTCAACTCCGGCCAACCTATCATCGACCAGGTAATGGAGATCGTAACCGGCAGTGCCGCAGATCTTGCGATTTCGGTGGTGGGAGACGACCTGCACATGATGCGCCAGAAAGCAGACAGTATTGCAACCATCGTACGCAATACTCAGGGATCTGCATCCGTAAACATCGAACAGGAAGGAAGGCAGGCACAACTATCTATCAACATCAACCGGGAAAATGCTGCCCGATTCGGGATCAACGTTTCCGACATCCAGGCAATGATCGAAGCGGCAATCGGCGGAAAACCGATCGGAACGCTGTACGATGGCACCAAACGCTACGATATGGTGATCCGCTACCTGCCCGAAAACAGGAACACGATTGAAGCCATTAAAAACCTGCAGGTCCCCTCCGCATCCGGAGCGCTGATACCAATGGAGCAACTGGCCGACATCCGTTTCATCGACGGCCAGACAAACATCTACCGCATCGACGGCAAGCGCATGATTACGCGTAAGAACCAATGTCCGCGGACAGAGACCAGGGTTCATTCGTAAGCGAACTGCAATCCAAAATCGGCAAACAGATCAAAGTGCCCAAAGGATATTCGATCATTTTCGGCGGTCAGTATGAGAACCTGGAACGAGCGGGAAAACAATTATCCCTGACAATCCCGCTGACGATCATTATCGTATTCGTATTCCTGTTCATGCTGTTCAAAAATATGAAGCAGACCTTCGTAACGATGAGCTGTATCCTGTTTGCTCTGGCAGGGGGCATCTTCGCATTATTCCTGCGCGGCTACCACTTCAACGTATCGGCAGGGGTGGGCTTTGTATCTATTTTCGGAATATCGGTAATGGCCGGGGTATTGTTGGTATCTGCATTTATGCGCGACACACACAGCGCCTGCGATCATTCCGCAGAATCGCTTAAGGCGGTTGCAGGAACCCAGTTCAGAGCAATACTCATGATGCTGATCGTAGCCATTATCGGTTTGATCCCTGCCGCCACCAGCACCGGTATCGGGTCCGATGTGCAGCGCCCGCTGGCAACGGTGATCATCGGCGGACTCACCTTTACCTTGTTGTTCGCACCAACCGTACTCCCTTCCCTGTATTACTGGGCCGTGGTGAAAGCCGCAAAACCGGAGAAGGTAAAACCAAAAGAAGAAATACTTTAAAGTCTGTTACCCGGATAAGTTCATTATCAGACTTTTTCACCATCGCAAAGGGCTTCCGTCGCATTTTAACGACAGAAGCCCTTCCTTTTTCTCAAAATAAAGGACCTTTGCAGCAGCTATGAAAATTCTCGTCGTTGAAGACAATCATGATCTGGCCCTGAGCACACAGGAATTCCTGCTCAGGGAAGGATACATCTGTGAGATAAGTGCTTCTTACACCGAGACTGTGGAAAAGCTGAGCATCTTTACTTACGACTGTGTGCTCCTGGATATCATGCTTCCGGACGGTAACGGACTGGAAGTGCTCGATATGATGAAAAGCGAACATCAGAACACCAATATCCTGATCACCTCCGCCAAAAACTCCCTCGACGATAAGATCACCGGTCTGGAAGGCGGCGCCGACGATTACCTGACAAAGCCCTACCATTTGTCAGAACTCAATGCCCGGATCAGAACCATCTACCGGCGCAAAACGCTGCAGGGAAGCGCTCTCCTTCGGTTCAACGAGCTGGAGCTGAACACCAATACGTTTGAGGCATTCGTCAACGGTCATTTGCTGGACCTTACCCGTAAAGAATTCGACCTGCTGCTGTATTTCATCATCAACAAAAACCGCGTCCTGTCGCGACAGGCGATCGCGACGCACCTGTGGGGCGATTACACCGACGATCTTTCTAATTTCGACTTCGTATATCAGCACGTAAAAAACCTGCGCAAGAAAATCAGTCAGGCAGGAGGCAACGACTACGTAACGACCGTTTACGGTATGGGCTATAAATTCAACGCAAATGAAACTGGTAAATAAATTCACGCTCTGGTACCTTGCGATTGTGCTTGCCTGTACCGTGGTCGGCACGATGACCACTTACCATACGATCAAATACCGAATTGATAAAGCCTCCACAGAACACCTGAAACAGGTGAATATGCAGGTGGCGGAAGATCTGAAGAAGGGCAAACCCGTTCCGGCATACATCAATACACGGGCAGTAAGCGTTACAGAAGTAGCAACAGCCGGTACGGCGGACGAGGTGAGCCGGGTATGCGGTAAAAACGAGGGAAAACCCGGGGAAGCGGTGCTCAGCGTGAGCAGCTACCATACGATCAATGATAAGAACTATAAGATCACAACACTGGACCACGTGGCAAGTTCGGAAGAAGTGCTCACCGGGCTCGAAATTTCCATCATATGGAAATGGGCGATGATATTGGGGCTTATCGGCATATCGGCAAGATTCGTGTCCCGCATCATACTCGGCCCTTTCAAAAAAACACTGAAACAGGTAGACCGGTTCAATCTCGCACAAAAACAGAAGCTTGAATTCGAGCCGACCAACACCGCAGAATTCCGCGAACTGAATGCATTCCTGAAGAAAATGACCGATAAAGCGGTAGACGATTATGTATCGCTGAAAGAATTTTCTGAAAATGCGTCACACGAATTACAAACACCCGTAGCCATCATGCGCGGCAAGCTGGAGCTGCTGATGCAATCGGGTGTGAGCGCGCAACAGGCGGCAATGATCACAGATGTACAGAATGCGGTGGAAAAGCTATCGCGCATCAACAGTTCGCTTACATTGCTCGCACGCCTGGAAAACCACGAATACCACAGCAATACGGCCATCTGCATCAGCGAAGTGCTGAAAGATACAGTGGAAGACTATGAGGAGCTGATCGAAATGAAAGGCCTATCCATTCACATCGATATTGAAGACGCTGTACAGCTGATACTGCATAAAGACCTGCTGGTGCTGTTGCTCAACAACCTGCTCAGCAATGCCATACGGCACAATATAACCGGCGGTCGCATTGAAGTTTCCCTGAACCAGAACCAGCTGACCGTCCGCAATACGGGTCCGCGCCTGGATCATCCTTCTGCGGATATGTTCCGGCGTTTCAAAAAAGGAAACAAATGTGAGCAAAGCGTCGGTATCGGCCTTGCCATCGTAAAACAGATATGCGACCTGCATCAGTATGCATTGACCTATATCAACGAGGGAGACCTGCATGTACTTTCCGTAGGATTTCATGGCAAAATCGATGATGTGCCTCCCCTGACCGTTCAGAAAAGTCTATTATCGGAAGTTGCATAATTGATTTCCCGGGCTAACCCTCAAAACGTCAGAACGAAGTACTATACCTTATTGAATTTGTCATTAAACTTCTGAGGAAGAAAATAACCCTTGATACAATTGGGATTTCGTATACAGATCTGAATGTGATTTTTCTCCCTAAAGCCCGCGTCTGGATAGAGTTCCTTCCCTTCCCAAAAAACACCTCTGACAGAGTCGTAGGGAGGGAGCCTGCTGTCTTTTCTAAACTGATGAATCGTCTCAATTACGGCACAATCCAATTCACGGAGTATCAAATCAGCATTGTCTTTAAGAGGTTTGTTTTGGGGAATGATTTTTCCTACGTGCCCGTAGGAGGTAGACATAAGATCGTAACCATCCTTTAATAACTCCAGATTTTTGTAATCCAAAAGATCCAGGCAATGTCCCATATCTAAAACCGCCCCGATTACAGCAGGATTTGTAACATGGTTGGACCTTTTATGTCTATTGGGTAACTTACTCAGAAACGTAGCAAATTCCAATGCTCTGCTAGGGCTATTATCCCAGAAATAAACGCCGTTACCTAACCAGTCATATTTGTTCTTGCTATCCTTTAGCGAAGTTTTGCCGTGTAATAAATCAGGAATTAAACCCTCATCGCAACCATGAAAAGCAAGTACTAATCCTGGCCTTGTGGAATACATAGGTGTTTATAAGGTTTTCTCAAATTACCCTTCTCTGTAATAATGCCTGTGCGGACCAAAAAAGCTTTCGAAGCGCGTTTATCTTTGGCCAGTTTTTTAGTATATCTCTTGATAGCGTCAGAGAATTCTCTTAATTCCTTATCAGACATAAACCAAAAGTAAGATTTTATTTTAAAGACTCGGGTAATTTAACAAGCTCTAAATAGCTCGAAACTATACTATAACTCTCTTTTCAGCGCTAAGACTGATATTATCAATATTATCCTTCCCGCTTCAAAATTGCTTCAAAATGATGTAGTCACTTTGCACCCTTATCCGCAAAGAGAGGAACACCATGCATCATAAAAGGTTCATACTGTCACTATTAATATTGCTTACTTCGGGCGGCATTCACGCTCAAACACTCACACTCAGGGAAGCCGTTGCCAAAGGAGTCGCCAATTATGAAACACTGAAAGCCAAAGAGGCCTATGCACGCTCTTCAGAAGCTTCGGCCAGCGCAGCGCTCCGGGAAATGTTCCCGAATCTCGTGCTCAGCGCGCAACAGGATTATGGCACCGTAAACGGACAAAACGGCCCTTTGTACGGATTCGGAGGGTTTGCCGCATCGTCATCAGGACTGCCGCTGCAACAGCAAAACTGGAATGCGGCATTCGGCGCATTGTACCTGGCCAATTTCAACTGGGAGGTATTTGCATTCGGGAAAGCCCGCAACCGGATGGAGTCGGCCAGGGCCATTGCCAACCGCGACCGACTGGACTGGCAGCAGGAGCTGTTCAGGCACGAAATAAAAGTGGCCGGAACCTACCTGAACCTGCTCGCAGCTCAAAAGCTGGTCTACTCCTACGAAAAGAACTTACTGCGCGCCGACACCTTCCGGCGTGTTGTACGGGCGAAAGCACTGAACGGACTCGTAGCCGGTGTCGATTCATCACAGGCCAATGCAGAAGTATCGAACGCCCGGATCGCTCTGACCAAAGCCCGCGACCAGGAACAGGAACAGGCCAATCAGCTGGCGCTGCTTACCGGATTGCCCGAATCAGGTTTCCTGCTGGATTCCTCTTTTCTGCAAAAAATACCAACGGGCGTTTTGCAGACGGAAACAGTAGTCACTACACATCCGGTGCTTCAGTGGTACGACAGCCGCGTATACCAGAGTAAAAAGCAAACAGACTACCTGCGTTCCTTCTATTACCCTTCTCTCTCGTTCGTATCCATTTACCAGACAAGAGCATCCGGGTTCGGTAACGGCTATGCCAGCAACCAGAACGACTATACCCATGACTATTGGACAGGTGTTTCGCCGACACGCTCCAACTACCTGGTAGGCCTCGGACTCAACTGGAACCTTACACAACCCTATCGGAGCACGCAGCAGGTAAAAGCACAGCGCCTGATGACACAGGGCTTACAGGATGAATACGATCTGGCGCAGCGTCAGTTGCAGCTGCAATCAGAGCTGGCAGGCAAGAAGATGCGCTTTGCGCTTGACAATTATAACGAAGTGAACATCCAGGTAAAAGCGGCTTCAGATGCCTACCAGCAAAAGTCGGTATTGTACAAAAACGGGCTGACCAATCTTGTCGATCTGACACAGGCAATGTACACGCTGATACGTGCAGAGACCGAACGCGATATAGCCTACTGTAATGTATGGCAGGCCCTGCTGCTGAAAGCAGCCGCAAGCGGCGATTATACTCTCTTTGAATCCCAACTCTAAATCAACACCAGCTATATATTATGAATCTCATCCGCTTCGCGCTCAGAAAACCCATCACCATTCTTGTATTGGTTGCGGGACTATTTTTCTTCGGAGTGAAGGCTGTACGCAGCATCAAGATAGACATCTTCCCCAAGCTGGACATGCCGGTGATCTATGTCTCACATCCGTTCGGCGGGTACACTCCCACGCAGATGGAGGCGTTCTTTGCAAAACAATACATCAACATATTCCTGTTTGTAAACGGGATCAAAAGTATTGAAACAAAAAACATCCAGGGCCTTACCCTGATGAAGATCAACTTTTATCCGGGCACCAATATGGCGCAGGCGGCAGCAGAAGTAAGTGCGTTCTCCAACCGGATCCAGGCCGCATTTCCACCCGGATCAAATCCACCTTTTATAATCCGCTTCGACGCTTCCACCTTGCCTGTAGGCCAACTGGTACTGAGCAGTGAAAAACGCAGCAACAACGAATTGCTGGATCTTGCAAACGTGTATGTACGCTCCTCTTTCACCGCCATCCCGGGACTGGTGTCTTCGCCTCCTTTTGGCGGAAACGTAAGAACGGTGGTAATCAAAGCCGATCCGGAATTGCTGCGCCAGCACAACATGACGCCTGATCAGCTGGTGGAAGCCATGCGCCTGAACAACCAGACGGCGCCGTCCGGCAACGTGCGCATAGGCGACAAAAACTATATTACACCTGCCAATACCACGATCAAAACAATTAAAGATTTTGAAAACATTCCGCTGTTCAAAGGTTCGGTACAAAACCTGTACCTGCGCGATGTGGCTACGGTGGAGGATGGCGCAGATATCACTTCAGGATATGCTTTGGTAAACGGGCGACGTTCGGTTTATCTCAGCATCGCAAAAAGTGCTGACGCTTCCACCTGGGAAGTAGTGCAGAACCTGAAAGCCGCCATTCCGAAAATGCAGGCCCAGTTACCCGAGGACGTAAAGCTCAGTTACGAGTTCGACCAATCCACTTATGTGATCAACGCGGTGGAAAGCCTGCTTCACGAAGGTATTATCGGCGCTATACTGACCGGTCTTATGGTAATGCTTTTTCTGAAAGATGTGCGTGGTGCACTGATCGTGATCATGACCATACCCACCTCCATCGTATCCGCAGTTCTGTTCCTGAACCTGTTCGGGCAAACGATCAACATCATGACGCTGAGCGGACTTGCGCTGGCTATCGGCATTCTCGTGGATGAAAGCACGGTGACTATCGAGAACATACACCAACACCTGGATATGGGCAAACCCAAATCGCTTGCCATATGGGACGCGTGTAAGGAGATCGCGTTCCCCAAACTGCTGATCCTGTTCTGTATCCTCGCAGTGTTCGCTCCCGCATTTACCATGGGCGGGATACCCGGATCATTGTTCCTGCCGCTGGCATTGGCTATCGGCTTCTCCATGATCGTTTCCTATTTCCTCGCACAGACCTTTGTACCGGTTATGGCCAACTGGCTCATGAAGGTGAAGCATCACGGCCAGCAGCATGCGGAAGAAGGAACAGCAGCAAAAGAGCATCTTGCGCAACGTGCCGATACAGACAGTAATGGAAAAGTATCGGGTTTTGAAAAACTCAAACAACGTTACCTGGGCCTCATCGACCGGATGATGCCCTACAGGAAGCAGATCGTATCGGCTTACCTGGTGCTGATCACAGTATGCGCAGCTTTGTTATTGAGTGGCATCGGACGGGATGTACTGCCTAAAGTAAACGGAAAACAGTTTCAGGTGCGCATGCGCCTGCCTGACGGCACCCGCATCGAACGTACCGAAGAACAGACGATCAGGCTGATCGATGGCATCAGGGAGATCACCGGAAAAGACAATATCTCCATCACTTCGGCCTACGCGGGCACACACCCGCAATTGTTCTCTATCAGTCCGATATTCCTCTGGATGGCCGGGCCGCACGAAGCAGTGGTACAGGTGGCCTTGAGCGAGCACTACCATACCGACCTGGACGACCTGAAAGACAAGATACGCGCAAAGGCAAAACAGATCAACAATTCCATGAAACTGTCCTTTGAACCGATCGAGCTCACGGATAAGATCCTGAGTCAGGGCTCGCCCACACCGATAGAGGTACGCTTCTCCGGACGTAATAAATCACAGAATGAAGCCTACGCCAAAAAGCTGGTAGCCGCCTTACAAAAAGTAGACTACCTGCGGGACGTACAGATCGGCCAGTCAATCTCCTATCCTTCTGTGAACATCAGCATCGACCGCGTCCGGGCTGCACAACTGGGAGTGGATATGAGTGACGTATCGCGTTCGCTGATTGCATCCACTTCTTCTTCCCGCTTTACGGAAAAGAACGTATGGGTGGATGAGAAAGGCGGATACAGCTATAGCGTACAGGTGGAAATCCCGGAAAGTAAAATGGCGAGCAAAGAGGACATCAACGAAATTCCGTTGTTGAAAAACGCACCCCGTCCTGTATTGGGAGATGTGGCCACGTTGAATACCGGCACTACGTATGGCGAAACGGATAACCTCGGCGCAATGCCCACCCTCACGGTCACCGCGAATATATACGGGAAAGACCTGGCTCAGGCAGGAAAAGATGTGCGTACAGCAATTGCCGGACTCGGGGAATTACCCCGTGGACTGAACGCCGAATTGATCGGACTGAGCAATACGCTCAATGACACACTCGACAGTCTGCAAAACGGGCTGATCATTGCGATCGTGGTGATCTTCCTGATGCTGGCTGCAAATTTCCAGTCCTTTAAAGTATCGGGCGTTGTACTCACTACAGTGCCTGCGGTGATCATGGGATCACTGCTGCTGCTCCTGGCATTCCGCTCTACGCTGAACCTGCAGTCGTATATGGGTATCATCATGTCGGTAGGGGTTTCAATCTCCAACGCAGTACTGCTGATCACGAATGCAGAGCAACTGCGCAGGCATAACGGCAACGCACTGCAATCCGCAAGAGAAGCTGCATCCCTGCGCATGCGCCCGATCGTGATGACCGCCCTCGCAATGGTGGTGGGCATGATACCTATGGCAATGGGCATCGGTGATGCCGGAGATCAGACCTCTCCACTCGGGAGGGCCGTGATCGGCGGACTGATCGCATCCACCTTCGCTGCCTTGCTGATCCTGCCGCTTGCGTTTGCATGGGCGCAGGGAAAAGCCACCACGCAAAGCGTATCTCTTGATCCGGAAGACCCGGAAAGCAAATTCTTCTATGCAACACCCAATCAATAGTTTTTCAGCAATGATACTTTCCCAACGATACAAACGATTGCCGCTGGCATTACTGCTACTTGCAGGAAGCGGTTTATTCAGCTGCTCAGACAAGCACAGCGCAGCTGCAGGGCAGCAACAGGAAGCACCGGCACTCCAGGCATTCCGCCTTGCCAAGGCCTCCCTGAACTCCGGCGTACAGATACCCGGCGAACTTCAGGCGTACCAGCAGGTGGATCTTTATGCCAAGGTCAACAGCTTCGTCAAAAAACTATATGCCGATGTGGGCACGCGGGTAAAAGCAGGACAACTGCTGGCGACACTGGAAGCACCCGAACTGAGCGCGCAGATGTCCGCCGCCACCTCCCGCCTCAAATCGCAGGAAGCGATTTACCTCTCCAGCAAAGCAACCTACGACCGCCTGCTGCAAACGAGCCAGACCCCCGGAACGATTTCACAAAATGACCTGGACCTGGCCCTCGCACGTCAGAAATCCGACCTCGCACAACTGGAGGCGGCAAGAGCAGCACAGTCGGAAGTCGGTGTGAATAATGACTATCTGCAGATAAGAGCTCCTTTCGATGGAGTGATCACCGCCCGGAACGTAAGTGCCGGAGCTTATGCAGGACCTTCCGGCAAAGGCTCCGAAATGCCCCTGTTCACATTGCAGCAGCAGGACAAACTTCGCCTGGTGGTAAGTGTGCCCGCTGCTTATGCAGGCGCTGTCAACGACAGCACCGGCGTGCGCTTTTCCGTAAAATCATTACCCGATCAGCAATTCACAGCCCGCGTAAGCAGGCTTGCCGGAGCGCTCGACAACCGCCTGCGCGCCCAACGGACCGAAATGGACGTGGAAAACAAAAACCACATCCTCCTGCCGGGAATGGTGGCTGAAGTACAGCTGCAACTACGCGGGGCCGGCAATATTTTTGTCGTACCCAACAGCTCAGTGCTGCAATCCACAGAGGGCACCTTTGTGATCAAAGCCGATCAGCAGAAAGCAATATGGATTCCCGTAGCCACGGGACGCAGCGACACCGCACAGACACAGGTATTCGGCGAACTGCACGACGGAGATGTGATCATACGTAATGCAAGTGAGGAGATCCGCAGGGAAAGTATGCTAGGCAAACTCAACATACAGTAAACAAAACAGGGAACAGGAGCAGACCGGCTGATGCCGGTCTTTTTTTATGCATACCAAATTGCCAGCTCCGCACCTTCCCTTTCCGGAGGAAACCTTTATCTTGGAGCACAACAATCAAACGCCCTCAAATTTTTTTTATGCAACAGGAATCTCGTAAAAATCTGGGACTGCTCATCCTGGTCGCTTCCCTCGGCTATTTTGTAGACATCTACGACCTGGTCATTTTCTCTATCGTGCGCGTCAAGAGCTTCAGGGAAATAGGTGTAGCAGACGATCTGCTTCGTACCAATGGTGAGTTTGTGATCAATATGCAGATGTTCGGTCTGCTCATCGGCGGCTTCATCTGGGGAATCATCGGAGACAAATACGGGAGGCTGAAAGTACTGTTCGGGTCTATCCTGCTGTATTCGCTGGGCAATATCGCGAACGGATTCGTGCACGACGTGAATACCTATGCGTGGATACGCCTTATTGCCGGGATCGGACTTGCAGGCGAGCTCGGTGCGGGGATCACGCTCGTAAGTGAGAGCATGAGTAAAGAGAAGCGTGGCTACGGGACGATGATCGTTGCAGGCATCGGCGTATTGGGTGCGGCGGCAGCTTACTTTGTATCGGAACATTTCAACTGGCGCAATGCATATTTCGTGGGAGGTGGCATGGGACTGCTGCTGTTATTAATGCGCGTGGGCATTTTCGAATCGGGCATGTTCCGCTCGGCCGAACTGCAACATGTGGCGAAAGGCAGATTCTCGATGATCCTCACCGACCGCAAGCGACTCATGCGCTACATTTATTGTCTCGGCATCGGGCTTCCTTTATGGTACGTGGTGGGCATCCTGATCACGCAAGCACCGGAGATCGGTAAAGCGCTGGGCAGCACCGAAACGCTCAGCGCAGGGAAAGGAATCATGATCGCTTACATAGGCCTGTCTATAGGCGAAGTACTCGCAGGCCTGCTGGCGCAGCTTACCAGATCCCGCCGCTTTGTGATGATGGTCTTCCATATCGTGTCACTGGGCATCGCATGCCTGTATCTTTCCAGTAAAGGCATGGACGAATCTAAATTTGCAACCATAGCCTTTTTCCTGGGCATGTCGGTCGGTTACTGGGCAACTTTCGTAACCATTGCTTCAGAACAGTTCGGCACCAATCTGCGCGCGACGGTGACCACCACCGCACCTAACTTTATCCGCGGTGCGCTGATCCCGATCACCTTCGCGTTTGAATTCTTTGTGGCACGTTACGGTATCATCCAGGCCGGATACATCATGATGTTTATCCTTAGCGGCCTGTCACTGATCTGCACGTACAAAATACGCGAAAGCTTCGGGCTAGATCTGAATTACCTGGAAGAATAGCACAGCGCGAAAAAGATTTCCGTCAATTGTCTTTTTTCATATAGCATAATACCAGCACATACACATAAAATATCCTGAGTTAATTTGCGAATATGCCATACTATTTTACGAAACGCCATTAAGAATCTTTTTTTTGGCGAATTGAAAATTTGGCACAATAATTGTACTCCAATAACTCGTTCGCCAACCAACGAACGGGCTGACTAATCGTATATAATCGCAAAGAATGAAGATTGTTGTCATCGAAACGAACCAGGAGAATATTTTAAAAATCACCTACGGCTTAGAGTCTTCTTTCGGTAAGCATCTGATAGACCTGACCATTGTCAACAATTACGTGGAAGGCTTAAATGCCATACAGTCGCATGATAATCCGGTGGTGTTTCTGAACGTAAATATCGGCGGATTGAAGAAGGGCTATCAGTTTCTGAAGCTGATAGATGCTACCCGTAATGTGGTGCCGATCTTTATTTCGCATCTCTCGTTACCCGCTTCTGAAGTATTTACGTTACAGGCAATCGATTTCCTGCCGTCTCCGTTTACGGTGCAGGAAGTGCAGCGCGCATTGCAGAATGCACTCGCAAGACGTATGTTCCGATCGCTTCCGGATGTGGCCCAAATGATCCTCGACGCACATTCGCGCAGTATCACCAGACGCAACGTGATCATCAAAAGCCGCGACAAATGGGATATTGTACCCCAGGATGATATTATATACCTGGAAGCCTCAGGCAGCTATTGCACGGTACATACCATCGGCCGGGAAGCGATCAAAAGCAGTAAAAACCTGAAATATTACGAAGAGCTGATCGGCGGCAATCCTTCCTTCCTGAAAATACACAAGTCTTTTCTGATCAATAAGGAACAAACTGACTCATTCGATACCAGCGCACGCGAATTCCTGATGAAAAACAATCATCGCGTACCCACCACACTTACGCTCACACGGCTTGAGCAATTGTTCCTGCAATTGATGTAAACCGGCCTTTACGCTGTTCTGGCGAAAGCAACCCACATCTATCCCTCCCGATTCCGATAGGGAGGGAAACCAGCGTGTGCGAGCGGCGTGCAAGGACTATATCCAATAAGGAACAACGGTGCCCAACGCGGAGCAAATCCCCTCCCGGGTAGAGAGAAGCGTGTACGAATGCGGAATCGCATTGGCAGGAATACGCTTACTTTTGCAT
Organism: Chitinophagaceae bacterium; assembly: GCA_049840855.1. Lineage (GTDB taxonomy): Bacteria > Bacteroidota > Bacteroidia > Chitinophagales > Chitinophagaceae > Rurimicrobium. Next base: position 170,081 of record JASGJF010000012.1, on the reverse strand, counting down.
TTCAAAACATAAAAATCTATGAGCAGGGTTTTATCAGGTTTACAGCCAGCCGCATTATGGCAGCATTTCGAAGAACTGAATGCAGTGCCAAGGGCTTCCAAAAAAGAAGAAAGAGTGATCGCGTTCATCCGCAGCTTTGCAGAAGGACTGGGCCTGGATCATACTGTAGATAAGGTAGGAAATGTCATCGTACGCAAACCGGCAACAGCAGGTATGGAAGACCGGAAAACGGTTGTGCTGCAAAGTCACCTGGACATGGTGCATCAGCAAAATGCCGGCACCAATTTCAATTTCGATACACAAGGCATTCAGATGTATGTGGACGGCGACTGGGTAAAAGCAAAGGGTACCACGCTCGGCGCTGATAATGGCATCGGTGTGGCCGCAATCATGAGCATCCTCGCAGCAACCGATATTCCGCACCCTCCCCTGGAAGCGTTGTTTACCATCGACGAGGAAACAGGGATGACCGGTGCACTCGGACTGGAAGGCGGACTCCTGAAAGGATCTATCCTGCTGAACCTGGATACGGAAGAAGATACGGAACTGACCATCGGCTGCGCAGGCGGACTGGACATTACGGCAAAAGCAACGTACACTGCTGTACCAGCTTCCGGCTCAGATGCACTGAAGATCAGCGTAAAGGGCCTTACCGGCGGGCATTCCGGAGGTGATATTCATCTCGGTCGCGGTAATGCGAATAAAATCATGAATCGTGTGCTTTACGAGATCGCAAAGAGCACAGAACTCGAAATCGCATTCATCGACGGCGGAAGCCTGCGCAATGCAATTCCGAGAGAATCGGCCGCAGTGATCGTCAGTAAAGATGCAGCGGCATTTACCGAAGCGTTCGATTCAATCGCCGCACAGATCCGCAATGAATACCTGCATACAGACCCATCCATCAGCATTACAGCAACGGCGGCAGAAAAACCGGCATCTGTGTTACCCGCAGACTTTGCACGATTGCTGCTGCAAGGTATCTACGCATGCCCGAATGGCATTTACAGAATGAGTCCGGATATACCCGGACTGGTGCAGAGCTCCAACAACGTAGCGCGTGTACTGGTAAAAGACGGACAATGCTCAATCCAATGCCTTACACGCAGTTCGGTAAACAGTGAGAAGCAGGATCTGGCAAACGCCATCTTTGCCGCACTGGGTATCAGTGGTGCAATCATTACTGCAGACAACGGCTACCCGGGATGGGAACCCCGGCCCGGCTCCGAAATCGTAAGCCTTATGAGTTCGTTGTATGAAGAACTGTTTGGCGGGAAAGCCCATGTGAATGCGGTTCACGCCGGGCTCGAATGCGGCATCCTCGGCACCAATTATCCCGACATGCAGATGATCTCCTTCGGCCCCAATATTACCGGTGCGCATTCGCCGGACGAACGCGTGCAGATCAGCTCCGTTCAGAAATTCTGGAAATATTTTCTCGAGACACTGAAACGTATCCCGAAACAATAAAATAAAAAAGCGGCGGAATCAATTCCGCCGCTTCTCTTTTTAGAGACGCTTCATATAATCTCCTAAAAGGTCTTTAAACTGGAAGCCTTCCGCAAAGCGACGCTTCGCCAGTTTCTTATACTCCGTAAGCGCCCATAGGATCAGCTCATACACAAAGTATTTATCCGTATCCGACACCTTGGGCTGGTACTTCTTCATCAGCTGCGCGAGCGGCCACACATTATCGAGCTGCTCATGGTAGTGCGCATCATCATCTTCATCCATCAGCTCCAGTTCATTCTCTGCAAACCAGTCGACCAGCTCCTGGTAAGGATTTTTGTCACTGGCTTTTTCGAGCTTGGATATTTTGGGAAAGTATGTTTCAAATATCGTTTTCACGGCGTCGCCGATCAGGCGCTCAGCTACAATAGCTGCGCCTTCCTGCTCTCCCTCATATACCAGCTCTACCTTTCCCGTAATGGCGGGGATCACACCCATAAAATCAGACAGGCGAACAGTGGTGCGTCCGGAACCATTGCGCAGGCTCCGACGCTCTGCAGTGCTCACCAGATTCTCAAATGCTGAGATGCTCATACGGGCGCTCACGCCGCTCTTCGCATCAACAAACTCACTTTTGCGCGCTTCAAACCCGATCTGCTCAATCAGGTCTTTAGCGAGCGACGGCACATAAACGGTTTCCAGTTGCTCATTATTCAGGCGTGCTTCCTGCTCCGTGATCTGGCGTGCCACCTGCACGGTTTCGGGGTAATGCGTGAGTATCTGCGATCCGATACGGTCTTTCAGCGGCGTAACAATACTCCCGCGATTCGTATAGTCTTCGGGGTTAGCGGTAAATACGAATTGAATATCCAGATTCAGCCGCACTTTAAACCCACGCATCTGTATATCGCCTTCCTGCAGTATATTGAATAATGCCACCTGTATACGGGCCTGCAGATCGGGCAGTTCGTTGATTACAAAGATGCAGCGGTTTGCGCGGGGGATCATACCGAAGTGCAGCACGCGGTCATCGGCATAAGACAATTTGAGATGTGCGGCTTTGATGGGATCGATATCACCGATCAGGTCGGCAACGGTAACGTCCGGCGTGGCCAGCTTTTCATAGAATCGTTCTGAACGGTGCAGCCAGGTAATGGGGGTGTTATCGCCGTGTTCCGCCACAAGCTCCCGTGCATAGCGCGAAAGCGGATGGAAGGGATCGTCGTGGATCTCAGATCCGGACACATAAGGGATCCATTCATCCAGCAGTTGCACCATCATGCGTGCAAGCCTTGTTTTGGCCTGACCGCGCAAACCCAGCAGGTTGATATTATGCCGGGACAGGATGGCGCGCTCCAGCTCGGGAATTACCGTATTTTCAAACCCCCAGATGCCTTCAAAGGCTGTGGCTCCTTCCGCCATTTTCCGGCGCAGGTTGTCGCGCAGTTCTTCTTTGATCGGTTTCGTTTGGTAGCCCGCATTCCTGAGAGCTCCGAGTGTGGTTATATCCTGATAGTTCATTCGTGTAAAAAAAGGTTTTTTATTTGAGCCGCTTTTTGCGGTTCGTTTCGTAATCTTCAAAGATCATTTCGCCAAGCCCCTTCAGCCCTGTGTAGAACGCCTTGCCCTGGTTGGCTTCCGTAAAGCGTTCCACAAACTGTTGCAGGTAAGGATCCTGGGCGATCATGAACGTAGTGATGGGAATATGCAGCTTTCTTGCCTGACGTGCGTGCAGGTAACATTGCTCCACGATATACTCGTCCAGGCCAAAGCTGTTCTTGTAATAGGTACCGTCTCTTTCGCGCACGCAGCTGGGCTTTCCGTCGGTAATCATAAAGATCTGCTTGTTGGTATTGCGCTTCCTGCGCAGCAGATCCATTGCAAGCTGCAAACCGGCCACCGTGTTGGTGTGGTAAGGCCCTACCTGCAAATAAGGCAATTCTGCAATGGATACCGGCCATGCATCGTCTCCGAAAACGAGTATGTCCAGCGTGTCTTTAGGGTAACGCGTGGTGATGAGTTCGGCCAGCGCCATGGCAACCTTTTTTGCAGGTGTTATCCGGTCTTCACCATACAGGATCATACTGTGGCTGATATCAATCATGAGCACTGTGCTCATCTGCGCCTTATACTGTGCGTCTTCCACCACCAGGTCGTCTTCGGTCAGGCGGAATTCGTCAGATCCGTTATTGATCTGCGCATTCTTCAGGCTTTCCGTGAGTGCGATCCGGTCCAATGCGTCACCGAAACGGTATTCTCTGAGTTCGCCCGTCTGATCTTCACCGGAGCCTGTATATTTCGTTTTATGATTACCGGAACCGCTCTTTTTGAGGTTCCCGAAAATCTGCTTCAGGGCCTGCTGACGGATATTTCTTTCTGTCTTGGCAGTGATGCCCATACCATCGCTGCCATCCGGACGGATCTCCTCGCGGATATAGCCTTTGGCTTTCAGGTCTTCAATAAAATCGTCTATGGTATAATCTTCGGTAGTCAGCTGATATTCTTCGTCCAGCTCGCGCAGCCAGCTGATGGCTTCATCAAAATCCCCGGAAGTATGCGTGATGAGTTCCGTGAATATTTCAAACAGTTTGTCGAAGGGGCTGAGATCGGGAGGAAGATACTGCCCGAATACAAATCCTTTCCGGTGTTCCATTGCCTAAAATTAGGCATCCCGCACGACCCTGTTTATCAGAAATCCCAATACTAACAATTCCTTTGCTTATGGCTACAGGGCGGCGATTGCAGCAAACAGGATGCGCACACCTACCAGCGCCAGACAAACGGCCAGCGAACGGATAATAGCAGTTGTGGAAATACGGTGTGACAGGTAGGCGCCCAGCTGTGCCCCCGGCAATACACCGATGATAAAGCCAATCACCATACGCAGCACTTCCGGATCATTGTAGTGTCCGTTTACGATATGTACTCCTACGCTCACCGATGACATGATGGCAAGTATAAAGTGAGAAGTGGCTGTGGCTATGTACACGGGAAACTGAAGCCATTGCACCATCGCGGGCACATGGATAATACCTCCGCCAATACCGAGGAGCGGGGATATAAAGCCGACGAGCACACTGATAATAATACCATGCAGCTGATTGTAAGTGTACGAATACGTATGTCCCGACTTGTCTGTGATAGAGCTGTGCTTCCAGTTGCCGCCCGCCGCATGCTCCGGCAACGCGGTCTGCGCGGCATTTTTCCTGCGGTTCTTGAGGAACAGGTATACCGACAATACCAGAAGCAAGGCTCCAAAAATCACCTGAAACCAATGTTTGGGTATATAATTGGTTATATACACGCCGAGAATGCTTCCGGGAATAGTAAACAGTGCAAACATCAGCCCGGCACGGTAATCGATACGCTTACCCCTCGCATAGGCAAAGGTGCCGGAAATAGCATTTGCAGCTACCACCGCTATGGAGATAGCGGTAACCACTTCAGGATCAAGCGCCGGAAAAAAGATCAGCAGCAAAGGCACCAACAGGAAACCACCTCCGGCACCGATAAGGGTGCCAATGCTGCCTATCAGAAAACCTATGAGTATCAGGGCGAGGAAATAAAGCATCAGCCAGTATTTGAGCTGCAAAGATGCACAATCCCGGCTTAATGACCCGGTTGTTGCGGAGGTTTTATTTCCGGAGCAGGCTGCGGCTCGGCGGGTACTTCAGGTTTCGCTGCCGGCTCTTCTTTACGCGGCGCTTCTCTGATCTGTTCCTGTTCTTTCTGAACTTCTGTATTTTCCTTATGTCCCGGTTGCGGCACATCTTTAGAGGGAAGTGGCGGGAAACCTTTTTTTTCTTCTTGCATATAGGTGGCTTTTAATACAGATGAAGGTCGTATTAAATGGCACATCCAATAGTGAAAGCTATCTCAAAATGGATCAGTGAAGGCTTATTTTATGACACTCTACGCGGGGCAGCTCATGGGTAGCGGGACGGGTTTCATGCACGGAGTAACCGCGCCAGATGAGGATCACCGCCGTAAAAAACACGAAAACAGGAACGGCCTTACGCATTTTTAAACGCCAATGAACCGGAATGCTTTGCCCGAAGATCAGGAAACCCAGCATCAGCGGGAAGGTACCCAGTCCGAAAAAGAACATAAGCGCCGCGGCAGGCAGCGGAGCTCCGGTTGCGGTGGCCGCAGCAAGTCCGAGATATACCAGCCCGCAGGGGAGGAGTCCGTTCAGCATACCGGTGACAAAAAAAGAATACCCGCGAGGCTGCGCCTGAAAACGCTTTGCCAGTGCGCGCTGCACCAGTTCGTAACCAGGGAAACGGACACCGGGAGCAATCTTTTGTGCCAGCCTGGGCAGCAGCAAAAAAAGAAGGATCAGTACACCCAGTGTCAGGGAAAGGTATTTCTGAAAACCGAGCATGAGCGCACCGCCGCCCAGCAAGCCGGCAATGGCTCCCAGCAATGCATAAGTAGCCGCGCGACCGAGATTATACATAACGATCTGAGCAATCCGTTCGGCAAGTGTATTTCCCCGGAACGGAATTGATAATGCCAGCGGACCGCACATGCCCACACAGTGGAAGCTGCCCGCAAGGCCGATACCCATTCCCGCTATGATCTGATACCACATACCGGACGCTATTCGCTTACAAAATATTTCTGTTCAAAGAAATAAGGCGTGCCATTGCTGTACCATTGCACACGCACAAGGTAGAGGCCCTCGTGGAGGTGCGCTTTGGAAAATGTGTGGCCAGGCTCACCCGAAACAAGCGCTTCTTCGCGATCCATACTTTTATCGGAAGGGCGTATAAAAGCTATACTGCCGGAATCGGCAACAGCAGACTGTGGCAGTTGCACATATACCGATCCGGTGCTGTCTTTCAGCTGTACCGCCCCATTCAGCCGCGACAGGTTTGCAGCGGCATCGATCAGTTGCTGATGGACCAGTTCTTTTTTATAATATTGTTCATCCATCATTTCGTTGCTCTGTTTCATGGCAATGCTTACCATAAAGAATATACCTCCAAGAAAAGCAAGCGAAACGATCAGAATGCGATATCCCCAATTCATAATACAGTTTGTTTAAAGGTTACATGAACGGCCCGAGGAAGGTCGTTTTTACAGTTTGTATTTTCCGGTCTCCCTGGTACACTCCGATCTTCAGCTTCGTGGTACGGCTGTGGATCTGATTTTTGTGCAGCACGATAAAAAATGTGATCAGGTTCACCTTCTTTTTCGAAGCGACGGTGGCCTTTGAGCTGATCATCTTCACTTCGGCATGCAGGTTCTCCACGCGGAAGCTCAGCGGCACGTCTTCCCGGGTTTTGTTCAGCACCTCGGCATTGTACAGGTTACTGAGCGAGTCGCCCGGCAACTCCTGGTACAACTGCCCTTTCACACGGGAGATGTGCGTATCCACACTGTGGCTTGCCAGGATCAGGGTAGTGATGAGCGTGAGCAATAATACCAATACGGCCGAATATGCTTTGATACGCGTGGTGATCTTAAACGGCTTACGATGCCGGATCTGGTTCTCGGACGCATACCGGATAAGGCCGGTTTCCCGGTTGATTTTCAGCATCACATTGTCGCAGGCATCAATGCAGGCGGTACAGCCCGTACATTCGATCTGATCTCCGTTGCGGATGTCGATACCCATAGGACATACATGCACGCATTTATTGCAATCGATACAGTCGCCGACGGTGGTCCCGGATTTCGCTTTACCCCGTGGTTCGCCACGCACATAGTCGTAGGCGATCTTCATCGTATCCTTATCCAGCAACACCGCCTGAAGACGTCCGTAAGGACATAACGCTGTGCAGACAATTTCCCGCGCAAATGCAAATACAGAATAGAACAGCAATGAAAAGAAAACAAGTCCGAACAACAGGATCAGGTGATCGGAAACCGGCTCCCGGATGATCTTCCAGAGATCGTCGATCCCGATAATGTATGCGAGAAAAGTGTGCGATATCCAGAAACTCAGGAACAGGAATACGATATGCTTGATCGTTTTGCGCACAACACGGTCTGTGGTCCAGGGTCCTGCATCTCGCTTCTGCTGCTGCGTGTAGGTTCCCTCTATCAGCCATTCCACTTTCCGGAACAGCATCTCCAGGAAAACGGTCTGCGGGCAAACCCATCCGCAAAAAAGACGTCCCCATACAGCGGTGAACAAGGCAATAAAAATGATTGCGGAGATCATTGCCACAGCAAAGATGAAAAAATCCTGAGGCCAGAATATTTTCCCCAGCACCACAAACTTTCCTTTAGGGAAATTCAGCATCATCAGTGGCTCTCCGTTCACTTTGATGAAGGGCAACGTAAAGAACACGATGAAATAGAACCAGGAAAAGATATTCCGTAAGCGGTAAAATTTTCCGGACGGCTTTTCTGCAAATATCCAACGCCGTTTACCGGTTTGGGTTACCGTGCTGATCTTATCCCGGAATGCAGCACTCTGATTATCATCTTCACTTTTCACCTGAAATTATATTAGTAGTTGGATTATTTACCGGTAGCAGCAGTACTGTCGGCAACATTCGCTGCATCAGCTTTCGCCGGCGAAGCAGCTGCCTCATTATAAAGCTCACCCTGCGGTTCCTTAGGGTTCGGAGGATTCGTATTGCGCAGCGAATACACGAAACTGGCAAGCTGTGCGATCTGGTTCGGCGAGAAATCATCTTTCCAGGACTTCATACCTTTCTCCTGCCAGCCGTATTTGATTGTCTTAAAGATGTCTTTGATACCGCCGCCGTGCAGCCAGTATTTATCCGACAGGTTGGGTCCCACCACTGCTCCCTGGCCTTTGCCGCCATGACAGGCCACGCAGTTGGCAGTGAACAGCGCCTGTCCTGCCGCGATACCTTCCGCATCCAATACGGCGACGTTGTTTTCGTCTACGTTATTAGCCTGCGTTTTCAGGAATGCTTCATGTTCTGCCTTTGCCTCAGCAACGGCAATAGTGTATTCTTCTATTTGCAGCGGAGCCTGTCTCCGATACGTGATAGCGCCACAGGTAAACAATTGCAAATCCGATAGTGAGCACAAAGCCTGCAATAAACCAGGGAGGCGTAACATTGTTCAGTTCACGGATACCATCGTAGCTGTGACCGGTATCCAGACCAGCTTCCTCTTCGATAGGCCTGAACCGGTTGATCTTCTCCCAGAAACGACCGAGCGTAAAAGAACGGGAACGGCTTTTTTTCTGAGAACGGCTGAATGCTTCCACCCCTGTGAAGAAACGGATCATACGGGTAAACTGCAATATCACCAGCACTTCCAGTGTTAGTACCGTGTACAATATCCAGCGCAGCATTTCGGAATCTTTGAATTCGGTAACAGCGGGAGCACCCGCATCGGCAACTTCCTGCGCCCAGGCAGAACCGCTGCTCAGCAACAGTAACAACAGCAGCACTGTCGCCGCACCTTTACCTGATTGTCTCGCAGACTCTTCTTTCCTCCGGTTGTGGTAATACAGCACAGAGGAGCGCAACGTATATCCGAGGACAAAGATGATCAGCAGGAGCAGTGCAGCGCAGCCCACCAGCACATCATTGATGCTCATGGTGAATTCGCTTGCGGCAGCTGCGGAACCTGCGTCCGGGGCAGCCTGCGCTACGGAAATCATGAAAAGCGCTATCGTCGATAATATAAAACGTTTCGAAATTTGGTACATCATTGTTGCTATTTATTGTCTTCGAAAGGAAGGTTTTCGAGATGTTCGATTGATTTTTTGTCTTTACCCATTACCCAGAAAGTGACGAGCAGGAAGAACACTACAAAAGTGACCAGTGAAAAGATAGGATAGACGCTCACACCGGAGATCTTTTCCAAATAGTATGTGAATTTCATAGCTGTCTAATTTTGTGATACTGGTTTGGAAACGGCACGGGCATCTTTACCCAGTCGCTGCAGATAAGCGATCAGAGCGACGATCTGCTTATCGGAAGGAATATTGATCTTCTGATCTTTCAATCCTGCCGCAATCTTTTCTGCCTGCTGTTTCAGATCCTGGTCAGCGATCGCCTCATAACCTTCGGGGTAAGGGACACCGAGCTGACGCATTGCATGGATCTTGGAACGCGTAGATGCAACATCGATATTCTTCTCGAACAACCACGGATATTTCGGCATGATCGATCCGGGAGACATAGACTCCGGTTCGAGCATATGGTTGAAATGCCAGCTGTCGGGATATTTACCACCGAGGCGCGCCAGATCCGGACCGGTACGCTTGCTACCCCACTGGAACGGGTGGTCGTACACAAACTCTCCGGCTTTCGAATAGTCGCCGTAACGGGCAACTTCGTAACGGAAGGGGCGGATCATCTGCGAGTGGCAGTTGTAACAGCCCTCGGAGATGTAGATATCGCGTCCCTGCAATTCGAGCGGTGTGTAAGGCTTCACACTGCTGATGGTAGGCACGTTGGTTTTCACCAGGAAGGTTGGCACCATTTCCACAAGCCCGCCGATACCTACAACAATCAAACTGAGTACCAGCAACAGGATGGGCTTTCTTTCGAAAAATGAGTGCCAATGAGCTTTGGCCGGAGCAACATATACTTTTTCAAGAGCAGGCGCTTCGGCTGTTTCACTAGCCACAAAGCGTCCGGCTTTTGCTGTTTTAATAAGGTTGTACGCCATCAGGAATACGCCGGCAAGATAGATTGTTCCGCCGATTGCGCGCAGGACATAGAAAGGAACAACAGTTTGTACCACATCGATGAACTGATATTGCAATTGTCCTTCGGGCGTGAATGCCTTCATCATAAAATACGAACGGAAAGCTGCCCAATACATAGGGATCGCATACAGCACGATACCGAGCGTACCCAGCCAGAAGTGTGTGGATGCAAGTTTCTTAGAGTAGAGTTTTGTGTCGAATAATCTCGGGAACAACCAATACATCATACCGAAAGTCATGAATCCGTTCCAGCCCAGCGCACCGATGTGTACGTGTGCCACGGTCCAGTCGCTGTAATGCGAAATAGCATTTACGTTCTTCAGCGAAAGTGCAGGTCCTTCGAAAGTGGCCATTCCGTAACAGGTTACTGCAACCACAAAGAATTTCAATACCGGATCTTCACGTACTTTGTCCCAGGCGCCACGCAGTGTAAACAGCCCGTTGAGCATACCTCCCCAGCTTGGCAGCAGCAGCATAATGGAGAAAGTAGTACCAAGCGACTGTGCCCATTCAGGCAAAGCAGTATACAGCAGATGGTGCGGTCCGGCCCATATATACAGGAAGATCAGGCTCCAGAAGTGCACAATACTGAGTTTGTAGGAGTATACAGGCCGGCCGGCTGCTTTGGGCAGAAAGTAATACATCAGCCCGAGGTAAGGAGTAGTGAGGAAGAAAGCTACCGCATTATGACCGTACCACCATTGCACCAGCGCATCCTGTACACCGGCGTACCAGGAATAGCTTTTCATGAAGCTTACCGGCAGCTCGAATGAATTGACGATATGCAGCATGGCTACCGTCACCCAGGAAGCGATAAAGAACCATATAGCCACATACAGGTGACGTTCGCGGCGGGTGAGGATTGTACCAAACATATTGATCCCGAAAACCACCCATACCAACGTGATCGCAATATCTATCGGCCATTCAAGTTCGGCATATTCCTTTGCCGTGGTATATCCCATCGCCAGTGTGAGCGCGGCTACGAGGATGATCAGCTGCCAGCCCCAGAAATGTATTTTGCTTAACAGGTTGCTCCACATCGGCGTCTTGAGCAGGCGCGGCATGGAGTAATAGACGGCGGTAAAGATTCCGTTACCCACAAACGCGAAGATCACCGCATTGGTGTGAATAGGACGGATACGTCCGAAGGAAGTGAATTCAATGCCAAGATTCAGAACCGGGAAGGCCAACTGAAATGCTGCCAGCACCCCCACAAGCATACCCACGGCGCCCCAGAAAATGGTAGCCACCGCGAATAACTTCGGAATCCTGTTGTCGTACTGAAATTGTTGTATCTGCATAGGTAATTATTGTTTCTTATTCGTGCCGGTGGTATCCGGTTTGGAGTCATCGAACAGCATACGGTTGGCCGCTCCGAAATTATCTTCGTACTGACCCGTGCGCAAGCCCCAGAGCAGCGCCACCAGAAAGCCTCCGGCGATCAGCATGCTGACGATTGCAATGGGAATGATGATGTACATGAGATTGATTGTTTGACAGTACAAAGATTGCAAATGCCTTATCCCTGTCCTATGTGCTGCATCAGCGCCGCACATGATTTATATCATAAAACTTTTTTGTGCAGTAAACGTGCGGCGAAAAAAGAGCTGCATCCGTACGTGAGCAGTATGATGCTCAGTGAACTGGCAGGCATCAGCAGCGCTGCGACCAGCGGCGAAAGATCCCCGCGCAGTGCAAAATACAGGCCGATGATATTGTACAATATCGAAACGATGAAGCTTACATAAATGATCCTGCGGCCCGCTCTGGCAAAACGCAGGAATGCGTATAACAGACCGATGGAACCTGCTTTCATGATGCCGTCGGACGCCGGTGTGAAATTATTGACGTCCTCTGTAAGCGCGATTCCCACATCACTCTTCTGTAATGCTCCGGCATCGTTGAGGCCATCGCCTACCATCAGCACTTTCCCCGGATGTTGCTCCTGCAGGCGCTGTATATATTCGAGCTTTTGTTCCGGCGACTGGTGAAATAACAACTGATGACCCGGACCCAGCAACTCCCGGAGAAAATCAGCTTCGGAATCATTATCACCGCTGAGAACGGTTAGCTGGTAACGTTTACTGAGCTGCGGTGCAATCTCCAGAAACCCTTTTCTGTAAGGAGAGCGGATCGTGAAATAACCGAACAACTGTGCTTCTTTGCGTACGTACACACGCGTGTATTCGCTTAACGTACCTAGGGTATCTGCGCCGGTAAACAGGGCCGAACCTACCTGGTAGTGCGCATCCTCTATCCAGGCTTCGATGCCCGCTCCCGGTACTTCCCGAAAAGATCCGATACTGACCGCCTGATCATCCAGTTGCAAATGACGGTGTATGGCTATACTCAGGGGATGATTCGATTGCCCGAGCAGGCGGCTCACGCAGAGCTTCGTATGCTCATCCATCGCCACACCCGAATAACGGATATCCACTCCGTCTTTCCCGGTAAGCGTGCCCGTTTTATCAAAAACAATATGCCGGATATCACCCAGGTCTTCGATCACATCGGGGTGACGCAGATACAGGCCCTGAGCGCTGAGTCCGCGCAGTATATTGCCGTTGGTGAATGTGGAGGAAAGTAATAATGCGCAGGGGCAGGCGACAATCAGGATGGTGGTGAGCGCATTCCACATAGTGCTTACACTGCCCGCATACGCCCAGTAAAGCGCAGCGGCGAGCCCCAGCAACAATACAATTACCGTAAAATAACGGCTGAGCAGATGAATGAACGAATAACGCGGTTTCGGTTCTTTAAAGATCGCGTTGTTCCAGAGGTTGGTAAGGTATCCCTGCGCCATCTCTTTCATCACCACTAATTCAATCGCCTCGCCGCACTGCCTTCCCCCAGCGTATACCCAGCTTCCCTTTTCCACACGCACGGGCAGACTTTCACCACTCACGAAACTATAGTCGATCAATGCATCTCCTTTCGACAGTAACGAATCTACCGGAACCAATTCCCCATTCCGCACCTGGATCACCTCTTCCACCCGCAGCTGCTCGATCTGCCGAGGCTTGAAAAGCCCGTTCTGCAGTACATTGACCGATATCGGAAAGAAGGATTTAAAATCCCTGTCGAACGAAAGGAACTGGTATGTCTGATCCTGGAAATAGCGGCCTACAAGCATGAAGAATACGATACCGGACATACTATCAAGGTAACCGCTTCCGTGGAGCCAGAAAATTTCATACAGGCTTCGCAAAAAGGTAATCGCAATTGCGGCGGCAATAGGCAGGTCGATATTCAGGAAACGGTTGCGCAGTCCATTCCACGCCGACACAAAAAATTCGGTCGCACAATAGAAGAGCACCGGTAATGATAAACCGACAATGAGGTATTGGAAGGTGCGCCCGATTTCTTTTTCCAGGTAGTTGCTGACCGAAAAATATTCCGGCAGGCTCATCATCATGATATTGGCAAAACAGAAACCGGCAATGGCGATTTTGTAGAGCGCATGCTTCTTTACTTTTTTCTGCGCAGGATTCATATCCTGGAGACTGAAATGCGGCTCGTAGCCGATAGAAGCGAGTGTTTCCACCACCTGCCTTAAAGTGGTTTGCGTACAATCGAACACGACGAAAGCTTCTTTTTTCGTAAAGTTCACCCGTACGCTGAGGATATGAGGGTTGATCTGACTCGCATGTTCCAGCAGCCAGAGACAGCTGGAACAGTGTATCTGCGGCAGGTAAAAGGTGATGTTGGATTGTTTTCCGTCTGAGAAGGTGATCAGCTTGCGCAATACGTCTTCATCATCCAGGAACGCAAAGCGGTCGGCAACAAACGAATGGACAGCACCTGCAGCCGGAGTACGGTTCAGGTCGTAATACGTGCACAGATCGTTCTTCGACAAAATATCATATACCGTTTTACAGCCGTGGCAGCAGAAGTACTTGTCTCCCGAATGCAGTGATGTATCACGGCACGCTTCGCCGCAGTGATAACACAATACTTTCTGACCTTCTTTGCTGCCAACGGACTGTTTCACGATATATTGGTTTATTGGTTTCCGGTTTCAAAAGATCTGAAGCAGGCGCATGTCTGCCGCCATTTGTCCATCATGCCGTTCCACTCCTGCCGGATCGGGGGCAGCAGTTGCTCAATACCCGAGCAAAGGCGGAACAGAGGATGATGTACTGGCAGACTCAGTCGTTCTGCCTCCTGCTCTATCTCAGATGCCATAGAACAGATAAGCACTTCTTTGCGCTTCGTAAGTGTTTGCAGATCTGCGATACTTATCTGGTTACTGTCGGGATTTTTAGTGCCGAACATCTTCAGGATAGAAGGGAATACAAGCTTCAGTTCGTAATTGCGCAACGACTCGTACTCCCACTTCAGGCGCAGGAAATCGTTGAATATGTCCGTTGCTTCCGTACAGACCGTGTTATTCCGTAAATACGTATCAACATCTGAAAACAGCTGATCTAACGGTTGGTACATCTCCTGCTTCATTCTTTCCGTAATCTCCGCAGCCGAAATGGAGTGCTCACACATAACTTGTATATTTTATACAAAAGTGGCACGATATCCGTACGCAGACTATGACCGCAGGAAACACGGAATATGATATTTATCATATTCTCTGGAAAGCAAAAGGCATAAAAAAAACTGCTTAGTAAAGCAGGTTAGCCGTTTTTTCCAGTTTGGCGATATTGACAATCTTTATTTTTTTCCCGACCAGCTCGATGATCTTGTCCCCGTTGAACTCTGAAAGCAAGCGGATGGCACTTTCAGTGGAAGTACCCACAAAATCGGCAATTTCTTCCCTGCTGAGCTGGATGGCAAGTGTTTGCCCGTCTGCCTCAAAGCCATAGGTAGCCTTAAAGAACAGAATAGCTTCAGCCATACGCTCGCGGACGTTTTTCTGAGAAAGCGAAACAATATGCTGTTCTGCATGCTTCAGGTCTTCGCTGATCTTCTTGAAAATAGCAACGCAGAGTTCCTTTTGCTCCAGGGCCAGCTTCAGAAAATATTGCTTATCCACAATACAGACGGAGCAATCTTCCAGCGCAACAGCACTGCAGTGATAGCGGTCGCTCGACAGTAAAGCCCGGTACCCAAGGATATCGCCCCCTTTCACCAGGCGTAAGATCTGTTCCTTTCCGTCAGGACCGGTAGTGGACAATTTTATTTTACCGGTGTTCACACAGAAAAGCCCCATAGGCAGCCCGTGCTCGGAAAAGATCAATTGTCCCTTCTTGTAGGTTGTGCAGGATTTATGCAGATTCAATTCACTCAGATGATCACCTTGAATTACAGAGAATACAGAGTGCATCCGGGCATTGCAGGTAACGCAACTGTGTTCGTAATAAGCAGATGCACTTTTCATAAGCCGGGATATTTTAGACGTGTTCCGCGAGGGCTACACATTACAAAGTTAATCATTTCATGCAAAACTACAATCGTTCGCGCATCGTCATTCCAGACCAAAAAGCAAAGCGGCCGATACTTCCCGCTCGCAATCAACCTATAGCATACAGGTCAGAAATTCTTCAATCGCGCTCATAGACCGCATCTGGTCCACAATCAGCATAAAGTTCTTACCGACATTCTTCAGGCGGGCTTTATTGGTTCCTTTCTGGATAAAATCCATTATCCTGTTAAATGCCTCGCTTTCAAAGTAGGCCGATTCCGGATCACTGATGAAATACAGTCGCATCTGTTCGTTTTTCAGGATCAGCTTTTCAAATCCGAGCGCTTTTGCCTTCCTGCGGCAGCGGATCGCTGTCAGCAACTCTTCGACCGGTGCCGGCAAAGGCCCGAAACGATCCACAAGATTCAATGCATATCCGTTCAGCTCTTCGTCGTCCGTACATTATCCAGTTGTGCATAGATACTCAGACGTTCGGTGATATTTTCCACATAATTGTCCGGAATAAGTATTTCCAGATCGGTATCTATGGTACAATCACTGACAAAATCCTGCTTACGCTCCATTTCCGCAGCAAATACTTCTTTGAAATCCGTGCTTTTCAGTTCACGGATCGCCTCATCCAGTATCTTATGGTACATCTCGAAACCGATATCAGCGATAAATCCGCTCTGTTCTCCGCCCAGCATATTACCTGCCCCACGGATATCCAGGTCGCGCATGGCGATCTGGAATCCGCTCCCCAGTTCAGAAAACTGCTCCAGCGTCTGAAGGCGTTTACGGCTGTCTCCGGGTAAGGTCGCCAACGGCGGCGCCAGCAGGTAACAAAAAGCTTTTCGGTTGCTGCGTCCTACACGTCCCCGCAACTGATGCAGATCGCTGAGCCCAAACTGATGTGCATTGTTGATAATAATCGTATTGGCATTGGAAATGTCCACACCGCTCTCGACGATATTGGTACAGCAAAGCACATCGAATTTATGGCCGATAAAATCCATCAGTGCCTGCTCCAGCTTATCGCCTTCCATTTGTCCGTGTGCGACTACAATTTCCAGATCCGGGCAAAGGTCTTTCAGACGCTTGACCATTTCGGGAAGACTCTGAACACGGTTATGTACAAAATACACCTGGCCACCGCGTTCTGTTTCAAAATAGATCGCATCGCGAATTGCATAGTCGTCAAATACCATCATCTCGGTCTGTACCGGTTGCCGATTGGGGGGCGGTGTGTTGATGATGCTCAGGTCACGTGCGTTCATCAGCGAAAACTGCAGCGTACGCGGTATTGGTGTAGCCGTAAGCGTAAGTGTATCCACATTTGCACGGCGTTCACGGATCTTTTCTTTTGCCGCTACGCCGAATTTCTGTTCTTCATCTATTACCAGCAGACCCAGGTCTTTGAAATTAACGTCCTTTCCCAGCATCGCATGTGTGCCTATCAGAATATCCACCTTACCTTCTTCCACCTTACTGTAGGGTTTCCTTTTTTTCTTTTGCCGATTTGAAACGGTTGATATAATCGACATTGGCAGGAAAATCTTTCAGCCGTTCTTTAAAGGTCTGATAATGCTGGAATGCAAGGATAGTAGTCGGCACCAGCACAGCCGCCTGTTTACTATCGCCTACCGTTTTGAATGCCGCACGTATCGCCACTTCAGTTTTGCCGAATCCTACATCGCCGCATACCAGCCGGTCCATAGGAGATGGCGCTTCCATATCGCGCTTCACATCGGCAGTGGCTTTTCCCTGGTCGGGTGTGTCTTCGTAAAAGAACGACGCTTCCAGCTCGGTCTGTCAAATAACTATCCGGGGTATGGCGAAAGCCCTGCGAAGCTTTGCGGTTTGCATAAAGCTTTATCAGGTCGGCAGCTATATCTTTTACCTGTTTTTTGGTCTTGTTTTTCAGCTTTTCCCAGGCATCACTGCCCAGCTTATTCACTTTAGGCGTGGTTCCTTCTTTACCGGTGTACTTGCTGATCTTATGCAGCGAGTTGATATTGACATACAGCACATCATTGTCTTTATACAATGATGCGTACGGCTTCCTGCATATTGCCGTTCACTTCTATTTTCTGCAAACCGCTATAGCGCCCCACGCCATGATCGATATGGGTAACATAGTCGCCGGGTTGCAACTCGCGGAGTGCTTTCAGCGTGATGGCTTTCCCTTTCGAGTAGGCCTGCTTTACTTTGTATTTGTGGTAACGCTGGAATATCTGGTGATCGGTATAGCAAAGCACTTTTTTCTCGTGGTCGATAAACCCCTTGCTGATAGCACCCGGTATCGGCACAAACTGAATACCGGCGTTCAGGTCTTCAAAAATACTGCGCAGCCGCTCCAGCTGTTTGGGATTCTCCGCGAAAATATAAGGCACATAAGCTGCCGTGGAACGCTTTTTCAGATCACTGATGAGCATATTGAACTGGCGGTTGAATACCGGCTGCTCTTCTGTTGCAAAGCCGAGAAACACAGGCTCCACTCCTTCCGCGCACAATATTTTCAGGCTATGGTTGCGCCATTCTATCAGGTGGCGGTCAGACAGCTTCGTGATCCATTCATCCACATCTTCAAATTCTTCAATACGCAAAGGCCTGATCCATTCTTCCTCTTCATCTACGGCCACCTGCACTTTGCTCAGCCTTTCAGGAAGGTCTTCGGCCATCTTACGCATTCTGCCGGCAGTAAACTGCAGGTCTTTGAACCAGAAAGCCGTGTTGTCCGGGAGAAAATCCAGTAGCGATACCTTTTCGGTTGCCTCGAATTTTGTTTCCACATTAGGCAGAATGCTTACCTGCAACAATTTCCGCTCAGACAGTTGTGTTTCGGGATTAAAGATCCTTATACTGTCCACTTCATTGCCGAACAACTCTATCCGGTAAGGATGCTCGTTCCCGAAAGAATAAATATCAAGGATACCGCCCCGCATCGCGAAGCGACCAGGCTCATACGCGAAATCCTCCCGGCGGAAACCCAGCGCCACCAATTGTTCCATCAGCTGATCCACCTTCAGGTTTTCTCCCACCTTAATATGGATCATATTGCCCGACAACGCTTTGGGATTCACAACTTTTTCCAGCAATGCTTCCGGATAGGTGACAAATACACCTCCTTTGCGCGCGTTAGAAAAACGGGTGAGTGCCTCTGTGCGCAGCATTACATGACTGCTGTTGAGATCATGGTAGTCGCCTGTCTTTTTAAATGAATCCGGGAAATAACAGATATCGAGCGACTTGGTCAGCTGCTCCATATCATTATGGAAATAGGCGGCTTCTTCACGGTCGTTAAGTACGAATACATGGTTTGCACCTCCTCCTACAGCTTCGCCGGCAGCGGAACTCAGCTTCCATACTGCGGCGCCGATAAAGTTGACGGAAGAGCCATAAAGATGATCTAATTGTACGCGGATTTTGGGACTGGGCAATGAGATTGCGGCCGCTAACTGTTTTAAGCGGATATCATTTTCGTAGAGGCCCAGCAAAGCTTGCAGGTTCATCGCTGCAAAGATAAATGATCGCGCGCTGCGGTATAATACTATTTATCTGACCTGGTATTATAAAAACTTAAAATTGCTTATTTCAGCTCCTGCATTTCCACCAGGCGATGATATTGACCACCTTTGGCAAGCAATTCTGCGTGTGTACCGCGCTCGATAATACGTCCCTGGTCCAGTACGATAATCTCGTCGGCATTGCGTACTGTGGAAAGGCGATGAGCAATTACCAGGCAGGTGCGGTTTTTCATCAGGGAGTTCAGTGCCTCCTGTACCATGCGTTCGCTTTCGGTATCCAGGGAAGAAGTGGCTTCGTCCAGTATCAGGATCGGCGGATTCTTCAACACTGCGCGCGCAATCGTGATCCGCTGACGCTCACCACCGCTGAGGCGGTTGCCGCGGTCGCCGACTTCCGTTTCATACTGCTGCGCTTTGCTTCGTATAAACTGGTCGGCGCTGGCCACACGTGCTGCTTCTTCCACACGTTGCATATCGGCTCCGCCCGTACCTAACGTAATATTGTTGTAGATCGTGTCGTTGAACAGGATCGGATCCTGGCTCACCACACCGATCAGCCGGCGCAGCTGGTCTATTTTATACTCTTTTACATTTACGCCGTCTATCGTAATCGCACCGTCTGTCACATCATGAAAACGGGGCACCAGATCGGCAAGCGTGGATTTGCCCGCCCCGGACGCACCCACCAGCGCTATGGTTTTCCCTTTCGGAATGATCAGGTTGATATCTTTCAGTATCTGACGGTCGCCGTAAGCGAAAGACACATGCTGCAATTCTATCTCATGAGCGAAAGTGCTGATCGGACGTGCATCAGGCAGCTCTTTGACAGTGGTTTCGGTTTGCAGTATCCCTTCAATACGTTCCAATGCGGCGCTGCCTTTTTTGAGATTGGAATACGCAGAGGATAAATTCTTGAACGGGTTGATGATCTGGGTAAACAGACCCAGGTACATGATAAACATCGGCCCGGTCAGTGCGCCTTCATGATTCAGGACGAGGCGCCCACCCACCCAAAGGATCACGCTGATCACAATAATACCCATTACCTCACTCAACGGCGAAGCCAGTTCACGACGTGCCGAAATACGGTTGCGCACGCGGAACAGGTCATTGTTCATTTTAGTAAAGCGCAACTGCTGATGGCGTTCGGCATTGAATGCCTTAACCACGCGCATACCGGAAAGTGTTTCATCGATCACCGCAAGGATCTCGCTCAGGTATTGCTGCGATTCGTTGGATGACTTGCGCAGACTCCGGCTTACAAGCCCTATGATCAATCCCGCAACCGGCAGAAAAATAAAGATGAACAGCGAAAGGCTCGGAGAGAGTGCGATCATCGTACCGAGAAACAGCAGGATGGTGAGCGGTTCACGGATGAGCACTTCCAGCACGCTGATCACGGACACCTCCACTTCGTTGATATCATTGGTCATCTTCGACATCAGGTCGCCCTTGCGTTCGTCGGTAAAATAGCTGATCGGAAGGGACAGTATTTTGACGAACAACTCATTGCGCAAACGCCGCAGAATCGCATTCCGTAAGGGGGCTAAAATATATACCGAAAGATAGACGAACAGGTTTTTGAGCAATACAAACGTAACGATCGCACAGCAGATGAATGCCAGTGCACTGATGGCCCCTTTTTGTTCGATGAGGTCGTAAACGAAATTATTGATACGCTCCATCACATCCGGATCAGCAGCAGGGGCAGGACGTTCGCGTCCGAGGAACAGCACCTGCAGCACAGGCCCCAGCGATCCCATGGAAAACAACGAAAACACGACTGCAAGCAGACTGCAAATAAAGTATAATGCAATACTTCCTTTGTAATCGGCGAGGTAATGAAAGAGTCGTTTTACGTTGCGCATTTTATTCTATCGTATAGCTGACACTGCCGTCTTTTTCATCTTTGAGCTGCACACCCGCAGCAAGCAGCTGATTGCGGATCTGATCACTTACTGCAAAATCTTTACGTTGCTTCGCATCTTTTCGGATATCTATGAGGATGCTCAGCACCTTATCCATACGATCCCCGCTTTGCTCTGCCTGAAGCGGCTGCAATCCGAGAATGTCTTCCAGGTAATCGCGGAACGTTGTCTGCAGCAATGCGAAAGTATCTGCTGACAAGGCATTGGCTTTCAGCTGGCCGCCTTTGATCCCGTTGATAGTAGCCGTCATCTCAAACAATGAAGCCAGCACTTTAGCCGTATTCAGATCGTCATTCATAAATGTGCCGCACTCTTCGCAGAACCTGCGGATCTGGCCATCCAGTTGGGTATCGCCCGCTTCGGCATTCCCCGGATGTGCCAGTTTTTTCAGCACTTCGTAAGATTCCCAGAGACGGCGCAACGCTTTTTCCGAAGCCTGCAGTGCTTCATTACTGAAGTCCAGCGTACTGCGGTAATGTGTCTGAAGGATATAAAATCGTACCACCATCGGGTGATAGGCCTGCTCCAGCAGAGGATGGTTGCCGCTGAACAATTCCGTCATTTTAATAACGTTGTTGTACGACTTACCCATCTTCTTGCCATTGATGGTGATCATATTGTTGTGCATCCAGTAGCGCGCAGGGGCATGACCGTGTGCGATCGTGGACTGTGCTATTTCGCTCTCATGGTGCGGGAATTGCAGATCCATACCGCCGCCATGAATATCGAATTCCGAACCCAGGTATTTACTGCTCATAGCGGAGCACTCGATGTGCCATCCGGGAAAACCTTCTCCCCATGGACTTTTCCAGCGCATCAGATGCTCGGGTGGCGCATTTTTCCAAAGCGCGAAATCAACTCTATTGTTCTTTTCGTCCTGACCATCCAACTCACGTGTCGTCTCCAGCAACTCATCGATCTTACGACCGGACAACTGACCGTACGGATAACCCTCCGCATATTTCTTTACATCGAAATACACCGATCCGTTCCGTTCATAAGCGTATCCTTTCGCAATGATATCCTCGATCATACTGATCTGCTCGATCACATGACCGGTGGCAGTAGGTTCGATACTGGGCGAAAGGTTGTTGAACAAACGCATGCCCCAGTGGAACAATTCGGTGTATTTGTGCACCAGTTCCATTGGCTCAAGCTTTTCCAGAACCGCCTTCCCAGAGATTTTGTCTTCCGCATCCCGACCCTCTTCCTCGAAGTGCCCGGCATCGGTAATATTACGCACATAGCGAACCTTGTACCCGAGATGACGGAGATAGCGGTTCACCACGTCGAAAGTAACGTATGGGCGTGCATGTCCGAGATGAGATTCTCCCGATACTGTTGGTCCGCAGACATATAATCCTACGTGGCCGGGGGTGATCGGTGTAAACTCTTCTTTCTTCCTTGTAAGTGAATTGTAAATGTGCAAAGTGGACATGCGGGCAAAGATAAAATAATATTGTCACTGCGCTTACCCGTGATAAACACGGGAAGCGACAATGCGACCGTTTTGTATTTCCAGCACCTCGGCCACCTTCATATCGGACTCGCCGGGTACACTTCTGATATATTCCATAAAAATCCGATCCGTATCAGACGTAAAGACTACCGGCTCGTAATGTAATTCCGGCAGGCGTTCGAAAGCATCGGCCCACCAGCGGCGCAACGCATTTTTGCCGGAGATAAGTCCCAGTGTTTCAGGCTGCCTTATTTTAAGCTTGGGACTGAAATGTTCCGCTGCATCGTCGTATAAAGCCAGCAGCGCTTCCAGGTCCTGCCGGTTGAACGCTGCAAACCATTCGCGTGCAATACGTTCGTTTTGTTTTGCCGTTTCCATTAATCCAGTATTTCGTGCTGATCGGCGAGGTAAATAAATTGCGCCATCGCAGCAGCGCCCATCTTCAGTTCGCGGTGGTTCACGGTCTCAAAAACATCATTATCGGTGTGGTGCACGTCAAAGTAACGTTGAGAATCCGGTATCAGCTCTCCGATAATGCTCCCGTTATTTTTAAGGAAGCCGACATCCACTCCGCCTCCTTCTTTTTCAAAATCGTAAATGCCGTAACGCTGCAGCAAAGGCGCAAAAGCCAGGAAGGCCTTTTTTTGCTTTGCATTCCAGCTCAGTTCAAAACCGCGCGGCGCAAAACCACCGGCGTCGCTCTCCAGTGCCACAATATGGTGTTCGTTGCGCACCCTTGCAGAATCCGCATAAGCCCTGCCGCCCTTTGCACCGTTCTCCTCATTCATGAACAGCACCGCGCGTATACTGTGTTTTGGCTTAATAGCCAGAGACTTGAATGTACGCATCACTTCTATAGCCTGTACACAACCGGCGCCATCGTCGTGTGCGCCTTCACCCACATCCCACGAATCCAGGTGACCGCCCACCACCATATAATCCTGCGGATGTACCGATCCGGTTATTTCGCCGATCACATTGTAAGACATGGCCGTTCCTTTCAGACCACAATTGCTGCGCAGCATGGCGGCTGTGGTTCCTTTGCGGCATGCAGCTTCCAGCCTGTCGGCCGTCTTATTACCGATGGCCACAAGCGGGAATACATTTTCTTTATCCGGATACATAGTACCTCCGGTATGCGGAAAATCGTCTTCACCGGATGAAACGGAACGGATGATCACCCCCGCAATCTTCGTTTTGCCGATGATCTCCGGAGTTTGCCAGCGGTATTTAACCGCGTCGCCGTATGCATTGAATGTCTGGGGAAAGTCGTGCCGGAAATGATAATTGAAGAAAATAAATTTCCCTTCCAGTTCGGCCGGATTCAGCTTTTTGTATGCATCGAAGCTTTCGACCATTACTATTTCCGCCTTTTTTATTTTATCGTTTGTACCCTCACTGTTTCCGAGTGACAGAACGGGTACATCCATATAGGGTTGATCCGGTGAAAAACGCAGTGCAAGATGCTCTTCACCGCGCACCCATTTAGGGACCTGCACGGGTTGCAGCCATACACGATCGCAACCGGCCGCACGCAAAGCAGCTTCTCCCCAGGCCACCGCCTTTTCGGCTTCGGGGGATGCGCTTATCCTGTGCCCGATCTGCTTGCACAGCACACGCAGATCTTCATAACATTTACCCTGAGACAATATATGAGCGGAGATCCTGCTCAGCACAGCAGAGTCGCCCGGAGCCGCAAAAACATTTGTACTGAGCCAGATGGCACAGCAAGTCAGGACAGTTCTTTTCATTCGCTAAAAGTAATAAAGAATCGAGAGAAAGTAAATGTCAAAAACCTCAGACAGGTGCAGGCAAAAAACCAAAGCATTAGGAAAAATCACAGCGAACGGAAGGAATCTTTGCCGGATAACTTCGGGTACTAATATTGCACCGCATCGGGCAGGAACTGACGTACATTGCCGCCATTGCGGATGACATCGCGTACCAGCGTCGAAGAGATAGTTGCATGTTGCGCAGAGGAGGTCAGGAAAATGGTCTCCAGTTCCGGGGCAAGACTGCGGTTCATATCGGCAATGGCGCGCTCATATTCAAAATCACTCACATAGCGGATTCCACGCAGGATGTACCGAGCATCGATCTCCTTACAAAAGTCGACCGTAAGCCCTTTATACACCTGCACCGATACTTTAGGCTCTTTGATAAACACCTGCCGGATCCATTCCGCACGCTGCTCCACAGAAAACATAGCCTGCTTGGAAGAATTGGAGCCAATACCGATCACCAGGCGATCGAACAGGTGCATGGCTCGCTCAATAATATCCACATGGCCAAGCGTGAGCGGATCAAAGGAACCCGGGAAAAGGCATATGCGCTGGTTCATAGCAGCTATTCACTTAAAGGTTTGAAAAAGGAGAATACGGTTGTACCAGTAGTTTTTCATCCGGAAAAAATTGGGATGCGTCTGGTAATCGTTCCGGGGGGTGTGCTCGAGCACAAATACGCCGCCGGGGCGAAGCAGGCTGAACCGGAATACGTACAGCGGAAGGTCGTCTATCTGCTGCAATGCATAGGGTGGTCCCGCAAAAATAAAATCATATTGAGCACCGCAGCTCTCCATGAATCTGAACACATCGGATTTTACGGGATGGATCTGATCAAGACCCAGTTGTTTTACCGTATTCCTGATGAACGCGAACATATTGGTATCTTTCTCAATGATCGTAAGATCCGCTGCCCCGCGTGAAGCCAGTTCATAACTGATGGCGCCGGTCCCGCCGAACAGATCCAGGGTCTTCGAGAGACTCGAAATCGAGCATATGCTGGAGCATATTGAACAGGCCCTCTTTAGCAATGTCTGTTGTGGGGCGCGTATAGGGCATTTTCGAGGGCGGACTGATACGGCGGCCACCCAGCTCACCTCCGATTATTCGCATGAATACAGCTGTTGAAACAGGTGAACGGTGGAAGACCATTCAGGGGAAATAATATCTGATATACTGGCTTTGCGCATCGCTGTTGCCGGGAAATACTGCTGCAATTTCTTCAGCACCGGATGCTGATCAATACTGGTGGCGGAGATAGCCACGGGATAATCTTCCAGTTCAATCCCATAAAAACGGCAGGCAGAGCCTAACCGGTGTGCTATATCTTCCGGTGTCTGGTATTCAAAAGTCTGATGCCAGTGTAACGTATGTTTGTGGTGCAGCGTTGCAAACGCGCAGGTATCCGCGACCGTACATTGCAACAGGTTTTCGGTGGACTGTCCGTTCCGCAGATGTGCCAGGTTAAGCGGTAATACTTTGGGATCCTGCGTGTATTTACCGAAAACGGACAGAATGACCTCCGGAAAACTGAAACAATTGAACCAGGCCCCCTTTGCAATACTGCAAACATTGATCTGTTCGTCGGCACCCACATGGAAAGATGCCTGCAACCAATGCTTTGCGGTATCGTCATCCCGGAATAAAGCGCCGGGAATTACCATATTGTTCTGTGCAGCAACGAAAATTGTTTTGATCAGTGAAGGATCAGCGAGCAGCAGATCGTTCTTCAGTTCGTGCTCAATAAATGCAGGATTCCAGGCTGCGCCTGACAACTGACTGCTGTTGATCGCAAGCACCTCCCCTGAAGGATGATATCCGGCAGTAATAAAACTGTTGGGTGAAACCACAATCACTACCCTGAAAACCTGGCTCAGCAGGTCTTCCCCTTTGTGGGCAACATATTGACGGCGTAAAATCTGATTACTGATATCCATATCCGTTTCTTCTAAAGTATTAACGCAGGGGCGCTTGCTTTACCGGGTGATCCGGCTTCACTTCCTGTACAGTAGTACAAAGATACGAACAGATAGCAGAAGCAACAATCTTCCCGCACATCATATTCCTGCCATTTGCAGGAGCCGACTCAACTTATTGTCTTTTCTTTGCAGCATACTTACAGCATATTCATGAATACAATAATACCCGGTCAACTGAAAGAAGGTGGTGTGATCCTGATTGATAAACCTTACCGCTGGACTTCGTTCGATGTGGTGCACAAACTGCGCAAGCCGGTTGGTGCAAAAAAAATCGGGCACGCCGGCACGCTGGATCCTCTCGCAACCGGATTACTCATTTGCTGCAGCGGTGCCTACACGAAAAAGATCAACGAATACCAATCCTTGCCGAAAGAGTACACGGGAATCATCCACCTGGGCGCGGTAACTCCCACCTACGACTTGGAGAGTGAACCGGAACAGCAACAGCCTTTCGCACATATCACCGAAGAGCAGCTGACCGAAGCCACGAAAAAATTCACGGGGCCGATCCTGCAGACTCCTCCAGCCCATTCGGCCATTAAAAAAGACGGCAAGCGGGCGTATGAGCTTGCGCGGGCGGGAAAAGAAGTAGATCTGAAGGCAAGACCGGTCACGATCAGCACGTTCGAGCTCACAAAAATTGAACTGCCGGAAGTGCATTTCCGCGTTACCTGCAGCACGGGAACCTATATCCGTTCGCTGGCACACGATTTCGGACAGGAGCTGGGATGCGGTGCCTACCTGCAGGAGCTGCGCCGTACAAAAATCGGGGATTATACAGTGGAAGATGCGTGGAGCATTACCGAATTCCTTGAAATACTCAGTAAGGCAAAAGAAGCTGAAGCGAAAAACGCAGACTAGTTTCAAAATATCTATATAAAACGTAATTTCGCAGCCACAAAAAGT
The DNA here is from genome assembly GCA_049840855.1 of Chitinophagaceae bacterium. GTDB lineage: Bacteria > Bacteroidota > Bacteroidia > Chitinophagales > Chitinophagaceae > Rurimicrobium. The sequence continues at coordinate 143,040 of JASGJF010000012.1, read as the reverse complement.
CATTATCTCTTTATGAATTTTCAACTTACCGAAGAGCAATTAGCCGTGCAGGCAGCTGCCCGCGAATTTGCCAAAACAGAATTGCTGCCCGGCGTTATCGAGCGCGATGAGCATCAGAAATTCCCGGCCGAACAAATCAAGAAACTGGGTGAATTAGGCTTCTTAGGTATGATGGTTGATCCTAAATACGGTGGATCAGGCATGGATACTATTTCTTACGTACTTGCTATGGAAGAGATCTCCAAGATCGACGCTTCGGCTTCCGTATGTATGAGCGTAAACAATTCGCTCGTATGCTGGGGTCTGGAGACTTATGGCTCTGAAGAACAAAAACAAAAATACCTTACTGAACTTGCTTCCGGAAAAGCGATCGGCGCATTTCTGCTGAGCGAACCCGAAGCCGGATCTGACGCCACTTCTCAGCGTACCACAGCTGAAGATAAAGGAGATCATTATCTCGTGAACGGAACCAAGAACTGGATCACCAACGGTAATTCCGCATCTTATTACCTGGTAATTGCACAAACAGATATTGAAAAAGGCCACCGTGGTATCAATGCGCTGATCATCCCTAAAGACACTCCCGGTGTAACGGTAGGAGCTAAGGAAAATAAAATGGGTATCCGCGGAAGCGATACGCATTCTATCATGTTCCAGGACGTGAAAGTGCCTAAAGAAAACCGCATCGGTGAAGATGGTTTCGGGTTCAAATTTGCAATGAAAACTCTGGCCGGCGGCCGTATCGGTATCGCTTCCCAGGCCCTGGGTATCGCCAGCGGCGCATATGAGCTCGCACTGAAATATTCCAAAGAGCGTAAGGCTTTCGGCAAAGAAATTATGAACCACCAGGCTATCGCGTTCAAGCTTGCGGATATGGCTACGGCTATTGAAGGCGCACGTCTGATGTGCCTGAAAGCTGCATGGCAGAAAGATATGCATGAAGATTTTGAGCAGGCAGCGGCAATGGCCAAACTGTATGCTTCAGAGATCGCGCAATGGGTTACCAACGAAGCGGTACAGATTCATGGCGGTTACGGATACGTGAAAGAATTCCACGTAGAGCGCCTGATGCGCGATGCAAAGATCACGCAGATCTATGAAGGCACTTCCGAAGTACAAAAAATCGTTATCAGCCGGAATGTGCTGAGAGCATAACTTTGTCCTTTTTTTCAATAAAGCCCGCTGCCATACAGGTAGCGGGCTTTTTACTGTATGTGTTCCGGGTATGTCGGTGCATACCGTTACCTTTGCATCCTTATGGCAAAATTTTTTCTGCGAAAAAAGATCGGAGACCGCGTAATGAACGGTCATCCCTGGATTTTCGCCACCGAGCTTGGTGATAGCGAGGGCAGCTACGAACCCGGAGATATCGTGGAGGTTTATTCTTCCAATGGTTCCTTTGTGGGGAAGGGTTACATTAATCCCGCATCCCAGATCCGCATCCGACTGCTTACCCGCGACAAACAGGAAGCAATCGACGAACAGTTTTTTCATCGCCGTATTGCCGAAGCATGGGCTTACCGTCAGCAGATAGGCTACGTTGAAAATTGCCGCCTGATATTTGGGGAGGCTGACAGTCTGCCTGCACTGGTCATTGACAAGTTCAACGATTATGTGGTCATCCAGACGCTGGCTCTGGGCATCGAACGCTGGAAAGGTGCTATTGTCAATGCGCTGAACAGTATCCTGAAACCCAAAGGCATTTATGAACGTAATGATGTACCCGTAAGGGAACTGGAAGGCATGCAACAGATCAAGGGCTTTCTGAGCGAGCCTTTCGACACGGAGATCATCCTGAATGAAAACGGGCTGAAATTCCATGTGGATATTGAAAACGGCCAGAAGACCGGCTACTTCCTGGATCAGCAGGACAACCGCCGCGCGATACAGCATATCTGCCAGGGAGCCGATGTACTGGAAGCGTTCTGCTATACGGGAACCTTCTCCTTACATGCGGCGCACTACGGTGCAAAAAGCGTGCTGGGACTCGATATTTCCGACTTTGCGATCGATACGGCACGCCGGAATGCTGTCCTGAACGGATATGAAGACATCTGCAAATTTGAATCGGTAAATGCTTTTGACGTCCTGAAAAGCTGGGGTAAAGAAGGGCGCAAATATGATGTGGTAATGCTGGACCCTCCTGCGTTTACGAAAAGCAGAGCAAATATCGATAAAGCAGTGACCGGCTATAAAGAAATCAACCTGAGAGGTATGAAGCTGACTAAACCGGGAGGATTTCTCGTAACGGCTTCCTGCACCAACCTGGTTTCTCCTGATATGTTCCTGAAAACCATTGATGCTGCGGCAAAAGATGCAAAGCGGAAAATTCGTCAGGTTACCTGGCAGACACAGGCATCCGACCATCCTATTTTGTGGCATGTACCCAATACGCAGTACCTGAAATTTCTGATCGTACAGGTATTATAAACACCGGAAGTGTCAGAAAATAAAAGGAGATTGGTTAACCAATCTCCTTTTATTATGAATACGAAAAAAACTTTCTTACAGTTGATTGTAGATCATAACGTCGCTACCACGGCTGATTCCGTAGTATTGGAATGTTTTATGACGGTATCCTTTCTTGAAGTATGCGTCGGTATCCCCCTCTTCCGGGATAGTAACCCAGTCTTTGCGCTTAGGATTGAACCAACGGTAAACTGATACCTGGTTTGCACCACGACGTGTAGAAGCATAGTACTGCAGGTGTTTATCAGAGTAACCCATTTTCAACATCTGATCATCGGTAAACTCGTCTTCACCGATAGAAGCGAAATCCTTTGTATTGGGATTGTACCAGCTATTCACAGCAATACGGTCAGCCGCTGGATTGCGGTACGCAAAAAACATCAGCGTTTTATCTTTATAATGCCAGTTCAGCAATTGGCCGTCCTGGTATTCGCCTTCGGCAACAGTTATATAGTTGGCATCAGTAGGATTGTACCAGCGGTAAACTTTTACAATTTCTTTAGACGCGTCTTGTGCTTTCACTTCTTGCGCAAATACCGAAGCCAAAACAGTAGAAAGGAGAATGAAAGTTTTTTTCATAATTGTTGTACGTTTTTCTAAAATCGGACTCAAAGTACATAAAAAATTTTTTGTCCCGCAATAGTTTGGCAATATTTTTTTTCCCTGCACCACAAGGCATTGCATTTTTTGCAGGTAATAGGGCAATTTTTATTAGCTTTGGCATCTTTTTGCGCCTTCTTGGCAGACATTAACGTTTAGCACAATTTTTGACGCAAGGCAATATCTGGTGAAAGCGCTCAACACGATCGGAATAGCCATGTTTGCCCACAATAAATTATAACAGAATGATCGGATTTATCTCAAAACTATTTGGCGGAAGCAAGTCAGATAAAGATGTAAAAAAAGTACAACCCGTTGTAGAGGCCACTAATAAGGCTTTTGAAGAATTTAAAGGCCTGAGCAACGACCAGCTCAGAAACAAAACAAAGGAATTCCGGGCGGCCATACGGGAGCACCTGACTGATATAGATCGCCAGATAACCGAAAAAAAGCAGGAAGCGGAAGCTATTTCTCTTGAAGAAGTGCATGCCCGTGAAGCTGCCTATAACGAGATAGACAAACTGATCAAAAAACGCGATGAGCAGATCGAAGAGATACTGGAGCAGATCATGCCACAGGCTTTCGCTGTCATCAAAGAAACAGCCCGTCGCTTCAAAGAAAACCCGGAAGTAGCGGCTACCGCTACAGAACAGGATATACGTCTGGCCGAATCCCGCGATTATGTGCGCGTTGAAAACGGACAATCTTATTTTAAAAATAACTGGACTGCCGCCGGCGTTCCTGTTACCTGGAACATGGTACACTACGATGTACAGTTAATCGGTGGCGCAGTACTGCATCAGGGGAAGATAGCAGAGATGGCTACCGGTGAAGGTAAAACACTCGTGTCCACACTGCCCTCCTACCTCAACGCGCTGGCCGGAGAAGGTGTACATGTGGTTACCGTGAATGATTACCTGGCCCGTCGTGACCAGGAATGGAACGGTCCTGTATTCGAATGGCTGGGACTTACCGTTGATTGTATTGACAAACACCAGCCCAACTCCCCCGAGCGCCGCAATGCCTATCTCGCAGATATCACTTACGGAACCAACAACGAATTTGGTTTCGACTACCTGCGCGACAACATGGTGCATCATCCTGAAGAGAAAGTACAGCGCAAACACCATTTTGCGATGGTGGATGAGGTGGATAGCGTATTGATCGACGATGCGCGTACGCCATTGATCATATCCGGTCCCGTACCACGCGGAGACGAACAGCAATTCCACCTGCTGAAACCACGTATTGAATATCTCGTGGAAATGCAGAAGCGTATTGTGAACCAGGCAATCACTGAGGCAAAAAAACTTATTGCAGAAGGCAAAACAGATAAAGAGACCGGCGGACTGCAGCTGATGCGTGCGTATCGTGGTCTGCCTAAGAGCAGTGCCCTGATCAAGTTTCTGAGTGAAGAAGGTAACAAACAGATCCTTCAGAAATCGGAAAACCACTATATCTCCGAGCACAACAAAAACATGCCGAAGGTGGATGAAGAGCTCTATTTTGCCATCGACGAAAAAAACAACAGTGTGGAGCTGACCAATAAAGGTCTGGCTACCATCACACAAGGCGGGGAAGATCCCAACTTCTTCCTGCTGCCGGAAATATCAACCGAAATCGCTGCCATCGAAAACAGCGGTGCAAGTCCCGAGGAAAAACTGCAACGTAAAGATGCATTGCTCCAGGATTACGCAATTAAAGCGGACCGCATCCACTCCCTGCAGCAACTGTTGAAAGCATATACCTTGTTCGACAAAGATGTGGAGTACGTGGTGATGGATGGCAAAGTGAAGATCGTGGATGAACAGACTGGACGTATCCTCGACGGACGCCGCTACAGCGACGGATTGCATCAGGCGATTGAAGCTAAAGAAAACGTAACCGTGGAAGCGGCAACACAAACATTCGCTACCATCACGCTGCAGAACTTCTTCCGTATGTACCACAAACTGTGTGGCATGACCGGTACCGCCGAAACAGAAGCAGGTGAATTCTGGAGCATCTATAAGCTGGATGTTGTTGCGATCCCTACCAATATTCCTATTGCACGTAAAGACCAGCAGGACCTGGTATACAAAACCAAACGCGAGAAATACAAGGCAGTTATCGATGAGGTGGAAAAACTTACCGCTGAAGGACGCCCCGTACTCGTGGGTACCACTTCGGTAGAAGTTTCCGAGTTGCTGAGCCGAATGCTGCAGCAAAAGAAAATCAAACATAATGTACTGAATGCCAAGCAACATGCTTCGGAAGCGCGCGTGGTTGCAGAAGCAGGTCTGCCCGGAGCCGTAACGATCGCCACCAACATGGCAGGTCGTGGTACCGATATCAAACTCGGCGCCGGCGTGAAGGATGCAGGCGGTCTTTCCATTATTGGTACAGAACGCCACGAAAGCCGCCGTGTGGACCGCCAGCTGCGTGGTCGTGCGGGGCGCCAGGGAGATCCGGGAACTTCACAGTTCTTCGTATCGCTGGAAGACGATCTGATGCGCCTGTTCGGCTCTGAGCGTATTGCCGCGATGATGGACAAAATGGGCCATAAAGACGGCGAGGTGTTGCAACACAGCATGATCTCCAAGTCTATCGAGCGTGCGCAGAAAAAAGTGGAAGAAAACAACTTCGGTATCCGCAAGCGTTTGCTGGAATATGATGATGTGATGAATGCGCAACGGAATATGATCTACAAATTCCGCAACCATGCGCTGTACGGAGATCGCCTGGCGATCGACCTGGACAACGCTATGTATAACGTGTGCCACGATATCACAAGTCAGGCATTGCAGCACAAAGATGCTGATATGTTTAAGCTCGAGTTTGCAAAACATCTGGCATTCGAACCTGAAATTGACGCACAATTGCTGGCGAAAGGAAATGCTGAAGCAATCGGAGACGAGGTGTATATGCAGGCTAAAGATTTCTACAGCCGTAAAATGCAGAGCATCCGCGAGCATATGACGCCGCAATTGCGCATGGTGATGGAGCAAAGCAACGGCCAGGTGGAAAACATCGTGGTACCGTTTACCGACGGCATGCGCGGTATCCAGATCTACGCCAACATGAAAGAAACGATCGAGAAAGAATCACGCCCGGTGATCCAGGAGCTCGAGAAGAATATCACGCTGTCAATGATAGACGATTCCTGGAAAGATCATCTCCGCCGCATGGACGAACTGCGCAGTTCCGTTCAGATGGCTTCTTACGAGCAGAAAGATCCGTTGCTGATCTACAAGTTTGAAGCTGCGAATCTGTTCAAACAAATGAACCTGGAAACCAACCGTACAATCATCTCATTCCTGTTCCGCGCAGGCATTCCGGTTCAGGAAGCGCCGCAGGAAGCACAACAGATACCTACACAGGTGACAGACATGAGCGACTATTACGAAAATCGCAATGAGATTGACGAAGCGGGACAGGATTACGCCGCAAACGAAAATGACTATTACAACGAGTCGCAGCAGTCGGCTCCGCGCCAGCAACCGGTTACGGCGGCACCGAAAATCGGCCGCAATGACGAGTGCCCCTGCGGCAGCGGCAAAAAATACAAAAATTGCCATGGCAGAGGATTATAAAATCCCTGGGAACAATAAAAAACGGCTGACCTGAACAGGTCAGCCGTTTTAGTTATAAACCACCCTGCTTTAAAAAGCATAAGCACTGCCGCCTGTTGTTACTCCTAAAAAGAAACCCCCTGTATTTTGCCGCGTAACCTTCCGGTGACATCAGTGGTTGTCCTTACACCACAGGCAAATACAGGAGGCTATCCCTAACAGTAAAACAAGAATTCATGATGTCTCTTCCGAAACCCAATAAGCAAAAGTAACAGGGAAAACCTGCTGCACACTGTTTCAAAACATAAACACTACATAAGTAGTGCCTCAACGGAAAACTTGATTGACACGCCGATAGCACCTTATTAACCACAACAAGTTTTCATTTACCTGCCAACAGGCTTATATTCGCGAAAAAAACCATGAACCTCAAAACCCTTTTCGTGAGTTCTGCGATAGCATGCTCCGCTTTTTCTGCTTCCGCTTTTGACAAGAAAGATAAAAACAGCGAAGGCATTATTATGGTCAAAGACGAAACATCACAAACATATGTTTGCGATACGGTTATTGACGCCCCGAATATCACAAAAGACGTATTGTTCAACAGGGTGAAATCCTGGACTGTCGCGAATATCAAATCCGCAGACAACAATAATGTCTATGACGATAAAGAATACAAGATCATCAATACCGCTGCCATCAAAATTGAGCCGAAAAACGGATTCGGCTGGACTCTGACAGATGGCTTTTTCGACTTCAAGCTTTCCATATTTTTTAAAGATGGTCGTTTGAAAATTCATATCGACAATGTGGTGTTTCACGCAGAGTTCATGAACGCAAATCCAGAAACCTACACTTACGAACAGCTGAAGAATGACGGCCTGTCCAAACATTTGCGCAGCCAGTCGAACAGTAAGCTTGGAGCAGTTATCGCAGCCATTGCAAAAGCCGCAAACAGCGATACGAAATCGAATGACAACTGGTAACCGATCCTGTTGCTAACTATCATTATGAAAGAATCCCCCGCCGTTACCGGCGGGGGATTCTTTCATTTAAGCAGGTAGTAGTGTAGTCGCAGTTCGTCTATTGTTTTTCTATTCTTCTTACTTCACGTACCTCATCTCCCGTAAGTTGCACCATGTACAGACCGGTAGGCAGTTCGCTTACAGAAATACTCTTGCCAGTGTAAGCGGCTGTTTTAACCAGTTTACCCTCCATATTGAAGATGGCAACCTCGTTGATGGGTTTTGAAGATCTGATATTTATTGCATCGTTTGCCGGAGCAGGAAATATAGTGATGTCAGCAACAGACTGAGCCATTTCTTTAACTGAAGTAGTGATGGCATCTTTATCTGTTACCATAAACGGACTCAGTGAAGTGATTCCGGTTCTTGTCATCGCGTACATACCACCACTTACGGAAGTTGCTGCCGCAGGAGATGCTACATCCCACATACCGCCGGTATAATGAGCAATATAAGCCTGTGTTCTGTTGAAGGCATTTACTTCAAGGGTACTATTCCACATTGCTGTCAGGTCAAAGTTGATACCACTTGTAGCGCTGCTGGTGATATACCAGGTATTTTTTACCATTGGCTGAGTAGTAGACAATACAGTACCGGAAGTTCCTTTCGCCATTACAGAGCCTTTTACGCTCACACCAACATCGCTCGTTACAGATGCAGTGTTAGCCGCAACCATTATTGGCGTATAGTCGGTTGCAGTACCTACCATGAAGGTTGCATTGCTTCCAGCCGCCAGATTTGCCATCAGTCTGCCGGAACCGTCTGCCTGCACATAGCTGTTGGCAGAACCACCGGTAATACCTGAACCTGCATTCAGGTACAGGTCGTTGGAACCGAGCATAATTTTGCCGGAAAGCAGGCTCAGTGTACCGTTCACATTCAGGTTAGAACCCAGCATAATACCGGCTGTTCCGCTACCTGTGTTGATGGTGAGGTTATTAAGCACATTGCTTCCTGATGTAAAACGCAAAGAGCCTGAAGGCGTAACCATTGTTTTTACAGTCAGATTGGAAAATGCACTTCCGCTGATCGTTCCGCTGCCGCCTGTTGCAATATCCGCATCTGCGCCAAGGGTGAGCGACTTATTGTTGAGTGACAACATTCCGGACTGAAGTGAAAGCACGCTGTTAAGTTCAACGTCGTCTGAAAGGTTCAGGGTACCGCTTACTTTCACGGTAACGCTGTCCAGACCATCGCCATACAGTTCGAGTCCGGTGGAAGATGCACCGGAAAGGTATACTACATTGTAAGTACTGTCGAGATTCAGCATGCCCGGACTGCTGTAAGTAAGCATACCGCCGCTGACTTCGATAGTGGATTTTTCGGCCATAGACAGTTTACCGGATGCAACGCTCAATGAACCTGCGGTGAGGCGGAGCGTGTTGCGCACGTAAACGTTGGCAGCAGAAGAAATATTCACACCGGTTGACGTAAGATTACGAGCCATGATATTACCTGCGAAATACATACCGGAACTAAGGCCGAGAGAAAGGCTATCTACATTAATAGATCCTGCTCCGGACAAATCACCCGATGTCATGATCAGATCACCTCCGGAAACAGAACTCAGAGAGCCCAGCACCGTTAAGGAAGAAGATCCCGAGAAGGTAACCATATCGGTAAGCGTTACCGTTAAGCCTGCAGGAATAATGATAACATCAGAGGTAAGTGAAGATGCGGGAGCTACTCCACCCCATGTGGAGGCCGCATTAAAGTTACCGGATGCGACAGCAGTGAAAGTTGCTGCGCGGCTGTTCATGCCACTTGCCGACACCAGCATCAGAAGTGCTGCGCCGCTTGTTTTTTTGAGTAATGATTGAAGCATCGTCTTGGATTTTTAGTTAAACAATAATTTGAAACAAAGGTATCCGGCCGTTCCGGCGCAGTTTTTACACGATCTTCTATAAATTCTTACATAGTCTTTACCCGCACTGGTCGCCACATCCGTGACAAAAAATGATTTACTGACACAGACGCTGCATTTTCATTGCATTATGTACCGCATCTCCAATCGTATTATTAAAATACGCAAACACCATTTTTCCTGCATTTATAGCTTCTTTTAAAAATTCGGCATATTCTTCCAGCACCGGATCGGGATAAGAGCCACGGTAATCACCCTTTTCTCCATGAAATCTCAGAAACAGGAAAGAGCCGGCCGTTTCCATTACAGAGATGCCGGAAGCAGGCATATCGTGCTGTACCAACGTAGTCCGGGGCAATTGCCGGAGCCATTCAAATGCATCGTTGTTATACCAGGATCTATCCCGGAATTCGACAGCAATACGCCATGGCTGCGTTTCGGTCGCTTCAATGAGATGATCCATCAGCGCCCGAACCTGCCGGAACAAAGAGTAGCGGATACTTCCCGGAAACTGTACGAGGAGGCAACCCTTTTTTGTACCGGCTTCATTTACCGATTGCAGAAAGCTCCTTATATCTTCCTTATCATACTGCAGTTCTTTCGCATGTGTGATGCCGCGCCACAACTTAAAAGTGAACAGAAAATCTTCGGGCACTTCCGTGATCCACCGGGCTACTGTGGCGGGTTTGGGAATTTTATAAAAGGAACTGTTTACCTCAAGGCTGTTGAATAAAGAAGCGTAATAGCACAGCCTGCTTTTTTCCCTGTAGGCTTCCGGGAAAGATGCTTTGTTGGGAACCGGCAGGACAATGTTGCTTGTACCGATGTAGCAATGCGTCTTAATTATATGCTTCATTTATGCTGGTTTGCTATTCCCACAAATTGGCATGTATCAGAAAGTGTTTTGTTATACACTTGTGTTCTTCATTTACATTCTTGCAATAGCTGCGGTTAAACAACAGGATGAGAATTGATTACATTTGTACCCGAAGCATGCAGGCAACGAAACATTCACGTATATCTCAGCTATGGCGCAGCCCTTCGTCGGTCTTCGCGATGGGATTCATCGTATTAACGCTGCTTACGGCATTATTCGCTTACCAGCTGGCACCCGATGCCTCTGCCAATGGCAACCGCATGATCGTGGAGCTTGGCGCAAAACGCCCCGGATTTTCCAAAAATTTACTACTGGTACCGACAAGAAACGTCCAGAGCCCGGAAAGCAGCAGCTGGTGGAACGGCACTCCGGATACATTTCAATATATCCCCATCAACAGCTGTTCGCTGAACGGAGATGCAGTACGGGTGGCTCATTTTATTGATGAAGGTCTTTCGGACACACTGACATTTTCACTGCAACAATTGGTACCAGCTGCTATTGCGGCGCAGCCGGCGCAGGAACAACAGGAGTTCTTTGTAAAGCACCGCCTGCGGGATCAAACATTTTATCTCGGCACAGACAGGTATGGGCGCGATATCCTCTCCCGCCTGCTGATAGGTTCGCGCGTAAGCATCGCAGTGGGGCTGATCGCCGTATTGCTTTCTTTATCCATCGGCATACTCTTCGGATCTCTGGCGGGATATTTCGGAGGTTGGGTAGACCGATCGGTTATGTTCCTCGTGAATATCCTATGGTCTGTACCGACACTGTTGCTGGTATTTGCATTAACGCTTACGCTTGGAAAGGGATTCTGGGAGATTTTTATAGCCATCGGACTCACTATGTGGCTGGGAGCAGCGCGTCTCATACGCGGACAAACGCTTGCTTTAAGGGAAGCGGATTATGTGCAGGCTGCAAAAGCCATAGGCGCATCGCATGCACGCATCATTATGCGCCATATACTGCCGCATCTCGGTGGTGTGGTAATGGTGATCGCCGCATCGAATTTCGCTACGGCAATACTGGTGGAAGCAGGGCTCAGTTTCCTGGGGATTGGTATACAGCCGCCTCAGCCTTCCTGGGGTTTAATGATCAAGGAGCACTACAATTTCCTTATCACCAATCAACCGCTTGCCGCGATCATTCCGGGTCTGGCGATCATGATGCTGGTGTATTCCTTCAATATCCTGGGAAACAAGCTCAGGGACATACTGGATGTCCGGTCCTGACAGGTCAGAGTATCAGGTAGTCTATATTTTTGATCTTATCTTTTTCAAGCAATCCGGCAAACTGCACTTCCGGCAGCTGGCGCAGATATCTCAGGTAGTGCATTGCACGATCCTCCGGATCATCGTCCGTGATCAGCCAGATATAATCGATATTTTTCAGGCTCGGAAGCAACAGTACATCTTCCACTTTCAGCTTATACAGCGTATACACAAATGCTGATCCGCATACCGGGGACTGGTAAACCGCGAATGAATAAGTGGCATTTTTTTTACCGATCTGCACATCGAGATGGGTGGTACGTTCGAAATCGAGTAAGAACGCCTGATTCAGGAAATGACAGAGACTATATATCGGCTTATCGCTGGAAATGCCTATCAATGCAGCATTTTCAAAAAATACATCTTCGATCTCAAACTGATCCAGTTTTAATATTTTTTTTGCGGCAGCCAAATTAGTTCTACTTTTATTTTCTCAAATTTCCACCAAAATTAGTTCATTACAAATTTCATTTTTATGGTTATCGGTATTATCGCAGGACTTGTCCTGATTATTCTTTTTTCCGGAATGGTTACGGTAAATCAGGGCTCTGTTGCAGTGATCACCGTTTTCGGAAAATATAAGCGCGTAATGCGTCCCGGATTGAATCTGCGTATTCCGCTTATTGAAAAAATATACAAACGTATCTCTATACAGAACCGCTCCATGGAATTGCAGTTCCAGGCGATCACCCAGGACCAGGCAAATGTGAATTTTTCTGCGATGATGCTGTATGCTGTACTCAATCAGGATGACAACACGATTCAGAACGTCGCGTTCAAATTCGTCGACGAACGCAATTTCCTGCAGGCGCTGGTACGCTCAGTGGAAGGTTCGGTACGTGCGTTCGTAGCTACTAAAAGACAATCAGAGATCCTGCAGTTGCGCATGGAGATCATTCATCATGTAAAAGAGCAACTGGACAATCAGTTGGAAGAATGGGGGTTTCACCTGCTCGACCTGCAGATCAACGACATTACATTTGACGAGGCTATTATGCGTTCGATGGCGCAGGTGGTGGCGTCCAACAACCTGAAGGCAGCGGCCGAAAACGAAGGTCAGGCACTGCTGATCACCAAAACCAAAGCGGCGGAGGCGGAAGGAAATGCGATTAAGATTTCCGCAGAAGCAGAAAAAATGGCTTCTCAGTTACGCGGGGAAGGTGTCGCTTTATTCCGCGAAGAAGTGGCAAAAGGTATGGCGCTCGCAGCTAAAGAAATGGAGCAGGCCAACCTGGATGCTTCTTTCATTTTGTTCTCTATGTGGACCGACGCGATCAAGCACTTTGCTGAAAACGGAAAAGGCAATACCATCTTCCTTGATGGCAGCACAGACGCACTGCAACGTACGATGCGCCAGTTGCAGACCACACTGGATGGCTCTTCCAAATAACCAGCTGTACCCGGGTGCGCAATCAACATTTCCCAGACAGAGCAATCAGTTTACTGCGCAGGCACGCATTGCTGATAGTTATTGTGCTTCTTGCACTGGGACTTCGTTTGTACATGATACAGGCAGATCCTTTCCTGCACGACTGGGATGAGCGATTCCATGCGCTGGTGGCCCGGAATATGATGGATCGACCCTTCTACCCGGTACTTTATAAAAATCCGGTTATCCCGTTCGATCCTGCAGCATGGTGCTGCAACCAGGTCTGGCTGCATAAACAACCACTCTTCCTGTGGCAAATGGCTTTATCCATGCGTATTTTCGGCGTATCGGAATGGGCACTGCGATTGCCTTCCGCCATCATGGGCACGCTGTCTGTGCTGCTTGTGTACAGATTATCCTTGTTGCTCACGCGTGAAAAAAGAGCGGCGACGATTGCTGCACTGATTGTTTGCTGTTCCTGCTATCAGCTGGGGCAGATATCCGGAAGGGAAGGAATGGATCACAATGATGTCGCATTTTGCTTTTACGTACTGGCCAGCTTCTGGGGCGCCGCAGAGTACCGTGAAAAGCCGGTATTATCACGTGCTTTGATGATCGGAGCATTTGCCGGAGCAGCTGTACTGAACAAGTGGCTCACAGGTCTGCTCGTGTTTTTACCGCTGGGCATATGCTGGCTTACCGATCTGAGCAGGCGTAAAAGCACAAAGCAGATACATACAGGTCATTTTTTTGCTGCGCTTACAGCGGGCATCCTGGTATTTCTTCCCTGGCAGCTTTACATATGGCATCGCTTTCCCACAGAAGCGCGGATCGAATTTGATTTGAATACACGTCACCTGTTCTCCGTAGTGGAAGGGCATGAAGGCGATCCGGGCTATTACCTGAGCCACTTCAATCAATATTTCGGGGACATCATCGAAATCCTTGTCGTTCCCGCGCTGCTGTTATTTTCGGTCTCCCGCCGTGTCCCCTCTTATGCAAAAGTATTGCTTGTGGCACCCGTTGTGTTCGCTTTCTGCTTCTTCTCTTTTGTAGTGCAAACCAAAGTAACCGGTTTCTTTTTTGTAGTGTATCCATTCGTGATCATCATGATCGGGTTGCTGCTGCACGAACTGCTGCGTCTGGCACCGGGCAGATTACAGCCTCTGCTCTATGGCCTACTCAGTATCGCGCTTGCATACTGGAGCCTGAACCCGCAGCGCATTTACGACCAGGGACACACCCGGGACCGCGAACAGAAGATAAGGAATGTGGCTCTGTACAAATCATTGCACCGGCTGTTGCCCCGCGATGTAGACGTACTTTGTAACGTGGATCTTATAGACCATGCAAATGTGATGTTTTACAATCCCGGCTTAAGCGCATATAATTTTTGCTTTAACGAAGAGGAGATGAAATTGCTCGCCCGCAAAAAGGTCCGCGTTGCGATATTGCCGGATCGCCCCGGTTACAACATTCCGGATTACGTAAGGCGCTATCCTTACGTATACATGGTCCCTGTCAGCGCTTATGTTCCCTGACCTTTCTGCCCCGGGCCACTTTTGCCTTATAAATAAAAGCGAGCGAGCTGTTAGCATAAATGTAACACACATGATCGCCCGGCTTACCAAAGGGAATGCCGACATAATATCCGTTTTCGTCTATATCTGCCCCAACAAGGATTTGCGGATGATTGTCCCAGGATATAGTCATCTGAGGTACCCGCACCGGTCCTGCAAACAGAAACTGTAGTTCCATAGAACTGTCAGCATATCCTTTCAGCATCCCTGATTTCGACATAGGAGCGAGACCAATAACAACTGCTGTTGCCGTAGGTATCGGCGCGTTCTTAAATTCGATCTGTTTCAGTGGTACCTCCAGCAACTGGTCTTCCGGCTTATCCGGGAAATGTGTGAAAGCGAACAGGCGGCGATTGGTAAGCCACCACGCATCTGTCCACTGCCGGTCTACAAACCGCATTTTATTATTCCATATCCCGCCACAGAGGGAAGGATCTACAACATAGTCTGTATGATCTACACGGATGACGTTCCAGTAATGAATAGCTTCCTTGTCCAGCTCTCCTATATCTTCCTCATGCAAACGGATAAGCCCACGCACAGTTCTGCACGAAATGTGTTTCAGTTCGCACATTGCTTTGAATAGATCGGCAAAGCCCTTAGGGCTTGCCTTCCGCTCCATTAATGCGGAAGAAGCGTTATCAGGCTTATTTTTCGGATGTTTCATCCGATGCAGATCCAGCTCAAGGTTCAGAAAGCACCAGCGGTAAAAGGTGCGCGTCATCTGCAACTCGTCTTTGCAGGATGCCGTGATGGAATCGACTATAAACTTCAGGGAATAACCTTTCATCGGCCCGGCTTTGGTTACCAGGCTGTCGAGAAACAGAAATTCTTCCTTGCGCAATTTACCGGCATGCGCCCGGCTGCATGTAAACAGAGCCAGCAGTACAACCAAGCATATTCGTTTCATTACAATGGGGCTATCTTAGTTTAAAGATAGTACAAACGCGGCTATTGGCTACGCGGAATGAATAGATTTCGTTGCCCTTACACTGCTCAAAATCATTTGGAAAAAGACGGTAATTCGTAATGAAATAGTCGCCTGCCCCCCTTTCTATCAACTGGTCTGTCTCCTCAACATGTTGCAGTTCCAGGCGCCGATCCTGCGCGAAAAATATCCTATAGGTGGCTGCACAGGGACTTTCCCGGTATCGCACTATAATATGTGAAGAAGTATCGTGGTCCAGAATGTAATTCAAACCCTGCCGGAATGAAAGCCCCCAGTAGTCCATTTCCCAGCGATGTCTTATTTCGTCAGGTCGCGTACCCGCCAGTACATTAAAGTACACATTAGACAAAGGAAAAGAACTGATCGTAAATGCCAGCGGGCTGAGTACCGCAAAAACTATTGCGGACTTTAAGATCAGGTTATTCCGGGTAAACAAGATCAATTCGGAAAGCGCCCATACCGAGAGCAGCACAAATGCAGGATAAATAAAGAAAACCTGGCGCCAGGCATCGTATACAACAGAATGAAGCACAATGACGGCAAGCACCGGACCCAGACAGGTGAGCAGCGCGAGCAGGCGCAGCCGGTGATCAGCATCGTAAAAACAGGCAAGCGACTTCCTTAATAAGGAAACACTTACAAGGATAATACCCCCGATGGCAGCCGCAACGTAGAACACGGGTGTGGTAATGCCAATCCATACGGGCAGATAGTACCAGGGAATTTTTGAAGAATGAATAAAGGCTCCGTTGAAAAAAACGGACGCATCCCACCTGGAAAATACCGACATACTCTTCCATACGTGCAGCAATCCATCCAACGGATGCATCCACAAAAAAGGCCAGAAAAGATACACTGTGAGGCAGGAACTGAGTACGTAGACTGTCAGTTGCAACAGCTTCTGTCTTACACTTTTGCGCCGCGCTATGTTAAAGCAAACTTGTCCGAACAGGAAGAAGAGCACGCTTGCAAAAAATAAAATGCCCAGAATGCGGATGTCTGTCAGCAACCCAGTCACAACGCCCATCATCCAGAAAACAATCAGTCGCTCAGAATCGAAAGCACGTGAAAAAACATTGAGGCAGATGGCGTACATAGACAGAAAAGGCAGATCCTTGGAATTGTAAAACGAATCTGCGTATATGCGCGGATGCAGCAGTAACAGCAATAAGCCGGTGACAGCGAGGAAAGGACTCTGAAAAATACGCCGCAGCAACAGGTAGAAGCACCAGGCGCCGCCGAGGAAAAATAAATGCGTGACCAGATGCCGCATCAGGTATATATCCCGCAACTGCGTCAGGCGCAGCAATTTCTCGAGTCCCAGCAACAGCAACTCGAACACCACCCCATAATCACGGTTATCCCATTGCAGCAGAAAGTTATCACGTCCTCTGATGTAATCATACGATATCTGCGCGGCATATCTCTGCGCTTCTTCATCCCAACTGATGCCGTAATTCTGAAAAGAGCATAATCCTGCCACAAGGAACAGAGCCCAGACTATGAATCCCGACCGGCGGCTTAAAACAGAGCGTAGCTGCATAATATCTGAGGGACAAGATAACAAAAAGCCCGCTACCGTAAAGGCAGCGGGCTTTATTTAAAAAAACAGTACTGATTATTTAGAGATCAGGCCTGCGAAGTATTTCACCGTACGAACGAGCTGAGAAACATAGCTCATTTCGTTATCATACCAGCTTACGGTTTTCACGAGCTGATGATCGCCCACGGTAACCACTTTGGTTTGTGTGGCATCAAACAGAGAACCGAAAGAGATACCGATGATATCGCTGGAAACGATTTCGTCTTCTGTATATCCGAAAGATTCATTTGAAGCGGCTTTCATAGCAGCATTGATTTCTTCTACACTTGTCTTTTTACCCAGAACCACGGTCAGCTCAGTCAGAGAACCCGTAACGGTAGGTACACGTTGTGCGCCACCATCCAGTTTTCCTTTCAGATCGGGCAGAACCAGTCCGATCGCTTTCGCAGCACCTGTGGAGTTAGGAACGATATTTTCTGCAGCTGCACGTGCGCGGCGCAGATCACCTTTTGCATGGGGAGCATCGAGTGTGTTCTGATCATTGGTGTAAGCGTGCACGGTGGTCATCTGACCGACTTTGATTTCGTAGTTTTCGTGCAGCACTTTTGCCATAGGAGCCAGGCAGTTGGTAGTACAGGAAGCGCAGCTGATAACGGTCTCAGAACCATCGAGAATATTATGGTTCACATTGAAAACCACAGTTTTCAGATCGCCTGTAGCAGGAGCGGAGATGACAACGCGTTTAGCGCCGGCGGTGATGTGCGCTTTAGCTTTTTCCGCATCGGTAAAGAAACCGGTGCACTCCAGCACTACATCCACTTCATGTGCGCCCCACGGGATTTGAGCAGGATCTTTCTGAGCGTAGATTTTAATTGTGTTGCCATTTACGGAGATGGAATCTTCACCATGGCTTACAGCAGCATCAAAACGTCCCTGAGCAGTGTCGTACTTTAACAGGTGAGCCAACACTTTTGGTTGGGTCAGATCGTTGATGGCTACAACATCAATACCGTCCATGTTGAAAATCTGACGGAATGCCAGGCGGCCAATACGGCCAAATCCGTTGATGGCAACTTTTACTTTACTCATGATTTTTTATGGTTATAATTGAATGACAAAATATAAATTGGCTGCAAAGGTAGGTCAATTTCAAATGCCAAATACCACAAAACGCTTCCTCAGCCTGCCTGCAGCGCTAAACTCCTGAGAGTCTGCCCAAATTAGTATCTTCGCCCCCTATTTTAAGAAAAAATTATGTCCAGATTTTTACTTTGGGCCTGCATCGCATTTACCGCACTGCCGGCTGCGGCCCAGCATGCTGCAGGAATTACTTCTGCTGCTCCGTTTCAGCATGATCCGCTTTACTGGAAAAACAGGCAACCGGTAGCAGGTTACTGGCAACAGGATGTGCATTATTCGATCAACGCGCGGATAGACGAGTCGGACAACCGCATAGATGCCACGCAACAGCTTGAATACTGGAACAATTCACCGGACACACTAAAATATGTCTACTTCCATTTATATCAGAATGCCTTTATCAAAGGGTCACATCTGCACGAACTGGAAAAAGCCAACAAAGGCATACTCCGGCTGGGAAAAAAAGAAGGGGAAGGCAAAGGCATCGTGATCGAACGGATTGCAGGATTGTCCGGCCAGGTACTTCGTACAGAACTGGATAATACCATTATGAAAGTGTACCTTGAAATGCCGCTTTTGCCCGGTCAGAAAACCAGCTTCACGATACAATTCTCCACCTATTATGATAAAGGAGCCACAAGACGCCGCATGCAGATGTATGATGCCTGGGGCTTCATGCATTATAATGGCGTGCAATGGTATCCGAAAATCTGCGTCTACGACCGCAAATTCGGCTGGGATACCTACCAGCACCTGAACAAAGAGTTTTACGGCGATTTCGGTTCGTTCGATGTCTCCCTTGATTTCCCGTCCAATTATGTAGTGGAGGCCACCGGTGCAATACAGAACCGTAACGAGGTGCTGCCGAAGGAGCTGCGTGAAAAACTGGATGTGAAGAATTTCGCCAAAAAGCCCTGGAATGAAGCACCTTCAGTGATCATTCCGTATGTAAAAGGCGAACGCAAAACGTGGAAATTCCATGCCGACAATGTGCATGACTTTGCATTCACTGCCGACCCCTCTTACCGGATCAATACCACCTACTGGAACGGCATCGAATGTGTGGGACTCGTTCAGGAGCCACATGCTTCCGGATGGCAGACCAGTGCCGAATATGTGGCAAAAATCATTAAAACATTTTCAGAAGATTTCGGACCGTATGCCTATCCGAAAATGATAGCAGCCGATGCTAATGATGGTATGGAATACCCGATGCTGACGATGGACGGAGGCAGCGCGCCCGGCTACAACAGTCTGCTGATACATGAAATAGGTCACAACTGGTTCTATGGCATGGTAGGCAGCAACGAGACTTACCGGGCGGCCATGGATGAAGGATTCACGCAGTTCCTGACCGCCTGGGGCATCAATCGCATTGACGGACGTATGACTCCCGCCCCGAAGAAAGGCTGGCGCGGACATTTTTCCGAACCAACGGATATGATCGACCGTTCTGTTTTCAATGCATATCACTATGATGCGCTGAACCAGGAAGAGACTCCGCTGAATACACATTCCGACGACTTCAACAGCGCGCTCGGTCATGGCGGCGGGTATCGCCTCGTGTATTACAAAACTGCGTCGATGCTGTACAATCTGCAATATGTACTCGGTGACTCCCTTTTCTCCGAAACGATGAAGCATTATTTCGCCCAATGGAAAATCGCTCATCCTTATTTCGAAGATTTTAAGGCATCGGTAATCGGCTTTACACACGTAGATCTGAACTGGTTCTTCGACGAATGGTTTGAAACCACAAAGACCGCAGACTATGCGATCGGTCGCATCAGACATACGGACGGCAAAGACAATTATGACATCACCTTCAAAAGGAAAGGGGAAATGCAGATGCCGGTCGACTTTACCGTCACTGCCAAAGACGGACAGCAATATTCGTACACAATACCCAATACATGGTTCACCAAAGAAACCAGCGCAACACCTTTACCCAAATGGTACGGATGGGCCAAGCTGCATCCGGATTACACCGCATCAGTGAACATTCCCGGAGGCATCCGTCACGTGCAGATCGACACCAGCAACCGCCTTGTGGACATCAATATGCTCAACAATTACAAAACCCGCGGGATATTGCCTTTCAGCACCCGGGCCATTCGCGTAAAACTGGATGGCGGCATCAATACACCTACAGACCGTAAACACTACAGGATGTTCGTGCGCCCTGATGTATGGTGGAATGCAGTAGACGGGGTTAAAGCCGGACTGCATTTCGAAGGCGACTATTTTGCCACACTGCATCAGGTGGATGCATCGGTATGGGTAAACACACATGCCGGACAGCTGGATAAATACCTGGTGTATACGAATCAGGGCTGGTATGATCATTATGCACCGGTAAATTATACATTCAATTACAGCACACCTTTCGCCATCAGCCACCCTAAAGTATTGCTCAACATCAATTCCCGTTTCCTGGACGGGCTCTGGCTGCATCGCGTAGGCGCTTCGGGATCTTCGGGGGCAAACCTGTTTGAACTGTACGGACAAACCATGTGGCGCCCGCTGAGCTACGATCGCGACTACCTGTTGTACACACACGAATGGAGCAGCAGAAGAGCATTGCCCAACAGCTCATTGAATGCTGCGGTTACGCATCAGTATAATGGCAGGTATGGCGGCGGATCGGTGAAGCTTTCGGCACGCGCACCGTTCCTTACCGGAAATAACAGCCAGTCTTTTAACTATGCGTATGCACAACTTGAGATAAAAGATACCAAACGTATCGGCAAACTGGAGTTGCGTACCCGGATTTTCGGTCGCTACGGAACCGGAACCAATATCCCTTACGAGTCGGCACTGTTTGCAGCCGGGGCGAATCCGGAAGAGATGATGGAGAATAAGTATACACGCAGCGTTGGATTGTCTCCGACTGAGTGGACCGGCGATATGTCCAGCTATAACACCAATCACTTTCAATATGGGGGCGGATTGAATCTTCGCGGATACGCGGGCTACCTGATGGCCGATGAACGAAACGGCAATGTACTGCTTGCTTATAAAGGTCGTTCGGGGGCTGCGGTGAATGCGGAACTCAAATTCAGTGATTACCTGAACCTGCGTCCGAAATTTACGCGCAAGTGGTTGTCGGCAGCGATGTACCTTTTTGCAGATGCCGGGGTAATGGAATTGAGTCGCTATGATAGCTTGTCTTCCTATTGGAATATCCGGCCTTCCGGTATGGTCAGCGACATACGCGTTGATGCGGGAATAGGAGCAGCATTCACGATTCGCCGCTGGTTCGGACTGGATAAACCCAAACCGCTCACCCTGCGTTTTGATATGCCTTTGTTCCTGAACCGTCCTCCGTACGCAAATCCGCAATACTTTACGGCACGGTATGTCGTAGGAATCAATCGTGCATTTTAAACATATTTAATATTTTAAAAAACAGGCGTTTCCGGCTTCGGGAGCGCCTGTTTTTATTTTCGGGAAAACACCGGGGCTAATGTTTTCCCGATTTTGAAAACCAGCCTCCTTACAGCGCAGTAATTTTGCAACTTCTCAACAACACCCGATGAAACAATACTTAATTTCCACACTGGCAATATGCGCCGTGCTATCTGCAGTATCCTGTAAAAAAGATGATGATAAGTCTTCCGACCCGTCTGTAAAACCTTATACAGTTCCTGCCACCTACAATTTCAACAACGCGCAGTTCAGCCGTTCGAATCAACTCGTAAAAATGACAGTTGAGGCAGACGCCTATCTGAAGACCGCTAATACGGGCAGCAGTGTTGTAACACTCGATCAGGGCAAGCTCGACAATATGTTCGTGAACAGTGGCAATCCTTTTTCCAGCACTGCATTAAACGCTTCCGGCATCAATCTTAACAGCTTCAGCGCCGATGCTGCATTGTACAAATCTTATGCTGACAGCGTGCTGATCTATAATAACGGAACCACTGCAAGTGCCGGTACAGGCGGATTCGTAACGCGCGGATCCAATAAAATCATCGTCGGTCCACGTGGACTGGAGTATGGACAGGCATTTGTAAAAGGCCTGATGGGCGCGCTCTATTTTAAAGAAGCAGTACGTCTCCTTACAGAAGTTAAATCTGTGAAAGCTGCAGATACGGCAACGGCTCAATCTAAATGGGACGAGGCTTTTGGCCACCTTGGAGTACCCGTGAATTACGATTCAGCTACCGTATACGCCAGCAGCGACACCAGTCGTCCGTTGCTCTGGGGCGGATACCTTGCCGAAAGAGGTAAAGCTATTCAGGCGGGCGGAACGATATTCCAGGCTTTCCTTACCGGACGCGCGGCAATCGGCGGATACGATGCAACGGTGCGCAATCAGCAGGCAGACATTATCCTTGCAAAATGGGAACAACTCGCAGCAGCAGCTGCATTGAACTACGTAACGGCTCCTACAGCTTCTTCTGCCGTTGGAAATTATGGCACGCAGTTACATGCTTTATCCGAGGGCTTCGGCTTCATTGCGGCATTGAAATACCGCCCTGCCGGCAGCAAATTGTCTGCGGCTGACTTCCAGACGCTTAACACGATCATTCACAAAGACTTTTATGATCTGTTGTCGCAGCCGGGCTTTACAGATCTGGTAACTGCTCAGAATATTTTGAAAAACACCTATGGTCTGTAATCATCCATCAAAACAATAATTAACGCTGATAAAAACAGCGCCGGTATCTGAAAATACCTGCGCTGTTTTTCTGCTTAAAGCGATAGCCGTACTTTTGCAGTCCCAAAACAATGGATCATGAGATCATTCTTACTCCTCCTTTCTTTTACAATACTGTCTGTCAGTTGTTTATTCCTGTCCTGCACCAAAGACAAGAAAACAGATGATAACAACAATACCAACGGATTTGATAAAACGGCTATGCTGACACAGTATGCCGATCAGCTCATTCTGCCTGGTTATCAGAAAATGCAGGACCAGGTATCAGCGTTGCAAACTGCATCGGAAGCATTTATCAGCACCCCTTCCACCGCAACGCAAAATGAGCTGAAAACTGCATTCACAGCGGCTTACCTGCAATATCAGCGGGTAGCGGCTTTCCAGTTTGGGCCCGCAGAAACAGCCTTGCTTGATGCCTACGTAAATTATTCAGGCGGACTCGATTATAATTTCAACACCGATGGTGAGCTTACAGGATTTTCCGTAGACACTGCAACCATTGAAGCCAACATAAGTTCAGGCTCATATACGCTTAACCAACCTACAAGAAAGACTTTTTACGCACAGGGTTTTCCTGCACTGGGCTATCTGTACTTCGGAGAAAACGCTATAGCCAGGCTCGACGGTAAACGTGCCGCCTATATCCGCAGTCTGACCGATCGCCTGAAAGCGCTTACAGATAAGGTGAGCAGCGACTGGAACGCTTACAGAAGTACATTTATCAGCAATACACAGACAAATGTCGGAAGCCCAATAGGCAATCTGGTAAACCAGCTTGCCTACCAGATGGACATTTTGAAAGGTCCCCGTATCGGCTGGCCTTTCGGGAAACAATCAGGCGGGGTTATTTTTGCTACAAAATGTGAAGGTTATTACGCCGGAATCTCTGTGGCACTCGCTGTGGAAAACCTCAGCAGTCTCCGCAAATTGTACACTGCCGGTAACAGCGGCAAAGGCCTTTCGGACTACCTCGTGGCACTGAATCAGGGTACGCTCAACTCAGACGTATTATCGCAATTTGATGCTGCTATCAGTAAACTGAGCGCCATACCTGACCCTCTGTCCCAGTCACTGACCACGCAGACCACCGCTGTTGACGCTGCGTACAAAGAAATCCAGAAATTACTCACGCTGCTGAAAACGGATGTTGCTTCCGCCACCGCGGTGCAGATAACGTTTATGGATAACGACGGCGATTAAGACCTGCCTATGTTTTCTTCCGGCAGCATTTCCCGACCGGCTCTTTTCAAACCGGTTTCCATAGCTCCTCTTGTCAGTTTCCGGATCGCTTTTGGATTGCTGATGTTCTTCAGTATCCTGCGTTTCTGGTACCGGGGATGGGTAAGTGCCGTGTACATTTTACCCAAATTCCATTTCACATATTTCGGCTTCGGGTGGGTGCGGCCGCTGCCGGGAATCGGCATGCACCTGGTATTCTGCTGTATGGCAATGGCGGCATTATGTCTCGCACTGGGCTGGATGTACCGCAGCGCCGCAGTGTTGTTTTTCCTGACGTTCACTTACGTGGAACTCATCGATGTGACCACTTACCTGAACCATTATTACTTTATCAGCCTGGTTGCGTTCTGGATGATCTGGCTGCCCGCAAACCGCTCTTACTCGCTGGATGTATGGTTCCGGCCGGACTTAAAAAAACAATGGCACCGGCATGGGCGATCGGTATTATCCGCTTTCAGATGGGCGTCGTATATTTCTTTGCAGGAATAGCCAAGTTAAATCCGGACTGGATGTTGCATGCAATCCCCATGAAGATCTGGCTGCCGGCGAAAACACATCTGCCGCTGGTAGGACGCTATATGTATGAAACCTGGGTGGCGTACCTGTTTTCATGGTTTGGTGCGATCTACGATCTGTTCATCGTATTTTTTCTGTGGAACAGACGGACTACGCCTTATGCCTATTGCTTCGTAGTGCTGTTCCATGCCGCCACCGCTCTCTTCTTCCCGGGCATCGGGATGTTTCCCTACATCATGATCGTGTGCAGCACTATTTTCTTCCCGGCCACAGCGCACGAACGCTTCCTCTCAAAACTTCCCTTCTATACAAAAGAAGAACAACCAACTATTTTCCGGTATCAGAAAGAAAAACTGATTCATAAAATCCTGCTCATTTACGTGCTGCTACAGTTGCTGATCCCCATGCGGTACCTGCTCTATCCGGGACATCTGTTCTGGCATGAAGAAGGCTATCGGTTTTCCTGGCGCGTGATGCTGATGGAAAAATCAGGTGCGACATTCTTTTATGTGCAGGACCGGAACGGGCACCGCCAGGAAGTGAATAACGCCGCATTTCTAACTCCTTTACAGGAAAAAATGATGAGCACGCAACCTGACCTGATTTTGCAGTATGCCCATTTCCTCGCTGAAACGTACAGGCAACGCGGTGTGGAACATCCGGAAGTGTATGCCCAGATATATGTGGCTTTAAATGGTGCGCGCTCGCGGTTATTTATTGATTCAGCGGTGAATCTGGCCGCACAACCCGTAAGCCTGCAACACTACAAATGGGTTCTGCCCTATTAATGATAAAAGACGCTCCCCCCCTCTGATGAAATTTTTTACGCTACTTATTCTCAGCTTCTGTACCGCAATACAATTACACGCGCAGAAATCCTTTTCCCTGAGCGGAACCGTTCGCTTCGGCGACGATCCGGTTGCGGAAGCGCTTATTTTCCTGTATCCCGACTCATCAAAACAGGTGACCAGCGATAACGGTTTTTTTCATTTCGGTTCCCTGCCGGCCGGCAACTACCAGCTGAAAATTATCACGGCGGATTATGGTGAATCATTCAGAAAAGTAAGCGTTGAAAATAAGAACGTAAAGCTTGATATAGACCTTGAAGAAGGAAAATCCATCCGGCTTAAAGGTATAGAAGTACGATCCGGCAACGAACTGGTATCGGGTAAGCTGAACGATGTCTCGGGCACCTCAATTTACGCGGGAAAGAAAACCCAGGTGATACACCTTAAAAACCTGAACGCAAACCTTGCAACCAACAATACGCGCCAGATTTACGCACGCGTTCCCGGTCTGAACATATGGGAATACGACCGGGGCGGTTTGCAACTGGGCATCGGCGGACGCGGCTTAAGCCCCAACCGGTCTTCCAATTTCAATATCCGCCAGAACGGGTATGATATCAGCGCAGACGCACTGGGGTATCCGGAAAGCTACTACACGCCTTCTTCCGAGGCTGTAGACCGCATTGAGATCATCCGCGGCGCAGCCAGCCTGCAATATGGTCCGCAATTCGGAGGACTCACCAATTTTGTAATGCGCGAGGGACCGAAAGAAAAGAAATTTGAATTCACTACGCGCCAGACTGCCGGCTCCTTCGGATTTTTCAATTCATTCAACAGTATCGGAGGTACGATCGCTAAGAAAAAACTGAATTACTACGCGTTTTATCAATACAAAAAAGGCGACGACTGGCGCCCCAACAGCCATTACGACCAGCACAACGCTTACATCCATCTTGCCTACGAACTGACGCCTAAACTGAAAATCACCGGCGAATATACCTTTATGCACTACCTGGCCCAACAACCGGGAGGACTTACGGATGCTCAGTTTGAGCAGGATGCATCCCAGTCGGTCCGCAAAAGAAACTGGTTTACGGTAGACTGGAACCTGATCAGTGTGAGCGCAGATTATACGATCAACCAGCACACCCGCATCAACCTGCGCAATTATACGCTCCAGGGCGGCAGGGATGCATTGGGGATACTCTCCTACATCAACCGGCCTGATCCCGGGGGAAACAGAGACCTGCTTTCCGACCGTTATCATAACTTCGGTTCGGAACTCCGCTTCATCCACCAGTACAGGCTGTTTGGCAAAGAATACAGCACCATACTGGTGGGTACACGGGCTTACAGCGGCCTTACCATCCGCAAACAGGGAGATGGTGATGCCGGCAGCGGCCCTGCTTTCAACTTTACCGGAACGGAACCGAGTGAATCTGATTACCGCTTTCCGGGACTGAACCTTGCCGGCTTTGCCGAAAATATTTTTCAGATCAATAAACACTGGAACATTACTCCGGGTATCCGTATCGAACACATCAACACCAAAGCAGAAGGCTATTATTACAAAACAAACATTTTCGTAGCGAGCCAGAAAATCACCGAGTCGAAAGAAAACCCGCGTTCGTTCGCTCTACTGGGCATTGGAAGTCTCCTGGAAGTTTGATAACGGGACCGAGATCTACGGAAATATTTCCCAGAACTACCGGTCGATTAACTTCAATGATATACGCGTGGTGAACGCAAATGCGCGTGTGGACCCTGATCTGAAGGACGAAACCGGGTATAATGCAGACCTGGGTTACAGGGGTACTTACTGGGGATGGCTTTATGTGGATGCAAGTGTATTCTACCTGAAATACAATGACCGTATCGGCTCGATATTCACCCGCGATACAAACTTCATGACTTACCGCTTACGCACAAACGTGTCGGATAGCCGAAACCGGGGACTCGAATTACTGGCGGAGGGCAATATCCTGAAAGCGCTGACGCATGGTAAATCCAAATATAAGCTGAATGTGTATGTCAATTATTCGCTGATCAGCGCACGGTATATCAACACAAAAAATACAGCAATAGCCAACAAACTGGTGGAGAATGTTCCTCCGTCGCTATTGAGGACCGGTATTTCCTTCGGCTCACCCCGCTTCAACATCACCTGGCAATACTCCTACCAGGCCAAACAATATTCAGATGCTACCAACACAGAGATTACCCCGACCGCTGTAGACGGCGCTATTCCCGCATTCAGCGTAATGGACCTGAGCCTCAGTTACAACTGGCGGCACTTTACCATTTTTACCGGTGTGAACAACCTGCTGAACGCGAAATATTTTACCAGGCGCGCAGACGGATATCCGGGTCCGGGTATTATCCCCGCCGACAGGAGGAATATTTATTGCACGTTACAATTCAAGTTGTAGCTCCCTCCGCTTTACCGATATTTCCCCGACATCCGGCTATTGAAACACAATAGTTTACGCTTTCCACGGTGTAGTTTTGCCGAAAAAAATGACATTATTTTAGTACTATGCAATACATAGTACTAAAACTCTTGTAGCTTTGCGTCAAGAAGATGGCGTTATGAACGTAGACAACACACAGAGCCAGATGCGTAAGGGGATTCTCGAATTCTGCATCCTTTCGGTTATCCGGCGCAAAGAAGCATATCCCTCGGATATAGTGGAAGAAATGCACCAGGCGAATTTCCAGATATTGGAAGGCACCTTGTACCCATTGCTCACGCGACTGAAAAATGCCGGGATGCTGAGCTATCGCTGGGTCGAAAGCAGCTCCGGACCGCCGAGAAAGTATTTCTCGCTTACAGAGCAGGGCCTGCAGTTCTACGACGAATTGCAGCAAACCTGGCAGGAACTTCAACAGGCAGTAAGCATCATCACCCAAAAACAATCCGAACACCATTCTTAAAAAAAGCTTTTATGAACCGAGTAATACACATCAATTTCCAGGGCAGTGTGATTCCTATCGAAGAATCCGCCGCAGACCTGCTGCGCGAATATATAGCCGACCTGCGCGCTTATTTTGCTCCGGAAGAAGGCTGCGACGAGATCATCGGTGATATCGAAAGCCGCATTGCAGAGCTTTTTCTGCAGAAATTAAAAAAAGGTGCAGCATGTATCACCGACGCCGATATGAGGGAAATCATGGCTGGCATCGGCATGCCCGCCGACCTGGAAGCTGCCGCATCCGATCCTTCAGAAAAGCAGTCTTCTCATTCCGGCAATCACCCGGGAGATCCGCGCCAATCAGGATCTTCTGCTGCAAACGCGCGGCTTTTCCGTGCTGCAAATGATAAAATATGCGGTGGCGTTGCTGCGGGTATTGCCTATCATTTCAATATCGATCCTGCCATTGTGCGCGTTCTTTTTGTATTCAGCATGTTCGCCGGTTTCGGGATTGCGGTATATCTGGTCCTCTGGATAGTATTGCCGAAGCAGGATATATGGCCAAATGAAGACAAGCGCCGCCGTTTATTCCGCAATATGGAGGATAAGAAGATCGGTGGTGTCGCAAGCGGTATAGCGGCATATTTTGATATTGCGGTATGGATTCCGCGCGTATTGTTCCTCGCACCACTGATCCTGGCACTCATAGACAGTCGTCTGGATTTCTTTGACGGATTTACGGACTTTATATTCCCGGGATTCGGCGGATCTTTATTTGTGCTGTACTTTGTATTGTGGGCCGTGGTGCCGGCCGCAAATACTGCCGCGCAAAAGCTGCAAATGCGTGGAGAAAAGGTAGACCTTAATTCTATACAGAAGACAGTCAATGAAGAGCTTGAACAACTGAAGACCAAGGCCGAGCGCTGGGGAAAAGATGCAGGTAAACGTTTTCAGGACAAAGCACGTGAAATGCAGCAGGATCTGTCCGGAACTACCCGCAATTTTTATCAGAATGCTCAGGATACGGGACGTCGTGGTGCGAAGGGTGTCGGTTACGGGCTGGGTGTATTTGCCAAAGTAATTGCATATGGACTCATATTAGTGATAACGGTGGCGCTGCTCTTATCATTCGGCGGATTATTCACCGGCATGGCGGCAGGCCATCAGTCTGCTCGATTACCTTCTGATAGACGAAACCGAAAAGAACCTGCTCTGGGGAGTGATCGTGTTACTCATCGGAGTGCCTGCGCTGGGATTACTGATATGGCTGGTGAAAGCGCTGCGTGGAGTTCCCGGCAATAAATATACCAGTTATGCCTTTACCGCTTTACATGTGATCGGCTGGGGCTGCCTGATCTATCTCGTAATTCTGTTCAGTAAACATTTCCAGTCGCATGCCCGCGAAACGGAAGACATTGCGATTACACAA
This sequence comes from Chitinophagaceae bacterium, assembly GCA_049840855.1. Taxonomy (GTDB): domain Bacteria; phylum Bacteroidota; class Bacteroidia; order Chitinophagales; family Chitinophagaceae; genus Rurimicrobium. The sequence continues at coordinate 113,255 of JASGJF010000012.1, read as the reverse complement.
CCCAGCAAAGCAAGACTGTATCTGCGTGTGGATAATGCCGATGCAACTGAAGAGATCATCTACGGTAAACACGATTCGCGTTGGCCAAAGCTCAACAATTCCGAGGACACTGTACTGGCACGCAATCTGCGGATCAAAATTACAGAAAGCAAGGATTCCCTTTTCCACGTGCGGCTTGTGCGATTAGCCAATGGCGCTAACATCAACGAAGCCAGAGCGCATGCCGCGGCTATCCGCTTCCCGATACATCAGAATGACACCGTATTGTACTTACCTAAGTATCTGCGCTATCCGAAAAAAGACAAGTTTTATGTACAGCAGGCATTGTTGCTGGTAGAACTGCCTGCAGGTGCAAAAATGATCCCCGACTCAAAAATCCAGGATTACGACTGGAACGATATCCGGGTCAATACCGGCACCGGCTTTTCTATTGAAGACCATGAAAGTGACGAAGATCATGACTGGAAATGGGATGAAGAAAATGAAGCAAAGGAAAACAGTAAAGAGGAATAGCTGACCGAGCTATTCCCGTATAAGTAAAAAGGCACTGATACCGGTATCAGTGCCTTTTTACTTTCACAAAAAAAAGCGCGACAATCATGTCGCGCTATATACTATTGCAGGAGAATTATTTATTCGTAATGACCCGAGTTTAATTCGCCGTTAGCTTTCTCTGCGGCTTCAATGCCTTCAAAAGAAGATAAAGGCTCGCCTTTACCTTTACGCACCCAGGTAGTATGCTCGAAATGTGCAGAAGGCTTTCCGTCAGCAGTGGTAATGGTCCACCCGTCATCGCCCTGGTTAACATTACGCGTCCCGAGATTGATCATAGGTTCAATTGCCAGTACCATATTTTCTTTTAATCGTTTACCATCTCCGCGGCGACCATAATTCGGCACCTGTGGATCTTCATGCAGGTGCTTACCTACGCCATGACCCACCAGTTCACGAACCACTCCGTACCCATATTGCCCGTTTGTATAATTTTCCACCGCAAAGGAAATATCGCCCACGCGATTACCGTCTGCGGCCTGTGCAACTCCGCGGTATAAAGATTCTTTAGTGACACGCAGCAGTTTCAGCGTTTCGGCGGCTACATTACCAATCGCAAATGTATAGGCCGAATCACCGTGGTAACCATTCATGTACACACCACAATCCACGGAGATGATATCTCCGTCCTGCAGTACATAGTCGCTTGGAAATCCATGTACAACATGTTCGTTTACACTGATGCAAAGAGAGAATGGAAAAGCGTTGTTCCTGGGTCCATAACCTTTAAAAGAAGGAACGCCACCGTTGTCGCGGATGAATTGCTCCGCCATCTGATCGATAGACAAAGTGGTGATACCTGGCCTTAAAAAAGTTGCCACCTGTGTTAAGGTGGCACTTACCATTAAGGCGCTCTTTCTGATTATTTCAATTTCTTCTTTAGACTTGATATGTATCATTATTCTTTTTTATGCTTTATACAGTTGACGGAGCAGCAGTACGACCCATAATACGGCCGGACTTCATCATACCGTCATAATGACGCATCAGCAAATGACTTTCGATCTGTTGCAGGGTATCAAGGATTACCCCTACGCCGATCAGCATGGATGTACCGCCGAAGAAGCTGGCAAAACCGGCGGTTACACCAAGCAGGCTTGCGATACCCGGCAATACACCGGCCAGAGCGAGGAATACAGCTCCCGGCAGTGTGATACGATCCATGATCGTTGCAATGAAGTTAGCAGTCGGCTCTCCTGGTTTAATACCGGGGATAAAGCTGTTATTACGTTTCAGGTTGTCGGCCATTTCAGTCGGGTTGAAGATCAACGCGGTGTAGAAATACGTGAATGCAATAACCAATACGGCAAAAATGAAATTATGCCAGAAAGACGTCGGCTCAGCCAGGGCTCTCATGAACCCGCCGGTAGCACCTTCTTTGCTCATATTGGCAAAACCAACGATTGTACCAGGGATAAACAGGATCGCCTGGGCAAAGATGATTGGCATTACACCAGCAGAGTTTACTTTCAGAGGAATAAAGTCGCGGGAATTCCCGGTGATATCACGTGCTGCGTCTGTGCTGCCGATAATACGGCGGGCATAGTTCAGCTGGATCTTACGCACACCCTGTGTGAGCAGGATCAGACCAACGATCACACCGATGAACGCTACGATCTCCGCCAGGAAGATCAGCAGACCACCACCACCGCTACCGCTCTGTGCGGTAAACTCCTGGATCAGTGATTCAGGCAGACGGGCAAGAATACCCACCATGATGATAATAGACGTACCGTTACCGATTCCTTTATCAGTGATCTTCTCACCCAGCCACATAACGAACAGGGTTCCGGCTGTAAGCACCACAACTGTGGTAAACCAGAACAGGAAGCTGCTGTACTGAGGCACCAGCGCCTGAGCGAACTCAGGACCACGCAGATAAGCGACATAAGCACTTGCCTGGAAAACAGTAACCACTACGGTGAGATAACGGGTATATTGGTTGATCGTACGACGACCGCTTTCTTCCTTCTGCAGTTTTGCGATCTGGGGGATAACGATACCCGCCAGCTGCATGAAGATAGAAGCAGAGATGTACGGCATTACACCTAAAGCAAAAATGGAGGCACGACTGAACGCACCACCTGCAAAGGCGTTGAACAATCCCAGAAGACCTTCGGGGCCGCTACCGGTCTTTTGATCAAGGATGATAGGGTTGATACCCGGGAGTGTGATATAACATCCGATACGGTATACGAGAATCAGGCCAAGGGTATACAGAATACGCTTACGAAGCTCTTCGATGCTCCAGATATTCTTGAGCGTGTCAATAAATTTCTTCACTGTATTTAAATAATAAGGTGATGCAGCTAAAAACTAAAATGCGAATAAACGACAAAAGACGCACTTTTACAAATGCGTCTTTTTGAAAGTTTATTTATTAAATAATTTCAACAGTACCGCCCGCCGCTTCGATTGCTGCCTTAGCTTTTTCGCTGATAGCATTCACTGCGAATTTCAGGTTGGTTTTGCTGATCTCACCATGACCAAGAACTTTAATCATAGCTGTCTTGTTTACCAGACCGCTGATATAAAGATTTTCAGGAGAGAATTCTTCGAAACTGTATTTTGCGATGATACCGTCCAGTTGACCCAGGTTGAATACCACATACTCAACACGGTTGTTATTTTTAAATCCGCGTTTTGGCATACGGCGCTGGATAGGCATCTGACCACCTTCGTGACCTTTTTTAGATTGATAACCGGTGCGTGCTTGCTGACCTTTGTTACCTTTTCCGGAAGTAGAACCTCCGCCACCTTCACCGCGTCCTACGCGTTTGCCCGCTTGAACGGAACCCTGAGCAGGTTGTAAATTGTGTAATTGCATTGTTATTGATTTTTAAACTTGCGCGGAATCGTAAACCGCTCGCAAATTGATGAAAAAACGATTACTTAACTTCTTCCACTTTAACCAGGTGGCTTACAGTGCGCACCATACCCAGAATTGCAGGTGTAGCTTCAACTTCCACGGATTTATGCAATTTTCTGAGACCTAAAGCGATCAGTGTGCGCTTCTGAAATTCAGGGCGATCAATTCCGCTTTTGATTTGAGTAACTTTAATTTTTGACATGATTTTATTTTTTGGGGAAACAGAAAGAACGGGGCTTTCAATTATCCGTTAAATACTTTTTTCAGGCTGACGTTACGTTGTTTTGCTACAGCAACAGGCTCGCGCAGTTTGCTCAGTGCCACGATCGTAGCTTTAACCACGTTCTGAGGGTTAGCAGAACCCAGAGATTTGGAAAGAATATCGGTTACACCAACAGCTTCGAGTACCGCACGCATGCTACCTCCGGCAATTACACCGGTACCGTGAGCTGCCGGGCGGATCAACACTTTCGCAGCGCCTTCTTTAGCAAACTGGTCGTGAGGAATCGTTCCGTTCATGATCGGAACTTTGATCAGGTTTTTCTTAGCGTCGTCGATACCTTTCGTGATTGCTTCCTGTACCTCTTTCGCTTTACCCATTCCCTGGCCAACGATTCCGTTACCATTACCTACCACAACAAGTGCAGAAAAGCTGAAAGCACGGCCACCTTTGGTTGTTTTTACCACGCGATTGATCGCAACCACTTTCTCGTGCAGTTCCAGATCTCCCGCTTTTACTCTAGTTAATTTTGTCTTAGACATTTCTTTGTGGATTATTTTAACTGAAGTGAGGGGCTTAACCTCATTCCTTCATTTGTATTAAAGATGAAAATTAGAACACCAGACCTCCTTCGCGCGCACCGTCAGCCAGTGACTTAACGCGACCATGATACAGATAACCACCACGATCAAATACACAGGTTTCAACGCCTGCAGCTTTTGCCTGCTGTGCCAGAGATTTACCTACCAGCGCAGCTATCTCAGATTTAGTACCGCTTGCCGCAGCAATATCCTTCTGACGGGAGTTTGCAGAAGCCAGAGTAGTACCGGTTGTATCGTCAATCAGCTGAGCGTAGATTTCGCTGTTGCTGCGGAACACTGACAAACGGGGCTTTTGAGTTGTGCCGGAAATTTTGGCACGGATACGCCAGCGGAGTTTTTGGCGGCGAACTACTTTTTTATCTAATGACATTTTATTTCGTTTTTGTACGGGCTTCGCAATGCGAGCTACCGATTTTTTAATTTTATGAAGAGGACAGTCGCTTATGCAGCGACTGCCCGTTTATACAAACTATTTACCAGCAGATTTACCAGCTTTACGGCGAACCACTTCATTCATGTAGCGAACACCTTTTCCTTTATATGGCTCAGGTTTACGCAGGCTACGCAATTTTGCAGCTACCTGACCCAGCAATTGCTTGTCGATAGACTCCAGAGAGATTGTTGGGTTTTTACCTTTTTCCGCTGTTGCAGAAGCTTTGATTTCCTTAGGTAACTGAAAAATGATGTTGTGAGAGTAACCCAGCGCCAGATCAATTTCCTGACCGGTTACAGTAGCACGGTAACCTACACCGACCAGTTCCAGGTCTCTTTTGAATCCTTCAGTAACACCGGTTACCATGTTGGAGATCAGAGAACGGTACAGACCGTGCAAAGCACGATGACGGATCTGATCTGTAGGGCGGGTGATAGCAATGTTACCATCCTGCTCTTCAACCTTGATATCGCGGTCAACAGCGAGCTTCAGTTCGCCTTTAGGACCTTTCACAGTTACTTCGTTTGCAGGAGAAACGCTCAGCGTAATACCTTTTGAAGGAATTAATTTTTTGCCTATACGTGACATGTTTGTTGTTTTATATTTTATAAAATGTTGCCTGACCGGTCAGCCTGTATAGGGGTGAGCTTAATGTATCAGGACTTTGATTTATCTTAGAATATGTTACACAGAACTTCACCACCAACGTTCATAGTACGGGCTTCTTTATCGGTCATCACACCTTTAGAAGTAGAGATGATCGCGATACCGAGGCCATTGTGTACACGGCGGATATCAGCAGGTTTTGCATACTGACGCAAACCCGGGCGACTTACTCTTTCCAGAGCACGGATAGCAGGCTCTTTAGTAGCTGCATCATATTTCAAAGCGATTTTGATAACGCCTTGTTTATTGTCATCCTCAAATTTGTACTTAAGGATATAACCTTTATCGTAAAGGATCTCAGTGATACGCTTTTTTACGTTTGAAGCCGGAATCTCTACGATACGGTGTTGAGCCATCTGCGCGTTACGGATACGCGTCAAGAAGTCTGCAATAGGATCTGTAACCATTTTTGTTTGTTCTTGTTTTTAAATGAATTGTTACTGGTTTCGGCAGCAATTAAAACTGCGACCTTGAAACTAATTGAAAGCGCTGTTATTACCAGCTTGCTTTCTTAACGCCTGGAATTTTACCATCCAGTGCCATGTCGCGGAATATGTTACGGCAAATACCGAAGTGACGCATAAATCCTTTAGGGCGACCTGTCAGCTGACAACGGTTTTTCAGGCGAACCGGAGATGCATTTTTGGGCAGTTTGTCCAAAGCAGCATAATCTCCCGCAGCTTTAAGCGCAGCGCGTTTTTCGGCGTACTGAGCCACCATTTTCTCGCGTTTGCGTTGGCGTGCTTTTACTGATTCTCTAGCCATAGAATATATTAGTTGTTGTCTTTTTTAATGTTTTTGAACGGCATTCCCAGTTCTTTCAACAGCTCGTAAGCTTCTTCGTTGGTACGGGCAGTAGTCACGAAAGTGATGTCCATACCGCTGATACGGTTTACTTTGTCGATGTTGATCTCAGGGAAGATGATCTGCTCGGTAACACCCATGGTATAGTTACCACGACCGTCGAAAGACTTTTCGTTGATACCTTTGAAATCACGAACACGTGGCAGGGATACCGCTACGAAGCGATCCAGGAAATCGAACATATTCTCACGACGCAGTGTAACGCGGCAGCCGATCGGCATTGCTTTACGGAGCTTAAAGTTGGAGATGTCTTTTGTAGACAGTGTGGGAACTGCTTTCTGACCGGAAATGTTTGTCATTTCGTTCAAAGCATCATCGATGAGCTTTTTGTCAGAAGTAGCACCTTTAACACCCTGGTTCAAACAGATTTTCACCAGGCGGGGACACTCCATAACGGTTTTGTATCCAAACTTTTTCATCAAAGCCGGAACAACCTCGCTTTTATATTTAGCTTGTAATCTTGGGGTATATTTTGTCGTTGCCATTATTTAATTACCTCCCCTGTTTTTTTGGAAATACGAACGAATGAACCTTCTTTTCTTTCACGTTTAATGCGAACGGGTGCTTTGGATTTAGCATCCCACAGCATAACGTTAGAGATGTTGACAGGAGCCTCTTGCTTCACAATACCCCCCTGAGGGTTTTGTGCGTTCGGCTTCAGGTGCTTCGTAATGATGTTTACACCCTCAACCAGCACCAGGCCTTTGCGAGGATACACAGCCTGAACCACGCGGGGTTGGCTGCGGTCTCTATCATCACCGGCGATCACAACTACGCTGTCGCCTTTTTTGATATTGAATTTAGGTTGAAATCTCTTTTTCACTGCTTATAATATTAAGGTCGCTGCACCTTCGATTTTCCAAACGGGCTGCAAAGGTACAACATAAAATTTACAATACCTCAGGGGCGAGGGAAACAATTTTCATATATCCCTTATCGCGCAATTCACGTGCCACAGGGCCGAAGATACGGGTACCGCGTGGGTCGTCGGAATTGTTCAGCAGTACCACCGCATTGTCATCGAAATTGATGTATGAACCATCTTTACGACGCAATTTGTTTTTAGTACGTACGATTACTGCTTTCGATACGGTTCCTTTTTTCATGTTACCGCCCGGGATGGCATCTTTTACGGTAACAACGATTTTATCGCCAATACCGGCATAAGCTTGCCCTGAATTTCCCAACACACGGATGCAAAGCACTTCTTTTGCACCACTGTTGTCGGCTACACTGAGCCTGGATTCTTGTTGTATCATCTTTAAATAAGATTACTTAGCTTTTTCAATAATTTCTACTAAACGCCAGCATTTATTTTTGCTCAAAGGGCGTGTTTCCATAATGCGCACCACATCACCGACACCGGCTTTGTTTTCTTCGTCATGCGCCATGAACTTAGTCGTTTTTTTAACGAACTTACCGTATATCGGGTGCTTTACTTTACGCTCAACAGTAACTGTGATGCTTTTAGTCATCTTGTCGCTGCTAACGATTCCGATACGCGATTTTCTACTTTTTCTTACTACCGTAGTTGACATCTCTTTAAAAGATTATGTTTTTAAATACCTGCTTTTCTTTTAGTTTGCTCAGTTTTCAGTCGAGCGATTTCGCGACGGAGTGAACGGATAGTCAGCGGGTTTTCTATCGGATTCACGGCATGGCTGAATGACAACCTGCTCAGTTGTAATTCTGTCTCTGCTATCTTATCGGCCAAGCCCTGATTATCGAGTGAGCGATAATCTTCTTGTTTTGCTTTTTTTGCCATTGTTATGCGTTTATTAAGAACGGGATCTGATCCCACTTAGTTTAAATTGATATGGTAAGCTTCCCGTGAGGGAGTACTGTTTATGCGATTACGCTTCAACGAAGTCTCTGCGAACTACAAATTTTGTAGCGATAGGCAGTTTCTGAGCTGCGAGCGCCATAGCTTCCTGAGCGACTTTCAGCGGTACGCCTTCGATTTCAAACAAGATACGTCCTGGTTTTACTACAGCTGCCCAGTATTCAAGGCTACCTTTACCTTTACCCATCCTTACCTCTGCAGGCTTTTTGGTGATCGGCTTATCAGGGAAAATACGGATCCAAACGTTACCCTCACGTTTCATATGACGGGTCATTGTCTGACGAGCCGCTTCGATCTGACGGTTAGTGATCCACTTAGGCTCCAGGGCTTTCAGTCCGAAAGAACCAAATGAGATAGTGGATCCACGCTCTGCGTTTCCTCTGATCCGGCCTTTGTGGGCTTTCCTGTGTTTTGCTTTTTTTGGTTGTAACATGGTTACAATATTTTATTAAAGTGTAGTCTACAATGTTTCTGATTCAGAGCAATATTTTAGTTGCGCGGTGCTCTTCCTCCGCGACGGTCTCCAGAAGGTTTTCTGTCACCGCGTCCGCCGCCTCTGCGGTCATCGCCGCTGAATGCGCCCGGACGGCTGTTGTTGCCTTTGGATTCTGCACCGGCAGCAAAGTTCGGATTCAACTCACGTTTACTCAGAACCTCACCTTTACAGATCCATACTTTGATACCGATTTTACCATAAACGGTCAATGCGAATACAGAAGCATAGTCGATATCCATACGGTATGTATGCAGTGGCGTACGACCTTGTTTGAATTCTTCGGTACGAGCGATCTCAGCACCACCCAAACGGCCACCAACTTTAATTTTGATTCCTTCAGCACCCATTCTCATAGCAGTGGTAATTGCCATTTTGATAGCGCGTTTGAAGCTGACACGGCCTTCCAGCTGACGGGCAATCGTTTCACCAACGATCATCGCATCGAGCTCAGGACGACGGATCTCCATGATGTTGATCTGAACGTCATCTTTATGTGTCAATTTTTTCAGTTCTTCTTTGATACGGTCTACTTCCGTACCTCCTTTACCGATAATGATACCGGGTTTGGAAGTATGGATGGTAACAATCAATTTTGCCAGGGTACGCTCGATAACAATACGGCTGATACCGCCTTTATTGATGCGTGCTGCCAGGTAAGTACGGATTTTATGATCCTCTACCAGTTTCTGGCCGAAGTCTTTTTTCTCGCCATACCACATAGAGTCCCATCCGCGGATGATACCTAACCTGTTACCAATAGGATTTGCTTTTTGACCCATTCTACTTTATATTAATGAATGTTGAATTAATTAGTTTTGATTTGTTTGGTTACGTCCATCCACAACAAGAGTGACATGGTTGCTGCGTTTACGCAGGCGATAAGCACGGCCCTGAGGAGCAGGGTTCATGCGTTTCAGCGTACGGCCACCATCCACGTAAATGGTCTTTACATACAAATTCGCTTCGATCACATCGGCACCTTCATTTTTCATTCTCCAGTTTGCGATGGCACTCAACAAGAGTTTTTCCAACGGCACGGAGGGATGCTTCGGGCTGAATTTCAATGTGTTCAAAGCTTGTTCTACATTCATTCCACGGATTAAATCGGCCAACAGGCGCATCTTACGCGGAGACGTAGGTTGATTTCTTAAGCGAGCTACAGCTTCCATTTTCTATAGAAATTGTTCTTTATTAATGAGGCATTCCCAGAAGGCAAATGCCGATGTTATTTGAATATATTTAGGTGTTGTGCTTATTTGCTGCCACTATGACCTTTAAAGTTACGTGTAGGAGCAAATTCGCCTAATTTGTGACCCACCATGTATTCGGTCACATAAACGGGGATAAATTTGTTCCCGTTGTGTACGGCAAATGTCTGTCCTACAAAGTCCGGTGTGATAGTAGAACGGCGACTCCAGGTTTTGATTACTCCTTTTTTGGATTTGCCTTCTGCCATTGCCAGAACTTTATTTTCCAGCTTCACATCTACGTAAGGTCCTTTACTGATTGAACGAGCCATTGTGTAAATTTTGTATTTTAATGCAGGGCCGCATAAACGGCCACTGCGTTATGCTTTGTTATTAAAGTTTTTTACCGTTTTTGCGTTGGATGATCAGCTTATCTGAACCCTTTTGTTTACGGGTTTTTTCACCTTTGGCATATTTACCGTTACGGCTGCGTGGATGTCCTCCGGAAGAACGTCCTTCACCACCACCCATCGGGTGATCTACAGGGTTCATTGCAACACCACGAACGCGTGGGCGGATTCCTTTCCAGCGGTTACGTCCGGCTTTACCCATAGACTGCAGACCGTGGTCACTGTTAGACACAGTTCCTACAGTTGCCATACAGTTGATCAGCACTTTACGCAGTTCGCCTGAAGGCATTTTCAATACAGCATATTTTTCTTCCTTGTTCGCCAGTTGTGCGTAAGTACCGGCAGAGCGGGCGATAGAACCGCCACGACCCGGTTGCAGCTCAATGTTGTGAACGGTAGTACCCAGCGGCATGTTTTTCAGCAACAGTGCATTACCCACTTCAGGAGCAACAGCATCACCGCTTAATACGGTAGTACCTACTTCCAGGCCCTGAGGAGCGATGATATAACGTTTCTCACCATCAGCATAAGCCAGCAGTGCGATGAACGCTGTACGGTTCGGATCGTACTCGATTGTTTTTACAGTTGCTGGAATATTCTTTTTATCGCGTTTGAAATCTACGATACGGTATTTTGTTTTGTTACCGCCACCGATATAACGCATTGCGCGACGACCTTGTGCGTTGCGACCTCCCGTTCCCGGAAGTGCTTCCAGCAAGCTTTTCTCAGGTACGTTTGTAGTGATTTCAGCATAAGCATTGCCTACTCTCCAACGGGTTCCGGCTGTAACCGGTTTATATTTACGTAATGCCATTGTTTTTCTTTTTTTTGTTCAGTCGCCTTGGGAGCTTCTTTACTTTTTTAATTACATGGAGAAAAGATCGATCGATTCACCTTCTGCCACAGTAACAGTTGCTTTCTTGTAGGCAGATTTCATACCACTGAGCAGACCGGTTTTGGTCATGCGGTTCTTTTGTTTACCAGGAACCACGGAAGTATTTACGTCGGTAACTTTCACGTTATAAAAAGCTTCTACCGCTTTTTTCACTTCCAGTTTATTAGCCTTTCTGTCTACCATGAAGGAATAGCGGCGTGCGCTTTCCATCTGGGAGTTTGCCTTTTCGGTCAGAAGCGGCTTGATTAATACGTTAGCAGGTTTCATATTCCTTTTTATTTCGTATGCTCTCGAAAATTATTTTTACTATCCTTCAACTACTTCCATTGCTTCTTCTGTGAAGAATTTAGCAGCGCTTTCAGTGAAGATTACCACGTTTGCATTTACCAGGTCGTAAGTGTTCATGTCGCTCAGAACAGTTGTTTTGTTGCCAGCGATGTTACGGCCGCTCAGGTATACATTGGAATCGTATTCAGGCAATACCAGCAATGTTTTGCGGGCGCTTTTTGATACGGATCCGATTGCTCCTGCAAATGCTTTTGTTTTAGGAGCATCCAAGTTCAGGTCTTCCATGATCACGAGTCTGATTAGCGCGGGCTTTGTGAGACAAAGCAGAGATCTTGGCGAGATCCTTCACTTTACGGTTCAGTTTGAACTCATAAGTGTGCGGTTTAGGACCGTTGATGGTACCACCGCCTTTATACAATGGGTTACGGATGTTACCTTTACGGGAACCGCCGGTACCTTTTTGTTTGTGCAGTTTGCGGCTGGCACCTTTTACTTCTGCACGGGTTTTAGTGCTGTGCAGACCCAGGCGTTGTGCAGCGCGATATTGTTTAACAGCCAGGTAGATAACGTGGTCGTTAGGTTCGATATTGAAGATGTCTTCCGGCAGATCTACTTTGCGGCCGGTTACTTCGCCTTTGCTATTTAATACGTCGAATTGCATTTTGATCTTTTATTAATTCTGGATTAACACAATAGAACCGTTGTGACCAGGTACGGAACCGCTGATCAGAATGTAGTTCTGTTCCGGAAATACTTTCACTACGCGCAGTGCTTTCACTTTCACGCGATCGCCACCCATACGGCCGGCCATACGCATGCCTTTGAACACGCGGCTTGGATAAGAGGATCCACCCACGGAACCCGGAGCGCGCTGACGGTCGTGCTGACCATGCGTAGCCTCACCTACCCCGCTAAAGCCATGACGTTTTACAACACCCTGGAAACCTTTACCTTTGGTAGTTCCTATAACACTTACTTTTTCACCTTCTGCGAAGATTTCGCAGGTGATTGATTCACCGAGTTGTTTTGAGATAGAACTGTTACGCAGTTCTTTCACTACAGATTTAGGCGCAGTACTGGCCTTAGAGAAGTGATTGATTAATGCTTTTGGTGTGTTTTTTTCTTTTGCTTCACCATAAGCGATCTGTAGCGCATTGTAGCCGTCTGTTTCAACGGTCTTTACTTGCGTTACCACACATGGACCAGCTTCGATAATGGTGCAGGCAGTCTGCTTTCCATTAGGCTCGAATATGCTGGTCATACCGATTTTTTTACCTATAATACCTTTCATTTTCTTGTATTTTGAGCCAAGCGCCCGGATTCTATTTTGTGTGGACCGGGATTGGTGTTTTTCAAAAACCTAAAGAACTTTTCTATTTTGCTTTTATGCCTTTATTAGATGGATCATCCGATCTAATTACGCTTTAATTTCAACTTCAACACCACTGGGCAGATCCAGTTTGGAAAGAGCATCTACCGTGCGGGAAGAAGAAGTGTAGATATCCAACAAACGCTTGTGTGTACACAGCTGGAATTGTTCGCGGGATTTTTTATTTACGTGCGGTGAACGCAGAACGGTAAATATTTTTTTCTCTGTGGGCAATGGAATGGGACCTGTTACAACGGCTCCCGTGTTGCGCACTGTTTTTACGATTTTATCTGCTGATTTGTCAACGAGATTATGATCGTAAGACTTCAGTTTGATTCTGATGCGTTGAGACATAACTTTCAAATAGCTTTATCCGTCAAAAAATTTTCGGAATGCAAAGGTAACTCCTATTTTTAATCCACCAAAAAAATTTTTAAAGTTTTTTATATAAGCGTGGAACTATTACCATTAACAGCGGTAAACAAACCATTCAGGGCTCCAAGCGACCGCCCGAAAAAAAGACAGCTATAATATTGGATTGTCATTTTCCTTTGAATATCTTTGAATAGCCCGGTATGTTATATGCATTATGCTGGCAATCAAATCCAATAAACACGCACCTATCCAGGGTGATCTTGCTGTATATAATCTGAAATCAAATAAAAAGCCCCGCAGATAGGCGAGGCGCTAAATGTTTTCACAACGGAAATAGTTAAAGGCAACAAAATGAAATTAACATCATTCCCAAAAAAAATCCCACGGAAGTACGCGGGACTAAGAAATCTTCGGCTTATAGCCTTATTGTGAATTGTCTTTCAAGAACAAAAATAGGAAATAATCTGGAATTACAATTTTTTTTGAAATACGCTACATTTCTAAATCACACTTGTAATTCAAAAATGAACTTTTAAAAGAAAATGCATTAAATGAATAAGATTTTAGGCCTTGATCTCGGGACCAATAGTATTGGTTGGTCAATTAGAAATACACAGTTACAGGGTAATCAAACCGAAAAGACAGGTGTAGTAACCTTTAAGAAGGGCGTTGGCAATAGTAAAACAGGGGAATATTCGTATGCGGCTGAACGAACACAAAAACGCTCAATACGTAGACTATATCAGTCAAGAAAGTATCGCCTTTGGTCAACTCTGGAAGTATTAATTCATGAAGGATATTGTCCATTAAGCATTAATGGACTTAATAAATGGAGGCACTATAGTAAAGACGAAGCATTTAAAAACAAAAATGGAGGGAGGGTTTATCCTATTGACGAAACAGCATTTGAGCAATGGATAAAATTGGATTTTGATGGAGATGGGGCGCCGGACTATTCAAGTCCTTATCAATTAAGAAGGGCTTTATCTAAAGAAAGTTTTGATTTCACCAATGAAGCAAATCGCCATAAACTCGGCAGAGCACTTTACCATATTGCCCAAAGAAGAGGATTTAAAAGTAGCAGGAAAAGCAATGATGAGGTAAAAGAAAATGAAGAAGGCTCAGATGTAGACTTACAATATTCGGAAAAAAAGAAAAACAACGAATTGACTTCTCAATTTGAAAGATATCCTGATGCACAAACGATTGGCGCTTTGTTTGCTTGTTTGGAAGATGAGGGCGCTCGGATCAGGGAAAGCATGGCGCAATACGCAATTAGAGAAAATTATAAAGATGAAATAAAATTCATTTTCAGATTTCAGAGATTGCCTCTTGACGGCTTACTGTATAAAGGGCTGGTTGAAACCGGCAGCTATAAAAATGATGGCGCTATTTTTTATAAGCGCCCGCTTCGATCTCAAAAAGGATTGGTTGGATTATGCACGTTAGAACGAGAAACTAGAATTGACCCAGAATCAAATAAATCTTTTCTGATTGGTAAATATCGTGCCCCAATTAGTCATCCAAGTTTTGAATTAAACAGAGCTTGGCAATTTCTAAACAACATTAAGTATAAAGAAGGAAGTGGTTCATACAAAAATTTAAGCATTGCATTAAAACAAGAAATTCTTTCCGAAAAATTTTTCAGAAAATCAAAAGCTTATTTTCCCTTTTCAGAAATTTCAGACTTTATAAAGAAGAAAGGTTTTAATTGGCAATTAAATTTCAAACCAAAGCAAACAGTAATTGGTTGCCCCGTTTCCGCTAGGTTAAAAGAAATTTTTGGAGATGACTACTTAAACATCAGAATTGAAAAAGAGGCCTCTCCTAAAGCCCAAAAGGCCTATTATGATATTTATGACATTTGGCACATACTGTTCTCTTATGAAGATCAAGAATTTGTTGCCGAGTTTGCAATTGGAAAACTAAAATTGGATGCTGAAAAGGCTAAACAATTTGTATATGCTTGGAATGCAATGCCAGTAGGGTATGGAATGTTGAGCATAAATGCCATTGAAAAGATAAATAGATTTTTATTCAAAGGTTTGCCTTATACAGAAGCTGTTTTGCTCGCCAATTTACCCTCATTGGTTGGTGAGGAAGCTTGGCAAAAACAAGAAAACACGATACTTGAAAATATTAATCAAATCATTAAAGAAAATCGTAACCAAAAGCACACTATTCAAGTTGTGAATAGCCTTGTGGCAAAATACAAAGGACTATACCAAAAATTTGGATTCAAAGATGATAGCTATGTCTTAGACGCATCGGACATACAAGATATAACAGATGCCATACTAGAACACTTTGGTGAAAGCCAATGGCTAGCAAAGCAAAAAGAAGAATCAGATGTAATTTTTGAAACAGTGAAACATTGCTATCAAGCATTTTTCAAAACAAAAGGACTTGAACGAGTGGATATAAATGGGGAAAGACATTTTCGTATAGAGGCAAACGGAAAATCGTATTTCAAAGCAGACTCTGGATTCTATCGACTGCCAAAGTTAAAAGACACACTCGCAGATTATGTAGCAAATGAGCTAAAAATTGATGTAAACAAACTCAAAAAAATATACCATCATTCTGATGTAAGTATATACGCCCCTGCAATGCCCGATGAAAATGGAGAGATAAAAATGGGTAGTCCAAAGACTGGCTCATTTAAAAACCCTATGGCAATGCGCACTTTGCAGGAATTAAAAAAGTTATTGAATTATTTAATTGAAACCAACCAAATTGATACAGATACGAGAGTGGTTGTAGAAGTAGGTAGAGAATTAAGTGATGCCAATAAACGGTGGGCAATTGAAGCTTGGCAAAGGCATAGAGAGGCTGAAAATATTGAGTTTGCAGGAGCTATAAGTGAACTAATAGTCAAGAATGGCGCAGAAGCGGACCCGAAAAGCGACACCGATATTGATAAAATGCGTTTATGGTACGAACAAAACGATGAAGAATGCATCCCGGAAATATCTGAAACCAAAAAAGAGATTAATGGCATTAGATGGTCAGAAAGTAGAAAGCAATCTTACAAGGATATTGTAGCCAAGAAAACTGCTATTGAAAAATACCGTTTGTGGCAAGAGCAGAAATGTATTTGCTTATACACCGGTAAACTTATCCTGGCATAAGCGATTTGTTCGACACAAATGTAGTGGACTTTGAACATACGATTCCTCGCAGCAAATCTTTTGATAATTCATTGGCAAATAAAACAGTTGCATATATGAGTTATAACCGCACCGTTAAGAAAAACAAGATTCCTTTTCAATTGCCAGAAAAAGATTATGCTGATTTGCTAGATAGAATAAAGCCTTGGGAAGAAAAAGTAGAGCGCATCAAACAGCAAATTGATTTTTGGTCAATGAAATCCAAAAAGGCTGCCGACAAAACTTGGAAAGATGATGCCATAAAACAAAGACATCTTTGGAAGATGGAATTGGAATATTGGAGTGGAAAAGTAGAGCGTTTTAAAATGCAAGACATCACCTCTGGATTTAAAAATAGCCAATTGGTAGATACTCAATTAATTTCAAAATATGCCTTTCATTATTTAAAAACTTACTTTGAAAAAGTAGAGGTGCAGAAGGGGAGCTGTTACGGCTATATTTAGAAAAGTATTTGAAATACAGCCTCAAAATTTTGATGAAAAAAAAGATAGAAGCAAACATTCTCATCACGCAAAAGACGCAACAGTACTCACTTTGATACCTTTTGCATCAAGAAGAGACGAAATACTCAAAGCCTATTTTGAATCATTAGAAACAAAACAACGTTTTGAAACATTAAAACCTTATCCTTCTTTTTCTGCCAAATATATCTTTGATATTGATGATTCAGTATTGGTCAATTCTGTCAACAATATTCAGTTTTTAACTAAAGCAAAAAAGTATGTTAGAAAGCGAGGAAAAATTCAAGTTATTGAAGGTACAAACATTAAAAAAGTTGCAACTGGGGATAGCATACGAGGACAACTGCACCAAGAAACTTTTTATGGAGCAATGAAACCTGCTAAGCTAGATGAAAATGGCAAGATGCAAAAAGACGAAAATGGCAATTTTATTCAAGAGGACAAAGTAAAATATACCATTCGTGTACCATTTCAATATAAAACTAAGCCAGATGCTTCTGGTTTTAAAACTTGGGAGGATATAGAAAAACAAATGGTAGATAAAGGTCTGAAAAAACAAATCAAACATCAAATTGAAAAAGCTGGCGGATTGAGAGAAGCTTTTGAGGCAGGCATTTTTATGTATGATAAAGAAGGGAAAAAGGTTAATAAAATACGGCACATTAGAGTATGGGCAAGTGTTTCAGAACCCCTTCAAGTAAAAAAACAAACATACTTATCATCAAAAGAGTACAAGCAACATTACTACGCAGCCAATGCTACCAATAGTTATTTTGCCTTGTATGAAGACAAAGAAAAAACGAAGAAAGATTTTGATTTCAGAAATCTCATGGAGGTTGCCCAGTCATTGGCAATTGATGATATTGAAGATGAAAAAGATTTATTCGCTCCTTTTATAACTATACAAAAAGGCAAAGTAGAAAAGCAATTGGACTTAAAATACATTTTGAAGCCAGGGATAAGAGTTGTCTTTTTAAAGGAAAAAGAATTAAAAAATGAAATTGGCGACAAGGAACTTTTCAACAGATTTTACGTGTACACCAATTTTGAGAAAAATGGAAACTCTGCCAGACTTAATTTCAAACATCATATAGAAGCAAGAAGCAAAACAGATATTAAAGATGAATATATTGAATCTGAATTTGATTGGGAGAAACCCAAACCCACTTTGCGTTTTGGGTATGGTAAGTATGATTTTTTGGTTGAAGGCTATGATTTTGAAGTAATGATAGATGGAAGTATAAAATTAAAATAGGCTATGATCAAACGCACACTCTATTTCGGAAATCCGGCTTATCTCAAGACGGCAAACGATCAACTTGTGGTGGAGCGGAAGGACCAGGAATCGATCACAATACCGATAGAGGATATCGGCGTGGTGGTGCTGGATCATAGTCAGATCACCATAACTCAGGCATTGCTCGCAAAACTGATGGATCATACCGTAGCCTTGGTCAGTTGCAACAATACGCACCACCCCAACGGACTGTTCCTGCCGCTGGAAGGCCACAGCCTGCAAAGCCAGAAATTCCGCTACCAGACAGAAGCATCGCTTCCGCTGAAAAAACAATTGTGGCAGCAGACAGTGATTGCCAAAATTGAGAATCAGGCTGCACAATTAACTATTCAAAAAGCAGACGCACGCCCCTTACGGGCAATGGCACGCAATGTAAGGAGCGGCGACAACGACAACTGTGAAGCTCAGGCTGCCGCGTATTACTGGAAGGAGGTGTTTCCTGCATTCCTGGAATTTAAAAGAGACCGGGAAGGGATACCTCCCAACAATTTACTGAACTATGGCTATGCGATTCTGCGGGCAATCGTGGCGCGCAACCTCGTAATATCGGGCTTACTCCCCACCCTGGGCATCCATCACAGAAACCAGTATAATGCCTACTGCCTGGCAGACGATATTATGGAGCCTTACAGGCCCTATGTAGATAAAGAAGTTTGTCAGATCGTAAGCATGAACGGCAAATTCCTGGAGATGACACCGGAAATGAAGCAGCAGTTATTACGTATCGCCCAACTGGATGTTCATATTGATGGCGGCACCAGTCCCCTCCTGAATGCGGTGCAGCGCACTACGGCATCCCTGGCCAAATGCTATGAAGGCGTTTCCAGGCAACTTCTGTATCCCCAGCTGTAGCCTATGCAACCCGATCCTTACTCGCGACTAAATGCTTACCGTATCATGTGGATTCTTGTATTCTTCGACTTGCCTACGGAAACCAAAGCTGAGCGGAAAGTATACGCGCAGTTCAGGAAAAAGATTCTGACGGATGGCTTCGCCATGTTTCAATTCAGCATGTACATCCGGCATTGTGCCAGCCGGGAAAATGCGGAGGTACATATCAGGCGTGTCAAGTCATTTCTGCCGGAAAAGGGCCATATCGGTATCATGTGCGTTACCGACAAACAATTCGGGATGATGGAAATTTTCCGGGGCAAAATGGTGGAAGCAACTCCCGGAACGGTTCAGCAACTCGAAATGTTTTGAGCAAAAAAAGCCCTTTTTTATAAAAAAAGTGAGTCGGATGACTCACTTTTTTTATTGAGTAAAATCTTTCAAAACACTTGCCCCTACTCGATTTGGGCGATTCGTGTTGTGCGAGACCTAAGGTACTCAAAAGATTGAAAGCAATTCACAACCGCCGCGCTTGATCTTACCAACATACTCCTGTTGTGCGAGACCTAAGGTACTCAAAAGATTGAAAGCAATTCACAACTATCCCGATGAGATGATGGATGAGCGCAGGCGTTGTGCGAGACCTAAGGTACTCAAAAGATTGAAAGCAATTCACAACTGGATGTCGTTCATGCCCACAAGGAAAAGAGTTGTGCGAGACCTAAGGTACTCAAAAGATTGAAAGCAATTCACAACTTAAGAAACAACTTCACCGATGCTGGCTGCGTTGTGCGAGACCTAAGGTACTCAAAAGATTGAAAGCAATTCACAACCCAATGTATAATGTGCCAATAACAGCATCAGTTGTGCGAGACCTAAGGTACTCAAAAGATTGAAAGCAATTCACAACTATCAACAACTCGCGGTTATCACCAATGCTGTTGTGCGAGACCTAAGGTACTCAAAAGATTGAAAGCAATTCACAACACATTGCCTTAGTCAGTGTGTAATCCTTGTGTTGTGCGAGACCTAAGGTACTCAAAAGATTGAAAGCAATTCACAACTTTCCGTCTTACCTATAGTTGCTCTGGAACGTTGTGCGAGACCTAAGGTACTCAAAAGATTGAAAGCAATTCACAACTATTACTTTTGATGGAGCGCTTTTATGCGGGTTGTGCGAGACCTAAGGTACTCAAAAGATTGAAAGCAATTCACAACAATACCGTAAGCATCCCACCTGTATTTACTGTTGTGCGAGACCTAAGGTACTCAAAAGATTGAAAGCAATTCACAACTGTGAAAGTGAACATGAATGGCTATACGCCGTTGTGCGAGACCTAAGGTACTCAAAAGATTGAAAGCAATTCACAACTACGCCCGCAGCACAATAAACCCTCGATATTGTTGTGCGAGACCTAAGGTACTCAAAAGATTGAAAGCAATTCACAACTATGATTTCCAAGCTCTCTGCTGATACTGAGTTGTGCGAGACCTAAGGTACTCAAAAGATTGAAAGCAATTCACAACTGGTAAAGTATTTAAAGACGGCGTTCTTGTGTTGTGCGAGACCTAAGGTACTCAAAAGATTGAAAGCAATTCACAACCAATGATGTTCTCTCACTACGGTTTTAACGTTGTGCGAGACCTAAGGTACTCAAAAGATTGAAAGCAATTCACAACAAAGGAATGGCGAAGGCACCAGCATTTCAAGTTGTGCGAGACCTAAGGTACTCAAAAGATTGAAAGCAATTCACAACTGATACCCCAGTATCCTTATTAATTATTGTGTTGTGCGAGACCTAAGGTACTCAAAAGATTGAAAGCAATTCACAACGCATTATCTTTTTTGGCGCCAGCGAGTGCGTTGTGCGAGACCTAAGGTACTCAAAAGATTGAAAGCAATTCACAACTATGGAGAGATGATCCTTCATTACCAGGTAGTTGTGCGAGACCTAAGGTACTCAAAAGATTGAAAGCAATTCACAACCGGATAGGCTCTGGAGCCGAAAACAGAATGGTTGTGCGAGACCTAAGGTACTCAAAAGATTGAAAGCAATTCACAACCCTAACTGGGCAAAGCCAATATCAATTCCTGTTGTGCGAGACCTAAGGTACTCAAAAGATTGAAAGCAATTCACAACTACTGACCATCATAAGAAACAGACCAACCAGTTGTGCGAGACCTAAGGTACTCAAAAGATTGAAAGCAATTCACAACTAGCCGCATATCTACCTGAGTACTTTTGCGGTTGTGCGAGACCTAAGGTACTCAAAAGATTGAAAGCAATTCACAACCAGAGATGTTTTGTAGCTGATGGACATGGTAGTTGTGCGAGACCTAAGGTACTCAAAAGATTGAAAGCAATTCACAACACTGAAGGAGATAATCAATTCGTATCCGGAGTTGTGCGAGACCTAAGGTACTCAAAAGATTGAAAGCAATTCACAACTATGTTAATGTGTACCTGAAAGGTGAATTGGTTGTGCGAGACCTAAGGTACTCAAAAGATTGAAAGCAATTCACAACATTCAATTGAGGAGTTTGAGCACGAGACGGTTGTGCGAGACCTAAGGTACTCAAAAGATTGAAAGCAATTCACAACTTATGCGTCTCATGCCTCTTGCTACACCGTGTTGTGCGAGACCTAAGGTACTCAAAAGATTGAAAGCAATTCACAACGCAGATGGGACGTAAGGCTCAAATCCTTGATGTTGTGCGAGACCTAAGGTACTCAAAAGATTGAAAGCAATTCACAACATCCCCATCTATAACACCTTCGCATAAACCGTTGTGCGAGACCTAAGGTACTCAAAAGATTGAAAGCAATTCACAACCTGAATTGTCCGACTTGCAAAAAGTTTTGGTTGTGCGAGACCTAAGGTACTCAAAAGATTGAAAGCAATTCACAACACCGTTCCTGCATTCAAAGGCGATGACCGTGTTGTGCGAGACCTAAGGTACTCAAAAGATTGAAAGCAATTCACAACGATCAAGGATTTGAGCCGTACGTGCCGTCTGTTGTGCGACCTAAGGTACTCAAAAGATTGAAAGCAATTCACAACCCTGTCATATTTCGGCCATTCGGAATGGTTGTTGTGCGAGACCTAAGGTACTCAAAAGATTGAAAGCAATTCACAACGGAGAGAAATATATTAACGATAAAGACGTGGTTGTGCGAGACCTAAGGTACTCAAAAGATTGAAAGCAATTGACCACTACAATGCAAAACAAAAGGTGCATCATCGTGTTGTGCGAGACCCTGAAGGTACTCAAAAGATTGAAAGCAATTCACAACTAACTACCGGGGAACTCTCTTCGGTTTGGAGTTGTGCGAGGACCTAAGGTACTCAAAAGATTGAAAGCAATTCACAACGAGTAGCAGCGGATATAACCGGGACTGGCAGTTGTGCGAGACCTAAGGTACTCAAAAGATTGAAAGCAAATCACAACCGTACGCGCTTTATGTTGAAAACGGATTCGGTTGTGCGAGACCTAAGGTACTCAAAAGATTGAAAGCAATTCACAACCGACATCGTCTTTTGTATCATCCGATATCGGTTGTGCGAGACCTAAGGTACTCAAAAGATCGAAAGCAATTCACAACAGCCGATTATCTGCCGCGGGTAAGATATTGGTTGTGCGAGACCTGAGGTTCTCAAAAGATTGAAAGCAATTCACAACAATGAATGCGGCATAGTCTCTTCGCCATGTGTTGTGCGAGACCTAAGGTACTCAAAAGATTGAAAGCAATTCACAACAAGCCGTATTACGAAGGCTATTTTCGATGCGTTGTGCGAGACCTAAGGTACTCAAAAGATTGAAAGCAATTCACAACCGACATCGTCTTTTGTATCATCCGATATCGGTTGTGCGAGACCTAAGGTACTCAAAAGATTGAAAGCAATTCACAACAGCCGATTATCTGCCGCGGGTAAGATATTGGTTGTGCGAGACCTAAGGTACTCAAAAGATTGAAAGCAATTCACAACGCTTTTGTGTATCATGTCTTTTTCGGGTTTAGTTGTGCGAGACCTAAGGTACTCAAAAGATTGAAAGCAATTCACAACTCTTGACGGTTTCTTTGATGGCAAAACACCGTTGTGCGAGACCTAAGGTACTCAAAAGATTGAAAGCAATTCACAACTCCGTGCCCGCATTCAAAGGCGACGATCGTCGTTGTGCGAGACCTAAGGTACTCAAAAGATTGAAAGCAATTCACAACTGGATCTCGCTATCTCACGCCTGAAATGATGTTGTGCGAGACCTAAGGTACTCAAAAGATTGAAAGCAATTCACAACTTCTCAAATGGAGCTGCAAAATCGTATGAAGTTGTGCGAGACCTAAGGTACTCAAAAGATTGAAAGCAATTCACAACCGGCGACCGTGTAGAAGCGAGCGAAGTATGTTGTGCGAGACCTAAGGTACTCAAAAGATTGAAAGCAATTCACAACTCAATAGATTGCTCATACTGATTCGTTTGTGTTGTGCGAGACCTAAGGTACTCAAAAGATTGAAAGCAATTCACAACTCGGCGTCCTCATTATCATGCTATTATACGTTGTGCGAGACCTAAGGTACTCAAAAGATTGAAAGCAATTCACAACGCAGAAGGAACATAAGGCTCAAAACCTTGGGTTGTGCGAGACCTAAGGTACTCAAAAGATTGAAAGCAATTCACAACATTAAAAATGGATTCTAAATTTTCAGAAAGTTGTGCGAGACCTAAGGTACTCAAAAGATTGAAAGCAATTCACAACTGTATGTCATTTGTTACGGAGCTGTGGTGAGTTGTGCGAGACCTAAGGTACTCAAAAGATTGAAAGCAATTCACAACTACCGGCAAGACGCTTGTATTCCAACCGAGGTTGTGCGAGACCTAAGGTACTCAAAAGATTGAAAGCAATTCACAACTACTTGTATTCGCTGATGTCATTCCAGGCAGTTGTGCGAGACCTAAGGTACTCAAAAGATTGAAAGCAATTCACAACACTCAGGACAATTGAAGCATTAAAACATCAGTTGTGCGAGACCTAAGGTACTCAAAAGATTGAAAGCAATTCACAACACAAACGTCTGAATCTGCTGGTACTCCACTGTTGTGCGAGACCTAAGGTACTCAAAAGATTGAAAGCAATTCACAACATCTCTAAACTCTCTGCTGATACTGATCGTGTTGTGCGAGACCTAAGGTACTCAAAAGATTGAAAGCAATTCACAACGACCAAGGTTTTGAGCCTTATGTTCCTTCTGTTGTGCGAGACCTAAGGTACTCAAAAGATTGAAAGCAATTCACAACACCGTTCAGGCTCTTGATATGGACCTGATTGTTGTGCGAGACCTAAGGTACTCAAAAGATTGAAAGCAATTCACAACACCGTTCAGGCTCTTGATATGGACCTGATTGTTGTGCGAGACCTAAGGTACTCAAAAGATTGAAAGCAATTCACAACTGGCGATTCTATTCTCCGTGGTATGGTTGGTTGTGCGAGACCTAAGGTACTCAAAAGATTGAAAGCAATTCACAACTCAGTCCCCGCATTCAAAGGCGACGATCGTGTTGTGCGAGACCTAAGGTACTCAAAAGATTGAAAGCAATTCACAACTTATGCGCCTTATGCCTCTTGCTACACCGGTTGTGCGAGACCTAAGGTACTCAAAAGATTGAAAGCAATTCACAACTTACCATCGAAGAAACCGTCAAGAAGAGTTGTTGTGCGAGACCTAAGGTACTCAAAAGATTGAAAGCAATTCACAACTCAATAGACTGTTCATACTGATTTGTCTGAGTTGTGCGAGACCTAAGGTACTCAAAAGATTGAAAGCAATTCACAACTTTTGGTGTCAACTGGCACTATAATGTCAAGTTGTGCGAGACCTAAGGTACTCAAAAGATTGAAAGCAATTCACAACCGTTGCCCCCCTTGTTAAAGACGAATCCCAGTTGTGCGAGACCTAAGGTACTCAAAAGATTGAAAGCAATTCACAACTTCGTCGCCCGCTGCACAATAATCCCTTGGTTGTGCGAGACCTAAGGTACTCAAAAGATTGAAAGCAATTCACAACTTCAACTGCGGAGTTTGAGCACGAGACGAAGTTGTGCGAGACCTAAGGTACTCAAAAGATTGAAAGCAATTCACAACGTATAAACGCAACGTTAAAAACGCTGGATGTTGTGCGAGACCTAAGGTACTCAAAAGATTGAAAGCAATTCACAACCAAACATCATGTGTTTGCATATTTTGTTAGTTGTGCGAGACCTAAGGTACTCAAAAGATTGAAAGCAATTCACAACTAATGCTCAAACGTTAAAGGTTACATCTGAGTTGTGCGAGACCTAAGGTACTCAAAAGATTGAAAGCAATTCACAACCAACAACTACTTTGAAAGCAAAACGCGTATGTTGTGCGAGACCTAAGGTACTCAAAAGATTGAAAGCAATTCACAACTCGTAACGCAGCCGTACAGAAGGCTGTCGAGTTGTGCGAGACCTAAGGTACTCAAAAGATTGAAAGCAATTCACAACCACCGCAAGTTTACGCGTCTTACGTATTTTGTTGTGCGAGACCTAAGGTACTCAAAAGATTGAAAGCAATTCACAACTTATACATGCAGATTTAGGGCGTATAGAGTGTTGTGCGAGACCTAAGGTACTCAAAAGATTGAAAGCAATTCACAACGGATCTTCTTTGGGTAAATCACCCGTTTCTGTTGTGCGAGACCTAAGGTACTCAAAAGATTGAAAGCAATTCACAACCTCGTATGGTCTGAGCTAACTACAGAACTGGTTGTGCGAGACCTAAGGTACTCAAAAGATTGAAAGCAATTCACAACCCCGGAGAGTCAAGGTAGCGAGTAAAGCTGTTGTGCGAGACCTAAGGTACTCAAAAGATTGAAAGCAATTCACAACTTTATCTCAAACACAGATGATGGTGTACGAGTTGTGCGAGACCTAAGGTACTCAAAAGATTGAAAGCAATTCACAACTGGCGACCGTGAAAGAGCGAGCGAAGTATGGTTGTGCGAGACCTAAGGTACTCAAAAGATTGAAAGCAATTCACAACCGCTGTAACCATTCCCGTATCTGCTGCTATGTTGTGCGAGACCTAAGGTACTCAAAAGATTGAAAGCAATTCACAACCATCGAAAGTTCACGCGTCTTACTTATTTGTTGTGCGAGACCTAAGGTACTCAAAAGATTGAAAGCAATTCACAACGGATCTCGTTATCTTACTCCTGAAATGATTGTTGTGCGAGACCTAAGGTACTCAAAAGATTGAAAGCAATTCACAACTCATAGAAAGTTTACGCGTCTTACTTATTGTTGTGCGAGACCTAAGGTACTCAAAAGATTGAAAGCAATTCACAACACAACTGTGTCACCATTACTAAAAAAGTTCTGTTGTGCGAGACCTAAGGTACTCAAAAGATTGAAAGCAATTCACAACTTTATCCGATCTTCAGACTGAGGTATACAAGTTGTGCGAGACCTAAGGTACTCAAAAGATTGAAAGCAATTCACAACTCTTGTACGGTTCGGTCAACACGGTACTCTGTTGTGCGAGACCTAAGGTACTCAAAAGATTGAAAGCAATTCACAACGCGTAACGCAGCCGTACAAAAGGCTGTCGAGTTGTGCGAGACCTAAGGTACTCAAAAGATTGAAAGCAATTCACAACTCATCGTAAATTCACACGTCTTACCTATTTGTTGTGCGAGACCTAAGGTACTCAAAAGATTGAAAGCAATTCACAACTGCGACCGTAGATAAGCGAGCGAAGTATGAGTTGTGCGAGACCTAAGGTACTCAAAAGATTGAAAGCAATTCACAACATGCGACCGTAGATAAGCGAGCGAAGTATGGTTGTGCGAGACCTAAGGTACTCAAAAGATTGAAAGCAATTCACAACTGATGGTGCTACTAATGTTTTTAATTTATGGTTGTGCGAGACCTAAGGTACTCAAAAGATTGAAAGCAATTCACAACTGCTATACGTGCAGCTGAAAAGCGGGCGCGTTGTGCGAGACCTAAGGTACTCAAAAGATTGAAAGCAATTCACAACTCTTGTTGATCCGTCTATTGCTAAAACTGAGTTGTGCGAGACCTAAGGTACTCAAAAGATTGAAAGCAATTCACAACAAGCGAGCAAGGCGAACCGTCCGTATCGAGTTGTGCGAGACCTAAGGTACTCAAAAGATTGAAAGCAATTCACAACAAGCGAGCAAGGCGAACCGTCCGTATCGAAGTTGTGCGAGACCTAAGGTACTCAAAAGATTGAAAGCAATTCACAACTTTATTTGGTGATGAAAAAACTCTTCAACAGTTGTGCGAGACCTAAGGTACTCAAAAGATTGAAAGCAATTCACAACTCAGGCTAACGAGTATTGGAGTAAGTATACTGTTGTGCGAGACCTAAGGTACTCAAAAGATTGAAAGCAATTCACAACTATGGCTGGTCATGGTATATCTGCGTCTCGTGTTGTGCGAGACCTAAGGTACTCAAAAGATTGAAAGCAATTCACAACGTCCCGCATGTGGACTAAAACGTCTCGTTTGTTGTGCGAGACCCAAGGTACTCAAAAGATTGAAAGCAATTCACAACTACTGACCATCATAAGCGACAGACCAACCAGTTGTGCGAGACCTAAGGTACTCAAAAGATTGAAAGCAATTCACAACTCCCGGTGATAAGTTCCGCATTAACGCTCGGTTGTGCGAGACCTAAGGTACTCAAAAGATTGAAAGCAATTCACAACCCGAGCAGTCGTATCAGCGTAACGTTAAAAGTTGTGCGAGACCTAAGGTACTCAAAAGATTGAAAGCAATTCACAACTCATTATGTTCCGTGTGGCAAGTGTCATCAGCTGTGCGAGACCTAAGGTACTCAAAAGATTGAAAGCAATTCACAACACAGACATCTGAATCTGCTCGGCACTCCTCGTCGTGCGAGACCTAAGGTACTCAAAAGATTGAAAGCAATTCACAACATCGCGACCGTAGAGAAGCGAGCGAAGTATGTTGTGCGAGACCTAAGGTACTCAAAAGATTGAAAGCAATTCACAACGCATGGACCGAAGCACGTTGGAAGCAGATGTTGTGCAAGACCTAAGGTACTCAAAAGATTGAAAGCAATTCACAACACATAGGTATCTGCTTACCTTTATCAACGTGTTGTGCAAGACCTAAGGTACTCAAATGTTTAAAAGCAATTCACAACAAATACCACCAGATAAAGCCGATTATTGCGTTATGCAAGACCTAAGGTACTCAAATGTTTGAAAGCAATTCACAACAATCCTGCACATGTAATAAATCCATACTTAGTTGTGCAAGACCTAAGGTACTCAAATGTTTGAAAGCAATTCACAACGGCTCCATGAAGTGAAGTTGTACGGAACCTGGGTTTGCGCAGACCTTATGCTGCGAGGCTATGCCGGCATTCTGTACCACCATTTCAAATCATAAAAAAAACAAAAAAAGTCTGTTTACGACG
This sequence comes from Chitinophagaceae bacterium, assembly GCA_049840855.1. Taxonomy (GTDB): domain Bacteria; phylum Bacteroidota; class Bacteroidia; order Chitinophagales; family Chitinophagaceae; genus Rurimicrobium. Next base: position 84,934 of record JASGJF010000012.1, on the reverse strand, counting down.
CTTACACATAAACTGGTGTTACTAATACTGTAAGGTACTTGCAGGTCTGCAAATTGGTAGCTCCCCAACATACAATTTCAGTTCAGGCAGTAAATGAAGCCCCGGTTCAGGCACAGAATTTGATAAGCATAGGATTATGAGAACCACTACCAAATCTATACGATGCCTCTGTGCCATCCTCGCCCTGGCGGGATTTGCCGCCTGCAAAAAAGAGCAGAAAAAAACGGAAACCCCGAATCCGCCAAATACAGCAACGGACAAACCACTTGATTCGTCGTACGTCCTGTCGTTTGATGTGCCGGTTTCACCGCAACCTAAACTACTGACCGCCATCGCTAAAATGGCTTATAAGAAGCCAAACTCACCCTACGGCACCTACTCTTACATCGATTTCCGTGTGAATGCCGACAATACACTGGATGTTTACTGGCTGGATACCGATGAGCAACCGCACATCTCGCGGGTATCGGTAAGCGGCAAATCGCTGATCGAAGACATCAAAATCCCCAAGTTTATTACCGATACGGCGCAACGCTACATCGGCTTCGAAAAGCTGGGCCAGGACAAATTCATTATCGGGTATGCCTGCAAAAACAGCTTCGACCAGAATCAGGCGGAAGCCTGGTACACAGCCTTCAATAAAGACGGCAGCGTTATTTTTTCCACGCTGCTGTTTGGTGATAAGGACATGAATACAGAGGACTCACCCGCAGAGCCTGCGCAGGCCGGCTCATCGCTGATACAGCTACAATGCCGCCACCGACACCATCGCCCTATACTTATCCCATACAAAAATGACGGGCGGCAAGCGCCACCAGGCGGGTTTTTGTTGCTTCCTGGACGGCGCAACCGGCAAGTTAAAACTGAATAGTGCGGGAGAAATGACAGGTGAGGGTTGGCATTCGTCGCACAACTTCGACCAGCGTGGCTTTTTCAATGCAGACAATGGCTTCTACACGCTTGCGCATGGAGACAGTTACCCGCGTGCGCTCATGGCTGCAACCTGGGATCCCAATCAGAGAAAAGCACTGTCCAAGCTTGAATACTTTAAATACAGCGGTTCTACCGGCGACCCTGTCACCAACACCACAACAGGTGATTTCACAGAACTCTCCAACCGCGACGTGGCCGTATTATATTCCACCTCCGAAGGCAGAACCCAACGTGACCTACGCCTGGTATTACTCAGCGGCATGAATGTAAATGCCCCTGCAGTGAAGAAAGAAGTGTGGATCACAGAACTGGCCAATGAGTATGTAGGCTGGGGTGCAAAAATCATCCAGTACAGCAGCACTACCGCACTGCTCGCCTGGAATACTTTCAGTACCACCAGTACCACCAATGCCGGAACGGGCACTCATTTCCGTCTCGTGGATCTGGCAGGAGAAAAATTATATCCCGCTTATGACATGAAGGAAACAGCACTGTATCCGCAACAGTCTTTCCGCTACAGCAATGATAAGAAATCAGTATTCTTTGTTTCGTCCGGTACGGGTACATTAAAGGTGTATCAGGTGAAAGTAAACGACGCCTACTGATCGTAAAAAAACGGTGCGATCACTTAATCGCTCCGGAATCAAATACATTCCCTCAAGGAGTAGTCTTTTCTGAAGATTACTCCTATTTTTATGCCATATATCCACCTATGCACAGCTCAGACCATTGCCTCAATTGTCAGTCGCCTGCAGGCCAGGCTTACTGCCCTGTCTGCGGACAAAAAACAGACACGCACCGCATTACCGTAAAGCATTTTGTGCTGCACGACCTGCTGCATGGCGTATGGCACCTGGAAAAAGGGATATGGTTCACCCTGAAAGAGACATTGTTCCGGCCCGGATATGCAGCGGTTAATTATATCGAGGGCAGACGGGTACGCTACTATAATATATTTTACCTCACATTGCTTGTACTCGGATTTATCCTGCTGCTGAGCCACTGGCAACACAAACTGTACCCGGCGCAGGGCGATATCATTCAATTTGAGGGTGACGGAACTGTACTAAAACATTTTTTTGAAACATGGTCTAAACCCCTGATCTTCTCGTTCGTGCCATTTACCGCAGCCTGCGCATGGATCGTCTTCAGGCGCCTGCGTTATAATTTCGCAGAGCATAATATCATCGGCGGCTTCTGCCTGCTGGCCATTACACTTTACATCGCTGTCGACAATATAGTGAGTTTATTACCTCCGGACGGAAAAATATCCGGACTCGTTATTGATTGGTCCACCGAGATCATCACGATTCTGATACTGCTGCAGCCACTGATCTGCTACCGGCAGGTAGCAAGGAAAAAGTATACTACAGGCGGATTCATCTGGCGCATTTTGCTGTTGTACCTGCTGATGCTCTTTGCCTTCATCGTGCTTGTATTTGTGTGCATGGCCATTGTAAGCAAGGGAAATTTCGACGGGCGGTTTGAGCTATAAGCCCGTCGATTTCTTCAGAACAAGCTTATTGGGGCGCAGTACAGGCTGATCGAACAACTCGCGGTTGCGCACACGCCTGCGCCTGTAAGTTTCCCTCAGCAATTTTGTTCTCACGAGACTGTAAGCGAGAATCAGCACCATAGCGAGCGCGATGTAAATAAACACCCAAAAGTGAAAGTAATGGATGATGCACCCGGCGAGCGTTCCGCCGGCAATATATCCAGCGGCGATCGCAAACATCTGTTTAAGTCTTGCAGATGCGTCAGCACGCTGAGCAGGCTCCTGGAACCACTGGGCCGTATTAAGCGCAAGGTCTGTTGTGAGACCGGTGAGATGAGTGGTTTTCAGCCCGAAACCCTTCAGGGAAGCGGTCATACCGTTCTGCAGCCCCATTGCAAATAACAGCAGCGCCACCAGCAATTCGGTTTCCACCAGTGTTTCGGCATAGAAATAGTGCCCGTAAAAACCAGCTGCGAGCAGACAGGATATTTCCAGGAGCATCGGCACCACGGCCGGAGCGAACGAGAAAGAGGATGCCGCAGGACGCTTACGCATCAGGCTTCCGGAGAAAAAACTGCCCGCGAAATACATCGCAATCCACCCCAGGGCAGTCAGTATCCGTACGAGATTACCCTTCGCTATCTCTGAAGCCAGTATGGCGTAGTGCCCGGTAACGTTGGATGAAAATGAAAAAAACAACACCAACGATGACACGTTTACCATACCTGCGGCAAAAGAGGTCATCATCGCAAATACGATGCGCCCCTTCAGTCTCCTGTTCTCTCTGTTAGTCATATTTATGAATCGTCTTTTAAATCCTTGCAAATGTGATCCGCACAATACCGCGGGTCAGCTGCTCACTTTCAAAATGCAATACCATGCGCTTATCATTCAATTCCACCAACTGATAGGTTTCCTCATAATCGTTATTGTAGCGGATACGCAAAACATTGCCGTTTCCGAGGATTGACCAGTCGAGATGCACATCCTTATCCGCGGTATGCAGGTCCAGCAACGCTCCCGGGCGGAAATCCCACTGCTCGGCTTTATGGATGATCTTTGATTGCGAAATCAGGTGCTTCACCGACTCTGTCAGTGGTTCTTTGCCGAATTGTACCGCACCCTTATTATCGGCCTTGGCATATGTCCAGGAGACTTCATCCCAGCGGCCTACAATGCGCTCCTCGGGACGCAACTCCCGGTCGCGGAACAATAACGCCGCTGCCAGCAAAGACACCGGAATCAGCAGTGAACAAAATAATGTGATGTAGTATTTCATGTTTTTTTTCTTTAACCATTTGCCCCTGAGAAACCAATCGCATCAAAGCGTTTCACCGACCAGGATATTTTGATCTTCTCGCGGAGCGATCTTTCGAGAAACGGAACCAGATCTTTACTGAGCCGGTGTGCCCGCGCAAACCGGAACGTTCCCGGCATGAATATCTGGGCCACTTCATGTGTTTCGAGGAAATCGGAAAAAGATTGCTGCGTGTCGCCGAGAAACAATTCCACTTTCACAGAAGCCAGTCTGGCGACCGTAAACCGTTTTCAGATCCTCCATCGCCTGCCGGAATTCTGCATTCATCAGCTTCATCAGCACATTGGCCTTAGAGAAAAACAACATACCGGTAATCGACTCTCTGATCGCAATTCCATGTACCAGCAATATATGCAGGGGTTCATGGTCACTATTGAGCGCACTACGCACCAAAGCCAGTGAAGCAGGGGTAAAATCTGTGGGAATAAGAATCGTATGTGCCATTCTCGGGAATTTGACACAAACGTAGCATCCTGATATTAGAGGGTATTTAGAGGCGCATTAGAAAACGATAAGAAAAGCGTTAGCGATTTGCTAATCCGTGAAAAACCGCGGCAGTTTCACCTCCACTGTTGTTCCGGCATTTACTTCGGAGGTGACGATCATTTCTCCCTCATGCATTTTCACGATGTTGCGGGTAAGCGGCAATCCTATCCCGTATCCCTCGAACGGCGTGGTGTTGGAAGCCCTGAAAAACGGATCGTAGATATGATCGATCTCGGCTACCGGGATACCAATCCCCCGATCCTTTACCACAACCGCGACATAACGTTCGCTGCAGGCGATACTGACGTTCACCAGATCGTTATGCGAGTATTTACAGGCGTTCAGAATGATATTGGAAAACGCCAGATGCAGCAATTGCTCGTTGCCGCGTGCTTTCAGCTTGCGCGGATTATCGGGCAACGATTCATAATCGAAGCGCACTTTACTCTGCGGATAGATACGTTTCACAGTGTCCTGAACATCGAACAGAAGCTGATCAATGCGCACCTTTTCAAAAATCAGCTGCTTACCGCGTAACCCTGTTTGTGCCAGATGCAGAAGCGCTTTTGTTTTGCGGTCCAGCTTCTCCGCTTCAGCAAGGATGTGCTGCAAAGCAAGCACATATTCTTCCTGACTGCGCGGACGTGCGAGCGCGATATCCGCTTCACCGATAATGGTGGTCAGCGGTGTGTTCAATTCATGCGAAGCGTTGCTGATGAAATTATTCTGTGTTTCAAAACTTGTCTCCAGCCGGTCCAGCATCCCGTTCATCGTACGCGTGAGTGAACCCAGCTCATCATCGGTTCCCGGATCAGAAAGGCGGATGTTCAGATTTTCCGTTCCGATACGCAACACATCTTCGGTGATCATTTTGATCGGCCTGAAGATCTTTTTAAACAGCCAGGAGGAAAGGAAAAAGATAATGATCGTCGAAGCAATGATCATTACAAACAGGAGTCTTGAGAGGTAAGACATCAGGTCGTCGAAATAATCATTTTCGGCCGAGGTGATCACAATATACGTAGCGCCGTTGTACGCCTTATGACGTATGCCGCAGAACAGCAGTTTCCCTTTGCGGAAAGTACCTTTTCCCTTTTCCCATACCGTCTCCAGGAAATGCTGATCGAAACCATCTTTTTCCGCCCAATAGCGAAGGGAATGGGCTGCATCTATTTGAAGGAAGTCGTCCTTTTCCCGCGGAAGTTTTACAAGATAATTCGTTTTAAACCGCGTGAGATGCAGGTTGTCGGGATCCAGCCTGATACGTGCAGCATAGTTGGCACGCGTTTCGAGGCGTTCATAGAAATCGGTAAAGGCAAAGTTGGAAATGAACACATACATGAACCCGCTGAACAGCAGGATGATTCCCACGATAATAGAGCTTAACAGCAATATGATGCGGTTGCGTGTTTTCATAGCTCGCTTTTCATGATGTATCCCATACCCGTAATGGTATGGATAAGGCGTGGCGCACCCGCTGCCTCCAGTTTTTTACGCAGATAATTTACATACACATCCACAACGTTCGTGCTCATATCCGCCTGTACACCCCACACCTCGTCGATGATATCCATGCGTGAGAGCGCACGCCGGGCATTCTTCATGAACATAAACAGCAGCCGGTATTCAGTAGCCGTCAGTGAAACCGGGGCATTTTCATAATGAACGGATTTCGTCTGATCGTTCAGGGACAGACCGGCAAAGCTCAGCATGGAGCCCTGATCCGGTTCTGCAATACGTTCCGCGCGGCGCAGCAGCGATCTTACACGCGCGGTGAGCTCGATAAATTTAAAAGGCTTAACGAGGTAATCATCGGCACCGGTATTCAGCCCCAGCGCCACGTTTTCGGCAGTGCCTAGCGCAGTGAGCAGCAGCAACGGCACATGCGACTGACGCCGTACCTGTGTACATACTTCCAGACCGCTGATACCCGGCAGCATGATATCCACAATGAGCAGATCAAAAGATCCCCGTTCAAATGCCGATAGCCCTTCTTCACCACTGGGTGCCGATGTCACGGAAAAAGACTCTTCCTCCAGCCCCTTTTTCACAAAGGCAGCTACGTGGGGATCATCTTCTATTAGCAGGATTTTTTTCAAGCCGGATACTGGTTTACGCAGAAATCAAAAATAAACAAATCCGCGTGCGGGCAAAATAAAAACGTATGCACTGAAAAGCAGAAAGGCCATCTGTAAGATGACCTTTCTGAAATAAGTGCGGCAGAGGAGATTCGAACTCCCATGCCCTTTAACAGGCGCTACCACCTCAAAGTAGTGCGTCTACCAGTTTCGCCACCGCCGCATTGGTGATTGAAAAAACTCTTTCTGAGGTGCGCAAAAGTAATGTGTTCCTTTCAAAAAAACAAACGCTATTTACCTCCAAATATTCCGTTCAGCTCCAGGCGCCGTGCACGCCGTGCCGGAAAGACGGCTGCGAGCGCTCCCACAGAGCAAACAGTCAGTAAAACAACCAGTATGTCCGGCAGGCGGATCTCTACGGGGTAAGACTCAATAATGAATGCTCCCTGGATTTTTACCAGTCCCCAACGGGTCTGAGCCCAACAGAGCAGCAGCCCGGTCAGCAGCCCAACGGAAGCACCCACAAGCGCCCAGAGTATTCCCTCGGCCATAACGATACGCCCCAGGTAAGCAGGCACGAAGCCCATCGCGCGGAGAATACCCATATCCTTCTGCTTTTCGAGGACGAGCAGCGACAGTGCGCTGATCATATTGAAAGAGGCGATCAGCAATACAAACAGCAGGATCGCATACCCGGCCCACTTTTCCGATTTCAGCACCATATAAACCGCCTTATTCTGTTCGTAGCGGGTGCTGACCACATATGCAGGTCCTAATTGATCCTGTATCTCTTTTTTTACGGCATCCAGGTCAGCACCGGCTTGCAGCTTCAGTTCCAGCGATGACACCTTCCCATCCTGCAGGAACAGCTTTCTCACGGTGTTCAGCGGAGCGATAATATATTTTGAATCCAGCTCTTCCTGCACGCTGAAACTGCCGTCGGGCTTCAGTATGGCAGACTGAAAAGCTTCGGAAGGGGAAATACTGGCCAGCGGGGCGTCGGGATTGGGATAATAAACAGATATGCGGGAGAATACATTATCCACGTCCACCCCCAGGTTTGCGGCGACATACTGCCCCACAATAGCCGTGGCAAGCAGGCTGCTTTCCATCAGTGTATCTACTCCTTTAACGATGCCGGGCTTCAGGTTATTCACCTGGAAGAAGGTACGGTCCACCCCTTTGAGCACTACCGGAATGGTTTCACCCGATTCTGTATTGACGAGCACATTGTCTTCGATCACGGCTGAAATGTAAGCCACCCGGTCATTCGATTTTAATGCCTGCTCCGCTTGTTGCCGGGGATCGAAGAATTTACCTTTTGCAGCACTGATACGGATGTCCGGGTAGAAAGTGCTGTATAAACTATTGATCAGCGATTCGAAGCCGTTAAAGACGGAAAACAGGATAATCATCGCGGCGCTGCTCACGGCAATCGCCGCCATACTGATACGGGAAAGCACCGGCACGGCATTAGCCGAGCCTTTTCCCCGCAGATAGCGCAGGGCAATACGCATTACCAGAGAGACTCCTGTCATGAAGATCCTTACTCAGCAGCCTGATCGTTGTCTTTCTTTTCGTTATTGATCTGTTTGAATATTTCTTCCATGCGGAACACATAATCCAGTGTGTCATCCAGGAAAAATTCCAGATGCGGCACCCGACGCAGTTGGTTGCGCACGCGTTCGCCCAACGATCTGCGGTATTCCCAGGCATGCTCTTTTATTTCGTGCAGCGCCTTCTGAGGTTCGGGAATCTGAAAAAGAGACAGGTACACACGAGCTTCGAGCAGGTCGGGTGTCATCACCACCTTTGAGATGGATAACATACCTCCATGAAATATGTTGACGCCTGAGCGCTGAAATATTTCGTTTAATTCCGCCTGCACTAATTTCGCAACCTGTTTCTGCCGTTTCGTTTCTTCCATATATAATATCTTTATCGGATCTGTACAGATCCCAAGGCCCAAAGGTAAGCCTTTGATGTGCTTTTACAGGGCATTACGCCCGGAAATGTGGGAATGTTATGATTGAACTGTGCATCAGCGGCGTATGGTCACTTTTGTACCCACACCTACCAGCGAGAACAGCTCTTCAATATCTTTATTTTTGATTGCAACGCAGCCGTCTGTCCAGCCTACGCCCATTTCAATCATGTCGTCTCCTCCTTTCCAGATACCGTGGATACCGATATCTCCTCCGATGCGTGCATTTACCGGTATTTTCCCCTGCTTTTTCAGCATATTGAACCGTGCATAAGCCGAATCGTTCGGGTAGCTCAGCAGCATAAATTTGTTGTACTTGGAGGCCGGATTTTTATTGGTGATCGTAAACTTCCCTTCCGGTGTATTACGGTCACCCTCCATAAGCTTATTGAATTTCGGGTTAGGACCGAACACTGCCTTATAGGAACGGATCAGCCTGTTGCGGTAATATAAGCCCACCCTGTAGCTGGATTTACTGACTACTATTTCGAGTAGGTTTTTGACGAGCGTATCAGGGCGTATCGGCACATGCAATTCAGTTACGGCAAGACCTTTGGTGATAAAGATGGTTTCCGTTACACGGACATTACCTTTAGAGTACTGAACGGTGCGGATAATATGCCCTTTTCCGTCGTCCTCTTCGCGCACAAGCTTAAGATTTTTCACAGGTGCATCCTTATCCACTTCAAGACCCTGTGCCTTTACTACCGGATAAGCGAACAATACCAGGTATAATAAGAAACAAAGCTTTTTACTCCACATATTTTAAACTCCGGCTGTTGATTGTTTTAGATGGACTTCACTCAGAAATCATCCAATAAATATACGAATTACGCCGAAAATAAACAAGCGGTCCGTCGAAACAGGTATATAAATGCTTCAGCCGGAAGGGTAAATACAAAAAAAGAGACCGCCACTGTAACAGGGCGGTCTCCGTAATTATAAGATTAGTGCTTATTCAGCTACTACTTCGAATTCGAGTTCTACGATATTCTCTTTACCGAAATCGATTTGTGCCTTGTAAGTACCGGCTTCTTTCACCTCATCGATGATGCTGATACGGCGACGGTCGATTTCATATCCTTTTTGTTCGCGGATAGCGCGAGCCAGTTGGATAGCGGTAACGGAACCGAAGATTTTACCGCTGGTACCGATTTTAGCGCCCAGTTTCACCGGAGCTGATTTCAGCGCAGCAGATACATTAGCGATTTCAGCCAGCAGTTTTGCTTCTTTTTTCTCAGCTTGCTTACGGCGTTCCTGCATTACTTTAACGTTGCTGGAGCTCGCCTCGATAGCAAATTTCTGAGGGATCAGGAAGTTGCGGGCATATCCCGGGCGTACTTCTACCAGTTCGTTGGCACCGCCCAAATTATCTACATCTTTTATCAATATAACTTGCATGATAATTTCTTATTTTAAAAGGTCAGTTACATAAGGCAGAAGCGCCATTTGGCGGGCCTTTTTAATAGCGTGCGCAACTTTGCGCTGGAATTTCAGGGAGTTTCCGGTGATGCGGCGAGGCAGCATTTTACCTTGCTCGTTCACAAATTTTTTGAGGAACTCTGCGTCCTTATAATCTACGTATCTGATACCGAGTTTTTTGAAACGGCAGTATTTCTTAGCGCGCTTCTCTACCCGGGTAGAAGTAAGATATTTAATATCGTTTTGCTTAGCCATTTTGAAAATGATTTTGAGAGAAAAGTAATCTTAAGCGGTAGCTTCAGCGTTTTTGTTGCGCTTTTTCAGGTTGTACGCTACAGCATGCTTGTCGAGTTTGTTCACCATGTGACGCATTACGTTTTCGTCACGGTTCATTTGCAATTCAAGTTTTGCAATCAGCTCTGTAGGAGCATTGAACTCACAAACCCAGTACAAACCGGTAGTTTTTTTCTCAATCGGATACGCCAGTGAGCGCAATCCCCACGGATTCAGGTGTGCAATTTCGCCACCATTTTCTTTGATAAAGTCCGCGAACTTTTTCTGAGCTCCTTTGAAGTCATCTTCAGCCAATACAGGTGTGAAGATTACCATCAGCTCATAGTTTTGTGTTGCCATAAAAAAATTTAGCTGTTAAAAAATACCCCTCACTATCCGGCAGCAACTGCGGTTATCTCCTTTTACGGAAACAGCCGGATACGTTTTTGGGACTGCAAAAGTACGATTTTCCCGATTTAAAACGCACTTTTTTGAAATATTTCTACCGATCCCCCATTAAAAAAGAAAGGGGTTGAAAACCAATATTTTCAACCCCTGTTCTGCTATAATCCCTTTTAGCGGACCTTATTAATCTTCTGTACCTGCAGCAGCCTGCCCTCTTTATCTGCCACATGCAACAGGTATAATCCATCCGAAAGTCCGGAAACATCCAGTTTGTCTGCCGTCACCGCAGGCATTACCAAACGGCCTGTCAGATCGGTCAGCGACAACACTGCTGCTCCGCCGGCTTCCACATATACCATATCCTTAACCGGATTAGGATAAACACGTACTGTTCCCGGCGTGTTCAGGTTGCTGACACCCAGACTGTACAGAAATACCTCGGATTTAGCGGTACAGCCATTGCTGTCGGTAACCGCAACCGAGTATGCAGCATCATCCAGTACATAATACAGCGCGTTGGTAGCGTCGGAGCCGGGTATCAGCACATTATTACGGTACCACTGATAGGTATAGAATTTCTGTGTTACGCCCAGTACGCGCGGACGCACATAGTACACAACAGGATCCGGCAGCGGGTAGACCCTAACCACGATGGGTGCGGAGAGGCTGGGACAACCAAGCACGGTATTTGTCTCTACCTGGTAAGTGCCTGACGTGCTGATCACCAGATGATCATCTGTTTCGCCCGGGATAAAGGAGCCATTCTTTTTCCATTGATAGGTATAACCGCGGCCTTTATTTGCCTGTACTACCACAGCGCTTGATTCGCAGAAATTCAGCGAATCGTAATAAGTGATCGCTGCCGGCGGCGGCGGCACGACAGTCATACGAAAAGGTTTGGAGTAATAAAAACAACCCGTAACGGTATCATACACCCTTAAAATATATGTTGCCGTACTCGACGTTACGCCAATCGATTTAGTAGTCGCACCCGGAACAGCCGTGGAATCCTTAAGCCACTGTACCGAAGTACGGGAATAATACGAAGGGTAAGAACCGGTGAGCACAGGCAGGTTTGCAGAGCATGCCGTATCAAAGCCGGAACCGGAAACAACAAGTATGTCGTGTGCGGGTGGTTGTGAACCGCCGAATTCAACAGCACCTATATCCGAAGAACCGAAACCACGTGCAGCATCTTTTATATCAAGGGACACGGTGTTATCGGTCGCGGTTGCTTCAGCCAGGCTCAGACCTGATGGCGCGTAGACTCCTGCCGATCCAGACAAATTGTCTTCTATAACCGTTGCGGATTCGCGGGCTTTGGATGTACCCTGCATAAAAGTATGGTATACACTTTTGTCGCAGGTGCTATTGAAGAACGGATCATTTGCAATGTTTTTGGTGGTATTCACGGTAAGTCCCGATTGATGGAAACCATTCACCAATCCACTGTTAGCGGAACCCTCCACATACAGATAGTTATTACTTCCGGAAGGTGTATAATACACATTAGAAGAGGCTGTGAACGTCGATAGGGAAGGCGCTGCACCCGGTGCTCCTGCTGTAGCGCGCAGTGCCGTTGTATTATTTGCGGCACCGGCCACCACGTTTACACGAAGAATATTATTCTGAATTTTATTGCTTCCGCCTGAGTTGTAGAGCATACCTGTTGCACCATAACCTGTTGCTGTGGTGCTTCCGCTCTTCAGATTAACCGTATTGTAATACAGGTTGTTCGTTCCGGTAGCATAGCTGGCGATTCCGAAAGACGAGGAAAACATGGCAGTATTGTTTGCTGCGGCCACGTCAGAGACAATATTGTTACTTACGTTGTAGGTAGCCGTTCCTCCAAGCATCGAAATGCCGACAGCGGTATCACCACTCCCTGAAGCAGCAATATTGTAGATCAGGTTGGCGGATATAGTTGCCGTACCGGTCACATTCGTCGTTCCCGGTGCGATAGAGATACCTTGTGCGCTACCGGCGGTTGCGCTTGTAGACAGATCGTGAACGGAGCTTTTTGTGATATTGAGCGTACCGACACCATAACCGGTGTACCCGGCCTGAATACCATATACCGATGCTCCGGAACTCAGGGAAAAAATTGTGTCTTTATCCAGTGTGGCGGTAGCGCCGTATGAAGCTTCAATACCAATCAGAGAGCCTGTTCCGAATTTCAGATTCTTAATAATGTTGGCGGTAGCTTTTGCAGTAACCAGGGATGAAGATCCGGTACGGATTCCGATACCCGGTGTGCTGACAGCAGATGCGTCTATATTGGAAATAATATTTCCGAGAATCGTTGCCGTATTGGCGGTATTCACAAATTGCTGGCCGATACTGATCCCGCGGAATGCGCTGGCATTGCCGTTCAGTACAATATTATCGATCGTGTTGTATTCCAGGTCCGGATTGGCTCCCGTGGAACTGATGTCCTGGATGCCATAAATATAGCTGCTGGTATTCAGCGTCGAATTGACGAACTGGTTATTCTTAACAATCGAAGTAGCGGCATAACCGTAAGGGCTTGCGATCTGTCCGTTGCGGATACCGATCAGCGGCATATTGGTCGCTACGCTGTTAGACCAGCTCTGAAGTACGTTGTCGTGAATATTCAGTGTGCCCAGGTTATTTTCCACACGGATACCTTCCAGGCCGCAGGAGCTTCCTGCTGTGGCCAGTTGAATTTTATTGCGGGAGATCTCTGTGGTCCCATTACCATACAGGGAGCTGTAAACACCTATTGCGTAGTTGCCGGCAGTCCCGCCCACGGTAAGGTTAATGTCATTCTGGTCGCACAGCAATGCATCATGCAATGCCGTTGTTTTTACGCCGTCCTGAAAAATACCTACGATCGTGTTCGTAGTCGGGGCCACACCTCCTGCTTCAAGATTATACAGATGACAATCGTAGACCATATCGTTGCCGACATTGATCATATACATACCGTTATGTGTAAAATTCTGAACGCACACTCCACGGAATGTAAAATTCCCGTCATTGAACGCGCTTCCGTCGGCAGGCAATTGCTTGGACTTACACCATACCCCGTGATTCACATTCACGACCGTATCATACAACATGTAAAAACCCTCGTGCGAACCTTCGTAAACTGTCGGTGCCGGCAGATCTGCTGTGGACAAATAGGTGCAGTTCCCTACGAAAAAACCTGCAGCTCCATAGTGAGACATTCCTGTTGCAGCAGTATTGTTCGCGTTATTCAGTGTCACATTACAATCTTCAAAGCTGACAGTTTTACAGCCATCGTCGGAGTTGAATTTCACGACGGAAAAACCGTGTTCCATCTGGGTGGTGGCTGTCGTATTCGAAGATGCTTCAAACAGATTGAGCGTTTTTACCGTAATGAAATCGGACCCCTGTATCGTAAAAATCGCATCGTGTGCTCCCGAGCCCGATGCAGCAGTGATGTTATTGTTATTGCCGACAATCGTAACTGTACGAGTTGCAGATGTGGCATTAGCTCCTGAATTCAGAACTGCACTTCCGAGCAGGTATCCGCCGGATGGAGCCGTTTCGGTGACCAGACCGGGCAGAAGTGTAATCACAACAGGACCGGCACCGGTCATTCCATACAGGTTAAGGCTGTCTATAGCAGCCCTGAGCGTAGGAAGCTTACCGGACGGAACCGTGTAGGGTCCGGACATGGCTATTGCATTTACCGTAAAAATGCAACATGTCGCTGCAAGTGCAAGTAACTTTCTCATGAAAAAGGCAGATGATTTGACTTGAAAAATGGTCAGGCAAGATAAATTGTTTTTTGCAGCAATGAAAGCATTTTACCTCTTTTCTGTAATGAAAAATGGACGCTCTTGCGAGCGTCCATTTTCTATATTCGGCAGTAAGCAGATTACTTACCGGAGACTTTCGTCACACGTTGTTGTGCGATCTGTTGTACCCCGTCTTTATCCAGGATCACAAACATATACACTCCGTCTGCAAGCTTGCCAAGATCCACTTCCTTAGTATCGCGACTGCGGATGATCACACGACCGCTCAGATCCTTAACCTGTACCTGTACAGCCATCGGACTTTCGATCGTTACTTTTCCACTCGTCGGATTCGGGAACACACGGATCTCTGATGAGGCAACACTGCTGTTGTCGATACTCAGCCAGCTGTCCATCGCTTCTACAGGAGTAGACTCTCCGTCACAGTTGTTCGTTCCCGTTACGCGGACTTTGTACATCCCTTTCAGAGACATCACATAAGAACGTGAGGTAGCACCGGGGATATCAACACCATTGCGGATCCATTGGTAGAACGGATATGACAGTGTTGTCGAAAGCGTGTCGCCAATACGGGAGATTACCGGTACCGGTGATGGCAGGATGTTCACTGTTACACTAGTCGAATAAGACACACAACCATCGGCATTGCGCACTTTCACGGAATAAACACCGCTGTTCTTGATCAGCACTGAGCTGTCTGTCACACCGTAGATTACGGTGCCGCCGCGCATCCACTCGTAAGTGTAGCCGCCCAGGTTTGCATTCAGCAATACCCCTTCGTTCTCACACGCTGTCGTTGTGCCGCCGGGGACAGTGATCGTTGCCGGAGGATTCGGTTTCACTACCATCGCTATGTTACGGCTTGCAGCTGCACAGGATGATACTCCGTCGGATGCCATTACGCGGTAGTAGCCGCCGGTTGTCACCAGGTAAGTAGTACCCGTTGCCCCAGGGATCGCAACATTGTCTTTACGCCATTGGTAGGTTACACCAGGTTTGCTCGATACTGCGGTCAGCAATACGGAAGAGCCCGCACAAAGAATACTGTCGGCCGGTTTCGTGATCGTAACCGTATAACCAGGATCATTCGCAACCAGTTTCACCTTGTTACTGTAAGCAGGACACGGTGACAACGCTGACGTTACTTTCACCATGTACGTTCCAGGATCAACAGCACCCAGATCGCTGAATTTCCAGCCGGGCACCACTACACTGTCACGCATCCAGTCGTAAACCGCACCCGTATAATTGGTAGCGTTGAATTTAACAGTATCGCCAACACAGAAGGTGATCGGTGAAGTCGAAGGACTGATCGTAACAGGCGGATGAGGTGTCAGTTGAGGCAGTTGATAAGCAGGAGAATAAACGGTGTCGTTTGTATTGCGACAAATAACAGCCAGCTTATATTCATAGCCGATCAATGTATCTGAAGCCAGAATCGTATCTGTAGCTCCTACCACGCCGGACCAGCTTGCTGTTGGCACAGACAGGTTACGGCGATACCATTGATACTTGATACCAGGGACAAGACTTACAGAAGCTCCGATATCTGTCATTTTCGCATAAGTGCCAAGACATTTACCGGTTCCGGAAGGAATAGAGCCAGAGATCGTACCTGCGTAAGGTTTACCATCACAAGGAGCATAGTTCAGGTTGATATCATCAAATGCAACACCGTAGTAGTTATACGTACGATTGGTTGTCTTTTTGAAACCAAGGTAGTACACGCCGCTTGAAGGAACTGTAAACGCAGTGTCTGCAAGTGAGTAAGCGGTATTAGTCACGCTGCGCAGCGGGAAGACTGTTCCGGTCATAGCACCTACAGACTGGGATTTACCATAGTAAACACCCATTTGGTTTACATAACCGCCTGATGCGCCCACGTACCAGAAGTTGAGTTTGTATTTATAGCCACTGCGGAGATTCAATCCCGGAGTCCACCAATAGTTATCATCCGTTACAGTAGTGTATGTCGGAGAATAAGTAGTGTAACCAAGATAGTAACCGCCGATCAGGTGCATTTTACCGCCAGGAGTATGGTTAGTATAAGCGCCGGTATAAGTACCTGCATATACGTTCCATCCGTCGTAGTAATAAGTACCCCATGTTGTTGCATCGCTACACAGAGGTTTGGTACCCGCAGGTGTAGTTTCGAAATCTTCGATGTAAGGCAGATCTTTTCCACCTACGCCCATTTTAAAGGCAGCAGTGGTATCGGCTTTACCTGAAGCGGTACACTTAACGACACACTTGAAGTATGTTGTGGAAGGCAAAGGATCCGTAGTATAAGGGAGCGTTGTTCCACCGGTAGTTACCCATGGTCCGAGCGGACTGTTGGAAGAGAACCACTCATACGTAAGACCTGTAGCCAGTGTACTTCCGTCGAGATCCAGCACCGCGCTTCCGCCCATAGAACAGATGTGTGCAGGATTGGATTTGATCGTACCGGCCACAACAGTTGAAGAACATGGAGGTACCATTTGCACACCGATGTCGTCAATTGCCATACCCGGATAGGCATACGTTGTATGACTCACTTTGATCCCTACATAATAGTTACCTGAAGTAACGGGGGTAAAGCGGCCATCATATTTCTGCCACATAGAAGTATTCACACCTGTAAGCGGTGTTCCGATATTGGTGGTCATACCGGCAGCAGTATTACTGGTACCGAACGCTGCAGCGATATCTGTTTTACCTCCCGAGTAAGCACTACCGTTATACCAGAAGGACATGTAGTACAACTGTCCGCCGGTCATTTTGATAGCCGGAGTGAACCACCATTGTGCGGCACCGGAATAGTAAGTACCGAGGTAGTAACCTGCCATCAGGTATGCAGTACCATTAGGTGTATGGTTGTCAATAGCAGGATATGACGTGGAGATCGGTACCCGCAGAACGTTCCAGTAAATAAAGCTGGAAGAGGAGAATGTGTAAGTATTAGATGCACAAGGAGCATTTGATCCCTGATCTACTGTTTCAAAATCCTGGAAATATGGAGGAGTAACGGTTGTTACATCCACTTTATTCACAGCTGAAATCGTAGAATCTCCCGTGTTGCTGCATTTCACAATACAACGGAACCAGGTAGTCTGGGTCAGAGTAGGAGATGTGAACGTAGGTGCAGTCAGTACAGCACTGGAGCCGGTTGCGATAAACGGACCAGTTGTAGGATCAGAAGTTGTGTACTCCCAGCGATATGTAAGTCCGGAAGCTTTGGTCACACCTGTCAGATCCATATCCAGTACGGTTGTACCGGAAGAGCACAGCATACCAGGTTTAGCCCAGGTATTGCCCGCTGTCGGAACACCGGTGCAGGGAGTAAGTTGATCCAGTGCGATATCATCGATGGATGTACCGTAGTAAGAGTAAGTGGAATACAGGTGACGTACACGGATACCCATGTAGTAGTTACCTGTACCGATTGACTTGAAGCGGCCTACCAGCTGGCGGTAAGTGCTGCGTTTGTCAGCCCACAGAGATCTGATGGAAGTGGTCATCGCGGCTTCCGTCTGAGCCGTACCGTACCACATACCCAGTTCCACACCGGAGTTGTAATAGTAGTAGCCGGGACCCTGATACCAGAAGGAGAATTCGTAAGTAGAATCCTTGGTCAGTTTAATAGCCGGCGTGAACCACATTGCGCCCGCAGCCGGAGAATAACCGAAGTAGTATCCAGCCCACAGGTAGTTGCTACCACCAGGAGTATGATTGGTGTGAACCACACCATAAGCCGTATAGCTGAATCCTTTGGTAGTCCAGTAAGTGGTAGATGTAGCTGTACTCCAGGTGCTGCTGTAAGAAGCACAAACGGCATTTGATCCCGGAGTTACTTTTTCGAAATCTTCCCGGTATGGAGGCGTAACACCACCCACACTCACTGCCACTACAGCAGATGTATCGTACAATCCGGTGATAGAACAACCTACAACACAACGATAGTACTTAGTGCTCGTGAGTGTAGCCGTAGTGTAGTCGCCGGCAGCAAAACCTGTTCCTGTAGAACTAGCAGTCCACGGACCGGTAGCTGCTGTAGACTCATACCATTTGTAAGTGATCCCTGAAGCAACTGATGTTCCGGTAAGACGTAACACGGTTGTTCCTGAAGAACAGATCAATGCAGGCGTTGCGTCGGGTGTTCCGGCCACAGGCTTGCTGTTACAATCAGGTAATTGGGTCACGTTGATATCGTCGATCGGAATACCAGGATAGTTATAGCCTGTGTGAACCGTTTTGATTCCTACATAGTAGTTACCCGTAGTTGGAGCCACAAAGCCGCGCACCATCTGTCTGTAAGTAGAAGTTGTGGCATCTACCACAGAATCAATACCGCCTGCACGGATGGTCATACCCGTTGCAGACTGGGTGGTGCCTGCATAGATACCCACTTTCAGTCCGTTCGTTCCGGTCGAATAACCAGCACCGTTGAACCAGAAGCCTACACCGTACCCTTTACCAGCTGTCATTTTCAATGCAGGGGTAAACCAGAAGTAGTTCTCACCGCTTCCGTAGTAAGGGCCGTTGTAGTATCCGGAGTAGATGTATTTGTTACCACCCGGTGTATGGTTTGTAACGCCAGGATAAGAGGTGGAATAAGCACCGGAACGCAGGTACCAGTATTGGATAGAAGAGCTCCATGTGCCCGCAACTGCAGCACAAGGCATGTTCACGCCTTCAACTCCTGTTTCAAATGTTTCCACATAAGGAAGATCCAATGCACCAACCGATACTTTCACCGGTGCGGATGTATCCGTATTCGGCGCCGCAATAGCGCCACAGGTTACCACGCAACGATAGTATACAGGACCGGAGGTCAGCGTCGGTGTTGTATAACCAGGAGCGGTTGCACCGGAAATAGATGTCCAGGTACCCGCTGCGCCTGAAGCAGATGTCTGCCACTGGAAGCTCAGGTCAGATGCCAGGGAGATACCCAACAGTGATAAGGTTGAAGTTCCGGTAGAACAAATAAGAGAAGGACTCGCAACAGCAGAACCTGCAGATGGTTTTGCTGAACACGGAGGGAGCTGATCCACACCGATGTCATCAATCGCAAAGCCATAGTAACAATAGTTCTTATGGTTCACTTTGATACCCACATAGTACGTACCGGTGGCCGGGGCGATGAACCCGCGAACAAACTTGTTGTAAGTAGCCGTGGCCACCGCATCGATATAGATGGTCGTATCCACACCGGTAGTGATCGTCATTGCAGCAGCTGTCTGCGCTGTTCCTGCATAGATACCCATATCCGTTGCATAGGTTGCATAAGAAGAAGGATAGTAACCGCTGTTACTGTACCAGTAAGAAACATTATATGCCTTACCTGAAGTCAGCGCCAGACCGGGAGTAAACCAGTATTGTGCGGCTCCCAATCCATATCCCAGGTAATAACCCGCATGCAGGTATTTGGAGCCACCTGCTGTGTGGTTTTGGATACCCGGTGCGTAAACAGGATCATAAGGAGAACCTGCCAGGTTGAAGTATGTCGGTGTACTGCCCCAGTAAGTGCTACCTGCACACGGAACGTTTGTTCCAACTGTTCCTTTCTCGAATGTCTCGATATAAGGAGGTGTGATCGGTGCTGTGGATACATTCACCGTATCGGAATAAGTAGTCAGACCGCTTGCAGCACACGTAACTTTTGCACGGAAATAATAATTACCGGATGTATTGATCGTGTAGGTATAAGGAATCGTCGTTGCCCCGGATTTAGTTCCGAACGCTGTCGGCGCTCCGTAAGCAGTATCCCATGCATATGTCAGACCGGAGAACGGAGGAGTGCTGGTCAGAGACAACACAGTGCTTGCCGGAACAGAACACGCAACATAAGGAGTAGCAGAAGACTTACCGCCGCTTCCGAAAGTGGATGCCGTTGCAGTGCTACATGCAGGAAGCTCGATCAGGTTAAAGTCATCGAACATACCACCGCCATAGTAAGCGTAAGAAAGGTTATCCGCTTTAGCCGCCAGGAAATAAATGCCGGTTGTAGTAACGGAGAAGTCACCCACACTCTGCTCGTAAGTATTGTTCGCCTTTACCATATCAGGTTTGATCGCAGTCAGTCCTGTCGGAGTCTGCGCGTTACCGTAATACATACCGAAGCGAACACCGGTGGAAGAATAGTAAGAAGTAATATATCCGGCTACACGGTACCAGTAAGAGAAACGGTACGTTTTACCGGCCTGCAGGTAAAGCCCCGGGGTGAACCAGTAACCTGACTGCCCGGAATAGGTACCCGTATAATAAACATTGTAACCTGCAACAAGGAAGTTTTTACCTCCGGCAGTATGGTTGGAGCCGGCATAAGGATCGTAAGTATCACTGATCACTTTCCAGTAGTCAATGTAACTGCCGGAATAATAAGCATAATAATAAGTATCGCCTGTACTGAACAAAGGATAAGCAGCAGCACAGGTAGGATTATTACCAACCGTTACGCCTTCAAATGTCTCTGAGTAAGGAGGCAGCAGCGGACTTGAAACAGTCACCGCCACTGTGGTGGAGGTTGCAGTACCGCTCGTAGGAGTACACGTAACGCGGCAACGGTAATAAAGCGTTCGCCCGATAGGTGGTGTGTACGTCCAGCTTGCGGTAGTGGCACCGGTATACGCAACAAAAGTACCGGCAACACCGGTACTGGAAGTATCCCATTGATAGGTAAGTCCTGTACCGCCGGAGGCACCGCTCAGCGATAACGTTGTGGACTGACCCGCACAAATCGTAGTAGAAGAAGCGACAGCTGTACCGGCTGTAATTGTACCCGAACAAGGTGTCGGAATGAAGCAACTCAGGGTTGCAGCCCAGCCGGCATAGTTCACTGATGCATCAGAAGTAAACTTAAACGTAAGACTTCCGTCTGCCGCAGTGGAGGTGAAAGAAGGCGGCAGAGAAGAACCGGAATACGTTCCGAGCAATGGTGCAGCAGTGCTGTTCCCATTGTAGATGTACAGGTAATCCCAACCGCTCTCGATATTAAAGCTGGAGAACGTGACGATCACCTTACCCCCAGCGGTGGAAGGATAGATCGTACGTGTGGAATTCTCACTGTTATTATAGTTGGCAGAAGGTCCGCCACTATCATAAAAGTTGTCGGAACAGGTGGTCGACGAGCCTGAACTCATCAGGATCTGAGCCTGAACTGCCGAAGTTCCGAGGAGCATCGCCAGAAAAATCCCGAGCGAAAATAGCAAACGGGATCTTCCGTGAACTCCGGGATCAACGACCGAGGGCCGGCTGATCGAACGCGCGAGGGTCTGTAGAAGTTTTTTCATTGCGTTTTGTGTTTTTGAATAAAATGATTGCTGCTTCTTCTTTATCTACGATATTGGTATCTGTTCAGATTGCGACAAAAGATGGCCAAATAGTGGTGCACGACCAAAATTTGTCGATAAACAGCATTTCAAATTTAATTGAAACTTTTAATTACCAAATAGAGAATTTTCCTATCCGACCTTTTCAAAAGACTATTTTTTGCATTTTCTTTAGAAATCAATGCATAAAGGGCAGTTTCCTTTTTGTTACCGAACTGTTAATTACGGTCGAAAAACACAAAAAAAGCGTGCCGGACAGAAAATCCGGCACGCTTCTCAGCTGATTTTTTTAGTTAATCTTGTTAACTAATTATTAATTTAGTTAGCATCACTAACTACTTATTTGACATTTTCGTCACACGTTGTTGTGCGATCTGTTGTACCCCGTCTTTATCCAGGATCACAAACATATACACGCCGTCTGCAAGCTTGCCAAGATCCACTTCCTTAGTATCGCGACTGCGGATGATCACACGACCGCTCAGATCCTTAACCTGTACCTGTACAGCCATCGGACTTTCGATCGTTACTTTTCCACTCGTCGGATTCGGGAACACACGGATCTCTGATGAGGCAACACTGCTGTTGTCGATACTCAGCCAGCTGTCCATCGCTTCTACAGGAGTAGATTCTCCGTCACAGTTGTTCGTTCCCGTTACGCGGACTTTGTACATCCCTTTCAGAGACATCACATAAGAACGTGAGGTAGCACCGGGGATATCAACACCATTGCGGATCCATTGGTAGAACGGATATGACAGTGTTGTCGAAAGCGTGTCGCCAATACGGGAGATTACCGGTACCGGTGATGGCAGGATGTTCACTGTTACACTAGTCGAATAAGACACACAACCATCGGCATTGCGCACTTTCACGGAATAAACACCGCTGTTCTTGATCAGCACTGAGCTGTCTGTCACACCGTAGATTACTGTGCCGCCGCGCATCCACTCGTAAGTGTAACCGCCCAGGTTTGCATTCAGCAATACCCCTTCGTTCTCACACGCTGTCGTTGTGCCGCCGGGTACAGTGATCGTTGCCGGAGGATTCGGTTTCACTACCATCGCTATGTTACGGCTTGCAGCTGCACAGGATGATACTCCGTCGGATGCCATTACGCGGTAGTAGCCGCCGGTTGTCACCAGGTAAGTAGTACCCGTTGCCCCAGGGATCGCAACATTGTCTTTACGCCATTGGTAGGTTACACCAGGTTTGCTCGATACTGCGGTCAGCAATACGGAAGAGCCCGCACAAAGAATACTGTCGGCCGGTTTCGTGATCGTAACCGTATAACCAGGATCATTCGCAACCAGTTTCACCTTGTTACTGTAAGCAGGACACGGTGACAACGCTGACGTTACTTTTACCATGTACGTACCAGGATCAACAGCACCCAGATCGCTGAATTTCCAGCCGGGCACCACTACACTGTCACGCATCCAGTCGTAAACCGCACCCGTATAATTGGTAGCGTTGAATTTAACAGTATCGCCAACACAGAAGGTGATCGGTGAAGTCGAAGGACTGATCGTAACAGGCGGATGAGGTGTCAGTTGAGGAATAGAGAACGCCGAAGAATATGCAGTATCATTTGTGTTTCCACAGATAACTGCAAAACGGTATTCATATCCTACGAGTGTATCTGCTGCCAGAACGGAGTCTGTTGCTCCGGCCACTACCGACCAAACCGGAAGCGGAGTTGTAAGGCTGCGACGGAACCAGCGATATTTGATCCCCGGAACAGAACTTACGGTAGCTCCGGTATCGGTCAGCTGTACTTTAGTACCCAGACAAAGCCCTGTACCGGAAGTAACGGAACCACGGATATTACCAGCAAACGGTGTACCGTCGCAAGGTGCATAGTTCAGATTAATGTCATCGAACGCCACACCGGGATATGCATAGTTATTATATGCAGTAGTTGTTTTCTGGAATCCTACATAATATATGCCGGAACTCGCCGGACGGAAAGTTGTATCGAATTGAGTATACGATCCGTCGTAGAAAGTCCTTAATGGCAAAATCGCTGTAGTCATTGAACCAGGATTCTGGCTCTTACCATAATAAACGCCGATGCGGTTTCCACTGGATGAGGTTACATACCAGAAAGACAATTCATATTTGTAACGGCTGTCAAAACGCAAAGCCGGTGTAAACCAGAAATTGTCGTGCGTGAGTGTGTAACTGTAATAGGAGTAATCGTAATAGCCGAGATAATATCCTCCCAGCAGATAGTTACGGCCACCCGGGGTATGGTTGGTTGCCACGCCATAAGTGGAGTTTACTGTATTCCAGAGGAAATACTGGCCCCAAATAGTGGCATCCGAGCAAATAGGCTTATCGCCCGGAGCAGTCGTTTCAAAATCTTCGGAATAAGGCATATCTATTGCACCTACTCCCATCTTGAATGCATCTGTGGTATCCGATACACCGCTCGCAGTACATGTAACCACACACTTGAAGTATGTATTTGCAAACAGCGGATCTGTGGTATATGGAAGTGTGGTACCGCCGGTGCTTGTCCACGGACCTGCAGGACTGTTGGAAGAGAACCATTCGTAAGCAAGACCGGTGGCGATAGAACTGCCCTCAAGATCCAGAACAGCACTGCTTCCTGCCAGACATATCTGTGTAGGATTCGCAAAGATCGTACCTGCCACGACAGTTGAAGAACATGGAGGTACCATTTGCACACCGATGTCGTCAATAGCAATACCCGGATAAGCGTACGTTGTATGGCTTACCTTGATCCCTACATAATAGTTACCTGAAGTAACCGGTGTAAAGCGGCCTTCATATTTCTTCCACATAGAGGTATTCACACCTGTAAGCGGCGTTCCGATAGTAGTGGTCATACCGGCAGCGGTATTGGTTGTACCGTACGCTGCTGCGATATCCGTTTTACCTCCGGAGTAGGCGCTACCGTTGTACCAGAAAGACATGTAGTACAATTGTCCGCCGGTCATTTTGATAGCTGGTGTGAACCACCATTGTGCCGCACCGGAATAGTAAGTACCGAGGTAATAACCTGCCATCAGGAATGCAGTACCATTAGGCGTATGGTTGTCGATAGCAGCATATGATGTGGAGATCGGCACCCGCAGAACATTCCAGTAAATGAAGCTGGAAGAGGAGAATGTGTATGTGTTAGATGCACAAGGAGCATTTGATCCCTGGCTCACTGTTTCAAAATCCTGGAAATATGGAGGTGTAACCGCACCAACGTCTACTTTCAGGAAAGAAGAAACGGCTGAGTCTCCGGTATAACCGCATTTTACAATACAACGGAACCAGCTGGTAGTACTCAGCGAGAGGCTGTATTCAGGTGCAGACATCAGTGCGGTAGAGCCTGTGGGAATAAACGGACCCGCGGTTGGGTCGGCAGTAGTCCATTCCCAACGGTACACAAGCCCGGACGCTTTGGTCACACCGCTGTAATCCATATCCAGTTTTACAGTTCCGGCCGAACAGAGCATATGCGGTACGGAGAACACTGTTCCGGCGGTAGGTGTGCCGGTGCAGGAAGTAAGCGGATCCAGCGCGATGTCATCTATGGATGTTCCATTATAAGAGTAAGTGGAATACGTATGACGTACCGTCAATCCGAAATAATAATTGCCGGTAGCTACCGCCTTGAAGCGGCCGATATACTGGCGGTTGTACTGCGAACGTTTGTCTGTCCACAAACTGCGTACAATATTTGTCATTGCAGCTTCGAGTCTGGGCTGTACCGTAGCGAACGTTAAATTCAGGAGCTGAGTTATAATAATAATAAGCAGGTCCCTGGTACCAGAATGAAAACTGGTAAGTGGAATCTTTCACCAGTTTGATCGCCGGCGTAAACCAGGTAGCGCCGGCTGAAGGAGAGTACCCGAAGTAATATCCGGCCCACAGGTACGTGCTACCGCCAGGTGTATGGTTGGTATGAACCGTACCGTATGTGGTGTAGTTGAACGATTTCGTAGTCCAGTAGTTGGTAGATGTTGTAGTACCCCACGTACTGGTATTTGCGGAACACACCGGCTTGCCTCCGGGCAGTACGGATTCAAATGTTTCCAGGTAAGGAGGTGTGATCGCTCCTACATTCACAATCACTGAAGAAGATGTGTCCGACTGTCCGGTGATCGAACAGGTAACAACACAACGGAACCAGCTCGTAGTGGAAAGGGTCGGCGTGGTGTAGCTTCCCCATGTTGCAGAAGTACCGCTGGCATTGGAGAAACCGCTTGCGGGTCCGGTAGTGCTTACCTGCCATTGATAGGTAATGCCGGATGCTACGGAAGCTCCGCTAAGACCAAGCATTGTAGAGCCGGTAGTACAGATAACAGACGGCGTTGCGTCGGGTGTTCCGGCCACAGGCTTGCTGTTACAATCAGGTAATTGTGCTACATTGATATCGTCGATCGGAATACCAGGATAGTTATAGCCTGTGTGAACCGTTTTGATTCCTACATAGTAGTTACCCGTAGTAGGAGCCACAAAGCCGCGCACCATCTGGGCATATTTCCCTGAAGCCGCATTCACTACAGAATCAACACCGCCTGCACGGATGGTCATACCCGTTGCAGACTGGGTGGTACCTGCATAGATACCCACTTTCAGTCCGTTCGTTCCGGTCGAATAACCAGCACCGTTGAACCAGAAGCCTACACCGTACCCTTTACCAGCTGTCATTTTCAATGCAGGGGTAAACCAGAAGTAGTTATCGCCACTTCCGTAGTAAGGTCCGTTGTAGTACCCGGAGTAGATGTATTTGTTACCACCCGGTGTATGGTTTGTAACACCAGGATAAGAGGTGGAGTAAGCACCGGAACGCAGGTTCCAGTAAAGCAGGGAAGAGACTCCATGTGCCCGCAACTGCAGCACAAGGCATGTTCACGCCTTCCACTCCTGTTTCAAATGTTTCCACATAAGGAAGATCCAATGCACCAACCGATACTTTCACCGGTGCGGATGTATCCGTATTCGGTGCCGCAATAGCACCACAGGTTACCACGCAACGATAGTATACAGGACCGGAGGTCAGCGTCGGTGTTGTATAACCAGCAGCGGTTGCACCGGAAATAGATGTCCAGGTACCCGCTGCGCCTGAAGCAGATGTCTGCCACTGGAAGCTCAGGTCAGATGCCAGGGAGATACCCAGCAGTGACAAAGTTGAAGTTCCGGTAGAACAAATAAGAGAAGGACTCGCAACAGCAGAACCTGCAGATGGTTTTGCTGAACACGGAGGGAGCTGATCCACACCGATGTCATCAATCGCAAAGCCATAGTAACAATAGTTCTTATGGTTTACTTTGATACCCACATAATACGTACCTGTGGCCGGGGCGATGAACCCGCGAACGAATTTATCATAAGTCGGTGTACTCACCGCATCGATATAAATGGTCGTATCCACACCGGTAGTGATCGTCATTGCAGCAGCTGTCTGCGCTGTTCCTGCATAGATACCCATATCCGTTGCATAGGTTGCATAAGAAGAAGGATAGTAACCGCTGTTACTGTACCAGTAAGAAACATTATATGCCTTACCTGCTGTCAGTGCCAGACCGGGAGTGAACCAGAAATGTGCAGAGCCTAAAGCATAACCCAGGTAATAACCCGCATGCAGGTATTTGGAGCCACCTGTAGTGTGGTTTTTGATACCCGGTGCATAGGTAGGATCATAAGGAGAACCTGCCAGGTTGAAATAATAAGGAGAACTGCCCCAGTAAGTGCTACCCGCACACGGAACGTTTGTTCCAACTGTTCCTTTCTCGAATGTCTCGATATAAGGAGGCGTGATCGGTGCGGTGGATACATTTACTGTATCGGAATAAGTAGTCAGACCGGTTGCAGCACACGTAACTTTTGCACGGAAATAATAATTACCGGATGTATTGATCGTGTAGGTATAAGGAATCGTCGTTGCCCCGGATTTAGTTCCGAACGCTGTCGGCGCTCCGTAAGCAGTATCCCATGCGTACGTCAGGCCGGAGAACGGAGGAGTGCTGGTCAGAGACAACACAGTGCTTGCCGGAACAGAACACGCAACATAAGGAGTAGCAGAAGACTTACCGCCGCTTCCGAAAGTGGATGCCGTTGCAGTATTACATGCAGGAAGCTCGATCAGGTTAAAGTCATCGAACATACCACCGCCATAGTAAGCGTAGGACATGTTATCCGACTTGGCCGCCAGGAAATAAATGCCGGTTGTAGTAACGGAGAAGTCACCCACACTCTGCTCGTAAGTATTGTTCGCCTTTACCATATCAGGTTTGATCGCAGTCAGGCCTGTCGGTGTCTGCGAGTTACCGTAATACATACCGAAGCGAACACCGGTGGAAGAATAGTAAGAAGTAATATATCCGGCTACACGGTACCAGTAAGAGAAACGGTACGTTTTACCGGCTTCCAGGTAAAGACCCGGGGTGAACCAGTAACCCGACTGACCGGAATAAGAGCCCGTATAATAAACGTTGTAACCTGCAACAAGGAAGTTTTTACCTCCGGCAGTATGGTTGGAGCCGGCATAAGGATCGTAAGTATCACTGATCACTTTCCAGTAATCGGCATATCCTCCGGAATAATAGGCATAATAGGTAGTTACCCCGGTGCTGAACAAAGGATAAGCAGCAGCACAGGTAGCATTATTACCAACGGTTACGCCTTCAAATGTCTCTGAGTAAGGAGGCAGCAGCGGACTTGAAACAGTCACCGCCACGGTAGTGGAAGTTGCAGTACCGCTCGTAGGAGTACACGTAACGCGGCAACGGTAATAAAGCGTTCGACCGACAGGGGGCGCGTACGTCCAGCTTGCGGTAGTGGCACCGGTATACGCAACAAAAGTACCGGCAACACCGGTACTGGAAGTATCCCATTGATAGGTAAGTCCTGTTCCGCCGGAGGCACCGCTCAGCGATAAAGTTGTAGACTGACCCGCACACAATGTGGTTGCTGACGCAACAGCAGTACCGGCTGTGATCGTACCCGAACAAGGCAGTGGAATATAACAGCTCAGGGTTGCAGCCCAGCCGGCGTACGTAACTGACGCATCAGAAGTAAACTTAAACGTAAGACTTCCGTCTGCCGCAGTGGAGGTGAAAGAAGGCGGCAGCGAAGAGCCGGTATACGTTCCGAGCAATGGTGCAGCAGTGCTGTTTCCATTGTAGATGTACAGGTAATCCCAACCACTCTCGATATTAAAGCTGGAGAACGTGACGATCACCTTACCCCCAGCGGTGGAAGGATAGATCGTACGTGTGGAATTCTCGCTACTGCTGTAGCTCCCCGCGGAACCACCGCTGTCATAAAAATTGTCCGAACAGGTGGTGGAAGAACCCGTGCTCATCAGGATCTGGGCGCCTGCAGTATTGGCGAACAGTAAACCCATCAGCAGCAACAAAAATCCTGGCAGGCGCCGGAAGAAAGATCCGGGGGGTGCCGTCAGGCTCGCTGCTGCGCTTGTAGCGTTTTTGGTAAAGGTCTTTTGCATAAAAATTGTGGTTTTGATGAACAAAACTTCAGCGCATGCTTTTCCGAAATGCGGATGAAGTCACCTACAAATTTTATCGAATACTTAATACCAAATTCATATTTGCGATTACTAAACACTTTTCTGCGACGAACACCCAAACATAAAAAAACTGCACTTTTCAGTGCAGTTTTAAGGTAGTTGATCGTATACTAATTATCAAGCGTTTAGGCTATCAAGCCGGCTAAACACCTCTTTTACTTCCTGGCGGTACACCCTTCCGATGCTCAGACTCAGTATTATCTATAATAATCTTTCCGTTGCGCAGCCGCTCGCATTTATCCAGACGCACGATGTAAGAACGATGTATGCGCACGAACTGCGATTCCGGGAGCCGCGACATAATTTCTTTCATAGTCAGACGCACGATCACCGGAGCACTGTTCTCCAGTTTGATTTTGATATAATCTTCGAGCCCTTCGATATACAATATTTCATTGACCGGAACTTTGACAAGACTGTAATCAGCACGAAGATACAAGATAGGCGTACCGGTATTGCCGCGCTGATGCAGATACTGATAATGCTGCTTTATCTTTTCTTCCGTCTGGCGGAATCTGGCAATAGAAAACGGTTTCAACAAAAAGTCGACGACATTCAGCTCGAAACCTTCAACTGCGTAGTTGCTATAAGCGGTAGTGAATACCACCATTATCTCAGGCGGAAGCTTCTTACAAAGCTCTGTACCCAATATTTCGGGCATCTGAATATCGAGGAAAACAACATCAACCGGAAATGCATTTACATAACGGAGCATCTCCGATGCGGATGTAAAAGTCTTTTGCAGCTGAATAAGATCAGATTTGTCACAATACGTCTCGAGCAGCTGCAGCCCGGGCGGTTCATCATCCAGCGCAATGGCTGTGATTTTGGGAATGGTGTTCATGGCAGTACTTTTAAAGTGGTTATAGGATTCAACAGCAAATTAAAAAACCTCCATTGCCCTAACGCAACATTGGGACAAACGACCATTTTATCACGACGAACAACACAATCTTATCTATTCAAATGCGATCAGCAGATGAACGACATAATTTCCGTCCGCATGTGTGATATCAAGCTTATAATTATCAGCAAAAAAATGCTGTAAGCGTTTACGTGTATTCTCCACACCCAGCCCCATACCAGGTACGTTTTTGTTCATACTGCGGAAATCTTGGTTTGATACCTGCAACAGCAATGTGTCCTGCTTCTGCGTTAATGCTACTTCAATAATGGAAGGATGATCCGGGTGAATGCCGTACTTAAATGCATTTTCCACAAAAGGCACCAGCAACAGAGGGGGGATCATCAGCTGTGGCTTTTCAATATCCCGGTAATACCGGATATCAGCTGTTTTACCAAAACGATTGCGTTGCAGGGTTATAAAATCATCAACGTAACCTACTTCCTGCAACAACGATACTTTCCGTTCTTCTGAAACATCAATGATATACCGCATGATATTGGATAAACTGATGATGGACTCTCCCGCACTCTCAGAGTTTACCTGTTGCAGCGCGTAAATACTGTTGAGCGTATTAAAAAGAAAATGCGGATTTATCTGCGCACGCAGAAATTTCAGTTCTGCCTGATCGAGCTCCTGTTGTATGCGATGCCTGCGTTCCTCGATACGCGTAGTAAGGGTATAAAGCAGTACGCAGAAAAACAGGAAAAAGATATGGCGGATCTGTATTACCGAATGGATATCTACATCATCCTCCAGGTACAGAAAGGGGAAAAAAGAAGTACCCGAGAGCAGTTCGGGTACGGTGCAGAATGTAATAAAGATCCCGAATACCAGTACACCATAAAACAGCCAGTTCCTCCTGTACAGTACTTTAGGAATCAATACCGTATAGTTCAGAAAACCAAATCCCACGCAAAGCGCGTGCAATATAAAATCCGTCGGAAAAAAAGGATTATCCGTGAACATAATGTCGGCCGGCCTCGGAGTGGGTGCATCCACTACGGACATCGCCAGCATAATTATACTCAGAACAACGTGACCGATATTCTTATACGTAGGATAGAAAAGCGCCTTCTTTGCCATCGTTTAATCCTTAAAGCGGATATCTGCGGAATAAGGGTCCACCGTGGCCTCGTACCGTTTAGTCGTTACCGGTTGAAAAGTATTCAGATCGTACACACTGTAATAGCCGTTTCTTCCGCCACACTGTGAAGTATGGTGCGGAGCAGGACCCGTGGAAGACACATTTCGGCTCGCAATGAATATCTTACCGCTTTTATCGTCAACCGATATACCGTGTATCTGGTAAAAAGGTCCCGGAATGCGCTTTACCACTTCCATAGTATTGTAGTCGATTACATACACAGAACCCTTGTATCCCGGGTATTCCGGTGTAACATCTTCCTGGCAGCTGATAATCATATACGGTTTGCTGTGACTGAGCGCTATCTCCTGGGGGAATGTACCTACGGGAATCACTTTCAGCAACGCACCTGTTTTTGTGTCCATTACCCGCACTTCATTGGAGGTCTGACAGGTAAGGAAGTATTTGGACCGGTCGGGCGTCATCATGATCTCATGCGGATTATAAGTATCGGCCTTATGATTCGGATCATTACCATCGATGCTCAGTTCCTTTACCCTACCCGAACGTGTAAGCCGGTAGACCGTATTACCGAACTGGGCCGTAACGTAAAATGTATCGAACGCGGCGTTACACTCGATTCCGTGCGGATTCTGAAAGTCTTCATACGTCATTTCTATGCTCATCTTCTCCAGGTCGATCAGTTCGATCTTTCCGCCCTCATAGTCTGTGATCAGCAGTTCTTTACCGGACGGAGCGATATGAAAAAGATTCCAGGAACCATCACCCAGGTACATCTGGTCCACAACCTGATCGGTAGTCGCATCGATTTTCTGGAGGTACCCGCCGGAGGTAAAGCTAACGTAAGCGTATCTGCCATCGGCAGTAAACCGCACACAATGCGGGGTTTCAATAGCATTGGAAACGCCGATACTGATGTACCGCATGATGAGGTTCGTCTGCACGTCCACCACGGCAATCAGATCACAACCCTGCTGCGTGATATATACTTTCTGTCGTGTGGCCGCATCGGATGCGAACGGAACAGTACCCGTTCTGTCGGGGGCACCGGCAGCTATCCATTTTTTAATGGTCTGGTATTCCGCTGCTGTAAGTGACGTCCCGTTTACGGGCATGGTAGGTTGCAACACAGGTCCTTGGCTACTGTCGGTATTGATAAAATACAACAGCGAACTGTTTGCAGTATTGTAAGGGATAACTACAGAACCGGAATTGCCACCGGCAAACATATGTTCCCAGCGATCCAGGCGCAGGCCTGCAGCATTCTCATAACTTTTATCATTGTGACATCCGGCAGTGGCGCATTTCTGTTCCACGATCACCCGCACATCGTCCGGTATCCACCCTTGTAAACAGCGGGGGGATGGGTACAGGAGCACAGGGCGAGGCTCCATACCAAAAGCGTGATCAACGGTTTCATAGCTCAATAAAGTTAATACTTTTTGCATCCCGATCCGTTAAGCGCACTGTTATCAGGGTTGTGCCCCCATATCCTGCAATGTTTTACGTGCCTGCTGAACATAACTGCTACCGGGATAATCGATAATCAGCTGTTCATAATACCTCCTGGCATCATCCGGCTTATTCAGGTATTTCCGGTCGATTTCGGCTATGCGGAATATAGCGTCATCTGCGAGCACATCTTTTCCATACCGTTCAATAATCTGTTTAAGGAAATCCTGCGCTTCGGCAAAGCGGTGGTGCCGGAGCGACAGTTGTGCGCGCAGCATTAATATATCATCGGCAAGCGATGTTTTGGGGAATGCGGTCGTGATGCTGTCCAGCAAGCGGTTTGCTTCCGCATCACGGTTCTGGAACACCAGCAGGTCGGCATAGGCAAATCGCTGCAATGGAAGCATGTTGCTGTCTGCAGGCACATTTTCCGTGATCAGCAGCGACAGCGCCATAGCATCGTTTGCAATCAATTCGGAAGTAGAAGCTTTCAGCACAGACAATTGTCCCTGTGCCTGCTCAAAATCGTTCTGGTAATAAGAAAGCTTGGCATTGCGGAAGCGGGCTTCCTCTCCCAGCGCATCCTGCCTGAATGCTTTGTCAACCTGTGCATACAACAGTGCGGCTTCCCACAATTGCCCGGTGATAATGTAATAATCGCCAAGCTGTAGTTTACATTCTGCAATGAATGCTTTTCCGGCGGCAGGCATAGCTATCGCTTTCTTCAACAGTTCCGCCCCGGTGGCCGGAGAACCGCTAAACTGTGCTTCCAGCCGTGCATAATCTTTCACCAGTGGTTTGGCATAAGCTTCGGGATGCGCTTCAAAATAGGTTTTGAATGCTGCGGAAAGGGCTTTGATCGCTTCCGGTTTCGGATCAGGATCATTCTCTATCTGTGACAGGGACATTTGCAGCATTTGTTCCTGTGCATATACATAAAGAGGATTATTCGGACCATAAGCGATCAGTGCTTCATAAGTCCTGGCCGCAACCCCGTATTGCTGATGTGCGGCAGCATTTGCGGCAAATTCGAGCAGCAGCCTGCCCTTTTCTGTATTACGTTTCTCCAGAGCTGTAACCTGTACCAGTGCCTGATCCCAACTGTTCTGCAGAGAAAATATCCATATCAGGAGATTGGTATACTGGTAATTATCCGGCTGGGCATTGATCATGCGGATGATCGATTTCTGCGCAATCTTCTGTTTCTCCGGATCGGAACCGACAATTTCAAGAAGCGCAGATTCCGTTGGCTCGTCTCCCCCCATATGCGGCATATTCACAGCGCCCCGCAATACCATTTCCACAGCCTTGGCAGTTTCACCCTGCTGGCTGTACAGCTTTGCCAATGGTGCACTGTAAAGGCCGGGACTCTGCGTCAGTTCGATCGCGCGTTCATAGGTCCGGATGGTCCAGGCTGTATTGCCGGCATTTCGGAATGCCGAGGCGAGCTGCTGTGTAAGCACGTCGTCTCCGTTAATGTAAGAAAGCGCCCGTTCAAATAAATCGAGCGCTTTCTTATCTTTTTTCTGGGCAAGATATATATTGCCCAGCAACACCATATTCAAGGGATCGTTCTGATTCCGTTTTAGTGCGTCCGAAGCAATCTGCTCGGCAGTCTTATAATCCTTCAGCTCAGTGAGTACCAGCAGGTATTCGCTGAATATTTCCGGACTCCCCGGTTGTGCGGCATATAATTCCTTGTACAAACCCAGCGCCCGTTGATAGTCGCGACTGTCCAGGTAAGCGCGTGCATCCTCATACTTGCTCTGGGCAGATACTTCCGGAACAAAATAAAGGGTCAGGCACAGCAGCAGGCCGAAACAGATACCCGGCAAACGGAACAAGGGGGTCATAGCAGCTTATAAAACGGAAAGCTACAATATTTTTAATTGCCGGAAGCGCCTTCCACCAGCTCCATGATCTTATCGAGCTTGGGTTCCAGGATGATTTCCGTGCGACGGTTACGTGCACGGCCATCGGGAGTGGTATTGTCGGCTACAGGCAGGTACTGACTCCGGCCGCTGGCAATAATGCGGGTCGGATTCACTCCGTAATCCTTTACGAGAATACGGGTAATTTCCGTACTGCGTGCCACGCTGAGCGCCCAGTTGTCCGGGAAGCGTTTTGTAATAGGCACTGTATCCGTATGACCTTCCACATCGATATTGATGTCGGTATTTTGGTTTAGTGCTTTTGCCAGCTGCGACAAAGCTTCTTTTCCTTCAGGATTTACTTCCGCACTTCCGGAAGGGAACAGTAGTTTTTCCGACATGCTCACATAAACTTTACCATTTTTGGTGGTTACCGTGAGTTGCTCTGCGTTGAAGTTCACCAGTGCATCTGCAATCGTTTTGCGCAGGGCAATCGTTGCCGCACGTTGCCGCTCAATGCGATCCTGCAATTCGGCCAGACGTGCTTGCTGCGCAGCAATCTGCTCATTGCTGGAGTTGAGTTCCGCATTGGTCTTCTGCAATTTTGAATTGGTCAGTTCCTGGTCCATCTGCGATTTACTAAGGGAACCATCCAGGCTCAGGATCCTGTTGGAAAATGCGGCACTGTCTGCACGCAGACGGCCTGCTTCCGCCTTCATGGCTTTGTATTTTTTCGTAGATACACAGGAGGCGAGTGTCAGCAGTGATAATGCGACACCGATCGGAGTAATAAGTTTTGCTTTCATCGTATATTTCTTTTTTGAACTGCCACAAAGATAGACGTGCGTAGTAAGGAGCGTATGCAGATTACGCTAAAAAAAATGCCGCCTTTTTAACAAAAGCGGCATGTATCTATCGCGACAGTTATTGCTACCGCAAATTTTGCACGTAATTATTCAGTTCCGACCTGGAGCTTTCAAACGTGAAAGCATTGTTGATCTTATAATAATTATTCTTGTCCACACAGAACGGATAAGCATATTTCGCAAAATCCAGACGTGAAGATTCAAAGCTGAATACCGATATCATTGACGCAATCTGCGCGGCGCTCATACAGTTGGTACCGACGATCTGCTTAGCAGTCGAGAGCCGCGTATCGTCAAAGCTGCTCGAAGCTACAGAGCTTCTGGCATCATTAAAATCGTTCTGGCTCATGGCAGTCCGGCAGGGGCCGGTGGCCGTATTGTTACGCAGGTTCTGAACAGGTATCGCATCGTCTCTCCCGCGGTCGCGCCATTCGCGGCCATTACGTGGTGCGGTGCCCGCCGGTGAATTTGTGCCCCCGAAACTTACATTCACCTGCGCTCCTCCTGTGTTGGCAGCTGCGGCGAAACCCGGTCCGGCAAGTAGTACATTAGGACTTCCATAACGATAAACCGCGCAGCTCGAAGGGCGCGGCATATTTTGCTGTGCAGGGATATTGGAATAGTAGCGCAGCACATTCCTGCCTTTATTATCTCTCTTTATACGATAGGTAACATCCTGCATTACGCCATCCACATCGGCAAGGCTCAGTGCACTTTTGGATATCTCACGCTGACCTTTGTCAGCGAAAATGATCTTACAATTGTAGTAGGGATTCGGCAGCTCTTCCACACGGATATTCGTCTGCGGCACGTCATTGTACCGCTCGCCGTTCAGGATGAGATAAAACGGCAATCCGTCTTCAGAAAAGACCGTAAGATTACCGGTGGGGCGCCATTGCGCATAAGTGACAGACAAGGCTGAGCACAGCAGCAGTAAGGTAAGCAGGCAGTAACGCTTCAACATAGATTTGGAGAATTAGTAGACAAATGTAAATTTTATATAAGAAAAGTCTTCGACCCTTTGTTTTGCCACAAGTTTAAACATCCAAAGTAATTCATGCAACAGTTTGAAAATATCGATGCCTACATTTCCGGATTCCCGGAAGATATCAGGAAGCGCCTCAGCCAGGTGCGCAAGGCCATCAGCAGCGCCGCACCGGAGGCTTCAGAAACGATCAGTTATGGCATGCCGGCTTTCTGGCTGGAAGGACCACTGGTGTACTTTGCTGCTTATAAAAATCATATCGGATTTTACCCCACCGCATCGGGCATCCGGAACTTTGAAAAAGAATTACAGCCATATACTTATTCAAAGGGCGCGATACAGTTCCCGCATTCGGAACAGTTGCCATTGGCGCTCATTCAGAAGATTACACGCGCGCGGGTAACAGAAAACCGGCAAAAAGCTACAGCAAAAAAAGGAGCAGCGCGTAAAAAGGCTTCTTCAGAAAAAAACGGGCAAACCTTTATAGCCGGACTAAGCGCCCCCGCGTCAAGGGCCTTATCGCAGGCCGGCATTTACAACCTGCACCAGCTAAGCTGCTATTCCGAATCCCGGCTCCTGGCACTTCACGGACTCGGCCCGACGGCAATTCCCAAAATAAAAACTGCACTGTCGGCCAGCGGACTAAGACTGAGCGAACAATAAAAACGCCGGCACGTACGTGCCGGCGAAAAAAACACTCCCACGAAAAAAGATTGTATGATGCTGACTTTGCCTGGCAGCATTCTGATGGGGCATTACTATTACAACTTAATGGCCTTGTGGCGAAGCACCCGTCCTTCTTTGCGGAGCTCATAGAAGTAAGTACCGGGTTGCAGTGCGGTACCGTCCAGCCGAACCGTATGGACACCTGCTGCTTCGTTACCGTCGACGAGCGATGCTACCTTGCGGCCCGCGATATCAAACATATCGATCTTAACCCTTCCCTGAGATTCAAGTGTGTAGGTAATTTCTGTGCTTTGTACAAATGGATTGGGTGTATTCTGATTGAGCGCAATGCTTTGTGTCACTGCCTCTTTTATGCTTACGGGATGTGCTTCCCTGTTGTACACCCTTACAATGGAATTCAAACCATCATTTGTTATCCATTCCGGAACGCCATCACCATTCAGATCTCCCACTGCAGAGCTGTTGGAGAACATAACCGTCCCCGGCCAGCTCATCACGACAAAATTTGATGCGGCGATACTTCCTGAAGTGCATTCATTCCAGACTACAACAAGGTCACCGGACATAGCTCCCGACAATGAAGTCAGATCTACTTTGCCGTCTCCATTCATATCTGCCGCAATCGCATTACAGAAACCTCCCGTTACGGAAATCGT
This sequence comes from Chitinophagaceae bacterium, assembly GCA_049840855.1. Classification (GTDB taxonomy): domain Bacteria; phylum Bacteroidota; class Bacteroidia; order Chitinophagales; family Chitinophagaceae; genus Rurimicrobium. The sequence goes on along the minus strand of JASGJF010000012.1, from coordinate 47,397 downwards.
AGCCGGCGCCGCAAAAGAAGCCGCGTCTATTGTACCCGCAGTAGCAGTATTGCGCAAAATAGCAATATCCGACCTACAGGATGATGTTACCAATTCCGGCTTACCGTCACCGTCCATGTCTGCGCATATAATGACCTCCGGTTTTGCAACAGTGGCGAACTTCACAGGAGCCGCAAAGGATATTACGCCGGCACTACCGGGGGTGGATTGATTGCGCAATACCGCGATAGAATCTTCCGACGTCAGCGCAACGGCGATATCTTCTTTACCGTCGCCATCCAGATCCGCAGCAGTAAGCGTAAAAAGGGTAGACGGGGTCGAACTGACCGACATTGTCGCACTGGAAGCAAATGAAATGGTACTACTACCGGGAATTGTAGTATTACGATATACTTCCAATTGCGGACTTATGTTTGGGTACGCTACCACAAGGTCTTCCATACCGTCGCCATCTATATCGCTCAACACCACCCTCGCCATATCCGTCGCCAACTTAATACCCGTACCTGTAATAAAGGAAGATGCTGTAATAGATCCGGGTACGGTGTTATTGCGCAAAATAGAAATGGTACTATCAAGGCTGAATACGGCCATGTCCTGCCTTCCATCGCCATTTAAATCTCCGAAGGAAATGTCGGCCGGATCTGTACCTGTATTAAAATTCACCGGCTTCGAAAAAGATGCACTGGTTACCGGTCCGGATAATCCCTTATTATGGAGTACACTGATAAAATTAACGCCGCCTGCGAGATTTACGGTAATAATTTCCAGTTTTCCGTCACCGTCCAGATCGCAGACTTTCACCCCAACCGCGAATTTCACACTGTCGATTTCCTCTAGGGAAGAATAACCCGTGTAAGAAGAGGGAACAGCAAGTGTGGGTGTAAAATAGGTAAACGGGAACTGCCCCGACAATCCGGAGGTTTTGTTCCATACAGAAATGCGCTCATAAGAAGCGCCGAAAGGAACAACCACATCCAGCTTACCGGGAGCAGCGGAAACAGGGGTTGTATAAACAGAACCAAACCATATCTTATTGTTCGCGGCAGTATCATTAAAGCCCGTACCGCTAATGGTAATGGTGCTGCCCGGGTATGCCTGAGCAGAAGAAATAAGAACCGGAAGAGGACGCTGTGCAAAAGAGGGCTTTGCTAATAGCAATAACGACAGCACAATCAACGGCGGACACATCTTCCGCGTTGCATTAAGTAGGGGAGCGTAATTTTTCATCATCTGCTTTTTTTGATTGACTTTTATTAGGATGCTCCTTATGCATCAAATTGTTATCCACAAAGGATATCTATGCCCATACATTTGATGGGCATTTCCCTGCAATAAGCGAACATCTGAATACACACACTACAAACGCAGTGCGCGTAACGCGCAGACACCATGCAACAAAGACTATGGAACCACACACGTAGCGAGTGCTCCCCCGGCAGGGAACCCGGCATGCGTAGCGGGTGCGGGAGAGATTGCTCCCGATAGCGATCGGGACTGTTCCTACACGAAGGGCTATGCATGTTTCGAAATGACGCAAAGTGGACAGTACTCAACACGGCGCGATCCTTCCCGGGAGTAGCTGGGTATGGAAAAGACGCACGCGCAGATTTCGTATCCGGGAGGCAAACGAAAACGCCGGCACGCAGGTGCCGGCGTAAATACAATACCAAATCGAATACTATTGCACTATGATGTGCTGTACACTGCTCTTGCCATCCGCATCGGCCACGCGGATCATATAGTCTCCTGAAGCAAGTCCCTGCAAAGAGATCTCCGCAGATGCAGCTTCCACAGAACCGTTCATCACGCGCACACCCATCGTGTTGTAGATCGCATATTCCTTATGGGAAGCAGTTCCGGTGTAGAGCGTAACGTGCTGACCGGATGCAACCGGATTCGGGAATACACGCGCCAGTTCACCAGAAGCCAATACCGGATGCTGCGGCTGAACTTTCGATTTTCCGCTTGCACCAAAATCGGCTGCGTAAATGGTGTTACCATTGCCCATGTCCAGTCCGCTTTCATCGGTACGCATCAAAGGACCCATGTATCTGATTAACAGTTGTGCTTTCAAACCAAAGTTCAAATAGCCGCCGACAATTACATAGTACCAGCGATTGCCCAGGAAGTCGCCGCTGATAGCGCTGTAGTACTCGCCGCCGCCATCGTCGTCCGCCGCTATCATTTCTCCGTCGCCGTCCAGCAAATACAGGTAGGTATCCGATGTAGTGCCGTCTGTGGCTGCGCCTGTTTTGATGACGTATCTGCCATCATCGTGAAATCTTACCTTGTACACAGCTATGCGGTCCCCGTTCATACCCATGGAAGGCACAGTACCCTCAATATCGGCATACTGGTTTACCTGACCGTCGAACAGGGGGCCCTGCACGCGCGTAACCTTTGTCAGCGAAGGAGCGGTGAACTGCAATAATGCGTCACGCGTATCCACGTCAGTGGTGTAGGATTTAACACCTCGAGTTATATAATCGACGGAAGCAAAATCCACAGTGCCTTTTACAGGCACTTCATCCAGCAACGACACGGAATTGATACGGCTTGCGATATAGTTCCTGTTGGCGGCGGTATGATACAATGCCTGAGGACACGTAGCAGATCCGTCATACATTACATCTTTCACCGGCCCGCCCGGAAATTCGGAATTGCAGGTACTGGTGCTTAAGGCGTTAAAGTTGAAGCCCAGTGCACGACTCGGAGCAGCATCAGTGAGCACGTCATTTACATTTGAAACACTGAATCTTCCGCCTGCTTCTGCCGCCGATCTGCTACCCGTGAATGTATACCCTTTTTGAACCAGCAGATGAAACTCATTATTCGCCCCGCCGTAACTGCGCGAGACCTTTTGGGATACAGGGGGTGGTACAACCGTAGATATTTTAGTTCCGATAAATGTTTTAAACGCATCTAAAAATCTTGAAGCGTTCGTATTGAAAGGAACTACAGTTGTATTTACGGTATAAGGCGACATGTAAACCTGGGGATTGATATTGCCGCTCCCGGACTGATAAGTTACCAGCGATGCGGCGCAATTACACATCACATAAAACATTTCCAGTTCCGTCAGACTATTGTTGTAATTGTAGAGCGAAATAAACACATCGCGTTTGCCGATCCAACCAACAGACTTTGAGGAGGGAAGGGTGATGTTATCGCTGGCCGCAGTTTCTTTAGCCAGCACGTTATCCACGTCGTTCGTCTGTATCAGCTGAGTCTGACTATTCAGCTTTGCGTCAGCGATATGTTCTGCGTACGCACGTCTGTCCAGCCAGGAATATCCTCCCGCATCCGGCGTCAGGAACTGATCAGCGGATTGCTTTATACCTGTTTTTTCCATCTCAGCGTCTTTTGCAAGAATGAGTTCTCTTCCTGATGTATAATCCAGGTAGTGAACCATCACACCATCGTTATACATCATCAGGCGAATACGTTCATCGCTGTTACCCAAGGCGGTACCCTCATAGAATACGGTACCGGCTTCACCGGATTTCATCGATGTGGATGCGCGTACGCGGAATTCGCGCATACCTTCCGGCAAACGCAGTTTAAGCCGTGTGGAAAAATGCCCGCTCAGCTTGCTGCGCAGCTGATCTGCCGCTTCCGTACCGGTTCTTACATAAGTTCCCTCTGCGTAAGACGAAACCTGAGCGCTTACGCTCATCGTACCCAACCCGGCGCAGAAAAGCGCCAGGCAGGCATGTGTCCGGATAATTGTTTTCTTCATACTCATTTTGTTTTTCCGGATACGACATTGTACCCGCTAACAGAAAACAAACACTGTTCCCTCAAAGAGCATATCTGCCACTGATTTTGTAGTGACATTGAACAAAAGCATGCCAAACCCTGCTCGCGGACAGTATTCTCTAAGGGGCGCATTGCCAGTACCCATTAAGATGATTAGGAAAGGCATTTACATAACAGGGAGTATGCATGTGGTCTGTAATTTCAATGCTTTCCGATGCCATACTTCCCCATCCTTTTCAGTTCGTACAGATACTTGCCGGGTATAAGCGCTGTTTCCCGGCCTAACACCACAAGGGACAAGAGTACCCGCAGCGAGTCTCCTTCCGGGAGGGGCCGGCGGGGTAACTACATACTATTTTACACAAGATAATTTTGGTTTTGTGTAATTAAATACTATCTTTGTGTTGTCTTTAAAAGATAGCACATGATAAATACAGAATTCAAATCAGTAATAGAATTGGTGAAAGCCTTTCCTGATGAGGATACTTGCGTAAAACATCTGGAGCAATTACGTTGGAATGGTAATGTAGTTAGCCCATTTGACCCATCTTCAAAAGTGTACGTCTGTAAGGGCAATAAATACCGCTGCAAGAACACAGGCAAGTATTTCAATGTCCGGACTCAAACATTATTCGATAATACTAAGGTTGACTTGCAAACATGGTTTGTAGCAATCTATTTAGTTACTGCTCACAAAAAGGGCATTTCTTCACTTCAGTTAGGGAGAGATTTAAACGTTACGCAAAAAACCGCTTGGTTTATGTTACAGCGTATTCGTAACTGCTTTGGTATTACTGACAATAACGATGAAGATGGTAAATTAGGAGGCGGAGGACAGGCTGTTGAGGTTGATGAGACTTACGTGGGTGGTAAGTTGAAAAATATGACCAACAGTAAGCGTAAGGCGCACAAAGAAGGAAAGTTGGATAGCAATTCAAACAAAACTCCAATAATGGGGTATGCTGTGCGTGGTGGTGAATTACGTCTTGTAGTAGTCCCCAACCGAAAAGAATTAATGCCGAATGTCTTACAGCACGTAAGTAACGAAGCTGTTTTGATTACGGATGCTGCCGGTATGTACCCTCCTATTGCTAAATACTTTGCAGGGCATGAGGTTATAGACCATAGCAACCAAGAATATGTACGTGGTTCAATTCACACCAATATGATTGAAGGAGTATTTTCTCTTTTTGATCGTATGGTTATTGGCACCTATCATTACATTTCACCAAAACATATGCAGAAATATGCAGATGAATTATCTTTCAGGTACAATAGCCGTGATATTAACGGGTGCGCTCGTTTCAATCTTCTTTTAAAGCAATCAACCAAACGTTTAACCTATCAAAATTTGATCAAATAATGAGTAATAACAAAGAAGTTGATTTCATATTTTACAGAACCGATGACGGAACTGTAAATGCTCAATTAATAGTTGAGGATGAGAGTGTATGGACTACACAAAAAACTATTGGTAGAATATTCGGAGTAGAGGCAAACACTATTAATTACCACCTGAAGGAAATTTATAAAGCGAAGGAATTACCGGAAAGTTCAACTACTCGAAAAATTCGAGTAGTTCAAAATGAAGGGGGCAGAAATGTAGAAAGGGATTTGGATTTCTATAATCTTGATGTAATAATAGCTGTTGGTTATAGAGTTAATTCATATGAAGCAACCCAATTCAGAATTTGGGCAACCAACGTTTTAAAGGAATATCTAATAAAAGGTTTTGCAATGGACGATGAACGTTTGAAGCAAAGCAAAAAGATATTTGGTAAAGATTACTTCGATGAACTACTTGTCCGGATCAAAGAAATAAGAGCATCTGAGAGAAGATTTTATCAAAAGATTACGGACATATATTCCCAATGCAGCATTGATTATGATGCAAAGGCTCCTATAAGCCAAGTTTTCTTTTCAACCGTTCAAAACAAACTTGAGTTCGCTATTACACATCATACAGCTGCGGAGATTATACGCAAAAGGGCAAACGCAGATAGTCCTAACATGGGATTGACTACATGGAATAGCGCCCCGAATGGAAAGATTTTGAAGACAGACGTAAAGATTGCAAAAAACTATTTGACAAAAGAAGAGATAGACGAACTTAATTCTATTGTGGTCATGTACTTGGACTTTGCTGAATTACAAGCTAAAAGAAATAGGGGAATGAAAATGGCTGATTGGGTAGAAAAATTGGATGCTTTTCTTAAGTTCAACGAATATGATATTCTTAAAGACGCGGGGCGTATGCGAAAAGATGTTGCAGAAAAATTTGCTTGTAATGAATATGAGAAATTCAGAAAAATACAGGATGCAGCTTTTAAGTCTGATTTTGATAAAATTGCCGAAACCATAAGAATTTCCGGTCAGCTACCAAATGAAGCATTTACCAAATCCAGAGAAATAAATGAAGCACCATTATCTGATTTTGATAACAAATTAAAGCAAGCATTAGACTACAACCCAAAGCAAGAAAAGAAAAAGAGTGAATAACCTTATATTTTAAGCGCCTGTTGTGGCGCTTTTTTATTTTAGCTACTTTTGTTTCTAAACTGAAAATTATAGCCTATGGTTAGATAAAAGATATTGCATTACGCGTCGAAGTTGTTCCTTCTAAAATACCACATTAAAAACAACAAATACTGTACGCTGAAGACCTGTTATGCACCGCTCAAGTGGTGTAATCGCGTCTTTGTACAGTATTGGGAGTGGTATCCCATGAGGGAGCAGAGATTATTGATTACACCACTTTTTTATTGTTAATCCTTCAACAAATACCACAAACAATGAAGAATTCAATTACCGGTGCCCCTGTAAACATTTTTTTACACTCAGAAAAACTTGTAAAATGGGTATCTTAAATTACATACTAAAGAGACGGTATAAAAAGATGATACCGAAATATTTGCACCATGTTTATAGAGTTATATACTCTGAACGATTTGACCTGGCAGATGAAAATCAAATGCAAAGATTCTCTGACATGATCGAAGTGCAAAAAGCAGATGATAAAGAACTATATGGATGGTATAAACTATTAGAGATTGTCATTGCCGACAGGGTAGCCTTATCCGATATAAATTTAGATTTTTTAACAGATATGTGCATTCGTTTGGGAGATCAAAAAGCGAACATATCAAAAGAAGAGCTAGAAACGCAAAAATTAAAGTTTCAGTTACAGGTATTGAAACTATTGCAGCATATCGTGAGCGGCAGAAGCGAATGGATAGAAGATAAATATTCCAATGCTGGTATGATTTATGATTTCGAAAGGCAAAAACAATCACCGATTAGCATTCAGGAAATACAAAAAATAAATTTCTTTTCTGAAGACATACAACGGTTAAGCAAAGAGATTATGGAACTTGAAAAGAAAAAATAAGGAAATTAAGGGCATACAAAAAAGGAGCGCAATTAAGTGCTCCTTTTTGCTACATTTGATTTACCACAAACAAATGAAAAATTTATGAACCTGAAAAAGTATAAATCCGTAAAAGAAATCCCGGACAGGGAATTGCTAGAAGCAATATTTATAAATCAATCGATTTTATTGCGTGAAATTCGACTTCAATTCAGACAATCTTCAACTGATGAGGACAAGGCAGAAGTAGAAGATCCTAGAGATATGATCTCTGAGCTAATAGGCAAAACATCTGCATTTAACGACCGCATAAATGAAGTATTAAAGTCATCTTAGATTTGAATATAAAAAGATGCATCTAGTCCATCCGTATAAACCTTGCGGTACTCATCCGACAATTCTTTTGATCGGCATAGCTTTACTATAATATTCGCACTCTTAGCGTCAAGGATAGCTTCATTTAACCGATCTACTAGGTCGGTTATTTTTTTAGTATGGCTATCAATATTTGAATTGCCATCTATATGCGAGCTGTCAGATTTATCCATTATTGCTATATTGTTAGCCATGCCTAATAAATTTGTTCAAATATACTAACTATTGTGTAAACTGGTATGTAGTTACCGGGCCGGGGGTGGGTCTGTGAAAAAGGATAAGCATAACGTACAAGAAAAGTTGCTTCGACACGCAACGGGAAACCCACCCCTAACCCCTCCAATGGAGGGGAATACAGCGTGTGCGAGCGGCGTGCAGGAAAGATTGCTCCTGATACCGGTACATACAGGCTGTACGCTCGTCGAAGGACGAAAAAGATGGGTGATGCTCAACAAAAAAGGGCCGGCTTTGTTGCCGGCCCTCAACTGTTACAGTACATTAAACAGCAGGTGCTCTACCCGCAGCAGCCAGCCGTCGGGGGCTGTCCGCAGCATATTGCTGTACAGTTCCTTTTTATAGGCTATGTCCAGACGTGTCTGGCTGTTGAATATCAATTGTACCGAAGCAGTCAGATCGGCAAACGATTTCCCGGTCTGCGGATGCCACTGACCTATTGCTTCCACCATTAAGTTCAGATTGGTCTGACGGTAACTGTTATAGTGTTTCGGCAATATCAGCCGCCCCGTGGACAAGCTGTAATTAATGGCACGGTCGGCCTGGAAGACAGGAAACTCATGTCCCTTAAAATTGTCCAGTGCCCGCTCATAGCTTACGGTAAGGGATATAGCCTGCTTATGCAGCAAGCCGGTTGCAATCCCCCCCAATTCATAACCCGTATTATGCCCGTTCGTTTCTATTTCCTCCTGGTGGATATCTCCGTTGTTGGAAGACAGGCGACCGAATACGGCCATGCGGAAATGCCGGTGTACTTCGTCTTTACTGTAGAAGCGGTATTTTGCATAAAGTCCTGCACCTTCAGCTGAGAAATCCTTATCGCGGTTACTCAGGAATGCTTCCGTGTGCATCATGAACTTTTTGTTCACCCCCCACATCAGCTCGGGTATCAGGTGATAATTTATCGTGGCGGAATTACGTTCGTCCATCAGCCAGTTGGATGCCCGCAAGCCCAGCGAATGTGCGGGCATATTGCTTGCGGGTTCGGAAAACACAAATAGTTCCTGCGCCTGTGCGCGTAGTGCCGCCAGCAGGAGCAGGCCGGCCACGCTCCATCGGTTCCATCTCATAAAACGTCTGTTTATCTGTTTAGCGTTTTACGTGATATCCCCCTTCCGGAAAGGTAACGGATGTGGAAAGGCGTTTCATTTCGGCCTCTTCCTCGGGACTCACAAAACCTTTGTCGATTATACGGAAAGATTGTTCACCTACCTGCGCGCCACTACCCATCGGTACAAAATTATAGCGTGCTCCCTGGGACAGGTATACCTGCGAAGCAGGAATGTCTGTCTGGCGGATGTTCGCATTCATCCAGAGTGCAGCTACGGAAAATCCGGCGTCCTCCACCGCTTTGCGGATCCTGGAAGGATTGATGTCGGCACCTTCTTTAAAATGAATAGTGAAAACGGAACTTTCCACGTCTGCATCAACCGATGCGATAAACTTCACTTTGGAAAGCGCTGTATAAATCGATTTGCTGCACATGCTGCAGGTAAGTCCGGCAGCTGTAAGTTTAGCGGTGGTAATTTGCGCGAATGCGCCGGATGTGCCGAAGCACAGCAGAATTGCTATGATTAACTTTTTCATTTGGGTTGATTTTTTGAGTGAGATACATAATTATCCGGTCGGTTACCATAAGTAAGACGACGTGTATCAGACTCTGAAATGCCCAAAAAGAATATAGACGGGAGGGTCTTCCGGCCAGGGGGGACCGTTAACAGGAACGGCCGCCAGGTGCCTGATGCGCAATGCAGCAGCTTCAGGGTAAAAGGTGATACGCTGAGCAGGTAAAGCAACCCAATCTGACGAAGTCAGCCTCAGTTCCTCCTGTTGCACTTTCATGTCATCACCCGACTTCTTGAGCAGTTGATGCTGCTCTTTGCAACAGGAATCTTCTTCTGCTCCTGCATCGCTCACCGAAGCGCATCCGTCGCAGGGGCGGGCATCGGCAGCTACAGACCAATCTACCAGTTCGCCTCCGCAATAATGCGCGCTGCAATTCACCCCTATGCTCAGGCACAGGTAGTAAACAGCGAACATTAAATGGAACAGGCGTCTGGTCATGATCAGGCAATTTGTTGAATGTCGAATCCGGATTTGCGAACTGCATCCAGTATTTCGGGAGTTACGTCTTCTGCCATATCCACACTGAGCACCTTGTCGGGCCGGGCGGTATCCACCTCCCAATGCAGGATGCCTTCCACCTTTTGCAGGCGGGGCGTTACTGCTTTTACACAGGAACCACAGTTGATATTGGTTTTAAATGTCGCGTGTTTCATAATTACTCCTGCAAAGATGCATTCCCTGCGCCACATATCAATTGCATAATCCTGTTTCAAAATTACAAAATCCGGCATCAGATCTTTGCAAAACGCAGTCGCAGGCTATTCAGCACCACCGATACGGAACTGAAAGCCATAGCCAGACCGGCAAACATGGGATCCATCAGGGTTCCGAGCCAATGATAGCCGACACCTGCTGCGAGCGGAATGCCGATCACATTATAAATAAATGCCCAGAACAGGTTTTGCCGGATGATATGGAATGTTTTTCCGGACAAACGGATCGCGGCGGGAATTGCAGACAGATCGGAATGAATGAGTGTAATCGCAGCTACTTCCATAGCTATATCGGAACCGCGATCCATCGCAATACTGATATCAGCCGCAGCCAGGGCTTCGGAATCGTTGATGCCATCACCCGCCATTCCGGTCACTGCACCCTTTGCCTGGAGTTCGCGGACAAATGCTGCTTTATCCGCAGGCGACATACGCGCATGAAATGCGTCCACTCCTGCCTCCCGGGCAATATGAGCCGCCACATTGGGTTGGTCTCCTGTAAGCATAATCACCTTAATGCCCATTTGTTGCAGATCCTGAATTGCTTTACCGGAGGCAGGCTTGATCGGATCGGCAACTGCAAATACGCCGTAAACGGTTGCGTCGCTCCCAAACCACACCTGCGAATAAGGCATTTCGTTCCAGCCGGAAATACCCGCTTCTGTTGCCTTATCCGGGAATATCCCCCGTTGCTCCAGGAACGTACGGCTGCCGGCAAAATATTGCTGGCCGGCGGAAAACCGCTTCCGCTCCGGCGCCGGGGATATAATTGAAAGATTCCGGCACCAGGCGCTCCCGGATTTCAAGAAAGCGCGTGAGCGCCTGAGCCAGCGGATGATCGGAACGCTGTTCCATCTCTGCCAGCATACGCATTGCGGCTTCCGGCATCTGCGGATGATACCATGCTGCAACCACTTCCGGATGGCCCTCCGTAATTGTCCCGGTTTTATCGAGCAGCAGTATTTTCATGTCTTTCAATGATTCCAGCCGCTCCGCATTCTTCAGCAAGACCCCCCGCTCGGCACCTCTTCCCATCGCAGCAATAATGGCAGTGGGAGTAGCAAGGCCCAGTGCGCAGGGACAGGAAATCACGAGTACTGTAATGGCCGCATGTAATGCCATTTCCCAGGAATGCTCCTGTACGATAAAAGCCCACACGATGAATGTGATCAGACTGATCAAAAGCACAACCGGGACAAAGACAGCAGCTATTTTATCCGTAAGCTGTTCCACAGGCGCTTTGCTGGCCTGCGCAGTCTGCACGGCACGTATCATACGCGCAAGCAGTGTATCCCGTCCTACTTTTTTCGCTACATAGGTAAGACTGCCTTTATTATTAACCGTTCCTGAGTACACTGCATCGCCAGTCTGCTTTTCAACCGGCAGGGATTCTCCGCTGATCATACTTTCGTCCACAGCAGAATGTCCCTGCACCACTGACCCGTCTACCGCTATACGCTCACCGGGGCGTACTATCAGCTGATCCCCGGGGTATACACTGCTGATCGCAACTTCAAGTGAGGTTCCATCTGCCTGCATTTTGAGCACAGTATCCGGCTGCAGACTCATCATTTTCCTGATAGCGGCTGAAGTGGCTTTACGTGCGCGCTCTTCGAGTAGCCGGCCCAGCAGGATGAATGCGATCACCACTCCTGAAGCCTCAAAATACAAGGCGTGTTCCGGAGCCGGCAAACCGCGCGAAGCAGCGGATATCAGCAGTATACAGCTATAACCGTACGCGATACCGGTACTCAGCGCAACAAGCGTGTCCATATTTGCTTTGCGGTATTTCAATTGGCGCCAGGCATTGATAAAAAACCGGCGACCTGAGTATGTTACCAATGGAGTGGCGAGCGCCATCATCCACCAGGCACGGTAAGGCAGGTGCATCAGGAACATACCGATCACAAAAAGCGGCAGAGCGAACAGTAAAGCGATCAGCACATTACGGTTCATCGCACGAAAATGCGCTTCCTGCAGCGTATCCATCGAAGTTGTATCCGCGATACCTGTATCGATGATCAGCTGATAACCGATATCGTTCAACGCGTCTCTCATCTGCGCCGGTTGGACCAGGTTCGGGAGATAGTGAACGTGTACATTCTGACCGGCATAATTTACGTCTACCTGCAATACACCGGGTATAAATGAAAGAATGGAACGCGCACTGGCGGCGCAATTGGTGCAGGTCATCCCCAATATGCCGAAATCTGCGGTCTCCTGCACAACGGCAACCCCGATCTTATCCAGCCGGTCCACCAAGAGTGGGATATCCGTTTCCGGATCGGCCGTCCGGATCTCCAAAATAGCTCCATCCTGCCGCCACGGCAACTCTTTTCCCGGCAATTGCAATGATGATATTGCAATCGGGGCGTCATTTGCGAGTATAATGCGATAAGGAACGGAATTCATACTGCAAAGCTACAAAGCGATGCCGCTGAGGGCCTTGCAGAATTAGGTGTAAGAGTTGTAATATTTTGTCAGCCGATCTTATCCAGCGGCCTGCGGCTTTCGGCAGCCTGCAATTTGAAAACGCCCGGCGTCATTCCCGTTACTTTTTTAAACTGATTACTCAACGCGCTGGTACTGCTATAGCCCATTTCCAGTGCGATTTCATTCAGATTCATTTCGCCGTAGGACAGCAATTCCTTTACACGTTCTATTTTCTGGGCAATCACATATTGTTCGATCGTATTGCCTTCCTGTTCGGAAAATATCTTGCTGAGATAACCGTAATCAGCATTCAGTGCTTTCGAAAGGCGATCACTGAATTTCAGGTGCTGACCCGGAGCGTCGCGATGTACACTTTCAATTACAAAAACCTTGATCTGCTCCACGATCCGCGATTTACGTTCGTCCAGCAATTCGAAGCCCATGGCCTCGAGCTCTCCGCGTAAATCCTGCAATTGTTCCGGCGATACACGGTCGGTATCCAGCTGTACGATGCCCAATCCCACTTCGGACACGGGAAATCCCATGGAACGCAGCAGGCGGTCGACCACCATGATACACCGGTCGCAAACCATATTTTTAATCGCGAGTTGCATAAAATCCTGAAACAGCAAAATTATCAAATTCCTGACTGTAATCCGGCGGGTCGGCGAGGGATTGCGGTAAACGTTGCGTCTAAACTGTTAAAACAACTAAAATGAAACGCTTTTCCCTGATCCTTGGCTGTTTCCTCAGCCTGTTGGCCGCCTGCAAAAAAGACAAGACCAGCAGCGGCAGCAATAATACGAATAACACTACTCCAACGGACAGTTCAGGCATTCCCGCGGTCTATAAAAAGATATACGGAGCTAACAGCATTACTTCCGATGGCACTTACATCTACATCAAAACGACCGGCACCCCGGATCATAAAAGCGTGTACTACCCGACATCCAACGCGCTGTATGAAAATTTCAGTGGAACAACATTCGGAGGAAATACGTTCAACAAGAATCCGAACACCATCGCCACGATGAACTATACCTTTAAAATCCCGCTGAACCCTAAGGTAGACGCCGCGCACAGCGCAACTCCATTAGGACCGATAGGGGTTTCGCTGAACGGTGTTCCTTTCTTCAACCAGTATGCTGGTCCCAGCAAGCCGCTCACGAATGAAGTGGTCAGCTTCGACCAATCCTGGGGACATCCGGCCCAGGCGGGCGATTACCATTATCACGTAGAGCCTTTGTACCTTACTCAGGTAAAAGCAAGCCGGGATGCGCTGCTCGGTTTCCTGCTGGACGGCTTCCCGGTATACGGACCTGAAGAGAACGGTGCCGAAGTGGCAGAGACTGCATTAGATGCTTATCATGGCCATACTTCTGTTACAGCTGATTACCCGTCTGGCATCTACCACTACCACATTACAGCAAACGATCCCTATATCAACGGAAGCGGATTCTATGGCACACCGGGAACGGTCAGCAAGTAAAATATTGCTGGCATTCAGTCTTTCTATTGCTGCATGTTCTGTGAAAACCGGACAGGCAGACCTTCCGTGGATCAATGCTTCGGCCATCAGCGTGCAATGGGAAAATGGGAAGGCCTGTTATAACCATCGTCCCTTAAACGGCATATTATACACGCTGAACAGCAACAGCCGGGACACACTAATGATCAGTTCTTACCGCGGCGGACTGGAAGACGGCTTGTGGAAGCTGTTCTATTCCGACGGACATCTTGCCGAAGTAAGGAGTTTTTCTATGGGTAGAAAAACGGGATTGTACACCGCGTGGTGGCCCAACGGACAACGCAAACTGGAATATCATTTTGAAGACGGCGAGTATGAAGGCCGCTGCCGCGAATGGGGACCGGAAGGCAGATTGGCCAGGGAAATGCATTACCATCGCGGGTATGAAGATGGCAGCCAGAAATTGTTCTATGAAGACGGGCGTATCAAATCCAATTATGTAATGATCCGCGGCAGGCGTTACGGACTGCTCGGAACCAAAAATTGTGTCAATGTCGGTGACAGCATTTTTAAGAAATAGATTGTGCTTCTGCAGCTTACTGCTTTTCTGCTCCTGTAACAACCGGGCGGTGGAACCGGTAAACGAAAAACTTCCCTATTACAATACTCCGGATTTCACGCCTCGTTTCCTGCATGACGCGGAATCGGTGAATAGGGAAATCACCCACAGAACGGGAGATTTTTCCCTGACGGATGAAAACGGCACTTCGATTACGGCAGAAGTAAGCAAAGGGAAGGTGCAGGTGGTCGATTTTATCTTTACCACCTGTGGCAGCATTTGTCCGAAGATGACAGACCAGATGAAGAAGGTGGCCGACGCATTTGCAAATGACACCGGTCTTGTGATCCTGTCGTTCAGCGTTACGCCCTGGATTGACAGCCCTGCGCAACTCCGTGCTTACCGGGAAGCAAAAGGTATCACGCAACCATTCTGGCATTTTATTACAGGCAGCAAATCGGCAATTTACAGTCTTGCACGCCAATCTTATTTTGCCGAGGAAGAACTTGGCTTTACAAGGGACAGCACTGAGTTTCTTCATACCGAACATTTCATCCTCACCGATAAGAACCGGCGCATACGGGGTATCTATAACGGGACGCTGACTCCGGAAGTACAGCAGCTGATCAAAGACATCCGGCAGTTACAGTCTGAAGAGTAAGCGCCGGCCGAGCCGCTCTTTTTATCGGCGCTTATACCTGCCGGTGAACGATCCGATTAAGCTTACCGCCTTCGCTGCGGGGTATCGCTCCCGGATGCTCCAGTGTGACACGCATACTCAGGCCTATAGTATCCTTAATGCGTTTCTGCAACAAATGGAATGCAGTCAGGAAACGATCATGCTCCAGTGGAGCATTCTGCTCTGCGGCAATCGACTCAAACAAGGCTGATTCCACCTCCACACGCACTTCCACTTCATCCATAGCACCTTTGCGGAACACGACTAGCTGATAATTAGGTGTGAGCTCGGGTATATCCTGTATCACAGCTTCAACCTGTGTGTGAAACAGGTTTACACCACGGATGATAAGCATATCATCTGCGCGTCCGGCTATCGGCGACATCTTGATGTGCGTGCGTTTGGAGCTTTTGTCGTAATAAACGGAGGCAATATCATTTGTGTAATAACGCAATACCGGCGACGCTTCTTTGGTAAGCGTTGTAAAAACCAGCACACCCTGCTCCCCGTAGGGCAAAGGATCACCTGTTTCTTTATCGACGATTTCGGGATAAAAATGGTCTTCCCATATATAGCTTCCGGTACCTTTCTCCTCATAATCCTCCTGCGAAACGCCCGGTCCGATAATCTCACTCAATCCATAGATGTTGGTGGCATTTACCTGCAGCTTGCGCTCGATCTCAGACCGTACACTTTCGGTCCAGGGTTCAGCACCGAGCACCGCAAAACGAAGCGCTAATGCAGTCTGATCAATATTCCGGCGTTTCATTTCTTCCGCCAGGGTAAGTGCATAAGAAGGAGTACAACAGATCACATCACTCTGAAAATCCTGCATCAGCATCAGTTGCTTCTCGGTTCCGCCACCTGATATGGGCAATACAGTCATCCCCAGCAGCTCTGCGCCATAGTGAATGCCGAGTCCGCCCGTAAAGAGTCCGTATCCGTAGGCATTCTGCAGCAGCATACCGGGGCGGCAACCTGCTGCGGCAAGCGAACGTGCCACTACTTCTGCAAACACACTGATATCATGCTGTGTATAACCTACGACGATGGGTTTTCCCGTTGTACCTGAACTGCAATGCAACCTGGCCAGATCTTTTCTTTGCCTGGCAAACAGGCCGAACGGGTAGTTATCTCTCAATGCAGATTTATGCGTGAACGGAATTTTATGCAGATCCTGAACACCGCTGATATCGGACGGCTTCAGATTGTGTTGCAGGAATAATTCGCGGTAATGCGGTATCTGCTGATACATCATATGCACCTGGCTTTGCAGTCTTTCATTCTGTAGCGCGCGCAGACGATCCAACGGCATTGTTTCTATTTCACGGTTGAAGTACATAAGATCTTGATTAAAGAATAAAATTACCGCCACTGTTTTATGCAAGGCGTTAATATTTCGATATTAGGCAGAAAAGCAGGTTACCAATGCGAAATCTATACCACTGTAGCAAAAAAAGGTTGGCGCAGTTCATTACCTGCCGCAGGAGCAGCAAACGAATGCGGTAGTATCTTCGCATAGAAAATAACCGACCATGAACCGCATCTGCACTTTATTAATTATCAGTATTTGCTGCCTGGCGTGTAACAATCCGCAAACAGCGCAAACGGTTGCTTCGCAACCTGCAAGCCCCCGGGACAGCATCGTTGTAACTTCAATACCCGATACCACAAATACAGATGAAGAGATGGCGCACTACTACCTCGTTATCCTCGACTCCGGGAAAAACTACGCGGCGCTGGATGCCGCTATGCTGCAGACCGGCAGATCGTCCGGCACACACATTGATACTATGGAGCGCCATTTTGACACAAAGAAGCACAAAATCATCTTATCAGAACAGTCAGATGATGAAATATATGCAGGCACTTATTATCCGCGACGCTTCCCTTCCCCGGAGCTCAGTATTGAATACCTCAGCTACTATTTGCCTTCTGCCGACACGAACACCATGATACTTGTTGCCGGCATTACCGAATCGGCAACAAGCGCGGACAGCGTTGCAGCCTTTTATCGGCGAGGTTATGCAAAAACGTTTGTATTGCCCGCGGACATTTATACCGGGTGTATGCATTAGAAATCCCGGCTCCTGAAAACAGGACCGGGATCATTTAGTCACAAAACAACTCCATATCAGACTATGGGAACTTTACACCGCCGTAAGCCGAGGTATTCACCAGGGGAACGGAAGCGCTGTATTTTTGATTGATTGCTTTGATAAATTCATTGGCCACTACCGCATAACCGCGCGGAGTGAGGTGCACACCATCCAGAGAAAAGAGCCCCCCACTGATGTACGCGGCATTGAGCGACATCCCGTTTTCGAGGATGCCACCTGCTGCAATCTTATTGAGATACGCATTCATGTCCGCTACTGCAAGCCCTGCGGCACCGGCCACCGACTCAATGGTATTGTTGTAAGACGCGATATAGTCGCGGGTGATCACCACTTCTGAAGAATCAAGCACGTATTTATTTTCAATCGGCGCGTAGGGAGTGAGACCGTAGGGAACATTTCCAACGGGGCTGGACACGGTACTTCCGATGAGGGAAGTGGGGAAAGTAAGGATCAGGTGATCAGAAGGTGTCGCTGCTCTTGCCGCATACGTGTTATCCGAAGCATTGGCATTTGTCTTAGCCGAAATGTAGATTGCCTTCACGGTAGGATTGGATGCCTGTACCGTGGCCAGCACGAGCGCCGGAGTGACTGTGTTGAAGTAAGGAATAGCGCTCACATCCGGAATTGTCGCACAAACACCTTTAGCACCATTCGCTGTGAGCTTTGTGATGAGCGACTGGTACAAAGCGGCAAATGTGGCTTTATCAGTAAGTACATCGCCTGCGCCACCTGTTGTGGCATAACTGAGCACATCATTGTTGCCAAGCCAGTTACTGAAAAAAGTAAACGGTTTGGCCGTAACGAAATCGAGGTAAGCAGTGGTATTGGTTCCGGCCTCGCCGGGCAGCATGCGTTCGAAATAGCCGTTCAGGTTGCCATAAGTTGTGGACGTGATATGCAGCAGCTTGATCCCCGGTACGCCGTAATTGTCGATATCACCCGAATATTTGGTATATGTAGTTACATTTCCGTATCCGGGAATATTCACAATACCGCGCACTGCAAGACCGGTGGTAACCGGTGCGGTGACAGGCAAGCCGCTTTTATCAAACCCTGTCAGTTTCAGATAGCCGGAGCCATTCGCCTGATCGGTGCTGAACAATGGCTGACTGAACGTGCCGCCACCTACGGATTTCATTTGGGCGGCAATCATGGAAGGGTAGGAATTTTCCTGTCCTGCACGGTAGAGCCCACCATCTGCATACCCTGCGGTCAGTGAATTACCTACCGAAATGTAGCGGGAGAAATCAGCTGAACCTGCGGACGACTTTTCGTCAAACTTGGGTTTGCAGGAGCTGAACATCAGCACTGCTGCGATGAATCCGGATATATATAGTGTATGTTGCGATTTCATTTTCTGCTTTTTTAAAAGGTGATCAATTACCAGCGATAGGCTACGGAAAGTCCCGGAGCATACACATTGGTTTTGTACGTACCGGAAAGATTCGATTCGATATTTGTCTGCGTACGCGCCGCAATTTTTTCATACAGGAAAGATGCGTTGATATCAAAGTGTCTGCCGATCTGATAGCCGACACCGGCTGTGAGCAGTAAACGGTTGGCGTCGGGAGCTTCAGGTGTTACATAGCCGTCTTTTACGGAAGTAAGCACATAGCCGCCGCCGGCCCGCAATGCAAAGTTGGGTATTGGCTTAAACTCTGCTCCAATGCGTGCGGAGCCTGCATCTTTATAATTTCTGGGCGAATGCGTATCTGCCAATACGGAAGTGTTGTTGGCATAGTCAAAATCGAGCAATTGATATACGCTCCAGCGCACATAGCTCAGATCCAGTGCAAACAGCCACTGATCATTCAGCCGGTAGCCCGCACCGAGCGAAGTGGTGGAAGGCAGCGGGATACTCGCAGAGAATTTATTTCCCGCAGGAAAACTTGCGCTCAACGACGCCGGAACAGTAAATACGGCATCTCCCGAATTGATCGTTGTAGTCACTTTAGAACGGTAAGACAAACCGAAGCTCCATTGGCTATCGGGTCGATAAAGCACGCCGGCATTCCATCCCCATCCATGACCCGTACCCTTGAGCTGTGCCTGGGCATCTGACCCGTCGGACATAGTGAGCGGCAGCGCTTTTTTCAGATCGACCATACCGGTATTGTATACCAGTCCGGCACCGAGACTCCATTGTCTGTTGATGCGATAACTGAAGGTGGGCTGCACGTAGATCGCTTTCAGATCAAGGCTTTCCAGCACGTAACGCCCCTGCCAGCTATTGCCCCAGTCTACAAGCCCCCCGAACGGTGTATATACACCGAGTCCCGCCTTCCATTTAGCACCTTTGGGACCCCATACGGCATAAGCGGTAAAAGGTGTCGCCACCTTATTATTCACATTATAGGTGGCGTCCGATCCGGAGGGATTGAACGCAGACTTGAACATGAGCGGACTCATACCGGCCTGGATATCGTTCTCGGTAAGTGCCGCAACGGCGCCCGGATTGAACAGCACAGAAGCCGCGTCCTGCACAAGGGCAGTACCGGTGGTACCCATACCTATTTGCTTTTGTCCGTGGAGATTGACCTGGAATCCCTGCGCGAACAGTACAGCAGGAGCCAGCATACATGGTATTAATAAAGCCCTTTTCATAAAATTATATTTACACAATAGGTTCAGGAAATAATCAGTTGATCTGTAACAAAAGTAGCCGGTACACGTTGACAGGAAAGGGTTATTCTTCGGTGACATTGGTCGAAAAGTCGGATATGGTGCAGTAAAGTGCGGATTATTTATTTTACAAGTTTCCGTACCTTGTAATAACATCCCTGCAATAAGTTTCCGTCTCTTCAGAAGAAAGCTATGAATATAAGCCGAAAGATTGCGCATCTGACTTTCCCAAAATTTGTTGCATTATACGCTAAAGCATCCATCGGCACCGATTTCTTTATTACCGAAGAAAGGTCTTTGCTGTCGTTGAGCGAATTTCCTTACAGATCCGCCGGATACATCATCGGCATCTGTACCGGTGGGCATGCACGCGTGGAAGTAAACCTGCAGACATTTGAAGCCCGCGAAAACGCGTTGCTGCTGGCCACACCCTTTCATATTCTGCGTATCTATGATGCGTCGGAAGACTTTCGCTGCCGCTTCGTGGTGTTCTCCAAAGATTTTCTTTCGGGAGTAAGCGCCAATAGTCTTTTCCTGGATTCATTCTCCTTTTTCAAGAATACTGCAGCACCCGTAATTTATGGTGATGCAGAAGACGGCAACCTGTTGCTCCGTATTTTCCGGCTTATCGATCAGGCTATTGAGCGCGAGCAGCACAGCTACCGGCGACAGATATGCCAGAGCATCCTTACCGCATTATTATACGAAATAGGCGACCTGTACAACCGTCAGCATATTATCACCCAAAGCAAGCCCAACAGGAAACAGGAATTGAGCATGCTGTTTCAGAATCTCGTATTCGTCCATTATAAGGAGCATCGCAATGTACAGTTTTACGCCGACCAATTGTTTGTGACTTCGAAGCACCTTACGGAAACCATCAAAGAAATGACCGGAAAAACGGCCGGGGAGTGGATCGACGATGCTGTGGTACTGGAAGCCAAAGTACTGTTGCGTAATTCGGGAATGAGCGTGGCACAGGTAGCAAACGCTATTCATTTCCCTGACCAGTCGTCTTTCGGAAAATATTTCAAAAAGCATACGGGATACGCTCCGAGTGAATTTAAGATCATGGTAAACACCTGATTCCCCGCATTTCCGATTTCTTGACCAATTTACCCGCGTAACTGCCCTTTGCAGCCACAGACCGGAAATTTAATTTTGGTATCAATACCGGAGGGATGAAACAGTCTGTAAAAAATATCTTTTTTGAAGGCGACGTACTGTGGTCTCAGATCGATGCCAATCAACATCTGCGTCACTCTGCCTATGCCGATTTTGCCGCTCAGGCGAGACTCTGTATGCTTGAGCGATCCGGTATTACCACCCGATCGCTGCTCGATTTGAACATCGGTCCGATTTTGTTCCGTGAAGATATTTCCTACCTGAGGGAAACTGGATTGGGCGACCGCGTGCGCGTAAGCTGCGAACTGATGCGCGCGCGACCGGACGGATCCCGATGGTCTATCCGGCACGAATTATATCGCAGTGACGATGTAAAAACAGCAGTGATCATTGCAGAAGGCGCGTGGATAGACATGCAGCAAAGGAAACTGGCATTGCTGCCCGGGCACATCAGTGCTTCGTTTATGAACGCACCCAAAAGCGAAGATTTCGCCTGGGAACCCGTAAAATAAAACCAATATGGAACTGAAGGAAGCATTTGAACAGGCAGTAACAGAAAGCAAAGCGCTGCCCCGCAAACCGGACAATGAACAGCTGCTGGAGTTATATGCCTTATATAAGCAGGCAACAGAAGGAGATACAAACGATCAAACTCCCAAGCCTCAGTTATTCGATTTTATCGGGAAAGCAAAGTACGACGCATGGTCGGCAAAGAAAGGACTAAGCGCAGACGATGCCATGAACGCCTACATTGCCCTGGTTGCACAGCTACAGCGGATTTTATTGTAACAAATAACTTAAAACATCCTTTATGAAAACCAGTTTTCGCACGATCATATCACTCTGTATGCTGCTTGTATACCTGTGTCGCCCTGAAAGCCTGTTTGCCCAGGACCGCGTAGAAGGCAATTGGACAGATGCAAAGCAGGAAGCCAAAATCAACATCTACAAAAGCACAGACAACAAATTTTATGGCAAGATCACCTGGCTGAAAGAACCGCTGCGTAACGGGAAACCAAAGCTGGATGAGCACAACCCCGATAAAGAGCTGAAAAATCGCCCGATCATCGGCCTCCTTATTCTGAAAGGCTTCGAGAAAGACGGTGATAAAGGCTACGATGAAGGGACGATCTATGATCCGAAAAATGGCAAAACATATAGCTGCGAAATGACGCTGAAAAATAACACACTGAATATAAGAGGCTACATCGGCATTTCGTTAATAGGGCGGACCACTGTGTGGACGCGTACTAACTAACAGCATAAAGAGCATATAAGATGACACCGAACAGAAATATCAAAAAGGTAGCCGTGCTGGGATCCGGAGTAATGGGCAGCAGGATCGCCTGCCACTTTGCAAATGCAGGACTGGAAGTTCTGTTGCTGGATATCGTGACGCCGGATGCGGGAACGGACCGAAAATCCCGGAATAAGCTTGTGGATACGGCGTTGGCCAATGCACTCAGATCGAATCCGTCGCCGATCTATCTCAAATCTTTTGCAGGCAGAATCAGCACCGGAAATTTCGAAGATGATCTGCCCCGCATCAATACCTGCGACTGGATTATCGAAGTGGTGGTGGAGCGCCTGGATATTAAAAAGCAACTTTTCGAACAAACCGAAAAATTCCGCAAGCCGGGCACGCTGATCACATCCAACACATCGGGTATCCCGATCCATTTGATGGCTGAGGGTCGAAGTGAAGATTTCCGGAAACATTTCTGCGGAACACACTTTTTTAATCCTCCGCGTTACCTGAAGCTGCTGGAGATCATTCCTACAAAAGATACGGCACCCGAGGTGATTGATTTCCTCCTGCATTTCGGGGAACAAAACCTCGGAAAAACAACAGTGCTGGCGAAAGATACACCTGCCTTTATCGGCAACCGTATCGGCGTATTCAGCATTATGATTATCCTGCATTATGTGGAGCAGCAGGATATCAGTATCGACGAAGTCGACAAACTCACAGGAACAATAATAGGACATCCGAAGTCTGCGACGTTCCGCACCAATGATATTGTAGGGCTTGATACGATGGCGCTTGTTGCCAACGGACTGAAACAGAACGTGCCTCAGGATGAGGAAAACGAGTTATTTACACTGCCGCCTTTTATCAGTGAAATGATCCGTCGGAAATGGCTGGGCGCCAAAAGCGGTCAGGGATTCTACCGTAAGGAGAAGGGTGCAAGCGGAAGTAATTATTACAGTCTGAATCTCAGAACCCTGGAATACGAGCCTACTCCCAAAGTAAAATTCCCGGTATTGGATACCGCCAAAAACATAGATGATATGCCCGGCCGCCTGAAGGTCCTGTTTGCAGACAAAGGGAAAGCCGGGGATTTCTATCGCCATATTTTCTTCCGGCTGTTTGCATACGCAAGCAACCGTATTCCAGAAATATCGGACGAACTCTATAAAATAGATGCGGCTGTAAATGCCGGATTCGGCTGGGAGATGGGTCCCTTTGAAAAGTGGGATGCGCTGGGAGTGGCTCCCACCATTACGCTAATGGAACAAATGGGCATCAGAGCGGCTCGCTGGGTATATGAAATGCTGGACAACGGAGCACATTCCTTTTATAAAATAGAACACGGTAAAAAGCTTTATTACGACATCCAGTCCAAGGCCTATAAGATCATTCCCGGAACCGAAGCATTCATCCTGCTGGACAACATACGTGACTCACAGAATATATGGAAGAATAACGGCGTAACGATCCTGGATCTCGGCGATGGCATACTGAATCTGGAAATGCACACCAAAATGAATACCATAGGTGGCGAAGTACTGGAAGGCATCAACAAGGCCGTCTCGCTTGCAGAACAGTCTTACAGAGGATTGGTGATCTCGAACGAAGGAGCCAACTTCAGTGCGGGAGCAAATGTGGGCATGATCTTTATGCTGGCCATTGAGCAGGAGTTCGACGAACTGAGCATGGTGGTGAAAGCTTTTCAGAATACGATGATGCGCCTCCGCTATTCAGCAGTACCGGTAATAGCTGCGCCTCATCAGATGGCGCTTGGGGGTGGATGCGAAATTTGTCTGCATGCAGATAAAGTGGTGGCGCACAGTGAGCTGTATATGGGGCTTGTGGAATTCGGTGTAGGACTGATCCCGGGCGGTGGCGGAACGAAAGAATTTGCGTTAAGGCTTTCGGATGAATTGCAGGAAGGTGATATTGAGCTCAACAATTTCCGGGAGCGCTTTCTGACCATAGGTCAGGCAAAAGTTTCGACGTCGGCATATGAAGCTTTTGAACTCGGATACCTGAAAAAAGGACGCGATACAGTTGTGATGTCCCGCAACCGTTTACTGGCAGAAGCAAAAAAAGAATGCCTGAAAATGGCAGATGCCGGCTACGCACAGCCTGCACCAAGGAAAGATATACGCGTACTCGGGAACCAGGCGTTGGGATTGGCCTATGTCGGTGCCAATACCATGTTTTCGGGTCATTACATCAGCGAGCATGACGTAAAAATATCCCAGAAGCTGGCCTACGTACTCGCGGGCGGAGAACTTTCGCAGCCGGGCCTGGTAAGCGAAGACTACCTGCTGCAGCTGGAACGGGAAGCATTTATTTCACTGTGTGCCGAAAGAAAAACACTCGAACGCATTCAGTCCATATTGAAAGGAGGAAAAGTGTTACGTAACTAAAAAGACTAAAAAAATGAACGCATATATTGTAGCGGCTTACAGAAGCGCCGTAGGGAAAGCAGGCCGCGGCGGGCTGCGCACCGTACGGCCGGACACCCTTGCGGCAACTGTGATACAACATCTGATCGCATCCGTCCCTCAGTTAGACAAAACGCTTATTGACGATGTGATTGTGGGAAATGCCACACCCGAAGCGGAACAAGGCCTGAATGTAGGCCGACTGATTTCCCTCATGGCACTGGACACTGATAAGGTTCCCGGGATGACCGTAAACCGGTATTGTGCTTCCGGATTGGAGACAATAGCCATTGCAAGCGCCAAAATACATGCAGGCATTTCGGACTGCATTATTGCAGGTGGTGTGGAAAGCATGAGTTTACTGCCTATGGGCGGATGGCGTATTGTGCCGAATCCTTCGGTAGCGTTACACAATCCGGATTATTACTGGGGCATGGGCCTTACGGCCGAAGCCGTTGCACGGGAGTATAATGTGGAGCGCGAAGAACAGGATGCTTTTGCCTTCGGCAGCCATCAGAAAGCCATAGCGGCTTTGCAGCAGGGCAAATTCAAAGAGCACATCGTACCGGTAAACGTGGAAGAAATTTTTGTAGATGATTCCGGTAAAAAACAAAAAAAACAGTTTGTAGTAGACACCGACGAAGGGCCGAGGGCAGACACTTCAATAGAAGCTTTGTCAGGATTGAAACCGGTATTCGACGCATTGGGAAGCGTCACTGCCGGGAATTCCTCCCAGACCAGCGACGGTGCCGCTTTTGTGATGGTGGTCAGTGAGCGTTTCCTGAAAGAACATCAGCTTACACCAATCGCGAGACTGGCAAGCTATTCTGTTGCCGGTGTTCCGCCCCGGATCATGGGTATCGGACCGATAGAGGCCATCCCGAAAGCGCTTAAGGCTGCGGGATTGCAATTGAATGACATTAACCTTATCGAATTGAACGAAGCTTTTGCTTCGCAGTCCCTAGCCGTCATCCGAAACCTGGATCTGAATCCCGGAATCGTGAACGTGAACGGAGGGGCCATTGCACTCGGACATCCGCTTGGCTGTACAGGAGCGAAACTGGCCACTCAATTGTTTTCGGAACTGAAGTTGCGCAAACAACGATACGGTATCGTGTCTATGTGCGTAGGAACCGGGCAGGGAGCTGCCGGTGTATTCGAACTTTTATAACAACATTTAAACAATTACAGCAATGAGCACTGGAAAAGAAAACGGGCATCTGAAAGGAGGAGCATTCCTGATCAGCACCATCCAAGCTGCCGATGTATTTATACCCGAAAACTGGGATGAAGAACAACGGATGATCGCGCAGACCTGCCAGGATTTTATAGATCAGAAAGTAGTACCGGTACTGGACAGAATTGATCAGCAGGAGGAAGGACTTGTGCCCTCTCTCATCGACGAGGCAGGAGCGCTGGGTATCCTCAGCGTTTCCATACCCGAAGAATACGGCGGATTCGGCAAAGACTTCACCACTTCGATGCTCATCAGCGAAAAAACCGGACCAGGAGCATCTTTCTCCGTCGCCGCGATGGCGCACACCGGCATTGGCACTTTACCGATCCTGTATTATGGAAATGAGACACAGAAGCAGCAATATATCCCGAAGCTTGCGAGCGGCGAGTGGAAAGGCGCCTATTGCCTCACCGAACCCGGAGCGGGGTCAGATGCCAATTCCGGTAAGACAAAAGCGGTGCTCTCTTCCGATGGCAAACATTATATTCTGAACGGTCAGAAAATGTGGATCACCAACGCAGGCTTCGCAGATATCTTTACCGTATTCGCCAAGATAGACGACGATGCGAACCTGAGTGCATTTATTGTTGAGAAAACATTCGGCGGAATCACCCTGAATCCCGAAGAACACAAAATGGGTATCAAAGGCAGTTCCACACGCCAGGTATTCTTTAATGATTGTATGGTACCCGTAGAAAATCTATTATCCGAGCGCGGCAATGGTTTCAAGATCGCGGTGAACATCCTGAACCTGGGTCGTATCAAGCTTGGAGGTGCTGCGCTCGGAGCTGCAAAAGCCGTCATCAACAATACGGTAAAATATGCAAATGAACGCGAGCAGTTTGGCCGGCCGATTGCCAGATACGGAGCAATACGTTATAAAATTGCAGAGCAGGCGATTCGTACCTACGCTGCTGAAAGTGCCATTTACCGGGCAAGTCAGAATATAGAAGATGCCACTCACGCACTGATCGGTTCTGGCATGGACGCGGGAAAGGCCAAACTGAAAGGAACGGAGCAATTCGCGATTGAAGCCGCCATTATCAAGGTACATGCTTCGGAGGTGCTGGACTACGTGGTGGATGAAGGCGTACAGGTATACGGCGGGATGGGGTACAGCGCAGAAGCTCCGATGGACAGAGCTTACCGCGACAGCAGGATCAACCGGATCTTTGAAGGCACGAACGAAATCAACCGCCTGCTCACGGTAGACATGATGCTGAAGCGGGCAATGAAAGGAGAACTGGATCTGATGAGCGCAGCGCAGGCTGTTGCCGGTGAACTGATGAGCATCCCGGATTTCGGAAGTATGGAAGAAGAAGCACTTTTTACGCCGGAGAAGAAATACGTGGCAGGATTCAAAAAAGCGGTGCTTATGGTTGCCGGAGTCTGCCGTGCAGAAACTGATGATGTCCTTATCCAAGGAACAGGAAATACTGATGTACCTGGCAGATATGCTGATTGAAACATATGTGGCGGAATCGCTGCAACTACGGGTGGAAAAACTCACCGCACAACGCGGTGCTGACGCTGTAAGCGACCAGATCGACATTATGCGGGTATATCTTCAGGATGCTTCAGATAAAATATTCAAAGCAGGCAAAGAAGCGCTGAACGCATTCGCCGAGGGTGATGAAAAAAGAATGATGCTGATGGGGCTCAAGCGCTTTACAAAAACACAGGACGTGAACACCACCGCCGCACGCCGCAGAATTGCGGAATCGATCATCGGGCAACAGAAATATTGTTACTAAGCATTACCGAATATGCCGGACTTTCGGTGCCGGCATAACAATCCGAAACAGGTATTATGAAACAGGCAGGCAGATTATTCGATTGCATTTCCGTTCAGGCCGACCGGCCACTACCCCACCTGCTGAATGCAAAGTCTTCGGGGCAATGGCAGGCATACACAACGGAAACAGTACATCGCAAGGTATACGAACTTGCCGCTGCACTGCTGCGCATGGGTATCGGGGGCGGAGGCGGCAATGCGGAAAAACGGGATAAGATTGCGATCATCAGTCCCGGCAGGCCCGAATGGATCATTACCGATCTCGCCGTCCAGCTGACAGGTGCGATCCTGGTTCCGTTATACCCCAACACGGGCGAGCGGGAAATTGCGCAGATATTGTCCGAGACAGAAGCCAAATGTGTATTTACCGGAGATTGTGCGCTGACAGATGTCATCCTCTCCATAAAAGGTCAGACCCCTTCCGTACAATCAGTCTTTTGTTTTAACGACGACAGCAAAGGAACTTTCTGGGAAACTTTGCTGCAGGACATCTCTCCCATAGAACGCAACCGCATCAACCAGATTGCTGCCGGCATTCATACAGATGACATCTGCACGATCATTTATACGTCAGGAACGATGGGAAATCCCAAAGGAGTGATGCTGAGCCATGGCAATATCATGAGCAACATTACATCAGCATTCCCTGTA
Source organism: Chitinophagaceae bacterium (assembly GCA_049840855.1). Classification (GTDB taxonomy): domain Bacteria; phylum Bacteroidota; class Bacteroidia; order Chitinophagales; family Chitinophagaceae; genus Rurimicrobium. Next base: position 18,956 of record JASGJF010000012.1, on the reverse strand, counting down.
CTCGATCAGATACCCCGCCCGCAGAATCGGGCACTGAGCTTTCTTCCGCTTAACCACATCTTCGAGAAGATGGTGATGTACATCTATCTGTTTAACGGGTTTTCCGTGTACTTCGCAGAGAATATGGAATCCATAGGAGCTAATATGCGTGAAACGGGCCCTAATGTATTCACTGCCGTACCGAGGCTGCTGGAGAAAGTGTTTGAGCGGATACTGGCCGAGGGTCAGAAGCTGCGCGGGATCAAAGCGAAAATCTTCAACTGGTCGGTACATCTTGCATCGAAGTACGAGATAAGTGGCAACAGCCCCTGGTATAAATTCCAGCAGTACTTCGCCGACAAACTGGTTTACAGCAAATGGCGGAAAGCAGTTGGTGGTAATATCCAGGCAATCGTAGTCGGCAGTTCCGCTTGTCCTGTAAGGCTGGAACGCATCTTCACGGCGGCAGGAATCGTGATCATGGAAGGTTACGGATTGACGGAGACCTCTCCGGTGATCGCGGTAAATCACTACTTCAGTTCAGGGAGAAAGTTCGGGACTGTAGGACAATTGCTGGACGATGTGCAGGTGACAATTGCCGATGACGGAGAGATACTCTGCAAAGGACCCAATGTCTTTAAAGGCTATTACCGGAACGAAGAGCTGACACGCGAGGTGATGCAGGACGGCTGGTTTCATACGGGAGATATCGGCAGCAGGGATGAGCAGGGATTCTTAAGGATCACCGACCGTAAAAAAGAAATATTTAAAACATCAGGTGGCAAATATGTAGCACCGATGCCGATCGAAAACCGCATGAAAGAAAGTCTGTATATCGAGCAGATGATGGTGCTGGGCGCGGGGAAAAAATTTGTTGCGGCATTGATCGTTCCCGCCTTCGGACAGTTGGGCAAATGGTGTTCCGACAGGAATCTTCCCTGTTCCACGCCTGCAGAAATGGTGCACCAGCCGGAAGTGGTTGCGATGATACAGTCCGTTATCGATCATTATAACAGGGAATTCAATCACGTGGAGCAGGTGAAGAAATTTGTACTGTTACCCACCGAATGGACCATAGAAAGCGGCGAGCTGACACCGACCAGCAAGATGAAACGCCGGATCATCCTGGAGAAATACGCAAAAGAAATCGATAGTATCTATGAAAGTGACGGTACGGTACCCGAACTTTAAACAGGCTCTTTATAAAAGTATCAGATGCAGGAAACACATTATACGGAAAGCATGCTGCGCAGAGATGCGCTGGCCGGGAAAAACATTATTGTTACAGGTGGCGGAACGGGCTTAGGCAAAGCGATGAGCAGCTATTTCCTCCAACTCGGAGCGCAGGTGGCGATTACCAGCCGGAAAATCGACAGACTTGTAAACACTGCCCGGGAATTGGAATCGCAATATGGAGGCAAAGTGGTTGCCATAGCCTGCGATGTCAGAGACCCGGAACAGGTACAGCGTATGCTGGAAACAGCTGTATCGGAAATGGGTGCGGTACACGGACTGGTGAACAATGCGGCGGGTAACTTCATTTCGCCCACCGAACGACTCTCCGCAAATGCTTTTGCAACCGTAATCGATATTGTACTGAAGGGATCTGCCAACTGTACGCTTGCCCTGGGTAAATACTGGATAGACCTGAAAATATCGGGCACCATCCTGAATATAGCCACTACCTACGCACAAACAGGCTCCGCATTTGTGGTGCCGTCTGCCTGTGCTAAAGCCGGTGTGGTGGCGATGACAAAGTCGCTGGCCGTGGAATGGGCGAAATATGGCATCCGCTCCAATGCGATCGCACCCGGACCGTTTCCGACAAAAGGAGCATGGGAACGCCTGCTTCCCGGCGAACTCGCACAAAAGTTCGATTTTAAAAACACAGTACCCCTGAAACGTGTGGGACAGACACAGGAGCTTGCCAATCTTGCCGCTTACCTGATGTCCGATTTTTCGGCATATATCAATGGTGATGTGATCACCATAGACGGAGGTTCCTGGCTGCAGGGTGCAGGTCAGTTCAATATGCTGAATGCGATACCTCCCGGCATGTGGGATCAGATTGAACAAATGACGCGCAACGCCGGTTCGGAATAGGCGTATACCCTAACTTACTGCAAGCCATACCTCCCGGAGGTATGGCCTTTTCATTACAGTTTTATGTTAACACTATATTGCATACAATTATATTGTGCAAAATATACTTTACCTTACTTTTGTATTGCAAAATCATTACAACCATGAGTACGCAGGAAGATTTACTCAAGCTCGACAATCAGGTATGCTTTCCGCTTTATGCATTATCGCGGGAAATCACTAACCAATACAGGCCGTTTCTGGACGAACTGGATCTTTCCTATCCCCAGTATCTGGTGATGATGCTGCTGTGGGAATATAAAAAACTTACTGTCAGCGGCATTTGCGACAAGCTGATGCTTGATACCGGAACACTCACTCCATTGCTGAAGCGTATGGAGGCAAAAGGACTGGTGTTACGGCAGCGGAATTCTTCTGACGAACGTGTGGTAACGGTCACGTTGAGCGACAAAGGAAAGGCATTGAAAAAAGCAGCTTCCGCCATACCGGATAAAATGATTCAGGCAATGGGTCTCAGCATCGAAGAGCTCCTGCACCTGAAACAGATCACCACAAAAATTCTGAATAAAACAACACAACAATGAAAGCGCTATACACAGCCGTTGCAACTGCAACAGGTGGTCGCCAGGGACATGTGAAGTCTGAAGATGGCATCCTTGATCTTCAGGTGCGATTACCTAAATCACTGGGCGGAGCCAACAATGACTTCACCAATCCCGAACAATTATTTGCCGCGGGCTATGCAGCCTGCTTCGATAGTGCCTTAAACCGGGTGATCAGCTTATCCAGGACATCCACGCAAGGAACTTCCGTAACGGCAAAGGTCAGTATCGGCCAACTCGCGGCCGGCACTTTCGGACTGGAAGCGGAACTCGCGGTAAATATCAGCGGGATAACACTTAAAGATGCTATAGCGCTTGCAAACAGGGCACACGAGATCTGTCCGTATTCCAATGCCACCAGAAACAATATCAACGTATACCTGACAGTTACGAATAACTAACTCCAAACAGAGAACAACGATAGCCACCCATGCCCCTGTGCACGGGTGGCTTTTTGTCTTTTTGTTATAGCCCCATGTTTTTTATTGTAATAACCAAATCATGAATTTTACGAAGCAGAGACAATTTTTGAGCTTGCAGCGCTACTTTCGCAGATAATTAGCGGGATTTTAAAACCGAACAGTCAATGCTCAAAAAAGAACGCCTGGCAATCATCCGCCAATATTATCCGAATGCGCTCACTACTATCGATACGGTGAACAGAGTTATCGACCTGATGGAAGACGATCTCGACCTGGAACCCTCGAAGGTGATGCTGGCTGACAGTATCTGCAGCGACGATGTAAACAGCATACAATATCCGGTGCGTTTCCAGGAATTCCTCGGACCTTTCAAAATGGGCGGATTGGACGGATTCCCGTTTACAGGTTTATCCGGCATGGCAGCGTTTGCCAGTCATGTACCCGACGACGGTGGGGTATTTATTTATTATGGCCCGCACATCGGCATATCCAAAACAGGAGAGATCGGTGAGATCCACCGGTTCGGGCAAAACGAGACATCAGGATGCTGCGGTGCCGCCCAGGGAGCCCTGCACAAGCTTACACATAAGCTGATAGAACCTGGAAAAGTCACAGAGCTCGACCATCAGATGAATACCATAGAGCAAATTCTGTACAATGCATCAGAGCGTATCCTGAGCGCTAAAGAGCCACTTGCAGAAGCGACGGAAGTAATTTATGAAGCAATAGACAGACGTATCCACGAACTGATCGCCGCAACACCGTTCAAATGCCATTATATCATTGTGATGGGAGCGATACTGATCAACAGTGACAGGGACATGGGGTCATTCTCATCCGCTAAAAGGTTTGAAATGATCAATCTCGAAAACAATACCACTACCGACCTGCTTTCGATGTTCCAATAACATACACAAAAAACAGGCCTGAAATAGTCAGGCCTGCAGAACTCCGGAGAGCTCTTCTCTAAAACGAGTTATTGTAAAAAATCTAACGTTCCAGCTGAAGCAACAGTTTGCTCTTTTTCCAATACAGCTTCAGCGATCCGGTGCCGACATACAGCATCTGCACCAGCTCCGAGTTAGCTCCCTGCTGCATGCTTATCATATCAGCACCTGTACTACTCCAATGAAATGGTACAGGGTTCTGTGCAGGATTGCCGCAGGGTTTAGCACCTTTATACTGATTGCCGTTTCCGTCTTCCCGGAACGTAAAAGTACTTCCTTCGCGACAAGGTCTCCACAAGTCTCTGTCGCTTTGACCATCTCCGTCGAAATCAAAGGCCATGGCCGTCACCTTCCAGGTACCGACGATACTTTTCTTATCCTGCGCAAAACCGGTCCGGCAGAAAAACAGTACAATGATTATTCCGATCAGTTGTTTCATAAATTTATTCTTGCAGCCGGATACTCATGGGTGTGGTGGCCTCGCTCATTACACCGTCCTCCGACTCAGTTACGAATGAATAATAATAACGCTCACCGCGCTTCACCTGCTTATCTGTATAAGCTGCTTCCGCAGGACCTAATGCAGCAATCTGTTCGGGCGATTTCCCTGCAGTACCCCGTAAGAGATATACCTTCTTAAGGCTTACACCTATAGGAAGATTCCAGGTAATGGCGACGGTGCCGTCCTGTTCAGTAGCCATAATATCACTTACCGGAAGCGGCTTTTCAGGCGTTCGGGTATATCGGTGCACAGCAGACGGACTGCCGGTTTTGTCGCCGTAGACTACAGATACCGAATACACATACGTTTTGCCTGCTTCAGTCTCTCTATCCAGGTAATAGCTATTCTTCAGACGGATCTGCCTGGCCTTTCCAACTGCCTGCCCATCCTTATTGAGTTCGCTGCGGAACAACACATAACCATCTGCCCCCGTAGTATTCCTGTTGTCCGGCCACATAACCTGTACCGCGTCTTCCTCCGCAGCAAGCACTGTTATATCATCGGGAATTGCCGGTTGCCCGCCATTCGTCTGCACCGAAAAACGTTCGCTGAGCGGACTTTCATTATAGCTGGTATTCTCGTCGCTGAGGGCATAACTGTAAATATGCGGCTGACTATTGTACGGAAGTGTATCGCGATACTGATATACCCCGCTATTGATGACAAGGGTGGTAATTTTCTGTATAGGACCGTTGTACCCATCACCCCGGTAAACGAAAAAACCACGGCAAGGTTCCGACGCAGTATCCCAGCTAACTACAGCCACATTGCCCTCCAGCTGTACGTGCACGTTTCTCGGCGGTGCCAGATTCGCGTCAGTTGCGCGCAGAATACCGGGTACACGGGGTGTATTCACAGATTGTTCGTAGGAACCATTTAATGCGATGGCGTAATAATAAGTGGTAATCGGCTCCACCTCAAAATCGTCGTAAACCGAATCCGATGGCGACAGCGAAGCGATCCGGCGGTAGGCCCCGCTGTACTGATCACCGCGGTATACCTCCACACTTACCACATCTGCCGTAGCCGGAGGCAGCCAACTCAGGTGAATGGCCCGTTTTGCCTCCTGGGAAACAGCCGTAAGATGTCTTACCGAAGGCTGTATAGACGATTGGGGGACGTGAAACAATGTTGCAGGCTCTGAAGCTTTTCCTTCATTTCCAGCTGCATCCACCGGAACCAATGTGTACACATAAGGCACTTTCGGCGTGGCCGTATAATCGGTGAACGCAGCATACAGCCTGTCCCCGCGCCTGCTGTAGGTGACGAGCGGATGTATATGCTCTGCATTGCTGCGCAGGTAATAACTCCGGTAAATATGAGCCGACTGCATATCACCCGGTTGCTCTATCTCAAATTCAATATATACCCCTTCGCGCGCAGGCTGAATCAGAAACGGACGAATCTTCGCACGTTGATCAGGCTCTTCAGGATAGCTTACCAGTCCCGCAGCGTTCGTACTGATCCCGCCTGTAGAAAGCCGGTATTCATACCGGATGCCCTTCTGTGCATCGGCGTCAAAGTAAGCCGCGCCCGCAGCCGCGAGTACTTGCAGGTGTTCGCGGTAGAAGCCCAGCGAATCAATTGCATGGGATGCTGAAAAACGCTGCCATACATGGGTGAGGTATTCATCAGCTACCGTCTCCGGAGGGGCAGCTGCCATACTCACCGAATGATACGCTGCAATAAATTGAGTGCTGTTACGTGGAGCCGCGAAATTCCCTATTGTCTGCCATTCCTTTCCGCTTTCGCGACGTTGCACCTGTGCACCGGGCTGAACAGTGCGTCCGGAACTTACCCATATTCCCTGAGGTCCTGCAAACGCGCTGATCTCCTGTGCATGCAAAGCATGCGTAAAACAATACTGAAGAACTAAAAATATGATGATGCTATACTTTTTCATGACCGATCCTTTTACCGTTATTTGGATGCTTTATTTGTTCCGCCGCACTTATGCAGATCGGCGATGCTTTCCAGTTTAAAATCAAAATGGGCGCCGCTACCCTGTCCGAATCCGAAAGTCGCACCACAGGCCTTTTCAAAATCGAAACAGATATCGTCGAAGAACGGAACGCTCTGACAGGCTTCGCAGGAAAATCCGAGTGCTGATGCTCCTTCCACACCGAATCCCGCCCCCGGAGCATTGCTGTAAGTGGCTTTTGCCGTGAGGTGACCTTCTATCTGGCCCTTAATGGTAGTTCCCGTAATAGCACTGAGTCCGGCTTTCACCATGCCATGCGCTCCCACATTCAACACGCCATTGGTTCCGTTGCCGAATGTGAGTCCTATTGAACTTTCCACGCCAAGCACCGCATTGAAATATGCCGCAGCTATTCCGATATCGAAGCTCTTGGAGGTATTCAGAATATCATAGCCACCAGTAAAGTAACAGCCTTTGAAATTGCTGCGATTCTCGGTTATCCAGCAAAGACTCTTTGGATCTTTACTGAACTGAACGGTTTTCGCGATGATATCGTCACTGAGATTATCATACACACCCAATACCAATCCGGAACTGAATACACCAAAGCCTTCTGCCAGCAATACACCTGTATTCAGCTGTCCGGCCGCCATAGTCAGGAATCCGTACTTGCCAAACTCCACCTGCACATCTCCCGTAAATTTGTACGAACCGAATTCGGCGTTGTCCATACGCATGGCGCCACGCATCACGCTTTCTTTGAAATCGTATACCATATTCAGGTTGCCAAACGGAGTTTTAATATCGCTTACTTTGATACTGTCGGTATTCGCCGTGATATCGCCCAGCACTTCAAAATTCACAGGTTGTACATCTTCTGTTGCCTTAAGGCTTCCGTCGCTCGGATTGATAAATCCGGAGAAGCGGAGATTTGTCCAGTCTTTACCTTCCACCCGCATACCGTTGCGGAGTTTGTTTTTAGCATCATAAGTGCTTACCAGTTTCAGGTTATTCTTACCGGTAAGTTTAAGGGTGTTATCCGGAGGCACGAGGTAGATCATACCTGCGGAATCCAGTGTACCTTTCTTACCGAAGGTGAGCATACAGGGAATCTTCTCTGTTTTACCAGGCTCTTCAATCGTCCCGTAAAACGTAGCCATTCCTTTATCTGCATTCAGCTCAGGTGCTTTCCCGCCTGCCGGAGAGGTAAAGCGCGTATAGCCTTTTCCTTCGAATGTAGAATGAGAACGGAGCAATCTCCTGCTTCAGCATATTTCCCTCGCTGGTATATTTCATACCAATACTTACGGAAGGCGTTCGCGGCACATCGAATGTTGCCGTACCCTGCAGCACAAAGAAGTCAGGATTGGTAGCGATACCGTCGGGTATATAGTGGATGCGTCCGTTATTACCTACCGGAATCTCTGCACTTTTACGCAGCGAAATAATATTCTCGTTATTGTAAGAGATCATCTGAAAATAATCAAGATCGAGCTTTGTGTTCCCGTATTTTGTTTTCAGATTGAAGGAGGCGGCAGGCTTCGTCCCTTCGGAAGAAACACTGAGCCGCCAGTGTTCGCCGAGGTCAGATCCGGTCTTCATATCATACACAAGCGAAGCCTTCGGTGATATATTCACCAGCGCCACCAAACCGCCACCTAATGTAAGCGAGTCCAGCTTCGGCTGCTGCAGCACGAAAAGATCATGACGCAGGTTAAACAGTCCCATAGGAATATCTGCCACACCCGTGTGTATCACGGCCCGCTCGCTGTACAATCCGCCTTTCGCAGGATCGACGCTCCACTGCTTGACTTCCAGGTCCCAGTTTTCCAGTTTCAGATGCAACGGATCGGTGAATGTTGCCGCATCGATCTTATTCTGGTCGAGAATGATCTGCCTGATATGCACATCCACGAAACCTGGCTGACTGTTACCTGCCTGCCCGCGGAAATTCACATTGAGGTGTATCTTTCCCGCATCATCGATATAGCTGGCTTTAGGACCGGCTTTAGCGTCAAATCCGATAAAGCTGAAACTGAGTGAATCTCCATCCTTATTCGTCAATTGATAAAGATCTGTTTTATTCAGGGTGGAGATCACCGGTACATTCATTTTCATTTTCTGATCGCCCGATTGCCAGGTGGCCAGGTGGAATTCACCAGACTTATCAAAGTTGAGATAGGTACTGGGATAATTGTATGAATTATCCACGATGCGTGCATTCGCAAAAACGGTTCCGCCGCTTCCGTCTTTCGACAGGAGCAATGGTTGCGTACCGCCTGTCTGCACCGGCTTACCATTGACGATGATCACCGATGTGGCCATAAGACCGCTGATAGAAAGATTGTAACGGCCTGCCAGTTTCATCTTGAGATTGGTTTCCGAAAGCTTCAGATCAGGTGTTTCGGGCAGGAGTACATTTTTGCCATTCACCGATTGCTGTACAAACACCACATCTTCTATACGCACCTTCGTCTTGTTGTCCAGCCAGGATAGCCTGGTCTTATTGGCCGACAGGTTCAGCACGCCGGTAATCTTATATTTGTTGGTCCCCGCCGGCTTCGCAGATTCAACCGCAAAAGGGAATCCGTAAACATTGCTGATATCTGCCTGACAAACATCCTTCAGGAAGAAGTTCGCAACTGCGCCTCCGCCTTTTATCGAGAGTGTTGTGTCCCCGCCGTCGATGAGCACACCGTATCCCTGAACCGTTGCATGCACACGTACTTTAGGTAATCGCGGAATACCCCTGAGCACATAGCGTCCGTTCGCATCCGTGGTGGTCTCCATGGCATTCCAGGCTGTATCCTTCGGATCTGTCTGACTGCTGCCGTTACTCTGATCTAAATATACCCTTGCATTCTGAACAGCAAAATCGCCGATACGCGTAACCTTTCCGGTGAGCGAATCACCCATACGCAGCGTAATCTTATACACCTGCATGTTCCGGCTTTCCTTATTGGTCAGGTGCAGTACCTGCGGAATGTAACCGCGACCTTTCGCATCGGTGACCATTACGGTATAGTTATTTACGGAAACGTTCGCAAACGAGAACGCGAGAGAGGGATTGTTGAGCGTATTTACTTTTGTAAGTTGCTGATCGGCATTGATAGCAATTTTAATGAGCCCGGCTTCCATCTCTTTACCCAACTTTATAACACCGTCTGCGTTGGTAAGTGTGATATCAAACTGCATGCGATGCAGACGCTTCGGCAGGTAAATATGCTTCAGATCCAAGGGACCGCTATCCGGGGTTTTTACGGAAATAAGCGTATCGAAGTAAGCCGGATCCTGCGGGATAATTTTCAATTGTATGCCGGAACCCGAAGGAGCATATACCTCAAACGGTGTTCCATTTTTGGGAGTAGGCACCAGCGTGGTATCGGGCAAACGCATAATATACGCGCTGATCGCATTGCCGTCTTCACCCCGTACCGTTCCGCTGATTTTGCAACCGGGGCTTAATTGCAGGTTGTACCGCCGTTGCTGACCCAGCGAAGGGACAGGCAGCGTAACGCTGTTCTTGTTTCCGTATCCCGCTTTGAATGCGTAACAGGTGATAACCGGTTTGTTCTGATCGCTGTTGGCATCCCAGGAATAGCTGCGTCCGTTTACCACCATTCCGTTCTTATACTCGAAATATCCCTGCGCATCGGTAGCAACGGAAAAACCCAGATCTATGCCGTTGACATCACCCTTCTGGCACCCTGAGCAATAGATATTCACATAGCTCTGGATACCTTTGTCCGTTCCGGCCTCGGTAACACGACCGATGATTTTCCCCTCCTTCAGTTTCAGGTAATAGGTTCCGCCAAGCGTTGCGCCTTCTACCGGTTCGAACTGAGTAGCGAGATCTGCTTCGGGGTTGGATGCAATCTGTATTTTATTTTTTGCAGCAACCGCAATACTATGAACATCGCCGACCACGAACGATCCGTCCGCATTCATGCTTAACGAGGTATCGATCACCCATTCCACCGGATCTCCGGTAATGGCTCCCGCTACAGATGACTGAAGCAGCACTTTGGATGGATGATTCGCAGTACCCTCTCCTAAGGGCGTCAATGCGGGCTTTGTTCCTGCGGGCCGGTATATAGTCATCCTGACACCGCTGGCATCAGGCTTGCTTACCGTTTCCCATTTACCTTTATCATTCTGTTTCTGGAATACAACTTTCGTCTGCCCTTTCCAGTTCTTCACCTGCGTGGTAAGCGTACCTAAATCGCCTTTGTCGAACGCCTGCATGATGAAGTGACCTCCCTGATCCAGATTGCCACCATCCATCCGCTCTCCATAGAAAGAGGTATGCGGCCCCACCAGCTCCACAACAAGCATCCTGCCGACGGCAATATTACCATCCGCAACAACCGTATTCGCTGTATTTTTCACAACCGGATTCACACCGGGCATTGGTCCGTGCAGACCGGGCATTTCAAAAGCATAGTGATCCTCCTCTTCACGGGCGCCTGTATAATTTGCTCCGTAACTTTTGTTCATGGTCTTACCGCCGATCTCCACACCCCCTTTACCTAAGCTGCTATTCGCGGTCTTAGTGGTTGCATTTCCGGCAGCCGTCGCGCTTACCCCATGCTCAGAAATAAATTGCGTGCTGCCGGAGTATCCCTTTCCTTTGTTCATGCCATTGCTTACATCGTCTCCGTGTTGGGCATTATTATACATATCCTTCCAGTTAGCACCAAAACTCCAATCGTCGTCGTAGCCAAGCACCTTCTGGGAAACCGGATCTATTACCTTGTTTTTACCATCCACTTTTTCTTCCGGTGGACAGGGATACATCGCCGTTACCTGATGACCATTTGTCGAGATCGTGCCCTTTTTATCGTAGTTGATAAAATTGATTTTAAAATTCCCCTGGGCATCTGTAGTGCCGGTACCGAGCACCACACCATCCATGTCTGAAGAGATGATCTCCTCATTCTCCTGTATTACGCCGTCGCCGGGCTTTCCGTTCAACTCCACCTGCGACTTCGCAAAACAGTATTTACTGCCATCGGGTTGGGCTGCTTCGGGAAATCCTTCTTTGCCGTTAAATGTGTAGATCATGCGCACGACGAACTTTGCATTTGTAAGAGGGCGCTGTACATTATATCCGGGCCATGTGTATACCATTTTCCCACTCACCGTGCTCATGGGAGGCAGCGTGCTGATCAGATTGTAACCGGTATTCTGTGTAAACCGGTTTTTAAATTGCTGGAGTTGAAATGCAGTAGGCTTAAAGCGGAATATCTGCTCAGGGGCTTCCAGAAAAGCATCCAGATCGCCGTCTGCAGTAAGCGCATACACGTCTGTCGCTTTGGTGGACGCAACCTGAAACGGATTTTTGGCCGCACCTCTTTGCGTGCTGTCGTTGGGCAGGATCGCCTTTATATAATATTCATCATCATCGCGCATGTTACAGAGCAGGCGTTTAAAATTCACCACCGTCTGTTCGTCGGATGCTCCGGCATTTTCAATGCTCGTCACCGCTTCCGCAACTTTCATCATTGTCTTTCCGCGTACTGTTGCCTGCACCGTGTAATCACCTTCCCGGAGCGGCATATCTGAAGACTTTGCATAACGATAGATAACTACCGGAATGCCGGCTTTCACACGCACACGCGGCTTAATGGTGGTCGTGTCGATTACGTACTGATCATTCTGTACCGACACTTCTTTACCGAGCGTATCATAATAGAATTTCGGAAACCCCTTTCCTACTTTCACTTTCAGCGAATAGGTGAGTGCCTCCACCTTTACCTGCCCCAGCTCAATACTGTCTTTCAGCTTTGCAACCACGCCATTTGCGGCAGTCGTGGACAGCGTAACGGAGAGGCAGGAATCCATCGACCGGTAATAAGGATTTAATATGCTGATGCTGATGTACTTATTACTCTCCTTTTCTTTGGGAACCGGTATCCATACGCTGAAGTTCCCCTGGGCATCGGTGCTGCAGGGATAAGAAGGCTCGGCTCCATAGCTGTCTGCAGTAACAGACGATTTTGATTTTTCCCCGGAGACTGCCAGCCGGAACGCCAGTTTCACATTATTTGCGGGGTAAAGACTTCCGCCGTCTTCCAGGTTGTAAGCAAGGGTTCCGGTAAATTTTATCTGCTTCACCGAATCGGCAGATCTGATGATCCGCACTTCGCAACTTTTCGCTTCCGCCAATATGCGCACACCGGTAGGGCCGCTGCCACCCACACCTATAGCCTGAACGGTCACCATATACCAATGGTCTGCTTTCAGTCCCATAACATCTGCCTGCGCCGCGCTGATATTGACAAACTGGTCGGTGATCAATTCTTTTGTAACTGTCTTATCACCTTTTACAGCGACTCTGCCTTCCCCTGAAAGATTCAACGGTGTGAAAATGACTTTATAAGCGGTGATCGCAGCGCCATTGGCAGTTTTCTTTTTTTCGGGAATGCCGTTTGCCGGAATATCCTGTGTGTTCCATATCCAGCTCAGTCCGAGATCTTTCTCTGAAGAATAAAACAGCTTATTACCCTGAGCCTCTGTGACATTGCTGTCTATACGGCTGACGCCATTCGCGTCTTTATATAAACGGCAAAGCGGATTTGTGATGATCAGCGTATCCGGGTAGGAAGCGGGAACAGTAACATCGGTATCGCCGTAACGGAATGTGCATACCGGACTCCGGCCGTTATTGCGGATCAGGTATTTGCCACTGGGGTCGATTGCAGTTACCTGCCAGGCGTAAAGCGTCCCCTTTGTAAGCTTCGGATCGGATAATCTGTAGGTATAGCTGGGAACATTCAGCACACCGAAAGTCTGAAAGAAGGGCGGCTCGGTAATCGTATTGATGGCATTGTTCGGATCACCGTTACGCCATACCGGCGTCATGCGCAATATATATTGCACACCGGGGATGCCCGGCGGAGGTGTCCACGCAAAAGGAACGGCCTGAGCGGGGTTATTCGGGTAGGTAGTGCCACAACCAGGGCTGATTGCAACAGGAGCTTCTGCATACACAATATTGATACTGGCGCATACTTCCGCCGAAACTTCTGCATTTGTGTTCCAATCGAACGCCTGCACGCAGATCTGGTAGTTCCCTTCGGGCAGGCCGGCTCCCGTTACAACATTGTCTATTGTAGTACCGGTAAGGCTGAAATTATTCTGGCTGAAATATCCTTCGAAATCGAGCCCTTTAAAAATTGCGCTGGGCATTGATATCACCATCGGACTTGCAGGTTTGAAGCCCGGTCGTGTAGAGCCGTTGATGCCATTATCACCTGTGATTCTGGCTTTCAGGTAAAAGCTTACCGGTCCGCCGCTACTGTTCACCACCGTAAGCAGTGCTTTATTTCCGTAAGTGACATAATCATTCAGGTAGGGAGAGTAAGGCGGAGCAACGCTGAGGCTCAACGTAAGCGATTGCGCCCAAACTGCATTACCGCAACAAAGCAGCAATGCAATGAGCAGTCTCTGTAGAAATGCCTGGTTCGTTTTCATATCGGTCCTGTTGTGCACTGTTATTAAAATTGGTAACTGTATCCTACGGTCACAAGTAATTCATGGAAACTGCGGTTGAGTGCGCCGCTCTTACTGTTATTCAGGGTGTAAACAAGGTCAGCACGGAAACGGTTTCTCCGGCCGGCAGCGAGCACATGGTTCGTGTTCAGTTGCAGGGTACTCCCGTCGTTTGCACCGGCAAAGGTGTTGATCGAGTAGTTGACCCCGGCAGCAGAGGAAAGCCTGTTCTTCAGCAGATTTTTACTAAGCCCCAGCGTGCCGCCTGTACTGGTGGTGACACCCACAGACACTTTTGTATTCACTTTATAAGCAGAAGCATTGATACCGACTCCGCTGCCGTTAAGAAAAACACTATAGCTGAGCGTATTGTTGACCGTAGTCATATTGAAATGCTGGGTGTTCAGCTTGTTGTTATCGTTCAGGGTCTGATCGCAGAACACAAATACAAACGTGTGAATGGAACTGCTTCGTTGCCATGTATAGCGTGGAGTAGCGACAATGCTATGTGTCACCTGATCCAGGCGGGTGGTATCCGAAAGGCTTTTCAATCCCGGCTTTTGTGTGATCCCGTAATTCGAATAGCTCAACGAGATCCCGTAATGCGGCTTCGGGCTGATATTGCAGTTGAACGATCCGACCAGCCTGTCGGTACGTGCGAGCTTTTTTCGCTGCAGGTTATCATGCTCCTTCCCGATGCTTGCGCGTACCTGAAACGTATTTTTCTTATTGTTGAACGAAGGGATCAGGGTCACACGCTCGACGTCGGTCTGCATATAGTACATACCCATCGTCTTATAATCAGGCAATATGTAACCATACTTAAGTGCCAGGCCGAATTGCCGGTCGCGGTACTGTAACGTCGCGTCTCCCGCATAATAAATACTTGTGGAAACCCTTGGTGTAAGAATACCTTTGGCGAAATTCACCAGGGGCGTCTCCTCCGCAGACACCAGGTCGGCCCGTGTATCCCTTGTATAAGCACTTACACCCGCATCCACATCCAATGTGAGGCGTTTGAGGAAGCTCAGATGTGTGCGCAAACCGATACCGGCATTTTCTCCCGGTTGCACATATTGTTCCACAGGATTGTTTCTGACACTGTTTTCCCTGTCCTTCGCCTTAAAAAAGGACAAGTCGAAGAAATTAGCCGGAGTGCCGTATCCCAGCTTAATTCCATATCCGTATCTGTCGTAGGCTGCATAAGGGAAGTTGTTATTATACTGCTGCTGTTGCTTAGTGGTGTCTTCCTGTACCGCTTTCAGGAAACGTCCCCACATCGCCGAAAAGCGGAATTTACCAGGCGTGAGGTCGATACCGGCTCCCAGGAACTGATGACCATCCAGCGTATAACGACTATAGGACAATGAACGATAGCCGAGGTGTACGCGTATCCATTTGTAAGTCGGAGAAACACCGAACTGATTAAAAGGCTGACGGAAATCGCGTTGCTGTTCAGAAAACTGGAAAGAAAACGGCAATGCGAGTCCTTTTACTGTAACAGTGGCGTTACCGGAAATAATATAGGATAAAGGACTCCTCCGGGGCGCTATCCCCGAAACAGCATAACCGATACCCCTGATATCCAAAACCCCGGAATATGTGATGGCTTTTTTATTAGAAAATCCATCGGAAAAATCCTGCCCCGAACCCGTTGCAGGGACCAGTGATAACAGAAACACCTTTAAAATAGCGGCTTTGCGGAGATTACACCTCATGATTGCTGAAGCATTATTGGTATTGTAAAATTGGTATGCGGCCGGAAATTGAACAATCACATCATTTGGTGAGTGATGAATTATTCGCGACAGGCTATTATTTTTAAGTGTGAAATCATTGTCACACCGGATAATATGGATGCTGGCGCTACTGCTTACGGCAGCGGCAGGCGTACGTGCACAAAGACTCCCCTTTGTCAACTACTCCACTGCACAGGGAATGGTGCATAACCGGACCCACACCATCAACCAGGATGGCAAAGGCTATATATGGATCGGTACCGACCTTGGTATCAATCGCTACGACGGGCGCACATTCAAACATTTCCCCGCGCCCGCGGTAAAACACTACTTCGCACGCTACAGCGTTAGGATAGGGGATAAAGTACTTTTCGCTATGGATGGGATCGGTCTCGCGCTTTGCCTCGGAGACTCCGTACAGTTTATCTGCCCTAAAAACCTGAAGCCATTGAACATCAGCGGAACGGCAGCGCTAAACGACCGCAGCTTTCTGTTTAATGAATGGCAAAATGGCGTCGTAAAAATGGATGAAAAAGGCAATGCGCAGGTATTGCATTTACCCGCAATCGCCAGCAACAGTTCGTTTGTAGACATATTCCGCGACAGTAAAGGAATTATATGGCTGATGTCCGGAAGCGGCCTCATTGTATTTCCGGAAAACGATCCGGCAGCGGCGAAAAAACTAAAGGCTCTCGGGAATGCCTATATCAATTGCGTACGCGAAAGCAGGGATGGGTATATCTATATAGCGAGTTTCCGCGGTGTATTCCGCATATCCCCGCAGCAGCGCAGCCAACTGTCAAACGCAGCAATAGAACCGGTATTCAGCAAAAACCAGGAAGTCACCGCCATTGCATTCGACAACACAAACCATGTCTGGTTGTCCACCGTTTACAACGGTATCTATAAATGCGACCCTTCCGGCCGGAAACAGGATCATTACACCATCCGCAATGGTCTCATCAGTCAGAACACCTGGAATATTTTCTGCGATCGGGAAAACAATATCTGGATCGGCACAGAGAACGGAGTCAGTAAGCTACCGGATCACCAGTTCATGAGTTTCGACTTTTCGCAGGTCGATTTTCAAAGCGTTAAAAGCTCCCTTCGCTGGGATGATTCCACAATGCTGCTAAGCAACGTGATGGACATTTATTGCGTGCGCGGATCACAGCTGCAACTATTGAAAGGCTTTCACAGCGGTATCGGATACAGGGGGCATATTCTCGACAAAAGTCCGGACGGATATTTATGGGTGAATAAGAGTATCTCACTGCCTGCAGGGAATTTTAAAGTATATACTCTTTGCTTTAAATTCAAAGACGGGAAGCTTACAGATTCCGTTGCTGTGAGCAAACTTCCCGGTGGACCTAATGAGATATTCGGCAGACGTGGCATGATATCCCTTCCCGGAAATGCCTGCCTTATCAGCACGGACAAAGGAATGAAGGTATATCGCGACAGGCACTTCTATCCTGTGGTCAGCACCGACAGTTTACCGGTCACCTCACTGTGCAGCATTAACCCGGAAAGCTTCTGGGCATTGCTCGACAACCGCAAACTGGTGAGGTACAAAATGCTGCCGCTTAATGCCCGAGCAGGCTCATTCAGGCTGCAAACGATGGAAGAAGACACTTCGATCCTGAACGGCAAACCTGTGAATAACCTTTTCCGCGACCGCAGGAACCGTATCTGGTGTTATGGAGTGCAATGCGGAGCCGCGATCCTGCACCTGAATCCGGACGGAAGTATACACCACTCCTCCATCCCCAGCCTGTCGGCATTCTCGTCCGAAATCTTCAACGATATCAGTGAGGACGCAAAAGGGCATATATGGGTGGCAACATCCGCCGGGTTAGATGAGGTGACTGAAGACAAAAATACATTTGAAGTGAAAAGAGACCGCTTTGGCGGCAGACTTTGCGGGAAGAACATATTTTTTGTTACACCGTTCCGTGCAGGGCTGATGGTGGGCTCCACAGGATGCGCAGGAATTATTGGTCTTCAGGAAGAAGAAAATGGATACAGGCCGGAGGTATACATCACAGACCTGCGGATAAATGAAATTACACGCCGGAATTTGTTGTATCGCGAAATGCCGGAACTGCGTCCCGAGGAAGACAACCTCCGCTTCTCCTTTACGGGCATCTATTTTAAGGACGAGAACCTCATCCGTTATGCATATATGCTGGAGGGAATCGATAAACAATGGAGCACACCGTCACCGGAGCACATGGTTACCTATTCTCATCTGCCCCCGGGAAAATATATTTTTCATGTGAAAGCGCAGGCACCGGATGGCCGGTGGTCTGCAAAAGAAGCAGTATTCACCTTTTCGATAGACAGCCCTTTCTATACACGCTGGTGGTTCATACTGTTGTGTACCAGGCGCTTGTACCGGCATGCTGTACGCCATTTACCGTTACCGGATCGACCAGCTGCTTGAGATACAGCAAATACGCCAGTCTTATCTCAAAAGATCTTCATGACGACATCGGCGCAACGGTATCCAGCATAGAGCATTCTGGCAAATATGGCGAACAGCGATCTGGTTTCCGAACGGAAACGCCGGCAGTCCCTGGATACAATACAGGATGAGAGTAAACACGTTACCGAATCACTGAGTGATATAGTATGGAGCATCAGTCCCAAAAACGATACGCTTGATATCATGTTCCGCCCAATGTCAACGTTACACTTCCAGACTGTTTGAAGCCAAAAATATCAGCTATCAATTCAGGCTGCCGGAAGACATCAGCAATTTTTGCGTTCCAGTGAACCGCAGGCGAGCACGTATACCTAATATCAAAAGAGGCAGATGAACAATCTTGTAAAATATGCTGGAGCCAGACGCGCAGATATTTCAGTATCTGGAAGACGAAATGTTCATCATGCAGATCAGTGACAACGATTCAGATTCGACATCGATGGTATTACTCACTCCGGGGAACGGCATTATCAACATGCACGAGAAACGTGCTCAGGAGGCGGGTGCCCTGCTGGCGATAATTAAGTAAACCCCGGAGCAACCCGGATCCACTTCCTGCTCCGGATGTAAACCGAATGATGTGAGTACACAAAACAAAACGGCTGCTTAGCTTTACACTCTGTATCGTACAGACTCCTCATTTACAAAGACAATGAGAAATTACGCAAATCACTGAAGCTCCTGCTTTCCGGCATAGACGACATTGCTTTGCTGAGGTGCTGTTCGGATTCTATCGTGTTTCCCTATTAGCACAATATC
>JASGJF010000011.1:0-45546 GCA_049840855.1 Chitinophagaceae bacterium | reverse complement strand
TTATGTCCTGTTCTTGGTTCCGAGTCTACGTATTGCTAAGGTTAATAGGGAAACACGATGAATCCGAACAGCACCTAAGAAATGTTCCGAGAAATTAAGCACATACCCCTCGATAGCACCTTTAAAGTCCCAGGTATGCACCTGCCCCGGCACCATAAAGTACATCTGCCCGGCTTTCACATCGAAACGCTCAAAGTCAATCATATAAAACCACCTCCGGCAGTAAATAATACTATATGGTAAAAAGAATGCCTGTGCGGCCAGTGGAGATTGGGGTGATCGCAACAGATAATCCGTGAAAGTGGCGGCCACCACATCTGCGCTGCCCGGATCTCCTCCTTTGAGCGAACAGATGTCGTATACCGGAATTGTATTTTTTACCGTTTTCATCGATAAGCAAAGATACCAGCACTCAAGTTAGCCGTATTGTACGTGTCAATGAAAAAATGGTATTATTTACTGATTCCACGTATGAGTTACAGGAAGCGCAGTTTTTCCTCCTCCCGATATCGATCTGCCGCAGATAGGCGCGTATCATCTCTTCGTCGAGATGCTGATCATCGCGGTTCATTTGCAGCAACCAGACACGCTGACGTTCCAGCAAGTCGATGCAGACTGCCTTGCATTCTGCGGACATAGCAGGATCGGGCTCTTCCGTAAGCGTTGCACTCCATTTACTGGCCATCTGCTGCAACGATTTATGCCGTTGCAGGTGGAGCGCATAATCTGTCTGCAGATGGTGTATACCATTGCGTGCAAGTCCTTTGCGTATCGTTTCATGTGCTTCTTCTTCCGGCAGGTAATCCCTGTCGGCGCCGAGCTTCATGCGGCGTATCATCAGCGGCAGTGTAAGCCCCTGCAGCAACAGTGTGGTCAGGATTACCACAAAAGTGATGAACAGGATCAGGTTGCGATGCGGGAATGGGCTACCGTCCGACAATTGTACCGGGATCGAAAGCGCTGCAGCCAGCGACACCACACCACGCATACCCGTCCAACCCAACAGCAGCGGACCCTTGAATCCGGGATTCAGGATACTGCCACCTTAATAAAGTTCCTTGCGATCATCGTAACAATTACTGCGCCGTAAGCGGATAATATACGGCCCAGGATCAGCAATGCCGTTATCAGCAATCCGTAGCCGATCGCTTCATTAAAACTGACATTATCGGCACGCAATCCCGCCGTGATCTCCGGAAGTTCCAGACCGATCAGCAGGAAAACAAGTCCGTTCAGCACAAATACAAAGCTTTGCCAGACGTTAACCCCACGCAAACGGGAAGTGCTGCTGAGAAACCGGTGCTGAAAATGCGACAGGAACAGTCCTCCGCTCACTACGGCCAATACACCGGAACTATGTACTTCCTCCGCTACGATATAAATAAAATACGGAGTAATGATCGTCATGATGATATCCATATTCGCATCTGTAGGCAATTTCTTGTGCGCCATCATAAATATCCATCCTACCAGCAGTCCGATCCCTACCCCGCCTACCACCATCCATACGAAGCTCAGCGCGGCCTGATGCCAGATGAATTGCCCGGTGCCGACGGAAATCAGCGCAAAACGGAAAATGATCAGCGAAGATGCATCGTTCAGCAAACTCTCCCCTTCCAGTATCGAAGACATCCGCCTGGGCACTTTTACGAATTTGAGGATAGCACTGGCGCTCACCGCATCAGGCGGAGAAACAATCCCGCCCAGCAAAAAGCCGAGTGCGAGTGAAAAACCGGGAATGAATTTATTCGCAACAAACGCAACAGACATCGCGGTGAGAAAGACCACCACGAACGCAAAACTTCCGATAATGCGCCGCCAGCGCCACAGTTCCCTCCAGGAGATCACCCAGGCCGCCTCATACAACAGAGGGGGGAGGAACAATGCAAAAATCAACTCCGGGTCCATATGCAATACCGGCACACCGGGAATAAATGAGATCAGCAGTCCCGCCACAACCAGGATCACAGGATAAGCGACCCGGATGGTATTGGCCAGCATGATCAGCAAAACGATCAATATTAAAAGACCTAAATAAAATGGAAAGTGTTCTATCATACAACATTAAACTGCTTAAATATAAACATATTCACCGGTATCAAGCTATCTTGCCGCCGAATGCCAGCAAACATCATCAACCATTATATCCGGCAAAGTGCACTGTTTATCGGAGGCCTGCAGCTGCTCGCTGCCTGCTCCGGCAACAACACTCAGCAACCTTCCGCTACCCCAGCTATTGCAACGCATGCTTCTGCCTCATTACAAATAGATACGATTCCGCTGCAACTGCTTCCGGATGTGCGCCAGGGTTGCGCCTGCTATTTTGCAGCCGATTCTTCCGCGTTACACAGGCGCGAATTTCTGCTGGTTAATTATTTCGACAACCGTTGCTTTATGAAAATTAACGGAAAGGTCACAGAGTTCCGGCATACCCTGCAGCGCATTGAAAAAAACGGGATAACATTGCGCGCGGTAAGTGATCAATATGAACTCAGCGCAGAGTTTGAAACTGCCGATGCGAATAGTAACGAAGACTGGTACTATCGCGTCACGCTAAGCATTACCGATAAAAAAGAGCACTCAGTGGTGTTATATCTCACAGGACCCTGCAATTGCTCACCCGAAACGATCGGATAAAAAAAACAGCGGCATGAAATTCATACCGCTGCATCAATAAATCATAACAACTGCCTATCGGCTATTCGCGTAATTGACGATTCCCGAAAGAATTGCACGGCAGAACTGCTCACGCTGTGCCGGATCACTCATCATCACCACATGTTGCGGATTGCTGATGTTGCCGCAGCTAAGCAATACAGCAGGAAGCTTATTGTCGCGCAATACACGGATACGTCCCTGATCGGTAAGCGTTACCGGCAACTGTAAATCCTTCTGAAAACGATCGGCCAATGCTGAAGCTGCCACACGGCTTTGCTGATACTGCGCACTTTTAGGCGCTATACCCAGTTCATACTGGCCCTGCCCCTCCGTTTTATCCATATGCAGCGATATAAACATATCCGCTCCGCTGGCTGCGGCACGTTGCACACGCGTATCCAGCGGAACGAATTCATCTGCCGACCGGGTACTGACTACAGTGATGTTATATTCGGCTGAAAGAGCGTTGAGCTCCTGCACCAGCGACAGCATCAGGTCCTTTTCACTTTGTCCGCCGGAAGATACTGCACCTTTATCCTGCACCCCTCCGTGTCCTGCATCCAATACGATTGTTACTTTCCTGCCGGCCCGTGGCGTATCATGCGACGAGGTAAAAGAGAACAGTACGATGGTGAGAAGCGCCAGCATAGCGGGAGCGGCCCTGTGCATAAACGATAAGCGTTTGTCCGCTGACTTACGGATCATATGCAGGCGTTTCGCTACGGAAGACTGTGTAAAATGGTGCACGATGTGCTGTTCCTGCGCGCCGAATCCGGCCAGCAGCAGCATGCGTGCAAAAGCATCGGCATCGGCAGGTGCAACAGCAGCTTCGTCGGCAAGAAATTCATGCTGCAACTGCAATTGTCTTTCTATTATCCAATAAAAAGGATTGAGCCATGCAACAGCACAGACCAGCTGCATCAACAGCTTGTCCAGTGAATGCTTCTGATCGATATGAGCCTGCTCATGCAGCAGTACACAACGGGCTTCCGCAGATTGGGTGTCGAGCGATTCAGGCCAGAACAACAAATGCATAAAGGAGAACGGAGCGCCGGGATGCTTCGTTTTCACAAGCACAGCACCCTGAAAAGAGATGCAATGCCCCGCCCGTTTCCAGCGGTACACACGAAGCAGCTGGACCAGGATACGGATCAGTAACAGGGAAGTCACGAGGGCATATGCCGGCAGAATATAATGCTGCCAGGGAAATATTTCCTTTGCGGCAGCGACCATGTGCTCCTGCGTCAGGGACGATGCGCCAGGCTCCAGCAGGGGAAAAACCGCCGCCGGAGCAGGTGATGAAAAAAACGGGAGCTGCATCAACGGAATTATGGCAGAACACAGTGTGGCCGCGATCAGGTACATGCGGTTGAATGCAAAGCTTCTGCGCTGACGCAGCATTACGTGGTAATAGGCATAGAATAAGCCGGAACAAATACCGGTCTTAAGCAGCCAGGTGAAGAATGAAAATATCATTGTACATCTTTTTTAAGTTGTTTGAGTAATAATTCGAGATCCTTTACCGAAAGCTTTTTCTTCTCGACCATAAAGGAAATGGCACTGCTGAAAGAACCGCCGAAATAATCAGAAACAAATCCGGATAAAGTACGGTTGGAGTATGCTTCCTTGGACACGTGGGGCATATACCGGTAAAAACGCCCTACAGGTTCCAGTCGGACAAACTCCTTCTCCACAAGAATTTTTAATATGGTGGCCACCGTATTCTTGTGCGGTTGCGGTTCGGGCATTGCTGCAACAATTTCCATCAGCATGCCTCCCCCCAGCTCCCAGAGTACCATCATGATCTGCTCTTCCGCCTTCGTAAGTTGTTTCATTAAACTAAAAGTTTAGTTCAAAATTAAACTAAAAAATTAGTTCACCAAATATTTTCTGAACTTTCTGATGGACATTTTTTACCACTGCTCCGGGCGGCAGTTCCGTATCTTAGGGGATTAAACAGGACCCGGATGACTACAACTACGCAAAAAGGATACGCTCCCGTAAACGGCATCAACATGTATTATGAAATATACGGCGCGGGCGAACCGCTGGTATTGGTGCATGGTGGCGGCTCCACAATAGAAACCAGCTTTGAGCGCGTGATCCCGGCGTTTGCACGCAACAGGAAAGTAATCGCTCTTGAACTGCAGGCACATGGCCGCACTTCGGACCGTAACGCGGACTCGAGCTTTGAACAGGATGCAGACGATGTGGCGGCACTGCTGCGGCAGCTGGTTATCGGTAAAGCGGACTTTCTCGGTTTCAGTAATGGTGCGACAACCGTACTGCAAATTGCGATCCGGCATCCTGACATCGTACGTAAAATGATACTCGGATCGCCGCTCACAAAGCGCAACGGCATCCCTTCCTGGTTCTGGGACTTTATGCAGCAGGCCACACTGGAGCAGGTTCCGGAATTACTGAAAGCAGGGTACCTGAAAGTGGCACCCGATCCCGCCGGACTCCAGGTAATGCACGACAGGGACGCGCGGCGTATGGTACACTTCCGCGATATTCCGGACGAACTGATCGGTGCGATCAAAAAACCAACGCTGATTATCGTAGCCGATAAAGACATTATCACGCCGGAACACGCGCTGGAGCTGCATCGCAGGATTGAAGGCTCCGAACTTGCGATCCTCCCCGGTATGCACGGCACGTACATCGGGGAAGTGACTACGGTGGGAGCGGACTTTGATGAAAGCGATATTGCAGTTCCGCTGATGGAGCGTTTTCTGAACAGATAATTTGGTTCCCATGAAAACTGATGCAACATTCCTGCGGATGCTTTGTTCTTCCATTATGCTGCTTTTCCTGCTTCCACATTCAGGCAAATCACAGTCGGCGCTTATTGCTGCCACGAAAATGAATATTCTTTACCTGGGGGTCGATAATCCCGTTTCTATTTGCGTCAATCAAGAGTCCTGTGCATCCCTCTCAGTAGTTGCCACAAATGGTTCAGTAAAGAAAATTGCGGACTGTACTTATTTGATACGGGTTGATAAACCCGGAAATACGACCCTGGGAATTATGAAAGAGCTGGACACCATTTATCAGACAACTTTCAGAACGCTGGCCATCCCCGACCCGATCATCAGTATAAGTGCACCGCAAAACCCGTTCTTCAGCCTGCAACAATTAAAAGGACTTAACCACTTCGATTTAACGGACATTTCAAATATAAACCTTCCTTTTGCTATCGTTCGTTTTGATTTTGTCGTCACGCGTCCGTTTATAATCCGGCGCAAAAGAATTTACTGCGATGAATGCCTCAAAAACGCAGAAAAGGGCTACCGGAAAGTTGTTTTTGAAACAGCAAATGTGAGTGGCAAATTTAATAGCCGACTGAGAAAATTTATCGCATCCCAACTTCAGACGGGAGACAGGGTGCTTATCGAAAATATTCATGTCACCGGTGCGGACAATATTGAGAGGGTAATTAATCCGGTGGCTTTTACAATCTATTAAAAGCATCTCAAACACCGACCTGATCAGGGAAGGAAACCATATCATTCGTATGTATATTCGCGAATTCAGCATTCCGCGCATTTAATATTAACTTTCCCCCTACAATCTGCAATATGGATCAAAACTCCCGCCGGAAATTCATTAAAACGATATCGCTTGGCTCTGCGTTCGTCGCGCTCCGTGGTAATGTATGGGCCGGTTCAAAAAGGAATGTCAGAAAACCCATTGTGTTGAGCACCTGGTACAATCAGGGCACCAGCGCAAACGCAAAAGCCTGGGAAGTGCTTTCTGCCAACGGCAGGGCACTCGATGCGGTCGAACAGGGCGTAAAGGTGACCGAAAGCGAGATCGGCAATTGTTGCGTGGGATTGGGCGCAAATCCCGACCGCGACGGTATTGTGACACTGGATGCAAGCATCATGGATGAATTCAGCAATTGCGGCAGCGTGGCGGCGCTCGAACAGATAGAGCACCCGATATCGGTTGCACGACTCGTGATGGAAAAAACGCCGCATGTGATGCTGGTCGGACAGGGAGCACAAAAGTTTGCCGTGGAAAATGGCTTTGCTTTGCAGGGATTGGATTTATCTCCAGGGGCTGAAAAGCGTTACAAAGAATGGCTCAAAGAATCGAAGTACCATCCCGTTATGAACATTGAGCGCGGTGATGGCAAAGATGCTGCGGCACCTCCTGTTTTAAAATCCGGCGAATTCAACCACGACACCATCGGTATGATCGCACTGGATGCACAGGGCAACCTGAGCGGGGCCTGCACCACAAGCGGCATGGCGTATAAAATGCGGGGCCGTATCGGTGATTCTCCGATCATAGGGGCCGGCCTCTATGTGGACAATGAGGTAGGTGCAGCCACCGCTACGGGCACCGGTGAGGAAGTGATACGCATCTGCGGCTCGCACCTCGTGGTAGAATTTATGCGACAGGGCTACAGTCCGGAAATAGCCTGCAAAAAGGCTGTAGAGCGCATTATGCGAAAGAGCAGTAAAGACCTTAAGGACTTACAGGTAGGATTCCTCGCGATCAATAAATACGGTGACTTCGGTGCTTATGCGATTCACGACCAGTTCGACTATGCCGTGTACAGCCACGAACATGCCAACCGGAAATTTATGAGCAAACACATCCTGTAGTACCATGAACACGATATTGGAAATAGCCGCAAACTCATTCCGTTCCTGCATGGCGGCACAGGAAGGAGGCGCCGACAGGATTGAACTTTTTGAGAACCTGCCGGAAGGCGGTTGCACTCCCTCTTATGGTATGCTGTCGCTTGTGAGAGAGCGCATCAGCATACCGGCATATGTGATGATCCGCCCGCGCGGAGGCGACTTTATCTACTCCGCTGAGGAATTCGAAATCATGCGCCGGGATATAGAAATGTGCCGGCAGCTGGAATTTCCAGGAGCCGTTTTTGGCATACTGGACAGACAAGGCCGCATCGATACAGCCCGCTGTAAAGAGCTGTTATCCCTCTGTAAGGGAATGAAGGTCACCTTTCACAGAGCATTCGACAGGGCGGAAAACCTGCATGAAAGTCTGCGGCAACTGATCGATATGGGTTTCGACCGCGTGCTGACCAGCGGGGGCGAAGCTAACGTGGATAAGGGCAAGGAAATGATCAGAGCGCTGCAACAGGAATACGGCAAACACATTACCATTATGCCCGGCTGCGGCGTTACTGCTGCTAACGCCCGGATGATCGTGGATTATTGCGGAGTACGGGAAATCCATGCTACCGCAAAAAGCAAAGTGCCGTCAGACGCATCCTATACCAAACCGCATTTTACCGACGAATGGCAGGAAAGCAGTACGACAGAAATCAGAGCGATCCGACGCGCTTTGTCGCAATCTGTCTGACATGTACCTTTAATCAAAATACTGTATTACACATGAAACGACTTGCTGTCCTGGTGATGATCCTGTGTTCATCGGTTACCCTGAGCTATGCAAAAACAAAACTGGCTAATGACGTTTCTATATATTTTTGATTACATCGCGGAATTTATTCCATAAAGATTTATCTCCACTGCTCTGATTGAGATGTCTGACGGCTTTCTTTTTACAGGTTTTAACGGATGCGGTCAAAGGCCTTTCGCAGGTTGTTGCCAAAAGTCACGGCACATACAATGTGCAGTTGGAGTGAATAGGATTTTAGGGGATGCTATGAGGTTCTATCATACACGCCGAAAGTTGTCAAGATTATTCTCCTATTAGCGCGGTGTTTTTATTGTTGATTTTCAGACGTTTATCCATTACCTATCTAAAAACACATTTAGGACTCGTTTAAAAGACGTTTAAACGATGTTTAAAAGACGTTTAAACGGTGTTTAAATGCTATTTAAATCTTGCAATTCCCAAGTACCGTAGCCTGTATTTTTAATTTTCCCTGCCATACGAAGGGCTGATAACAGATTTGTGACTTTTGCTTTCTTCTGCTTTTCTGTTAAAACAGCAGACAGCTTAGGCATAATGAAATCATCCAGTGAACCCCTTTTCACTTGTTCGGATTTCTTAATGTATTTCAGGATAAGCTCTTTGAAGTATTCATCATCAAAACTACGATTAGCTATATATTCTTGCTTTAACGCTTCATTGTTTACAGGCTCGATTACCTTATAAGCTAAAAAAACATTTGGGCGACGGCCTTCAATTAATCCAAGTTTCTTAAGATATTTAAATTCAATATCAGTAAGTTGTTGCTTCTTTTGCACCTTATCCAGAAGCATTATATCACTAAGGGATAAATCAGGATTTTTTACAAGGATACGCGCAAAGTCTTCATCAAGAACTTTGCCTACGATTGTAACTTTTACTTTCCCTTCAGACAAGTCGTAATCCGGCAAAGGAAAGAACCGCCGACTTTGAATATTGAATATCTTTCTGATACCACCGCCTTGGGTTTCTATCATATCCAAGTTTTTCATTGCCTCTACAAGAAAGGGATTTCGATATACTTCTTCCGGTGTGTCGCTCAATACAACATCTCGGACAGACTTGGGCAGAAATGACGCATAATTAGAAAACACCAAATGATCGTCTTCAAATTCCACAATATTAATTCTTGCACCTTTGGTATAATCCTGATGAGCTATGGCATTATTTAATGGCTCACGAATATTAAAAGGGTCATACCTTAAAACCTCATCAGGAAATAACGTGCCATCTCGTAAATAGCGATATCTTAGATTCCTGATTTTCTTATAAACTTCATCAACATTTAGAATAAAAGGTATAGAGAATATCTCAAAATCCTTGTCCTCCCCAGAAACTGTTTTAAGATTCCATCGTATTTTAACGAAGGAGCCTAAGAAATGTTCTGACTCTTCCTTTCCTAAAAGTATAAGCGCTGTCCGGGTTATGCCGCCCTTTATTGTAAGTTTCGCTTTATCCAAAAATTTTGAATCGTCCCAGCTATCAATTTCGTCTGCATATTTTGGATTTCGCTTTACATACTCTTTTCTGGCCTTTTCAATGGCTATAGGGTCTAGATCAGAAAACGAAGCTCCGGACACGACAACAGCCGTCCAGTCTTCGGATGATTTTACCTCGTTCAAAATTGCATCTAACCTTGACTGCTGCATTTCTACCAGGCTATCACCTATTCGTTGCCATCTCTTTTTGTGAGCAATAACAGGAAGTCTGAATTGATGCTTCGGTATATGAATTATCCAAACAGTTTTGTTTGTATCATCAGATTTGACTTCTTCAATATCCAGTCCTTCATCGCTTAAATAAACACACTCCTTAATTAATCGCAATTTTAGCGACTCTGCCGTGTAAACACTGAAATCTTGAATGCCAACAATATCAAGCGTTGTATCTTCTACGCCAATGACTAAAGCTCCGCCTTTCATATTAGCAATAGCAGAGACGTAGGAAATAATATCATTCCCCTCATGGCCAGCTATGGCATGCTTTAAATTCTTAAACTCTTTCCATTCGCACTTCTCATTTTCCTTAGGAAAGTGTTGTCGTAAATACGCCTTGAGGGCAGCTTCATTCATAAATCAATCCTTGTATTAACTGCAGTTGTATTCTCGCAAATCTAAGAACTGAAGTCAACTTTTATCACAATGTCTTGCAATAGACAGAATGTCCGAAATAAATAGTACTGAAAATAATCCCTTGAAGGGGCTTCTACAGGCAAAGCCCTTGCCAAGATAGAAATCATCCATTTCCCTTCTCTCACGCTTTAAGCAAGCTTTTACACATTCGTTCAGAAAAATAAAAAAAGCCTTCAGATTTTCTGAAGGCTTTTGCCTGTGATCCGGATTGGATTCGAACCAATGACCCTCAGCTTAGAAGGCTGATGCTCTATCCAACTGAGCTACCGGACCGTTTGGGGTTGCAAAAGTAATCGTTTTCAGCTTATTTTCTGCATTTTTTACACCTGAAATACCCCACCCTTCCATTCTTTTTCTATCGGTGCATGATTCGCTGCCTCGATACTGCGTGCAATCAGCTTCCGCGTATCGGCAGGATCAATGATCTCATCGACCCACAAACGCGCCGCAGCATAATACGCAGTGGATTGCGCATTATACCGGTCGGTAATCGTCTTCAGCAGTTCGGCTTCTTTCTCGGGTGTGATCTCTTCGCCTTTCGCTTTAAGTGAAGCCACCTGGATCTGCAGCAGTGTTTTGGCCGCCTGCTCTCCGCCCATCACCGCAATGCGCGCATTCGGCCATGCGTAGATAAAGCGCGGATCGTAAGCCTTGCCGCACATCGCGTAATTGCCCGCTCCGTACGAGTTGCCGATGATAAACGTGATCTTCGGCACCACCGAATTGGAAACCGCATTTACCAGCTTGGCGCCGTCTTTGATAATGCCGGAATGCTCTGAACGGGAGCCCACCATAAAGCCGGTCACGTCCTGCAGGAATACCAGCGGAATTTTCTTCTGGTTGCAGTTCTGGATAAATCGCGCAGCCTTGTCGGCACTGTCATTGTAGATCACTCCCCCCATCTGCATTTCCCCTTTCCCGCTCTTCACGATCTTACGCTGGTTGGCCACAATACCTACAGCCCATCCTTCCACGCGTGCGTAGCCGCATACGATGGTCTTGCCGTAATCTTCCTTGAACTGATCGAAGGTGCCATCATCCACTATGCACTTGATCACATCCACCACATCGAATGGTTTGTTGTTGTCCACGCTCACGATACCATATACATCTTTACCATCGCGTGCCGGTTCGGCGGCTTTCACACGGTCGAAACCGGCTTTCTCGCTTACGCCCAGTTTATCGATGATACGGCGCACCTGATCCAGGCACTCCTGTTCTGTTTTGAATTTATAATCGGCGATACCACTGATCTCCGTATGCGTTTTCGCACCTCCCAGTGTCTGCAGGTCGATGTCTTCACCGATCGCGGCTTTCACCAGGTAAGGGCCTGCGAGGAAGATGGAACCGTTGCCTTCCACCATCAGCGTTTCATCGCTCATGATCGGCAGATAAGCACCTCCGGCCACACAGGAGCCCATTACGGCGGCAATCTGTGTGATGCCCATCGCGCTCATCACGGCATTATTGCGGAAGATGCGCCCGAAGTGTTCTTTGTCCGGGAAGATCTCATCCTGCATCGGCAGGTACACACCCGCACTGTCCACAATGTACACAACCGGCAGCCTGTTCTCCATCGCGATCTCCTGCAGGCGCAGGTTTTTCTTACCGCTGATCGGGAACCATGCCCCTGCTTTTACCGTATTGTCATTCGCAATGATCATGCACATGCGACCGCTGACATAACCGAGTCCGCCCACAGTGCCGCCCGCCGGGCAACCGCCATGCTCCGCATACATTTCGTACCCGGTAAAAGTGCCTATCTCACTAAATTCCGTGCCCTTGTCGATCAGGTATTCAATACGCTCGCGCGGTGTGAGCTTGCCTTTCTCCCGGTTTTTCTCGATTGTCTTCTTTCCGCCGCCGAGTGCGATCTGACCAGCCTTTTGTTTCATGGCTCCAAGCGCAAGGCGCATGGCATCGTCATTTTTGTTGAATGTTAAATCCATATCGGTAAATGAGGGGACAAATATAAATCATGACGCCTATAAAAGTGCAGCCGCCATAACGGGCTCGAAATCAGCCAGGGACAATTCTCTGCCTTCTATCTGAAAGTGCGCCTTGCGGTAATCTGCCGCGCGGCGCTCCCACAATGCGTCCAGCACCACTTCAAGTTCGCCTCCCCGCAACAGCGGCCGTAGATGCTGTTCTTCCTCGAGGTGACGGATGAGCACGTGCCTCGGAGGATGCACAAACACCACCACCCCATGGTCTTTCATACGCTGCATATTATCAAAAAAGCAGGGGGTGCCTCCAC
This sequence comes from Chitinophagaceae bacterium, assembly GCA_049840855.1. Taxonomy (GTDB): domain Bacteria; phylum Bacteroidota; class Bacteroidia; order Chitinophagales; family Chitinophagaceae; genus Rurimicrobium. The sequence goes on along the minus strand of JASGJF010000011.1, from coordinate 33,081 downwards.
CGCAGGCAACAACAATATCCTGCCGTTCCCGCGCGATCAGCGCATTCAGCGCCCTACGTTCTTCTTCGCGGAATGCAGCTTCACCGTATTGCTCAAAAAAAGCGGGAGGGATGAGACCTGTGCGTTGTTCCAGCTCTTTATCCAGATCGGTGTGCGCGAGGCCATGATGCGCTGCGAGTCTGTCGCGACCAATAAGATTTGCCGCTGCCGGGCATACCCGTCAGAAAAACAGTGCGGTAATGTTTTACTTGCTGCATAGCCAAAGATAAGTGTCTGAACCGCACAAGATGAACGGCTTGTCTTAATTATGACAAATATTTTTTCCAGCTGCCCGCATTGTTGTATTTTAGTCAGGAACAAAACAAACAATCTATGAAAAACTTCATTCTGGGCCTGGTAATCGGCGCCGTCGTAACAGGCATCATCGGTTACACAGCCGCTATTCCTAAGATCAAACAGGAAGCTTACGATACAGGTATGGCTGAAGGAACGAAAAAGGGCGAAGCAGCAGGTAATGCAGCCGGAATAGCCGAGGGGCTCGCACAGGCGCAGACAAAAATGCAGGCCGAGCAATCCAGGGCCAAAGACAGTTTAGCTGCACTGCTCGAAAAAGAACGCACCACGAAAAAAGTCGTTTATAAAGAAAAAGATCCGACGCCTGCCGTTCAGAACTGGCATGTGATCGGTGGCAATATTGCCGACCCGATCGCCGAAGACAAAGAACCGGCGAAGGCTCCTGCAGCAACCGAACAGAAATAATTACCGATAAAAAAAGAGGACATCTTAAAGTCCTCTTTTTTATTGCCTTTCATTTAGTTTTCCAGCTTAAACGATATGGGAAGATTGTAAAAAACATTTACGGAAGCGCCGTTCTGCTTCCCGGGTTTCCACTTCGGCATTAAGCCGATCACCCTGAGCGCTTCCCGGTCGCAGTCCGGACTCAGGCTGCGCATGATCTGCGGATCGCTTATCGAACCATCATCCTTCACCACAAATTTTACATGCACGGTCCCCTCAATACGCTCGTGTAAAGCCGAATCCGGGTATACCAGGTTTTTCCTGAGAAACGCCTGCAGATCGCCCTGGAATTCCGGCATCTGCTCTACATAAACAAATGTCGGGATCATCTCCCGGCCTGGTGGCGCTTCCTTTGCTCCCACGGACGTGGTACCAAGTCTTTCCTGTGCCTGTACCATCAGGGGAAGCATCAGGCTCAATCCAATAATTATTTTTTTCATACTCTGGAATATTTCTGACAAATCAATCTACAATATACGGCAATTTCACGCGTGCATATACCGGCTTTGTAATCTGCGTTTTCAGCTTACGAAACGTCTCTGTAGGGCCTTTGGTCGCAAACAGGTTCACAAGCCAGATCGGGATGTTTCCTCCGGGATCCACGCTCAGCGTATAATCCACATGCACGAGGTTTTCCGCAACCGGGGAAAGGGTCCATTTACCGCTGGAACGTTTCACGCGCACGATATCTTCTTTTTCGGCCACATAATTGCCCACTGTTGGCCCATCGATCGTCACCACATGTGATTGCGGATGCTGCGAAACGATCAGGTGCGCAATAAAATCGCGGTTGTTCAGCGGCCAGGGCATATCCACTTCGGAGTAATAGTACAGTTCGGACGGACTTACGGTCTTCAGTAAGGTGCTCGATTTGGTCGCGTATACCCAGTCTTTACCGGCATTCACATCCATTACCAGCGCTACCATCTGCGACAGCGTGGCCGGCACCTGGCATTGCACGCGGATCTCTTTCAGTCCTGAGGTCTGCTCCGTTCTGGTAAACACTTTAATACCGTCTTTATTGGACTTCAGCGTCCATTCTTTCTGGGCAAAGGCGCTCAGCGTTGCGAGCAGGAGTAAAACGGGTAACAGTATATTTTTTTTCATAGCGGGGGGAACGGCAAGTTACGTCAACATCAACATATAGTTTGTTAGGACAAAGCCAACATATATCTATATAACGCATAAACCTCCCCGTAGGGAGGCTTATGGTAAAGCAGCAGCAAACGCTACCTATGAAACATGACTATTGTCCGGAGATTTTTACGAGCCTGTAAACCGTTTCGTTTCCTCCGTCCGGACGCAGGCTGATGCTATACGTTCCGTCTGAAATTCCCGAAAGATTGATTGATTCGCCGGGTGCACATGACTGGCCGGAGCGGAACACGCGACCCGTGATATCGCTGATACGCCAGCCCGCACATCCTTCACTTATCCGCAACTGCACCAGATCCGCGGCGGGGTTCGGATAGACCGACGTGCTTACGTTTCCACAGGAAGCTCTGAATGCTTTGTACACCCGTATACTCATAATGCTCATAGCCTGCGCGTAAGCGGTAATAACTTTTACCCGGGAAAGAAGCGAAACGGACAGCTTCTGTATTGCCGTTTATGCTTGTACCCTCATTGATCTTTTCCCAGGTCTTTCCATCAGGGCTGCGGAACAGCGTGGCAGATCCTGCCTGTTCCGCCGATCCGTATACCCATTCGGCATACGTTTCGCAGTCCGCTTCGTGAACGGTGAAGCGCAGCAGATCCAGCGGAAGCGCAAACGCCGCAGCGGAAACAAGGAAGTGCATCGTGGCATTGGTACAGGCTTGCGGAGATCCGTTATCACACGTCTGATAGCTGATGTCCTGTGGCCCGAACAGTGAGCCGAGCGGAGCAAATGTGAAGTTACCCGCAGTATCCAGGGTGAATGTATAGGAAGCGGTGCTGATCGTTTGCGGCGTTATCGTCTGCCAGTCGCCTTCCGGATCCATATCGTTTAGGCGCACGTTTCCGGAAATGGTGGTTCCGACCAGCAATGTTTTAAAGTCGTCGGAGGCAGCTGTGGTATTCGCTGCTGTCGGAGACAATACGGTGATCACCTGGAATGCGCTCGCACAGCGTGGAACAGCCTGATTATCGCACACCTGGTAACGGATCGTATCCAGTCCCACAAAATTGATTGCGGGCGTGTACGTGATCACGCCGTTCCCTGCGGCTGTAGCGGTTCCGCCCCGCGCAGTATTTCCGGCAGTTGCACCATTCAGATCGAAGAGCGTTACGCTGGCGGTATCGATGAGTACTCCGGGCATACCGCCGCCATCGTTGGCAAGACTGCGCACCTGAACAGGTGTGTTGAATTTTGTGGTCGCCAGGTCTGTATTAGCGATCGGCGGATTGCTGGCTGTGGCCGAGGTATCAATGATGGTCAACGTAAGACGCTCGACAGGGCATCCCGAGCTCACCGCAGGCGGACATACGGTAACGTAGAAATGATAGACACCTGCCACCGAAGAAAGGAATGAGTAGCTGCCCGATGTGCTGAGCGTTGGCACAGAGGCAGAAGGGTTCGCCCCATCGGCAACGATACCACTGAAGCTCGAACCGGAAGCTATCTGGTCGTTAGTGGCCACATTACCGGAGATAGCCGTATTGGCAAATCCCGCATTGAAATCGGCATTTGTTTTCCAGGGCATTGCGACCAGGAAGCGCATCGTGGCCTGACTACAGGCTGATGGTGTACCGTTGTCACAGGTGGTGTAAGCGATTTCCACAGGACCTGCAAAAGATGCCACCGGTGAAAAGGTGTAGTTACCGGCATTGTCCAGCGTGAACGTGTAATTCGCGGTGGTGATGCTCTGCGGTGTAATCGTCTGGTTGTCGCCCTCAGGGTCGTGGTCATTCACTTTCAGATTGCCGTTCAAAGGAACACCGGACAGGGATTGTGCATAGTCGTCCATTGCCATGGTGGTATTGGACGCACCGGAAGCCCAGACCGTGATAATAACATAAGCTGACGCGCAAAGTGGTGATGGCTGATTATCGCAGACCGTGTATTGGAGCGTATCCGTTCCGGAGAATCCGCTTGCCGGAGTATAGGTGATCAGACCTGTCGACGAACTGACCGTAGCCGTTCCGCCCCGTGCTGAATTCCCGGCAGCAGCGCCATTCAGATCTGTAAGCGAGATGCCGGCACTGTCCAGGAATGCGGTGAGCGTGCCGGGTGCATCATTGCTCAGCATGTAGACTGTCAGTGGTGTGTTGTAAGAGGTAGCTGTATAATCCGTGTTGGCAACCGGCGGATTGCCGATACCGATCTTGCTTGGTAATACCACGATGGTCAACCGCTCCTGCGGACAATTGATGGAGGAATCGGTAGCGCATACGCTGATAAGAAAATGATAGGTTCCCGGCACAGAGCTTATGAACGTATAGGTACCATCACTGTTCACCACCGGAGCGCTGGCAGAAGGATTCCCCGGAACTGCAACTGCGGCGCCATACCTCGTACCTGATGTGATCACATCATTTGTGCTCAGGTTGCCGCTTACGCTCTGACCCAGGTAGGTCTGGTTGACATCCGGGTAAGTGGAAAAGCAGGTAACGGCGGAAGAACCGGTAACGGAAGTCCTGGTGTCCACAAATGCACCGAACACATCTACATAATTATCGAGCAGGCCCGCACTCAGCAGGCTGCCGACAGAAATGCGGATCTCGTCAAATGCCTGGGTGGTGTAAAAGCCCACATTATACGCGGCGCCCGACGGTGTTGTACCCAGAAGTGTTGCAAGTACGGTCAGGTTCACGAGACCGCCACCGGAACGGGTTTCCTGCAATACACCATTATTATAGGTGCGGACAGTGATAGCACTGAACAGGTCGGCAAGCACGAGCGGAGCAGCACTGGTCCGGATCACGAAACCGGCAAAAGTACCCTGAGGATAGGTAATCGTCGGATCGAGGACGGATATACTGCCGGTGGCAAGTACCGTAGCCGTGTTATTAATCCGCGCGTAGTCTGCGGTGCCAGCGCTTACCACGTTCCATGGATCTTCAATCGTTACATCAACCGTAGCAACTCCCGAAGCACCCGTACGTTCGATATTGATAACAGCCGGAAAATCCGGAGCATTCAGATAATACGTCTTATTACATTGCAATGTGGGAGCGCAGGTCTTTTCGATCTGCATGCCATACAGCTTTATGGTACCCAGATCGGCACCCACCAGCTGATTGAAGCTGATCTGCACTTCGTCGAAACTGACCGTGCTCACGATACCGGCGGTCTGACGCGAAGTGCCTGACAACAGGCTTGTGGAAGCGCCCACGATAAGTGCGTTGCCGGAACCCGTCTGCACGAGTGTTCCGTTATTGTACAGGTTAATGGTGGCAGTGCTGATTACGGAAGCCAGCAACAGCGAATTGGTTTCCAGATCGAATCCGGCAAAGGTTCCGGCCGGATAGGTGTCCAGCGCATTTGCCACCGAGAAATCAGCATCCACCGCTACCCCCGCGGTGAGATCCACGCTTGCGTAAGTTGAAGCATTGTTGTCGATGATGTTCTGACTATTACTGATGGCACAGGCGGCACACAGCGCAGCATTCACACCTGTACGCTGACCATTCACATACACGGGATATCCGGGATTGTTCAGAGCCGTCAGTGTATTACAGGCAGGTAAGGCTGCCGAGCAGAAACGCTCCATTACGGCACCATATACCCTGATCAGCCCAAGCGAAACGGAAACGGTGTTTGCGGCGGTGATCTTCACTTCATCAAAAGCCTGTGTGGTTAAGAAACCGATTACCTGGCGGCTGCTGCCCGACAACAGGGATGAGCCGGCACTGACAAGCGAAGCTCCTGAAGCAACGTCACCTGTGGCTACCCCATTATTATATGTGGCAATTGTAAGATTGTTCAGCACTCCGGCCGTAAGCAACGAAGTGGACTCAATATCGAAACCTGCGAATGTTCCGGCAGTATAGGTGCTCACGTTATCTGTAACCGCAACAGAACCGGACGCGAGTATCCCAACAGTGAGCGAAATACCCGCGTAAGATGCCGTACTGTTATCGATTGCATATTCCGGGTTGCTTACCGCACACGCCACACACGCAGCGCCGCTGATCCCTGTCTGAGCATTGTCGATAGTAAGCGGGTAAGACGGCTTTGCAAGAGTAGTTGCCGTATTACAGTTCAGCGAGGGGCCGGCGCAAAATTTTTCCAATACCACATTATACACGCTTGCCTCGCTTGGCAGCACCGAGACTCCGCTCGAGCTGTAACGTACCTCATCGAAAGGCAAAGTGGTCACGAAGCCGATCTTACCACGTGTACCTGCGCTGAGCAAAGAGGAGGAGACCAGCAGCGATCCGGCTGTTTTCGTTTCCTGCAGCGATCCGGCCAGGTAGGTCGAGATCGATATATCGCTCAGCAGACTCACACTGAGCAACGATGAAAAACTCACTTCAAACCCGGCGTAAGTACCGGCAGTGTAGCCGGAAGAGCCTGCGGCACCATCTTTTACAGAGATATACTTTGTGCCCAGGGATGCAACTACCTGTCCGAGAGTGGCAAAATTTGCGGTATCTGCATCTATTACATTACCGGCATTCAGTACACCTCCCACAAGAGCATAGGTAACGGCAGATCCGCCACTATTGGTCTGACTAAGAGACGCATGCGTCGAGGGGATAAGCCGTTCGGTGGTATTGCAGGTTAATGTTGAGGATTGGGCGAACAGGCTGGAAAAAGCACAAAGCATCCCCGCCAGGCCGAGCAGCCTGAAGTATAGTTGTTTCATAAATATGTGGATTGGTTTCTTAGATGTTGTTAGCGAGTGTAGCTATACAGTTACATATAATTCAAGTTTTATAAATTAATTTATTTAAAGGCGACCCGAATCTCTATTTAAAAATAATTGATTATCAATAATTAAAGACTAAACAGCAACCGTCTATACAAATCTAACAAATTAAAAATAAAGAATGAAGAATTATTTTTATTTATAAATAATCGTTATTAAAACAAACATTCCAAATATTTAATACTAATAATGAGCTTTTTAGGGTGAAGTGACGGGAGAAATTGTAAGGCATCGATAAATACCTGTTTTGCTCCCTATCTGAAATATTTTTACAGCCCGATCAAAAACAATTATTTTCTAAGTCATTGCTTTTCAAGACTAAAAAATAATTACAAAATTTATATAAAAACTATTCTGTTTTCTTCTGATTTACTTTATCCCTGATAGGCGAAGAAGATAATCAGCCGAACGATCGGAGCCGGTAGCTTCTCTACGCTTATTGCGCGAAGAGCATGTTGTAATATGTATAGGAGCCGGGACTGGGTTGAGCGCAAAAAAAACGGGCATCGATGTGTAATCGATGCCCGTTCAGGGTAATTTATACTGTTGTATCAGAACAGGTAGCGTACGATCCGGTAAATTCCGGCCAGTGCGATCAGCAGGGGCAGGATCCAGCCCCAGTGAGAAAGATGTTTTGTGATCTGATGGAAAATTGCGGCACGCGGAGCCGGTGTTTCATTTATTGCTCCGTATTGAACGGAAGAGAATATACGGCGTATATCCGCGGAGTCGGCTATCGTATTGGCATACAAGCGGTACTGTTCATTACGGCTGAGCACATCTCTGAGACTTTTCCGTCCACCGATCGCAGCAAAATCAGGTTTCATATCCAGGTCAAAAAAATACCATTTACCCTCTACCAGCGCCTCCATTGTATAATGGCCTTTCAGCGCCACTTTACGTGTAGATACATGGAGTTTTGAGCAAAAATCCATAAACACAAGACTTACCTGACTGCAGGCTGCAGCATCGCCGCTCATAATGTCGTCCGCGATCACTTTGGCCGACAGGTCGCGCCAGATATAGTGTCCCATCAGCACTGCAATCCAGTTTTCCTGTAGTGTGTACACGCCATAAGCATGTATGAAACGGAAGCGCAACAGCTTTGCAGCTACATTAAGCATTTCACGCTTATCATGGGTTTTACTCTGACCGGCGACATACTCGTAAAGGTCGCGGGAGCTGCGAAAACGCTGTGCGACAAAAGGGTCAAAGGGTTCTACTTTTGCGTCGCGGCGACCATATGGGAGATTACTGTCCATAGGAAAACCGTCCATGTAAGTGCTGGGCAAATAATTCATGCCGAGCCAGCAAGCAGCTAACAATGCCCAGAAAAGCGGGCGAAGGAATGCAGATCTGTCTCTGCCTGCAGTAGGTACATACAGTGCATAGACAGACGTTAGTCCGCCAATGAGGATTCGTTTCATTTACTTTATATACGGTTGGTTGGTTGTCGAATTGCAGACTACAAATCAATGCAGGCTGCAATTACCGCGCAGAGAGTGTTTCAGGTTCTCTACACGGGTAAACAAATGTAGAAAAAGCCCTGAAAATAAAAGAATATTGCTAAGCAGGGGATGTTTTTTAACAAATCACTAATATACGGCAGAAATTATATATTGTATAAAATGCAACTGCATTAGGGCCAACCTTTGTACGGACGGTAAATCCCTTCATACTGCTGCACTATTCCCTGGCTTGGCGCAGCTCTTCCGCAAGCCCCTCTATAATATCCAGCGAAAGTGGTTTGGTTAATATAATTCCTTACCACAGAAAAGCTGTTCGCCATTTTGATATCTTCCGGATTAATGGATGACGTGACGAGGTATAAGTGCAATTGTACGGGTAATTCCCATTGCGAAAAGCGCTCGAGGAACTGGATACCGTCCAGCACCGGCATATTCAGATCGAGCAGGATCACATCGGGCAGCGGCCGACCATCGCGCAGGCGGTCTGCCAGACCGTTAAGGGCCTCCTGGCCATTACGGTACACAATGATCTGATCCGCAAAACCGGACATTTCCATTAGTTTGCGCGTTGCAAAAACGAAGATCGGATCGTCGTCTATCACGCAAGCCAGAGAGACTGCACTCATATTTTGTTGCATTTCAGATAGACTTTAAATGTTGTTCCGACTCCCACTTCGCTGTCCACGTCGATCTTTCCGCCCATCGCCTCCACCTGGTTCTTGGTAATGAACAGCCCCACTCCCCTGGCATCCGGGTGGTCGTGAAAAGTTTTATCACATGCCGAACAAACGCTCTCCCACCACCTGCAGGTTCATCCCTATTCCGTTATCTTCAAAACAGATCTTACAGTAAGCCTGTTCTTTGCCTCCGTAAATGCGCACGAAAGATTCCTTTGCGGTATCGCTGTATTTTATGGCATTGGTGAGCATGTTGAGTATAATACTTTCTATATAGGCTTCAAATCCGGCCACTACCATTTCGGCATCCACTTCATTATATATCGTAACATTACGTTCGCGTGCGAGTGCCGATACGCTCTGCATAGCCTGGTATACATGCTGACGGATATTCACTCCGCGGGAGGTTGGTTTGAACACTGGAACTGATCGTCACCACTTCGTTCAGGTGACCTATCGTTTCTTTCAGGTTTTCGGACGACTGATACAGCAATTTCACCACCTCCCAATCAGAAACACCCGGATGTTCCTGAGTCATGATATCTAACAGCATGGATATGTTACCTGCATGCGAACGCAGATTATGTGATACGATGTGTGCGAAATTACGCAGCCGCTCGTTCTGATCGCGCGTAACATTCAGCAGCGACTGTATTTCCTGCTCTTTGAGCTTCAGCTCCGTAATGTCGGCGGTATACATCAGCAGCCCGCCTATTTTGTTTTCGGAAATAAACCAGGGACGCACGTCCCACATCAGCCACATTTCCGTACCGTCTATTCTGAGGAAATGAGAACTGCTGCTCCGGTTGATCGCCCCGGCCAGACAATCTCTGTGAATCTGCTTCCAGTCGTCTCCTATTTCGGGAAATACATCGTAATGAGAAACACCGATCAGGCTGCGGCCTTCAAGCCTGTAATCCTTTACCCATCGTTCGGAAGCAGCAATATAACGCATGTCCGCATCGAACATCGCGATAGCGCTGGGGGCACCGTTCACGAATATCTGATTCCTTCGGTTACTTTCCGTGAGCTCGCGCGTACGGTCGGCCACAATTTCCTCAAGGTTGGTATTCCAGTTGCGCAGCCGTTGTTCTGCCTCAGAACGCTGTTTATCGATCATGTTCAGTTTACCGGTCGTACTGTCGATCAGCACCAGTGTTGCCAACAGGAAGAACAGCGCGGTAATCCCTACCCCCATTTCGATATTCACCGCCTGCAGGCGATACATTTCGAGCCAGAGCAGACTCAGGCCCAGTACGGAAAAGAACATGAACGGAAAAAACCGGCGTGCAACCACATTACCAATGCCGGAACTCAGGAATAAGCGTGCATAACCATATTCCGGCAGCAAAGCTGCGGCGGCGACCGACAACATCAGCAGGCAAATGGAAGTAGGCAACGCCATCGAGGATACAAATCCGAGACTGTAGAAGCGCGGCACCCTCAAGGCATACCCCATCAGCGCGATCGCCGCCACCAGCGTAATACGATCCAACAATACCTGGGAAGCCCATCCCCAGCGGTCTTTCCTGTTAATACCAAGTATGCCCAGCGTAAATACGAGAAACGAAAGTGCGGTGAGCTTGCGACATACGGCCGGGGAACGGCGCATGTGCGGTGGAAGGCGTCCTATCTCTGATAAAAAACTGGTCTACGCCCAGAGAGACATCGAAAATAAACTCTGATAACGTGAGCACCGAAATGATTCCGGGAATCGCAAGACAGAGCAGGACCAATCTCCGGAACACGGCTTCAGCGGACTGAAGCGACAGCAGCATTAAAGCAATGGAAGTACCTAACACGCACAATGCTGTATTGGCCTTCATGGTGGTATATCCTGCGTTGAAACTTTTCAGGATGGTGAAATCGTTACGCCATCCAAACAGCACCAACAGGCATATCACAACCGGCAGGATAGTTAAAAAACGAACGAAACGCGTTGGCACTGTTTGCATATACAAAAGGGTAAGGGTGAATCCGGAACCATCCGGTAATGCAAATTCCCGACTATCGGGTCACGCCCAGCAACTGATCAATTTCGGCCAGCGAACGGTTCAGGATATCCGAAACCTCCCGCACCTGCTCCGGTGTCATGGATGAAATATTTCCGTTCTTCGTCTCGTCTTCTATCTGCTGCAACAGTTCCGCTCCTTTCCCGATACCCAGCATCCTGAAGGACGATTTCATTTTATGACTTACGTCTGAGGCCTGCTGCGCATTCGCCAAAGCTACAGCAGTACGCAACTCTTCCATCTGAGGCGGTATGTCCTCCATAAAAATATTCAGCATATGCTTTTCAAAAGCAGAATTGCCGCGGGAAAGCGATTGCAGGTAAGACAGATCCAGCACGGGCGCCTCCCTGGGAAACTCAAAAACCGGCTCTTGCAGACGGTAAGTTTTGCGGCGCGTTACACAGGCGGTCGACGATCCCAAACAAGCGGCTGATGTCTACCGGTTTGGTTACGTAATCGTTCATGCCCGCTTCTTTACTTTTTCGTTTCTCTTCTTCATCGGAATGACCCGACATAGCTATCCACGGGAATGTCCATCTTAAGACGCTTACGTATGTAACGTGTCGCTTCATGGCCATTCATGAGGCATTTCAATATCCATTAAACAATATCGAAGTGTTTGCCGGATTCAGCCGCGCTACGGCCTGTCGCCCGTTTTCGACAAAAACAGCATCCAGCCCGCGTTGCGCAAACAGCATTTCCATCACCTTACGGTTAATGGCTGTGCTCTCTCGCCTTTCACAAACCTACCCGGAGTCTGTGTGTCCTGATAAATCATTCGTGTATATTGGTTATCGGTTGGCGAAAGTTATACTTAATCCAATTTTCACATAGCCTTTGACAAAAAAAAGTATAGATAAATACAATTATATCGCAAAAGCATCCTGTTATTCCTATGGAATTAATAACCCCATCTGTGCCGTTTCTCTCGCCCCTACCAAAAAAGGCGGCCGCAGCCGCCTCTTCCCATACATACTTTTCGTGCTTTAATGCACTACTTCCAGCAATTGCCGGGCGCCTCCGTTCGGAGCAGATAAATCCCGTTACCCAGCTGACTCAGGTCGAGCTGCAGTCCACCCGGCACCGGTGAGGCGGGTACAATAATTTCCCTTCCATTCCAATCGTAATCGGTAAGTATTTCTGATGCAGGGCACCTTCAGGAAGGAGTACCGTAACCATTTTAGAAGCCGGATTAGGACGGATCGTCAGCGATCTGCCCGGTAACGCTTGCTCATCAACAGCCGTGGTAACTGTTACCGGTACAGAGCAGGATTTATACCAAAAGCCCATCGCATCCTTTACCCAAACGGTGTAATCACCCGATTTGGAGGGCCGCCAGATCTCGGAAGTGGTGGTCGCCTGGCGTTTATTCCCCAGGTACCAGCGATATTCTTTATGTCCGGCAGGGCCGATGAGTTCGGGATCGACCCAGGTAACCGGTATACTTTTAACACCGTCCACATTACTTTTGAGTCTGATTCTGGGATCTGCCAGCGTTTGCTGCGCCGCGAGCTTCAGATACATCGCGTCGGGTGGTGCCACGGCTCCGTTAAACGGATTGATGGTAACGTCTTTACCGCTGGTGGTACCATAGATCACCGCAGCCGTCAGGAAAGATCCGGTCATTGCAGGATGCGCACCGTCGGGGCTCCACAATTCCAATACAGGCCTTTCAAGTATCACACGGCGCCAGGCCGGTCCTATGGGCGCAATTACATCTTTTGCAGAATCATTGAGCACCCGGTAATTTGCAGTGATACTATCAATCATGCTGGTGTCTTCGTCTTCGAATCCCCAGCCCGAAAACCAGATCATCTTGGCGCAGGGGTGATAAAAATGCAGTGAGTCGCGGATCTTCAGGTGCCCTTCCACCACTTTGCTCAGAGCAGGGTTCGGAAATCTTCCGGAATCCAGAGCAAAACGACCCTGGTTGTCCTGCAGCACCAGAAAATCCCATTCCGTATTACGGATCAGGTCAAATACTTCAGGATTGTTCATATGCGCGGCGCTTCCCATAGAGACATCACCAACAGAAATGCCGCCGGGAGCATAAGCTACCGCATTTGCGATCGTACCGCCTGCGGTATAAAAATTCTGTACAATTGATTTCAGGTCATTTGCTGCCGTAAAGCTGTTACCGATCAGCAGTATATTCACCGGCGTCTGTGCCTTTACAGAATGGAAAGCGCATAGGGCCAAAGCGATGATAAAAGAAGTAATTGTTCTGTTCATAGGCTGGAATATGTAATAATACACACAGACGATGATTTAAACGAATAGGTTGGCGGCTTTATGATCAACGACATTCGTCAGCGCGGGCATAAAACAGGATTATGCTATTTTCGCATCCGCGCTTTTACGTTATGAAAAACATCCTGCTTGCTTCTACATCTACCCTTTTCGGCGAAAATTACCTGGCCTACCTGCAGCCGTCATTACGTGATCTGTTCCGGGATACGGATGAAATTATTTTTGTTCCTTTCGCACGCCCCGGCGGTATCAGCCATGACGAATACACCTCAAAAGCAGCCGCCGCATTTGCAGAAGCAGGCATAAGTGTAAGGGGGCTGCATACCTATGCAGATCCTGCATCCGCGATCCGAGATGCAAAAGGCTTCTTTACGGGTGGCGGCAATACGTTCCTGCTGGTAAAGCAACTGCATGAACTCGGATTGATGTCTTTGCTGAAAGAAGCGGTGGAAAGCGGCATTCCCTACCTCGGTGCAAGTGCGGGAAGCAACATCGGCGGCGTCAATATGCAGACGACAAATGATATGCCTATTGTATACCCTCCGGATTTCCGGACTATGGGACTGGTTCCGTTCAATCTGAACCCGCACTACCTGGACCCCAATCCTGATCTGAAACACAATGGAGAAACGAGGGAGACGCGCATCCGCGAATTTCATACGCAGAATGATATTCCTGTGGTAGGGCTGAGAGAGGGAAACTGGATCCGCGTACAGGGAGATACGGTGACAACGGAAGGCACTTGCCTCACACGTATATTCCTCAAAGACCAGGAACCTTATGAGGTGGAACCGGGCGCACTGCTACGTTTCCAGCAGGCATAACCGCACACAGCAGGCAACGCGCTATTTTTCATAACGGAACTCTGCCGGGAATTGTACACCCTTTGCCTTACCCTCCGCTTCCCTGGCCCTTAGCTCCACCCTGCGGATCTTACCGCTGATGGTTTTGGGTAATTCCCTCACGAATTCAATCAGACGCGGCATTTTGTAAGGGGCGAGGTTTTTACGGGAAAACGCAAATAATTCACGTGCTGTGGTTTCGTCTGCGTTGTAGCCCTGCTGCAATACCACAAAGGCTTTCACTTCAAAACCTTTGATCGGATGCGGACTCCCCACGACTGCGGATTCCTGAACAGCATCGTGTTCGAGCAATACACTTTCCACTTCAAACGGACCTACCCGATAATCTGAGGCTTTGATCACATCATCGTCACGGCCTACAAACCAGATAAATCCGTCCTCATCCCTGTAGGCTTTGTCGCCGGTATAATACAGTCCGTTCCGGAACACCGTGGCCTTTTTATCCGGATCACCGAAATAATCAGAGAAAATACCGTTCGGTTTACCCGTGTCCATGCGTACACAGATATTCCCTTCTTCGGAGTCGGGCAGTATCCGGCCTTCCTCATCCGCAATCACCACATCATAGAGGAACAGAGATTTACCCATGGAACCGAATTTAGGGGTGGCTCCGGGAAGGTTGCCGACCATACAGGTACTTTCTGTCTGACCGAAGCCATCGCGGATGAGCATTCCGGTACCTTTCTGCCATTGCTCTATCACCTCGGGATTCAACGGCTCACCGGCGGCCACGCATTCGCGCAGCTGAAAGCGGTAACCGGCGAGATTTTCGAGTATCAGCAGGCGCAATACAGTTGGCGGAGCGCAGAAGGTGGTGATGCCATAGCGTTCCATCATTTTCAGAGTGGTGGGTGCATGAAAACGGCCGGGCTGGTAATGGGCGAAGATCGTGGCGCCTACGCTCCAGGGAGCAAAGAAGCTGCTCCAGGCAAATTTGGCCCAACCGGGCTGCGATATATTGTAATGAATATCGCCCGCGCGCAGCCCTATCCACGACGCAGTAGTGAGATGCCCGAACGGATATGAAAGGTGCGTATGTGTTACCACTTTGGGCATACCGGTGGTACCGGAAGTAAAGAATAAAAATAACGGATCATCCGATTTTGTGCGGGCTGCAACCGCTTCGTCCGGGTGGCTGTCAATGTCGGAAAGAGAATACCATCCGTCGCGTGTACCGTCCGCGATTATTTTCACTGCCACGGATTTACCGGATATCTGCTCCGCTTCATCTATTTTGGGAGCGTTCTCTGAGTCGGCAATCACCACTTTAGGCATCAGCTTACCGAAACGATATACAATATCCTGTACACCGAGGATGGTGGCGGCAGGGATCAGGCAAAAGCCTCCTTTAACGGATGCGAGGATGGTTTGCCAGTTCAGCGGCAATAGCGCCATCTGCATCAGCAACACATCCTGAGCCGCAACATCTCTGGAACGCAGGAAATTGACCAGCTGATTGGCCTGCGCGGCCATCTGCCTGTAAGAAACCCGCAGGTCATGCTCACCGTCTGTCCATAAAAGGGCACACGCATCCGGCTGTTCCTGCACATAAATACCTTCAAATATCTCCTGTGCCCAATTGAAATATTCCGGCTGCGACACAGGAAGCGTGCGCAGTTCATCAAATTGCTTATTGGCGATCAGCGCCGCTACAATTCTGTATATCTGTTGCATAAAACACGAGTGCCTGGTAAAGGCGCTATCCTAAAATTAGGCTTTGTGCTGTACAACCCGAAAAACTTCCTGCTACATGGTATAGATTTTTTCCATCGGAAGAGCACCTTATGAAAGTCCCTTCCACCATTGGCGGAATACCTGGTCGGTACGGGAAAGAAATACCGGCTCGCCGATCATGGGTGTCGCCAGTCGGTACGGACCGTCGGCCGCATATTCGCTTACCTTGTCAAGCGGTTCATCCCAGGAATGATGTGCCAATGTGAATTTGGAATGGTGTACCGGTATCATCGCGGCTGCGCCGAGTTCGCGGGTTGCAAGCGCCATCTCTTCCGGCAACTCGTGGACAGACTGCCAGGCTTTGTTGTATTGTCCGCATTCCATAATGGCCCAATCCACAGGTCCGTATTTATCTGCAATATTACGGAACCGGTCGTCGTAGCCGCCGTCTCCGCTGTAATACACTGTGCGCGCTGCGCTCCGGAACAGGAATGAAAGCCACAGGCTGCGACCGCGCGTAAAAGAACGCCCGGAGTCGTGCTGCGCAGATTCCGCAGTGAGCTGTAATTCCGGGGACAACTGTATCGAACTACCCCAATCCAGTTCTGTAATAATATCTCCGTCATATCCCCAACGTTCGAAATGTGCACCTGTACCCAATCCGCATACCACATGCGCTACTTTTGTGCGCAAAGCCTTTATGGTTGGATAATCCAGGTGATCATAATGATCGTGCGACAGGATAAGATAGTCGATATCAGGCATATCGTCCACACTGTAGACATCCGTACCGGCGAACGCTTTTACGCTGCCCGGCAACGGAGAAGCCTTACCGCTGAATACCGGATCCACCAGCATACGCACACCGCTCATCTGCAACAGGAATGAAGAATGTCCGAACCACACCATCAGGTCCTGTTCTTTCGGCAACGCACGCAGATCTGTTTGCACGGAAGGAAGCGGTACGGAAGGATACCTGCGGGGATTTTTCCGGAACAACATTTTGTACATTTCGCCGGGGATACTATACCCTTCGGCAATAGCAGGCTTTTCTATACGATTGCGGAAACGGCCGTCACGGTAATTCGGAGACGCAGCTACGCGCTGCAACCGCTCACCGCGTGGTAACGCCCCGAACCGGGGCAATTGCATAAAAGCGTATACCAGTGCAGCAAATAAAATAATTGCAATAAAAACTATCTGGATCATAAAAATCAGGGATGGGGTTTTGCCTCCGCCAGTGCGCGTATATCTTTTATTTCCAGCACACGACCCGGTTCGTTGCGACTAACCGCATGTATCATGGCTTTTCCGATACTTTCCACGGAAAGTACCGATTTAGGCGAAAAGACCTTCATCAAACGACCGATGAAAAGATACAGGCCTTTCCAGTTTTGCTGGCCCGGATAGGGTAAAATAACCCCGGGACGAAAATGGTATGCAGCCTTAAAGGGCATACGCGATAATGTATTTTCAGTGCGCCCTTTTACACGTGCCCACATGATGCGACCTTTCTCCGAGCTGTCGGTTCCGGCACCGGATACGTAAGTGAAATACATGCCGGGATTGATTCGCAGCAAACTACGAGCGAAAGATAAAGTGAGCTCGCAGGTAACGGCTGTGTAAGCATCTTCCTTCATTCCCACCGAACTTACACCCGCGCAGAAAAAGCAGGCATCATAACCACGCAGCAGATCTTCCTGGTCGGAAACATCGGCAAGATCGGGAACAATAAGGCTTGAAAGCTTCGGGTGCTCCATACTGAGCGGCTTTCGCGATACACTCAGAACGGCTTCTACAAGCGGATCGGCAAGACATGTGCGCAAAACGCCCTCTCCCACCATTCCTGTGGCCCCTGTGAGTATGACTTTCATCTGATACGATTTACCATGCAAAAGTAGGAGCTGCCGCAACCCCGGCAATAATCGCGGGCCAATGTTTTCCTAAAGTTTTCCCAAGCCCGGTTATGTGGAGGATACCGGTGTACACAGAAAACATGCGATGTGTTAATTTTGCAGCAGTTAAGCCCTTTAAACGACCGATCATTACCGATGACCTTCCAGGAATACACCCGATATTTTGAGACGTTGCTGCAAAAAAGCGCCGCAGAGCAAACAGTTCCTTACAATAATCCCGATTACCTAGAATACACGAAACTGAACTGGGCACGCATGCACCGCTGGCTTAAAACAGCGCATACCGAAGACGCCCTCGCAGATAAACTCAAAGAGATATCGCAAAAACAATACTGGATCGTGATCACCGAACCATGGTGTGGAGATGCAGCGCACTCTGTACCGTTTATAGAAATGGCCGCAGCCAAAAATCCCCTGATCAGCATTTCTTATGAGCTGAGAGACAGTGAACCCTTCCGTATAGAACAATACCTCACCCACGGATCGAAATCCATTCCGAAACTGATCATCCGCAACGAAGCAGGTGAAGATCTCGCCGTATGGGGACCCAGACCAGCCGGATGCCAGCAGGTGTATGATGAACTGAAAGCTGCAAATGCCGACTTTGAGCAGATGAAAACGGCGATTCAGCAATGGTACAATAAAGATAAAGGACAGGAAATCCAGCGGGAACTGGCTGCTTTGGATTCTTTCAGAAAAGCATAACTTTGTCGTCTGTCTGTCGCTTGCGACGGAAAGCAGACATCCAGGACAATCATCCATACGGTGCAATCTTTGCGTTTGCGTGTTTCCGGCAAGAAGCGGCAGCTGGTAAATAACCATATACATTCTGCAATAAGATTGAAACATACCAGTGTCATAGTGATCATGGCTGCGCTGTTTTTCCAGTGTATGGCACACTATTTCGTACTGGCCCTGTTCGAAGTCCGCAAGGATTATATTGCCACCTACCTTTGTGAACAGAAAGACCGGGCAGATAATGTCTGTTGCGGTAAATGCTATCTGCAAAAGCAGATAATAAAGGTCAGTCCTGCACAACAAGCCGATAAAGAAGGCATAAGGAAAATCGAAAAACCTGATTTCTTAGTGTATTTCATCCCGTCGCAGGCAGTGCGCCCATACATACCGGACCGCTCCCCTGTAGCGAGGATACCCCGCATCAGGAACCTGCGTGACAAAATCAGCATCAGCGCTTTTTTTCATCCTCCCTCCACAGCGCGCAAACTGTCTGGTAATCCGGCAATGCGATCCTGATACATGCAACGCGGGAATGCAACATCATTATTCCGATTCGCAGTTGGGAATACTACCGGCACCTGTGTCAGACAGAAAAAGAACATCGGGCTATCGATCCGCGATTCAATTATCCATCTTAACTCAATAAAAGCAAAAAATGAATCTTAAAAACACAATTACCCTGCTCACACTGGCTGCGGCAGCAGGCCTGTCTTCCTGTAAAAAAGAAGAACCGACCACTATTACGAATCCTGGCCCTGTGACGCTGAACTTCTCCAACAAGATCGACAGCAACAACCTGGTACTCGATACAAAATGGTATAAGAACGCTAACGGCGATTCATTTACGGTAAGCAAGTTCAACTACTATATTACAAATGTTACCCTGCTGGGCGCGTACAATACAGCCGATTTCGCAGAAAAAGACAGTTATCACCTCATTGAACACAGCAGCGACGGAAGCAAAATGAGCATCAGTCTGGGTTCGGTGCCTGCCGGTACGTACGAAGGCATCAGTTTTATGATAGGAGTAGACAGTCTGCACAACGTGTCCGGTGCACAGGGCGGAGATCTTGATCCTGCATTGGGCAATTTCTGGTCCTGGACCTCCGGTTATATCATGCTGAAGTTTGAAGGAAACTCTCCGCAGGCTCCTACTACCGCAGGACAGCTCATGTTCCATTGCGGTGGCTTTTCCGGAGCAGACAACGTTTTAAAAACAGTGAAACTTCAGTTGCCGACCCCCATCTATACAGGAGACAGCAACACTCCCAAAATCAATCTGACCGCCGATGTGCTGCAACTGTTCCGCTCTCCGAACAAGATCGATTTTGCTGTCACAACGACAATACATATGCCCGGCGCAGCAGCCAGAGCAATGGCTGACAATTATGCGACCATGTTCTACGTGAGCTCTTCAGGACAATAATTAAAACACGGGTGTAACGATTAATGTTACACCCGTTCTTTAAGCACATGAGCAAAACTGTCTTTAGTACCGGAGTTTTACTGATCGCATTATCGATCGCTTTTGCCGCCTGCCATCCCGACCCGTCACTCGACCCACCGGAAACACAGGCTCCTCTTGGCTTTTACATTCCTGAAGGCTGGCCGCAACCCGTTTATTCCTTTTCCGGCAATGAACTTTCCCAGGAAGGCATCAGCCTGGGCAGAAAGCTTTTTTACGACCCGGTGCTTTCCTACGATAAAACGATCTCCTGCAACAGCTGCCACGAGCAGTTCTCTGCATTCTCTCACCTGGATCATCCGCTCAGTCACGGCATTTACGGTCTTTTCGGAACCCGCAATGCTCCTTCACTCAGTAACCTTGCCTGGAAACCCGCCTTCTTCTGGGACGGCAATGTAGTTAAGCTGGAAGACCAGCCCTTGCATCCGATAGAAAACCCTGTGGAAATGGACCTTCCGGTTGCAGACGCCGTGTCCCGGCTCAATGCGGACCCCGGTTACAGAAAGGACTTTAAAACCGTCTTCGGCACGGACTCCATTTCGGCACAACAATTGTACAAGGCGCTTTCCCAGTTCATGGCGGTAATCATCTCTGCAACTTCCCGGTACGACAAGCATATACGGGGTGAAGCAGGCGGAACATTTACCGACCAGGAAACGCGCGGCCTGAATACATTCCGGGGAAAGTGCGCTTCCTGCCATAAGGAACCGCTGTTTACCGACTATTCTTACCGAAATAACGGACTTAGCCCTTCTGCGGCGATCAACGACAGCGGCAGGGCATTGGTGACCCACAATCCGGATGACCTGTACAAATTCATGGTCCCGTCGCTGCGTAATACAGACCTGAGCCGTCCATACATGCATGACGGACGTATCCGCACACTGGATGCTGTGCTGGAACATTACCGCACGGGCATCGTCGTATCTCCGACGCTGGATACTTCACTTACCCGGGGAATTGCGATGACGGACGATGAAAAAGCAGACATCATTGCGTTCCTGAAAACGTTATCGGATAAAGACATGATCAGCGACAGCCGCCTCTCGCAACCGAGATGATCAGAAATAGGCCTCCTGCATATCCTGCAGTAGTCCTGGCTGCGAAAGCGACCAGCCTGTTGTCCGGATCGTCTGAGTTGCATCAGCTTTACAATCCATCGACGCGAAGTGCGCAAACCAGCCGAAATGCGCTGCGACCTCTTCTCCGGTTACGCTTTGGTCGGGCACACCCAGACCAGCACTGATCTCTTCCGCAATGGCCCTGAACGGAATTCCCGTTTCGGCTACTGCATGAAATACGCGCTGCTCCGGCTGTTGCTCGGCGATCAGACGGTACAGGCGTGCTGCATCCAGACGATGAACCGCAGGCCACAGGTTGCCTCCCGTTCCGATGTACGCGGAAATGCCTTTTTCTTTGGCCAACGCGATAATCATCGGTACAAATCCGTGATCTCCGCGACCATGTACCGTTGGCGGTAAACGCACGATGTACACCGGTACCCCTGCGGCATTCAGCGCCATAGCTGCTTCTTCAGACGCTGCCCTGGGAATAGACTCGGAAAGGGTTGCTTTCATGTCTTCGGTGATCATGCTTTCGCTTCTTATAAGTCCGATACCGGATGTCATAATAAGCGGTCTGCCGGTTCCGGCCAGCGCCTTACCCAACGCTTCGATTACTTTACGGTCGGTGACACAATTTTCTTTAAAGCGGCTGAAGTCGTGATTGAATGCGGTGTGGATCACGACATCGCTGTCAGCAACCGCAGACACGATATTTTCGGGATCATCGAGGTTTCCAATCACTGCGGCTGCGCCGATTTGTTCCAATGCCGCCATCGCTTCAGGTCGCCGTACCATACCGGTGACGCTGTGACCTGCATGCAATAACTCCTGAACAACTGCCGAGCCTACAAATCCGGAGGCTCCTGTAACAAATACTTTCATTACTGATTTCATTTTGAGCTTACAAAATTCAGCCGTCGGCAATAAACGAAAGAGGTCATTTGACGCATTTTAAATGCTAATGCCGTGCAGATGCCTGGCGGATACGGCCAAGCGTTTTAAGCGAAACACCGAGATAAGAGGCGATCATACGCAACGGGACGCGGCTTAATAAGCCCGGATAGCTGTTGAGAAACTCCTGGTATTTTTCTTCCGGAGTGGCACTAAGCGCGGATACCAGCCGGTGCCGGCTATTGTAAATATTACGCGAAACCAGCTGGCGCGAAAAAGCTTCAAGCGCCGGAATTTCATGGAGCAACTGATGAAAAGCATCTTTTGACCAGAGATATACTTCAGACGCTTCTATCGCGTCGATGTTGAACCGGGCAGGCGTCTGATGGTCGTAACTTTCCACATCGAGCGTCCAGTGCAGTTCCGGACAAAACTGAAGGATATGTTCTGAACCGTCTGCAGCCACCGCGTAATTGCGCAGTAATCCGTCTGCGACAAATATTTTATACCGGCAAATCTGGCCTTCCTGCAGCAGCATCGTTCCGCGCTGCAGGCTGCGGACCTGTGCAGCGGCGAGCGTACGGGCCACATCCGCAGCGGATAATCCGGCTTTTTCGTGCAGGTATTGTTCAAGAATCAACGACATAATGCAATTCAAAAATAACAATAAAACATACCAATGATTTACACGGCTTGATTTTATTGTGCTTCAGGAAAAGAAAACTGACAGACGCAAATAAAAAAAGCCTTTCAGCTGTTCACTGAAAGGCTTTGTGGTTTTTTAGTAGCGAGATCGGGAATTGAACCCGAGACCTCAGGGTTATGAATCCTGCGCTCTAACCACCTGAGCTACCTCGCCATTTGGGAGTGCAAATGTAATCGATCCGTCAGAAAAAAGAACAAATTTGCAAAAATAAATTTCGCCGCAACAGAATCACCGATAATTCACCGGCTCATGTATAATTCATCCGGGTATATAAACGGTACATGGTATATTTGCCGCAGAACGAACAAATCTACACCACTTACGATGCGCAACGTTTTTTTATCGGCTTTGCTTTTATGCGGTCAGGTGCTTTCCGTATCTGCACAGTCCGATGTAAAGGATAAAGTACAATGGACTTTGCAGGATGCGATCGAGTATGCACTCGACCACAATATTTCCATCCAGCAGAATGTGCTGAATGCCCGCCTTGCCAAGCTGAACCTCCAGCAAAGCCGCCTTGCGCAGCTTCCCTCGCTGAATATCGCACCCTCTTATGGCGTGAGCTACGGTCGTTCCATCGATCCTACCTCCAACCAGTTCGTGCAGGGAAAATATTCATTTGTGAGCGCCAGCGCCTCTTCCAGCGTATTGCTCTTCGGATGGTTCCAGCAACGCAACAACATTGCCAAAAATAAATTCAGTCTGGAAGCGGCCAGAGCCGATGTGGAACAATTGCGTAATGATGTTTCACTGAACGTGGCTACCGGATTCCTGCGCATCCTGATGGCACGCGAACAGATCCGCGTAAATGAAAAACAGGTAGCGCTTTCGTCACAGCAGTTAAATCAGACCCAGAAATTTGCGGATGTAGGCCGGGTACCGGAGCTGAACGTGGCACAACTCGAAGCACAGCTTGCCAGCGACAGTGCAACGCTGATTTCCGCTATTGCTGATTACCGTGCCTCTATCCTGGACCTGAAGGCGATACTGAACCTGGACTTTGAAGTTCCGTTTGAAGCGGTGATCCCCGAAATCCCTATGGAGGACCGCATTTCATTGCAGACGCTGAACGCTGATTATATCTATTCGGAAGCAGTAAGGAATATACCTTCGATCCGCAGCAGTAATTTTAAACTCAGGGCAGCGGAGAAAAACCGCGATGCAATGCGCGGCGGATTGTTCCCGCAACTGAGCATCGCAGGCCAGCTGGGCAGCAACTGGACCAGCACGTACAAGCAGTTTGCGTCCTACTTACCGACGGAACCTATATTCCCACAGGTGCTTTCGTGAATGTGGGCGGTACCAGCCTCGAGGTCATGCAGCCGAATTACGTTGCGCTGTACAATAATGTACCATTGTTCAAGCAATTGGAAAACAACTTCCGTCAGACTGTTTCCGCTACCTTAAGCATTCCCATTTTCAATGCATGGCAGAGCCAGTACGCTTACCAGCAAGCCAAAATCAATGTGCAGACGCAGGAGCTCAATCAGTATCAGACCGAACTGAAACTGAAACAGGATGTATACAAAGCGCATAATGACGTTACCAATGCCATCCAGAAATATTATGCATCCCGCCGTTCACAGGAAGCAGCACAGCGCGCTTTCGACTTTGCCGAAAAACGCTACGCACTGGGCCTGACGAATACCGTGGAATACCTCGTTACACAAAACAACCTGTATAAAGCAGAAGCCACGCTGCTGAATAATAAATACGATCTGATCTTCAAACTGAAGGTGATCGACTATTACCTCGGCAAAAAGCTGGCACTGTAAACTAATCCCCCGACCTTATTGAAATGGAACAACTCAGACAAGCGATCATAGATGCCGCCAATGCTGCGGGAAAGATAATCGGCAGCTATTTCCAGGGTGTATTCACCGTTGAAAGCAAAGATGGAAAAAACAATCTGGTTACGGAAGTCGATAACCACTCCGAGAAAGTGATCATCGACATCATCAAAGAACGCTTCCCGGGCCACAGTATTATCAGTGAAGAGGTAGGGGAAATGATCCAGGATTCAGAATACCAGTGGATCATTGATCCCATAGACGGCACAGTGAATTTTGCCCACGGCATTCCGATCTGTTGTGTGTCCATAGGACTGCGTCACCAGGGTAAAATGCTGATGGGCGTGGTGTATAACCCTCTGATGAACGAATTCTTCTTTGCCGAGCGCGGTAAGGGAGCTTTCCTGAACGGACAGCCAATCCGTGTCTCTGCAAAACAGGATTTTAAAACCGCCTGTCTCGTTACAGGCTTTCCCTATAAATGGCCCGAAACAAAAGAACACCCGATTAAGGTATTTGAACGCATGATCCTGCAGGGTTTGCCCGTACGCCGGCTCGGTTCGGCTGCGATCGACCTTTGCTGGGTTGCCTGCGGACGTTTCGACGGATTCTGGGAATATAACCTCAATTCCTGGGATGTAGCAGCCGGTTACCTGATCGTTCGTGAAGCGGGAGGACGCATTTCCAATTTCGACGGCAGCGAAACCACTGTGTTTGATAAGGAAACACTCGCTACAAACGGACATATCCACGAAGCAATGCTGCGCGTGATCAATAATAAAGAATAACGCCCGCCGGAAATAGACTTTTTCGATTTACCCATTTTTATGATTTTTGTCATATTCATTCAGAGAATGACAGAGGGATGACATTCCAACAGGGTCATCTTTAGGCTGTTAGCCATGCGGGCAATAAATTTGCAACCGAAACAAACAGCCGACGCTCCACGGGTGAGTTTATTGAAGAACATATCAGATTTCCATATCGCAGGCATCAGCTACCGGAATACAGATGCTGAAACAAGAGGCCGGTTTGCGATCAACGAACAACAATACAGGAATCTGCTGTCGACGGCCGCAGATTTCGGGATAGAGGAATTTTTTGTTGTTTCTACCTGCAACAGGACTGAAATATATGGTTTCGCGCCAAGCGCTGCGCACCTTGCAGGCTTTTTATGCAGTCAGACCGAAGGGGACGGCAATAGCTTTCATCAGCTGTCTTACCGGAAAAACGGACGCTCCGCACTGGAGCATTTGTTCCATGTTTCTGCTGGGCTCGACTCTCAGATCCTCGGAGA
Organism: Chitinophagaceae bacterium; assembly: GCA_049840855.1. GTDB lineage: Bacteria > Bacteroidota > Bacteroidia > Chitinophagales > Chitinophagaceae > Rurimicrobium. Next base: position 7,616 of record JASGJF010000011.1, on the reverse strand, counting down.
TTATGAAATCATCAGCCAGATCAAATTAGCGGTAAAAACGGCAAAAGAAAACCGTTGTACCGGATTGTTCACTGAAAAACTATTGGATCATACGCTCCAATCTTCACGCAATATCCGCAGCAGGACGCAACTGAGCAGTGGTTCGGTATCCGTATCATTTGCTGCGGCACAATATATCCGCCAGCATTTTACGGAAACAGCCGACAAAAAAATATTGCTGCTTGGTACCGGAAAGATCGGTCGCAATACCTGTAAAAATATCGTAAGCACTTTAGGCACTAAAGATATAACCCTCATCAACCGCACAAATGCAAAGGCAGAGGCGCTGGCAAGGGAACTCGGAATCCGGTTCCAGCCTTATGAATGCCTCGAAACCGAAGCCGCACGGGCAGATGTGATACTTGTGGCCACCAATGCCCCGCAGCCTACCCTGCTGCAAAAACACCTGGAGCATAGCGCCGCATCGCTGGTTATCGACCTCTCCATTCCCAACAATGTGGAAATGAGCGTTGCAGGATATAAAGGTATCTGCCTGGTCAACGTGGACGAATTATCCAAAGTGGCCGATGCTACGTTACAGAAAAGGAAACTGGAGATACCGAAAGCACAACAGCTGATCCAGGAGCAGATCAATGAATTCAAAAACTGGTACGTGATGCGTCAGCATGTGCCGGTGATCAGAGCCGTGAAAAGCACTCTGGAAAATATCCAGCAGAAACATATGCAGCAGGATAGTGTTCCGTTGCAAAGCGACGACCGTATACAGAAAGTACTGAACAATATGGCCACCCAGATGCGTGAGAAAAACGAGGGCGGCTGCAATTTTATCTGGGCGATCAATGACTTCATGGCAAGTTCCTGATCAGCCTTTACACAATAACTCATGAACCGGAAAATCCGAATAGGCACCCGTGACAGTAAACTCGCTCTGTGGCAGGCTCATACTGTACAGGCATTGCTGGAAGCGCGCCATATATCCACTGAACTCGTACCGGTAAAAAGCGAAGGCGACCTGGACCTGGTAACTCCCCTCTACGCAATGGGAGTGCAGGGCGTGTTTACCAAAACACTGGATGCATACCTGCTCAGTGACAAGATCGACATTGCCGTTCACTCTCTTAAAGATGTACCTACCCAATTTGCACAAGGTCTGATACAGGCCGCCGTGCTGAAAAGAGGTCCGGTGCACGACATATTCGTTCCCCGCCCGTCGAGAACCGAAACACACGGGCATGCGGTGATCGGAACCGGTTCGGTTCGCCGCAAGGCACAATGGCTGAACAGGTACCCGGATGCACGCATCGACAACCTGCGCGGTAACGTGCAGACCCGCCTGCAAAAGCTTGCAGACAGCGATTGGGACGGGGCCATATTTGCTGCGGCCGGACTTGAACGTATCGGTCTGCGGCCGGAATATGCCCAGGACCTCGACTGGATGCTGCCTGCTCCTTCGCAAGGCGCCGTAATGATCGCCTGCCGTGCAACCGACAGCGATACACTGAAAGCATGTGCTCCGCTTAATGATGCCGATACTGCGCTTTGCGTTCAGATAGAAAGGGATTTCCTTAAAACGCTGATGGGCGGCTGTTCCACTCCGATCAGCGCTTACGCCGAACTGATCGGTGACACGATCCGCTTCCGCGGCAATATCCTCAGCACAGACGGAAAAGAAAAAATGGAAATCGAGCGAACAGTACCTCGTGCCGAAGCCTCCGGAATAGGCGTCAGCACCGCTCAGGAATTGCTGGAACAGGGAGCCGACCGTATCGTACAATCGATTCGCAATCTTGGAGCATAGACCCAAAATACTCAGTACCGCGCCCTTGCCGGCTGCACTGGCCGAAAAGATACATTCGGCAGGACTCGATCTGCATGTATATGAGGCGATCGCTATCGAATTCCCGGAGGATGCCGCATTGCAGCAACAGGTAAACGAAACAACCCACAATTCCGGGAATATTATCTTCACCAGCAGTAATGCTGTTACCGCAGTTGCGCGGATGCCCGGAGGCAAACATCCCAACGGCTGGAATATCTTTTGTCTCGAAGGGAAAACTTCAGAGACAGTACGAACATACTGGCCTCACCTGACTATAACCGCCACAGCGCCGGACTCACGCGCACTGGCTCAATTAATCATATCCGCGGCACCGCAATCCTGTACTTTTTTCTGTGGCGGAAGCCGTATGGATACATTACCGGCATTGCTTGCTTCCGCAGGTATCTCTGTAAAAGAGATAATCGTCTACCACACGTTAAAGCGCCCGTCGAAACTGGATTTTCAACCGGATGCAGCCTTATTCTTCAGTCCTTCCGCGATAGAAAGTATGCAGCAGGATAATGACCTGTCCGCTATTCCGGAACTGATCTGCATCGGGCAAAGCACTGCCGCGGCATTCGGGGCTGCATTGCAGCAACAGGTGCATATCGCCGCCAGTGCGAGCAAGGAGTCGGTGGTGGAAACCCTCATTCAATTATATAAAAAACACCCTTAATTATATGTTGCAAAACGACTTGATCTTAAGAACCCTGCGCGGAGAAAAAACGGAGCGCACACCCGTATGGATGATGCGTCAGGCAGGAAGATATCTTCCTGAATATATTGCGCTGCGTAATAAATACGGCTTCTTCGAAAGGTGTCAGACGCCCGAGCTCGCCTGTGAAATCACCCTGCAGCCGGTAGACATCGTAGGTGTGGATGCCGCAATCCTTTTCTCCGACATTCTTGTGGTTCCCCAGGCTATGGGTCTTGAAGTGCAACTGAAAGAGAATGTCGGTCCGCTGCTGCCCGACCCGATCAAAACAACGGCAGACCTGGACCGTATCCGTGTTCCGGACGTACAGGAAACGCTGCACTATGTGTTTGATGCGATCCGCCTGATCAAAAAGGAACTGAATGGCCGCGTACCGCTGATCGGATTTGCCGGTGCTCCCTGGACATTGTTGTGCTATATGGTGCAGGGTAAGGGCAGTAAAACATTTGACGAGGCTAAGGCTTTCTGCTACACGCATCCGGAGCTCGCGCATCAGTTGCTGCAAATGATCACCGACACCACAATCGCTTATCTGAAAGGCCAGGTGGCCGCGGGAGCAGACATACTGCAGGTATTTGACAGCTGGGGCGGTCTGCTCGGTCCTCAGGATTTCGAAAATCTCTCCCTGAAATATATCCGTCAGATCGTTGCTGCACTGAAAGACGATGTTCCTACGATCATCTTTGCAAAAGGTGCATGGCACAGTCTTGAATCGATGGCAGCGACAGGTGCGGCAGGACTGGGTATCGACTGGTGTATACCGGCAAAACTTGCAAGACAGTTCGCCGGTGACCAGGTAACGCTGCAAGGCAACTTCGATCCTGCAAAACTGATGTCGCCTATTCCGGTGATCGAGGAGGAAGTGAAACAGATGCTCCGCGCATTCGGTCCGGGAAGACACATTGCAAACCTCGGGCATGGTATTCTGCCGAATGTACCGGTAGATCATGCGAAAGCCTTTGTGCGTACGGTGAAGGAGTTCCGGTTTTAAGTGCAATGACAATTGTGTGACTGACCGAAAGCACCGCCGATACTGATGTACATCATATTTTAAATAACGGAAGCGACGGAACTTGCACTAAAATTTTTCAATTATGGAAACCACAACAAAAATCGCATTTACCAAACAAGCCTGGATCGATTTCATTCATGGATTACAGGATCGTATCTGTGCCGCGCTTGAAAAAGAAGATGGCAAAGCAACCTTTCAGGAAGATAAATGGGAGCGTCCCGGAGGCGGAAGCGGCAAAACGCGTGTGATTGCGAACGGAAACGTATTTGAAAAAGGAGGTGTGAATACTTCCGTTGTATTTGGCGATGTAACAGATATTATGCGTCGTCAGCTGGGAGTAGAAGGAGCGAAATGGTTTGCCTGCGGTCTGAGTATGGTGATCCATCCGAATAATCCGTTTGTGCCCACCACGCATGCCAACTGGCGATATTTTGAAGTGTATGATACAGACGGAAACGTCACCGACTGCTGGTTTGGCGGGGGTGCCGACCTCACTCCCTATTACCTGTTTGAAGAAGATGCCAGACATTTTCACCAGACATTGAAACAGGCACAGGATCCTTTCGGAACAGAACTTTATCCCCAATACAAGAAATGGTGTGATACGTATTTTTCAAATACGCACCGTAACAATGAGATGCGCGGCATAGGCGGCGTATTTTATGATCACCTGCGCCCTTCTGTGGTGATGGATAAAGAACAATTGTTTGCTTTTCAGCAATCCAACGGCAACTGCTTTGTAGATGCCTATGTTCCTATCGTCGCCCGCCGCAAGCATACTCCTTACAGTGATGCGAATAAATACTGGCAGGAGATCCGCCGTGGCCGCTATGTGGAGTTCAACCTGATACATGACCGCGGTACTATTTTCGGACTCAAAACCAATGGCCGTACGGAGAGCATCCTGATGAGCCTGCCACCGACCGTACGTTTTGAATATAATTATCAGCCCGCGCCGGACAGTGAAGAAGCGAAACTGCTTGACGCCTGTCTGCACCCGAAAGACTGGGCCTAACAAACGCAATATTTATGCACCAATACACTGTAAATGCAGCCTTACAATTACTTCCGGTTGGAGGAACAAAGCACCCTTACGAATGGGTGGATGAGGCGATCGCGATCATTAAAAGAAGTAATCTTAAGTCTGAGGTAGGAGCCTTCACCACAACCGTGGAGGGCTCCTATTCTGATATAATGCAATTGATCGGCGACATCAATGAATACCTGATCAACGCAAAATGCCGTGAGTGGATTCTTGGTGTACAACTGCAGATGCGCAGTGAGGCCGATATCACCGCGGCAGAAAAAACAGACAAACATCGATAAACAATCCATACAAGATATGTATCTGCAAAGAAGAAACAGGATCCTGCGCCAGAGTGCTGCATTACGCAGCCTGGTTGCGGAAACCACACTGACACCGAACGATTTTATTGCTCCGCTGTTCCTGAATGAAGGCAGCGGCTACCGGCAGGAGATTGCTTCAATGAAGGGCTACTACCGTATGTCTGTTGACAACACGCTCCGGGAAGTAAAGGAATTGTGGTCACTGGGTATTAAATCCGTACTGCTCTTCGTGAAAGCAGAAGACGATACCAAAGACAATACAGGTAAAGAAGCCTGGAACAAAGACGGACTCATGCAGCGCAGCATTAAAGCGATTAAAGATGCGTTGCCGGAAATGGTGGTGATGACCGATGTGGCACTCGACCCCTATTCGATCTACGGCCACGATGGTATCGTGGAAAACGGGGAAATCGTGAATGATCCCACAGTTGAGGCTTTAGTGAAAATGAGCATCAGTCATGCCGCAGCAGGCGCAGATATCGTGGCACCGAGCGATATGATGGATGGCCGTATAGGAGCTATCCGCGCAGGACTGGAGCAGAACAATTTTATAAAAACGGGCATCATGGCTTACAGCGCCAAATATGCGAGTTGCTTTTACGGACCTTTTCGTGATGCACTGGATTCAGCTCCCGGCTTCGGAGATAAAAAGACCTATCAGATGGATTATGCAAATCGCACCGAAGCAATTAAGGAGACGATAATGGACATCGAAGAAGGCGCGGATATTGTAATGGTGAAGCCTGCGATGGCGTACCTGGATATTATCCGCGAAGTACGCAACGCGGTGGATGTGCCGGTAAGTGCTTACCACGTAAGCGGCGAATACGCGATGATCAAAGCTGCAGCCCAAATGGGTTGGCTGGACGAGAACAAAGCGATCCTTGAAAGCCTTACCAGTATCAAACGTTCCGGCGCAGATCTGATAGCCACCTATTTTGCGAAGCAGGCAGCAATGCTGATGCATTAAGACACTGGCTTCTCCGCAATTTTCCTTTTTATAAGCAGCAACAATCAAAATGACAACCGACAACAGCATATCTCTTTTCAAACGCGCGCAGGAAAGTATTCCAGGCGGCGTGAACTCACCCGTACGTGCATTTAAAAGCGTCGGCGGAACGCCCGTTTTCATGGAGCGTGCCAAAGGTGCTTATCTCTATGATGCCGACGGCAACCGTTATATCGATTATATCGCATCCTGGGGACCGATGATACTCGGCCATGCATATGAACCTGTGGTTCGGGCGATCCAGCAAAAAGCAGAAGGGTCTACATCTTTTGGCGCTCCTACCCTGCTGGAAATTGAAATGGCGGAGCTGATCCGCTCTATGACAAAAAATGTAGACCTGATCCGCATGGTAAGCAGCGGCACCGAAGCCTGTATGAGTGCATTGCGTCTCGCAAGGGGTTACACGGGGCGTAATAAGTTCATCAAATTTGAAGGCTGCTATCACGGGCACGCGGATGCGTTCCTGGTAAAGGCTGGCTCCGGACTCGCTACATTCGACATTCAGACCGTGCCCGGCATCACAGGCGGTGTCAGCAACGATACGCTTACCTGTGCATACAACGATCTGAACGCCGTACAGGCACTCGTTGCATCCAACAAAAATGAAATTGCGGCAATCATTCTCGAGCCTGTAGCCGGTAATATGGGTTGTATTTTACCGGAACCCGGTTTTGTGGAAGGATTGCGCCGCATCTGCGATGAGGAAAAGATCGTACTGATATTTGACGAGGTAATGACCGGCTTCCGCCTCAGTGCAGGGGGTGCGCAGGAAACACTGCATATTGACGCAGACCTTGTCTGTTACGGAAAAGTGATCGGTGCAGGAATGCCGGTAGGCGCCTTCGGCGGAAGGAAAGAGATCATGTCTCACATCGCACCGCTGGGCTCTGTATACCAGGCGGGCACCCTGAGCGGGAATCCGCTTGCAATGATAGCGGGATACACCTTACTGAAAACACTCAAAGACAATCCGGCTATCTATCAGGAATTGTCAGACAAAACCGCATACCTGCATGCCGGACTGCAAAAAGTACTCGAAGCGCATGGAAAACCATTTGTGATCAACCGCAAAGGCTCTATGATCAGCGTTCATTTCAGCGATAAGCCCGTAACCGATTTCGCAACTGCGGCGGCGGCAGACAATGCTTATTTCAACCGCTTCTTCCATGCAATGCTGAGCCGGGGCATTTATCTGCCCCCTTCAGCATTTGAAAGCTGGTTCCTCAACAATGCCCTCACTTATGCAGACCTGGACGAAACGATTCATGCTGCGGAGGAAAGTCTGAAAGTATTATAAGCTCATTTTCAGCCAAAAATCAGAAGGGAGGCCAATCAGGTCTCCCTTTTTTACTGCCTTCAATGCCGAGTATTAATGGCAGTGTCAGGCCGGACTGTCAGACTCAGGGACATATTGCTGTCAATTTGTCCCTGAAAGCGCTTTTGGCAATATCTTTGCGCCTCGTAACGGGGATCTATGTTTTTTAAAAAAAAGAAAGAAGCTATGAGCGAAATGGAAATCAACCACGAAATGGAACAGGAAGCGACGACACCGTCCGGAGAGGAGCAACAGGAACAAGCGTCTGCCGAAGCAGCTGTGAGCGAAACCGATAAGCTGAAAGCAGAGCTGGAACAATCCAAAGATCAGTACCTGCGTCTTGTGGCCGAATTTGATAATTTCCGCAAACGTACCGCACGCGAGCGTATCGAACTCACT
>JASGJF010000010.1:0-36320 GCA_049840855.1 Chitinophagaceae bacterium | reverse complement strand
AAGGTTAATAGGGAAACACGATAGAATCCGAACAGCACCTAGGACTGGATGCTGTGATGGTCAATCCGTCCATTATCCTTGGGGCAGGCGACTGGGATAAGGGAAGCGCGCGATTACTTAAGATCGCTGACAGCGAATTCCCCTATTACACTGAAGGCATTAATGGCTGGGTGGACGTGCAGGACGTGGTTGCGGCAATTCTGTTGTTACTGCAGGCCGAAGTGAGCGCCGAGCGTTTCATTCTTTCTGAAGGCAATCACAGTTCCCGCGAGATCTTTACGCTGATGGCAAATGCTTTAGGCAAACGTCCTCCGCATAAAGAAGCGCCGGAACTGGCGACGAAGATCATCGCAGGATGGAATGAACTCCGCAGCCGGCTCACCGGCAAGACGGTAACCATTACCCGGGAGGCGCGCACAGCCCGCACCCGCTGCTTTTACAACAACGCAAAATTCTTAACTGCATTTCCGGAGTTTCGTTATACCCCCATAAATGAAACCATCGGCCGCATGGCGCATGGGTACCGGCAACAACCAAAGGCATAGGGTTTCTCCTGTTTATCACTGTGCAGCAATCAATCGAATGTCACTTTCACGGGACAATGATCGGAATGCTTTACCTGCTGCAGGATGGCGGCGCCGGTAAGCCGTGAACGCATCGATTCTGAAACGCTGATATAATCGATACGCCAGCCTTTATTCCGTTCGCGGGATGCTGCGCGCTGACTCCACCAGCTGTATTCATGGGGTTCCTGATGATACACCCTGAAGGTATCGACAAAACCTCCCTGCTCAAACCAACGGTCCATCCAGGCTCGTTCTTCGGGCCACCCGCTGCTGTTTTTATTGCTTACCGGATCGTGGATATCTATAGGTTTGTGACATATATTGTAATCGCCGCAAATCACCAGGTTCGGCTGTTCTGCCTTTACGATTGCCGCGTATTCGAAAAACTCTTCCAGCCATTGGTATTTATAGGTCTGGCGGACTTCGCCCGTCATACCGCTTGGGAAATAAGCATTCAGCAATGTGAAACTGTCGAAATCCAGCCGTATCACCCTACCCTCGAAATCGCTTTGCTCAAAGCGGTTGCCAAGGTGTACCGAGAGCGGCTTTATTTTCGTAAATACCGCTACCCCGCTATATCCTTTTTTCTGAGCGGCAAACCAGCAGATCTCATATCCCAAGGCCCGGATCGCATCAAGCGGCACCACATCTTCGGTTGCCTTTACTTCCTGCAAGGCAATGACATCAGGGTTTTCGATTGCCAGCCATTCCGCAAAACCTTTTTTTCAGCGCACTGCGGATGCCATTCACATTGTAGAGAGATTCAGACTCATACCGGTTAGGATCAGACGAGGAAATAGAACAAAAGTCCGGACGCGAAAATATGCACAAACAGCAATAACCAATCGCTCCGCCGGTCGAAATTGAAATCGCGGGTTTTCCAGAATTGCTGCAGCAATACAGGAGTAAGTATACCGGAGAGGAGAAATTCTATGAATACCAATACCCCGCCAAAGCGCAACAGATTGCCTCCGGACCACCACAAACCGGGTAGGAGCAGTGCACAACGCAAAGCCATCAGTCCTGCATGAAAACGGAAAGATGATTGAGTCCTTTCAGTACGAACAAATAGCCATTGCCGTATATACACCATACGCACCACACCAGCATTTCGGCGACAAATATGCCTTTCAAAAGGGAGGGTATGGCGGGTCCAGTACAGGAACACCGGTTCGTACAACGGCAAGCAGACCAATCACCGCCGCCAACAGCAAAGTACCGAGATACCGGCGTACCAGTTGCAGCAACCCGCCCAGGAGGGCTGCGTCTTTCAGCGCAAATAACCGCTGCAGTGCCGGAGTGTAAGTATTGAGCAAAAGATTTTGCGCAAGCGAGCGGAGCATTCACCATCGTACGCAGGGTACTGAACAACGCAACTGATTGCTTGGAGAAATGAAAAAGGGATAGCATGAGATACGAATGCCATCCGTACTCAGCTTTTCGAAGAAATTGCCCGCATACAGCCGACCGGCTTCCCGGAATGACCTCCAACCCTGCTTTATAGCGCGGTATGTCAGCCACTGCGGAAGCGGGTATAAACGCGATAGATAGACCTGGTAGGCAAGCGTGACAAGCGCAATCAGGGCAATATCGGCACCGACCACCTGACTGAAAGAACCACCCAGTAACAGCCCCCCCGCCAGTAAGGCAATCTCCAGTCCCACCAGCAGCACCTCAAGAAACAGGTTGTGCCATACCAGTCCGCGTGCTTCCTTGGCCGCAGCATACATACGTTGTCCGTTCTGAACCCCGCACACCAGCAGGTATAACGATACATACAGTGGTAACCCGTTGGCGGTCACATCCAGTACCGGAACATTGAACAACGCAGCGCACCAGCCAGGCTGCAGCGATAATGCAGCGAATGCCGTGCTACTGAGCAAGACGGTGAACAGCGAGGAAAACGAATGTCCGGAAGACAGGATACGGGCGGCGGCAACCTCATCTGTGTGGTATTCGATGTTGTAAGCATTCACCACGTACCGTACAAAGCCATCAGAAAGAAACAGGAAAACTGCGCGTGCGGAGAGCAGCACTGCCCAGAAACAAAAAACCCTTGCACCCCAATGCGATAACATCATCGGGGTGAGCACAATAGTTTTTGCGAAGGAGCCGAGGAAATAGGCAATTGTCCAGAGCGTTCCTTTTTTCAGGTGATGTGCGGTCAAATATTACTTCTGATGATTATTTCCCAAACGTACAAAAATATCGGGCTGCATCTGCATAAACTTGATGGAGCCGCGTTAATATGTCCGTGCGAACAAGTAAGTTTGCACCCTGAAAAAAGCACTTCCTATGCAAGGACTCCAAATGGTGGATCTGAAACGCCAGTATCAGAAAATCAAAGCCGAAGTAGATGCGGCTGTATTGAGTGTTATGGAAAGCGCCGCGTTCATCAACGGGCCTGACGTAAAACATTTCGCGACCGAGCTGGGGGAATACCTGGGTGTAAAGCACGTTATTCCCTGTGCCAATGGTACCGATGCCCTGCAGATTGCGCTGATGGCGCTCGGGCTGCAACCCGGCGACGAGGTGATCACTCCTTCATTCACTTATATCGCAACGGTGGAAGTGGTGGCGCTGCTGCGACTGAAACCGGTATTCGTGGATGTGGATGCAGACACCTTTACCATGAACCTGGACAGCGTACGCAATGCGATCACCGACAAAACGAAAGCAATTATCCCGGTACACCTGTATGGTCAATGTACGGATATGGCGCCGCTCATGGAGCTTGCCGCTGCACATAATATTCCGCTGATCGAAGACAATGCACAGGCAATCGGCGGCTACTACACTTTCCCGGACGGAAGCGTCAAAAAAACAGGCACTATGGGAATTGTAGGCTGTACCTCTTTCTTCCCTTCAAAAAATCTGGGTGCTTACGGCGACGGCGGAGCAATGTTCACGAACGATGATGCACTTGCCGAGAAACTGCGCATGATTGCGAACCATGGTCAGAAAGTGCGTTATTATCATGAAATGGTGGGCTGTAACAGTCGTCTCGACAGCATACAGGCTGCGGTATTACGCATCAAACTGAGACACCTGGATGAATATTGCGATGCACGTATAGCAGCTGCTGACTACTATGATAAAGCGTTCGCGGATAACCCAAATATCGAGACTCCTTATCGTGCACCATACAACAAACATGTTTTTCATCAGTATACGCTGAAGATTAAAAATGCAGACCGTGACAAACTGGTGGATATGCTTGCTGAAAAAGGCATTCCATCCATGATCTATTACCCTGTTCCTTCCCACAAACAGGAAATGCTGCGCGATTTCGGCGGAGAAGCATATACATTACCGGTAACCGATTTCCTGAATACCTGTGTGGTGTCGCTCCCCATTCATACGGAACTTACGGAAGAGCAGCTTGCCTATATCAGTTCACACACTAACCAGATCGTCGACCAACTCAGTAAATCATGAATGTAATTGCCACTCCTTTTGAAGGATTACTTATACTCGAACCGAAAGTATTCGGCGATGAGCGCGGTTATTTCTTCGAAAGCTTTAATGAAAAAGTATTTACTGCCGCTACCGGTTTCCCGCACCGTTTCGTGCAGGACAATCAGGCCCGGTCTTCGCGCAATGTATTGCGGGGACTGCATTACCAGAATGAACCGGTTGCGCAATCAAAACTGATCCGCTGTCTTCAGGGACGTATCTGGGATGTGGTGGTGGACCTGCGCCGCGACAGCAGCACTTACGGTCGGTGGTATGGAGTGGAGCTGTCCGATGAGAACAAACGTCAATTCCTTATACCCCGCGGCTTCGCGCATGGCTACTCCGTTCTGTCTGAAACTGCGGAAGTATTTTACAAGTGCGACAACTTCTACAGTAAAGAACATGAAGGCGGTGTACTGTACAACGACCCTACCCTGCAGATCGATTGGAAGATCGACCTGAATGAAGCGATCGTTTCCGAAAAAGACATCGTGCAACCGCTGATGAAAGATTGCAACAGTCAGTTCTGATTATTCACAAAACAAACATCACATAACGAAGCCGTCCCTTTTGGAGACGGCTTCGTTGTATAAGGTATCCGGTGGCGCAACAAACATTGCACCACCGGTCTGAAGGTTTTACTGGAGGATATTTCCGACAGTACCCTGCACTTTCTGAGCCAGTGCATTTGCTTTTGTCTGCAGTTCTTTTCCGGTAGCAGGATCGCCGATAATTTCCATATTACGGCCCATCTGGAAGATCAGCGACACATCGTCACGAAGTGAACCCAACTGAGAATTTCTCGCACTTTCGTTCAATCCGATCGCCCAGTTTACATCCGCTTCGGCATTTCCTGCAATTTTCATCGCCAGATTACGCCCTTTGTCCTTAGCTCCGGCAGTAGTATAGGCAACTGCCATCATGAACGAAACGCGGTCATATTGCATGCTTTCCTCAGTAATGCCGTTCATCACCTTGTCGAGTACCTTGATTGCATCCGCATTTCTGCCCTGCGCAACCAGTGTTTCGGCAAGACGTGCAACGCCCAAACGATAAGCGTAGAACATCAGGCGGTTCTTCTCGTCGAAATACACATTTTTACGATCGGCATTACCCCACTGGAAGATGTTATTGTAGAGATTCAGTGATTTTTCGACATTCACAAAACCGGGTTCTCTGTTCGGCATGTTCATCGTTGCGCTATCCACATACTTAAATGGCACAAGACGCAATACGAGACCGTCGGTACGGAGATAGTCGCTCAGGTTCAGGTAGTTGTCGCCCGGAAGGCCGCCACCGAAGCAGATAGGGCGTTTCCAGCCTTCTTTCGCTACTGCCGCGATGATGTTCATGATCGCGAGCTGATCTTTGGTGTAGTAGGAATGGTCGAATGAAAAACGTACATCCGTGCTCACTTTTGCGGTATCACCTGAAGGCAGCAAACCTATTTTCACCAGTTCTTCCTTAGGCAGTGAGTTGATGAAGAAGTTTTTGGAAGGAATATAATTCACCAGAGAACCATCTGAAAGTGCCTGCTTGTTCTGAGGATCGTCGTCCGCCATAAAACGGCAGGATTCTTCCAGGTTGAAGAAGCGGTCTTTCGGGATTCTCGGATTCTCTACATAATACACAACGGTACTTCTGTCTCCGAGGTATTTGTCGCGGCTCCACAGCATCGGTACAGCATCGGCATCATTTACTTTATAGCTCAGTTGCTCGATGTACCAATCGATACCCAAAAGACTGGTGTTGATCGTACGCACGTCTGTGCGGATGCCCTCCACTTCCTGGAGATACCACAAAGGATAAGTATCGTTATCGCCGTAAGTGAACAGTACCGCATTGCTGTCACAGGACATCAGCACGTTGTAAGCACTTGCGCGGGCGAGTGTTTTTTCGGAGCGGTCATGATCATCCCACTCTTTTGCCGCCATCAGCACAGGAACTGCCAGGAGGCAGATAACAGTTGCCGCAACAGCCGCTGTAGACGGTGCTTTAACAGCCTTGCGCAGCCATTGCTCTACCATCAGCACCCCCAGACCGATCCAGATCGCAAATGCATAAGTGGAGCCGGCAAACGCGTAGTCACGTTCACGCGGTTGCAACGGAGGCATGTTCAGGTATATACCGATCGCAATGCCGGTAAAGAAGAACAACAGGAATACGATAAAACCATTGCGTTTGTCACGGTTGAACTGATAAACCAGACCGAGCACACCCAGGATAAACGGCAGCAGATACAGTTCATTGCGGGCTTTATTGTCGCGGTAGTTATCAGACATAGCGTCCATATCGCCCACTTTACCTTTATCGAGGAACTTGATACCTGTAATCCAGTTACCGTTTTGTGCCTCACCCTGACCTTCAAAGTCATTCTGACGACCGGAGTAGTTCCACATGAAGTAGCGCCACCACATCCAGTTCATCTGATACCCCATGAAGAAACGGAAGTTATCACCGGAAGTAGGTTCGTCGTTATCGGTCAGACCCAGGTATTGTTTATAGAAATTACCGTGCTCCGGCTGATTGTATTCCCAGATGCGCGGGAAGAAACGGGTGCGGTCAAAAACCGGTTCAGATTTTTTACCAACAATGATATAGGCGTCTTTACCATTCTTTTTGCCTTCTGCATAAGAATCACCTGTTTTCTCCATGCGGGTCATCGGACTGTTATAATCAGGACCGAACAGCAGGGGTTGGGATCCGAACTGCTCACGGTTTACATAGCTCAGCAAACGATTGGCATCATCAGGATTGGTCATGTCAATGGCAGGATCTGCTTTGGAGCGGATCACCGGAACGATGTAGCTGGAGAAACCGATCAGGATGAACATCAGGCAAAGCACGCTTGTGTGCAGCAGGTAATTGCCCTTCTTTTTCGCATAAAACAGCAACCATACGAGTCCGGCAATGATCAGCAATACGAGTATGATCGCACCGGTATTGAACGGCATACCGAACGAATTCACGAACAATTTGTCAAATGCAAATGCCAGCTTGGGAATACCCTGCAATACGCCGAACTGCACAAAACCCAACACCGCGCATCCGACAACGAAAGCTACGAGGGTTCCTATGGCAGTCACCTTATATCTTCTGAAATAGTAGATAATACCCACAGCAGGGACAATCAGCAGGTTCAGTAAGTGAATACCTACGGAGAGACCGACCATGTAAGCGATCAGGAGCAGCCATTTGTCGGAGTGACGCTGATCGGCCACCAGTTCCCACTTAAGGGCGGCCCAGAAGGAGATCGCGGTTACGAAAGAAGAAGTCGCATATACCTCGGCCTCCACTGCGGAGAACCAGAAAGTATCGGAGAATGTGTAGGCCAATGCCCCTACAAAACCAGCGCCCATGATGAGTGCCGTGGTATTGTTTTCCGGATTTTCAACCTCCTTGCCTACCAATAGCTTCTTGGCAAAATAGGTGATGGTCCAGAATAAAAATAATATCGTAAGCGCACTCATCAACGCAGAAAAGGAGTTGATCGCGAATGCAACGTGTTGTTTATCAACGAAGATGCCAAACATACGCTGCAGCATCATGAACAAAGGTGCCCCAGGGGAGTGACCCACCTCCAGTTTATACGCACAGGAAAGAAACTCTCCACAATCCCAAAAGCTTACTGTGGGTTCAAGGGTCATCAGGTAGACAATGAAGGCAATGCCTCCCGCCAACCAACCGCATAGGTTGTTGATTTTGCGATAATTCATTCAGCGATATTATTTATGAAATATGAGGAACAAAAATAAAAAAATAAGATTACGAAAACACAGTAAAGGGCTTTTTGCTAAAATTTAGTCGTTCTACCGCAAAATACTATTGTACACATCGCGTACTTCCTTGTCCTGCTCCCGGTCGCGCATTACCGCCACACTGCGTTTTAAAGCCTCGAGTTTCACATGGTTGAGCGGTTCTTTTCTGGCCTTCGCCGAAGACAAGGATTCGGCTATTTCCTTCAGCTTTCCCGCATAATATTCGCGGAAGCTTTTAGCACTTTGTTCGGGTATCGCGTTCTCCAGCATGTTCATAGTGGCTGTAAACGCGGCAACGGAGGAAATATTTTCCGCGTACAGCAGTTCGAGATAAATTAAATTTTTATTGGCTTCGTAAAAGTCCTTTCCGCTGCGGAGGAACAGGGCTGTATCTTCAGCATGGGCACTTTCCGCGATCACCATCCAGCTTTTGCTGTAAAGGTTTGTATTGGGTTTGGCATTTATATGTTGTTTTGCGAGCCCGTAAGCAAGCGAATCCTTCATTTCATATAATGCATATACGGCGTTCCCCGCTACCATATAGGAACTGTCATTCACCGCTTCCCGTAACGAAGGTATTATACTGCGCTCTTTCCATTTACCCAACAACTCGATTGCCGCCGCACGCACAAGGTTATTATTGTCCTGTACCGCTATATGGCGGAGCGCTTCTATCCATTCTTTGCGCGCAGCCTCGGCTTCAATGCGGGAAAGCAGTTCCACCGCCGACTGTCGGATACCGGCATAGCGGCTTTCAAGGCCGAGATTCATGATCTTCCGCGCGTCCGCACTGTTGATGAGCTTCGCGCCGGACCGCAAAGCATTGTATTCCGTAAGGTAATCCCCGCCGCTCTGCATCTGGCGCAGCCACATGGCGCTTGTCTTCTGATCGGAGATGCCGGCAGGCAATACATGGGGAGCATCTATGATCAGCAATGGAGGCTGCCCGTTTTCGTACGCATATGAAAAAGTATCCTTTAGTTGCTTGAGGTCCCAGTGAAGCATACGCGTTCCTGTTCCGGACACCCATTTTACATCCGCAGGTAAATGATAGACCGGTGCTTTCTGATTCACCGTAACCAGCATCCGTTGCGCGGCATCGTCATAAGTATATTGTATTGTCAGCTCCGGATGACCTCCGCGCAGATACCATTGGTCGAAAAACCAATTCCAGTCGCGGCCGTCAGCCTCTTCCACGGCAAGGCGCCAGTGCACCGCTTCAGCGGATTGCAAACGGTTGCGGGTGAGATAATACTGCATGGCCTTACTGAATTTTTCGTTGCCCAGCAGGTAATGCAGGTAATGCAGGATTGCCCCACCCTTCTGATAAGAAATATGATCAAACATTTCTTCTTTATCACCGTAATAAAAACGGACAAGAGCAGGATCTGAGTAGCTCGCTCCGTTCAGGTAGCGTTGCAGATCGGCATTTGCCAGCCTGTCGGCATAATCCCTGCCATATTTATATTCACGCCACAGATACTCGCCGTAGTTGGCAAATGACTCGTTTACGGTAAGATTGCTCCATGATTCGGCGGTTACCAGGTCTCCGAACCATTGGTGGAAAAGCTCGTGCGATACCACATCTTCATGGTTTTCATCTTCATACTGACTTTTGTCCTGGTTCATGAATTCCCCGAAAAGACTGGCCGAGGTGTTTTCCATGGCACCGGAAACATATTCCCGCACGACGATCTGATGGTATTTTTCCCAGGGAAACCGCACACCGGTAATTCCGGAAAAAAATCCGATCATTTCAGGCGTATTGCGGAACATCATTCTGGCATAAGGTTCATAGGCCGGTTCCACATAATAATTCACTTCCTTGTCCTCCCATTTGTCTTTCACGATGGCAAAGTCGCCGATTGCAAACATGACCGCATACACCTGTATGGGTTCCGGAGTTTCCCAGATATCTGTACGGAGCGAATCCTTTTTATGCGAGGAAACCAAACGTCCGTTTGAAAGCGTCACATAGCGATCGGGTACAGTGAGTGACAGGCGAACCGGTGTGCGCATATTGGGCTTGTCAATAGTGGGCATCCAGTGGCTGTTGGCCTCAGTTTCACCCTGCGTCCATATCTGCACAGGCATACCCGGTTTCGCGTTATCGGTGTTGATAAAATACAGACCCCGATCGTCGGTGATCGCTTCGCTGCCTTTGGAGGAACCGGCATAAGGCATCGCGGTGTAAGCGATTTCCACACGCAGTAAAGAGTCGTTACGGAAAGAAGCCGTATGAATATGAAGCTGCAGACTATCATAACGATACGCTGCAGGGTGTCCGTTGATACTTACGGCGTCGATCTTCATGGATTTTGCGTCCAGCACCATGGAATCCGGAACGGTAAAGAAAGGTGCCATTTCCAGTATCGCTTTACCCTGCGCGATTCTGGCCTTATAATCAAACGAAAGGCTTACATCCGTTTTACGGAAACGCCATTCGATGGGCGCACTGCCGCGATATTGTTTGCGCGGATCATTAAAAGCCCTTACGGTAAGGGTATCCAGGTTGCGCATGCCACCCTGCACCTTACGGCTTCCGTGGCAGGATGCCAGGAAAGCCGTCACCCCGATCAATAAAAAACGTCTCATCTTAAAAATGACTGCATACAACAATAGATACCGGGAAGGTATCTATTGTCGCACTATGAATACTATTTTTCCCGCTTAAGACTGCTTCAGCATTTCGCGGATCTTTGTTTCCACTTCGGTGGCTACTTCAGGATTGTCATTCAGGAAGGTTTTCACGGCATCGCGTCCCTGACCGATCTTCGTATCGCCGTAAGAGAACCAGGAGCCGCTTTTGCTGAGCACGCCGAGTTCCACACCCATATCGATGATCTCTCCTACTTTGCTCACCCCTTCTCCGAATACCAGGTCGAACTCTACCTGACGGAATGGAGGGGCCACTTTATTTTTCACCACTTTCACGCGGGTACGGTTACCGCTCGCCACATCACCATCTTTGATCTGGCTTACGCGGCGGATATCCAGGCGCACGGAAGCGTAGAATTTAAGCGCATTACCACCGGTAGTGGTTTCCGGATTTCCGAACATCACACCGATCTTTTCACGCAGCTGGTTGATGAAGATACAGCAACAGCCGGTACGCGAAATAGTAGCGGTGAGCTTACGCAAAGCCTGGCTCATCAGCCGGGCATGCAGGCCCATTTTACTATCACCCATTTCCCCTTCCAGCTCAGATTTCGGAACCAGTGCCGCCACGGAGTCAATCACCACTACATCAACTGCTCCGGAAGATATCAGGCGATCTGCTATCTCCAGCGCCTGCTCTCCGTAATCCGGTTGCGAAATGATCAGGTTGTCCACATCCACTCCCAGTTTCTTGGCATAGTTTGCGTCAAATGCGTGCTCTGCATCGATAATCGCGCAGATACCGCCTTTCTTCTGGGCTTCGGCAATCGTATGGATTGCGATGGTTGTCTTACCGGAAGACTCAGGACCGTAGATCTCGATGATACGGCCACGCGGAAAACCGCCCACTCCCAGTGCAACGTCCAGCCCCAGGGAACCGGTACTGATTACGTCAACGGCATCATTTTGTTTATCTCCCAGTGTCATTACGGAACCTTTTCCGTAGTCTTTTTCAATCTTATCAAGCGCGAGCTCGAGTACCTTCAATTTGTCGTCTGCAGCAGATGCCATTTGTATAGAATATTTATTTGTTACGATGTTGTTGGAATGTTCAAAAATACAAAATCGGGAGCGGAAAAAAGGAACAATTTTAGCCCGCGCCCGCGTCTTTAAGCTCAGATGTTTTCATATAAATCTGCGGCTCATATGGATTCGGGAATCCTCAGGCACCGGAGTATTATCATGGTTTCATCCGGCAATATACGGTAGGCATACCCGTATATAAAGCAATAATAATTTCCCCGTTGCGAGAACCGGGAAGCGGTGCTGTAGCGGAAGTCAAAACCTTTTTCCACGAGTTGCCGCCTGTCCAGCCGTATACCATGACGTTCTGGAGCAAGCAGTGCCGATAAAATCTCCAGGTTACGGAGCAATGCATTGTTGATCTGCCGTATCAGCAGCCGGTTTCCGGCCTTACGCTTATTGTTGAAAAGATTGCGGCAACGGCTGCTGCAAAAGCGTTTGTCTGTTCTTCCCCGCATAGGCCGTGCACAGCGGAGGCATAGAGGTTTCTGATGTTCCATCGTTCTTCTGTTAGTTTTCGTTCTTCTGAAATAAGCGCTTATAATCATTTATGGAAGCTCATAAACAATTAACAAGCATAACAAAGATAATGTATGGCACATACTTTGATCATTATTCAGAAACTTTTTTAAACGACACTAAAAACAACAAGATGAGCATGAACTTAATGAAGAACAGGGTGACCCTGGTAGGCAATGTAGGACAGGCGCCGGAAGTGCGCACAATTGCGAACGGCAGAAAAATGGCCCGGCTCTCTGTAGCCACCAATGAACGGTACAAAAACAACCACGACGAATGGGTGAATGATACGCAATGGCATAACATCATCGCTTGGGGCAAGCAGGCCGAAATGGTGGAGCAGAAACTCAGCAAAGGTGATGAAGTGATGATCGAAGGCAAACTGGTGCATAGCGAATACACCGACAAGGAGGGAATCAAACGGTACAGCACCGATATAGAGCTGCACGGATTGCTGCTGCTGGACAAAAAGCAATCCGGCTCATAACAAAAGTACGTTTCCATAACCCAGGCGTCGTGACAAATTGTTGCGGCGCCTTTTTTCAGGCTCTTACCGACATTATTATCAGGTACACCGATTGACTGTACAGATTTATACCACAGCAAATATCTTAGCAGTCGCATTCAACTCGCTATGTACGCATTTCTGCTCGCACTTCATTCCCTTACCCGATGGCTGGTACTCATAAGTCTGCTCGTAAGTATTTTCCTGGGCTTCTACGGTTGGAGAAAAAAGCAACCGTTCGGCAGCTATGCAAACCGTACACGGCACATCACCGCCACCATCGCACATATTCAGTTAGTGCTGGGCATTTGTCTGTACGTGATCAGCCCGCTAACAGAGTATTTCAGGACACATTTTTCGGAAGCGGTACATGAAAGGGCGATACGCTTCTTCGGAATGGAGCATGCGCTGATGATGCTGGTCGGGATTACGGTGATCACGATCGGTTCGGTTAAAGTGAAGCGTACGGCTGAAGACACCCTCAAATACAAGCGCATGGCCATCTGGTATCTCGCAGGCCTGCTGATCATTCTGTCCTCTGTACCCTGGCAATTTTCTCCATTAGTAAGCAGGCCCTATTTCCGGGCATTTTAAACAAAAAGCCGGAATCAGATGACTCCGGCCTTTAGCTCAAAAGATACCCGAAACAGTCTTTATTATTGCTTAACGAACATACGCGACTGGCTGAAGGTGCCGGAACCATTACTGACCTTAACAGAGCAGATATAGTTACCTGCGGGTACTTTAGAAACATCCAGGTCAATTATCTGCTCACCTGAGTGGAGGCTACCTATTTCCCGCTGGATCGTTACATGCCCATCCAACGACATCATCATTACCTTAACGTCGGAAAGGGTATTCAACGTAAACGGAATATGTACAACATCGCCGCAGGGGTCGGGGAAAACAGGGGATGCCTCTGCATGAAACTCCCTGACCGAAAGCGGTGAAAGCTCCTCACATGCGTACTCCAGATAACCGGTGTTAGTATCAATCAATAAATCTGAATAACAACGTAATCCTCCTCCTTCCGGGAAGGTTAATTGATAGCGATAACCCAGCATTGAAAACGCCTCTATCGGTCCGATTCTTTCTGTAAGAGAATTCAAGGTAAATGGACTCGGTTCAACAGCAGTTGACCTAATGTTCCGTAGCGGCATTCCGTCTATGTACTGGATTTTTACACTATCAATCACGACTTTGAAAACAGTGTCATATCGGGCGGGCATTTTGAAAGGATGGTGGTAGATAACTGTATCCCCAGCTTTTACATCAAAACGATACAGAATCAGAAAACGATCAAATACGTGATTATAATAAAATACAGTATCACCATTAGTGTAAGTGTATTGTGTTTCCAGTTCTGTTGTATCGTAGCCGCTGCCGGACGTGTTTATTGCAATTTTCTTTCCGGGGATCTTGGCGCAAAGGTGACCGAAATACATCGTATCTTTTTCCTTGGCATAGCGGGAATAGTTCTGACCGGAAGGCTCGAAGTCGGCAATATGTTCAAAATGCCAGACGGCACCATCCGGCGCAAAAACAGTCTGCGCAAAACCCTTAGCACATAGCAATAAAAGCAGTAGTATGAACCAGCATTTTTTCATAGGCGACTTGGTGATTACAGCACAAAAATGAAAATAATTGCTCATATTTTTACATATCATTTCTTTCCCTGCCCGATTGCAGAATAAGGCAACAAAAACTTTTAGCCAATCGCCCTCTGCTTCAATACGGAAGGTACTTGCTGCATTTTATTAAATAAATGCTGCCGGTATTCCCGTAGTGCGATTGACTCACGTCCATCCCAACAGGTGGGAGATGGAACAGGCGAATCCCACCTTTCTTATTGTAAAGTGGGAAAAAACATCGCGGGGATGCCGGATTCCAGGTGGGATTTGCCATTTCCCACGTGGAAAGTGCCATATTCCACATGGAATATGCCGCATTCCATGTTGCAGCCACCGGTTTCCACGTGTCGTACGGTGAATCCCAATTGGAAAATGGCAGATTCTGCCTCGAAATCGTCGAATTCCATTCGGAAGGTGCCACTGCCAAATAAAAAATGCCAACGGGAATTTCAAAATCACCATTCGCCTTTCCGAAATATCGCTGCGAAATTATGTTCGGCACATACCTATTTACAATTCTCATTATGGCAATGCACACAAAAAGCCGGAATCAGATGACTCCGGCCTTTAGCTCAAAAGATACCCGAAACAGTCTTTATTATTGCTTAACGAACATACGCGACTGGCTGAAGGTGCCGGACAGGTTCGTTATTTTCACAGAATACACGTAGTTCCCCGCAGGCAATTGCGACACGTCCAGGTCAACAAGCTGTTCTCCGGAGCTCATGTTGCCGATCACCTGCTTTACAAGCTCTTTTCCTTCCACCGACATAACAGTCACTTTTACATCCGAAGGGGTCCTGAGTACCAACGGAATACGTGTTACATCGTTGCAGGGGTTAGGAAAATTCTGACGAACCTGAAACTGACTGTCTGCGCTTACTTCGTTAATAGCCGTGGTCGCTCCGGAAACATAGCAGTCCCAGTTCAATACATAACCTGCCGCAAGGCTGCCGGAAACGGCGCTCATTTCGGTTGCCGTCCCGTCAGAAAAAACATTATCCGTTGCATTATACGTATAGCCGCTCATACCCTTCGTATAGCCGTAAGCCGTAGCGGCATTCACTGTCTCCACAGCGCTTCCGGTTCCTTCAGGAAATGCGATCTGCGTGATCAGCAGGGATTTACCGGCAGCATCATATACATGCACGTGAATATGAGTGGCACGACTGGAATACCATCCCGGAAAAATAGAGGTAAAGCTTACAAGTCCGGTACTGTCGGTGGTCTGGCGCCCCCTCAGAAAATCCTGTGCGGTATAGTCTGTAGGCTGCATTGTGGTGCCGCCGTACTGTGAATAATTACCGTCTTTATCACAATGCCAGATGTCGACGATGACACCAGCAAGCGGTCCGCAGGAATTATTGATGTTTTTAACGTTGATGTTGATGGTGAAAGGGACCCCTGTACGTGTACTTACGATATTGCTCCGCACGAGCGAACCGGGCGTAATTGTCGGGAACGGCCCCGCAGTCTCCGTGGCAGCAACGGTGCAGGCTGCGGCTTTGTTTGCGCCCAGCAGCGACGGACCAAGTACTGCCATGCCTAAAAAGCCGAATCCTCTTTTCAAAAAATCTTTCCTTTCCATATTGCTATAATTTAATTGGTGAACACTCTATCATTAAAATAATCGCCGCATCGGATAATGCTTCAAACTCGATTTCCGATACATCCCATTGAAACAGTCCGTCGCGGTACTCCATCAGACGCCCTTCAAAATCGAACGAACCATTCAGCACAAAAGTGAACAGCGAGCCATTCAGTTGTGTGAGCTTCCAGTCCTGTGTACTACGGCTATCGTAAACACCCAGGTAAATATTACCCGACCAGCTATCACCGCGCAGCAAACAATTCTTTTCCGAAATGTCGAGCTGTGCGCAGGACACGCCGGCGGGTGCAGCATCAAAAGAGGCTAAAGCAACATGCAGAAAATTTACAGGCTCTTTAAACGGATGCGATAATAACGCCTCTTCATTGCCGGGCAGGTAACAAATATCCCCGGCTATCAGCTCCTGCACCGGACTGCCACGGCGCGACAATACAATACCGCCCACTACAGGTATGATCAGGTGGTGCGGATAGCGCGATACGTCTACAGTAAGCGAACCACCGGGCGGAATAAAAACATCCTGAACCAGCACCTGATTTTCAAACTCGGTATGATAGGCCTGAAATCCAGGAAGTGAAAATTTAGGTCGGTTCTCCGCCCGGAAAAAACGGGAACTATAGGTTGCTGCGCTACTCATGATTTTAAAGTTAGTGCTCCTCCTGAGAGTAAACAACCCGAAATTGAGCTTCTGTGGCAAATGAAATACTTATTGTGGCAAACGACATCGAACCAAGGTTCGCCACAGCAAAAGCCGCAGCTTGGGCTTTGAAATCTCCAAAGCTGCCGGGTAATAAGTACCTTTATACAAAGCTGCCGGACATGAAACAACTGCTACTTATAATTTTTTCCATGGCCGGACTATGCTCCGCTCCGGCGAAAGCCGGACAAATGCTATTCTTTCATTACACTAAGGAAGGTTACAGTATCAGCTATCCGGAAACATGGCGTATCGACACTTCAGGCTCGCTGATGAACATTCCCCTGTTCCTGTTTGCACCGAAAGATGCTCCGGAAGATTCTGTCTTTGAAAACCTGCACATAGCTGCCCAACCTTTAAACGGCCAGGAAATGGATCTCGGAAGCATGCTGGCGCCTTCCGTAAAGGAATACAGCGGCATGTTCAACGGTTTTAAACTGATTGATTCTGCTGTAACAACCATTGACGGGAAACCCGCAGCGCTCATTTCATTTGTATATAATCCGGGAAGTATGCAATTACGCATGATCACCACCTATGTCAAAGGAAAAGACAAGCTGTTCATGATCAATGTAACTGCTGAAGAACACAATTACCTGCATTATGCCGCAACATTCGATGCAATCATCCGATCGTTCCATACCGATTAGTCAGGTCCGCCCTGCCCGCCGAAAAAAAGAGCCGGATTCTCTTGATTCGGAGCATCTGTGCCGAGTATAGGTAATTTGCGGTTATTATTTGAATTTTGCAAATCATGACACATCCTCATTCACTGCTGGATTTTTACCGCGAGATCGGATTTACAGAAAATGCCATTGCCGCCGACCGGCTTACCGAAGACATCCGCAAAGAGATCGGGCATTTCAATGTATTCCAGATAGGATCGGTGATCAAAAATGCAAAAGCCGGGCAGGGCATGCCTTACAACCGCCGCACTTACTATAAAATAAGCCTGATGAACGGGCGCAACCGCGTGGAATATGCAGATAAAAGCATTGACATTATCCGGCATGGCTTACTGTTCGCGTCTCCCAAAATACCTTACCATTACCTGCCTCAGGACGAGGACCAATCCGGTTTTTTCTGTGTCTTCACGACCGACTTTCTGAGCCGCGAAAAAACGGGTATGCGCATGGACGAGCTGCCTCTGTTCCGGCCGGGTGGATTTCCCGTATTCGAGATCGGTACTGAGCAGGCCGCCGAATTGCAGGGCATTTTTCAACGCATGTCGCGTGAAATGGAATCGGATTACAGCTTCAAATACGACCTGATCCGCAACTATGTGATGGAACTGATCCATTTCGGACAAAAGCTGGAACCCAAATCCACAAATTACCAGTCTTATGGTGCGGCAGACCGCATTGCAGGCCTTTTTGTGGAACTATTGGAACGGCAGTTTCCTGTCACCTCTTCCAGGCAGCAACCGGAACTGCGGACGGCAAAGGATTATGCGGACCGGCTGGCGGTTCATGTAAACCATCTGAACAAAGTGCTGAAGGAAAGTACCGGTAAAACGACAACCGAGCTGATCAGCCTGCGGCTGGAGCGGGAAGCACGTATCCTGCTGCGACACACCGACTGGAATATTGCCGAAATCTCCGATGCGCTCGGCTTTGAGGAAACAGCACATTTCTCCAACTTCTTTAAAAAACACAGCGGGAAAAGTCCGAGTCAGTATCGCGTGAGCGCAGAGATTTGATTTTTGCAACAATTGGATTGATTGGAATAATAAGAATAAACGCACAATCCGGAATTTTACATCCTAATCAAATCAACAATGCAACAAAACAAAATAGCACTCGTAACGGGCGGAAGCCGCGGTCTGGGAAAAGATATGGCGCTGCGCCTGGCGGAAAAAGGCATCGACGTGATGATCACGTACAACAGCAGGCAGGACGAAGCAGGCAAAGTGGTATCGGCCATTCAGGCGATGGGTCGCCGGGCCGCCGCATTCCAGCTTGATGCAGGAAATACGGCCACCTTCGATGTGATGCTGCAGCAGGCAGGTGCCTGGCTGGAAGCGCAATACGGCACTGCGCACTTCGATTTCCTGATCAACAATGCAGGGACCGCGTTATATACTCCTTTTGCAGAAACTACGGAAGAGGCGTTCGACACGATAATGAACATCCATCTCAAAGGAGTTTACTTCCTTACGCAGAAAGCACTTGCTTATCTGAATGATGGCGGCCGGATCATCAATATTTCCTCCGGCCTCGCACGCTTTGCATTTCCGGGCTCTTCTGCGTACGGCGCGATGAAAGGCGCAGTGGAAGTGCTCACCCGCTATATGGCCAAAGAGCTGGGAACTCGCGGTATTGCAGCAAATGTGGTCGCTCCCGGTGCAATAGAAACAGATTTCGGAGGCGGGCGCGTTCGCGACAACAAAGAAATGAATGCGCAGATTGCAGGACTCACCGCCCTGGGCCGCGTGGGACTTCCCGAAGATATCGGAGGCGTGGTGGCATTCCTGTGCAGCGAGGAAGGTCGCTGGATCAACGGACAACGGATTGAGGTGTCCGGCGGCATGATGCTGTAACAGCAAACAATCAATTTTATCAGAAGCAGCTCTTACAGGGCTGCTTTTTTCGTCAGGTATACCCCGAAACCATTGTTATGTAACTAAAGTTACAATATATGCTGTACAGACAAGCCACCTTTGTGCTGTAAAAAAACAGCAATCTTATGAAACAGAACGTAGGTCCCTCCGATAAGCTGATACGCATCCTCGCGGCAATTGTTATCGGCGCACTTTATCTCAGCGGGCAGATAAACGGCGCCGTAGCAATTGTATTGGCTATTGTCGCCATTGTCTTTTTGCTGACCAGCCTTATCGGGTTTTGTCCGCTGTACCTGCCATTCGGCATTTCCACGCGCAAAAAACAACAGCAGCAAAAACGATGAGGGCCGAAAACTGCATCGCACTTTTCCCGGCATCATCACACTGAATTTTAAAATAACAACATATGAATAAACAGGTAACGGTAATCGACGTACGTACACGCGAGGAATTCGGCGGCGGCCATGTGGCCGGAAGCATCAATATACCTCTGGGAGAACTGGCCGGGCACCTACCGGCAATCCGCGACATGGCACAGCCATTGATCCTTTGCTGCGCCAGTGGCGGCAGAAGCGGACAGGCTGCAGCATTTCTGAAAGCAAACGGCATTGATTGCTCGAACGGAGGGAGTTGGCTGCAGGTAAATGCTCTCAACCGCTCATGGCAATCCTGAAAAACAGATAATATGAAACAGCGATTACTAAAGGGATGGAGCATACGCAGGGCGATTTACCTGATCATGGGACTGGCCATTGCCTTTCAGGCAGCGGCAGGCGGCGCATGGCCGGGGATACTGGCAGGCGGGTATTATGCGGCTATGGGCTTGCTGGGCTTTGGTTGCGCAGGCGGCAACTGCACTGCGCCATCTGTACAGAAACAATCTGAAAGCGACACAGAAGTGTCGTATGAAGAAGTTGCTTAACTTGAACCCCGAAACCATTTCTGATGAAAAAATTATTACTGAGCATCCTGCTCATTTCCTCGGCTACGCTGCACAGTTGCGGGGAATCCGGAAAAACTTCGTTAACGGCTAAGGAATTCGCGGATAAAATCGAACACTCCGATAATAAAGTCATACTGGACGTACGCACCCCTGAAGAATTCTCCGGAGGTCATCTGGACGCCGCGCAGAATATCGAATGGAACAGCGCAGATTTCGCGGGCAAAGTGGAAGGCATGGACAAATCGAAAGAGATCTATGTTTATTGCCTGAGTGGCGGACGCAGCGCCGAAGCGGCGGCAGCACTCCGGAAGATGGGCTTCAGTAAAGTATATGAGTTGCAGGGCGGTATGATGCAATGGCGCAATGCGCACCTGCCGGAAGAAAAGGCGGCAATACGCACACAGCCGCTTCAGGCATGACCAAAGAGCAATACCTCCGATTGGTCGCCTCCAAACCCAAGGTGCTGGTAGACTTTTACGCCGACTGGTGTGGTCCGTGTAAAAAGCTGAAACCCAACCTGGATGCTATAGCTGCGGAGCGTGCCGGAACACTGGAAGTAATCCGCATCAACTCAGACGAAAACCGTGAATTATGCCAGTCCATGGGCATTGAAGCCATACCGGAACTGCGTCTTTATGAGCAGGGAAAAGAGGTATGGACTACAACGGGATATGTGGAAAAGAAAGAGATTGAAGCACATCTGCAATAAGGGTAGCGGAAAGAGTGTAGTTTTGCAATATGTCTGAGCACACTTTTTCCCTTACCCACATTCTCAACAACCTGAATATCGAGTCGCTGAATGCGATGCAGGAAGATGCGCTGGAAGCGCACCGCACGCATGAGGAGATCATTTTACTTTCCGCAACCGGTTCCGGCAAAACGCTGGCTTTTCTTGCCCCGCTGCTGGAAAGAATAGACCGCGACAGCAACACAACGCAGGCGCTGATCATCGTCCCCTCCCGTGAGTTCTCTGCGCTACAGATCGAAAAAAGTCTTCAAAACCATGGGCACCGGCGTGAAGGTAACCTGCTGCTATGGCGGGCACCTGCGGGAAACAGAAGAAACAACCTGAAAGACACACCGGCCCTCATCGTGGATAGCCCGAACGTATCGCCGATCATATCCGCCGCGAAAATATCCGCACACAAACGATCCATTCACTGATTCTGGATGAATTCGACAAATCACTGGAGCAGGGCTTCGACGAAGAGATGGAATTCATTATCCGCTCACTCCCCGCACTCCGTTACAGAACACTCACTTCCGCCACGGAAGCCGTCTCCGTTCCCGATTTCGTCGGACTCCTGATCCGCATTACCTGAATTACCTTACCGGGAACGAATCGGAAAAGAGAGCCTGAGCATTGAGTGGATCGAATCGCCGGATTCAGATAAGCAAGAGACCTTATTTGACCTGCTGTGCATGGCCGGATCGCGGTCCGCTATCGTATTCTGCAATCACCGGGAGACGGTTGAGGACTGCAGCCACTATCTCAAGAAGAAAGGTATCTATAACGAATTTTATCACGGGGCAATGGAACAGCGCGACCGCGACTCTGCCCTCTGCAAGTTCCGCAACGGCACCGTAAACGTACTGGTTACGACCGATCTTGCGGCCCGTGGGCTGAATATATTCCGAATATCCGCTATATCATCCATTACCATCTTCCTCACACGGGAAGAAATATTCACCCACCGCAACGGCCGGACCGCGCGCATGGAAGCCAGCGGAACGGCAATACTGATCGTTGGGCCCGGGGAATACCTTCCCGAATACACTGCGGAAAAGGCAAAGCCGGTGCAGTTACCCGCCCAGCTGGAATTGCCGGAGCGCCCGAAATGGAGCACTTTATACATCGGTGCCGGCAAAAAGAACAAAATCAACAAAATAGATATAGTAGGATTTCTGTCGCAACAGGGAGGACTGAAGCCGGAAGATATCGGACTAATCGAGGTTAAAGACTTCCATGCATTTGCTGCCGTACGTAAAAGCAAGTTCTTGGAGCCGCGATGGAGCGTTTTAAGCACGAAAAAATTAAAAACAAGAAGGTGCGCATGGACATTATGAAATAGGCTCACATTTCCTGTTTTACCATTTTTATAGACATTCAACGGGTAATTTGCAGTACATTTGCAGCCCTCAAAAGAGTATCAATCACAAATATGATCAGCAGAAGGAATATACGGGTAAAAGAGGAGATGTTGTATACATTGCTTGCCACCCACTCCGACGAAAGAATATACTTGCTGCCGGTCAGCGTATCCTGAATCAGAATTAAACCAGTCCCTGGACCTGTTCGCTACGGTGGTTACTTATCTGACTACCCATTGCACAGTACGCCGAGACAGATGCCCGCGTGCGCGCATCAAAATATCTGCCTACAGAGGCTGAATAAAAATGTAAATACCAAGATTGCCGGAAATGAAATGATCTGGCTCACCCTGGAAAATGACACTTACCGCGAAAAGCTGAATCAGGCAAACATCGCAGACAAGATAGATCCAGGACCAGGTAAAGAAAGTGTACCAGACATTGGTGCAGACTCCCGAATATGAAGCTTATTGCGCGGACAACCAGCGTGACGCCAAATCCGAAAAAGCGATCATCCGCTTTATCTGGACCGAGCTGATGGTGAAAAGCTGAAGATTTCCAGGGTTTCCTGATGGACGAGATTGCCGGATGGGAAGACGATAAGGATATGATCTTTATCCTGATGGACAATTTCTTCAAAAACAGCAGCAATATCAACTATCTCGCACTGATCTCCGGTGAAAAACTCGAATTTGCGAGAAATCTCCTGAGCACTGCAATCGAGAAAGAAGAATACTCATGGAGCTGATCCGGCCGAAGCTGATCAACTGGGAAGCAGAGCGCGTTGCCCAGATAGACCTGATCCTGTTGCGCCTCGGTATCTGCGAACTGCTGTACTTCCCTACAATTCCGACAAAGGTGACGATCAACGAATATATCGAGATCGCGAAACAATACAGTACCCCACAGAGCGGACATTTTGTAAATGCAGTTCTGGATCGCCTGTTGAAAGATTTTGAGCAGGAGAAAAAAATACGCAAACAAGATCGTCCCGTACGCTAACTCAAAAAAGTAAACGCTGAATAATCCTATGTACAGAACAATGCTATCAGGTATGGTAACGCTGGGCGCAGGTATTATGCTACTCGCTTCCTGTTCGGGAACACAGCAAAAGCAGTCTGAAAGAAAAGGGCTGGATGCATCGCTTGTAAACAACCCTCATTCTGCTGACGGAACAAAAAATGAGGGCTTGCCGACTATGGATTTTGTGGACACGGCATTTGATTTCGGACGACTGCATGAAGGCGAAACGTCTTCGCACGCATTTCATTTTACGAATCACGGGACAGCTCCGCTGCTGATCGCAAATGCTGCCGGAACCTGTGGCTGCACGGTTCCTGATTATCCGCACGAACCCATTGCTCCGGGTAACAGCGGTGTGATCACCGTGAAATTCAATTCCGCCGGAAAAGTAGGATCGCAGCACAAATCGGTGAATATTTTCACCAACAGCAATAAAGGCAAACACGTACTGAACATTACCGCTGAGGTATTGGAAGGCGATAATTTTTTTAATCAAAAATAAAATCCAAAATGACAATGAACGCAATTCTGTTGCAGGCAGCTGCACAACCCGGCGGAGGCTTTGCTTTCCCTCTGATGATGCTGCTGATGGTAGTGGTAATGTACTTTTTTATGATCCGCCCTCAGGCCAAAAGAGCTAAAGAGCAAAAGAAATTTGCCGACACCATCGGTGCAGGTGAGCAGATCATCACAACCGCAGGAATTCATGGCCGTATCGCGAAAGACAACGAAGACGGAACCCTGAAACTGGAGATCAGCAATAATACGTTTATCACGATCGACCGTTCTGCAGTGTCTATGGACATGACAATGGCATACCGTAAGAAAACGGGTGCTGTTCCTGCTACCGGAAAATAATCTGTCCATGCTTAAAGCAGGCATTACAGGAGGAATAGGCTCCGGAAAGACTATCGTATGCCAAGTGTTTGAAACACTTGGCATTCCTGTTTTGTATGCGGACATCGTTGCACGGCAACTGATGGAAAGCGATGCGCGCATTATTGCCGGCGTACGCAACCTGTTCGGAGAACAAGCTTACATCAATGGTCGCCTGAACAACAAATACATCGGCAGCATCGTATTTGCCGACAAAGAAAAACTACAGCAGCTGAATGCACTTACCCACCCTATTGTAATACAATACGGAGCGGATTGGATGGCGCGTCAGCAAAGTGATTACGCCCTGAAAGAAGCGGCTTTATTCTTCGAGTCCGGAAGTCATCTCAGCATGGATGTCATGATCGGGGTGGCCGCTCCGCTGGAATTGCGCATCAGTCGCACGATACACCGCGACGGACTAAGCCGGCAAACGGTGCTGGATCGTATTGGGAAACAAATGGACCAGGAGGAGAAAATGAAGCGTTGCGATTTCGTGATCCTGAACGATGAAAGACATTCCGTCATAGAACAGGTGTATACGATCCACAAAGCGTTATTACAACGCCTTCAGCAAACTGTCGTACTTTAGAGACAGGGTTTGCTCTGCATCATGAAAAAGAAAATCGCTTTACTGTTATATGTTTTTGCCGGTAGCATTACTGTCTGCCATGCGCAACTTACGGACCTTAAGCGGCGTTTATACCTGGACAGCAACAATGTACGATTGCATATTTCGGAATTTACCAGTGCGATCTCGGAGGCGGGCCAGATGATCTGGAACACCGCCACCAGGCGATATGAATCACCACTCCCCCACGCACTACGCAGTCGCCTGCTGGTCCGCCCCCCCTTCCGGAAGCTCCGGGTCCTGCAGAAAGAAAAAAGCCGCTTTTACGGCTATAACAACTGGGGTGCCGAGCAGGATACTTTAATCCGCGTACTGAACCGGGAATCTTTCGATACATCCGAACTGTATGCCGTGAAAGAACTGAATTATGATGAGCAGGGAAGACTCACACTCCTGAGCACAGAGCGCTTTTTTAAAGACAATAAGGATGGTTACCGCGACCGCGATACTACTTTCATTTCTTACACCACATTGCCGGGCGACTCATTGCTGATCCGCATTTCGTACCACAGCAGGAAGGAAGCGAAAAATAATTTCTATTCCAGTGTGTACTTCAGAACTTCTTTTAAAGATAAGCCGCTTACGGTACTCGAATTCTCGGAGAACAGTTACCTGTTTGATCGAAACCTGCGTCTGATCCGCCAGACCTACGACTACGATGTATTTGCGAATGGGGAAAAAGGCTCATTCCGGGAAGACAGTCAGCGTGACTACACCTACGATCATGCAGGGCGGGTAATCAATATACGTGATTCGCTTACCAACCTGCACCTGCTGCAATCGGTACAACAATTTCAGTACCAGAGCACGGGCGGAGTTCATGATCCACGGATCACCGGATCTGTTCAGGCGCAAAGATGGCTGCAACATTATCCCGGCGCCTATGAGATGACGGTGACCGAAGATGCACGGTGGTTGACCCAACACGATTATGATTCCGTAAAGGTACTGGCATCGCCGATCGTTCGTTCGGAAACACAACGGCTTATCTGTTCGGCAGAAGGAAAAACAATCGGTTCGCTCCCTCCCGCGGGTCAGCCTCCCTACCTGTCTTTCTTACAGGAGTTTGCCGATTCCATCGGAGATTTCCACGGATGGTATAAAGTATACGTTCCGTCGGAACGGGAAGATACAAGCTGGTATGTACCGGGCTCCATCGGATCATCACGGACCCTGCACCTGGGTTGCGTTGTAGAAACATACAATGAAATACCCCGCGGAACGCTCGAACTAAGCAATGCTGCTGCGCTGAATAAACGCACAAGAGTGCTCCGGGACAGGAGCAGACTGATAGAGTACAGCAGTAAATCGTATGGCATGCCGGATCACAGTTATTGGTCACCGGTTTATTTCCGGTATATATCTGTAGATTATCCCGACTTTATTCTGACCACGCCGGACGGAAGGCTCAGTTATGTACAGGACGAAGAATACCTGTACCGTGTCATCTATCAGCCCTGACGGAAACCGGACTTATTTACGTTCCCCGATCTGCTGACGCCACATAGCGTAATACAGTCCTTTCTCTTCGAGCAGCTGCGCATGTGTGCCCATTTCCGCGACATTTCCTTTTTCCAGCACAATGATCCTGTCGGCATACATGATGGTGGAAAGCCGGTGCGCAATCATAACGGTGATATGCTCCCGGCGGCTTGTGATCTCTCTGACCGTCTGCGAGATTTCTTCTTCGGTAATGGAATCGAGCGCGGAAGTTGCCTCGTCGAAGATCATGAGTCGCGGATGACGCAGCAGCGCACGTGCGATAGACAGGCGCTGACGTTCACCCCCACTCAGTTTCAGTCCGCCTTCACCGATAACGGTATTGATCCCGTTCTCTGCGCGTTGCAGTAAGGTGTTGCAGGCCGAACGCTGCAGTACATCTTCAATTTCGGCATCGGTAGCCTGCGGATTCACGAACAGCAGATTCTCCTTAATGGTTCCTGAGAACAATTGGGTATCCTGTGTCACAAAACCGATCTGGTGGCGTAATTCATCGAAATCGATATCGGATCCTTTGATGTCATTGTAGTAAATGGTTCCTTTCAACGGAGGGTATAGGCCCACGAGCAGTTTCACCAGTGTCGTTTTACCGGAACCGGATGGGCCGACAAACGCGATCGTTTCGCCCTTTTTAATTTCAAATGAGATTGCTTCCAGAGCCGGATGTGCCGCTGTGCGGTGCTGAAAGCCCACATGGTCGAAGCGCAGCGACTCGATTGAACGGATCGGAACAGGTGAGGATGGTTTTACTTCCGCAGGACGCGCAAATAATTCCTGGATATTGTTCAGCGAAGCCTCAGCCTCCCGGTAAGACATGATCACATTCCCAAGCTCCTGAAGCGGACCGAAAATAAAGAAAGAGTAAAACTGCATCGTCAGCAATTGCCCTACAGTCAGCGTCTTATGGAACACAAAGTACAGCAGTGTAAACATGATGCATTGCTGCAGGAAGTTTACGAATGTTCCCTGCACAAAACTGATGGAACGGATGCTTTTTACCTTGTTGAGCTCCAGGCGCAGTATCTTGTAAGTGGTTGCATTGAGTCGACGTATTTCCTGCTGCGTCAGTCCGAGGCTTTTCACCAGTTCGATATTGCGCAAAGACTCTGTAGTGGAGCCCGCCAGGGCATTGGTTTCGCGCACAATGCTCTTCTGAATGGTTTTGATCTTACGGCTCAGCAGACTTGTGAGCACAGACAATATCAGCGCCCCCGCGAAATAGATAACTGGGAGCATCGGATGCAGGGAAAATGCATATACCATTACGAAAATGATACCCACCAGCGTGAAGAAAAGAATATTCACGAAGCTGGAAATGAATTTTTCGCAGTCGGTACGCACTTTCTGCAGGATCGAAAGCGTTTCGCCGCTGCGCTGGTCTTCAAAATCCTGGTACGGCAGGCGCAATGCATGGCGTAAACCATCGGTATATAAAGCCGCTCCGAACTTCTGGATCACCACGTTCACTACATAATCCTGGAAAGCCTTGGCAATACGGCTCACCATCGCAACGGCTATGATCATCCCTAAAGCGCCGAGCACACCATAGAGATATTCCCTCCAGGGCTGGTTCGGGTTGCGTGCATACCGGTCGATCAGGTAATGACCTAATATGTATGGATTGAGCAGGGAAAAGACCTGGTTGATCGCGGCCATCAGCAGTGCTACGAAGATCAGACCTTTATACCGGGACAGATAATTGAGTAAAAGTTTCAAACAGGGATAATTTATGAAACGCAAAAATCGGAACAAAACAGATCGATTGCTAGACTTTTTTATAAACGGGTTATTTATAAATACTATAAGATAAAAGAATTCTAATCCAATTGTTAGATTCATCTATCTTTGCTTCCCAGGAGAATAAAGTACGTATGCAGCATCATAGCGACAAGTCACTGAGCGATGTACATGGTTCCGTGGATCCCATGAAACGAAAAGCCGGATGGCGGAGAATACTTGCCTTCCTGGGCCCGGCCTACCTGATCAGTGTGGGCTATATGGATCCGGGGAACTGGGCAACCGATATTGCAGGCGGGAGCGCGTTCGGATATTCGCTGATCTGGGTATTGCTCATGAGCAACCTGATGGCCTTGCTGCTCCAATCGCTAAGCGCCCGGCTCGGGATCGTTCAGGGGAAGGACCTTGCGCAGTGCAACCGTTATTATTATCCCCGATCTGTCAATTTTATCCTGTATATACTGGCCGAACTCGCGATTGCGGCCTGTGATCTGGCAGAAGTACTGGGTATGGCCATTGGTCTGAACCTGTTGCTGCATATTCCTTTACTGGTGGGGGTATCCATATCGGTGCTCGATACGTTCCTGCTGCTGTTCCTGCAACGGCTCGGCATACGCAAGCTGGAAGCGTTCATTATCACGCTTGTTGCGATCATCGGCTTATGCTTCTGGATAGAAATGTGGTATGTGAAACCGGAACCCCTTGAGGTAATCAAAGGCTTTGTACCGGGTATCCCCAATAAAGCAGCATTATATATCGCGATAGGCATTATCGGGGCGACCGTGATGCCGCATAACCTGTACCTGCATTCGGCACTGGTGCAAACCCGTGTCACCGGCTCCGACAGGCAGTCCATCAGACGCGCAATACGCTATAACATTGCCGACAGCGCCATCGCGCTGAACCTGGCCTTCCTGGTCAATGCCGCTATCCTGATCCTCGCAGCCGCGGTATTCTATAAAGCCGGACTGCATGAAGTCGCATCTATGGAGGAAGCGCATCAATTGCTGGCGCCGATGCTCGGTACACGCTGGTCTTCACATTTATTCGCTATCGCGCTTATTGCCGCCGGCCAGAGACTCCACAGTAACCGGAACGCTCGCCGGACAGATTGTAATGGAAGGGTACCTGAGTCTGCGTATCAACCCTGTTATCAGGAGACTGATCACCCGCCTGCTGGCGGTGATACCGGCTATTATCGTTATTGTGGTGATGGGTGAAACGGAGGTGAATGCGATGCTGATTTTCTCGCAGGTGATCCTGAGTATGCAACTGGCATTTGCGATCATCCCGCTGATCCATTTTGTAAGCGACCGGAAAGGAATGGGTGAATTTGTGATCGGTCGTACCACTAAAGTTATCAGTTGGATCTGCGCGGGTATCATCATCGGACTGAATCTCTGGCAGCTCACTGAAAGTGGCCGGGAATGGCTGACACATACGGACCACACCTGGGTAAAAATACTGATCTGGTTGTTCCTTGCCGGCTTTGTTGCACTGCTGGCGATCACCATATGCTACCCGCTTATCTTACGCAGGCAACAGCGGCATCACGTCATGCACAACCGATCCTTTGACCTCTCGGGACTACAACCCGCTCGTCCGTTCCGTAATATCGCGCTGGCGCTGGACTTCGGAGCGCAGGATGCGAATGTAATTTCTTACGCTATGAGCTTTGCGGCCGCGGATACACGATTTTTCCTGGTGCATGTAGTGGAAAGTGCACCTGCAAATACCTTAGGTGCCGCCAGTAAAGACATGGAATCGTTGGAAGATCAGCTGATACTGGACGACTACCTCGCGGCGTTTGCTGCCCGCTCGCTTACCGCAAGTGGAAATATCGCCTACGGCAACCGCGTGCAGGCCATCGTGAATTTTACTAAAACCAACCAGGCCGACCTGCTGATCGTAGGTAGTCACGGACACCATTCGGTAATGGATATCCTACTGGGAGAAACGGTAAACACATTACGCCATAAAGTGAATATCCCCGTGTTTATCGCGCAATAAAAAAGGGATGGCAATTGCCATCCCCGGAACTGACAGCCCCCTGTCAGCTAAACTCTTCCTTTAATGATGTCGTCTACGACAGATGGGTCCAGCAACGTGCTCGTATCGCCGAGACTGCCGGTTTCGCCTTCAGCAATCTTGCGGAGAATACGACGCATGATCTTTCCACTGCGCGTTTTAGGAAGTCCGCTCACAAACTGTATTTTATCCGGCTTTGCGATCGCACCGATAATACGGGATACCGTCTGGATAATATCCATTTTAGTAAGGTTGTCATCTTCATGCGTGTTGTCGAAGATCACGTAGGCGTAAATGCCCTGCCCTTTAATATCGTGCGGATAGCCGACCACAGCACTTTCCACTACACCGGCATGCATGTTGATAGCATTCTCTACTTCGGCTGTACCGATACGGTGTCCGCTTACGTTCAATACATCATCCACACGACCGGTAATGCGATAATTGCCTTTTTCGTCCCTGTAGCAGCCATCGCCCGTGAAATAAAGATTTTCGTAGGTCGCGAAATAGTTCTGACGGCAGCGTTCATGATCGCCGTATGTGGTACGCAGAATACCCGGCCACGGGAACCTGATGCACAGGTTCCCGCTTACATCGTTTCCTTCGATCTCCCTGCCGTTCTCATCTACCAGCATAGGCTGCACGCCCGGAAGCGGCAATGTGGCATAAGAAGGTTTGGAAGGGGTTACGCCCGCCATATTAGAGATCATGATACCTCCTGTTTCTGTCTGCCACCAGGTATCGACGATCGGGCAGCGCTTCCGGCCTACATGCTCGTCAAACCAATGCCAGGCCTCTTCATTAATCGGCTCGCCGACGGATCCCAGCACTTTCAGAGAGCTAAGGTCTTTACCCACCAATGGTGCGGTGCCAAAGCCCATCAGGCTGCGGATAGCAGTAGGCGCGGTGTACAGGATATTCACTTTGTACTTATCCACCACATCCCAGAAACGTCCGGCATCCGGCCAGGTAGGTACTCCCTCAAAAATCACAGAAGTAGCGCCGGCGCACAGCGGACCGTATACGATGTAACTGTGGCCGGTGATCCAGCCGATATCGGCAGTACAGAAATGCACCTGACCCTGCTCGTATTGGAACACATTCACAAAAGAATAGGTAGCATACACCATGTAGCCGCCGGTGGTATGTACCACGCCTTTGGGCTTACCGGTTGAGCCGGATGTATACAGAATAAACAGCGGGTCCTCAGCATCCATTTCTTCTGCCGGGCAGTCGGGGTTGCCCATTGTCTCGACTTTCCTGATCTCATCTTCCCACCATACATCTCTTCCTTTCAACATACTGATCGGAGTACGGGTGCGGGTAAGTACAATCACACGCTTTACAAATCTGCATTGAACGAGCGCATCGTCGATCACACTTTTCAACGGAATCTCTTTGTTTCCGCGGTATGCACCGTCGCAGGTAACAATAAATTCAGCATGTGCATCTTCAAGACGGTCGGCGATGCTCTGAGCGCTGAATCCGCCAAAGATCACAGAATGGATGGCGCCGATACGTGCGCAGGCCAATGTTGCAATAGCCAGTTCCGGCACCATACCCATATAGATACACACGCGATCGCCTTTCTTTACGCCATTGTTCTTCAGCACATTTGCAAACTGCACTACCTTATTATATAATTCCCGGTAAGTAAGCACGCGATGGTGTTCTTCCGGATCGTTGGGTTCCCAGATAATAGCAGGAGTATTGCCCAGCGTGCCTAAATGACGATCAAGACAATTTTCGGTAACATTCAGTTTCCCGCCTTTGAACCACTCAATGTTCGGCTCCTTAAAATTCCAGTTCAGAACGGTATCCCAGCGCTTGCGCCACAGAAAAGATCCGGCCACATCTGACCAGAAAGCTTCAGGATCTTTTACAGCTTTTTCACTGGCAGCCTGGTACGCCTCCAGGCTCTTAATCTTAAACGGGTACGACATGTTTTCTTACATTTTGAGGTACATAGTTACTCATTTCACACAAAGACTGG
Organism: Chitinophagaceae bacterium; assembly: GCA_049840855.1. Taxonomy (GTDB): domain Bacteria; phylum Bacteroidota; class Bacteroidia; order Chitinophagales; family Chitinophagaceae; genus Rurimicrobium. Next base: position 4,516 of record JASGJF010000010.1, on the reverse strand, counting down.
AAAGAAATTTGCGCTAAATTAATATACACAAATTCAGAGTCATTTTTACCCACCGCACATACCTGTGGAATTATCCGCACTCATAACCACTCCAAAACCCTTTACAGTAGGGCATTCCGGTAACATTATCCGCTTATCTTATTTAAGTAGTCTTTAATTCATATTTGCTAATTTGGTGTATTTATGCTAATTAGGTATAGGGTACAGGGTTAACTTTAAATCATGAAAGACATTTACTGCCCCAAATGCAAATCGCACGATATCGTGAAAAGCGGCATGGCTAAAGGAAAGCAGCGTTATAAGTGCCGTGGCTGCAATTACAATTTCACGGTAATGAAACAAGGGAAAAGCATCGATCCGTACTACGTGATCAAAGCGCTGCAACTGTACATTGAAGGGGTGACCTTACGCGAGATAGAACGCATACTCGGTGTGAGCCACGTTTCGGTCATGAACTGGGTGAAGCGCTACAACGTAAAAGCACCGGAAAACCTCGATTATCATCCCACCTATAAAGTGCTGACACACGAAGAACTTATCGAATTTTTCGGCGACAAAACAGACCTGAAGCATTCGGGAGTTTTGGTAACTGAACTGGGCGACAAGTTTATGGTGATCAAGTGGGAGCGTTTCAAACGTGTCTGAAGCATGCATATACCCTTAGCGGCGATATAGATGCGATTGTGTGAATGATGGATTTCTGCCAACATTTGGCAATGTAAAATCTGTTCATTCACTTCTAAAAAACCAAAGCGATGAAAAAAGGTAAACACTTAACAACAGCCTTACTCGCAGCTTGCCTCAGTACTTCTGCCCTCGCACAAAGTCCGGACAATTACGGATCCGGCCTGAAGCTTGACCTGAACCAGGACGGCACAAAATTTGTACGGTTCATCATGTGGCATCAGTTCTGGACAACCTATACGCAAAATAATCCCGGCACTAAAGATGTGAACGGGGATCCGCAGAGCAGCACCATGGATATCGGTATCCGTCGTTCACGCTTTCTCGCCTATTCGCAAATCTCTCCACGCTTCCTGATCCTGACGCACTGGGGTATCAACAATGTGTCTTTCATTAACGGCGGTGGCGCGGGAACACTCGGTACCGGAGCCAGCGCTACGGGACAGGGAGGTAAACGCCCACAGCTCTACATACACGACGCATGGTCCGAATATGCTGTGGTAAAAGGGAAACTGCATATCGGAACCGGCCTGCATTACTGGAATGGTGTAAGCCGGTTGAGCTCGGCATCCACCCTGAACTTTATGACAATGGATGCGCCGATCTTCAACTGGTACAATATCGAAGCGACCGATCAGTTTGCGCGACAATTCGGAATCTATGCCAAAGGCCAGGTCGGCAGACTCGATTACCGTGTGTCGGTAAACAAGCCCTACGTTTATGGAGTGTCTCCCACAAAGGCAAATATCAGACCAGATGGTATTGCGGTAAATGCCTTTACCGAAAAAGCAGCATTTTCGGGTTACTTCGACTGGGCATTCAAAGACAAAGAAAATAACACACTCCCCTATTTTGTCGGCACCTACCTCGGGAAAAAAGAAGTGCTGAACATTGGAGCCGGATTCTACACGCAGGCAAATGCAACAGCAAGCGCGCGTGTATCCGGAGCAGACACACTGATCGACAAACACACGCAAACCTGTATCGGTGTCGATTTCTTCTGGGATAAACCACTGAACAAAGCGAAAGGAACCGCGTTGAGCATCTACAGTGTATATTATAATTATAATTTTGGCCCTAACTACCTGCGTAACATCGGCATTCTGAACCTCCACGCGAATACCGTGGCACCGACAGAAAGCTTTGCGGGAGCCGGCAACCTGCAACCGACAATAGGAACAGGATCCATCTGGTACACACAGGTCGGCTATAAATTCCCGAACATGAAGAACGGTTCCTCTTTTATGCCGTATGTGACCACCACTTACAAAGACTTTAACCGGCTTGCCGCCAGCTCTTTCCAGTACGACCTCGGTCTGAACTATTTCGTGAGCGGACACAATGCGAAGATCACTCTGCAATACACCAACCGCCCGATTTACAAGCTTAACAGCAGCAACGGAGCAATCGACCGCGACGGCAGCAAAGGTGAATTCGTGATCCAAACACACATTTTCCTGTAACATCCTTTCATCACTTAAACATTCTTTTTATGAGCAATACAAAAGGACTGTGGAAAATCATCGGCGCCTCTTCGGTAGGTACGCTGATCGAGTGGTACGACTTCTACATTTTCGGAAGCCTGGCCACCATTATCTCCACCAAATTCTTCCCTTCCGACAACCCTACCGCAGCGTTCCTCGCAACACTTGCAACATTTGCCGCAGGCTTCGTGGTGCGCCCGTTCGGTGCACTATTCTTTGGCCGCCTCGGTGACCTGATCGGCCGGAAATACACGTTCATGGTAACCCTGCTGCTGATGGGCGGTGCGACTTTTGCTATAGGCTGTATCCCCTCTTATGAATCTATCGGCTTTTTCGCGCCGCTGCTGGTACTGTTGCTGCGTTTACTGCAGGGACTCGCGCTCGGTGGTGAATACGGCGGAGCCGCAACATATGTGGCCGAGCACGCTCCCGCCAACCGTCGCGGATACTGGACTTCCTGGATACAGACAACCGCTACGGTAGGATTGTTCGTATCACTGCTGGTCATCATGATCACACGCCTCTCCATCTCTAAAGAAGCATTCAACGAATGGGGATGGCGTGTACCGTTCTGGGTTTCTATCCTGATGGTACTGGTATCTTATATCATCCGCAAAAACATGCACGAATCGCCCCTGTTCGCTAAAGTGAAAGCGGAGGGTAAGACTGCCGCCAACCCGCTGAAAGAGAGCTTCGGTAACAAACTCAATTTCAAATTTGTGCTGCTGGCGCTGTTCGGCGCAACGATGGGTCAGGGTGTTGTCTGGTATACCGGCCAATTCTATGCCATGAGCTTCATCGAGAAGATCTGTTCGGTGGATAAGATGCAGTCCGATACGCTGATGGCTATTGCACTGCTGATGGGAACACCATTCTTCCTCGTCTTTGGCGGCCTGTCTGACCGTATCGGCAGGAAGAAAATCATGCTCGCAGGTATGCTGATCGCAGTCTTTGCCTACCGGCCCATCTACGAAAAAATGTACCAGACCGTGAACCTGAAAAACAAAACGGAGGTAGCGGAACAGACGACAGTAAACGGCGTACTGAAAGAAAATGCAAAGACTTCCGGGTTTGATTCGGTTGTGACGACTGACAAATATTACACCGATGGTACGCACCTGAACGAGGTGAAAACAACCACGCTTGAAAATGGTGTGGCGAAGATCGTGGACGGCAAACCAAAAGTGGATATGAAGAAAACTATTACTATTAATAACGGCGAAAAGTGGACATTGGTCTTCCTGGTATTTATACAGGTGTTGCTCGTAACAATGGTATATGGTCCGATTGCAGCGTTCCTTGTGGAGTTGTTCCCGACCAAGATACGCTACACCTCTATGTCCCTTCCCTATCATATAGGCAATGGTGTATTCGGAGGATTATTGCCTGCTGTGGCGACCTATCTTGCATCCAAAGCAAAAGACGCAAATACCGTTGCTGAAAAGGCAAATGAGGCTTTGCCGTATGCACAACCTTACCTTGAAGGTCTCTGGTACCCGATCATCGTCAGCGCTATCTGCTTTGTGATCGGACTGGTGTATATCAACAGTAAAATTAAACACATCGAAGACTAATCATCTGTTCACACTTAAACACCTTTTTTATGAACACTGTAAAAAGAATGCTCGGTATTGTGTGGATCGCACTCGCCATTGCCTGCGGCTATTTTGGCATCATGGATTTCGGATGGCCTAAAATCGCGCATGCCAAAGGAAGTGACGACACCGTATTCGGCATTATCATCCTGTTCGTACTGACTCCCATTATCGTTGGAGGTCTGCTCCGCTTCGGCACCTATGCGCTTTCCGGGGAGTACGATACCAAAGACTGATTTCACCAGATCAGCACCGAAAAAGCGCAGGCCTTAAACAGCCTGTGCTTTTTTATTATCTTTAAACCATAAGCACTCCAGGGATGAAACTCGAAGAACGCAAAAAGGCTATCTATGTATTGCTGGCCTTTTTCATGCTGCTGATCTTTAATGCGCCGATATTATACTCGGTGAACCGGCCTGATTTCATAGGCGGCATACCAATATTGTTTGTATACCTGTTCTGCGCCTGGCTTTCCTGCATCCTGCTGCTATTGTTTCATTCACTGATCAGAACCAAACGAAAGCATTAGATGAGTAAGCTGCTGATAATTATCTGTTCGGTCGCCTATCTTTCGCTGCTGTTCCTCATTGCGTACATGGTAGAGCAGCAGCGGAAAAGCAAATCCAAATTCCTGGACAAGAGCTGGATCTACGCACTGTCGCTGGCTGTGTATTGCACCGCATGGACTTTTTACGGTAGTGTGGGAAGGGCGGTCACCAACGGACCTGAATTTCTCACAATTTACCTGGGACC
>JASGJF010000009.1:0-39145 GCA_049840855.1 Chitinophagaceae bacterium | reverse complement strand
AAGGTTAATAGGGAAACACGATGAATCCGAACAGCACCTCCCGGTTTGCGGTTATGATATATGTATCCTGGATGAACAAGGACAGACCGAAGCAAAGCAGGAAGGCAATATAGCCATCCGGTTACCCCTGCCACCCGGTTGCCTGCCCGGCCTCTGGAACAATGAGATCCGCTTCCGGAAAAGTTACCTGGAGCGATATCCCGGCTATTACCTGAGTGGCGACAGCGGTTATAAAAACGAAGAAGGCTATGTGTTTGTGATGGGCCGTATTGACGATGTGATCAACGTAAGCGGACACCGGCTGAGCACGGGTGAGATGGAAGAGATCGTTTCCGCCCACCCTGCCGTAGCAGAATGCGCGGTAGTGGGTATTGCCTGTGCATTGCGCGGACAACGCCCCCTGGCACTCATCGTATTGAAAGATGGTATTGCGCACACAGAAGCAGACCTGCAGGAACAATTGGTGCACACCGTACGCGAAACGATCGGTCCGATAGCGGTTTTCAAAACTGCCGTAGTGGGGAAGCGACTTGCCTAAAACACGCAGCGGCAAAATACTTCGTAAGACGATAAGCGAGATCGCCGATGGCAAAGCGTATACAATACCCTCCACCATCGACGATACGGAAATATTAAACGAAATAAAAGAAACGCTGCTGCAACGCAGAGTCGGTATGACTTTCGACGAAACTATTTAGACATCCGGTCTTTTAAACAACCACATTGATCATCTTCCCTTTGACGAAGATGATCTTTTTGTATTGTCCGTTATCCAGCCATTTCTGCACGATCTCATCCGCCAGCACTACCTGTTCTATGGCAGCCTGATCTGCGTCCAGCGCAAACTCCAGCTCGGTTCGGGTTTTACCGTTGATCGCCACGGGATACACTTTGGTATTGTCTACCGTGTACTTTTCTTCCCAGGTCGGGAACGGAGCTGCAACCACAGAACCGGTCCCTCCCATCTCTTCCCATAAAGCCTCAGCGGCATGCGGAGCAAAAGGTGCCAGCAGTTGAGCCAAAGGCAGCAATATCGTTTTCTTATGGCAGTTCAGATCCGCTGAGTTCGTTGACGAGAATCATGAACTGACTCACGGCGGTATTGAATGAGAAGCGCTCGGTGTCCTGCTCGATCTTTCTGATCGATTTGTGCAGTGCTTTCAGTTCAGCGTCCCGAAGGAGTTTCCTCAGTGATGATATTGCCTTTCTGCTCATCGAAATACAAACGCCACAACTTCTTCAGGAAACGGTGTACCCCTTCGATTCCCTTCGTGTCCCAGGGCTTGCTCACATCCAATGGCTCGAGGAACATTTCATACATACGGAAGGTATCCGCACCATACTGCGCGATGATATCGTCCGGATTCACCACGTTGTACTTGGACTTGGACATTTTCTCGGTTTCGACACCGCAGATATCTTGCCCGTTATCCTCGAGAATGAATTGTGCATTGGCATATTCGGATCTCCACTTTTTAAACGCATCAGTATCCAGGACAACACCGTCCACCATTGAAACATCTACACGAATCGCTGTTGTGTTGTAAGCGTCCTTTTTACCATGTGAGACAAACGTATTTTCATCAATGCGATATGCGAAACGACTGCTTCCCTGTATCATTCCCTGATTCAGCAGTCGCTTAAACGGCTCATCAAAGCCAATATGGCCCAGGTCGCAGAGGGCCTTGGTCCACATGCGGCTATAGAGCAGATGGCCTACGGCGTGCTCGGTACCACCCACATACAGGTCTACCTGGTTCCAGTAGTCGGTAATGTGGCCTGTCGGCAAATGTCGCATCGTTATGAGGATCCATGTAGCGGAGGAAGTACCAGCGTGCTGCCGGCATAGCCAGGCATGGTGTTGGTTTCCCGCTCGCCGGTTCTGTTTCTACCCAGTCAGGGATATTGGCAAGTGGTCCCTGTCCTTCCGGCCCGGGGCGATAGTGTTCTACCATCGGCAGTTCTACGGGTAGCTGCGCCAGTGTATGGTTGTGCGCCACTACTGGTTCGTCGGTGGCATACGGCACATCGTCAATATACATGATGGGGAACGGTTCGCCCCAGTAGCGCTGACGGCTGAAGCCCGCATCGCGTAGCCTGTAGTTGATTTTTCGCTCGCCAATACCTTTTTCCACCAGTGCATTAATGGCGGCCTCGGCAGCATCTGGCACATTCATGCCACTCAGGAAGCCGCTGTTCTCTACCTTGCCAGTCTTGGCGCTGTATGCTTCCGTCCCGGTGTACAGGTCGCCGAATATATTGGTAATAGCAATGTTGAAGTGGCTGGCAAAAGTATGGTCACGGTCGTCGCCGCAAGGCACAGCCATGATGGCGCCTGTGCCATATCCTGCCAATACATATTCAGATATCCAGATGGGTATCTGTCTGCCGGTGAGCGGGTGTGTAGCATAGGCGCCAGTAAAGCAGCCGGTCACTTGTTTTACCTCGCTCATGCGCTCGCGCTCAGAGCGGCTTTTTACATATTGTACATAGGCAGCAATCGCTTCTTGCTGCTCAGGCGGTGGTTATGGTATGTACCAGCTCATGCTCCGGTGCCAGCACCAGAAAGTCAACACCAAAGATGGTGTCCGGGCGTGTAGTAAATACGGTTATGTTGTGGTCGCCGGTTGAGAAGTTAACCGATGCACCGCTGCTCTTGCCGATCCAGTTGCGCTGCATTTCCTTCATCGCCTCCGACCATTCCAGATTGTCGAGGCTGCTCAGCAAGCGGTCGGCATACTCTGTAATGCGGAGAAACCACTGGCGCATGTTTTTGCGCTCTACAGGGTGGCCGCCGCGCTCAGATACACCATTAACCACCTCATCATTGGCTAGCACGGTACCCAGTGCTTCGCACCACCACTACCTGTGCATAGCCCTGGTAGGCAAGCCGATAGTGCATCAGTGCTTCACGCTGTTCTTTTTCAGAAAAATTGTTCCATGCGGCCCCGTCAAAGCGCAGGTCGCTATTGCCGGGGCAGGGGAGTGCCGGTATTTCCCTCGCGCTCAAAAATGGCTGTCAGCTCGTCAATTGGGCGCGCCTTGCCTGCCTGCCGGTCATACCAGCTATGAAACAGCTGCAGAAATATCCACTGCGTCCATTTGTAATATTTGGCATCGCTGGTACGTACTTCACGGCTCCAGTCATAGCAAAAGCCAATGTTATCCAGCTGCTCGCGGTAGCGGGCAATGTTCTTTTCAGTGGTCACAGCAGGGTGCTGTCCGGTTTCCAGCGCATATTGCTCTGCTGGCAGCCCAAAGGCATCAAAGCCCATAGGGTGCAGTACATTAAATCCCTTCAGTCGCTTGTAGCGGGCATATATGTCCGATGCTATATAGCCAAGTGGGTGCCCTACATGCAGCCCCGCTCCGCTCGGATAAGGGAACATGTCAAGAATGTTGAGAACTTAGGTTTCGAGAAATCGTTCTCCGTCCGGTAAACATTTCCCTCAGCCCATTTCTTTTTGGACTCCGCTTCGATATGTCTGAAATTGTACTCCATAGCCTTTGCCGAAAATTGTGGGCAAAAGTACAAAAAACAGAGCGGGCAGTAAAGGAAGAATTAAAGTATTCCGAGACGTGTAAGATGGCGGTACAATTCGCCGACAGGCAATCCCATTACGTTGTAATAATCACCGTGTATCTTTTCGATACCGATCAGCCCGATCCATTCCTGGATCGCGTAGGAGCCGGCTTTATCGAAGGGCTTGTAATCCATAATATACTTCTGTATCTGCGGCAGCGTGAGCTGGCGGAAGTACACTTCGGTACTGGAAGAGAATACATGTGAATGACCATCTACGGAGATACATACGCCGGTAACCACGCGGTGCATACGGCCGGAAAGGCGTTCCAGCATAGCGATCGCATCTTCGGAATCCACAGGCTTGCCCAATATCTCATCGCCCAGCAGATCGTTGCCCAGCAATACAACGGTGTCGGCAGCAATGATCACGGCATCCGGATGCTGCGCTGCCACTACCTGAGCTTTTTTATGCGCGAGACCTGACGGCACCTCTTCGGCCAGCATACCGGGAGTGACGGTTTCGTCCACATCTGGATTCACAATTGTAAAGCTGATACCTGCCTGCTCCAGAAGCTGTTTACGGCGGGGAGATTGAGAAGCGAGAATGATATTACGCATTAGCCTGAAAATAATAAACGATCAACGAACCGATTCCTGATACCATGATCACCTTTAAATAACGGCTCATACGGTGGTAATGTTGTGTCGACGCACGTCTGTTCAGCAACAAAACCCAGGCGGTCAGGGGCAAAGTAAGCACAAAAAAGGTATAAATGCCCAATACTCCCTGCACCTTAACAGATGCAATAACCAAGGGAATAATCGCCGCCAGCGAAATCAACTGTATAAACCGCGCAGTGCGCTTCAGGCCAAGTTTTATCGGCATCGTCACGCAACCTTCAGCAGCATCTCCGATGTGGTCTTCCATATCTTTTACGATCTCGCGCATCCAGGTAAGCACAAATGCAAAGCCGGTGTAAATACCCAGCACCCATATGGGGTTGGCCAGTTCCGCATCTCCTTTGCGCAGCATCGGCGGCTGGCTTACGAAATACCACAAACCCGGTTCGTATATAAACAGGGTGAAAATGGTAAGCGCAGTAAGCAAGGCCACCACCACATTACCGATCACGTACAGACGTTTGAAATGAGAAGAGTAAAAAAACAGCAATACGGTGCTGAACAACTGTACGAACAGCCAATACCATTTACCGGCAGACCACGCAACCGCTCCCGCCAGTACCAGCGCCAGCACATTCAGCACAGAATGCGCAATGATCGCCTGTCTTCTGTCGATCACCCTATCCAGGATGGCTTTCTGGGGACGGTTGATCGCATCGATCTTTATATCAAAGTAATCATTGATGATATACCCCGCTGCCGCAATCAGTATGGTGGATATGCAGACGAGTGCAAAATGCAGCGGACCCAGCAGAAAAGGAGTATCGGTCCACGCATGAAGCGGCAACAGTACACAATACCACACCAGCAACTGGGTGAGCATTACGATAAATAAATTGTTCCAGCGAACCAGACGCAGCCAGGCCATAAAGCAGGATTAAATAGACCAGGTGGAGGGGCTGGTACGCCATTCGGCCAGCTTTTCGCGTTGCTCCGGGCTAACGATTTTCAGGTCTTCGGCGAGCTCCATCAGCGCGGTGTAATTGCTGATCGTATGCAGCGGCAGATTGGCTTTTGCAAACGCTTCATCCGCGGCAGGGAATCCATAGGTGAACAAGCCACACATGCCAAGCACTTCCGCACCGTTTGCACGAAGCACTTCCACCACTTCAAGGCTGCTTTTACCGGTAGAGATCAGATCTTCCACCACTACTACCCTGGCACCCGGCTGTAATACGCCTTCGATCTGGTTGCCCATGCCGTGCTCTTTCGGCTTGCTGCGCACATAAAGGAATGGCAGTTTCATAAGGTCCGCCGCAAGTACTCCATGTGCGATTCCCGCCGTGGCCACGCCCGCAATTGCGTCAGCATCAGGAAAGTGCTCCAAAATCATATTCGCCAGTTCACTTTTCACAAAATCGCGTACAAAAGGATAACTCAGCACCTTGCGGTTGTCGCAATAAACAGGGGAATTCCAGCCGGAAGCCCATTTAAAAGGCGTTTGTGTATTTATTTGTAATGCTTTAATTTGCAAAAGTTTTTCGGCGAATTGTTTTTGTGTGCTCATGCGCCAAAGCTACGCCCATTCTATAAATTAATCAAAAAGGGCCGTAATGAGTTTCTTCCAAAAAATCTACTTCTCCAACAGGCCGCTCATACTCGCCTCTTCATCCGAATGCTTTAAAGATTTCCCTCATTACAGCCAGCTTACCGGTGCGAATGCCGCAAACTTCAATGAAGCGCTGCGTCTGCTGGAACAATCATCCACAGCCGGCGTGGTACTGTACGATGCCGACAAATCGCTGATCGAAAAAGAACTGCTCTGGAACTTTTACCCGATGCACTCTGCCGGTGGCGTGGTAATAAATGAAAAACAGGAAATCCTGATGATCTACCGCCGCGGTAAGTGGGATCTGCCAAAAGGGAAACTGGACGAGGGAGAGTCGCTTGAAGAATGCGCGCTGCGGGAAGTAACGGAAGAAACGGGACTGAAGGAACTACAGACTCGGCAGCAAAATATGCAACTCGATGCATATATATCAGATGCAACAGCAATACATTCTTAAGTACACCGCCTGGTACCGGATGCAGGCCTCATCGACCCAGCCGGTGCTGCCTCAGAAAGAGGAAATGATAGAAGAAGTACGTTGGGTGCCGAAATCCGAAATCCCTGCGCTGATCAGCCATTCTTTCGGAACGATAGAGGATGTGCTGCAAGAAGCTAATATTTTGTAAACAAGCATATTGGCGGATTTACCTTAACAATATCAAAACATTATTTAATCAATCTTTGCATCGATGTCAAAGCTAGTAGACATATCGGGCGACGGCTTGCTGCATTATTTGAAACGCAGCATTACCAAAAAGCGAACAACTTTCTGGAATATGCTGAAATGCATCAGTAAGTCGCAATATCGTCCATCGCTGTTCCTAATGGTTTCGTTTGCATTGGCTTTTGTGTATTTGATCAGTCCCAAACCATTTATTACGCATCAGCCGTTGTATGTGCGCGTTGTACATACGCTGCTTGTGATGGCTGTACTACTCAAAATCCTCTCTCACGAGACATACCGGTTTACCCGATTCAAAGCGAAAGGGAGACGATCCTGCTGCGACTAAGCGGCCGTTCATAAAAAAAGGTTGTTTCGGGATGAAACAACCTTTTTTTATTTTCTCCTGTTTATTTTTTTTTGACTACAACGCATCCACCATTGCCTTGAATGCAGACGGTGTCATTTTACTTACCGTGACAGTATACGTCGAACCGGAACTCGCGGTCACACCGGTCAGGATTCCTCCGTAGAAGTCGCCTCCGCTGATCACTGCGATCACGATATCAGATTTACTTTTCAGCATTTTTACTCCTGTGTAGGTATTTGAGGTAAAACTCACACCTCTCAAAGGCATAACGGATGTTGTACCGTCTACCATATAATAGCCCATTACATCTTTGGAAGCAAGGGTTGCAGCCACACCGTCTACTTTAATATCCACTTCAACGATATCGCCCGCTGCGAATTTATCCAGGTTGAAGAAACCAACTGAATCCGGCGTCATGGAAATAGTATCGCCATCATAGATCACACCGTATAGTGAGTCTCTGTCCGGAGCCCAGTCGATTGACGATGAAGAATCTGCCGGTGTGAGGATACCGCGGAACAAGCTCATATCGCCTGCCGAAGGTCCTTTAGCCGTAGGCATTTTTATCGTAAATCTCATACCGGGACGGAGATATACATCTGCGCCGTCTTTAGTGGCTTTTACCATTACAGAGCCCGCAGAAAACAGTGGGCTTCCGCCGCTGGAAGTGAGCATCCGCGCAAAAAGCATGTCGGAATCTTTACACACTCCATCACCTGCAGATCAACCATTCCCGTCACCACAGTTCCGCTGGCAGTCTGGAACGCGTTTGCAGGAAATACATAACGAGTACCGCTGTAACCGTAAAAGCTGGCTCCGGCCGCTGCATCGATACTTTTGGTCATCTTCCTCGGTGCCAGTTGTTCGAACTCGCGGGAGAACGATTGATAAGTGGTGGTTCCGCCACCGCCGTTGTTGTTATTGTTATTATTGTTCTGCGGCACGGCTACCGAATCTTTTTTACGAGGAAGCTGCCAGACAAACGAGGGCCAATGCGGCCATGGATAAAAAACTTTTAGTTTTCATACAAATGAGTTTTGTTAGGTTAAGAAACAGATGTCATAGAAATATGACGAAGCATGTGTTTGAAATGTTAGCGTCCGGGGAAATTATTTTCCGGATTTTCCGGACCTGCCGATCTGGTACCCGATACTGATACGGATATACGGCTGAGACATCAGCTGCTTCAGTGTCGGATCGGAAACACCGCTCAGTCCGCTTAGATTCTGTCGTATCGTTGCTTCTGCGGAGATTCCATACCGATGTGTATAACGCAGACCGAGGATATAACCTCCGCGCACCGGCTTCAAAACAGCATCTGAAGAAGGACTTTTATAAGAGGAAAAAGAATCCACTCCTTTGTGAGCAAACTTATCCGGTGCAGCAGGTCCGATGTAAGCCGTATCGTAATAGTTGCGCACCGTATCGGTAAGCGATAAGCCTGTAAAAGTCTGCACCGACCCCTGAAAGACCGGTATACTGCCCCAGGTGAGCTGCACGCCGGCAAGAACAGTCCAGTTCTTCGTCAGGTGATAAGACACCCACAACGGCAATTCAAACTCACGGTAATTACGTTGCAGCTGACGCGTTGCAACCATTGAGTCGTATTTCTGTGCAAACGCATAAGATCCGTAACCTGTATACGTTCCGAAGGAATCCCGGGCCTGATCGAAGACTGTTACATCCGTGGTACCGGGAGAGACATAGCTTCCATCAGACAAACTATACTCCTTGCTTGTCGCGGACCATTTATAAGCCGGAGATACGCCTATACCCCATTTTGCTCCAACCGTCCATTCGAAGAATGCCGACAGCGCTGTCTTCTGGGCACTGAAACGCGCAAAGCCTTTTTCCACACCTCCGAGTATGCCGGCCTGAAAAGCAAAGCCCCGTGGCGTGCGCGGCGCAGACGATCCGGCAGCAGCCAAAGCTGCACCTGAGGTACCAGCAGAACCTGCGGTATGATTATCCTTTGCCGTCTTATTGCCCGGTTCAGGTTGCTTCAATGTATTTCCTGCTGCAGCGGCAGCAGTAGCAGTATTATTTTGTTTAGCATCTGTAGCAGACTTGCCCGACTGCAGAGAACTGCCGCCCTGCGGTGTTACTTTTGCAGTTGACAGATCGCCTTTTTTCTTCTTGCGTTTTCCGCTTTTCGTAACTGATGGTTCAGGTTGCGGGAACGCTGATCCGGTGAGCAGACCAGCCGATGGGCGATCGGCCCGGAAATCGCGGTAGGTACCTACATAAGATAACCATACAGCAGCTTCATGCAGCTCCCGTGTTGCAAGCGCACCTCCGGGCTTTGCAGCGCTGCGTTTTGCCTTATCAGCAGCAACAAACCCCGGCTTCGGCTTTGTACCGGCGCCACCCGCCAGGGCACCCATACCAACCGAAGCCTGAGGTTTACTATTTTGTTTAGCCGCCTTTCTAATTGCGGCGGGTCGTTTCTCTTCTGACTGTGCTCCGAGGCGTTCGGCCTTTTTGGCATCCGCGGTTGCGGTTCTCATATTAATCCGAGAGGAGTCTTCCGTTACCGCTTTATCCATTGCCTGTGTTTTGCGGCCCGCAATCTTTTCTGCCGGACCACTCTCACTTTTTGCTGCTGCATCAGGAGTAACCGATGCGGTGGTCCTGTCCTTCTTCGTTGCCGTTACAGCTGACTTCTCCGGCGTTACAACTGCCGATTTACTTTGCCACACGTTGCCGCCGGCCTTATTTCCGGCAGATGACAGTAATTGCCTTTCGGCAACTGTAGACGAATCTGCGACCGCTTTTTGTTTTGGAGACTTTCCGTTTACAGTCGGTGCTTTTGCATCTTTAGATGCAAAAGCGGATACAGTAGCCTGAATGGCTTCTTTATTCGCTCCGACAACTGCTTTATCCGAAGTTGCGGCGATACCGGATCCCATTTCAGCTGTCTTGTGCGGTGTAGCTTGTTCCTTGGTTTTTACGAAAGGACTTTCAACCGTTGCTCTTGCAACAGTTTTGCCATTCCGGGTAAGTTCCCGCGCAGCACTGTCTTTAACGGCTGATGATGCCTGCCTGGTCTCTTTTTGCGCGACCGCAGCATTATCTGTCCGGCTCCTGATACCCGCCGGTCTGGTTGCATTACCATCCCGGACAGCACTGTCCGTTACCTTTATAGAAGACGATGCGACTGTTTCCCGGACTGCATGTTTATCGCCGGTTGCCGGTGAAGGGCTTATAGCTTCCCTGGTACCTTTTTTCGCTTTATCCGGAGCAAATGTCGCAGCATCTGCCTTTGTGCGTTCAGCTGCCCCCGGTGCCGCTTTATCCACAGAAGCGTTTTGGCCTGCAGTTACCTTTCCGGGAACTGTCGATGCCGCATTAATTCCCGGGGCAGCAGGCAGTTTAGCTGTTCCGGCGCGGCTTTCGGTTGCCGCTTTGTCGGCGGACTGACTCGCCTGAATATCCGACTGTTTTGCCGGTGCTTGTTTACCCGGGGTGTTAACGGGTTGCAGTGCACTTTTAACAGGTGTTGCAGGACCAGCAGGTGCTGCCTCTTCAAATAAAGGTTGTTCCGTACCGTTTCCGTCCGGCACTGTATTTTCCGCAACTGCAGGAGCAGAAGCAGGTCCGGTACCTGGTAATGCATCCGCCCCATCTTCGGTAGTTGTATTTGCGGAAGGCACGTTTTCGGAAAACGCCACCTGCTTATCCTGAATTGCTATATTGTCCTTATGGAGTTGCCGGTATCCGAAAATGGCAACGGTAACCACCGCAAACGTCAGCACAACCCAAAGCCAGCCGCCCATACCGCCGGCGCCGGGGCTCTTACCCGTAGCGACGTGTGCGTCTAATCTCTGCTCCAATGATTCCCAGACTGCATCCGGAGGAGTTTCTCTGAAACCCTCCATTTCCTGCCGGAATAAATCATCGATATGTTTTTCGTTTGGCTCCATTGCCTGTTTAATCGTTAACGTAAAGCGTCCAGTTTTTCCTTTAACCGTCTCCGGGCATCGTTCAGATGCCAGCGACTGTTGGCCTCCGTTATTCCCAGATGTTCTGCTATTTCCTTATGACTGCAATTATCAAAAACAAATAAGTTGAAGACTCCCCTGTGTACCTCGGGCAAGCCATGAATCAATAACAATAATTCTTTATAACCGATGCCGGCAAGCACATTCTCCGGAACGGTACAATGCACATCCTCTGTATCCGCTACAATTCTCTGTTTGTGTTTAATATGACGGCGCAGGAAATCGGTGATTGTATTCATCGCGATACGGTGCATCCATCCCTCAAATGCCCCGGAAAACGAATAAGAATCCAGATGGGTCAGGATCTTAAAAAAAGTCTCATTTAATAGTTCGTTTACTTCGCTTTGTTCCGTAACGTAACGCCGGATCCGGGAGTAAAGCATAGGCGCAAAGCGATCGTAAAGAGCCTTCTGACTCCTGCGGTCTTTTTTGCGGCAGCCTTCTATAAGCAACAGCAGATCCTCCGACAACAATGCGTTGCCGGCGATTGAATCTACCGTAATTGCCTTTTGCTCTTCCAAGATCTCCACATTAAATAGGGTGTAAGCGGAGTACGCCAATTGTATGGACGACATACCGGCACCGAATGTTAGAATGAAAACAGATATTTTTTACGCCGATCTGTACATCAGCTCGATCATGCGCACCACTTCCCTGCCTTCCGCAGCGGTAGTGGTCATTGTATCACCATGCTCCAATACACGTACCACGTTGTCTATCAGCTTGTCGTGGTTACTCATGGAACCCTGGTACAGTCCGTAATCATTATTCTTGGCACTGATATTGATCGAAGGCAGGGCGGCTCCTTCCAGTTGCTGGTATTCAATTGTATTGAGGTACTGCCCGCCTATCTTTACCGTTCCGTGCTCGGCAAAAACAGTTATCGCACCTTCCATGTTCTTTTCAAAGGCCGTGGTGGTAAAGTTGAAGTTGATCAGGGACCCGTTGGCGCCCTGCATTACGAAACTCCCGGAATCTTCGAACTCTGTGTTATGCTGATGCGCGAAATTGGCGACCATACCCTGTGCAGAAACGATTGTTCCGTTCAGGTAATATAAAATGTCAACAAAATGGCTGAATTGCGTGAACAGGCATCCACCGTCCTTTTCTTTACGTCCCCGCCAGTCGCTCTGTGCATAATAGCTGTCGCCGCGGTTCCAAAAACAATTTACCTGCACGAGAAAAACCTTACCGAGCCGGCCGCTGTCGATCAGTTCCTTTACGGCGGCCACAGGCGGATTATACCGGTTCTGCTTTACCGCAAAGATAAGTTTGCCGCTTTCTTCGGAAGCTGCGATCATGCGGTCACATTCCGCAACACTCAATGCCATGGGCTTTTCCACCACCACGTGCCTTCCGGAGCGCAAAGCAGCGACAGCATGCGGCTCATGCAGGTAATTGGGCGTACAAACACAAACAACATCTGCGTCAGTTTCACGCAACATGTCTCCGATATGCTCAAAAAACGGAACATCCGCAACGGACGCCTTCGAACGGTCGATATCACAAACCGCCACCAGCTGTGCCTGCGGATGGTTTAAAATATGTTCGGCATGCCGTTTACCAATGTTTCCCAGGCCGGCCAGTGCAAATCGGATCATCAGATAGTGTTAGGAATTACAATAATAGGAAGCTATTCCCATTTAAAAACTTTACCTGCAACAATGTAGACGACTACACCCCATATCAGCAGTATCAGTATGTCTGTACGCAGCTCCCAGAGTCCGGCTCCTTCAAAAGCCGTACGGCGCAGCGCATCGTTCAGATAAGTCAACGGCATGGCGCGACTGATCGGCTGCAGCCATTTGGGGAAACTCTCAATAGAGAAAAAAGTACCGGCCAGCAAAAACTGCGGCATCGTGATCATATTAGCCAACGGCGGAATGCTTGCTTCACTTTTTACGAGTCCGCTCACCGCAAAACCAAATCCCATAAACACCATTACGCCCAAAACGCACAGGAGCAACATCTGCAATACGGTGGCGCCGCCATGGATCAGGTGGTAATCAAATGCGAAATACCCTACTCCGATAATCACGGCAGCGGTAACCAGCTGAAACAATAAGCGTGCAAAGCCTTCACTCAGCACAATGATTTCCCGGCGTACCGGTGTGGCGAAAAAGCGCTTCAGTACCAGGGTCTGACGCATATTAAAGAAAATGAACGCCGTTCCGAAAACACTTCCTGCCAGCAGTGAAAAACCCAGTTGGCCCGGCAGAATAAAATCAATTGTTTTAAAATCGCGGATCTTCTCGGTGCTGATCGCGATGTTTACCTCCTGGGCCATCTTCGCGGCGAGTTCCGGATTCAGATTATAGACAGTCTCATTGATGATCGCGCGCAACTGGTACAATTTGCCCGCCTGTGCTTCAGATCCGTTCAGAGCGATCTTATAGGCGGGAAACAGCATTTTCTGCGTCTGAATATCCAGCACCGCATCCACCACTCCTTTCTTCAGGGCATTTTCCAGTTCCTTATCGCCGGGGTAAGGCACCCATTTGATAGACTGATTCCCGTGAAGCGCCTGATAGAGCGCATTGGTGGTATCCGCATCTTTGCTCATTGTAAGCCGGATGCTGAACGCTTTGCTGCCGCCGAGGAAGCCGAACGCAATAATAAATACCAGCGGAAAAGCGATGCTGAAAACGACCGCGGACGGACTTTTCATTATGCTCTGGAGACTGGCCTTTGTGAGGGCTTTCAGAGCTCTGAAATTACTGTAAGAAGCCATTGGAGGGAATCTGAACGAATTCCGGCAAATGTAGGACGAACAACTTTATAATTTTGTAAAAAGTATTTGTCTTACTTTACCATTTGAAAGTAGATACTCTGCCGTGAAAAGAAAGCTGATCCTGCTCCTGTGTTGCAGCCTGGTGCTGTCTCAGGCATTTGCCTCAAAGATACTGATCCCGATGGATGCCGAAGGCCAGACCAATCACCTGAAAGCCTACGGTGTTGCGTATGCCTGTCTGAAGCTGAATGTACCTGTAGACTGGCTGCTGAACTATAAAGGAGGCAGCTTTGCGATCGATCAGCATGAAGCTGTGGAACGGCTCTGCAAGATCAGGGGCGTCAGTTACCAGGTGATAGCAGATGCGGAATATTTGGGGATCATGGAGAAAATTGCCGATCCTGATAATAACGGGGATATCATCAAACTCGAAAAAGCACCGAAAGTTGCGGTGTATACGCCTAAAGGGAAGCATCCCTGGGACGATGCCGTAACCCTTGTACTGGAATATGCAGAAATTCCGTTTGACAAGTTGTATGATGATGAGGTACTGGAAGGAAAATTACCGGAATACGACTGGCTGCACCTGCACCATGAGGATTTTACGGGGCAATACGGAAAATTCTGGGGTATGTACCGTTTCGCCAACTGGTACCAGGAGGATGTAAAAGTAATGGAAGAAATAGCCCACCGCAATCACTACAGCAAAGTATCGAAGCTGAAGCTGTCGGTGGCGAAAAAAATAAGGGATTTTGTGGCGGGTGGCGGCTACCTTTTTGCGATGTGTTCGGCCACGGACAGCTATGATATTGCACTGGCGGCAGAAAATACAGATATCTGCGACGTTCCGTTTGATGGCGATCCGATAGCTCCCGACGCCCAGCAGAAGCTGGATTTCAATAAGTGTTTCGCGTTCCGCAATTTTATTATTTCGCAAAATGCTTCGGAGTATGAATATTCGAACATCGATAACACGCATTACCGCCGTGTACCGATGGAAGATGATTATTTCACGCTGTTTGAATTTTCTGCCAAATTCGATCCGGTGCCCAGCATGCTCTGTCAGAACCATACCGATATCGTAAAAGGATTTATGGGGCAAACCACTGCGTTTCGCAAAGATGTACTCAAATCCAGTGTGCTGGTGATGGGAGAATGCAAAGCGGCAAACGAAGCGCGGTATATTCACGGAGAATACGGAAAAGGCACCTGGACTTTCTATGGCGGACACGATCCGGAAGACTACCAGCACCTGGTGGGCAATCCGCATACAGATCTCAGCCTCCACCCTACCTCACCCGGCTACCGGCTCATCCTGAACAATGTGCTGTTTCCCGCAGCTAAAAAGAAACCCAGAAAAACCTAATCGACCACATCCGCAAAGTGTGCGCTGATGGGTGATCCGTAAAAGAGCGACCCCCTCTGCTCAAACAGGGCCGGATCATCGGTTGTGTAAAAGGTTCTTGCTCCCTGTTTCGATAAACGTTTATCCAGTTCCGGATGCCGTTGCAGGTAATCCCGGAGACTTGCAGCGACAATACCTCCCTGACTCAGTACGGTGATACCCGCCGGCAACAGGGCTTTGATCTGCTGTTCGATAATCGGATAGTGCGTACAAGCCAGCAGCACCGTATCTATTTCCGGGTCTTTATCCAGCAGTTCGGTAATATCTTTTTTGTAGAAATATGCCGCACCTTCGGACTCATGTTCCCCCGCCTCAATAAAAGAGACCCACATCGGGCAGGCCTGCTGACTCACTTTCAATTCCGGAGAAAAATGTTCGATCTCCAGCAGGTACGATCCCGAACTGACCGTTCCCTGTGTACCCAAAACACCTACCGAACCGCTTTTTGAGTATTTACCAATAATCTCGGCAGTCGGTCGTATCACTCCCAGTACGCGTTTACGGGCATCGATATGAGGCAGATCTTTTTGCTGAATGGTACGCAGTGCCTTTGCCGACGCGGTGTTGCAGGCAAGGATCACGAGCGGACAGCCTTTATCAAACAGCCATTGCACGCATTCGAGCGTATATTCGTAAACAGTTTCGAATGAACGATTGCCATAGGGTGCGCGCGCATTGTCCCCCAGATAGATAAAATCGTAGCCGCCTAGCTCGTTCACTATGGAACGGAAAACCGTGAGACCGCCGAAGCCGGAATCAAATACGCCGATGGGATGTGACACCTGATATTTTTTTTAAACGCTGAACAGTTACAAAGTTAGTGCCGCAGCGCATCTCCCGAAAACGGAGAATACATTATTTTTGGACAATCAATGTCACAACTCAAAAAGTTAGCATCCCAAACTGTCTGGTACGGACTGAGCAATATTGCCGCCCGCTTTATTTTCTTTCTGCAAACGCCTATTGTCACCTATCTGCTTCCGGATGCGAAGGGCCAGCAGGCCTATGGAGAGTTTACCATTCTGTATTCCGGTATATCCCTGCTGAACATCCTGTTTACCTATGGCATGGAAACAGCTTACTTCCGGTTTGCCGCTAAAAAAGAAGATCCTGAGAAACTGTTCAATACAAGTGTAAGCGCACTTTTATGCAGTACCATCTGCCTCAGTCTGCTGTTTATTGCTTTCCGCGCTCCTATCGCCCGCTTTATTGAGCAGCCCGATCATCCGGAGTATGTTACCTGGGCCATCCTGATCATCGCTTTCGATACTTTATCAGCGATTCCTTTTGCAAGACTGCGCCAGCAGGGGCGCCCCCGCATGTATGCAGCGATCAAGATAGCGGGTATCCTGCTGAACCTGCTGCTTACCGTATTCTTCCTGTATTTTTCTGCCCGCTATATTACAGCGCACCCGGATTCGGCTTATGCCGGCTGGTATCAGGGTCATAGCAAATCGGGATTGCTGCTGCTGCCTAATGTCGCCCAATCGGCGCTTACCCTGCTGTTATTGTCAGGGGAATGGAAAGGCTTCCGCTTATCGGTTGACAAAGAATTACTGGGCAGACTCTGGCGTTTTGGTTCACCTATGATCATTATCGGATTAGGGGGTATGATCAACGAAACGATGGATCGCATGATGCTGCTGAAATTATTCCCCGGCGATCAGGAGGCGGCCAAGATACAGGTGGCTGTTTATGGTGCGGCTTACCGTATCTCTATTTTTGTCACGTTGTTCATCCAGGCTTTCCGTATGAGCGCGGAACCATTCTTTTTCAGTCAGGCCGAAGACCGCAATGCACCCTCTGCTTATGCGCAGGTAATGAAATGGTTTGTGATCACTTTGTGTATTGCATTCCTGTTCACCTCACTGTATATGGATATCTGGCAATACATTATTTCCCCGTCTTACCGGAAAGGACTGTATGTGGTACCCGTACTGCTGTTTGCCAACCTTTGCCTGGGTGTCTATTACAATCTCACTGCGATATTCAAGGTTACGGATCATATGCGACAGGCAACGCTGATCACGCTCATGGGAGCAGCGATCACGCTGATCATCAACTTCCGCTTCATCCCGGAGTATGGCATGCAAGCATGCGCCTGGGCTACCTGCATCTGCTATTTCAGCATGATGGTTGTAGCTTATTGGCGTGCGCAGCGATTATTTGCCGTCCCCTACCCGGTAAGAACGATCGGTTTCTACTTGGGATTGATGCTTTGCTTGTTTTTTATTCACTATTTAAGCATTCCGCTAATAGATAATTTCCTGTTGCGTATTGTTTACAGCAGCCTGTTATTTTTTGCATTTGGCATGACTGTTTTATACCGCGAACGTAGCACGCTGAGTCAGCTGCCTTTTATAGGTAAGTATCTGAGTAACAAATAAACATGGCATTGTCATTTTAACCGTCTAAAAGGCGGCTTTTACCCCAAAAAAGCAATGATTCGCCGACTTTTCCGTTTAATAAGGGTAACTTCGGACAATTAAACAAGCCTAAATGAAAAAATCTATTTGCCTGCTGGGGTCGGCATTACTGATGGGTTGGGCTGCCAAAGCACAGATTAGCTGCGGCACGGACGATTTGTATCGTCGCCTGATAAAGGAGAACCCGGCAATTTCGACAACGGAACTTGCGCTGAATGAAGCGATAAAGAATGCAATCGAAGCCGAAAAGAAATACGGCTCCCTTTTCAAAACTACTGCGGTTTCCCTGGACGTACCGATCGTTGTGCACATAATCCATGATTACGGCACGGACTATCTTCCTGACACAGTGATTTTCAACGCTGCTGCCTACTGGAATAAGGTGTATAACAAAGAGAATGAGGATACGGTAGATGTACTCTCCAATCTGAAACAATATATAGGTAATCCGCAGATCAACCTGCACCTGGCGACAATTGACCCGAACGGCAATCCGACAATCGGGATCACACGCCGTCAGTCGTATTTCGCGGACAACGGCTCAGATCTGGCCAAAATGGATTACTGGCCGAGTACCAAGTACCTGAACATCTGGTTTATTGCCAAGATGAGCAGCGATCATTCGGGTGCGGCAGCTTATGCCTATTACCCGTCTTCCGCCGTTTATTTTCCTCAATACGACGGGGTTATTGCACTCGCGTCGTACGTGAATACAGACAAAACGATCACGCATGAGATCGGTCATACCATGAACCTCGCCCATACCTGGGGCAGCACCAATAATCCCGGTGTAGCCTGCGGAGACGATGATGTAGACGACACACCGCCTACCTATGGTCATACCAGCTGTCTGACCTCTGACCTGTACGACACGCGTTGTGCGACAGGTTATACGGACGGATCGGGAATTTACCACCCGAATTCTACTGCAGCGGCAGACACCGTGAATACGCAGAACATTATGGATTATTCTTATTGTTCCAAAATGTTCACGATAGGACAGGCAGCACGAATGAGAGCGGCGCTCACCAGTTCCGTTGCCGGACGCAATAACCTGTATTCCGCATCCAATCTTGCGGCTACCGGCGCATTGGCGGCACGTCCCGATCTTAAGCCTATTCCTGATTTCTCTATAGATAAAGGCTTGTTTACCTGGGGCGGTTCCACAACAGACCGTATGGTATTTTCCTGCGAGGGCAGCACAACCAAGTTCCGTTTTACTAACCGCAGCTGGAATGATACGATCACCGGTGTGACCTGGGCGTTCTCTAATGGTGCTTCCGTAGCAAGCTCCACTTCCACCGGAACGATCCAGAATACATTCAGTACTCCGGGTTGGGTAACTGTGGACATGACTGCGACCGGCAATAATACCGGCACTTCCACCATTTCTCGTAAAGCGGTATATATTGCTTCCAATACGGCGGTTACAAACACTTATGCTCAGTATTTCACCGGAGAATCTGATTTTGCCAACTGGCCTATGTTCAACTATTATGGGAATAACTTCAAGTGGGAATACTCTTCCACCAACGGTTATCCTTCCGGCGACGGCTGTATCCGTTTCCGGTCGTTTGATACACGTGTGAATCCGGAGCGCTATTCAGGTATTGCAACTGGTGATTTCGATGATATCTATACACCTGCTTTTGATCTCACCACCTTTGCTCCGGGCAGCTCTACGCTGAACCTGAACTTCTTTACAGCGGGTGCAGCAACTTCGGGAATTGCATCGGGTGATTCGATGCAGGTATTTGCAAGCACCACCTGCGGAGATACCTGGGTACGTATTGCCGTATTGAAATATGCAGACATTATCAACAACGGAGTGCAGACAGCTGAGTTTGCCCCCACAAGCGTGAGCAACTGGAAAGCACAAACGGTTGCTATACCGGCTGCACAACGCACAGACAAAACTTTCTTCCGTTTCCGTTACTGGCCTGCTGTAGGCGGTAATAATATGTACATGGATAATTTCACTATTTCTCCGTGGACAACTGAAATCAAAGAAGTAGCTGCTAATGCGAGTGATGTGAAACTGTACCCGAATCCGTCTAACGGATCTACAAAACTGTATTTTACACTCAGCCAATCCGGAGAAGCGACCTATGCAATCCGTGATATCGCCGGCAAAGTGATCTTCCAGAAAAACATTACCGGTTCCGCAAATTCCTTTGTGACCGAAGACATCGACAGAAGCATTTTCCCTGCTGCCGGTGTGTACCTCGTGACGCTTACGCAGAGCGAGCAGACAAACACGCAAAAATTGGTGATTCAATAATCAGTAGTTAGTGAATCATCCAGGGGGCCGGCTTTATGCCGGCCCTTTTATTTTGTGGTTTAACATAGTTTCTAGCATGCCGGCAAAGCGATAAGCTTAATATAGCTCTAAGTACAAAATGCTCTCTATGAAAAAGCGACTTAAAGCTATATGGCAGATGATTGCCGATACCTTCCGCCTTTATTCAGACGGCCATATCAGTAAATTAAGCGGATCGCTGGCCTATTTTACCGTATTTTCCATGGGTCCGCTTCTTGTGGTGATCATATCGTTATGCGGTATCTTCCTGTCACGTGAAGCAATAGAAGGACAAGTGTACCAGGTACTCGTGAATTTTGTAGGATCGGATACCGCCAATCGAGCTCCAGGAGATCATCCGCAATGCTTCGGTGCAGGGCAAAAGTAAAATAGCTGCACTCATAGGTATTATTACTTTGCTGATAGGAGCCACCACGGTTTTTGCGGAGATACAGGATTCGATCAACCAGATCTGGGGACTGAAGCCCAAACCAAGCCAGGGCTGGCTGCAGTACCTGAAGAACCGCGTCCTGTCTTTTTCGGTGATCATCAGCCTGGGCTTCCTGCTGCTGGTATCGCTCGCACTTTCCGCAGTGATAGAAATGATCAACAGCCGTTTGCAGCGCATGATACCGGGGGCTACGGTTGCCGTGTTTTACATCATCAACCTGATATTGACGATCGGTATCAGCACGCTCATTTTTGCGACGATCTTCCGGGTATTGCCGGATGCGCGTATCCGTTGGAAAGACGTGATGGCGGGGGCGATCACTACGGCCATATTATTCCTGATCGGCAAATTTGCCATAACGGTATACATTTCCCAGGCAAAAATAGGCAGCACTTTCGGTGCCGCCGGATCACTTGTTATATTGCTGGTATGGATCTATTATTCTTCGGTGATACTATACCTCGGCGCCGCTTTCACCAAGGTGTATGCCGTACGTTACGGAAAAGCTATAGAACCGAATAAATATGCCACAACCATTCAGAAAGTAGAACTGGAGACAGATCAAAGCAGCATACAGGCCAATGAACGGGACAAGCCACAAATCAGGCCCTGACAAAGCTACTTACCAAGGATGAATTTCATCTCATGCGCCCTTGCTGTGGAACTGTCGGGGAAAATCACGATAATATCATCGAAGATCGCCGTATCTCCTTTCTTGGTCCGGTCTGTAAGAGATGAGCCCATGTAGGAATTCAGCTTGTTGCTTTTAGACAGGTCGGTCATGACATCCACGTTCACGTACATATTACCCACAGAATCTTCATAAAGATTGCGTTCTTTATAGTAAACACGGAATTCGGTAACACGGCCCGGCTGACCTGACGAGTCTTTTGCCGTGAGGCCGAGTGTAACCAACGAATCGAACGCACGCTTGGAAATCAGTCCACCTGAGCGGTCAGAAGGGCCTAAATAAGCGTTAGCCATCGCGTAGCGTCTTTTGGAAGCGGTCTGCGCGGGGGCTTCCGTTTTTCCATTTACTTTCTTCTGCGCGGAAACGGAAAAAGCACCGAGTCCGGCCAGCAACAGGCTTATACGTACGATTCGTTGGGTCATAGCCTTAAAGTTACAATAAACTCAGACTTTCTTCAATAGCTTTTATTTTTGCCTGTGCATCGGCCTGTTTCTTGCGCTCAGCGTCGATAACCTCAGGTTTGGCATTAGATACAAACTTTTCGTTGCTGAGTTTTTTGTCAACGCTTTGCAAAAAACCTTTCAGATAATCGAGGTCTTTCTGCAATTGTTGTTTCTGCGCCCCTGTATCCACGGATTCATCGCTGCTTACATACAGTTTGTCCGCGCCTACAACCAAAGAGATGGAGCCTTGCACCGCTTCTCTGGTAAAGCTCAGTGATTCAGCGTTCACCTGTTTGCACACGATACCGGATATACCGAGATACATGTCTTCGGAGCGTGCATCCACCGCTATTCTAACGGGTGTTTTTGGGTTTCAGATTGTTTTTTACGCGCGCATCCCTTACTGCAGTGATTACATCCTGCAGGAATCTGCCTTGTGCGAGCAGCGCAGCGTTGATATCATTTGCGCTGTACAGCGGTTTTGCCATCAGATCGTCGTTGCGGTCGGCACGCAATTGATGATAGATTTCTTCGGTAACGAACGGCATGAACGGATGCAGCAATTGCAGCAGTGATTCGAAGATCGATAAGGTCTCTTCGTACAGGGCGGCGGGCATGGAAGCTTCCTGGGCCGGTTTGATCCATTCGAGATACCAAGA
The DNA here is from genome assembly GCA_049840855.1 of Chitinophagaceae bacterium. Lineage (GTDB taxonomy): Bacteria > Bacteroidota > Bacteroidia > Chitinophagales > Chitinophagaceae > Rurimicrobium. The sequence continues at coordinate 17,252 of JASGJF010000009.1, read as the reverse complement.
GCAGAAGTCGTCCCAGATCAGAGAATAGATCGTTTTCAGCGATTCGCTCAGGCGGAAATCTTTCATCAGTTCGTCCAGGTGCAGTTGTACCTGTGCAATGCGCTCCCGCATCCATAAGGTGGGGAAAGTATCTACATAAGCCATACCGGGGTCCTGACGACCGTCCCACATGCGCACGAGCTTCAGGGCATTCCACATTTTATTGCAGAAGTTGCGGCCCTGTTCGAGCATGCTTTCATCGTACAGCAGATCGTTCCCTGCGGGTGACGAGATCATTACGCTGAAGCGTACGGCATCGGCTCCGTACTGGTCGATCAGTGCAAGCAGATCCGGCGAATTGCCCAGTGATTTACTCATTTTACGGCCGAGCTTATCCCGTACGATACCAGTGAAGTATACTTTATCAAAAGGTTTCTGATCGAGGAAATATTCGCCCGCCATGATCATACGCGCGACCCAGAAGAAAATGATCTCGGGCGCTGTCACCAGCGTAGCGGTAGGGTAATAATAGGCAAGCTCATCATTGTCCGGTGCGGCATTCCAGTTGAACACCTCCATCGGCCAGAGCCAGCTGGAGAACCATGTATCGAGGCAATCTTCGTCCTGGCGGAGGTCTTCGGCTTTACCTCCGGGATGTGCTGCCTCGTATTTCGCAAGTGCCGCCTCGGCGGTCTCCGCGATATACATATTGCCTTTCGCATCGTACCATGCAGGAATGCGCTGTCCCCACCATAGCTGGCGGCTGATACACCAATCCTTGATATTTTCCATCCAGTGCCGGTACAGATTTTTGAATTTAGGCGGGAAGAAAGCAATCTCATCCGATAAAACCGCTTCCAGCGCAGGCTTTGCCAGTTCGCCCATATTGCACCACCACTGCATGCTCAGACGCGGCTCGATCACTACATCGGTACGCTCGGAGAAACCTACCTGGTTTGCATAATCTTCTTCCTTCACATAATTTCCCGAAGCTTTCAGGTCTTCAATGATCTGCTTACGTACAGCAAAACGATCCTGACCTACATACATGCCGGATGCGACGCTCATCGTACCGTCCTCGTTCAGGGTATCGATCACTTCCAGCTTATGCTTCAGTCCGAGGTTATAGTCATTGATATCGTGCGCGGGGGTAACCTTCAGCGCACCTGTACCAAATTCCTGATCGATATATTCGTCAAAAATAATGGGGATACGGCGGTTGATGAGCGGCACGAAGCAGTATTTACCTTTCAGATGCGCATAGCGCGGATCGTCCGGATGCACGCAAACGGCAGTATCTCCGAGGATTGTTTCAGGACGTACGGTTGCGATGGTAATATATTCTTCCGCGTCGCCTTCTATGCGGTAACGGACATGGTACAGTTTTGAGTTTGTCTGCTTGTGGATCACTTCTTCATCGCTCAGGGCCGTTTTTGCTTTAGGGTCCCAGTTGATCATCTTCACTCCGCGATAGATGTAGCCTTTCTCATACAACTCCACAAATACGCGCATTACCGCAGCGTAGTAGGCCGGGTCCATGGTGAATGAGGTACGGTTCCAGTCCAGCGAACAGCCGAGTTTTTTCAGTTGCTGCAGGATAATGCCGCCATACTTTTCTTTCCATTCCCATGCATATTTCAGGAACTCATCACGGCTGAGGGAATTCTTTTCAATTCCGCGTTCGCGGAGCATCGCTACCACCTTGGCTTCCGTGGCAATTGAAGCATGGTCTGTACCAGGCACCCAACAGGTATTAAAGCCCTGCATTTTAGCACGGCGGATCAGTACGTCCTGGACGGTATTGTTGAGGGCGTGGCCCATGTGCAATACTCCGGTAACGTTTGGTGGCGGCATGACTATCGTGTAGGCGGGACGTTCGTCCGGGGTAGAATAAAAATATCCTTTACCCATCCAGTGTTCATACCACTTTTGCTCTGATTCCGAGTGCTGAAAATTCTTGGCTAATTCCATAAGATCTGATGCTGATTGATTATTGTGCGGAAGATAGATAAAAAAAACCGCCACACAGGGTGGCAAAGATAAGGAAGTACGCCTTTTCTGATACAATTCCGGAGCGTAATTTGCCTTCAGGTGTCTGCTCCGGAAGCGATAAAAAGAAAAGTCCGCCTGAAAACATACAGACGGACAATGACGCTTCTGAAGCGGCAGTAAGATCAGGAACTGCGCCCTACCCCTTTGCGGTACAGGCTGAAAGAATATGCGATCGGGATCACTACCATGATACCGAGCAAAACCGGCATTGCGACGGCGGTTACGGAAACGGGACAGGTAAGTGCAATCACAGCAAGCAGCAACCCGCCGGCCACCCATATTTTGCTTGCCAGCCTGTGCGTCAGACGCCAGTTTTCATCGCTGCTCAACGTCCAGGGTATGCGGATACCCGCAAAATAGTTGGGCTTGATATTATGCATGACATTCCCGAGGAACGCGAACATCAGCCCGATCAGGGACATCATTACCGGCTCCAGGTGCATATTCCGGGTACTCATGCCGAGGCAGATGAAATTCAGAACCGCAATGAAAATAACCGTACCGACAGCCATTTTGCCAAAAGTGGCGGAAGAATCTTTATTCGCACGTTTCGGATCGAGACGGTGAATATTCTGCAGCAGGAAGTACACCCCAATGCTGACAGCAGCCAGGATACCCGAAAATACAAACAGCTCCCTTTTATTGCCCCATGCATCCGGCCCGTCAACACCGAAATGCGTCGGCACCACCTCCGGCACACCGGGGAAAATAAAGGCCAGCCATGCGACAGGCACCAGCGCAGCTGCCACCATTAATATGTTTTTAAGCGTTTTGTTCATACACTATTTTTTAAACTGAATAAACCATTTGAGAAGTTCATCGAACACTGTGGTGTTTAATGAATAACTGATAAACTGCCCTTGTTTTTCCGCCTCAATCAGTCCGGCCTGCTTCAGCAGATCCAGGTGATGAGAAATACTGGGTTTGGAAATGGAAAAATGATCCGCGATTTCCCCTGCGGTCATATCCCGCACCTTCAACAACTCAAGTATTTCCCTTCGCGTGGCATCGTTGAGGGCTTTAAAGAGCACATTCATCCGTCCTTTAAATATTTAGACAAATATCTAAATACTTGCCGACATCGCAAAATTTTTAAGAATTTCTTTCCTGCGCAGTTTATAGCAGAAACCGGTAACAAACGTAAACACCACAGGATTATGTATAAAAAAACGGAGTCTCCCCTTCCGGGAAGACTCCGATCCTGTTCTGAAAAAAAATTTACAGATGGGCTATTCTAAGGTAAGCTTACCGCGGAACGCAGAACCGTCAGCCGCTTTCACCTCAACAAAATAAATACCCGAAGTGTAGCCACGCATATCGATTTTATGTTCCTGTATCCTGCGATCATCCGTCAGCAGAAATCTGCCCTGCATGTCCCAAACCGTTACAGAGGCCGGCATTTCCGAACGTACCGTAAACGTGCTTTGTGCGGGGTTGGGGACAGTATGTACCGTAGCTGCGGACATTAAATTTTCCTGTACCGATGTAGTGATATGTATATTCGATAACAGGAGACCGCTGTCACCGGTAATAAACGCGACAGAGTCGTTGGCCATATGCACATCGTTCAGATCCTGGTCTGCCGTGAATATGTTCATGAATGATGTCTTATCGTAATAATAGATGATTCCCGAGCCGGTGGTAACCGAGTGCCCTACCATGATCAGCGAGTCTTTGCGGGAGCGTGTCACGGCTTTCATATCAGGATAATAAAAGGTGGCAGAAGCCATATCGAAGCTCCAGGTTTTTCCTTTGTCGGTGCTGATAATAACTGCGGCTCCATTGTTAGCGGTTACGCCCAGGATGGTGTCTGCGGAGATAAATTTCAACCCGTTTATCGCGGTATCGATATTTGTCTTTACGGTATCCCAGGTAATGCCGCCATTGAAGGTACGGTACACCCTGCCGCTGTCGCCGCCTGCAATGCCGGTGTTACGATCCAGGAAATCCACAGTCCGCAGGAACGAACCGGATATATTACTGAGGTATTGCGGAGATTGCCATGTCCCTGCAGACAAACGGGTCACGTTATCTCCGCTGAAAAAGCCGGAGCCGACAGCGAGGCCATTACCGGCGTCGAACAGAAACATCCGGAAGCCGGCAATTATGGCGGATTCCGCGTTCCAGGTGAGTCCGCCGTCCGTTGTTTTATATACGGCGCCCCGGAAAACAGGATCTGTGCGGTTGCTGACGATCGCAAATCCGGTTGTAGATGAAACAAATTCGAGATCAATGATATCCGGTGAACTGGCAGAAAAACTCATTCCGGAAGGATGGACAGCGCTCCAGGTTTTTCCGCCATCACTTGTCTTCAATAGTGTGCTGTCGGTACCGCCGATATAACCGGTTTCAGGTGAACCAAACGACACGGTGAGCAGGCGCTTTGTTGTCGGAACGGGAACTTTGAGCCAATAGTCATCTGCGAGTACGGTCAGCGGTGTGATCAGCGTCCATAAGATTGAAAGTAGTTTTTTCATTGTTTCAGGTTTTAAGTGTTACCTGCGAAGTTCCGTTGCTTCCGGCATTCCGGCTTATGATAAACAGCTTAAGAATGGTACTTTTCTTCCCAGTAGCTGCGAAACTCTTTTGGAGTCTGACCTTCCTGGCGTGTAAAAAAACGCGTGAAATAAGAACTGTCTTTAAAATTGAGCTTGTACGCGATCTCCTTAACCGCGTCGCCGGTATGCAGCAGCAGGCGCTTTGCTTCCACCCAGGTGCGCTCCTGGAGTAGTTCAATAGCTGTTTTTCCCACAACACGGTCGAGACAGCTATTGAGCACTTTAGGCGTCATCGCCAGTTCTTTCGCGTAGTACGCCACATTGGGCTTCTCTGTAAAGCACTGCTCCAGCAATTCGCTGAATTTCTTGTACACTTCCCAGTCGTGCTGGCTATAGCCCTGCATGCCGCCTTCATCCTGTAGCCGGTCGGCTGTATGGCGAATACAGCGTGTCAGAAAAATAGAAGTATAATTCTGAGCCAGATTATACGATAAAACCGAATGCTGCTGGAGTTCTTCATACAATTGTACGATGATGTCCATCATACCGGCGAAATCTTTCTTATCGAATTGCAGGCAAGGTGCATGATAATTATTGCGCAGCAATTGCGGGAAAAAGAACGTACCGATCAGGTTCATATAATTGCGGCTGCACAGTACAATGGAGCCTGTTGATTGCTCCCGGCGCTTCACCAGATGTATCTGCTGCGGGAATACGATGTGCACCGAATAATCGCGTATCGGATGTTCCGCGAAATCGATAAAGTGGGAGCCTCCGCCTTTTTCGAACAGAAAGAATTCGAAGTAAGAATGCCGGTGCGGACGCTGAAAGTCATAAGGCGTGAAGTGCCCCAGGGGTAATACTTTCAGCTCTTCGTCACCTTTGGGCAGGTTGTTTACGGGAATCTGTTTCATGGGTGGCTCGTGCATAACAAAGTTATTCAATAAGTAATTGTATGCAAATGCCTGCCGGAATTCCCAGGGCTTAACTATACCTGAGGATAAAATCTGCGCTGATTGTCAGCGTGCTGTCCGACGCTTCCTTATGAGGTGAATGTCCTGACTGAGGGATCAGATAAGCATCCGCAGGTCCCCTAACCGACTGCACGATGCCCTGCACCTGCGCTTCTGTTCCGTACGCATCTTCCGCTCCCTGTATCACCAATACGGGACAGATAATCTCCGGCAATATTGCGCTGATATTCCAGTGGCGGAACGATTCCGCAAGCCAGGTTTCCGCCCAGAGCCTGAATAGATCAGCTGTGCGCAAACCATGATACAGTTCCAGCTTTTGCGGCAGATCCGTATGATGATATGCCGTAACGGCTTCGCGTATACCCCGCAGCGTAAGCTCCTCTACAAAGATATGCGCGCCTTCCGTAATGATGCCCATGAGGAGCTGCGGATACAGGGCAGCAGCAATCAGTGCAATGGAACCTCCATCGCTGTGTCCGAACAGCCAGACATGCTTAAAATCAAAGTACTTTATCAGATCGGATAAAACCGCTGCTTCCCGGTGCATATAATCCAGATCCCGCTCGTGGATGGAAAAAGCTTCGGAAGCGCCATAGCCCTGCCGGTCGTACACAAAAAAGTTGCAGCGGCAACGGTCGGCCAGCCGATCCGGGAAATCACGCCATAATGCTGTACAACCCAGCGAGTCGTGGAGAAAGATGATCACCGGCCGACCCGGATAGACCATCTTACTCCGGCAGGCTAATCGTATCCCGCCTATCTCCACGTACGCTATTTCTTCAGCTGTACTCATCCTGCAAACATAAAAATGTGCTTTACATTACGGGGACAGGCTTCTTATCCGCATCCACAGCCACGAAAGTAAAGGTACCCGTAATGGCGGTGTTCCGCTCAAATGAATACATTTCCTCTATCACGATCTCAACCGAAACCTTAAGGCTGGTCCGGCCTACATGCGTCACCTTCCCGATCAGCTCGATGATCGTACCTGCGGGAATAGGCTTTGTGAAGTCGATGCGATCGGAAGAAACCGTCACCATGCGTTTCCGGCTGAAACGGGTTGCTGTGATAAAGGCGACCTCATCCATCAGCTGCATGGCAGTTCCGCCAAACAGCGTATCATAATGGTTGGTTGTGTTTGGAAACACCGCCTTGAATATGCGTGTTTCGGATGCAATTATTTTCTGTTCTAACGTCATTTGAAAAATTGATTATGCACTGCAGGTAATGCATCCCTCCTCCATTGTACAGACAGGTGCGACAAAATCCGCTTCGATATCCGATACTGCGGCAAGCGCTTCAGCCGGTAATACAGGGATTACGGGATCCATTTCATGACCTCCCTGTTTTTCGATGGTGAATTGTACTGCCTGCGTCGCGGCCTGTGTACGAAGGTAATACATGCCTGTTTTCAGACCCTTTTTCCATGCATAGAAATGCATCGAAGTAAGCTTGGCGGCAGTCGGGCTATCCACAAACAGATTCAGCGATTGGGACTGGCAAATAAAGGCTCCGCGATCGGCTGCCATATCGATGATCGTGCGCTGTCTGATTTCCCAGACCGTTTTATACAGTTCCTTTACGGAAGAGGGGATTTCGTCAATATGCTGAATCGACCCGTTTGCTGCGATGATCTTATTTTTCATCGTGTTGCTCCAGAGGCCCAGCTGTACGAGGTCTTTGAGCAAATGTTTATTTACGATAATGAACTCTCCGGACAGTACACGTCGTGTATAGATATTGGAAGTGTATGGCTCGAAACATTCGTTATTACCCAATATCTGGGAAGTGGATGCAGTGGGCATAGGAGCAACCAGCAGAGAGTTGCGCACGCCATATTGCATTACCTCTTTGCGCAGGCTTTCCCAATCGTGGCGCCCGGAAGACTCCTGCCCCCAGAGATGAAACTGGAATTTACCCTGAGACAAAGGCGAACCGGCGAAAGTTTCGTAAGCACCTTCCGTTTTCGCCAGGTCTTTACTGGCGGTCATTGCCGCAAAGTACATCGTCTCGAAAATATCACGGTTCAGGGCGCGGGCCGCATCGCTCTCAAACGGCAGACGCAGCAGGATGAACACATCCGCCAGACCCTGTACACCCAGCCCGATCGGACGGTGGCGCATGTTTGAACGGCGTGCTTCCTCAACAGGATAGTAATTATGATCGATGATCTTATTCAGGTTGCGCGTAACCTGGTAGGTGACTTCGTAGAACTTATCAAAATCAAATCCTCCGTTCTGTACAAAGCGTGGCAGCGCCAGGGATGCCAGGTTACAAACGGCAACCTCATCCTCGCTGGTGTATTCAATGATTTCGGTACAGAGATTACTGCTCTTGATAGTTCCGAGATTCTGCTGATTGCTTTTCGCGTTCGCTGCATCTTTATACAAAAGGTAGGGCGTTCCGGTTTCAATCTGAGCATCGAGTATGGCAAACCAAAGATCCTGTGCTTTAATCGTCTTCCGCGCACGGCCTTCCTCTTCGTACCGCTCATATAAGGCTTCAAAATCCGCGCCGAAACACTCATGCAGGCCGGGTGCTTCATTCGGACAGAAAAGGCTCCATGAACCGTTCGTCTCCACACGTTTCATAAAAAGATCCGGAATCCAGAGCGCATAGAACAGGTCCCTGGCACGCAGCTCTTCCTTTCCGTGATTTTTGCGCAGATCGAGGAATTCAAAAACGTCTGCATGCCAGGGTTCCAGGTAAATCGCGAAAGCGCCTTTGCGTTTACCACCGCCCTGATCGACATAACGCGCCGTATCATTGAATACGCGCAACATCGGAACGAGTCCGTTGCTGGTTCCGTTTGTGCCGCCGATATAGCTGCCCGTCGCGCGTACATTATGTACGGCCAGACCGATGCCTCCCGCACTTTGCGAGATCTTGGCGGTTTGCTTCAGCGTATCGTAAATACCATCGATACTGTCGTCTTTCATCGTGAGCAGAAAGCAGGAAGACATCTGTGGCTTTGGGGTACCGGAATTGAACAACGTAGGTGTCGCATGGGTAAACCAGCGCTCGCTCATCAGGTTGTAGGTCTTGATCGCACTGTCTATATCCTCCTTGTGGATTCCGATCGCGACGCGCATGTACATATGCTGCGGACGCTCGGCGATCTTGCCGTCGATACGCAGCAGGTAAGATTTTTCCAGCGTCTTGAACCCGAAATAATCGAAGCTGAAGTCGCGATCGTAAATGATCGCACTGTCCAGCAATTCGGCATGCTCGGCGATCAGTGCCATAACGTCATCGGCAACCATGGGCATGGAACGCCCAGTTTTAGGATCGCAATACGCGTGCAATTGCTGCATGGTCTGCGAGAAGGATTTCAGGGTGTTCTTATGCAGGTTGCTGACAGCAATACGGCTTGCCAGCAGGGCATAGTCCGGGTGTCGCGTGGTCAGGGAGGCTGCTGTTTCCGCAGCGAGGCTGTCCAGCTCTGTTGTGGTGACACCGTCGTATATACCTTCAATTACTTTCTTGGCCACTTCGATCGCATCGACCATCGGACTGAGGCTATAGGAAAGCTTTTCGATACGTGCTGTGATCTTATCAAACTTCACGCTTTCCTTTTTTCCGTTTCTTTTTATAACAAACATATTGCTGTGCTTTTACGGTTTCACTGATAAATTAAAAATCCTCGTCGAGGGAAAACTGCTGTGCGTCTTTTTGCGCCATCACCCCTGCCTTCTGGTAATCGCCTACCCGCTTCTCGAAGAAATTCGTTTTACCCTGCAGGGAGATCATCTCCATAAAATCGAACGGATTAGCGGCATGGAACATTTTGGGATATCCGAGTTCGGACAGCCAGCGATCTGCGACAAACTCGATGTACTGCTGCATCAGGCGTGCATTCATACCGATCAGGTCAACGGGAAGCGCATCAGTAACAAATTGCTTCTCGATTGCCACTGCATCACCTATGATACGGTACACTTCGTCCTGGCTCAGCTTCTGTTGCAGCATTCCGTACAGCAGACACGCAAATTCGCAATGCAGGCCCTCGTCGCGGCTGATCAGTTCATTGCTGAAAGTCAGTCCCGGCATGAGTCCGCGCTTTTTCAACCAGAATATGGAGCAGAAACTACCGCTGAAGAAAATGCCCTCCACGGCTGCAAACGCAACGAGCCGCTCCGCGAAAGAGCCCTGCGAGATCCAGCGTAGTGCCCATTCCGCTTTCTGTTTCACCGCAGGCACGGTATCTATCGCATGGAACAGGCGATGCTTTTCTGCAGCATCTTTGATATAAGTATCGATCAGCAGTGCATAGGTTTCGGAGTGGATATTCTCCATCATGATCTGAAAACCGTAGAAGCAGCGGGCCTCCGGCAGCTGCACCTCACTCATGAAGTTCACTGCAAGGTTTTCGTTTACGATACCGTCGCTCGCAGCAAAGAATGCGAGTACGTGTGCTATGAAATGACGTTCCCCGTCGTTGAGCGCAGCCCAATCTTTCAGGTCGGCGCCGAGATCTATTTCCTCCGCGGTCCAGAAGCTCGCCTCGTGCTTCTTGTACATCTCCCAGATACGGGGATAGTTGATGGGCAGCAATACGAAGCGTTCTTTATTTTCCTGTAATAATATTTCCTCCTGCATAGTATAAAAAGTAAGTTTTTCGCTTTGGAGCTAAGCGATGGAAGGAGACGGCAGGACAGGGATATCTGCGTGATGATACCGGACCAGCCAGGCCTTTCCTCCGAAAGCAGTAGCTTTTTTTTAACGTTATGCGGCAGGTCTTCTGGCTTTCCTGTATTTCAGAAACCTTCCCATCCGGAGACAGTGGTTGATGACTCTGAAAAAACTTATGTATCGCTACATCAGGATTACAGCTACGGGGATAGCGCCGGATTTACACCGGCTTCCCTTTTAATCGTATACAGCAGGACTGTACGCGAACCGATTAACAGCACAAAAATATAAGGCGACGCGGGTTTGACCGCAATTACGTTTCAACAGCGTGTGGATAAACGCGCAGATTGTTTATGGACGCGACTTTTGCTCATTGCGGCGCATCAGCTCCGCTTCCACTTCCTTCAGCGATACATTTTTTACCTGCAATAACAGCAAAAGGTGATACAACAGATCGGCGGCTTCATTTATGAACAGGTCCCTGTCATTGTCCATTGCCTCGATAACCAGTTCTACTGCCTCCTCCCCTACTTTCTGTGCTACTTTATTAATCCCGCGGGCTGCAAGCCTGCTTGTGTAGGATGTCTCCGGGGCCAGTTCGAGCCTTTCCCTGATCAATGCCTGCAGGCGATACAGAAAACCTTTCGGCTCTGCAGCGCCGAAACAGCTGTATTGACCGGTATGACAGACCGGACCGGCCGGGCGTGCCTTTACCAGAAAAGTATCTCCGTCACAGTCAGCGCATATAGCAACCATACGTAGCCGGTTTCCGGATGTGGCGCCTTTTACCCAAAGGCTGTTGCGGCTGCGACTGAAAAAAGTAACCCAACCTGTATCTCTGGTTTGCTGCAATGCCGCTTCATTCATGTAACCGAGCATCAGCACCTGTGCCGTATCGGCATCCTGTATAATTGCGGGAATCAATCCTCCCGACTTAGAAAAATCCGGTTTCATCTTATTGGAATTTCACATTGTTTCAGAAATGATTTCAGTTCGGGAATACTTAGTTCACTAAAGTGGAATAAGCTTGCGGCGAGCGCCGCTCCGGCTGTTGTCTGCCGGAACAGATCGCGAAAATCTTCTTTAGATCCGGCTCCACCCGAAGCGATCACGGGAACGGATACCACGTCAGTTACGGCGTTTATAAGTTCGAGTGCAAAGCCAGACCTGCTACCGTCGTGCATCATCGATGTAAGCAATATCTCGCCGGCGCCGAACGCCTCAGCCTTTTTTGCCCATTCCTCCAGTGAAATTCCCGTTGCCTGCTTTCCTCCATGTGTAAACACCTCCCAGCGATCGTCCACAAGCGCAGTGTCGATCGCAAGTACCACACATTGCGCACCAAATCGTTGCGACAACTCGCTGATCAGCTCCGGCCGCAACACAGCGGCGGTATTCACACTTATTTTATCGGCACCGGCTTCAAGCAATGCCGCAGCGGCAGTCACACTGTTTACCCCGCCCCCCACGGTAAACGGAATAGAAAGCTGTTCCGAAACAGCACGCACAAGCGGAACAAGTGTACGGCGCCGCTCTTCTGTTGCGGAGATATCGAGGAATACCAGTTCGTCCGCACCGGAAGCTTCATAACGTTCAGCCAGCTCAAGCGGGTCTCCGGCATCTTTCAGTCCTGCAAAGTTGACTCCCTTTACCGTACGTCCGTCTTTGATATCCAGGCAGGGGATAATTCGCTTCTTCAACATAAGTCTTCTAATTGACCGAGTGAAATGGTTCCCTCATACAGGGCTTTTCCGATCACCGCGGCATAACAGCCCTCACCTTGCAGCCGCTTCAGATCGGCAATGGTACCCACCCCTCCGCTTGCTATCAATTGTACGGGAACGGACCCGCTTATGCCACGATACAGTTCAAATGCCGGACCTTCAAGCATTCCGTCCCTCGATATATCGGTGCACAATACCTGCCGCACACCCCGTGTGTACCAATGCTGCAAAAACGGGGCAAGCGCTACCGCACTCTGCTCCTGCCAGCCAAGCATCGCCAGGAGTCCGTCCTTTACGTCTGCCCCCAGCACAATGCGCTCAGGGCCGAATTGCTCCAGCAAATCCAGAAACGTTTCCGGCGCACGCAGGGCGAGACTGCCCAACACGACTTTTTGCGCACCGGAATCCAATGCACGGCGCACCTGCAGCGCATCTCGTATTCCCCCGCTGAAATCAATGCAGAGCGATGTCTGTGAAGCGATCTGCTCCAGCACTTTCCATTGCTGTACCTTACCTGCGCGCGCACCATCAAGATCCACGAGATGCAGATGTTGTATGCCGGCCGATTCAAACAACAGTGCCTGTTCGAGCGGGCTCTGGCGGTAAACCGATTGCCGGGAAAAGTCTCCCTGCGATAAACGCACACAGCGTCCATCCATCAGATCTATAGCGGGAATGATGATCATAATTCGGTAAAGTTTTTAAGTATCAGTGCGCCTGCCCCGCCGGACTTTTCCGGATGGAACTGGGCACCAAAAAAATTATCCTGCTGCAGTGCAGCGCTGAAAGGCTGCATATAGTTACAGACAGCGATCGTTTGTCTGCATACAGCGGCATAAAAGCTGTGCACGAAATACACATCACTCTGTTTATCCGGGAGGTTGGCGAATAAAGGTCCCCTGCATTGCTCCAGGCTATTCCAACCCATATGGGGTACCGGTAATGCTCCGCGGAAACGACGCACTTCTGTATCAAAAATACCGAGACATTCAGTCGCGCCTTCCTCCGACGATCTGCACAACAGCTGCATACCCAGACAGATGCCCAGGACAGGTTGCTGCAGGGAGACGACCACCCGGTCGAGCCCCAGCTCTTTCAGACGCAGCATTGCCGGTGCTGCGGCACCCACACCAGGAATAATAACTTTATCTGCTTTCCGGATAACTTCAGGATCGGCGCTGATCACATGCTTACGGGAAAGACGGGAGAGCGCATTGCTTACAGAGCCTGTATTCCCTGCGCCGTAGGCTACAATTGCTATCATAACAAACCTTTTGTGGATGGTAATTGCCCTGTGTTCCCGTCAAGCCGGATCGCCTGCGCCAGTGCTCTTGCAAAGGCTTTGAAGATCCCCTCTATCTTATGGTGCTCGTTGGTTCCGTTAGCATTAATGTGCAGGGTACAGCGTGCGGCATCCGAAAAAGATTTAAAAAAATGAGGGAACATTTCGGTGGGCATTGCACCGATCATCTCTCTGTTAAAAGAAGCGTTCCAAACCAGCCAGGGTCGACCTCCCATGTCTACAGAAACCGAACACTCACAATCATCCATCGGAAGTACAAATCCGTATCGCCCTATCCCGGCTGCATTTCCCAGCGCCTGCAGATATGCTTGCCCCAATACGATGCCCGTATCTTCTATCAGGTGATGTTCATCAACATGCAAGTCTCCTTCGGCACGCAGGTACAGATCGACACCGCTGTGAAACGCCAGTTGTTGCAGCATATGATCGAAAAATCCGATACCGGTCTGTATATCACCGTTACCCGTTCCATCCAGACTGATACGTACACTGATGTCTGTTTCGCGGGTGGTTCTTTTGAGCGAAACCCGGCGCTTTGCCGCTCGCAGAAAGCTATATATATCCGCCCACTCAGAAGTGCACAGCACCGCATCAGGAGCTTTTACCCCACCGATCAGTATACCGCCTGCGCCGAGGTTTTGTGCAAGTTCGAGATCGGTAATCCTGTCGCCTATCACATAAGAGCGGCTCAGGTCGTAATCTCCTGAAATATACCGGGTGAGCATTGCCGTTCCGGGCTTGCGCGTAGGGAGCTGCTGTTCCGGAAAACTTCGGTCTATATATATTTCCTTAAAGCGGATACCTTCTCCCTCCAGCGCTTCCAGCATTTTATCCTGTGCCGGCCAGAATTGTTCTTCCGGGAACGAAGGCGTTCCAAGTCCGTCCTGGTTGCTCACCATCACCAACTCATAGTCCAGTTCGGCGGCAATGCGCGACAGGTAGCGGAATACACCGGGATAATAGCGGAGCTTCTCCAGGCTATCGATCTGAAAATCTTCCGGTTCGCATATCAGCGTCCCGTCTCTGTCTATAAAAAGTACGCTCTTTTTCATTATATCTGATAATTGTTTAACGCCTGTATCAATTGTTCGTTTTCCAGAGGTGTACCGATGCTGATGCGCAGACAGCCCGGAACCTGCCTGTTGCGGTTACGTACGATAATTCCGCGGTTGACGAGGTAATCATACAGACCGGCGGGATCGTTTACACGACAAAGCAGGAAATTGGCGTCTGAAGGATATACTTCGAGCATACAGGTGAGACCGCTTAAGGCTTTTCTTACGCGCTCCCTTTCAGCAATTAAGATGGCTGTAAACGCATCTGAAGCGGCAGTATTTTTCAAGGCTGCTATGGCAGCCTCCTGGTTCAGTCTGCTGACATTGTACGGAGGCTTGACCTTATTAAGCAGTGAAATAACAGCTTCATCTGCCATTGCGATTCCGATACGGGCAGCTGCGAGACCCCTGGCTTTACTGAGGGTGCGCAGTACGAGCAGGTTCGGGTACTGTTGTAACAGTCTGACAGATGTATCCTGATTTGAAAAGTCGATGTATGCTTCATCGACGACAACGATTCCGGGAAAAGACTCTATTACCGGAATAATATCCCCGGGAGCATTGCCTGTAGGATTATTGGGCGAACAGACAAACAACAATTTCGCGGTACCGGCGGGAAATGCCGGCAGTGCAGCGGAGCGTATCCGAAACGACCTGTCCAGCGGTATATCCTGCAAGCGTACATCATTCAGCTGCGCAAGCACTGCATACATACCATACGTCGGCGAGAACTGATATGCGACATCTGTTCCGGGCCTGCAAAAAACACGGTAGCACAGATCGATAATTTCATCGCTTCCGTTACCTATAAACACCTGGTTGGGATGAACGTTATTCTGTTCCGCCCATATACTTTTTAATACGGTCTGCCTTGCATCCGGGTACCGGTTGTACGTTCCGAAAGGACTTTCGTTGGCATCCAGAAAAATGGCCGGAGGCCCCTGGTATTCATCCCTTGCACTGGAGTACGTTTCCATCTGCAGGATATTAGGTCTTACTAAAGATTGAACAGAGAGCATGATTTATAGTTTGTCGGATTGTATCCGGGATAAGCGAATGCGCACAGCAGCCTTATGTGCATCGAGTCCTTCCGCTGACGCCATTGTCTCAATAACGGGTCCGATCAATTCCAGGCCTGAAGGGGTGATCGACTGAAAACTGATCTTCTTGGTGAAGCTCTCAAGCGAGACGCCCGAGTATGCACGTGCGTAGCCGGCCGTGGGAAGTGTATGGTTAGTGCCGCTCGCATAGTCACCGGCACTCTCGCAGGTATAGTTGCCAAGGAATACAGAACCCGCATTGCGTACGGCAGCTGACATGCGAACGGGATGCTCTACCGCCAGGATCAAATGCTCCGGCGCATATACGTTGCTGAATTCGATACAGGCACCTACATCAGACAGGAGTATCGCACGACTTCCCTGCAATGCCTGAAGCGCGATGTCTTTACGCGGTAATATTTCCAGCTGTTGCCGCAGCTCGGCCTGCACCGCACCGAGTAATTCCTCGCTGTCTGTGAGCAGCATTACCTGACTATCGGGCCCGTGCTCCGCCTGCGACAACAGGTCTGCAGCCACAAATGCCGGTACGGCCTTACTGTCGGCGATCACCAATACTTCGCTGGGACCGGCGGGCATATCTATAGCAAGACCGGATTGCTGCGCATATTGCTTGGCTGCTGTAACATAGCGATTTCCGGGACCGAATATCTTATCGACAGCGGGAATAGTTGCAGTCCCGCAACTCATCGCAGCTATTGCCTGTATCCCACCCACTTTAAAAACATCGGTGATACCGGCGACCGACGCCGCGTACAATATTGCGGGATGCACGGCTCCGGACCGATCGGGCGGAGTGCAGACTATACGTTGGCGACAACCGGCGATCTGTGCCGGTATTCCGAGCATAAGGACCGTGGAAAACAAGGGGGCAGAGCCTCCGGGAACGTAGCAGCCGACACGATCAACCGGAACAGATTTTCGCCAGCAGCGTACACCGGGCATCGTCTCCACAACAGGCTCGGTGAGCTGCTGCGCCTCGTGAAAGCATCGTATATTCTGTGCCGCAGTCTGTATCGCACTTTTCAGCTCGTCACTTATTTGTGCAGCTGCGGCAGACAGCTCTTTTTCTGACACACGCAGGTCGCCCAATGCAACGTTATCAAACTGAAGGGTATAATGCCGCAAGGCATCGTCGCCCTTTGCAGCAACCGTTTCAAATACTTTACGTACCAGAACAGGTGCAACGGGCGCATCACCGAAAGGACGGCGGGACAAGGATTTCCAGGCAGCAGGTTCCGGGAATAACTGAACAGACAACATAGGTTACACGATCATTTTTTCAATGTCCACAACAAGAATTCCTTCCGCACCGAGACTGCGTAACTGGCTGATCACCTCCCAGAATGCCTGTTCTCTGATTACGGTATGTACGCTGCTCCAACCGCTCAGCGCCAACGGCAGTATCGTCGGACTTTTCATACCGGGCAGCAGGGCAACGATCTCTTCCAGACGTTCATTGGGCGCATTCAGGAGAATATATTTGTTGCAGCCGGCATTGCGGACCGCGCTGATGCGGAATAGCAGCTGGTTTAGCACAGACTGCGCCTCTGCGGACAAGGTGTTGTTGGCAATCAGTACAGCTTCGCTGTGTACAAGTGTACACACTTCCTTCAGACCGTTCATCAGAAGGGTGCTCCCGGTACCGACAATGTCGAATATCCCTTGTGCAAGTCCTACCCCCGGAGCGATCTCCACACTCCCGCCCACTTCCTCAATACGGGCTTCTATGTTAAGCTGTGCAAGTTGCTTCCGCAGGATACGCGGATAACTGGTCGCTATCTTTTTGCCGTTGAAATAGGAAAGTCCTTCGTACGACTCATCTTTCGCGATGGCCAGTGACAGGCGGCAACGTGCGAACCCGAGCTGACGTACCACACGCACTTCTTTTTCTTTTTCCCATACCTCATTCTCTCCGACGATGCCAATATCTGCAACGCCGTCTTCGACGTATTGAGGTATATCGTCGTCTCTCAG
>JASGJF010000008.1:0-17050 GCA_049840855.1 Chitinophagaceae bacterium | reverse complement strand
TTGTGTTGCTTCATTCATCAGTATTGCTAAGGTTAACAGGGAAACACGATAGAATCCGAACAGCACCTTTTCATTTATGGGGGTATAACGAAACTCCGGAAATGCAGTTAAGAATTTTGCGTTGTTGTAAAAGCAGCGGGTGCGGGCTGTGCGCGCCGTTTCCCGGGTAATGGTTACCGTCTTGCCGGTGAGCCGGCTGCGGAGTTCATTCCATCCTGCGATGATCTTCGTCGCCAGTTCCGGCGCTTCTTTATGCGGAGGACGTTTGCCTAAAGCATTTGCCATCAGCGTAAAGATCTCGCGGTAACTGTGATTGCCTTCAGAAAGAATGAAACGCTCGGCGCTCACTTCGGCCTGCAGTAACAACAGAATTGCCGCAACCACGTCCTGCACGTCCACCCAGCCATTAATGCCTTCAGTGTAATAGGGGAATTCGCTGTCAGCGATCTTAAGTAATCGCGCGCTTCCCTTATCCCAGTCGCCTGCCCCAAGGATAATGGACGGATTGACCATCACAGCATCCAGTCCTTCCTCAATGCCTCGCCATACCTCCATTTCGGACAGGAATTTGCTGCGTGCATAGGCCGTATTGTTTTTGCTTTCCTCCCATACATCCGTTTCGGAAAGCGGATGATCCAGGTTGCCTCTGCCGAGTGTGGCAATGGAACTTACGTGCAGCATGCGTATGCCCGGGAATTCCAGGGCAACGTTCACGAGATTGGCTGTTGTGTCCGCATTATCGCGGATCATCCTTTGCTTGTCACTATGTGCAAAAGATACTTTCGCCGCGCAATGACAGATATGGGTTATGCCTTCCAGGGCTTCACGAATCGCGAAAACATCCAGCAGGTCACATTGCATCCATTGGACACCGGGTAACTGCAGCAGCCTGCCTTCAGGCTTATTGTTGTGATACAACGCCCTTACGCTGTGACCGGCTTTGCTCAATGCGCGCACCAGGTGAGTTCCGAGGAATCCACTGGCTCCGGTAACAAGCATCACTGGTTTTTCTTTCAATCTGTAAAACTTACGGTAAGGAGATTATTCTATGGCCTGGAACTGGCGCAGGAAACGTACATCATTCTGCGAATACAGGCGCAGGTCATTTACCTGGTACCTGATCTGCGTGATGCGTTCTACGCCCATGCCGAATGCAAAACCGGAATATACTTCAGGGTCTACACCAAAGTTGCGCAGCATATTCGGATGCACCATACCGCAGCCCAGTATCTCTACCCAGCCCGTATGCTTGCACAGGCTGCAGCCTTTACCGCCGCATACTGTACAGGAAATATCCATTTCCGCACTCGGTTCTGTGAACGGGAAATAAGAAGGGCGGAAACGCACTTTGGTATCCGGTCCAAACATTTCAGTAACAAAGTAGTATAGTGTCTGCTTCAGGTCGGCAAACGAAACACCTTTATCTATATACAGCCCTTCGCACTGGTGGAAGAAGCAATGTGCCCGGGCGGATATGGTCTCATTCCTGTACACACGGCCGGGGCATATCACACGCACGGGCAGTTGCTCTGTTCCAGTATGCGTGCCTGTACAGAAGAAGTATGCGTGCGCAACACCCAGTCAGGATTGGTGCGACACATAAAATGTATCCTGCATGTCACGCGCAGTGTGGTTCTCCGGCATATTCAGCGAAGTAAAGTTGTGCCAGTCATCTTCGATCTCAGGGCCTGTCGCAACACTGAATCCTATCTTTTCGAAGATGGAGACGATTTTATTTTCCACCATCCGCAATGGATGGCGCGTGCCCAACGGAATGCTGGTTCCGGGCAGACTCAGATCTATATTGTTGTCGTTTTTCTTTCCGGATTGCTGCAGATGGGCAAACGATTCAAAACGTGCTTCCACCGACTGCTTGAACGCATTCAGCATCTGGCCCGCCTCTTTTTTAAATGCAACCGGTACTTCTTTCATCGAGGCAAGCAGTTCTTTCACCAGTCCTTTCGTTCCCAGAAAACGGATACGGAACTGCTCGAGTTCAGCGGCACTTTTTGCCTGAAAATCATTTACTTCTGCCTGTAATGCGGCAATTTTCTGCTGTAAATCCTGCATAGGCTGCAAATATAGTCGATTGACGGCAGAATCCCTTGCAGCAGAAGCCGTTTCAAAGCGGTAAGCGAAGCGTTGCGGTTTTAACACTGATTTTCGAAACAGATTAGGATTTTGCCCTGTCATTTCGTATTTTTGCGCCTCTTATGAATGTACGCAAGTCTTTGCTTATCACCGTTTGCGGCTTCGGTTTACTTCTTGCTTCCTGTGGCGGCTTCGAAAAAGTCAGACGCAGTAAAGATGTGAACTATCGGTTGGCAATGGCGTATAAATATTTCGACAAGAAAGAATATTTGCACGCAAACGAGCTGTTCAAAGACCTGATGCCCGTAATGAAGGGGACGAAGAACTTCGAGGCGATGCTGTATAAGTTCGCTTATTCCTACTACAACCTCAGGGATTGGAACAATGCTTCGTACTATTTCAAGTTCTTTACCGAAGTGTTTCCGAACTCCGTTCACACTGAAGAGGCTTCTTTCCTGCACGCTTATTCAATCTACCGCATGTCGCCCAAAGTGACCGTGATGCAAACGAATACAGAAAAGGCGCTGGAGGTGATGCAGAAGTTTATCAATGATCATCCGGACAGCAAGAGCGTGGATCTGGCTAAAGGCTATATCGTTGAAATGCAGGATAAACTGGAGGAAAAAGCAGCGCTTGCCGCCAAACTGTATTACGATATCAGTCAGTACCGGGCCGCCACCGTGGTATACCGCAACGTACAGAACGATTTCCCCGCTTCAAAGCGCATGGACGAATACCAGTTCATGATCGTGAAGGCGCATTACAAATTTGCCAGAGAGAGCATAAAAGACAAACAGGAAGAGCGTTACGTTAACGTGATCAATGCATATCAGGAGATGGTCGATAACTGGCCGAACTCAAAATATATCAAAGACGCGGAAAAATACTTTACCTTAGCAAGCATCAATTTAAAAAAAATCAAAAAATGAGTATCAATAAAAAAGCACTCGCAGTCGTAAACCCACTGATCGAAACACGCGATGTAACCGCGATCAAAGGAAAAACAGGCAATATTTACGAAAGTATTGTTGTGATGGCGCGCCGTGCAGGTCAGATCTCTGTTGTAGTGAAAGAAGAGTTGCATAAGAAATTGGAGGAGTTTGGCAGCCATACTGATAACCTCGAAGAAATTCACGAAAACAAAGAACAGATCGAGATCTCCCGCATGTACGAGCGTCTCGCTAACCCTTCTCTGCAATCGCTGACAGAATTCAACGACGATAAAATCTACTATCGTAAAAAATAGTTTTTGAAGGCATAACAGAGCGCAGCAATCGGCTCCAAAGCGATTGCTGCGCTTTTTGGTTGCATCTTTTTTCTTTCTTGCCCGGACAGGGCTTTTTTCGTTTTATCGTGTACAAGCATCTTTTTTTCGATCTGGATCATACGCTCTGGGATTTTGACACGAATTCCCGGGAAACCATGCTGCGTATATACCGTCTTTTCGACCTGGAGTCGCGCGGCATTACTGATTTCGATGCTTTCTACAACGTATATAACGATCACAACGACCGTCTCTGGGGCCGTTTCCGCAAAGGATTTATCAAACGCGATGAGCTGCGCTGGAAGCGTATGTGGCATACCCTCCTGGACTTCCAGGTGCCGCATACACAGACAGCTCACGAAATGAGCAGTGCTTACTTGGAGATATTGCCAACCCAGAAAGCACTTATCCCCAATGCAAAAGAGGTGCTCGAATATTGCAGCAGCAAATACAAGCTCCACATCATTACCAATGGTTTCGAAACCACTCAAACCCAAAAGCTGGTGCAGTGCGGACTGAAGCAGTACTTTTCCGAATTGATCACGTCCGAAAAAAGTAATGCTATTAAACCGCAGCGCGACATATTTCTGTATGCACAGCAGGCTGCCGGAGCAGGTGATGTAAACGAATGCCTGATGATCGGCGATGCGCTGGAAATAGATGTACTTGGGGCCATGGGAGCCGGCTGGGATGCGGTGTACTTCAATCCCGGTAAAATCGCGCACAACGCAAAACCTACTTACGAAATAGACGCCTTACAGACACTTCTGTCAATTGTATAAATAGTATTTTTACGCTTAAAATCTCCTCCTTATGGCTTTACCGCAGGTTTTCTCCAGAGAAGTTACCGATGAGCTCGTTGCGCGAATTGAAAAATTAAGCCCCGAAAGTCGCGCCCTGTGGGGTAAGATGAATGTAAGCCAAATGCTGGCCCATTGCAATGTTACCTACGAAATGGTATATGAGCCGGAAATGCACCGCAAACCAGGAGGCATCATGAAATGGATGTTGCGCAAAATGGTGAAACCGAAAGTAGTTGGGGAGCAGCCGTACAAACAGAATAATCCCACCGCACCGCAATTTATTATCAGCGATCAGCGCGAATTCAGCAACGAAAAGCAAAGACTTGAATCCTACCTGCATAAGACACAGGAGCTGGGCGCTTCCTGGTTCGACGGCCGCGAATCGCATTCCTTCGGCGCATTGAATGCAACCGAATGGAACAATATGTTTTATAAACACCTGGATCATCACCTGAAACAATTTGGCGTATAAGTCGTTACAGACTACTAACTTCTCCCTGCAGCGATGGCGATAGCGGCTAATTCCAGAGAACTTGTTCTGAAGATCATTTTTGTAATGGTGGCAATAGTCATACTGTCACGCCTTTTTTTCCTGCAGTTATTCGAGGATAAATACAAGGTGATGGCGAACGACATTGCTATCCTCCGTAAGGTTGTCTACCCGCCGCGTGGTGTGATTTACGACAGGAAGGGCAGGGTGATGCTGAACAACCAGGTTGTGTACGACCTGGTGGTGACTCCGGTGGAGACGCGCAAAAATTTCGATACTGCCCGTCTTTGCGAGGCACTCGATATCGATGTGCCTGCATTCGAGAAACTGATGAAGAGGGCCGTCAATAAAGGCGGATGGGTGCGCCAGACCGTATTTCTCGAAGAACTTTCACCCGCGCAGGCGGCACGTTTCCAGGAAAATATATTTTTGTTTAACGGCTTCCAGATGGTAGAGCGTAATATCCGCTCGTATCCTAATCCGCACGCCGCAGTAGTACTCGGCTACATCGGCGAGGTCTCTCCTGCCATGCTGCGCAAAGACCGTTTCAGAAGCTACAATCAGGGGGATTATGTGGGTATCGACGGACTCGAACAGCAATATGAAGAAGTGCTGCGGGGCCAGCGGGGAATCTACTTCGTGGAGAAAGATAATTTCAACCGCCCGCGGGATTCCTATAAAGGCGGTATGCTGGATACTCCGGCCCAGGGAGGACGCAGCATCGAACTCTATCTCGATGCGGAACTGCAGGCTTACGGAGAAAAGCTGATGGGCAATAAGCTGGGCAGCATTGTGGCAATCGATCCGGAAACCGGCGGCATCCTCGCAATGGTGAGCAGCCCCTCCTACGATCCCAACCTGCTTACCGGTAAAGAACGCTCCAAGAATTTCGGCAAGCTGTTCATGGACGCCACCAAGCCTTTGTTCAACCGGGCAATGAAAGGGTCGTACAATCCCGGCTCCACGCAAAAGCCGTTGACGGCCCTTGTGGCGCTCGACGAACATGTGATCACTCCTTCCTATGGCTATCCGTGCAGCGGCGGCTATTATGCCTGCGGCAAGCGCATCGGATGTACGCACAGCGGTGGTGGTCACGCGGCTAATCTGCGGCTCGCATTAGCCAACTCCTGCAACTCTTACTTTTGTCATATCTACCGCCTTTCTGTCGATAAACGGGAGTTCGGTAATGTAAAGAACGGACTCCACAAGTTTTACCAGCATATGTACGATTTCGGTCTGGGGCATCCGTTGGGCGTAGACCTGCCCCACGAAACCGGCGGTACTTTGTTTGATACGAAAGACTACGATAAGATGTACAATGGCTCCTGGAATTCCTGCACCAATGTATTTATCGGAATGGGACAGGGAGAGATCGCCAGTACGCCTTTACAGATGGCCAATTCCATGTGCATCATCGCCAATCACGGTTATTATTACACACCGCACTTTGTAAAATCGGTTGCCAAGAATCCGAGAGACCCGATACTGGAACCGTATCTTAAAAAGCATGAAGTGACCCATATCGCAGATTCGGCTTTTGCGATCGTTGGATTGGGAATGATGGATGTGGTGAACAAAGGAACCGGAACCGTGGCGCGCCTTCCGGATGTGGAAGTCTGTGCGAAAACCGGGACTGTGGAAAATAAGGCGATTGTAAACGGTCAGGTGATGAAACTGCAGAACCACTCCATGTTCGTAGCCTTTGCTCCGCGTGTACATCCGAAAATTGCGATTGCGGTATGTGTCGAAAACTCGGGCTACGGTGCTACCTGGGCCGGTCCTATCGCGAGCCTGATGATCGAGAAATACCTGTTCGATACTGTTGCCAGCAACCGGAAGTCGCTCGAAGAAAGAATGTTCAATGCACAGCTCATACCGCGTTACACTTATGTGATCGATTCTGCACGCAGATTGCGCGATCGTCTAATCTGGGAACGTAAGGTGCAGCAGAAGCGTTTTGCAGATAGTATCCGGCATTATCAGGATTCGCTGATGATCCACCAATGGATCAAAAAGAACCTGATGTAACACAACTTACTATGGCACATCATCAACCGGGAGCTCCGCGCAGGAGCCGGCTTACATTGTATATTTTCATTGCGCTTGCGGCAGGTATAGCGCTGGGCTTTCTGCTGAACCGGCAATATATTTCAGGATACAAAGAAGCTATCGGTGCATTGGACCGGCTGCTGTCCGGCAACCCGGCAAATGCGGCATCTGTTGCAGCGGAAAAATCCGCGCTCCAGCTGCGCCTAGACCAGGTCACCGATCCGTTTTCGCTTGTGGCCGATATCTTCCTGAAGCTCATCAAGATGATCGTGGCTCCGCTTGTATTCACGACTTTGGTGGTAGGTGTGGCAAAGCTCGGCGATATTAAGTCGGTAGGCCGTATCGGCGGTAAAAGCCTGCTTTGGTTCTTCTGCGCTTCTTTCCTGAGTCTTGCTTTAGGCATGTTCTGGGTCAATTTTTTCGAACCGGGAGCTCAGATGCATCTGCCCTTACCGGGTGAACATGCGGTGGTCGATCTGCAGAAAAGTGCCTTTTCGCTCAGGAATTTTTTAGGGCACGTATTTACTGCCAGTATTATTGATTCATTTGCGCGCAACGAGATATTGCAGATCGTGGTGTTCTCCCTCCTGTTCGGTACAGCAGCGGCAGCACTGGGGGAGCGGGCACAGGGAGTGATCCATTTCTTCGAAGTATTGTCTGAGATCATCCTGAAGATTACCGGCTATATCATGAATATCGCACCCCTTGCGGTGTTCTGTGCGATGACTGCCGTAATAGCGAAGCAGGGCGTCGGCATTCTTAAAACCTATTCTTTATTCATCGGTGAGTTTTACCTCGGACTCGGATCGCTCTGGCTGGTGCTGCTGCTGATCGCGTTTCTGTTCCTCGGGAAAAAGGTCTTTGCACTTATGAGGCGAATGAAAGATCCGGCCTTGCTGGCTTTCAGCACCAGCAGTCGGAGGCGGCATTTCCCAAAATGATGATTGAGCTGGAACGCTTCGGCTGCGGGAAGAAAATTGTGAGTTTTGTGCTGCCGCTGGGGTACTCTTTCAATCTCGACGGATCTATGATGTATATGACCTTCGCAGCGATGTTCATTGCGCAATCCTACGGTATGCACCTGCCGCTGGCTACACAGTTCAGTATGCTGATGGTATTGATGCTCACCAGTAAGGGGATTGCGGGTGTGCCGCGCGCATCGCTGGTAGTGATCGCAGGAGCGCTCGGTACTTTTCATATACCCGAAGCCGGCCTGGCATTACTGCTGGGCATAGATCCGATACTCGATATGGGCCGCAGCGCAACGAATGTGGTCGGCAACAGTATAGCCACTTCTGTGATCTCCAAATGGGAGGGAGATCTCGTGCATGGAAAGGACAATTGATTTGTCAGGCTTTCTGAACCATAAGATCGGAGCCGAACCCGATAAACTCATCATAAATTTTATCGGCATTTCCATTTTGCAATGAAATGAAATACCCCATAAAATGTGTTTTATTACGATTTTCGTCAACCACCGACATTTCTTTATGTTCAAAATGGGAATGGGCAGCCGAAGCAATAAACCATTTTTTGAAAAGTCTGTTTCTGGCACTTTGACGGCCATCCTCTGAATCACAATGGTAGAGAAGAACAATGTTATTATCGCAATCTGAAAAAAGTCTTCAACTATTTTTATCACCGTACGACTGACTTTTACATCTTCATTTTTTTCGATTCCCTCAGTGTGTTTGTAGACGGCGAGACCTATTCCTTTATCCAACAAATTAGGGTAGCGCTCTATCCAGGCTATATACTGACATCGATCAAAGACAACGGAATAGATAATTTCAAAATCAGTCCGGAATGAAAAAACTTTTTGACCCTCTTCGTCTTCCTCGCAGATGTAAGAATAGTAAGGCACAGTTACGACTGGTGTTTAGCCATTAGTTTTTTTACGGAAGGCAAATTTTCAACTTTCTTTTTAGTTGCAGCTTTCTTCCTACTAAGCTCCTCAAAAAAAACAGTTGCATTTGAATTGCCTGGAGCGATAACTACCTTTTTTACTGTGTTACGCATAGCATTATACATGATGTTATACTGCAAATATAAGAAGAGTGACACGAAAGCCGTGTTAATTGATTTTATAATACAAACGGGGCAACTGTAAAACAGCTGCCCCGTTTGATTTGCGGCCACAGGCCGTTCATTTATTTGGAGATTTTCTTCAGTTCCGGTTCGTTGATCTTTACCGGGTATTTAGAGCGCAGCAACGCATTCCAGTCTTTTTCCAGTTTATCCTGGTAAGCTGAGATAACGTATCCTTTTGCCTCCGTAAAAGATTTATCGCTTGGCTGCGTGAATACTTCATCTGCCTTCACCACGATGTATGCATCGCCTTTTTTCACAGGCTCAGATAATTTGCCTGCTGTGATTTTAGACTGCGGTACATCGCTGTATTTGGCAAACTCGAAGTGACCGGTCTGTATTGCTCAGCATCGTGCTGATTCGCGGTATTCAGTGTTTTGGACAATTCTTCGTTTGTGATGTCTTTCTTCTGCAGCAATTTCTGGCCTTCTTTCAGGGCCGCTTCATCTTTGAACGTATACACAGTGCCTTTAAAACCGGGCTGCCATTTGTATTTGTCTTTCTGTGTTTCGTAGAAAGTCTTCAGTCCGACGCTGTCTTTTGCTGCTTTACCCCATACATTGCGGTCCATGAGTTCAAACAGCATAATACCATCGCGGTATTCCTGCATCAGGCTTTTGAATTCAGGATTGCTTTCCACCAGCTTATGTTCCTGGAAGTCGGTTACCACCTGGTTTTCATACATGCCGTACAATTCGCGGAACACGCCTTGTTTCTGGTCGCCCGCGGAGATATGTCCACGCGTAACACCCACTGCGTAAGTGATAAAGTCGTTCTGCGTGTAGTTTTTGCCTGCGAGCGTAAACAGCGTATTGTTGCCACCCGTCGGGAAGTTGGCCCCGGAGAATTTTCCGGCGTCTTTACCCGTGTCGGCAATGGAACTCAATTGCGCCATCATGCTTTCCAATGCTGCATTGTTGGCCTTGAATCCGTTGCTTTCACGCACTTTTACGAAATACTGATCACGTGCCTGCTGTGCGCGACCGTCGTTTTCCACCTTCGATTTCAGTTCTTTGCGTACGGAATCGAAAGGTCTCACCGGGTAGCGCTCTATCAGTTTGATGATGTGGTAGCCGTATTCTGTTTTCAGCGGCTGTGTAAAATCGCCAGGTTTCTTCAATGCAGCGATCGCTTCGTCCATAGAAGCAATGCTGTTGCCCGCGCCATACAGCGGCAATTCCCCGTTTTTATCTTTAGAGAATTTGTCGTCTGAATATTTTTGCACCAGCTGGTCAAATGGCACGCCTTTTTTCAGTTCGCGCACAATTGTGTCCGCTTTCAGCTTCGCCGCAGCTTCCCCGGCTTCGCCACCTGATTTGGGGGTAGCGATCAGGATCTGAGCTATTTTCGCCTGTCCGCGTGCCGGGCGACGGTCAATCACTTTCAGAATATGATATCCGAATGGCGTACGGAATGGAGCAGATACTTTGCCAACCGGAGTGCCGTAAGCCACATTTTCAAACGGGTAAACTGTCTGCAAACCTGTGAAGAAGCCGATATCACCGCCATTGGCTTTAGAGCCGCGGTCGTCGGACATGGATTTTGCCACATCGGCAAAGGTCGCCTTCCCTGTACTGATGGCAGTATATACACTATCCATGCGCTTCCGGATCATGGTAGTGTCACTGCCCGGTGAAGTCACAAAAAGAATATGGGCTACGTGTACCTCTTCTTTGGTACGGTCGTAAGCTTCCTGGATAAGGCGGTTTACCATCACTTCATCCGTAAGGTAATTGCGCGCCAGCTGTTTGCGATAGTTGGTGATCTCGCTGGAAACGGAAAGGCTTGTATCCAGGTTCTGTAATTCCGCTTCTTTTACTTTCATGCGGAACAGCGAATAGAGATCTATATATTCTCTCAGTGCCGTTTCCGAATAATCTGCTTTGGCTGCGTTGTTTTTGCGATATACCCGCAGGAATTCTTCGCTGCTTACCGGTGTGTCGCCAAAGGTGAAAAGTGTCTGCGCAAAACTGTTTCCGTAGAATGCCGCCAGCAGCGTTCCGGTCAACAAGATTTTCTTCATAATCGCTTAAATGGATCTTTTAATGGTAATAAAAAACGATGTGTCTTAAAAAGAATTTAAGACACATCTGCAAGTTTACGATTTTTATTTGGAACTCGTTTTCTTCTTTTCCGCCTCCTGCTTATCCAGCATTTCTATCAGCGTGGCAATGTTTGAATGGTCTATCGTCTTACCGCGGATGATACCTTTATCATCGAGCAGGTAGATGGTGGGGTTCACGATCGCATTATACATCGCTTTATAATTGCTCTTGCGCTCCGGGTCGTAGATGTGTACCCAGTCTTTAAGATCATGTTTTTTGATGAATTCTTTCCAGGCCGGTATCGCGTCTTCGGTACAGATGCCGATGATCTTCACGCCTTTTGCTTTCAGATGCTCCGCACGATAAACCGAGTCGATCAGCGGAATCTCTTTCTGACAGTGACCGCAGGTAGGGTCCCACATCACCAGGAGTTTGTATTTGGATTTGATGTCCGCTACCGAAACTTCGTTCTTGCCGGAAGAATCTTTCATTACAATATTATAGCCCACATTACCGATCAGGTTCGGAGCCAGTTCGCGCGCATGATTCAGGTGCTTCTGCAGCAGGTCCTGGCTCAGCCAGTCGGCATCACCCTTAGCGTAGTACGTGTTTACCAGGTGCACGTAAGCCTTATCCATACCCATTACCTTGCTCTCCTGCGTATATGTGGCCAGCCAGGAAAGGGTGTAGTTAAACAGGTCGCCGGTACCACGTGTCTGTGCAAGGATCCAATCCGATTCTTTGATCACGGAATCCGGAACGGGGATGATCAGTCGCTCGAAATATTCTTTCAGACGAGAGTCGTAAAGCGGCGTATTGATCATACGCGGGTCTTTCAGATCGAAATTATCCCAGTAGTGTGTTTTGTAATACCGGTAGGCATAATCCTTGTCTTCCTCACCATTCGCCAGGAAGTGTTTTTCTTCAGGTACTTTCGGCAATTCCAGTCCTTTAAATACTTTCGACAGGAAACTATTGGGGTTTTTAGTATTATAGTCGTTGCGCCAGCTCATGAGCGACTTCATTTTCTCACTCATTTTATCCTTAATGGCGGTGCTGTCTACGCTGTTTTTAGCCTTGGCCAGTCTGTGCGTTGAGGTCCTGATGTTCTTCACCCACATTGCGCACAAAATCTTCATATTTGAAAAATGCTTCGTTTTCAGGTGAGTTTTTGACAGACACACCGCGTGCAGGCAGGAGGTTGATGTCGTCTACATTGATCACGAGGTCGTCACCATTGTTCAGCAGGAACTCGAAGTAAGTGGATCTGTCGGAGAGCATGATCATATACATGCCGCCGGTGATCTTTTTGGTGCTGCTGAGTATCCCGGAGCCTGTCTTATCCAGATTGCCGGAATCGTTTTTGTAGATAGTGGGGAGCGGTTTGGCAAAGTAGTGGGCGAGGTAAAATCCGGAATCTCTCAGATTCTTAAATTTCAGCTGGATGCGATAGCCATCCTTTGCCATTGCAGTGCCGAAAGATGCTGCCAGCAGGGCAGAAGCGCAGAGCAATTTTTTCATCATTGTTTTCATTGTTTAGCAATAATTGGGTGAAAATAGAGGTTTTACAGGAATGTTGTTCATGATTTCTGTTTCCTTCCGGAAATCAGCATGTTACCAAAAATACCTGAATCACACGCTTTCAACCAATTTTATGTTCTTAATTTGCAACTTATTAACCACAGTAAAAATTTCTTTTTTTGGGACGGAACAAGAGGGTAGAAGTCAGCGGATTGCCGATCGTGAGTTATGCCGCCGAAGGGCGCTGTATCGGGCACCTGCCGGACGGTAAAGTTGTTTTTGTAGAAAATGCAGTACCCGGCGACGTGATAGACGTTCGCATCACCAAGAGTAAAAAATCATTTGCCGAGGGCCGTATGCTCCGGCTCGTTACCCCTTCTCCCGACAGGATCGTTCCTTTTTGCGAACACTTCGGCGTATGCGGCGGCTGCAAATGGCAGATGCTGCCTTATGAAAAGCAGCTCGAATATAAGCAGCAGCAGGTGGCCGATCAGATGAAACGCATTGGTCATGTGGAGCTTCCCGAAATGGAACCGATCTCCGGGAGTGCGTTGCAGCGTCTGTACCGCAATAAACTGGAATTTACGTTTTCCAGCAAACGGTTCCGCACCAATGAGGAACTGACAGCGGCGGGAGATGCCGAATTTGCGCCCGAATCTGCACTGGGCTTTCATGCACCCGGCCTGTTTGATAAAGTGGTGCCGATCAATACCTGCCACCTGCAGCCGGAACCCACCAATAAGATCCGCAATTTCCTGCGCGATTATACTAAGGAGCATCAGCTCAGTTATTATGATTTCCGTGCGCACACGGGCTTTATGCGCAATCTCATGATCCGTGTCACCACTACCGGCGAAGTGCTGGTGAATGTCGTGTTCGGCGAAGACGATGCACAGGTGCGCGGAGATATGTTTGCGAAGCTGCTTGCTATCGCTCCGGAAATATCCGCGCTGTGCTACACCATCAACACCAAGTGGAACGACAGTATCTACGATCTGGAAGTGCATACATATCATGGCAAAGGCTTCATCACGGAAAAGCTGGAAGACTTTACCTTTAATATATCCCCGAAATCTTTCTTTCAGACCAATAGCACCCAGGCAGAAACCCTCTACCGCATCACAAGGGACTTTGCGGGGCTCAGCGGTTCTGAGGTACTGTACGATCTGTATTGCGGTACAGGCAGTATCGGCATTTTCTGCTCTAAAGGCGCACGCAAGGTGATCGGCATTGAAGTGATCGAACAGGCTATTGAAGATGCGAAAGTGAACGCCGCTCAAAACGGAATCGGCCATGCCCTGTTCTACGCAGGGGATGTTGCAGCGATCTGTACCGATGCATTCTTTGAAGAGCACGGCAAGCCGGACGTGATCATCACCGATCCGCCACGCGCAGGTATGAGCGAAAAGCTCGTGCAGCAATTGCTGAAGATGCGCGCACCGAAAATTGTATACGTCAGCTGTAACCCCGCCACGCAGGCACGCGATCTGGCATTGCTGGATGAAGCTTACCGGATAGACCGTATGCGGCCTGTGGATATGTTCCCGCATACGCACCATATAGAAAATGTGGTATTACTCACATTGCGCTAGGCGCTCTATATTTACCTGAAATTTAATAATACAACCATAAATGAAAAAAGTTCTTACGCTGGCCATGGGGCTTAGCCTCAGCATCCCCGCTTCGGTGTGGGCACAGGCAAAACTCGTGGAAAAGGTAACCCGCTCGGGCAACGAAGTGGTGATCCCTTACGAAAAATACAAGCTGCCCAACGGCCTTACGGTCATCATTCATGAAGATCATTCCGATCCGATTGTGCACGTTGATGTAACCTATCATGTGGGTTCTGCGCGTGAGCAGATCGGCAAATCCGGCTTTGCACACTTCTTCGAGCACATGATGTTCCAGGGATCGGATAATGTGGCCGACGAGCAGCATTTTAAACTGATCACCGAAGCGGGCGGTACGCTTAACGGTACCACCAACCGCGACCGCACCAACTATTTCGAAACCGTACCCAGCAACCAGCTCGAGAAAATGCTTTGGCTGGAGGCTGATCGTATGGGCTTCCTGCTGAATGCCGTTACCCAGCAGAAATTTGAAGTGCAGCGCGCTACCGTGAAGAACGAGCGTGGCCAGAACTACGACAACCGCCCGTACGGACTCGTAAGCGAGGTGAGCGCCAAGAATGTATATCCTTACGGGCACCCTTACTCATGGCTCACTATCGGCTACATCGAAGACCTGAACCGTGTGAATGTAGACGATCTGAAAAACTTCTTCCTGCGCTGGTATGGCCCAAATAATGCAGTGCTCACTGTGGGGGGCGATGTAAAAACGGCTGATGTGCTGAAAATGGTAGAAAAATATTTCGGTTCCATTCCCGCAGGTCCGGCGGTAAGCCCGGTAAAGCTAGCCTTGCCAAAGATCAGCAAAGACCGTTACGTGTCTATGACCGACAATTATGCTAAAGTGCCGATGCTGCGAATGGTGTTTCCCACGCCGCCTCAGTTCAGCAAAGACGAGGCACCGCTGGATTGCTTTGCGGAAATTCTCGGACAGGGCAACAACTCTATCCTGTATAAAAATCTCGTGAAAACGCAAAAGGCAGTAAACGTAAGCGTGTTCAACAGCGCTACGGAACTGTCCGGTGAATTCACGATCTCAGTAACTCCTTTCCCCGGTCAAAAGCTTTCTGATATAGAAAAGGCGGTACGTGAATCTATCGAAGAATTTGCGCAGCGCGGCCCTACAGCCGATGAGATCGAAAAGTTCCGCAATCAGCAGGAATCCGGTATCATCTACGACCTCGAAAGCGTTTCGCAGAAAGTGTCCAAGCTGGCATCCTTCCAGACCTTTACCGGTAATGCCAACAATATCGGCAACGAACTCAAACGCTACACCAGCGTTAACCGCGAAGATGTAATGCGTGTATTCGACCAGTATATCAAAGGCCAGCATTGCCTGGTGCTGAGTGTGCTCACCAAGACAGAGCCGGATAACCGCGCCGCTGCCGACAATTATACCGTGGACAGCAACGGCTACAAAGCTCCCGACTATGGCTATGCGAGCCTGAAATACAATAAGGCGAAAGATAATTTCGACCGTTCTAAAGTGCCCGTTGCAGGAACCAACCCTAAGGTAAATGTGCCTGCGCTGTGGATGGACAAGATCAACAACGGCAGCATTAAAGTGATCGGAACAGCCGATGCGGAAATGCCTGTGGTAAATGTGCAGATCGAACTCAAAGGCGGCCAGCTTACAGATCCGGAAAACAAAACCGGACTGGCCAACCTGTTTGCCGCAATGATGAATGAGGATACCAAAAACTATTCTGCCGAAGCGTTTACCACGGAGCTGCAGAAGCTTGGTAGCGAGATATCGGTAGGAGTAGGGAACGATGCGATAGAAGTGAATGTAAAGTGCCTGAGCAAAAACTTCCGTCAGACAATGGCCCTGGTGGAAGAGCGTATGCTTCGCCCGGTATTCCTGGACAAAACATTTGAATCGCGCCGTAAGCGTACCGTAGAGGGTATCAAGAGCGCTATGAACCAGCCTGCTTATGTGGCCAGCCGCGTGTATGAGCACGTATTGTACGGCGATAATAACATCCTGGGCATGAACCCCAGCGAGAAGACGCTGAACAACATTACGCTTGACGATATCAATGCTTATTACAACAATTACTTCAACTCCCGCGACGTAAAAGTGGTAGTGGTGGGCGATGTGCAACCCAAAGATGCCGTAGCAGCGCTCGGCTTCCTGAATCAGCTGCCTGCAAAAGAAGTGACGATGCCTGCTATTGCCGGTGCACCGGCAGTAAATGGTACTACGGTTTACTTTGTAGACGTGCCCAAAGCGGCACAGACAGAGTTTCGCGTGGGAGTGGTGACCGGACTGCATTACGATGCAACAGGCGACTTTTACAAATCGGGTGTGGTAAACTATCCGTTCGGCGGAGCATTCAACAGCCGCCTGAACCTCTACCTGCGCGAAGACAAAGGATGGACGTACGGAGCGCGTTCCGGATTTAACGGAGACGAATATACCGGAACATTCACCTTCAGCGCGGGCATTAAAGCCGCAGCTACCGATTCTGCTCTGGCCGACGTTCTGCGCATTATGAAGGATTACAGATCCGGTGGTATGACCGCAGAAGAGCTTGCATTTACCAAAAGCTCTATCGGACAAAGTGAGGCGCGTAAATATGAGTCCGGCGGACAAAAGGCAGCCTTCCTGTCCCGTATTCTTTCCTACAACCTGTCTGCAAGCTACCCGACCGATCAGAACCGTATCCTCGAAGAGATGACACTCGATCAGGCAAATGCATTAGCCTCCGGTCGTGTGCCCGCAACCGACAAACTGGTAGTGGTGCTGGTAGGAGATAAAGAAAAATTGTGGGATCGCGTAAAAGCCCTGGGCTACCCTGTGGTAGAACTCGACCGCGAAGGGAACCGCAAATAATTGCCCATGTTTTAATTGAATGAAAAGGCTGCCCGCGGGCGGCCTTTTTTTTGTTACCTGCCTTCCTGTCCGCGATTTCCTACACCCGCATTGCATGTGTTTGTCTGGAAATCGTAATCGCTTTATCCGATAGTGCGGGATTTGCTGCATATTCGCGCCGATCTTGCAAATATTGCAAGAAAAATAGCAGGATGTAGATGTGTTCCCTATTTTTGACGCGACAGTTTTGCTATTA
>JASGJF010000007.1:0-54450 GCA_049840855.1 Chitinophagaceae bacterium | reverse complement strand
CCACAACGCTCAAAGGAAAATGGAATGAGTTGAAAGGCAAACTCAAACAACAGTATGCAGAACTTACTGATGACGACCTGATGTATGAAGAAGGGAAAGACGATGAATTGTACGGACGTCTTCAAACCAAACTCGGAAAAACAAAAGATGAAGTCACTAAAATCATCGCTGACCTCTAATACATCAACTTTCACTCATTTTTAAAACAAACCGTTATGAAAAAAACAATCATGAACATCGGCGCTGCGGCGTTCGTACTTTTCGCTGCAACATCCATGGTAGCGTGTTCTAATCCACAGCAAAAAGAAGAAAATGCTAACGAAGCTGTAGCAGATGCAAGACAAGATCTCGCAGAAGCAAAACAAGACGCAGTTGAAGCACATCAGGAAGCTGTTTCCGATGCAGAATGGCAGGCATTTAAACAAGAGACAAATGCAAAAATCGACGCTAACGATGCATTGATCTCCCAATTGCGCAAACAAAAGAGAAAAGCAGATAATCAAATGACGGAAGACGCATTCAAAGCGCACATTGACGACCTGCAGGCGCAGAACAAACAATTGCGTCAACGCCTGGATGATTACGAAAAAAACAAAGGCGACTGGAATAGCTTCCGTACCGACTACAACCGTTCCCTGGACGAACTGCAGAACAGCCTGCAAGAGATGAAAAAATAATATTATTCGACAGACCGTATATATAAATAGAAGAAGATAATAGACAAGAAGGGGTCTATTTTCAACACACCCGCGTCACTCAACTGATGCGGGTGTTTGTTTACGGGAATTACCCAAAAAAAACAATCCGTTCAAAAGAACGGATTGCCTGTATATAAAAAGTTATTGGTTTGCGCCGCAAGCTGTACGGCATTTTATGCACAAACCGGCCTTACAGCCGACGCCACACTCACCTAACAAAAGTAGGGCTTTTTTGCAGAAAACATAATTTTTTTACGAAAATATTGTTCAGCCTCATTTCGTGAATAAAAAAGTTGACAAAAAGGCTTAAACAGAACTCATTCGCGTTTGCGCTTACGGGACGCTCTGGCCATAGGATTATAATCCAGGCATTGCGTTATCCAGAACAACAAATCCCGTTGTCTCCGCGTTCCTTCCTCGCTCACATACAGGTATCCTTTCATCGGCCTGCTTGTAAAGTCCATTTTTCTGCAACCTGGTTTTTCAAGTAATTCCTCCTCCCGGAGCGGATCGATACGGCACATCATATCTGTCCCGATCACACCGGTGCACATCTTTCCATTCACCATATAACATACGCCGCCGAACATATATTTCTCTTCCACATCCGGCTGTACGGCCAATGCTTCCCTGATTCTGTCGGACAGCTGCTCATTAAATGCCATGGTTCAAATGTAGTTATTACGCTACTTTTAAATAAAAAATCGATGCTGGAATTATGGATGCTCGCAGGTTGTCTGCTACTTTTGCTTCTGCTCACGTTTCTGGTCATCCGCTCGTACAGAAATACCAGCGAGACGGACCGGACGCAGCAGTCGGAACAGTTTATCCGGAATGAATTACAGACCAGCCGCCAGGAGCAGGCGTTACAGGCCAGGATGATGCGTGAGGAGTTTTCGGCACAATTCGACCGCTTTACGCAGACCTTCCTGATGCAACAGCAACAACTACTGCAGACAAGCTCAGCATCACTGGAGCAACTGAGGCAATCGGTCGAAAAAAGCCTTGTACAGTTGTCCGCGCAACATCAGCAATCAGCGAAAGAGCAGCGGACAGAGATTCGGGAATAATGTAAAACAGTTCGAAGGGAACATGCAAGCCGCACTTCAGGATTACAGGGAACGCATACGGGAGCTCACTCAGCGCATTTGCCGAACAGCAAAACAACCTCCACCGACAAATGCAGGACCAGCAGAAGCTGGTCCGTGAAAGTGTGGAGCGCAGTATCGCTCAGATGCAGTACAAAGCAATGAACAGAAGCTGGATGAAATGCGCAGAACTGTAGATGAGAAACTGGAACAGACCTTACAGACAAGACTGAACCAGTCTTTCAGCATGGTCAGCGAGCGACTCGAATTTGTGCACAAAGGACTCGGGGAAATGCAGCAGCTGGCAATAGGCGTGGGTGACCTCAAGCGTGTGCTTTCCAATGTGAAGACACGCGGCACCTTCGGCGAAATGCAATTATCGAATATTCTGCAGCAGCTCCTTGCACCGGAACAATACGAGGTCAATTGTATCACAAAGCCGGAAAGTACTTTGCGCGTGGAGTTCGCAATAAAAATACCACAGGTACGATCGGAGCAGGGTCCCCTGCTTGATGCCTATCGATTCCAAATTCCCGCTGGGAGGATTACTACACCCTGCAGGCAGCGTACGACGCAAATGACAGCATAGCCGCAGAGCTCGCCGGCAAAGCTCTGGAGCAGGCGATCAAAAAATCGGCCCGGGACATACACGACAAATACATCGCTCCCCCTCACACCACGGAGATAGGATTGTTATTTGTTCCTATAGAAGGCCTGTACGCCGAATTAACCCGGCGCCCGGCGCTTATGGAGATTCTAGCTCCAGCGTGAATATCAGGTGATCATCACTGGGCCCACCACCCTTTCTGCAATACTGCACACCGTCTCTTTCGGTTACAAGACAATGGTGCTGGAGCAACGAAGCGGTGAGATCCGGAAAACACTGGGGGCGGTAAAAACAGAGTTTTCAAAATTCGGAGAAGCCCTGCAAAAGGCTCAGGAACGCATCTCCAAAGCAGGGGAGAGATATAGACGAACTCGTGGGAAGGCGCACCCGGCAGATCAACCGGCAACTGCGTCACCTGGAATCTTTACCCGAAGAGGAAGCCAAACGGCGTATCGACGGAGAAATGAATGATTAGCCCAAACGCCGGACCTGTTGTAAAAATTGCTAAATCGTGATAGTTTGCCGCACGGAATATCAAATTCCCTACCTTCGCTGCGCAAAAAGATTATTCATTAATCCTTCATAAAAATTCATACAAATGAAAGTAACCGTAGTAGGTGCAGGCGCTGTGGGCGCTACCTGTGCCGACAACCTGGTAAGACGCGAAATCGCGGAAGAAGTAGTATTCGTAGACATTAAAGAAGGCTTTGCCGAAGGTAAAGCACTGGATCTGACACAAACTGCATCTCTGCTCGGTTTCGACACCCGCGTCACCGGTGTTACCGGAGACTATGCTGCAACTGCAGGATCTTCTGTATGTGTGATCACTTCAGGCATTCCGCGTAAACCGGGAATGACACGTGAAGAGCTGATTGGCACCAATGCTAAAATTGTGGAAGATGTGGCTACAAACCTCCTGAAACATTCTCCGGACGCGATCATCGTGGTGATTTCCAACCCGATGGACACGATGACCTACCTGCACTTTGAAAGCGACAGGGCTTCCCAAAAACCGTGTAATTGGAATGGGCGGTATCCTGGACAGCGCACGCTTTAAAACATACCTGCAAAAAGCACTGAATTGTTCTCAGAGCGACCTGCACGCAACTGTTATCGGCGGACACGGAGATACTACCATGATCCCGCTGACACGCCTCGCTACACTCAACGGCACGCCTGTATCCAACTTCCTGAATGAAGAACAACTGAAGCAGGTGGCTGCAGACACAATGGTAGGCGGTGCCACACTCACCAAACTGCTGGGTACTTCTGCCTGGTACGCACCGGGAGTGCCGGAGCTGCGCTCGTGGAAAGCATTGTACACGATCGACAAAAGTATTCCCTTGCTGCGTTTCCCTGAACGGAGAATACGGCCAGAGTGATATCTGCCTGGGTGTACCTGTTGTGATAGGAAAGAACGGCTGGGAAAAAATCATCGATTATAAACTGAATGAAAACGAACAAGCTGAAATAAATAAATCAGCAGATGCGGTGCGCAACATGAACAGCGTACTGAGCACGCTCTCGCAATTATTCGGACAAGAAGAATATATACAACCCGGTGTGGCATAATCCGCACCGGGTTATTTTTTAGATTTTTTTTTAAGTCGGCTAAACCTAGGCCGCGATTCACCGTCCTACAGTGGCAAAATCTGCAAACAATGAAATCAAAATTCTCCCTCAGTGTTTCGCTTGCCGCTACTGTAGCCGCAGGCCTGTTGTTTTGCGCATCTTGTAAAAAGAAAGATGCTACTGACAATTCCGGACCAACAGATACCGACGCCGCATATGCAAGTGATCAGGTACAACTGAAAAAGCATTTGAAGATGTGGAAAGCATTGCCGATCAGGCCTCCATGGATGGCGACATAGACGCATATACCGTATTACCGGCGGCTGTGCGACAACTACTTATGATACTGCTTCCGCCCACACGCAAAATCACCATTGATTTCGGACCAACAGACTGTCTACTGTTCAGACGGCGTATACAGAAGAGGGAAAATTATTATGACGTATACCGGGCATTACCGGGATTCGGGATATGTGCATACGTTGAGCTTTGATAAACTATTATTTCAATGACAACCAGCTTACCGGAACGAGAACGGTAAGCAATAAAGGCAAAAACAGCAGTGGGCAGAGCTACTTTTCTATTGATGTGAACGGCGCGATTATACTGGATAAAAGTGCAGGAACCGAAAAAATGGACCAGCAGCAGAACACGCACCTGGACCAACGGAGAAAGCACCAAAACACGCCTCGATGATGTATATAGTATTACGGGAAGCGGTACGGTAACCCGCGTGGACAGTTCCACTTTTACAGGCACCATCACCAGTCCGCTGATCATCGCGACTAGCTGCGACTGGATCACACAGGGAACGATCGAGATTGTGCCCTCCGGAACCGGCAAAACACGTACACTTGATTACGGAAGCGGCACCTGCGATGCCGTTGCCACACTTACTGTGGGCAGCAAATCCCGGACAGTCACATTGCACCCGTGAAATATCCGGCCACCGAATAAAAAACAGGTATACAAGCAGTTGTATACCTGTTTTATTCCGATAGGAAAAGTTTCTGTAAGCGGTTTCATTCCCTTTGCTTTAACTTTGCGCTCTTGTCTCCCGCTTTTAAACCGAACTTCTTTGCCACATCTATTGCTGAATCTTTTACTTTTCTCTGTTACATTGCTGGCCGGACTGGCTGCAATGAACCTGCCGCTGGCGGAAGAAAAGACAATGCGCCTGCTGCTGGCATTCTCGGGTTCTTTTTTGCTGGGCATCACATTGCTCCATCTGATCCCGGAAACAGTGGAAGATCAGGGGCATAAAGCCGGTATCTTTATTCTCGGTGGATTTTCCTGCAATTGCTGATACAACGCTTTACACATCAGGGGTCGAACATGGGCACAACCACTTCCACCAGCATTCAGGACACACGCACAACCACTCCATCCCGCTTTACTCTATCCTGGGCGGACTGGCTATCCACTCAGTTATGGAAGGATTTCCGCTTGGCTTCAATTACCGCATGCCCGGTACTGACCCTTCGCTGTATTTCGCAGTGACGGTGCACAAATTACCGGAAATCATTATCATAGGCTCCATGCTGCGCAGCGTAAAAGGAAATGGTCCACAGGCAATCGCCATTATGGTATTGTTCGCCGCATTCACCCCTCTATCCAGTATCCTGGCATCTGTATTGGGACAGCGCTACTTTGCCATTTCCAACGTGCTCGGAGCGGTAATACCGGTTGTCGCAGGTGCCTTCATTCACATTGCAACGACGATTTTTTATGAAAGCGGAACACAGCAACACGCACTTACCCGGCAGAAATTAATTGCAATCATAGCAGGCGTTGCCCTGGCCACCATTACTTTGCTGTTCCATTAGATCAATATGAAAACGCTGCAGATCATTTTCTTTTCGCTGCTCTTCGCGGTAAATACCTTACACGCCAAAAACAACGAAGGACTGCTTTGGCGTATCACCAGCGCAGATGGGAAACACACCTCCTTTCTCTTCGGAACAATACACGTCATTTGCCCGGAAGATCATTTCTGGACGCCGTCCATGCAGGTTTCATTTGAAAAGTGTAACCGCATCTGCTTTGAAATGAACATTGCCGATCCTGGCCTGATAACGGAAGCGTCAATGCAACTGATGGACTTTTCCGGGAAAACGCTGCGTGATTATTTCCATTCAGACGCAGCATACGACGCAGTTGCCGCATATATACGCGATACATTACACCAGGAGTTGTCCATAGCAGAACGTATGAAACCGATAGGTCTGTATTTCCTGTACAGCACATTATCTGTCAGTTCGCCCTGCAAACAGGATCCGGTATCCTATGAAATGAAACTGCTTGAAAGCGCGCAGAGCAAACATATTGAAGTAGCAGGCCTGGAAACACTATCGGAGCAGCTCGAAGCCATCAGCACCATACCCGCAGACAGTGTTATTGCGTTATTGACACGTGTGGCCCGCGGTGAAAAAGACGATCAGCAGGAGATGAAATCATTGATCAACGCATACAAGCAACAAGACCTCACGCTGTTGCAGCAGATGCTGAACAGGAATACGAAGGAAAGCGGATTTGAAACAGGATATTTGATTGATAACCGGAATAAAAAATGGATAGCTCCCATGAAGCAGATGATGTCTGACGGAAATACATTTTTTGCAGTAGGCGCCGGGCAT
Source organism: Chitinophagaceae bacterium (assembly GCA_049840855.1). GTDB lineage: Bacteria > Bacteroidota > Bacteroidia > Chitinophagales > Chitinophagaceae > Rurimicrobium. Next base: position 47,849 of record JASGJF010000007.1, on the reverse strand, counting down.
TTAAAAGGTCTTATCTCCCTCCTCAGAAAAGAAGGATACCAGGTAATTGCGGTTGACTAATCCGGCAAGCGCACTGCCTCGCGATATCGGAACACCTCTGCTATACAACTAAGGAAGCGTAGTGCTGGGCCGGAATAGCCCACATTTCTATCATGATCAACAGGATAGTGCACACCGGTAATGCGGATAAACAGGAGTAGCTGGTAACTGATCTGAGAGTTGGCATCTGATTATTTTCTTCAATAACGGATCGGGCTTTCTTCTACCCTGCTTTTATTCTTTTACGTTGGCCTTATCCTTCATACCTGAAATTCTTTAGCGGTATTGGTAATGACATATATTTTCCGTTCAGCGAATCCTATCGGTTCCGTAAGTTTAAACTGTGCTGTGATGGTTCCCTCATGCCCCGCAGCCACCGGCTTCCGACAGCTGTCGTCGATCAGCGTGCATCCACATGTACTTTCCACACGCAGCAGGAGCAATTGGTTACTACCTGTATTCCGGAATGGGAAGGACAACCGGTAAGACATTCCGGAATGGATGTCTCCCAGTTGCAGCAAGGTATCCTTCCATTGTATATCGGTCAGCAGCAAACTGTCGTTTCCCTGATGTTATCTACGATACGTTACTGGAAGAGGGCACGCAGCCCGTTGCGCTTATCAACAGGACGAAAACAATAGCAATGATTTGTTTTTGAAATTTCATCATCAGACTATTACCAGTTAATATGACACATCCCATCACACTCGTACCCCCAAAGCGTACAGCAACCGGTCTGTTGACCGCAGAACTGCGGAAAACAGGTAAAGCCGGGAATATCCAATCCGACTCTCTGCTGCAATTACAAATAATAGGCCCGTCACCTCCGAATGTACCGCCAGTGGCGCGTCCTCCCGTTTGTCCGGAAAAAACAAACGCACTTGACTCATTATTACCTCCCCAGGTGGTAACAAGCGTTTTAACGTAATCATAGCCGAGCAGTGGGATAGCAGATTCTACATACCCGTCAATAGAGGCCATAGCACTGCTGTCTCCTCCGGGACCGTAAACAGCAGGAGTGACAAGACGGAGTAAACCGGCGATAACGTCTTTCTTCGTCGGATCGGCCTCCCTGTCTATTGCATCAGTGAGCCGCTCTTGTACCAGCCGCAATTTGCTTGCAGGACTGAGATGCTGAAAAATCAGGATTTGCGTGGATGCAGAATAGGCGCGCATATCGTTAAGCGTATACTCCTCAATACCGGACGCGCGGGAAAGTACCTGACGAACATTTTCGTCCGCATCTGCTGATTCCCGGAACCTTATCGCCGGTACTTTTGCATTTTTTGAACAGGAAAGAACCAGACAACTGAACACCGTTGCCAGGAGCAGGGTTATATAATAGCTGAGTCGCATCGTATCGGATTTTATCACGATATGCGTCAATAAGCGTGCCAAACAAAGATAAAATTATATAATACTTTTACATAAGTAAAAATAGACTTATTAAATATCAGACCCTTGCAGATTGAATAACAGAGTATAAGCTACTTGTCAATTTTACAGGAAACCAGGAAAATTTTATAAAAAAACAGTAAAGGGCATAAAAAAACCATCCCGAAGGATGGCTTTTATAAATTCCGATAAACTTAGTTATTGCTCAGACGGTTAAATTCGTCCAGTCCCGGATCTTCATAGGAAGTAAACAATGCGCAGATATGGCCTACAAGAGACAATGCCCATGCAGCAGTAAACCAGGCGGGCCAGGGGTATACCCAGCCGGTAGCGCCTTTATCGTAGGTGGTCCACATAATTACCGTTGCAACGGTAAACGCGATCACGTGTACCAGCAAAATCATTTTTTGGCGGGAAGTAGGTTGAATTTTCTTTGCCATGTTATTGTGTATTTCTTTAATGCTATTGTGAAATGAGAGGTTATTATTTTATGCTGTTTTCAGGCGCGCCGGAAATGCAAATTTCACGGCAAAATAGGCACTGAACAATACCGCGCTTCCGATCAGATCCCCGGTAAGACTGCTTTTAAAAAAAGGAATTGCATCAACAAATGTTTTTACGAGACCGCCTGCAGTATAACCGTTATACCCCTGGGCGAAATAGCCCAGATTGGAGATGATGAAAAAAGTAAGAGAGGCCATCAGCGTACCGCCGGCAACAGTCAATACATTTACTTTCTCAAATACACGTCCGACAAGCGTTGCAGCGAGTAATCCGGCGTATACGAAGAACTGACTCAAACCGTAGAAGCCGGTGTTGGTATCTGTAGGAAAAGCCTGAAAGAAAACATCAGCGAGAAACTGCCCTGACAACGCAACCACCAGTGCGAGTTTCACATCACGGATCAGCATACCGCTTACAAGGCCAATCGCGATCACCGGTGCAAAATTAAATGCTCCGATCTCCGCACAAAGTACTCTGGAAATAACGGCCAGTGCGACTAACACGAGCGCAAAAACGACTTGATTCTGTTTCATCTTTCAAAAAATATTGTCGCAAAAATAAACAACCTCTGCGGCATTTACAAAACAAAAATTAACAGTTTGATTTCCCCGTTACTGCAGACTGAAAAGGCTGTCGACAAATTCTTCTTTATTAAAAATCTGGAGATCTTCCATTTTTTCGCCCACACCGATGTACTTAACAGGTATTTTGAATTGGTTTGCAATGGCGAGCACCACCCCACCCTTCGCTGTACCGTCCAGTTTGGTAACGGCAAGCGCTGTAATATCCGTAGCAGCGGTAAACTGACGGGCCTGTTCCAGCGCATTTTGTCCCGTGCTTCCATCCAGTACCAGCAACACCTCATGTGGTGCGTCGAGCATTTTCTTAGCGATAACACGGCGGATTTTACTCAGTTCCTCCATCAGGTGCGCTTTATTGTGCAGGCGTCCTGCGGTATCAATTATGACGATATCAGCATCGCGCGCGATAGCACTCTGCACGGCGTCGAACGCAACGGAACTGGGGTCGCTGCCCATTTCCTTCTTAACTATCGGTACACCCACACGCTCGCTCCATATTGTCAGCTGATCCACAGCCGCTGCGCGGAACGTATCAGCGGCTCCGAGAACTACGCTCTTACCAGCCTTTTTAAAGTTGTGAGCGAGTTTGCCGATGGTTGTTGTCTTACCCACTCCGTTTACGCCCACCACCAATAGCACATACGGCTTCTTATCCGCAGGCAGTTCAAACGTCTCAAATTCATTGCCCGGAGCATCTGTCAGCACGCTCATAATGCTCTCCTGCAGTAAACGGTTGAGCTCCGAAGCGCCTACATATTTGTCTTTCGCAACGCGCTCTTCTATCCTGCGGATGATCTCCACGGTAGTACCGATGCCCACGTCTGCACTCACAAGTGCTGTTTCGAGTTCATCCAGCACTTCTTCATCCACTTTATCCTTGCCCGCTATAACTTTTGTTATTTTCGAAAAGAAACCTTCTTTGGTCTTTTTCAAACCTTCGTCCAGCGCTACTTTCTGCTCTTCCTGCTCTTTGTTTCTTTTAAATAATTTGTCAAAAAAGCCCATTGCTTATTTTTGAAAAGGTTGATTGATTGAGAGGCAAAGGTATTATTATTTTGCGGCAAGCGATTTGCGCATCCGGTAATCGTTCATAAAATAACCGTTACCGATATCGATGTCTTCTTCCATATAAATAGTGTACCCCTGGCGTCCGTAAAAAGATACTGCCTTATTATACCGGTTCACATTCAGAAACACTTCGCTTTGCTCCTGCTTTGCGGCAAATGATTCTACCGCGTTCATCAAAGAAAAGCCGATTGCCGCGCCCTGAAATTCAGGTAGCACGTACAATTTCTGCAACTTAGCCGATCCTGCTACGCCACTGTTACATTCAAGCGAAGCAAATCCGGCGGGTTCGCTCTCTTTATATGCAATAAAAAACAGATGACCCCAATCCCGCATTTGCCGTTCCAGCGATTCGGAAGCATACATGCGTTCAAACATATACATCACCTGTTCTTCACTGATAAACGGCTTATAGGTAGGCAGAAATGAACGCTCGGCGAGGGAACGCAATAAAGCAACGTTATCCGTAATATTTACAATAATAGAGGAAGTATGCACTGCGCTGCTGATCAGTTAAGAAATACTCCGGTCAACTTTTCTCCGTCGCTCTGTACGAGGATGTTTTCCTGCAATGTAGTGGAAAGGCTGTAGCCTACAATATCGGGATTGATCGGATAGGCTTTATGCCTGCGATCCACGAGTACTGCAATCACTATTTTTTTGGGAAAATGATCCAGTACAGGTTTCAGCGTATACAGCAATACCTTACCTGAGTTGGAAACATCATCCACAAGCACCACGGATTTACCATCGAGCTTCCAGGGAAGTTCGGGCATATTTTCCAGCGGACGCTCTTTATTGATCTTCAGTATCTCCAGATGCACTTTGAGTTTGCTGATGGCGCGCAGCCGCTCCGCGAGCAGGGAAGCGAGGATCTGTCCGCTACCGGCGATACCGATCATGTACAATTCTTTGACATCCGTATTCTTTTCCCACAGCTCAAAAGCCATTCTCTGAATTTTGAGTTCTATCTGCTCCGGACTTAAAATAAGTGTTCCTGTTTGCATTTGCTATAAATTACACAGACCGGATCGCTACCACAGGATCCAGCTTAGAGGCTTTATACGCGGGGATAAATCCCGCAATAACCCCGACGAAAGCCGAGGTAAAAATACCGATAAATATGTTTTGCAAGGATAGTCCGAAATGAATCTCGTCGGAGCTGAGATTCACAAGCGAAGCTATAATCCAGACCAGCAGAATGCCGATGGTTCCGCCTATCACACACAATGATATGGCCTCGATCAGGAATTCGATCAGAATGAACAGAGAGCGTGCTCCGATAGCCTTTTTCAACCCGATATATTTTGTACGCTCCTTCACGGTAACGAACATGATATTGGCGATACCAAAAGCGCCCACGATAAGAGATATCCCACCGATAACCCCGCCAATCGTATTGATCGTGCCAAACATCGTATTCATACGTTCGGTCACCTGACTGAGCTGGTTGATCGCAAAGTCGTCCGGCTGTCCGGGCTTTATCTTTCTTGCCGCCCGCAAAGCGCCCTGCACATTGTACTTCATCTCATCCAGCGGGGCTCCCGGCTTAGCTTTGATCATGAGTGAAGGATCATAATTAAATGAGCGCACATCGATAGCGGACATCACAGATCCATAAGGAATGATAATGCAGTCGTCGAAGTCAAACCCGGCTGCATTGCGGCCGGTCTTACGCAAACGCCCTACCACATTATACAATTTACCCAGGTAACCGATCTTTTTATCGATAGGACTGACGCCGGGATTAAACAGACAGTCATAAACCTCCTGCCCGATCACGGCAACCGGAACGCCTCCTTCCACTTCCGACGCACTCAGGTAACGTCCGTCAGCCACATCGATATTCTGAAGCCGTTCAAAACCTGCAGTTACCGCACATGCCGTAACGCCTGTCAGATCGTTATCATTGTAGCGAACGCTTTTACCGTCGATGCTCAGCTGCAGCGCCACCACACCGGCCTCAGGCACATTGGCCTGAACGGCACGCAGTTCATTCATTGTCATGGATGGCCTTCGCCAGAACTCCCACCACTTATACTCACCGCCTTCATCCATCCAGGGCCAGCGACCGACATACAACACATCGTTTCCAAGTGTGGCCACCTCATCCTTAATTTGCTTTTTGAGACTGTCTAAAACCGTGAATACAGCTATAATACAAAAGATACCAATAGTGATCCCGGTAAGCGAAAGTGTGCTGCGCAGCTTGTTTGCCTTCAGTTCCTGAAAAGCCTGAACAAAACTGATATTGATCACTTTGGAAAGTTGATTCCTCATAGCCGCGCGTGCAGCAAATGTAATTATTGCCCCGGATTTTACATTTTTCTTTTTTGTGAAAAGCCTACATTTGTGGTCATTCCAAAGCAATTTCCTTTGTCTTTACTTGATCATTTCCTGTCTAAGAACGAGGTTCTGAAACTTCCTCTCGTTCCGGCGCTATCTGAGCTTCCGTCTTTTTCTGATTGGTGCGCTGAACATGCAAACAACTATTCTCGCGTATTGGGTTTATGATATCAGTCACGACGTGAAGCTGGTGGGCGAATTGGGATTATGGGAAGCAATCCCGGCGATCGGCTGCAGTTTCTTCTCAGGACATTTTGTAGACCAGCAGGAAAAGAAAAAGCTGCTGTTACTGTGCTCCATTGCATATATAACGCTTGCCGTTTACTTTTCCGGACTAAGTATTTTTCACGGATCGGCACTGTCTACCTATGCCACGGTACGACTCGTTTTCCTGGGAATATTGCTCGGAGGCGTGATCCGTTCGTTTATAGGGCCCGGAACCTTTTCGATGCTCGGACTGCTGGTAAACAAAGACAAGCTGCCGTCTGCATCCGCATGGAGCAGCACTTCATGGTACATCGGAGCGGTACTCGGACCATTGGCCGGCGGGCTGCTCATTGGTACCGTGGGTGTTTTGTGGAGCCTGATCGCTGTGGCAGCAATACTTCTAGTCCCATTTGGGTCCATGATCTTTATCCCGAAACAAAATATACTGAAAAAGGACAAGGAGCCGATCATGAAAAGTCTGAAGCAAGGACTGCAATTTGTATTCAACACCCCGGTGATCCTTTCCGTACTCTCGCTGGATATGTTTGCGGTATTGTTTGGGGGTGCAACAGCACTATTACCGGTTTATTCCAAAGATATTCTTCAGGTAGGCGAACTCGGGTACGGCATTCTCAGGGCTGCACCGAGTGTGGGAGCAATAGGCATGATGCTGATCCTGTCGCTTATGCCACTGGAAAAACAACCGGGCATGAAGCTCCTTGCAGCTATCGCCGGATTCGGTGCCACTATAATTATTTTCGGAATCTCCACCAGTTTCGGGCTTTCCCTTGCCATGCTTACCCTGAGCGGCATGTTCGACGCGGTAAGCGTGATGATCCGCGGCATTATCCTGCAACTGCACACTCCGGACGAAATGCGCGGACGTGTGGCGGCTGTAAACACGATGTTTATCAGTTCCAGCAACGAGCTCGGCGAAGTGGAAAGTGGCTATACCGCGGCATGGATGGGCACGGTGAATTCAGTTGTATTCGGGGGATCAATGACCATCGCTGTGGTTCTGTTTACTTTCTTCCTGGTCCCTTCGCTGCGTACTTTAAAATTAAAGAAGTAGCAATCCCTTACTAAACCCAGGCAAGAAAGAACATTTTATACAACGCAATATGTTGCATAAAATGACAGAATCGTTTAGCTTCGCATGAAACTAAACAAACACAAACCATGAAAAAAATCCTCTCAGGACTGGTAACAGCATGCCTGTTACTGTCGACGCTGTTCACTTCCTGTAAAAAAGACGACAAAAAGAACGAGCTTGTTTTCACCATTAACGGAGTAAGCGATCAGAGTTACACCGGCTCTTCCATTACCATTCCGCTCGGAATCGGGTACACATCGGGCAATCAGGAGTCAGTAACCATGAGCGTATCGGGACTGCCATCCGGCATGACCGGGACCTTCAGCAGTCAAAGCGGAACGCCCAGCTTTACCACCACATTGACAATTGCAAACACCGGAACAATCACCGCAGGTTCTTATGTAGTAACCATAACAGGCACTTCCACTTCAGGAGTGACAAAAAGCGCTTCCATGAAGCTTACCATTCCGGATGATTGTTCTTACAGCATGCTCGGACAATACGAAATGGCTTACGAATATATGGGCACTTCTTACGATTACGGTCCCGTAACCGCTTTCAAATCTGACCTGTATGCGAATACGCTATCGGTAAAAGATGAAAGCGCCAACGAAGTGTTTTTAGTGACGCTCAATTGCTCCAATGGCACATGTTCTGTTCCTGGCGGTACAGACTCGTATACCGGAAACTATACAACAAGTCCCCGTAAAATTGTTTTAAACTATTCGGACGGTAGTTCCAAAGTCATTTTCACGGCTAAATAACCAGCCTGGAAAAAATGCGAAAGAGCGGAACTTTTGTTTCGCTCTTTTTTTATTCGTGATGGTATGGGGAATTGTTCAGAATGCTGAAAGCACGATAGACCTGTTCGGCTACAATCAGCCGCACGAGCTGATGCGGGAAAACGAGACTGGACAGCGACCAGGTCTGCCTGGCCTTCTGGCGTATGGTATCACTCACGCCAAAAGCGCCCCCGATGAGTATAACGAGCGTCTTAACACCCTGATTCATCATTTGCTGAAACTGCTGACTCCACTGAACGGAGTTCAGGTTTTTACCGCGCTCATCCAGCAATACCAGGTAATGGTTGGGTTGCAGGCGTTTGAGCAACATATCTTCCTCCACCTGTTTGGTGCGCTGCACATCAGATGAGAGATCACGCCTGGGCACCTGCAATACCACAAGCTCTACGCTGTTCCAGGGTTTCGTTTTAGCAATATACTGCTGCACCCCCTGCTCTATAAAAGCGTCACTGGGCTTGCCGAGCGACCATATTTCTATATGCATATCAGTTGAGCAGCAGGATATTTACGGCACGGCGGATGATATTGAAAGCGATCTCAGCCATCAGGTTCTCTTTGTCCAGCGTGGGATTTACCTCTGTGACTTCGATACAGCAGATCTTATAATTCTGCATTAACGCAGCGATCAGATCTTCGGCCTCTTTTTCTTTCAGTCCATTGCTTACCGGTGTGCCGGTACCACGCGAAATAGAACTATCAAGGCTGTCCACATCGAATGAAACATAAATATCCTCGCACTTGCTGAGGTGAGCCAGTGTCTGCCGCACAACATTTTCCACACCTTTACGACGCACTTCCTGCACAGGCACCACTTTGATCCCATACTTCTTCAGAATCGCCTCCTCTTCCTTTTCATAGTCGCGGAGGGCAATAAATACGAGATCTTCTGGGTTGATCTTAGGCTCGATCTTGCCCATATTTTTGAGCTTATTCCAGATATCAACTGTCTTCGCGTCCGGGTTATGCACTTTGTGTTCCAGATTGTCGACTGCGAGCGCCGTAGCAAGCGGCATACCATGCATATTACCGGAAGGGGAAGTATAAGGTGTGTGCAGATCGGCGTGAGCGTCGATCCATATCACACCGAGACGGCGCTTCGGGTTAGCCATTTTAATCCCCGCAATCGTACCGCCGGCTGTACTGTGATCCCCTGCAAATACTACAGGGAAGATACCGGATCTGATCGTTTCACAAACAGCCGTCGACACACGTTCATACATTGTATGCACCCCGTGTATGCGTTTGGCATAGGGTGATGCCACCGGTTCATATAAAAGATTATTTTGGTCAGGAATGACTTCGGAAGGAAAGTTCACAAAAAAATTGCTCATAAAATCCAGTGCGGCAATTTTGATCGCGTCTATACCCAGACTGGCTCCGCGCGTGCCTGCACCTATTTCCGAACGAACTTCTATCAGCTTTATGTTTCTCATTGTATCCTGCTTTATAAATTCTAAAACAAGAAAGGGTGAATCGCTCCACCCTTCCCTGTTTTTTGTAAAATTACTGCTTATTTATCAAATGCCTTCTCAACAAGCGCTGCCTGTTCTTTGGCATGTACTTTACCGAAGCCTGTAGCGGTAGACGCGCTCGCAGGACGGTTCAGGTACTTCATGTCGAACGCTTCGAAATTTGTTTTCAGGAATCCGACCCAACCCATGTTTGCCGGTTCTTCCTGTACAAATGTCCAATTGGCTCCTTTATATTTTTTATGCAGTTCCTGCAATTGCTTTACCGGAATCGGATGAATCTGCTCCAAACGTACAACAGCTACATCTTCGCGATTGTCGGCTATCTGCTTTTCGCTCAGATCGAAATACATTTTACCGGTACACAGAAGTACTTTCTTTACAGAAGCTGCATTTTTGATAAACGGATCGTCCAGCACTTCCTGGAATCCGCCTTTCGCAAATTCTTCGATCGCAGAAAAGGATCGTGCATGACGCAGGTTCGCTTTAGGAGAGAAATTCACCATCGGTTTGCGGAAATCCCACTGTATCTGACGGCGCAATGCATGGAAGAAGTTGGCGGCAGTAGTGATATTGGTGATTACCATATTCAGCTCCGCGCTCAACTGCAGGAAGCGTTCAGGACGGGCATTGGAGTGCTCCGGCCCTCCACCTTCGTAACCGTGAGGAAGCAACAGCACCAGACCATTCATTGCGGACCATTTCTGCTCTGCCCCGCTCAGGTACTGATCAATAATGATCTGAGCACCGTTCGCGAAGTCTCCGTATTGCGCTTCCCATATTGCGAGCGCATCAGGATTGGCCATTGCGTATCCGTATTCAAAGCCCATCACCGCATATTCGCTCAGAAGCGAATTATAGATATGGAAATGAGTGTCCTTTTTGGCGCTGCCCTGGAGACGGCTGTATTGCTCGTTTGTCTGCTCATCATACAATACTGCATGACGGTGTGAAAACGTACCACGCTTCACATCTTCCCCGCTCAGGCGCACATCGTGCCCTTCAGCCAGCAGCGACGCATATGCCAGTAATTCTCCTGTAGCCCAGTCAAATTTGCCTTCCGCTTCGAAAAACTTCACTTTGTCCTGCAGCAGGTTATCGATCTTACGCAGGGGTTTGAAGCCATCCGGCACTTTCATAATCTCATAAAATAATTCTTTTACCTTTTTCTCGGTAACTGCTGTTTTCAGGAGATTTTTCAAAATCTTTTTCTGTCGCACGACGCATTTTCTGCCACGGAAGATCCGGCTCCTGGTAGCTGTAAGGGAGCGGGTTTGCTTTTATGGCATCAAGCTTCTGTTGCAGCTCATCCCACAGCTTTTTCTCCAGTTCTTTAGCAAGGTTCTGTGCTTCTTTATCGGCATGATCCAGCAGAAACTGCGCATAGATATCGCGGATATTCTGATGCTTCTCGATCACACTGTACATCTTTGGCTGGGTGAATTTCGGTTCATCCCCTTCATTATGTCCGAAACGACGATAGCAGACCATGTCAATGAACACGTCGTCATTGAATTGCTGACGATATTCCACCGCAAGCATACATACGCGCACAACAGCCTCAGGGTCGTCGCCGTTTACGTGCAACACAGGCACCTGAACCATAGACGCGATGCTGGTACTGTAATCTGAAGAACGGGCATCCGTGAAATCAGTGGTAAAACCTACCTGGTTATTGATCACAAAATGTATCGTTCCCCCGCTATTGTAGCCCTCCAGCTTACTCATCTGCAGCAGCTCATAGATAATACCCTGACCTGCAACGGCAGCATCTCCGTGAATAAGGATAGGCAGTACTTTCTGGTATTCGTTATTGTAGAGTGCATCACATTTTGCGCGTGCAAAGCCGGCAACAACCGGGTTCACCGCTTCAAGATGGGATGGGTTTGGTGCAAGCTGCAGGCGGATTTTCTTTCCGTTCGGCGTGGTTGCATCCGAGCGGTAACCAAGGTGATATTTCACGTCTCCGCTACCCATTGAGCTATCCTGCGGGATCACGCCCTCAAATTCAGAGAATATCTGTTCGTAAGGCTTACCCATGGTATTCGCCAGTACGTTCAGACGACCGCGGTGAGCCATACCGATCACCACCTCCTGTACACCCGCATCAGCTGCCTGTGCAATAATAAAATCCAGCGCAGGGATAGTGCTTTCACCCCCGTCGAGCCCGAAGCGCTTCTGTCCGATATACTTCATGTGCAGAAACTTCTCGAAAATAACAGCTTCGTTCAGTTTCTCCAGTACGCGGCGGCGCGTAGGTTGTGAGATATCTTCCATCATCAGCGCCTCGTAGCGGTTACGAACCCACTCCTGTTTAGCGCTGTTATTGATGTAGGTATATTCAATACCGATATGATTGGTATAGATCTTCTTGAGTTTCTCGACGATATCCGACAATTTCGCATTAGGCATTCCCACGAATTGTCCTGCTGCAAAAGTGGCATTCAGATCGGCATCGCTCAGACCAAAATCCGCGAGGTTCAACTCTGCCTTTCTGTCTTTACGCGGCCGGATCGGATTGGTATTAGACAACAGATGTCCGCGGCTTCTGTAGCCCTGAATTAATTTATATACTGCAAATTCCTTGGTGAGCTGCTCCGGAGTGGCTGCTGAGGCAACCGTTCCGTTACCGTTGCTTCTGCCTGATGCATAGTCAAATCCTTCGAAGAACTTCTTCCATTCAGGATCGGCGGCTAAGGGGTTTTTCTCATATTCTTTGTACAGCTCTTCGATATAGGACGGATGAGAACTCGTCAGGTAAGAGAAGTCTTGCATTGTTTTTGTAAAGTCGAAAATTGATATAGAAATAGACTCGTGAACCTTTTCAGGTAAGGGCAAAGATAGTCAGATTACAGTTAAATAGCGATAGCATTTAAACAGGCAGGGCAATTTTTTGCTATTTTAGTATTGATCCACACCCTTCCTGCGCATATCCACTTTTTTCCAGTGATCACCCACCTGAAACAACAGCAGGTATTGATCGGGATTGCCCTTCAGGGTAATGCGATTGTCGTATTCCCGGGATTCCAGCCGGAAATACGGTGTTTCCCTGCTTACGAGTCCCCGCTCATCATACCACCACCAGGTAGCCCACTGGTTCAGCGCAAAATCCACCGTACTGTCGTCCACCACGCGGGCATGTGCACCGTCCGAAAAGCTGTGAATATTATTTCCGGCAACATCAATCAATTCGTAATTGATGGGTTTATACAGCAGGTTACGCAATAACTGCGCTTCATTTTGCGGATTAGGCGGAATCATATAAATGCCATCTATACTATGCGGCATATTCAGCAACAATACTTTTTTATCCGTGTGATCGGGGAGTCCGGAGATAAGCGAGCGGATCTGATCCTGTGCCCTGCCCCATTTCCTGCTTTCCCTGATTGCAAATAATCCCTGGACCAGCAATAATACCCCAAATGAGCACAGACGCAGCAACTTCCGGCTGAGCAGCGACAAAAACAAGGCAAGTTCAGGCCACAAAAACATGCTGAAAAAATAACTGTACCGGTCATAGACAACTTCAAAAGCAGACGGAAAATTCAGCGGTGAGATGAGCAGGAGGCATACGGTTTGGGCAGCGTGCAGGTACAACAATATGTTGCTGATCGCCGGCCTGCGCTTATTCAGTAATTCCAGGATCACCAACAGCCATATTCCCCAGAAAAGGAAGGTCAGCAGCGGCTCACCGAAAAAGCCATACAGGCGGTCACGCCATTCCTGCTTCATAAACCGTGCCTGTAACAGCTCGTTGATGAGCCAGCGCGGAGCACGGGCGAACAATTCCGTATAAGGTATGGACGCTGCGTTGTCGGCGCTGATGTGGGGCAGCCAGGTACCGTAAAACAAGTGCACCAGCGAGAAATGCAACAACAGCAAAAGTGCCTGAGGTAACGTAAACAGACAAATGAACCGCACTGATAATGATTGCTGCGCAGGGCCTTTCCGACAGACTAAAGGCAGCAACATTAATACCATCAAAGGAGTTACGTAAAACAACTCTATGGAAAAAGTCGACAACGCATAGACAACACCGGCAGCTATTGCGTAACGGATTCGTTGTGACACCAGCCACAACTGTGCATTACGCAGAACGAGCAGCAGCAGCAGCGAGCCAAGCAGATAATGAAACGAGGCCTCCCAGACGATCACTTCTGACAAGCCCGAACGGACACACAATAAAAGGCAGCCAATCCATAAGTAAAGACGTTTCTCTTCGGGCAGGCCCAGGCCCGCGACAAAGCGGAACAATAGCAGGCAATTCAATGCGTGCAGGCTGATATGAACGAGGTGCCATAGGAAAGCATGTGTTCCCAGCACCTGGAATAAGGCCCAGGTGGTCAGCTGCGACAACTGGTACAGACTCTGAACAACAAAGTGTTTCCTGTTGATGTGATCGGCAAACGAACTATGCTGTAAGTCGTAAAGCCACCCGGTGTAATCGCTTACAAAGCCGGCCTCACGGGCGGGAAAATACAATACAAACAATAGCAGCCAGAAACCCAGATACAAACGAATTGGCTTACTGCTGATCCAATTAAAAAAAGGCGAAATATTCCATGCGCTCATTGCGACGAAAATACAACAATATCGTTGTGCAAACAGATATTGGATTACCTTGCGCCGAAATTCAGGAAAGCCCGATGGACCTTAAAGAATATATAGGCAAAACGATCAGCGGATCACCCTCCGAAGCCGGCAACTGGCTGCAATTCAAGTTGGAGGAATTTACGCCCGGTAACGCAACGATCAGCCTGATCGTACGTACGGAAATGACCAATCCGTACAAACACATACACGGCGGTATGATGGCACTGGTGATCGATGAAAGCATCGGCTGGGCCGTACTCAGCCTCAGCAGTGAACAAAATTATACCACACTCAACCTGAGTATCGATTTCCTGTATGCGATACCCGGTGGCAAGAGACTTTGGGCAAAAAGCCATGTAGTGCGGGCAGGAAAAAAAATTGTGAACGTGGAATGTTCGGTTTTCGACGAAGAAAACCGCATCCTTGCAAAGGCCTCCAGCAATCTGGTCTCTACCGGTATGAAAAAATCCATTGCAGATAAACCCTCGTCCTAACCGCAGTAAAGTCAGGGAAAGCGTACATTTGTGCTCCCTGAAATTACACACAAACAAAAATATCAGATACATGTCTTCAAAATTTTATGAGCGTGTCAGCGCCGAATTAAATGAAATCGAATCGAACGGATTATTGAAAAAAGAACGTGTGATCGATTCGGAACAAGGTCCGGAAATTATGGTGAACGGACAGAAAGTGCTGAACTTCTGTGCGAATAACTACCTCGGACTTTCCTCCCACCCTAAAGTGCTCGAGGCTGCGAAAAAAACGATCGATGATCGCGGATACGGCATGAGCTCTGTCCGTTTCATTTGCGGAACACAGGATATTCATAAAAAGCTGGAGCAAAAAATTTCCGAGTTCCTCGGAACCGAAGACACGATCCTGTATGTAGCCTGCTTTGATGCAAACGGTGGTGTATTCGAACCGTTGCTGAATGAAGAGGATGTGATCATCTCCGACGAACTGAACCATGCTTCCATCATCGATGGTGTACGTCTCTGTAAAGCAAAGCGCGCACGCTACAAGCACAACGACCTTGCCGATCTGGAAGCGCAACTTATTCAATACAAAGACGCGCGCACACGTATGATCGTGACCGACTCGGTTTTTTCTATGGACGGCACCATCGCGCAACTGGATAAAATCTGTGACCTTGCGGCTAAATACGATGCAATCATCATGATCGATGAAAGCCACTCTTCCGGCTTCATGGGCAAAACAGGTCGCGGTGTGCACGAGGCTTGCGGCGTAATGGGGAAGATCGACATTATCACCGGTACTCTTGGAAAAGCACTGGGCGGTGCTTCCGGAGGATTTACAAGCGGCAAAAAAGAAGTGATCGAAATGCTGCGTCAACGCAGCAGGCCTTACCTGTTCTCCAACACGGTAGCCCCATCTGTGGTGGGTGCATCCATTGCGGTTCTGGATATGCTCAGTGAAACAACCGAACTGAGAGATAAACTGGAGCAGAACACTATTTACTTCCGCAGCAAAATGAAAGAAGCGGGATTTGACATTAAAGAAGGAACCCATCCTATTTGCCCGGTTATGCTGTATGATGCGGTACTGGCACAAAAATTCGCGGCACGTATGCTGGAAGAGGGTATCTATGTAATCGGCTTCTTCTTCCCGGTTGTACCGAAAGGTCAGGCTCGTATCCGGGTTCAGATATCTGCCGCGCACGACCAGCGTCACCTGGATGCAGCTATTGCAGCATTTACCAAAGTAGGTAAGGAGCTTGGCGTGATCAAATAAATCTGATTGGCACCTACAATAACAAACAAAGCCCGGACTATCTGTCCGGGCTTTACTATTTGCTGCAGATGATAGTTAACGCTGCAATTGCACCTTAAACGTCTTACTGCCAGCCTGTGTATGGATCGTCACCAGATATAAGCCGTTTGACAGAAATGCGGGCAAATAAACTTCCGGCTTATCGGCAATCGCCCGTACAATGAGCTGTCCCTGGATCGTTTTCATTTCCCATACATCGCCATTATTGATCCCGCTTAAGACAAGCCTGTCCCTGGCGGGGTTCGGATATACATTCAAAGTTGAAAGCTGCTGCTCCCGGAGGCCATTGGGTACGAGCAGCACATTCCGGCAGAACGTGTCACGGCAGATGTTACCGCTTGGACGACGCACTTCCACAGCGAGACAAACTTTGTAAGTCCCCGCTCCGGAGAACACATGAACAGGGTGATCTGAGGAAGCAGTATCCGCGAGCCCCGAAGCCGGGTCTCCGAAATTCCAATGATAGAACAAGGTATCACCGCTGTTTGTTACAGATTCGTCTCCGAAACGAACGGTATAGCCGCTGCCAACGGTATCGGCAAATGAAGCGGCAATATTGCTGCAGCGATCTTCGAATGCCACCAATGCGAGATCACCGATCAGTATCGCGCCGGCAGAAAGCGTATCAAACAGGAAATGTATGCCGGTGATTTTCGTCAGATTCACACCGGTAAAACTGTCCAGGGGAATTTTAATGGTGTTGAACAGAATTTTAGGTACGGCACCGGATGTCAATCCGGGAGGGTAAAATAAAGCACCGGACATCCGGCTGGCGGTTACACGTGCTGTGTGCCCGAAAGAATCGGTAAGCGCAACGGTAAAATCTGTGGTGGCAGCTGCATACCTGAAGTTGACGGCCGCACGGAAACTCAACGCAGCATAACCTGATACATCCTTGTAAGCAGGAGGCAATTCGTTGGTGCAGTAGTCGGTTTTACTGACCCAGCGCATATTTAACTGCGCCATACCCGGCGCAGTGGAGGATCCTTTATGCGGCTCCTGGTTAGCTGATGAAGCAATCCCGCAACTGGTCATTGTTCCGCCTCCGCCGCATATAGCGTAAGCCGTAAGTGCGCTTTTTGAAACTGCTCCTCCAAGTGTATTGGTCACTTCTTCAGAAGCAGACTGAATCCGGTTTATGTCCAACCGTTTATCAGCGCCCGGATGCCAGGAAACAAATACTTTACCGGAAGGCATTTTTGAGGATACCGGAGGCACCCTGTCTGACACTTCAAGTATAGGGGCAAAGCTGGTGTCTCCTGCAACATACCTGCGGAAAAACGCGGCAGCATAAGTACAAAAGGCAGCTTTCTGAGTAGCCGTGTCCAGTCTGCCTGTTCCCGTTCTTTTGGAGCTGCAGTAAGCGTCTCTGGTGGTACCGAACAAATCGTCTCCATCGTCAGATGTGCCGGCGATATAAGAGCCGGGTGTCCATACGGTATTAAAAAAATTGTGGTTGGCGCCCATCAGCAATACCGAGTGTTTGGGAGCTGTGTCGGCAGCAACGTTGTAACGCGCATCATCGTAGAAATGCACGCCGGATAAAGTTGTCACATCACCATCACAATAGGGGGCAATGTTCATCAGCGGAATATTGTTCAGCACCTTTCGCCCGTTGTCTATAGGAGCCAGTGTTATTACCGCTTTCAGGCCGTATGGGCTGCCCAGCGACTGATTCAGCAGCGCATGATAAACGACACCCTCCCCTCCCCGCGAATGGCCCATTGTGCCCATACGCTGCATATCCAGCTTGCCAACGAAACGTGTTCCGAACGGAGCCCCACCGCTTGTATTGTAGCCGTTCCACAGATCCATATAGTGCTGCAGTGCCTGGGCCCGTGCGTTCATTCCGAGGTCGGAACGGGCATTATCACGTGCATTGATCGCATTCACGGATACCGACACAACGATGAAGCCGTGGCTCGCCATCAATTGCGCAAAATAGTTGTACCCTTCAAATGAAGTAATGCTCTGAAATCCGCTTGCAGGTGGCCAGGTAAGATTGGTAGAAGATGGATTGGACACATTATACGTCGTAACGTGGCGCCCGTGCATCAGAAAAAGCACAGGATAAGGACCACCGGCAAGTCCCGTGGGATAATATACCACGCCACGCATTTCCACATTCGTGGCGAAGCTGTCTGGTTTGAAGGCAAGGTCACCTAAATCGAACGTATCGCGGGAGACCGCATAAGTCCCGGGGAGACCCGGATCAGGTGTTGTCTGTGCAAAGGAGAGGACCGACAGGAAAGTCAGTACAAATAAAATACGGATCTTTTTCATGGTCGTTTAAGGGGCTTATCGGTGAATCATGTCTTTTGAAAACAAGCCCAGAGAGCGGTAATGTCCCATTTGCCGGCGGCAGGCATCTGCGAGAATCTCTTCGTCTTCGTCGCTATGCGCTTCGCCGTATTTCAGGAATATCTGCGCGCCTTCAGGGATCGCATTGAACTCACGCACCGGAATGTAAAACTTAAGAAATGGTCCGTCCTGATCGTTCAGTGTAAATACGGATGTGCCTATATGCAAAACAAACTGTGCATTACCGACGTAAAAATCCTTATCTCCCTTTATGGTAAACGCCATATTCCCGGATGAATCCGGCACTACTCTTTCAACAGAGCAATCGGGCAGCGTTTGTGCCTGTACTAAACGGGGTGTAACGAAAACAGCGAGAAGTGTGAAAAAAGAAAACAGCAGGGAGCGCTTGAACATGTGATGACTTTTAGTGTATCAACAAATATAAGCGTTTAACCGATGAGTCATAATGGAAAAAGGCCGAGACAATGTCTCGGCCTTCGGAAAATACAATTAAAGATTATTGCAGTACGAATCGGATAGGAACTCGGTAGTATACTTTTACGGCTTTACCGTTTTGTTTACCGGGTTTCCATTTCGGCATCTTTTTCACAACGCGGATCGCTTCTTCATCCATATCAAAACCGATAGGACGTGCAACTTCCACATTGGAGATAGAACCGTCTTCATTTACTACGAATTTCACACTGACAGTACCTTCTTTGCCCGCGTTGGTTGCCTTTGGAGGATACTGAACGTTATCCTGAAGAAACTTGTACAAAGCGTCTTCACCGCCAGGAAATTCCGGCATCTGCTCAACTACTTTGAAGATTTCGGGCGGAGGAGGCGCAGCTTCCACTACACCGGAACCTGTTCCGGGATTATCAATAATTCCGGGGTCGATACCATTTACATCACCGGCCTGTGTGGTAAGACCTGCAGAAGCGTCTTTGAGCTCTGTCTGTTCTACCATTTGTTTATCTTCCTTGATCTCGTCATCTTTCTTGATCTCAGGAGGCGTAAATGCTACCGTGGGCTTCACCGGTGGCGGTGGCTCAGACGGTGGCGGTGGTGGCGGTGGTTGCTTATCGTCAATTGGTGGCGGTTCGCTCATCACCACTTCCACAGGAGGTGGTGGTGGCGGAGCCGATTTTTTTGCACGATTGGCAAAAACATTATAGCCTAATCCTACAATCGCAATAGCCAGAATTACCATTCCGGATTTTTTCATACGTTCCGGATAACGTTTACGCAGGTCGTATCCTCCGTAAGCTTTATTCCGCCCGTCGAAAATAATATCGAGGTAATCGGCTTTAAGAATTTTATTAATATCCATTTGTAAGTTTCTTTGAAAAATCAGTTAGAGTTGCAAAGAGGCCTACCCTCCTCCGTTAGCAGCTTCTGTCAAAGCAATAAATTCTTTGTCGACAGGGGAAATATCTACAACAGCGTACTTTTTGATACCGTTGATCGGCATTTCATCGATGATATCAACGAAGTCTTCGTAAGTACTGTTGTCATCAGGTTTGATGAGCACGGTTACAGACTCATTAGACTTCAGACGACCTGCGCGAACGAGATCTTCCACTGCCTTCTTTTTATCGATAAGTACCTGACGGATTCCGCCCGGAGTTTTGAATGTGGTTACTTCTAACTTAGGAGGATTTGCGGGATCAGAACCGATTCCTTCGTAATAATAAACACGATGATTTTTACTCAGAAGAATGGTGAGCGCAGCACTCTCAGGCACCTGGCTTTTTTCATCATCCTTCATATTCTCATCTTTGAACGGCATGTTGATCTCCATTGTCTTTGGTTTAGACATGGTAGTCGTAAAGATGAAGAAGGTAATCAAAAGGAAACCCAAATCCACCATCGGAGTAAGGTCTACTCTCGTTGACAATTTCTTGCCTTTTTTGACCCCGCCTTTCTTATGCCCCCCTCCCGAGGAGGTATCTAATTCAGCCATTGGATTTTAGCTATTTTTCGTTAATAATATGTCTTACACTACTGATCGCTCCTTATTTGGCAGCGGTAGTAGTTGCAGCTGCTTCCGCAGCATAAGTACCCGGAGGTACCGCTTTCAGATTCGTAATCAGATTGAACTTGAATATCTTCCAGCCTGCGAGTGTTGCAATGATCTTATGCACGCTCGGATAAGCCGCTTCGCCGTCCGCTTTGATACAGATACGCAGTTTGGGATTATTATTACGCGCGCTGCGGATCCAGGCAGCCAGTTCATTATCCGGGTTGTTCACACTGGTATCCGCAGGCACTCCGGGAGTGCTCTTGTCGATCGCCTGACGTGTGGTCGGATCTGAAGACAAATAAGATTTCAACTGATTGAATGGCACACCGATAGAGCTTCCGATCGCAAATGCGTTCATTTCATTTTCGGTAAGATTCAAACCTTTGTATTCGTTCATGTCTTCAATCAGGTTCTTGCGAATGATTTTGTTGTCGACAGAGAAAAATACACGGCCTTTGGTATCTACCGTGATCAGCATGATATCTGCATCCGGAAGAATTACCTGAGAAATAGAGGCAGGAGTAACTACCACTACCGGCTCGTCAGGTTTGAATTTAGTTGCCAGCATGAAGAAAGAGAGCAGCAGGAACGCTACGTCACACATCGCAGTCATGTCGATGTGCGTGCTCTTTCTGGGCATTTTTAATTTTGGCATAAGTTCTGTTTTATCTACTACAACTGATTACTGTCTTCCGCGACGGCTGCTTATAAGAGTCGTCACAAATAAAATTCCATAAAGGAAAGAGGGTTTTATCTGCCCTCTTTCCCGGGAAGACGATTATTTATAGTTGGCAGCGAAACTCTGAGTCAAAGTAAAGCCGCTCTCATCGATACCGAAAGTGATTCCGTCGATGATAGTAGTATAGAAGTTATACATGATGATCGCGATGAAAGACGTACCGATACCTGTAGCAGTATTCAGCAGGGCCTCAGAGATACCACCTGCGAGCGCAGCCGGGTCAGGAGAACCGGAAGTATTCATCGCAGCGAAAGAACGGATCATACCCAATACCGTACCGAACAGTCCCAGGAGGGTTGCAGCGGAAGCGATCGTGGAAAGGAACACCAGGTTTTTCTCAAGCATAGGCAGTTCCAGTGCTGTAGCTTCTTCGATTTCTTTCTGAATGCTCAGTACTTTCTGCTCTTTATCCAGTTCATGATTATTGGTCATTTCGCGGTATTTGAGCAAACCGGCTTTCATTACGTTTCCGACAGAACCTGATTGTTTATCACATTCAGCAAGTGCAGCGTCGATATTTTTGTTTGCCAGGTGATATTGCACTTTACGTACAAACTCGCCGGCTGGCACTTTGCCTTTGGCTTTCATGATACACAGGGCGCGCTCGATAATGAAAATGATCAGAACGAACAATGTGGACATCAGAATCGGCACAACCCATCCACCGGTGTACAAAGTACCCATGAAGTCTTTTGCTTTGTGCTTGTGCTCGTCCAGGAAGTGAGACTGGTTACCGAAAACCACATAGAAAATAATGTGTGCCAAAGCTACTGCTCCGAGCACGAAAAGAAGATTGATCATGAATCCACTGGTATTCTTCGGTTTACCTGCGTTACCAGTGTTCGCTGTCTTCGGAGCGGCTGTTTTTACTTCTGCCATAATTGTTGTTTTTTAATTTTTGGTTTTATTCGTTTTTTATTCTGGTTTGTACGAAACAGTTTTGATGCTTGCAAAGATATAGGGCGGGTGACAAAAAACAATTTTTGCCTGAAAAATTATTACACAGTTAATATTGAATGCTTATTTACTGCTGAAACCCTGTTACAGAAGGTAGTAACGCTGTATGAAGGCTTTTATTGTCCGGGCACAAAACAAGGCTTTTATAATACCCTTAAGGAAACCTTGCCGGACATTTTCAGGACACTTGTTCCACACAAGCACGAACGTAATGCCGCCGCTGACATGAAGGTTCAGCAACAATGCATTTTTCGTAAAAAAGCACGCGGGGCGCTGTTTTTCTTCCTTACCTTTGCGCCCATTATGACGACAATGGATCTTTCTAAAAACATCAACTTTAATCCCTGGCATTCAGTAAGCTATGGCAGCAACGTTCCTGAAACCGTAAACGCGATTATCGAAATCCCTAAAGGTTCACGCGCCAAATACGAACTGGACAAAGATACCGGCATGCTGAAACTGGACCGTGTTTTGTACTCTTCCGTTTACTATCCTGCCAACTACGGCTTCATACCACGCACCTATTGCGATGATAAAGATCCGCTCGACATCCTGGTTATTTCCCAGATCGACATGCAGCCTATGTGTCTCGTGGAAGCCAAGGTGATCGGTGTAATGCGTATGCTGGATCAGGGTGAGGCCGACGATAAACTCATTGCGGTGTGCGCAAATGATATGAGCGTGAAACACATCAATGATATTTCCGAGCTTCCTCCTCATTTCATTGCGGAAATGCGCCATTTCTTCGAAGAGTACAAACGCCTGGAGGAAAAAGAGGTAAAGATCGAAGAGTTTCAGGGTGCGCGTCTGGCAAAAAAAATCCTTCAGCACAGCATTAACGATTACGCGGAAAAATTTCTTTCCGGAGCAGTATCGCTGTAAATTTTACTGATATTTACTTTACGATTAAAATATTCAACCCGTGCGAACGAAAATCAAAGAAATTCTCACTTCAGATCAGGTAAACTATTCCGTAATTGTGAAAGGCTGGGTCCGCAGCTTCCGCAATAATCAGTTTATTGCTATTAATGACGGCTCCTGTATGGATAGCGTTCAGGCGGTCATTGATCTGGACACAGACGAACAGCTGATTCGCAAAATAGGTAATGGTGCTTCCGTGAGTGTGGAAGGTACCGTAATTCCATCGCAGGGTAAAGGGCAGAAAGTAGAAATTAAAGTAACAAAACTTGAAGTGCTGGGCGAATGTCCCGGCGACGAATACCCACTGCAGCTCAAGAATCGTCCGAGCCTGGAATTCCTTAGAGAAAAAGCCCATCTGCGCTTCCGTACCAATACTTTCGGCGCCGTATTCAGAGTTCGCCACTCGCTGGCCTTTGCGATACATGAGTTCTTTCAGAAGCGTGGATTTGTCTATATGCATACACCCATCATCACCGCAAGCGATGCTGAGGGTGCGGGCGAGATGTTCCGCGTATCTACCCTGCCTTTCGACAATCCGCCGAGAAACGAAGATGGCAGTGTGAATTTCGAAGAAGACTTTTTCGGCAAGAGCACCAATCTTACAGTGAGCGGACAACTCGAGGCTGAGCTTGCTGCAATGGCTTTGGGCGAAGTATATACTTTCGGACCAACATTCCGCGCCGAAAACTCCAACACTGCACGTCACCTGGCTGAATTCTGGATGGTGGAACCCGAAGTGGCCTTCAATACACTGAAAGAGAACATGGACCTGGCGGAAGACTTCATTAAGTATGTCATTCGATTCGCGCTGGAACACAACCGTGCAGATTTGGAATTCCTTGCGACCCGACTTATTGATGAGGAAAAACAGAAACCGCAACAGGAGCGCAGTGAAATGGGACTGATCGAAAAGCTGGAATTTGTTGCCAACAACGATTTCGAACGTATTACTTACACGGAAGCGATCAATATCCTGCTGCAGAGTCCGCATTACAAAAAGAAGAAGTTTGAGTACGAAGTGTCCTGGGGTATTGATATGCAAAGCGAGCATGAACGCTACCTTGTGGAGAAGCACTTCAAAAAGCCGGTGATCGTAACCAATTACCCCAAATCCATCAAAGCATTCTACATGCGCCAGGACGACAACTGCGAAGCGGGAAAGGAAACCGTTGCGGCAATGGACATCCTGGCTCCGGGTATAGGGGAAATTGTCGGCGGCAGCCAGCGGGAAGAACGCCTGGACAAGCTGGAACAGCGCATGAAAGAAATGCATATTCCTACGGAAGAAATGTACTGGTATCTGGATACGCGCCGCTTCGGAACAGCTCCCCATGCCGGCTTCGGATTAGGATTCGAGCGACTCGTCCTGTTCGTCACAGGCATGACGAATATACGCGACGTAATTCCTTTCCCACGCACACCAAAAAACGCAGAATTTTAATCCGATACGTCAAAAAAAACCTAAAATATTTTTGATTTTCGAAACAAAGCTTATATTTTTGCCGCATTAACGTTAACTATTTAAACAAAACAAACAAATGAAAAAAGTTATTTTCGCTATCGCCGCTTTGGGCCTGATTTCCCTGACTTCTTGCAAGAAAGAGTACACTTGTTCTTGTACAGCTGCAGGTCAGACTACAGATGTAAAAACTGAGAAAAAAGTTAAGAAATCTGAAGCTGAAGATATGTGTAGCGCATTGAGCGCACAATATGCAATCCTCGGCGGATCTTGCGCACTGAAATAGTCTAAGATTATTTTTGAAAAAACCTCAAACTTCGGTTTGAGGTTTTTTTTTGCTCCAAAATTGCATAAAAAACTCCCGGCAATACTGCCGGGAGTGCTGTAAAAAGTTCTGCTTAATAGTTCAGCAACCACTCTATTTTATCTGCCACCTTATCCACGTTAGGCAGCATAGCCGCTTCCAGTCCCATATTCATCGGTACGGCAGGCAAATCCAGCGCACCCATTGTCTGCACGGGTGCATCGAGACTTGCAAAGCAGTTTTGTGCAATACGCCCTGCAAGTGCCTCACAGAATGAGTTACGTAATTGCTCTTCGGTAAGCACGAGACACTTCCCATGCTTCTTCACGGTATTGAATACCAGCGTTTCATCACAGGGGTAAATCGTACGTAAGTCCACTACCTCAACTCTTCCGGGAAACTTCCTGGCGGCATTTTTTGCCCAATACACGCCCATTCCGTAAGTGATCACACAGATCGACTCCCCGTTTTCCACGGCATTGCTGTCGGCTTCACAAACAACGTTTCCAATACCGAATGGCAATACATAATCCGCATCCGGCTCAGGCATACGCGCTTCTTCAGTGCCCGGAACCTTGCTCCAGTAAAGACCTTTGTGCTCCAGCATTACCACGGGATTACCATCCAGCAGCGCCGCTTTCATCAAACCTTTCATATCGGCTACATTGGACGGGTAAGCGATCTTGATGCCTTTAATTGTAGCAATCGTACTCTCCACACTGCCGCTATGGTAAGGACCGCCGCCGCCATAAGCGCCGATCGGCACGCGCAACACGCAGGAAACGGGATACTTTCCGCAACTCAGGTAGCAGGATTTGCTGATCTCGGTTACGAGCTGATTGATTGCAGGATAGATATAATCGGCAAACTGAACCTCCACGATAGGTTTCAGTCCCAATGCACTCATCCCGATTGTGGAACCAATGATATAAGCTTCCTGGATCGCTGTATTGAACACACGCTCATCTCCGAACTTATCGGCAAGCGTGGCAGCTTCGCGGAATACGCCGCCGAGTCTGCGCCCTACATCCTGACCGTAAAACAAGGCATTGGGATGCGTGTGTAATATTTCCTCAATGGCGTGCAATGCTGCATCCACCATCATTACTTTCTCCTTACCGGCCGGTGTACGTATGCCACGCTCTTCCGTTACGGGAGTTGGCGCAAATACGAAATCCGTCACGGATGCCGGATCAGGCTCCGGTGCAGCGACCGCTTCCGCAAACTGCTGTTCGATATTTATTTTCTCCTCTGCCTCGATCGCATCGAGTTGCGCTTCCGTAATGCCTTTGGATAAGAGCTTCTTACGGAGCTTTACAGCCGGGTCTTTAGCCATGTGCTTCGCGAGGTCTTCTTCCGTACGATACCATTCTTTACGTACTCCGGAAGTGTGGTGACCTAGCAAAGGCACTTTGGCATGCACCAGGATAGGTTTACGTTCTTTACGCACCCAATCAATGGTATATTCCATCGTTTTGTAGGCATCTTCAAAATCGCTGCCGTCCACCTGAACACGCTCCAGACCTTTAAATCCTGCAGCATACTCGAAAGCATTCATAGTACGGGCCTCGTCGCTGCTTACGGATATACCCCAGTCGTTATCCTGAACCAGGTATATTACCGGAAGCTGATGCAGGCAGGCAAACTGAAATGCCTCGCTTACTTCTCCCTCCGTTACACTGCCATCTCCAAGCGAGCAGATCACTACCGGAGGCAGCTTATAGTCCTTCAGACCCTGTGTTTCCTGGTATTTAATCCCCTGGGCAACACCGGTTGTCGGTATCGCCTGCATACCTGTCGCACTGCTCTGGTGGATAATTTTCGGAAATGCTTCACGGCGACTGTTAGGGTGATTATAGTAGGCTCTTCCGCCTGTAAAAGGATCATCTGCTTTGGCCAGCAATTGCAGCATCAGTTCGTAGGGGCGCCAACCCATTCCCAGCATAAGGCTTTCGTCGCGGTAATACGGACTAACCCAGTCGTCTGGGTGCAATAACATCGCGGTAGCAAGCTGAATCGCTTCATGACCTCTGGACGTGCTGTGCACATATTTACATATCGGACGGTTTGCTTCGTAGGTTTCTGCCATAGCCCGGGCCGACATCATCAGCCGGTAGGCTTTTAGCATTGTATCTTTGGTTAGCATTGGAATGGTATGGAACGCTCCGGAAGAGCTGCTTTTGAGTCCGCAAAAATAAGCACGAATGCCTGTCAAAACTCAGTTTCGGGTATTTTGTATATGAGTCGCGGGACGCCTTTACCGTAAAAGGGGGAAAAACGGGGGGATTTTTTACAATGATATTTATGTAATGAGTTCCGCCTGTTACTTTAGCCGCCAATCAACCCTTCAATTTTATGCAAATCAATTTTATTGCGGTGCTGGCAGCAGCACTTATCCCGATGATTATGGGCTTTATCTGGTATAATCCCAAAGTGGTCGGCAATGCCTGGATGAGAGAATCCGGGATGAATGAAGAAAAAATGAAAGGAGCTAATATGGCCGTCATTTTCAGCCTGTCGTTTGTATTCAGTTTTATGCTGGCGCTCTCGCTGCAAATGCTCGTAATTCACCAGTTCCACATCGGATCTTTGTTTGCCCACCATCAGCAGGATCTGCTGAATCCTTCCACCGAAACCGGCGCGCTGTATCAGACGATCATGACCCGATACGGTTCTGAATTCCGGACATTCAAGCATGGTGCATTCCATGGAATCCTGAGTTCTGTTTTCCTTGTATTGCCGATTGTAGCCATCAATGCCATGTTCGAGCGGAAATCCTGGAAATACGTATGGATCCACCTGGGTTACTGGGCCATCTCATTCGCGCTTATGGGCGGTGTGATCTGCGCTTGGAAATAAAGCGTGGTCAAGCAATTAACAATAAAACGCCCGATGCATTTCGGGCGTTTTCATTTATTGAGTGTCGGACACAGGCTTTTTTCTTTCCAGAAGGTAACGGACGATCAGGTATCCGCCGAATCCTCCGCCGAATATCAGGCTTACATAAAGCAGGTCATGCTGTTCGAACAACTTATTGACCATTTGCCCCAGCATTGCACGATCATTTTTCTGAACCAGCTCCATCATTTCCGGATGCTGCGCGAGGATGATAAAACAAAGCACTGTACAGGCAAGAAAAAGACCTGCAATAAACAGCAGCGAGGTCAGTCCGCCCCATACTCCGGGATTCAATCCCTTAGCCGAAGCTCTCCTTGCATTACTGAGACTTACGGAGACGATGGCTAACAAAAGAAATAACATACTTAATCAATTAATGCCCATGAAGAGCCATTCCTAATCTATCCCGGGCTAACTTCCGATACGGTGTTTCAGGTCACTTACCTGTTGCGTCCACAGACGCTCCACATCCTTCAGTTCATTTTTGTCTGCAAAGTCGGTGATCTTCAGAATTGTTTCATTGGTTACAGGACTCTGCTCGATACGGAATTCAAAAAACTCATTCGGACCATAATAATCCCAGCGAAAACGAACGTATTCGTTTTCGAACTCTTCAAGCAGTTCTGCATAATCCACCGCACCGTTCCAGGAAAAACTATATTGATTCTCGCGTTGATTTACTTCATCTGCAAACCATTCCTGCAATCCAACAGGTGTTGCAATAAATTCGAATAATATCTGAGGGGAGCACCGAATCGGGAACTCCAGCGTGTACATAATTTTGGATTGCTTCATAAAGTCGATATACGTATTGTCTGATTACAACTGACGTGGTGCAATAATAGAAAAAGGGCTGAGAATTCAAAATAAAAAAGCCTAAAAAAAACACAAGCAATCTTCAAAACGCGGCAAATCCAGTGCTGGCGCGTGTTAATTCTTCCTTAATTAATTTTGGTTATTAAATATAGGATACATAGATTTGCTAGACCCTACCAGGAAATACCGTGAAAAATCATTGATAACAACGATTTTCTAAACTAAAACCAAACAACCACACTATGTCAATGCGTCAACTTAAAATCACAAAATCCATCACCAACCGGGAAAGCCAATCGCTTGAAAAGTACCTGCAGGAGATCGGAAAGGTTGATCTTATTACCCCTGAAGAAGAAGTGCAGCTGGCCATCAGAATCAAACAGGGAGACCAGAAAGCGCTTGAAAAGCTTACAGAATTCAAATCTCCGT
The DNA here is from genome assembly GCA_049840855.1 of Chitinophagaceae bacterium. Taxonomy (GTDB): domain Bacteria; phylum Bacteroidota; class Bacteroidia; order Chitinophagales; family Chitinophagaceae; genus Rurimicrobium. The sequence goes on along the minus strand of JASGJF010000007.1, from coordinate 19,113 downwards.
TTTGTGGTGTCTGTAGCAAAGCAATACCAGAACCAGGGATTGTCGCTTTCAGACCTGATCAACGAGGGTAATCTGGGCTTGATAAAAGCTGCACAACGCTTTGACGAGACCCGTGGTTTTAAATTCATCTCCTATGCAGTTTGGTGGATCCGCCAGTCTATCCTTCAAGCACTCGCCGAGCAATCCCGTATTGTGCGCCTGCCATTGAACAAGGTCGGTCTTTCCAATAAAATCATTAAAGCTTACTCACAGCTGGAACAGGAGTTTGAAAGAGAACCTTCCACGGAAGAACTCGCAGAGTTGCTTGACCTTCCGATCGAAGAGATAGAAACAACCCTGGGTGTTGCATCCCGTCATATTTCTGTAGATGCGCCATTTTCGGACAGCGAGGAAAATTGCCTGCTCGATGTACTCGAAAACCCGAATGCATCCTCCACTGATAATGAGATCGCTCATAATGACTCACTCCGTTGTGAGATCGAGCGTTCGTTGAGTGCGCTTACAGAGCGTCAGCGCGCTGTATTGAAATACTATTTCGGCATCGGCGTGGAAAATGCACTCAGCCTGGAAGACATTGGCGAGCGCTTCAACCTGACCCGTGAACGCGTACGTCAGATAAAGGACAAAGCTATTCTCAAGCTGCGTTCCACCAATCGCTGTGAACTATTAAAAGCATTCCTCGGCAACTAAACTATTACAAAAATTAAAAAGCCCTGCATACAACATGCAGGGCTTTTTTTTATATTTTGGATTAAGCTTACAGTGCAGCTTCGTAGCGGCGGCTTACTTCTTCCCAGTTAATAGCAGACCAAATGGCAGCCAGGTAGTCAGGGCGTTTGTTCTGGTATTTCAGGTAGTAGGCGTGTTCCCAAACATCAATACCCAAAACAGGCGTTCCTTTACATTCGGCAACGTCCATCAGCGGATTGTCCTGGTTAGGTGTTGAGCAGACAGCCACTCTTTCTGATCGTTCACACACAGCCATGCCCATCCGCTTCCGAAGCGGGTGGCACCTGCGGTGCTCATTTTTTCTTTCAGTGCATCCATGGAACCGAATGCTTTATTGATTGCTTCGGCAAGTGCCGCACTTGGAGCGCTGCTTTTACCGCTTGGCAACAGTATCTGCCAGAAAAGAGAGTGGTTGTAATGACCGCCTCCGTTATTACGTACAGCAGCGGGATGCTTGCTGATATTGCGCATCAGGTCTTCCAGCGAAGCATTTGCATCGGCAGATCCCTCCAGGGCTTTATTCAGGTTGTCTACATAAGCTTTATGATGACGGCTGTGGTGGATTTCCATCGTTGCATAATCGAATAACCGGGCTCCATTGCATCGTAGCTGTAAGGCAGCTCAGGTAAGGTAAATGACATAACTATAATTGGTTTTTGTTTGAAAAATTATCGGACTGAAAGGTAAGTGCTTTGCTGTTTTTGTCCTATAACATCCGGTTATCGATCATGTTAAAAAAGTCAAGCGGCTGAAAGGTACGCCAATTGGGAATATCCATTAGATGCACGTAGCGATCCAGGTGCATCCTGGTAAAATCGTACTGTGTGGAAGCAGGCATCTCCCCGAAACGATCCACTACTCCCTCCACCGCAATATCGTTCAGCCATTCCTCATAATAATCGACGTCATCGCTGTGAAAATTGAGTACATTCTCCGGTATCAGGGTCAATCCCGGGTTGCATTCCCTTCGCAATCATCTCATCTATCAGTTCGCGCTTGAGCTGCATGATGTCGTTCTCTATGGCATCATTCCGACTCCCCTGATCATTTCGATAATCGCGAAATTAAAATCGTAGTCCGCGGTACAGCACTTTCAGGTACAGGGTGCGTGAACCGAATCGTCCCATTGAGGATGAATGTAGTAGTTATACACGGTATTCGAATATTCGAATTCGCTGTATGTACGCCCGTAGAAGGGAGACCTTTCGTCTTCCTCAGCCATGTACAGATGCCGCCAGTTGTAATATGGTTCTATTTCCTGCATGCTGATTATCCCGGCATCCGGGCAATGTATTTCTGCATTTCTTTGATCTGCTCCACGATCTGCTCGTTAGTCGCTTTGCAGGCTTTCGCTTTGGCAAAATATTGCTTGGAAGCGCGGAAATCGCGACGCTGCATGCTGATAGCGCTCAACTGCAAGTAAGCAGACGCCTCGTTATCTTTGTCCGGCAGGCCCAGCTGTATTGCCTTACGGATATTCTCGTAGGCTTCTTTCGTATTCCTTTTTTCTTGTGCGATGGCACCCAGCTGCAGGTAGAGTCCCTTCAAAACCCTTTTCAGTGATGCCGGACTCCAGGCTTTTGCGCAGGCTGCTTTTCTGCTTTTTCGTAGGTCATCCCCCATCGGTGTGGGCAGGGTTAGCCTGAAGCATATGATAAGACGAGCGTACGGGTTTATACGAGCAGGTTCGGGTATTTCACTTTCCCCAGCAGATTGGCCGCACCGTCCATGTCTCCCGTCTCGATATAGGTCTGTATCAGCGACATAGGGCCGATCATGAAATGCGCTACGATCATCAGTACAGCGACCAGCATGGAAATCCAGGCTATCCACCAGGTCACTTTAAAGCCCAGCAAAAAACCAAGCGCAATCCAGCAACAGGGCAATCGGAAGTCGGTTGAAAACGATAAAATGTCTTAATTTACTATTCATGATTTCTCTATAAAATGGATGGCAAAGTTAATCGGTAATTTCGATGAAAACGATGAAAATCCGCGTAACACAATCATATCACCCAATCCGGTGCCGATTTCGTTTCTTTGCAAAGCGATGATGCTGCTTTTTTACATCTTTTGTGTCTGTACCGCAATACAGACGCTTTTTTCCCTGTGGATACTCTGGTGTTCCGCAGCCACCCGCAGCCAAAAATCCTGGCAAACAGAGCAACAGTCAGGGCTCAGTATCATTCTTTGCGCACACAATGAGGGCGAAACGACTGCAGATCAGCCTCCCCCGTTTGCTCAGTCAGCAGTATTCAGGCAACTGGGAAATTATTGTGGTCAATGACCGTTCCACCGATGAAACACCTGACGTTCTTGCATCACTTGCCGCTTCTCATCCTCATTTGAAAATTATTTCTGTTGGCGAAGCAGAAACCAGGACCTTTCCCGGAAAAAAATATCCTCTAAGCCGTGGCGCCGCACTTGCGCAGTACGAAAATCTGTTGCTGTGCGATGCCGACTGTTACCCGGCTTCAGATCAGTGGGCGTCGGTTATGAGTGCACCACTGAACCAGGGAAAAGAGCTTGTGGCCGGGTATGGCGCCTATGAATATCATCCTGGCTTGCTGAACTCGTTTATCCGCTGGGAAACACTGCATACTTTCCTGCTGTACTCCACTTTCGGCAAATCCGGCCTTCCGTATATGGCTGTAGGCCGCAACCTCGCCTGCAAAAAGGAGTTGCTATTGCGTGCTCAGAAAGACCCGCTCTGGTCGCTGCTGCCTTCCGGGGATGACGATCTGCTCATCCGGCTTACGGCCAACAGAAAAAATTATACCTGTATCGCAGACCCGAGGGCGTTCACCTATTCCGATGCTCCGGATTCTCTGACATCCTGGATCGCTCAGAAACAAAGACATGTATCTACCGGTAAACTTTACCGGAAGACAGTACAGTTCCTGCTTTCACTGTATGCCGGCTCACATGGCCTTATGTGGATCTGCTTTATCGTGCTATATTGCGCCGGATTAGGGTATTTGGTAGCATCGATGATGTTATTGCGCTGTGTATTTGCATGGAGTTTATGGTCTACAGCCGCCAGTAATCTGCACGAAAGAAGAATCAACCTGAAACTTCCGCTGCTGGATTTTCTGTGGCTGGTCTACCACATGCTGCTCAGCCCTTACATCTTTTTCAAAAACAAGAGACAATGGACATAATTCTACAATACTTTTCTGACTTCACCGAGACGCAACTGGCGCAGTTCGGCGCATTACAAAAGCTGTATTCCGACTGGAATGAAAAGATCAATGTGATCTCCCGCAAAGACATAGAAAGCCTTTACGAAAGACATGTCCTTCACTCTCTTGCCATTGCCGCAGCAGCTAATTTCAACGACGGATGCGAGATCGTGGATATCGGCACCGGCGGTGGTTTTCCAGGCATTCCGCTGGCGATCTTTTTCCCGAATGTACGGTTCCTGCTGGCCGATAGCATTGGTAAGAAACTGAAAGTGGTGGAAGATATCGCTGCCACCATCGGATTGAAAAATGTGGAAGTACGCCACACCCGTGTGGAAGACATTAAAGACCGGAAATTTGATTTCGCTGTTTCCCGGGCGGTTGCGCCGCTCGGCGATCTGTGGAAATGGGCCAAGCCGATATTGCGTACCGGACATCAGAGCGAAGAATATGGAAACGGGCTCATCTGCCTGAAAGGTGGTGATCTGAGCCAGGAATTTGCAGAATCCGGGTTACGCCCGCGTATGCTTCCGGTAAACATGCTTTTTGACGAACCTGGCTTTGAAGAAAAGTACGTTGTGTATGTACCCAGGTAAGGTTATGCCTTCTCCTTTTTTTTAAATAGATTTGACGTTTGATGCGCAAGCTGCTATTCGTCTGTTTAGTGCTATTTTCCCTTCCTGGCCTGACCCAAGCCCAGACAAGCAGTCGTGCCGAAAAGCTGCTGTATAAAGCGAACTGGTATAAGTCCCGGAAAGACACTGCTAAAGCTTTTCATGCAGCACAACTTGCCTTAGAGAAAAATCCGGCCTACGAAGACGCGATCAAATGTCTCGGGGCGTGGTATTGCGATGCACACCTTTACCTGCGTGCCGCGCGTTTATTTTCTTCCGCTGCTGCAATTTCCGGCAAATCCAAATTCGCGCTGCCTGCGGCGAATGCATTCCTTCACGCGGGGAAGCCAGACTCTGCCATCACTATGGCAAGGTTTAGCGGGTTTCAGAACGAAGAGGTGAAAAAGATCATTACAGATGCCACCATCGCAATACGCAACAGCATTCCGCGGGATACGAACCGGGTGTACAAGCTTGACCAGCGTATCAACACTCCGATGGCAGAAATCTTTCCATCGCTGTCATCAGATAAACAAACACTTTTTTTTACGCGCCGCAATAATGGCGTCAATGAAGACTTTTATCATGCCAGGCCCGACAGTTGCGGGGGATGGTTTACGGCACGCAATATGGGCTACCCCCCCAATACGGCGGCACAGGAATCTGCGATGACCATAACAGCAGATGATCATTACCTGTTTTTCATGCGTAGTGATAACCGTTCGGAGAATGGCTGGGGACGTGGCGGATATGATCTGTATCTGGCTTACAGGACTGCAAATGACGAGCCCTGGTCGGCAGCAGAAAGCTTCGGCGCCACGATCAATACGCCCGCATATGAGGGCATGCCTTCCCTTTCAGCGGATATCACCGAAATGTATTTTGTGAGCGACCGTCCCGGAGGGCGTGGCGGACTGGATATATGGGTAACGCGTTTTGCCTACGGATTATGGCAGATACCGGTGAATCTTGGCCCGGTTATCAACACGGCGGGCAATGAAACTTCGCCTTTTATCAGTTCAGACGGGAAAACGTTGTTCTTTGCATCTGACGGTCATCCCGGACTCGGAGGTTCGGACATTTTTGCCGCCAGGAAGCTCAACGACTCGTCATGGAAAGACCTGGCTAATCTCGGTGTTCCGATCAATTCAGGAGCTAATGAATTTTCTCTTTATGTAACACCGGACGGCTCGGAGGCCTACCTGTCGAGCGACAGAGACGGCAGTGCAGACATTTATTATACCTCAGTGCCTAAAGACCTCAGCCCGGAACCGACCGTATTTGCTTATTGCCGCATCTACGACAGCGTAAGTCGTCAGCCTGCCTTATTAGGCTCAGTAACGATAATGGACGAATCAGGGAACGAAGTGGCGCAATACCATGCCAATAAAGGCGACGGCAGCATCCTTATGAGCTTACCCATGCATAAGAACTTTAATTATGAAGTCCGCGCATTCAATTACAGTCCGGTGACAGGAAGCCTCCGTTTTGATTCGGCGTGCACACAATGGTGCACTTTCGACTACGCATTACTGCCGAATGGCTATGTGCGTCCCAGCTACGACAGCCTGTTGCTGCTGCTCCAATTTGCAAAAAATGTAACGGACCTCAGCGACTCTCAAAAGGTCATGATCCAAACTGCTTTAGCGCCCTGGAAGGGGAAAGCGGACATCAGCATTTTTGCAAACGGATTTACCGATAACACCGGAACACCGATTATTAATACGGAGAAATCCAGTATACGGGCCAACAACGTAAGAGCTGCCGTTATGGAATACGGCTTTGATCCGACGATGATCAGCGCCACAGGATTTGGAGATGCGAGTCCGCTCCTTCCGAACGACAGCCCCGAACACCAGGATATGAATCGCCGTGTGGAGCTCGTGATCCGCTGGATGGAATAACGCTAGGCTGTGAGCACCACTGTCATCTCGGCCATATCTGCAGGGATCTGCGCGCTTTGTTTCACTACTTCTTTAAAAGGTGTGCTTACGATCTCATTATTGATCTGCCCCATCATCACCTGCTTTTCTCCCCGTAACAAGGCATTTACCGCAGCGTAGCCGAGACGGGAAGCCAGCACCCTGTCCGCCATCGAGGGAGCGCCCCCGCGCTGTATGTGTCCCAGCACACACACACGTATGTCCGCATCGGGAACGGAATCAGTGAGTACTGCCTTTACGGCTTCCGCATTTCCGAAATCGTCACCCTCCGCAACTACGATTATATGTACATCTTTCTTCCGGCGCTTATCGTCCAGGATACGCGTCACCACTTCTCCCATATCCGTTTTCAGCTCCGGTATCAGGATATCCTCCGCGCCACAGGACAACCCGCTGTACAAGGCTATATAACCTGCATCACGCCCCATTACCTCCACCACAAAAATGCGATTATGGGCATCGGCTGTATCCCTGATCTTATCAATTGCTTCCACAGCGGTATTCACAGCCGTATCAAAACCGATTGTAAAATCTGTTCCGGAGAGATCTTTATCAATCGTACCAGGCAAACCAACCGCAGGGATAGCATACTGATCGAAGAACGCATTGGCACCACGGAAAGTACCATCTCCGCCGATCAGCACCAGACCGTCAATGTGCTGCGCCCGGAGATTATCGTATGCCTGCTTCATCCCTTCAGGAGTCATAAAATCTTTACTGCGTGCGGTTTTAAGGATAGTCCCGCCGCGTTGTATGATGCTTGACACATCGGTTGTCTGCATCACGAACATATCATTATCAATCATCCCCTGATACCCTCTCCTGATCCCGACCACTTCCAGCTTATGATAGATAGCCGTCCGAACCACGGCCCGGATAGCCGCGTTCATACCCGGACTGTCGCCTCCGGATGTCATTACACCGATACGTTTCATTCTTTTGCTTTTGAACTTAAAAGTACCTATTCAGCCGGAAATCAATCCGCTAATCTTTTATAAAAATATTATCAGCCGTCGTTTCGGTTTTATGATGAGAATAAGTAACCTTGTAACCTAAACATACTGTTCCGATGGAGCTCATGCAAAATGAATCAGCACCTTATGTTCCCACTGAAAAAATTCAGTTGCTCACACAGCAGATCAGCAAAGTGATCCGGGGGAAGCAGGCGCAGGTAGAACGTGTAATCACCTGCCTGCTGGCCGGAGGTCATATTCTTATGGAAGACAATCCCGGCACCGGAAAAACAGTGCTGGCAAGGACACTGGCACAGGCGATAGCAGGTCATCATCAGGGAGCGCACGTAGTTTTTAAAAGGGTTCAGTTTACACCCGATTTACTGCCGATGGACCTGATCGGCACCCATATTTTCGACGACAGGAACAATGAGTTTATCTTTAAAAAAGGTCCGCTGTTCTGTAACATACTGCTTGCCGACGAGATCAACCGTGCCTCACCGAAAGTGCAGAGTGCATTGTTGGAGTGTATGGCGGAGCACCAGATCACGGTAGGCGACACAACGTATCCGCTGGAACAGTTATTTTTTACGATTGCGACACAGAACCCTATAGAAATGGAGGGCACCTACCCGCTTCCGGCGGCCCAGCTGGACCGCTTCTTCATGAAGATCTATTTCGGTTATGTAGACGAGCAAACCGAAATGGATATTTACCGCAATTACCTCAACATCGCACATAATCTTGAAACGCTGGAGCAGGTGCTTTCGCTGGAAGACATATTGCAGTTGCAACAGAGCGCGCGCGAAGTGTTCATTCACGAAGAAATCATTCGTGCAGTGAGCAACATTGTCCGCGACACACGCAACCACAACGATATTCAGCTTGGCGCTTCAACACGTTCGGGCATTGCTTTCATACGTTGCCTGCAGGCTTATGCGTTGGTGAAGGGGCGCAGCTTTGTGATTGAGGACGATGTTCAGGAAATTGCATTCGATGTACTGGACCATCGTCTCTTATACCGAAATAAAGAAGGCCGCCAGCAGGCATTAAAATCGGTGATCCGTAAGGAAGCTGAACGACTTGCACGCCTCAAAATCCACCAATAAACAGCATTCCGGCAATAACAGATGAGAATAGCTGACCGCTCATATCGCTTCCTGTACGCCTGTTTACTGGCAGTCGTGTTCGTGTTCCCGGCAGATGGCATCGCTCAATTCAAAGCTTTGCAGAAAGCAGCACAACGTTATGAGATCGACGCAAAAAGATCAGGCGTGGATCCTACCAGCGAAGACGGACTTCCCCGCTTCACGCGAATTTCTGCGGATAGACAGTTCTTATTATGTCGGGTGGATGTTTGAAGGTATTTATAAAATGGATCACGCTGCGGATTACGTAGGTTATAAAAATGCGATTGCGCCGCTTGAGAAAGCGCTCTACCTGCTGGAGCGTGATTATGGCAAACAACTATCCACACGATCTTCCAACGTACAGGTTTTTTATCCGGTATATAATTACCAGGTGGATTACGGGCGTATCGGGTATTCGCTGCGTGAATGTTATGCCAATACGGAGCAGCCTGAAAAAGTTGTTGCACTGATGCGCAGGGCTCTGAAGTGGAAATTCCAGAGAGAATTTATACTCGACCCTTATAATTTCCTCGCTTGGATCACACACCGTTACCGCTTCTATACCAATGCCAGATATAGTTTCCTAAGGTTCTCTGGAAGAAAATGAAGCGCTCGCGATGCGCTACCTGGACAGCAGCCTGCAAATGCTTGCCCGTAACCGGAAATACAACGACGGGCTGTTCATGCCTGGTTATGATGTCGCCGACAAAATGGGGGTATATCATTACAAGTGCATCCTGTATTCCTATGCACTGCAGATTGATTCAGCAGAAAAATATTTCGGATTGATGCGCCGCAATAATGCGCTCCCGCATAACAACTATGCCAACTTCAAATCTGTATGCGGCGATTTCCGTCAGGCTGCAAAAAGGAGATATGCAATCGCTTCCGGAGTGGAATCCGGCGACAAACGGTTGCAGGAATGGGCCTATTATACCAGCATCCTGGACATCGGAAAAGCGGCTCCCAAAGATGCAGTTGCCTTATGCAACGGTATGATCAAGGGCTACGGGTCCACACCCGGCTTCGGATGGTACAACATCGCGCTTTCCCGTGCGCTCGCTTATGATGGTCAGTTGGCAAACGCAAACAAAGCACTCGAAAAAGCGGCAGGATTCAAAGAACTGCACATCGGCACAACGCTCGGTCAGAGTCATTATGACTTTTCCATACAGCTGCAGCGCCTGATGCAGAAAGAGCAGGAAATACAGCTACAGCGTTTCGAACATAAAGACTGGTGGTATAGCCCCTCTGTACTGGGCGAACTCGGCAAACTGAGTGGAGAGCGCCTGATGCTGCAATACCTGATCATCAATCAGTTTGCAGAAAATCCGGAACGCGACCGCGTTGTGTATAAACTGTTCAGCTCGGAAAGCACCGTAGGATGGGATGAAGTATGGTTCCTGATTAAAGATTTCAGCACGGCATTCTTCGTCAAACGGTTTGAGAAAGAGCTGAAGGAAAACAAACGTAAAGCCGTGGATAAATATTTCCGGTTGTTTCTTGCGAAGCTGAAACTGAAACAGGACAAAACGAAGGAAGCGAAGGCTCTGTTGCTCCAGATATTACAGGACCAGACGACAGACAAAGAGTATGAGCAGTCTGCTGCTCGCGAGGACTTACGAAGCCCTCGCCCAGTGTGCACTGAAGGAAAAAGAGCCTAAAGCCGCGGCGCGCTGGACTTACGAACTGATGCGCAGCTATCCGCAGCTGATTCCGTTCAGCGGATTGAAAGCGCCTTTGCGACTGCGTATTTCCGGAAATGATGCGGCAGTAATTACCGCGTTGAAGAACTGCAATTTTGATTTTGAAGCTGCCGGAAGCAATACGTGTTATGCAGACATACGCTTCTACACACAAAACAATCGCAAACAGATACAATACCGGCTGATGGACGCTCAGGGACGCGTCATCGTAAAAGAGCAGTCATTTTCCTACAAAGATGCCACGCAGGCAGGAAAAGATGTTGCCCGCAGACTGTGCAATATTGGCGGTACAGCATCTGAAGAAAAGGCCGTCAGGAAAGAAGTAAAAAAATAATCTGGGGTATTACCGTTTGAGGAAGCGCTTTATATCCCGCTCCGCTTCGCGGTTCTTGATCGATTCACGTTTATCGTGCAGCTTTTTACCACGCCCGAGCCCTATTTCAACCTTTGCGTATCCTTTTTCGTTTGTAAATACGGAAAGTGGGATAATGGTAAGGCCTTTCTCTTTGATCTTATTCTCCCACTTGCGCAATTCCTTTTTGGTGAGCAGTAACTTGCGCTCGCGCGTGGTGGCATGGCTCGCGTAACCGGCATTTGCATATTCACCGATAAACAGGCTCCTGAGCCATAGCTCGCCATCGTGAAACAGGCAATAGGCGTCATTAAAGCTCACACGTCCGTTTCTCACCGATTTGATCTCCGAACCGGTAAGGACAATACCTGCTTTGAGCCTGTCCTCTATGGCGTACTCAAAAGTGGCAGGCTTATTCTTTATGAAAACACTGGACTGCAAGGAGGGGCTATTTACTCATAAACCAGTCGATCGTCTGACTGAGCTTATCTTTTAATTGTTTACGTTCTACAATAAAATCGAGGAACCCATGATCGAGGAGAAACTCTGAGCGCTGGAATCCTGCTGGAAGGTCTTTTTTGATCGTTTCCTTGATCACACGGGGTCCGGCAAAACCGATCAGCGCTTTAGGCTCGGCAATATTGATATCACCCAGCATGGCAAATGATGCGGTAACGCCTCCGGTGGTAGGATCGGTCATCAGTGAAATGTACGGCAGTCCCGCTTTTGCAAGACGTGTTAGTTTCGCTGAGGTCTTGGCCATCTGCATCAGGGAGAATGCAGATTCCATCATACGCGCGCCTCCGGATTTGGAAATGATCAGCAACGCCATTTTATGCTCGATCGCATAATCAATTGCACGACTGATTTTTTCACCTACCACGGAACCCATAGAGCCTCCGATAAAGTTGAAATTCATACAGGCCACCACAAGCCCCTGGCCATTTACGGTGCCCGCACCTACGGACAGCGCATCCTCAGGATCTTTGGACAAAGCGTCTTTAAGGCGTGCGGAATAAGGTTTCAGGTCCACGAACCCCAGCTTGTCTACCGAACTGATGTTACTGAACAGATACTGATAGCTGCCTTCGTCGAAAATGATCTTAAAATATTCGGGAGAATTGATCCTGTTGTGCAGGCCGCATTTAGGGCATACATACAAATTCTCTGCAAGTTCTTTCTGGGTAATAGTAATACGGCATTCAGAACATTTGTGCCACAATCCATCAGGAGTTTCCCTTTTCTCATGCGTATGAGTAAGCACTCCCTTTTTCATTCTTCTAAACCACGTAGACGACATATGCTATACTGATTAATATTATTAGTAATAAATCCGCTTTTACAAACGGGCCTGCAAATATAGGGTATCCCTGTTTTCTTTAAGCGGGCATTTCCCGGTTGCCGCTCAATAAATAAATAACTGCCATACGAATAGCCACGCCGTTCTCTACCTGGTTCAGAATAATGGATTGTCCACCGTCTGCCACGTCCGAGCTGATTTCGACACCGCGGTTGATGGGCCCGGGATGCAGCACCAGGATATCTTTCTGAAGGCTGTCCAGCATTTCTTTATTGATACCGTAAAACAGCGCATATTCCCTTAAAGAGGAGAAAAGTGGCTTATGTTGCCGTTCGAGTTGAATACGCAGCACATTTGCAACGTCGCATTGCATCAATGCTTTGCGCACATTGTATTCTACTTTCACACCCATAGAACCGATGTGTTTCGGAATCAGTGTGGGCGGACCGCTCACAATCACTTCTGCACCCAGCTTCTGCAGGCAGTAAATATTGCTCATGGCTACGCGCGAATGCATAATATCTCCGATAATTGCTATGCGTTTACCTTTCAGCGAACCGATGCGCTCCCTCATCGAAAATGCATCGAGCAATCCTTGTGTAGGATGTTCGTTCACGCCATCGCCCGCGTTGACGATGCTCGCATCGATATGACGTGCGAGAAACCAGGGAGCCCCGCTCGCGGAATGGCGCATCACCACCATATCCACTTTCATCGATAAGATATTTTTTACCGTATCGATCAGTGTTTCCCCTTTGGCTACAGAGGACGAGGACGCGGCAAAGTTCACCACATCCGCCCCCAGTCTTTTTTCAGCCAGCTCGAAAGAGGTGCGGGTACGTGTCGAATTTTCGAAAAAAATATTGGCGACTGTAGTATCGCGCAAAGCCGGCACCTTTTTAATCGGACGTTGCAATACCTGCTTGAAATTATCAGCGGTGGTAAAAATAGTCTCGATATCCTGTGTCTGGAGTTCTTTTATCCCCAGAAGATGCTTCACTGATAATGACATTGCGTTGTTGTAATAATTAAGCGTTTTAAAAAATACCCGTCCTAAAGCAGGACCACCTCATCCTTTCCGTCCTTCTCCTTCCAGAGCACTTTCACTTTCTGCTCAAAAAGTGTATCCACACTCAACCCGGTATAATCCGGCTGGATCGGCAATTCCCGGCTGAACCGGCGATCAATAAGCGTCATAAACTCTACCTCCCTTGGTCGTCCGAAATCCAGCAGTGCATCCATAGCCGCCCGGGTGGTACGACCTGTATGCAACACGTCGTCCAGCAATACTACCCTTTTGCCTTCGATCTCAAAATTGATATCGGTGCGATCGGGTGCCTGCAGGCCTTTGTCCTTGTGCAGATCGTCGCGATAAAACGTAAAATCGAGACGTCCGTAGACAATATCGTTGTTACCGGTAATATCTTCAAGTATGGAGATGATCCTGTCGGAGAAATAAACACCTCTGGGCTGCAACCCGATGATTGCTGTTTCTGAAAAATCCAGGTGATTTTCGACTAACTGATGCGCCAGACGCTGCAAAGTAATATGAAGCTGATGCCTGTCTAAAAGGGTCTTCAATTTTGTCGCTATTTTGGTCCAAAAATAACGCAGGAAACGCAATAATAAAAACCGTTTTATTGCAGCCGGAAGATCGACACGCGATCGGGATACAGCAAAAACAACTTGTCGGCGGTAAGTCCGAAGTCGAGTACCATTGCCGCCTGCGGTAACTGAAGGCTTTTACCGGAGAACGACTTCATATCGTAAGCCTCCAGCGCATTCCCCTTCAGGTAAAACAACTGTTCCCCCATTACCACTACTTTCCCGGCTGCTTTTATTTCCAGCGTATTCAGGTAAGAACCAAACTGATCAAAAACCAGTATGCCCAGCACCGAATCTGCCATATACACTTTTCTTTCCCGCTCCACCAGAGAAACCGGGGCAGGCCGCTCGCGCAGTTGCGGACGCAGATCGTATCCCTGAATCACCGGATTCAGGTCCATATCAAGCTTGTTTAAAGATGCATTGAACTGATCGTAGACCCATAGAAAACCTTCCGCCGAAGAGGCAACTACGTTACAGTTTAACAGGTTTACTTTGCGGAGATTCAACTCATTCTTCGGTGCAAGCATCCTGTCCAGCACCAGCAGTTTGGCAAAACTGCGATACAATGCCAGTACGCGCAACGGATTGGTGACGTCCAGATACGTCATTTCTCCGTTTGCAACACTTACGTAGCTGGTCAGACTGTCCCCGTTACTGTTCAGTTTAACAAGGCCATTGTCCGTACGCACCACATACACATTACCGAGTTCATCTACCTGAAGCATACGCGCCTTTATCGGATAATCCTTCAGCAGCGCCAGTTGCTGTGCACCGCATACAAACGCACAGCAACAACAACAGAACAGGAAATATGCGTGGCGCATCATATAACTGAAATTTAATCTTTACGCGATTTTAAACCAAGTTTATACCCGGAGAATGCGAAATACAAAATGAACAGGTAACACGGTATCATCAGACTGTATGCCAGTTGTTTTGACCCGATGGCCCTGGCAAATTCCCCGTAAAGCGGAGGCAGTACCGCACCTCCGACTATGCCCATGATCAGCAGAGCGGAACCCGTTTTCGTAAAACGTCCGAGATGGTTGATCGCGAGCGGCCAGATGGCCGGCCAGACCACAGAGTTGGAAAAGCCCAGTAAGGCAAATGCAACAACAGCCACATATCCGCCGGTAAACATGGATACCAGCACCAATACGATACTGAGCAAGGTAAGCAGGAATAATGCGTACTGCTGTGAAATAAACCGTGGAATAGCCGCGATACCGAAAACATATCCGCCCAGCAGGCAATAGCCCGTATAGGTCGCGAAGCTTTTGGATTGCTCCAGCGAGAAGCCGAGTACCTCGCCAAAGCCCGCAAAAGTATCGTAACTGATCACCTCCACGCCAACATAAAAGAAAATAGCAATTGCACCCAATACAAGGTGCGGGAACTGTAACACACTCGTTTTCCCTGCTGTAAACTCAGAGTCTTCGGGATGCGCATCTTCCTCCACTATCTCGGGGAGCCGGATCATCCAGATAATACCGGCAAGCAAAGCAAGCGACATTGCAAGGATCTGATACGGATGTACGACCCTTTGAGCAAGCGTATTTAGTTCTGCTGCACGATCTGTGTCGGACAATAAGGGTAAGCGTGCTTTTAATGCATCCACATCGGATAAGGCAATACTGCCCAAAACGTATACCGCCGATATCCCGGCGATTTTATTGCAGATACCCATGATACTGATCCGGCGCGCAGCGCTCTCAATCGGCCCCAGCACTGTTGCATAGGGATTGGACGCCGTCTGCAGCAAAGCCAATCCGGAACCGATGATAAATAATCCTGTAAGGAACAATGGAAAATTACGGGTGTTGGCGGCAGGCACAAAAAGCAAAGCGCCTCCGGCCATAACGAGCAGTCCGAGAGACATTCCTTTCTTAAAACCGGTAAGCTTCAATACATAAGATGAGGGAATACCCATAACAAAATAGGCGGCAAAGAATGCTGTCGCCACGAGGTAAGATTCCGTATCCGTAAGCTCGCAGGCAATCTTAAGATAGGGAATCAGCTGACTGTTGCTCCATGTAATAAAGCCGAAAACAAAAAACAGCGCCGCAATTACGACCAGCGCAAACGTATAATTTTTCTTCATAGATAATCTGCGCAGCCAAGGTAATACATTTTCGCCTGACCTTACAAGCTCTACTGCTGATCGAAGAAGGTGCGCCGTCTGGTGAGCTTGAGGTCCTGCAGCACCTGGGCTTTCACGTTGAGCGTGAAAAAGAAAGAACGGCGGTCGCCGAATGGTATCAGGTTCAGGTGCATTTCCCAGCAGTGCATATCGCGGTAGACGTCAATGGAAGTGGTCGATACCTGCTTGTTCACCAGGTTATATCCGGTACTGAACCCAAGCTTCCAGCGTGGCGTGAAATTGAAGTCGCCGGTAATCATGATGTTCTGGTTCACGATTGAAGTGTCTTTCCGTGAGTAAGCGGATGGTGTGCGGGTGAGGGTAAGTGCGTAAGAAAAGTTGAGGTTCCAGGGGATATTGAAATCCACGTAATTATTGTACCCGTTGTTACGCATCAGCGCTTTGTAATCCGCGCTGTTGGCAAGGCTGTCATTGCGGGAAACAGACTTGGGTTTCGACCGAAGCGACATATTCAAAGCTACGTTAGCAGCGGTAAGCCGTGCCAACCCGGTTCCTGCGGCTTCCATGGTCCTGGCTGTACGGCGCATCTGTGTATAGTCGTAATTATAAGGATCGTATACTGCAGAAGCCGTTACATTCAGCTTGTTCAGAATATTGGTACGCGCCGAAATGTTGATTGTCTGCCATTGAAAAGAGTCGACCGCGAGATTATACCCTGTACCAATGTCGAAGGCGTCGAGGATCGGAATATTTTTAAACCCGGTTGCCGTGTCTTTTTTGCTGCGCACTTTCATCTGCAGGTTGTTGTTCAGCGTAAAACCGACAGATCCGTTACGTCCGAGCGCCGGATAGCCGCCCAGAACAGAGCCTTCGTAAGGAGAGAGATAAGTAATCCTCGAAGAGGTGTCAAGATTCGTTGCGTAGCCATAATTGAAGGGTTTCTTGGCAAAATCCGGGTGATAGTTCAGGTTCAGGCTGGGCCGGATTGTGTGCCGGATACCTCTGATAGTACCCCGTTTGAACATCTTCATACCATAAATCTGCGTCGCCAGTGTAATACCGGCATTGAAATCCCGGCTTGCAAAGAACCCACGTTCGTCGGTGGTATCGATTTTACCATCGGCAGCATTATAACTGCGGTATCTGCGCTCCGTATTCCAGTATTCGTTGTAAGACACATTAAAGGTAGAGGTAAGAAAACGTAGTACCGAGTAGCTTGCGCTTACCGGAATGGAGTGTTTGATACCATTTTGAAAGTCGGAGAACTGCAGTTTATTCAGCTTAAAGGCTGTGTCGTAGAATATCAGCTGGTTAACCGCCACCGCAGTGTAGGTACCGGTGATCTTTTCATACCAGCGGGTGTTTCCCACCGGTCTCTTGCGTTGGAAAGGCGCAATATTACTGATGAAAAAAGAAGCGTTCGGAGCGTTGAAGGTTGTCTGACGGGAGATATTGTTCTGCTCGTAGGTAGCGCTCAATGTAAGTGAATACGGCTTATTGGGCCAGCTTTTGGCGTAAGTTAGGTTAGAACGGTAGCTGCTCTGCAGTATCTGGCGACGGGGTGTAGCTGTTCAGGGAATTGTATTTCTGCGATTGTATGTCCACTTTTCCGTTGAAAGACACACCGGGGCGGGATTTCACATCCTTATTGTGTACCCAGTAAATCTTGTAGTCGTTCTGTATAAAACTGCCGGGTTCGTAAGATTCGCCGGTTTTATTCTGGGTAAAATTCAGCTGCAGTGCTTACTATTATACTGGTAGCGCGAAATGTAGTTGCTCTGTATTCCTATCGCGTAGTCCCCCTTCGTATAAATAGTGGTCAGCAGCTTCAGATCGGCATAATCATTCAGTGAAAAATAATATCCCCCGTTCATCAAACCGAGTCCCCTTGCTGCTTCTGTAGTGTAGGTCGGCAGGATAAACCCGCTTCTGTGCTTTTCGTTATTGATAGGAAAATAGCCGAATGGCAGGAACAACGGAGTAGGAACACCTTCTATTTCGATATTGGCTGAACCGGAAGCGATTGCCGTTTCCGGGATCACTTTGATCTTCCGTGTACGGATCCCGAAATGCGGTTCGGGTAAAGAACAGGTGGTATAGACATTCTGCCAGCCGTACAGCGACTGATCAGCATTGCGCTTCACTTGCTGGCTATGCACATACCCTTCGCCGTACTGGCTGCGCGCATTCTGAACGATAGCACGCGACGACTTAAAATTGTATTGCAGACTGTCGTAGGTAAATTTTTCCGCACCCTGCTCAAAAGCGGCATATCCGGCTTTTTCCTCGCGGTATCGTGAATATATTTGGCTCTGGCTATATTAGACGACTGATTGAAATCGATCTGATCGGCGGAAAGCTTACGACCATCGTATTGAACGTTTGCCTTACCATATAATATAAAATTGTTCGTGCGGGCATCCATCATGGACGAATCTGTGGCATGGCTTGTTACCACTTCCGACAAAGCGTCCGGGAAACTTTCAGACCCAGTTGTTCCAGCGATGCATTTCCTTTCAGGGAATCCTTCGCCGCCAGTTTCACGGAATCGCTTACAGAGGAATCTGCTCTCAGAGTTGCGGCTTCGGTACCGCTGGCAACAGTATCGGCGGCTATGCGTAATGTCTTTTTCTGCGCGCGTGCAGGGAAAACGACAGTTGCAGCAATAACAAAAGCATGCAAAAATGCTGCATTTGAATAGCTGGCTTTTTTAGAATAATTTTACCGCACACAGACATAAAATGGCTGCAAAAGTAGTTATTAAATAACGACGAATTACAAACGATCAATATTATACGATAATGACGCTAAAAAAGTATTTATTACTCGCTGTTTCTGCTGCAACATTTCTGCTGTTGCCGTCGGAAAAGGTGTCGGCTCAGACCCAGAAGCTGAATCTGGTATGCCTGGATGCCGGTCATGGCGGTCATGATGCCGGCGCCCGCGGACGTGCCGGGATGATGAATGAAAAAGATATCACGCTGGCAATCACCCTGAAAGTGGGCAAGCTGATCAACGACAGCCTCAGATCGGTGAAATCCATCTTCACCCGCACCACCGACGTATTCATTCCCCTACCCGACCGCCATAAAATAGCCAATCAGGCCGGGGCAGACCTGTTCGTTGCCATACACGTAAACTCGAGTCCCGGCTCTTACGAAAAGATCCGCACCGGATCCAGAACCGTTGGGAAAGGACGTAAAAAGAAAACTATACCGGTTTACAAAACGATACACCACAGGGAAACCGGCGCGAATGGGACAGAAACTTATGTACTGGGACTGCACCGCTTCGGGCAGAAAGAAAATGCGATTTCGGAATACAGCGAAACCGTTACGGAAGAACCGGGATTGCTGAATGAGAATGACCCGGAAACAGCGATCATCATTGCCCAGTATTCACAGGCTTTCCTGAAGCAGAGTGTAGGTGCTGTTCGGATTCTATCGTGTTTCCCTATTAACCTTAGCAATACGTACGTAGTCGAGGCTCGCCAGAT
>JASGJF010000006.1:0-167061 GCA_049840855.1 Chitinophagaceae bacterium | reverse complement strand
CGTATTGCTAAGGTTAAGGAACACGATAGAATCCAACAGCACCTGGCATTGCGCAAGGCACTTGAAACCAGGTGATAGCGGGCCTGGATCACCCGATAATCGCGATACCAGTTCACCAATATCGTCGCAGGGATTGTTGATCTTTGCGAGCCCGGCGACGAAGGCGACGACGGTTCCGATCTCCGTCCGGCCCTGAATGACTAAATAGCCGCCAATTCCCAGGATGACCGCCGTCCCCAGAGAGTTGAGCCAGTTCATCGTGAGAAGCTGAGCACGAATTTGAGCCTGAAGATGCTCATGTTCAGGCGGAATACCTGGTCGACGCGTCTCGATTGAGAACGACTTGGGTCGTCTCGTCGCGTTGCAGCGTGTCGACCAGCATCACGCTGATCTTGCGCAGCACCCAGATGCGAGCCCCCACTCGGCGGTTAATCGCCCCTGCATCAGCGGCACCAGGAACATTGCGGCAGAAACACTGAGGACGCCGACGAGGGCCATCAACGGCTGGAGATAGATGAGATAGCCCATACGATATACAAGACTGCTCATCTGGAGGATCGGGTCGGAAAGGCTCGCGCCGACAAAGCCGCCGATCGGATCGACTTCGGCGACGACCATGGCGATTTCGACGCCGCCGGCCAACCCGAAGGCAGTTTGGAGTTGGGGATGCTGCGCAACATGTGAGATCTCGTTTCTTCGGAGCCACCGCACGGCCGACTTGCCGATCCAATTGCGATAGAGATTGAGGCCCATCTTGATCAGGCCCTGCAGAAAGGTCAGGGCGGCGAACATCATCGCCAGTATCAGCACGTTATAGACATCTCCGCCCTTCACGGCGGCGTTGACCAGGCGCCGCTGCACCTCGAGCGGCACTGTATCCGCAACGAACAGCAAAATGGCGCATAGGCCGATCCAGATCTGGTGCCGGCCCGAGACCCAAATCTACGAATCCGACCAGGGTCGGTGGCATTTGAGCATTCGGGGAGGGAATGTGGGCTCTCATGCGGGCCTGCTGTGCCGTAACTCGCCTGCAGATCAATGCCAAGAATTGTCGAAGCAATGCTTTGCTACCAGACTGTTGCATCTTTCAACGTTACCGGAATGCGCGCTGTCGATCGGCATCAAGGCCAGACGATCTGCCGGCGTATCCTAGGAATGGCTAATCGAGACCTTCCATCTGGTCGGAGGAGCAGCATGTGGTGGCTACGTGCTTCGCGGTCGGAGCCGGAACAGCTCCGGACCACAGCATCAGAGGAGGCGGTGTATAGACCAATCGCGACACCCATCATATCCGATCCGTGCGCATGACCGGCCGCTGCTGGCTGGTGTCGTCGCGGCACCTACGGAAGCCCTCCGACGGCACCGATGGCGCCGCCAATGAGCGCACCGCGGCCGGGATGCCGGTTCGAGACGGCAGCACCCACAGCTGCGCCACCGACGCCGCCGATAACCGCGCCGCCGGCGGCGCGATCACCCGGATTGTCGCTCGCGCAGGCTGCGACGGAGATGGCCATGCCGGCCGCCGCAAATATTCTAAGCAAATCAGCCATGATCGTTATCCCTGGTTGCAACAATGCAAAAACTGCGCAGCCGGGGATCGTTCCGCTTTGAATTTGCGAGGTCTCCGCGTCCAGAGAATGTCAAGCATGGTTCCTGATCCAGACGAGCAGGCAAATCGGAGCACCCTATTAGGGGTGGAAGAGCATTCCGAGCCAGACTGGGATACACAGCCCCTGTCAGCATTCGACGGTCTGAACCCAAGTCAGCTGTCAGGATTGGTGCAGTCTCGATGGCGGCGGGCAAGGCTGGCTGTTGAGGTTCGATAGCGCCACATCAAGGAGGTGCTACCATGCTTCACTGGATCCTCATTCTGTTGATCGTTGCTGCCGCAGCCAGCTTGTTGGGTATGCCCGCGCTTGCGGGAGCGGCCGCGACGGGAGCCCGGGTCTTGATCGGGATCGCCCTGATCGTATTCCTGCTGGTGCTGTTGGGTGTCCTCACCGTTGCCTAGGCCCGACATGGTCCATGGGCGTCGGCAGGATCAACGGGGGGGAGGGCGAGGGGTTCGCCCTCGCCGTTACGGGCGATGATTGCTCTGCCGATGCCGACGAGGCAGCGAAGGTTCTGCTCAGGCGGCGGTCCGGTCGATTTGAGCGTAGTGGGCGTGAACGAGCGAGGAGGCGGCGCATCTGGCCATCGGGCACTGCCGGAGGATCAGGCCGGCGCGATCTGGCTTCCGGTCTGTCGTCCAGCCTCAGTGCCGCTTGAAATACTGGATCTCGCGTTCGTGTTTTTGGGCAGCTTCCTTCGATTGAAACGTGCCGAGATTGCGCCTTTTGCCCGTCTTGGGATCCACCTTTCGCGAATAGATGCGATATTCTCCTGATTTCAATTTTCGGATCATCGTTCGAATTCTCCCTCATATCGAAGATTTCGATTCATCGGCCGATCCCAGGCGCGGATACCGAGCCACATGGACGATGGCCGAACGGCCCGACCCCGGGGATCTCGGGTCGATCTGTAGGGGCCGAGCCGCCACGACCAACGCTTGCGTCGGTCGAACGAAGCCTGGAACGCTTGGCGTTCCGTGCTTCGCATCTTCCCAACCTGGTTTGGGCCGGATCGTTCCATGCGGTGCTTCCCCGGCATCGCTCGTTTGTCCACCGATCGATCGACCGTCCATCCACGTGCAAATCGGAACGAATGCCTTCGGCTTGCGTTCGAATTCGATGTGGCGTTCTGCCATGGAGGGATTGGAAATGATCACCGGCAGCCTGAAATGGTTCAATTACGACAAGGGCTATGGCTTCATCGCGCCCGATGACGGCAGTATCGACGCTTTCGTGCATATCAGGGAGCTCGAACGCAGCGGCATCAGTACGGTGCGCGAGGGCCAAGAATGGGCTATGAGCTGGTGGTCGATGCCAAGACCGGCAAGTCGAAGGCGGGCAATCTCAAGATCCTGCCGTCCGAGGGAGCCGCAGGATCTTGAGGGCACCTTGCCAAGGGAAGGGGCCGAGGCGGTTTACGAGGCGATGACCAGCGTCACCTCGTCCGTGTCATCGAACGTCATCGCGATCACCGAGGACGGCGTCGAGCCATAATCTTCGAGTGCGGCTTGCAGGCGGGGCGTATCGGCGATGACCTGTCTCAAATGCTGCAGTTCGCTCGGGCCTGTTTCGGCAATCTGCTGATTGGCCGCGATACGCTGCGGAATTGAGAGTTCGTCGAGAGTTGAGACCGTGACGGCCCTGATTTTCCCGGGAGCACGCTCGATAACGCCGTCATTGGGTGTGTCCGCCGGATTGGTGGCGGGTTGGGCCAGGCCGGTGGCAATGCCCGAAGCCAGGACGATCGTGGCGAAGGTTGCGGACATGAGCTTGTACATGATGTCTCCTTTCCGCTCTGTGGTCAGGGATCATCACGGACAAGCCTCGCACGGAAAGGGTTCGATCGTTTGCCGCTCGAATGGCAATTTTGTGGGATCGACACCTGTCCCGAATGCTCAGCGGCGTGCCGCTCCGCCGGCTGGAAAGGATGGGTTCTTGCGAACGCCATGAAGCAATTCAACCGCGGCATTGAGCTGCATATCGTCCTTCTCGTTGTCAGGGACATAGGCAGACGAGCCGCCCTGCTCGGTATCGCCTTGGCTGTCGAGATGTCCCTTAAGGCCGGCTTCACCGCCGGCGGCATCCTGCTGGTTCAGATTGGCTGGGATGGCCTGCTTCACCACGATTTCCGGATCGATGCCCTTGGCCTGGATCGATCGGCCCGACGGCGTGTAGTAGCGGGCAGTCGTCAGCACCAGGGCGCCGTTGTCGCCAAGCGGAAAGACGGTCTGAACCGATCCCTTGCCGAAGGAACGCGTGCCCAGAATTGTCGCACGGCGATGGTCCTGCCACGCGCCTGCTACGATCTCGGCGGCGGAGGCCGAGCCTCCATTGACGAGCACGATGATCGGCTTGGTATGAACGAGGCCGCCTCCCGTGGCGCTATAACGCAGAGAATTGTCGGGCCCACGTCCGCGCGTGGAGACGATTTCGCCCCGCCCGATCAGGGCACCCGCCACCTCGACGGCCTGGCTGAGCAGGCCGCCAGGATTGTTGCGCAGGTCGATGACGAAACCGGCAAGGTTCCGGCCTCCCTTGTCCGCCCCGGCTTCCATCATGGCCTTGAGGAAGTCGTCGAACGTATTCCCACTGAATTGGGCAATACGGATATAGGCGATATCGCCGCCGATCTTCCTGGTCCGCACGGAAGACAGCTTGATGGTATCGCGGACAAGCTTGACGTCCACAGGCTGTGCATCGCCCCCACGCCGCACCGTGAGCGTGACCGTGCTGTTCTCCGGCCCGCGCATCTTCTGGCTGGCCTGCTGCAGTGGCATGCCCTGCGTGGACTTGCCGTCGATGGCCGTGATCATGTCGCCGGAAAGAAGGCCAGCCTTTGCGGCGGGCGTATCGTCGATGGCGGAAACGACCTTGAGCCGATCACCCTCCATGGTGACCTCGAGGCCAACTCCCGAAAATGCTCCGGAAGTCTGGGCCTGCATGTCCTGGAAACCGGCGGCATCGACATAGCGCGAGTGCGGATCAAGGCCGGAGACCATGCCGCTGATGGCACCGGCGACGAGCTTGGCATCGTCGGGCTCGGTCACATAGCTCGCGCGCACCTGCTCATAGACGTCACCAAAGCGATTGAGCTCGCGATAGGCATCGCTGGCGGAGGCGTTGGCGTGGCCGAGCAGGTCGGAATGCGTGACGG
Source organism: Chitinophagaceae bacterium (assembly GCA_049840855.1). GTDB lineage: Bacteria > Bacteroidota > Bacteroidia > Chitinophagales > Chitinophagaceae > Rurimicrobium. Next base: position 162,297 of record JASGJF010000006.1, on the reverse strand, counting down.
CGAATGCGGTTGCCGCGCCCATTGCGATGCCGCTCAGTAACAGGGAAACTTTGCCATACATTGCATACCTCTTCCCGGAGATGCGAAGGCTACGCCTCGCAAGTAAGCGAGTGTAAACAGCGGTGCGGATGACGTCGGCCTGCTGCGCCGGCCTATTGCGAAATCCGCGCCGCGCCTATCCCGCCGGCTCGCGGCCGGGACGCTTGGGCGTCAGGCTGCCTTGCTCAGCATGACCACGGTATCGGTCTTTTGCGGTACCTGCGGCACCAGGCTGGAATGATATTCGTCGCACCAATGGGCCAGCCTTACCAACCGGGCCACTTCCATCTTCTGGGCGCTGTCCTTATCCGATGCCATCGGCTCGACAATGTTGAGCCCCTCGTCGTCGACAAAGAACGTATGCTCCCCGAACAACCGGGCGAACTGGCTGTATACGGGATGGTTTTCGGCGATGGGTTCAGCCCTGATCTGATTCAGTGTTTGTGTGACGTGCGTGGGCGACAGCTTCATTGGAAGAACTCCCATCTGTAGCCACCGTAAAGGCGACCAATCGGATGTCTGCCGACGACCTGGGAAAGTCAAAACGCCGTTGCCACCCCATCGGGGCCATATCCCATTCCCTGGGCCGGGCTCACAAGCTGTCCAATTATCCTGCCATATCAATCCGACCACATTCTGGCCGCTGGAAGGCCATTGCATGAAGGGGGCTCGTCGGACGATTTTAGCCAAGCGATAGACAGGATGATCGAGGCTTGAACTCCGCGTTTCATGGGGAGAGGAGAGCGAGCGCACTTCCTGGTCAGTCTGCCTTCTTGGCGTCCCTCAGGGCCTTTTGGAGCTTGAAGGCAAGTTCGAGCAGACGCTGGGGAATGGGTTCACGCTCGACTCGGGCCAGAATGCGCGCCACTTCCTTGTCTGCGGATCTGGCCTTGTCGCTTTTCTGATCGTTGTCCACTGAACTGCTCGTCTCGCCGTTGGTCGGGGGCAACTTGCACGAGCCAGGGAAGATCAAGACGCAGTTTCCTCGCTCGCCTGCCGACAGACTAGGAGGTTTGTGCCGGGAAGTCACTTGCAAAGGTCCTGTCGCATGTGTCGCCCACGCATGCGGCGGGGGCGGGGAATTGCTATGGCCTTGCTAACCATCCTCGCACGACAATGTTCCAGGAGAAGCGGTGTTCCAGGGGAGCAGTCCGCATCGAGGGCAGACGGAAGACCAGCGCTGAGGCGCCTGGCACCGCGGCTCAGTCGGACGGCCCTTTGATTTTTACGCCCTGGTTTCCGATGGTAATCTGCACAGTATTCTTATTCTGCTCATGGTAGATATAGGCACCAATGCCGGCTACCGCGACGATTGCGACAATCAGCAATAAGACGATGTTGCGGCTCATATCTTCTTCCGATGCAATTGACCATGAAACATCAACGCGTCGTCGTCCGCTCCGGTTCCGCCGTGTTCGCGGCCGGCGGGCTCGGATGGAAAAATAGCAGAAGAAACTCGGGCGAACCGTTCAGTCGAGCAGCTGATGGCCGACGGCCCTGAAGGTCCTGTCCATGAGGTCGCAAAGCCATGGCAGCGTATCGCGGTCCGGCGGCTTGCGGTCTGCCAGATCGATGGCGGTCAGCAGCGTTTGCTCGACCAGTCGGTCGGCGGCGGCCCTGCCGTCAAGATAGTGGCGGGCCCTCAGCCTGAGTTCGGGGAGAAGCCCGGCGACGTCAGCGCTCGGGTCCCCGTCAATGCCCTTGATTTCGTCCTGCGTCCTGCGGCGCGCCACGAACAGGGTTTCAAGCAGAGCGTGACGGCCGCCCGACTTGCGAACATTGTCGACATGCCTGAGATGGGTGGGAATGATGTCTTCGTCATAGCTGCTGAAGAAGACGAAATGGGATGCCCAGGGCGAGCAGGCGGTCTGCGATCGGAAAGACCATCTTGCCATTGATGTTGACGTCGAGAATGGCTGCATTGGCTGAACTCACATGACATTGCGCAGCCTCGATCGTCGACGCCGGTCCGAGGATTACCGCCCCCCTCTCTTCGAAATAGTCAGCCAGATCGCCCGCGAGCAATATCTCGTCCTCGACGATCAGGAGACGCATGCCCTGGAGTTGCTGCATGGATCGTCACTCGTTTTGAGCCGGTTCGCTCGAATGCGGATGCTGTATCTTCCGTCCCGGTGAATCTTCGCGCTGGAACGGGCTATCACTCCGCTTTCATCTCACCCGGTGCTTCTGTGTAACGATGCAAACTTGCACATGTTCCCTGCAGCAATTGGGACGGTTTGCGATGTCTGGGTGGCGATAGGGCGGATCGCTACTCCTTGGTCAGGCGCACAAGGGTTTCAAGCAGGATCTGATGCAGAACGGGTTTGACCAGAACCGGCGCGTCGGGAACCTTCTGCCGCAAGGTCTCCGGAAGCACTTTGCCCGTGCAGAAGGCGATGGGAATGCTGCGCGCCGCGAGCAGGTCGACGACAGGCTCGCTCGTGTCCTTGCCGAGGCTGATATCCAGAACAGCCGCTGTGATGGGTTGCTGGCTGGCGGTCTCCAATGCGGAGGCCAGGGTCAGGCAAGGGCCGGCAACCCGGGCTCCGGCTGATATCAGCATGTCTTCGATGTCGAGAGCGATGATGATTTCGTCGTCGGCGACCAGGATCGTTTGGCCCTGGAGGATGGCGTCGGCGGGAATCTCGGTTCTGGTCATGGCACTTTCCTTCCGCGTGGCCAGCAGGGATTTGCTCAGGTTCCTGTGCCCCGACGAAGAAGACAATTCGAAAGTGGTGCAGCTGCCTGGACGGAGCGTGTGTGGGGATCTCCTGATGCGCCGCCGGCTCGGGAAAGCCGACGGCAGGGAGGCGAGAAGGAAAATCTAGAACGTCGCCTGGCTGTGCTCGCCACCTGGCCGGGCAATTTCGCCGAGGGCGACTCCCGCCTTGTCAGGCGCTCTGGAGCGGGCGAGATCGCTCAGCGAGACGATGCCGACCAGGCGCTTGTCGCGATTGACGACGGGGAGTTTGCGGACCTGGATCTCGCCCAGATTATCAAGAACGTCTTCTATCTCCTCGTCATCGAAGCAATATTTGACATCCTCTGTCATCACGTCTCGAACCGGCGTATCCGCGCCCCGGCCTGCGGCGACGCCGCGCACGGCGATATCGCGATCCGTGATCATGCCCACCAGCCGGTCTTCGTGAGCAACCGGAATCATGCCGATATCGAGGCCCAACATGAGCTGGGCCGCCTTCTGGATCGTCTCGTCCGGCGTGGCGACACAAACTTCGGTCGTCATGGCCTGCCTGATATTCATCACATCCTCCTTTGCCTTTGAGCGCCTGACGGCGTCACTTCGCCTTGCCGAGGGGGCTGTCGAATTCCGCACGCTGAAGCGCAGGTTCGGATCCGCTCGCCAAGGCTTCGGTATCTTCGGGGCCTTCGGGGAATTGCACGGATATGGTGACGTCCCGGCGTTCCTTGAGATCCAGGGAGGCCGCGGCGACCGCGGTTTCGAAAGCCGCTTCCGGAAGCTCATATCCGCCGCCGCGCTTGCCATCATGCTCGATGACCCAGCCATCGGTACTGCCCGTGATGCGATAGGATGCTTGAGGCATCGTCGGTCTCCCTGTCGGATCGGTTGCAAACAGGCGAACCGCGGGCCCAACGTGCCGGTTTCCACGGCTTATGGCTCGTTTCGATGCCTGTTCGTCTACCGAACGACCCCCGCCGAGGAGGGTTCCACCAGGCATGGGCCATTTTTGCGGACGGCTGAAATGCCGGCGGGTCTTACAGCAGGGCGTGGTGGGAACCTTCGCGGGCGCGAATGGTTGTCGCCAGCAGCAGGGTTCGGAGGGGATCGACGGGTTCGGGGATGAACGAGCAGGCGGGCTGGCAATTTCTCAATCACGGCGGCGAGGTGCTGCCATCCGTCCGCGTGCGACGGCTATAATATCGGCCTGCGCGACAAGGAGGGTTTTGTCGGCGACAGGGCCAATACGGGGGCCTTTCTCGAAAAGCTGGAGGAATTGCGCTCTGCTCTACCGCAAGGCTGGCGAGGATCCCCTGGGCGAGGAAGCCACCGAGGAAATTAAGCGCAAGCAAATCGACGAGATGCTGACTGGCGACGATCTGAACAGCGCCGCGCTGGTGCACGGAGCGTTGGAGGAGTTCGCGCGGTCTCTTTCCGGGTCATCCGCCGCTTCCTGCGAACTGCCTCCTGGCGGCGCACCGAGCGGATCGTCATCGGCGGAGGTTTTCGGGAAAGCCGCGTAGGGCGGCTGGCGATCGCACGGACCCAGGCGCTGCTCAGCGGAGAAGGGGGTCTCGGTGGAAGTGGTGCCGATCACCAATCACCCCGACGAGGCGGGGTTGATCGGTAGCCTGCATCTGCTGCCGCCTTATGTGCTGGCCAATCACGACGGCATGCTGGCGGTGGATATCGGCGGGCGCAACATCCGCGCCGGAATCGTGTTGAGCGAGGTGGACAAGCAAGCCGATCTCGGCCGCGCTGAAGTGGAAAAGCTCGCGATCTGGCGTCATGCCGATGACGAGCCGGCACGGACGGCGGCGATCGGCCGCCTCGGCGAGATGCTGCAGGACCTGCGCTCGCGCGCGGAGAAGAACAAGATCAGGCTTACCCCGGTGATCGGCGTGGGCTGTCCGGGAGCCATCAGATCCGACGGTTCCATCGCGCGCGGAGGCCAGAGATTTGCTGGGTTCCAACTGGAAAGGCGCCAATTTCAACCTGCCGGCGGCCTTGCTCAAATTCGTGCCCAAGATCGGCGGGCAGGCAACCCACATCGTTCTGCATAATGATGCGGTAGTCCAGGGACTGTCGGAGGTGCCTCGCATGGGCGACGTCAAGCGCTGGGGCATATTGACCATCGGCACGGGGCTGGGCAATGCGCGCTTTACCAACAGGAAGAAGGAAGAGGGCAAGGCCTCGGCGCGGTGATGCTGGCAGGCTGGTGTCTGGTATTGGAACCGAATTGTCGCCGGACCGTTCAGGAAGTCCCTACCTCAACGGAGTAGAGTACGATGCCCGAGAAAAAGACCAGGACGAAGGAACCCTCCGGGACGCCCCAACGACAATGGACGGAACGAAAGAGGCGGAGAAGCTCAAACATGGCGAAACGCCGAAGGATCAGACCGGTGGCGCCTGAAGGCAGGAACCGCAGCAATGCCGGCGAGACCACGTCGTGAACAGGCCTGGACCCGGATAGAGGGCCTCTCTCGCTTCGGTTGTGATACGGATGAACGCAGTCTCGGCCTTTGCCGAAGCGGCCGAAGATCGGGCCGGCCGAGTTTTGGATTGTCTTTATCCGAACGGCTTGGCCATCGTGATCGTGATATTCTCCATGCTTCGGGCGCGCGGCGCATTTCATCTGCCGCTTGGTCTGGGAGCGGATATCAGGCAATAGGTCCGGGTCTTTGAAGCAATCAGGGCTGTGTCGGCGTTGAAAACCAAGAAGGAGCCGAGCGGTAGGCCGGCGCTCGTCTCCGGCGTGACGGATCCGGAGCAGGATGAACAGGCGCCGCTCGCGCATCCGATGCGCCAGCAAAATGCGCTGTTCCACTTCACCGATCTTCTTTATCGCGCGCGCACTCTCGATCAGATCTACGACGTGGCCCTTGACGTCATCCACGACATGCTGGGCTGCACGCGGGCAGCGATCCTGCGGTTCGATGGCAAGGGTGTTCTGCGCTTTGCTGGCGGCGACTTACCGAGCAATATCGCGCCGGCGCCGAGGGGCATTCGCCATGGCGGTCGGATGACCAGGAACCGGCGGCGATCTATATCGTGTGATCGGCCAGGCCGATCTGCCGCCCGACCTTGCAACCCTGATCCGGCACGAGGGCATCGGCGCACTCGCCTTCATTCCGATCATGGTCAGCCACGGCGTGGCCGGCGAGTTCGTGCTCTGTTACGACACGCCCCGTCCTTTCACCGATGAGGAGCGTGAAACGATATTGATCGTCGCCCGCCAGCTGGGCTTTGCGATCGAGCGCCAGCACAGCGACCATACTGCCCGCCGCCTCGCGGCGCTGGTGGAATTTTCCGGCGATGCCATCATCTCCAAGAATCTCGAGGGGATCATTACCAGCTGGAATGCCGGGGCCGAGCAGCTTTTCGGCTATACTGCCTCCGAGGTGATCGGCCGATCCGTAATGATGCTGATCCTGCCGACCGGCATAATGAGGAACCGGCCATATTGGCGCGGATCCGGGCGGGTGAACGGATCGACCATTACGAGACCATCCGCCGGCGCAAGGATGGCAGCCTTGCTCGATATCTCGCTGAGTGTCTCTCCGATCAAGGATGCCGAGGGCGTGACCATCGGGGCTTCCAAGATCGCGCGCGACATCACCGAGCGGCGCCGGGCCCACGAGCAGCAGCAGCTCCTGCTGCATGAGATGAACCACCGGGTGAAGAACCTGTTTGCCCTTGCCACCAGCATCGTCAATCTGAGTGTGGCTTCCGCCGAGACGCCGGCGATGCTTGCCTCGATCGTCGCCGATCGATTGGGCCATTGAGGGCACATGCCCTGACCCTGGCTTCCGGAACGGCCGATACCGGCTTCAGGAAACGGCGACGCTGCACGCGCTGATCGAAGCGATCCTGGCTCCCTATGCGGAGGGGCGCAGGGAGAGCGCAGGCGGTTCACGATTGAAGGCCTCGATATCGAGCTCGCTGAGAATGTGGTGACGCCCGTTCGGCGCTTCTCCTGCATGAGTTCGCAACGAACGCTGCCAAATATGGCTGCTTTTCGACGTCGACAGGCCGATTGACGATCGAATGCCGGCGGCGGGATGGCGATGCCGTGATCATCTGGCGTGAGATCGGCGGGCCAGAGGTGCAGCCATCGGACGCGGAAGGTTTTGGCAGCCGTCTCGCGGCTCGCCGCGAGCCAATTCGGCGGATTTTCACGCCAATGGCGTCCGGAAGGGCTTGTCATCGTAATGAGAATGGATCTGAGTCTCGCGTCGCCGCCTGATCCCGGCTATGGCCTCTTTGGAACCTAAAGCCTTCTGTTGGGTTCTTGTTGCGCATTTGAACATGAGGGATGCGCAATGGGAAGAATAGTCGGGGCCCTTGCCGGCCTTCCGCCGCTCGCTGGCGTGGCCAGCGCCCAGACGACCAGCACCGCTCTACCTCCGCAGGGCAGCCTGAAATTGTCGCAGATCATCGCCAAGGTCGAAGCCCGCGATGGCTTTGCCTATATCTCGGAGATCGAATGGAGCCAGAGTGGCTATTATGAGGTCACCTATATGACCACCGACAAGGCCAAGGTCGAACTGCATCTCGATCCGATGTCCGGCGCCACGCGATAGGGTAGATGCGCCGGCGAAGCCACGGTTGAGGACCTGTGCCCGACCCACCCGGGCGGGTGCCACCACGTCCCCGATTTCCCGCGTGGGGGATTGCTCGGTACCAGGCCCCACCAACGAGGACATTGGCGCGATGGAAGAGCGGATCATCGACGGCGACGGCGTGAGGATCCGGACGCAGGCCTTCGGCAATCTCGACGATCCCCCGATCCTTCTGATCGCAGGTGCATTTCCGCCTCGATGCTCTGGTGGCCGGAAGACTTCGTGGAATTGCTTTCCTCGTGCGGGCGCTACGTCATCCGCTGACGACAACCGGGATACCGGTGCGTCCACAGCCTATGCGCCCGGAACGGCCAAGTATACGCTCTGGAGACATGGCCAAGGACGCCATGGCCGTGCTCAGCGGTTACAACCTCCAGGCAGGCCATCTGGTCGGCATGTCGATGGAAGGCGTCATCGCCCAATTGGCGGCCCTCATCCGGCCGCATCGGGTCAAGACACTCACCGTCGTCAGCTCCACGCCGCTCGGCGTCCAGTGGTTGCCGCCGCCTCGCGAGGACTACAGGCAGCACATGGCCACGCTCCACCATCTCGATTGGAACGACAAAAATCAGGTGGTGAATTCCTGGCCCGCGACGCCGAAGCGGCTGCCGGCACGCGCCACCCGCACGATGCCGACGCGGCCCGGCGCTCATCGACAGGGATCTGGCCCTCTCGTCGTCCTTTTCGAGCCTGCAGGAATGATCGGCGGTGGCGGCGCCATCGCCCGTTCAAGCCAAGGCCGCCGATATCCAGGTACCCACCTTGATCGTGCATGGCACGGCCGATCCGGTATTTCCTATCGCGCATGCTGATGCCATGGCGGCGGCCGTCAAGGGCGCTCGCCTGGTCGCCATCGAAGGCGGAGGCCACGAACTGCATCCCGACGACTGGCCGCAGATCGCACGGGAAATCCTGCTCCAGACGTCCGTCATTCACATCGGAAGGTTGTGAGAGCCAGGCTCCAATCCGCCGATCCTGGTGCCGTGCCTGGATATCCTCTGATTGCTCCTTGTCCAGCTGCCTGTGGCGATGCCACAGAGGCAGGACATACCACAGCCCCAGCAGCAGCATGGCCGAGAGGCCGGCAAGCAGGTTGGCGAGCCCGTTGCTCAGGGTGATCTTCTGCACGACGACATGGATGTCCGCGCAGAGGCCGAGAGCGAGAAAGACGGTCGCCGCCAGGACGAGCCGACTCGCCATCGCATGAAACCCTTCAGTGTCGCGCCCCTGGTAGCCCAGTCGGTGGTAGGCCGCCGGTGCGATCAGCAGAACGGTGGAGAGCGCCACCAGACCAAGCGCCAAGCCGTGCACGAGCTTGGCGGATGGCGGAAGATGCTCAAAACCGTCGGCAGCGATGATGGCCAGCTGAAAACCCAGAAGCGCCTGCGCACCGGGCAGGACCACGCGCGCCTCGGTAAGGACGTGCTCCACCTTGGTACCGATAGGGGTCTCCTTGGCGATCGGCATGGCTTGTTCTCGCTGTTGCCGGTCATGAAGGAGCGGCAGGCCGTACCAGAAGCCCAATGCAAGGATGGTTCCAGCCGCCGCCGCCACCACGCCGGTCGTGAAGCCGGCGACGCGGTTTCCGGCGATGTAGAGGTCCAGCCCCAGCGCCACCGCGAAGGGCAGCAGGGTCGCAGCCATAGCCCATTTGACTGTCCCTTCAACACTCGGAGCTGCATGTCCCCGGTGGACGATGCGGTGGTGGGCACTGGACAGATCAGCAGGCCCACAACCAGCACCATGATGCAAAGCACGACGATCTCGATGGCCTTTTCACCGGGGTGAGATGCTCGAAGGCGTTCTGGAAAGGAGCCTGCAATTGAAAGCCGAGCAGGATCTGAGCCCCGAGCATCAGAGTGCGGGATTTCGTCGAGAGCAGCCTTGACCTTGCCCATCTGTTCCTCGTAGCCCCGGCGAGCAGGCTCAGCCGGTGGCGATCGCCAGAGTGAGAAGGCAAAAGGCCAGCACGGCGGCTCCGGGTTTCCAATCCAGGCCGGGACCGCAGCCCCGATCACGGCGGCCAGGATCGACAGCCCCAGTTCGAGGCAGGCCAGAACCCACAAATGGGCCACTCCCCACGGCAAGCGCGACAAGATGGAGAGCAGCAGGAAGATAACGATCAGTGTCAGGCGTATGAAGCCGTCATAAGCCTGGCGATGCTCGGCGAAGTCGAGGATTTTCTTCCGGTTGTATCATTTAACCTCCGTCATCGACGACTGAAGCCGGGGCGATGCCCTCACTTGCGGCGGATCGCGATCCCGGACGCAAGGCCTGGCTGGACGCAAGGCTCCATCGGCTGAGGGCAGGGTCCCGCAGCCGACGATGTCGGCTGCCAGCCGCATTCCAAGCCGGCTACGGCAGGCTTGTTCCCCTTCACAAGGCGAGATTGTCTTGAGGCAAGGCAGGTCTGGCCGGTCCGGCTTCGCGTCGATAGCTATTTCCCGAGGACCGTGTGGATCTTGCGCAGATCCTCGATGAAGGCGGCGCGCGCGCGTTCGGCGGCACCCGAGTCCGGGATACGCAGCAGATAGCTGGGATGAACGGTTACGAGAACCGGCAGCCTGTCCGGGCCGGGCAGAACCTGGCCGCGCTGCTTCATCACGCCGACGGCGCGCCCGAGCAGGGCCTGGACGGCCGTTGCTCCCAGGGCCACCACCAATCGGGGCTTGAGGATTTTCAGTTCCCTGTCGAGCCACCATTTGCAGGCCTGCACCTCGCCGGCATTGGGCCTTTCGTGGATCCGGCGCTTGCCGCGGCGTTCGAATTTGAAATGCTTGACCGCGTTGGTGACATAGCATTCGTCGCGGTCCAATTCCGCTTCCTGGAGACATCGATCCAGCAATCGGCCGGCCGGCCCGACAAAGGGGCGCCCCTGCAGATCCTCCTGATCGCCCGGCTGCTCACCGACCAGAACCAGGCGGGCGTGCTCGCTGCCTTCTCCCGTCACGACCTGGGTGGCGTGCTCGTAAAGATCACAGCGCCGGCAGCCGCCCGCCAGTCGCCGGATATCGGCGAGCGTGGCGATCTCCTCGCGGTCCGAAGCCGAGGTTTCCGCCTCGGTCGGAGGATGGGTGTCGGCACCCGTTCGAGCTAGCCGGGCCGTCATCGCTCCGGGCCGTCCGATCGGCGCGGAGGAGGTCCTTTGTCCGGTGGGCGCTTGATGCCGCCGCCGCGCTTGCTGTGGGCTTGCCTTTCCTCCGGATCGGTCGGCGGTTTCACCTTGTCGAACCGATATTCTTCCCGCTCGGTGGTGTAGGGCTGGTCGCGCTCCCTGTCCGTCCGTTTTGGCTGCCGGGCCATGATATCCTCCCTCATGCTGCAGACATCGCCTCAGGCATTGTGGGCTTCGTGGCGTTTGCGCGTGGCGGCTGCCTTCTTGGCCGAAGCGGAGCGCGCGGCTGCCGGGCGCGAGGCGGAAGCCTCACCACCGAGCTTGCCGCCCTTGTGGGATGCCGGATGGCCGTGGATTTGCCACGTCCGGAACCGCCGCTTTTCTTGCCGCCCCCATCGTCCTTGTTGACGGTGGCCCAGGCGCGCCTTTCGGCCTCCTTTCGGATACGCCACGTGCCTCATAGCCTTCGGCGATATGATCGGCCTTGCGTTCCTGCTTGTCGGTGTATTTCGACTTGTCTCCACGGGGCATGACGGGCCTCCTTTGTGCTGGCCTTCCTAACCGGCACGGCCGCCCGGGGTTCCCGGGGCTCCTCGGCGTGACGGCCGCCATGGCTTGTCGTCGATGCGAGGGAAGGAGGAACCGGTACCGGCATCGAGGGTTCGAAGAGCATGGACAAGCCCGCCGACAGGAGGTTTCCATGCCCGATATCAGGCACGCCAGGATACTCATGATCGCCACGCATGGCTTCGAACAATCGGAACTGATCGAACCGCGCAATCAGCTGCGCAGCATCGGGGCCGAGGTCGACCTTGCTACGCCCGACGGCCTGCCCATCCGTGGGTGGAACAGGACCGACTGGGGGGAAACGATCGAAGCGGATCTCAAGATAGGAGAGGCCCGGCCGGATGATTATGATGCTCTCGTCCTGCCCGGCGGCGTGATGAACCCGGACAAGCTCAGGACGGATGATGCGACCATCGAGACCGTCCGCAATCTTCATCGACACCGGCAAGGTCGTCGGCGCCATTTGCCATGCCCCCTGGCTTCTGGTCCAGGCCGATGCCATTCGAGGGCGCGACGTAACGTCCTACCAATCCATCCGAACGGATGTCGAAAATGCCGGCGGCCAATGGATCGATCGGGCCGTCGTCGCCGACAACGGCATCGTCACAAGTCGGGGACCGCAGGACATTCCGGCCTTCGTAGCGAAGATCGTCGAGGAAATCCGAGAAGGCCCGCACAAGCGGGCGCGGGGGATCTGATCAGACCGTCTGCTCCTTCGCTGCCAGAAGACCCAGCGCCGCCTCGGCGCGGCGGCGATGGCTGCTCGAGCGGGCCTTCATGAAGGCTGTGTGCAGCCGGCCCGTCTTGAAGGAGTCGATGATCAGCGCCGGCACATAGCTCTTGCGGACAACGGCCGGCGTGTTGACGAGGTGATACGAAACCTGCCGCATGACGGCAGCAATCTGGCGTTTCCGGCCGGCCATGCTGCGGGCCGGAGTTAGGGCGGCCAGTTCCTGGACGGCCCATTTGCTGGCACCCAGCAGGCGCAGATCCTTAGCCGTGACGTCGATGCCGGAAATGCTGCGCAGATAGGCATTGATGTCGTCAGCCTCGATCGCATGGCGGGCGCCCTCCGCATCCACGAACTGGAACAGCCTGGGACCGGACAGGGTGCGCAAGCGGGCGAGAGCACGGGCGAGGGCGGCATCCTCAGCCCTGCGACGGATGGGCTTGCCGCCCTTGCCGCGGAAACGCAGTTCCACCCGGCTTGCCGTGATGGTGACGTGCCGCTTGAGCAGGGTGGCGGCGCCATGGCTGCCATTGTCCCGCGCATAGGCTGCGCCGCCGACCCGGATATGCGTGCTGTCGATCAGGGCGACGGCACAGGCGATCGCCTTGTTCCGGTCCAGCTTCGGGGAGGCAAGGTCACGGCGGATGGCGGCCCGGATCCTGGGAAGCGTCCGCACGAGCTTCATCATGTTCAGGGTTTTGCGGTTTTCTCGCCTGCGTTCCCATTCGGGATGATAGCGATATTGCAGCCGGCCGGCTTCGTCCCGGCCGATCGCCTGGATATGAGCCCGTTCGTCCGATGCAATGCGCACCTGCGCATAGGCCGGCGGAATGGCCAGGGCGCGAAACCGTGCCAGGGCTGCTTTGTCGGTGATGCGATGACCCGCCGCGTCGACATATGAAAATCCGCGCCCGCAACGGCGCCGGCGCAGATCGAGTTGGTCGGGCGAGACGATCTTCAATCTTGGCATGGGTTCCTCCCCGCAGCAGGGCAACGGCTGAAAAACAAACGGGTTCCGAAGGTTGGGAACGGATCAAACCATCTGCCGCGCCGGGAACCCCTGCGGGCATCGAAGGTTCGGAGAGGAACGTCGCGCCATGGCGCGGCTCAGATCGTAAGGCCCGGAGGAGCGATTCCATGAGGTCCAAACAGGACGGAACCGGCATGGCCCCCTATGCAGCCGAATCCCGGCGTGAAATCCGCACCCTTGGCCCCGGTGGACGGGGAAATGCCGAGGGGTTGGCGGATTCCATCCGGCGTGGCGTCACGCCGGCGCGGGCGGCCGAGGCTGCCGACAGATCGGCTTCCAGACCGGGGGATGCAGAAGAAGGCGGCATGAGACGTAAGCGGGCGCCGCCCTCTTCCCGCCCTCGATAGCTTCATAATCGGCCGAGCAGGACGAGCAGAAGCACAATGACGACGACAAGACCGAGGCCGCCGCTGGGCCAATATCCCCAGCCGGCGGAATAAGGCCAGGTTGGCAGCGCGCCAAGCAAAGCAAGTATAAGTATAACGAGGAGAATTGTGTATAGCATGGAAATCTCCTTTCTATTGGCGTCATATAACTCGTGTGCACCGAAATCGGTTCCATGAATTTGTTGGTTACTGATATGTTTCTGAATTTTTAATCGAAAATATTGGGGAATCTCGGCCGCTTCTGGTGAGGGTTGGCGAATGCCGGCAACTGACAGCTGGCAAGGCTTGCCCTAGGTCGATCTTGCCCTAGGTCGATATCGGCTCAGCCCAGCCAGTGATTTTCCTATTTGAGGAGGATGTCATGTCCGGTCTTCGTCTTCTGGCGTCGCTTGCAGCTGCGTTCACCATCGCCAAGTTGCTGGACGAAAATCGCCGCTTGCGGGCGGAACTGGAGGCCCGCATTGCTCGGGAACTGGCCCTGGATGAGAAGGCCAGGCGCGGATTGGGTGGGGAGCGCCATGCCGGAACCGAGGCGATGCGCTATCCTCCCCGGCATTGGGATGAGGTTGATGAGGCGGCGGATGAAATCCTTTCCCGCCAGCGACCCTCCAGCCTTCAATGCCCGCAGCACGACATAGCCGGGCGACAGAACATTTCGGCTCCTGGAGAGTTTGGGGCCGTCTCGAAACAGGAGGACGACATGGACTGGAACCGCGTGGAAGGAAACTGGAAGCAGCTCAAGGGGCAGGTGAAGGAGCAGTGGGGCAAGCTTACCGACGATGATCTGGATGTCATCGCAGGTCGGCGCGAGCAGCTCGAAGGCAAGCTCCAGGAGCGTTATGGGCTTACCAAGGACAGGGTTCGCTCAGAGATGCAACTCCTGGTACGCCAGTCAGAAGTGGCAGTAAAACCACCGCCCCGGCTCACCTTCATGTGAGCCGGGGCGTTCCATGTCCCGGGGCGGGGGGAAGGCCGGCGCCATGCGTAGAGAACGCATCAATCCACGACAAAGATGAAGCGCGTCCGCCCCCGCCGATCCCGACACCACCAATAGCCGCGAAGCGCATCGTAGCCATGCTCGCCTTCGAAAGCCTCGATTTCCCTGCTGGCACGTCCGCGGGCTTCCTGAAGCGTTGCATAGCTTTTTTCATGCACGATCCGTTCGTTCGAGCCGGGGCCCAGTTGTACGATATGAAACGTCATGACCTGTTCCTTTCGGGTGGACACGGCCTGGCTGGAGGCCTCAAGCCGCGGAAGTGAGGCGCCTGACCGGCTGCCCCAGCCGCTCCATCAAGCCCTGGGCGTCATGGGGTGCCTGCAACTTGTCGGTATTGTCGAAGAAGACGAAGACATCGCGCCGTCTTGATATGTCCCTGGCCGGCCCGATGAACCGGCTTTCGACTGGCTTCCTGCCCTGGGCCCATGCCTTGGCCCGCTTTGCCCAGAGATCGATCGCCTTGGCGCCGTAGGCACTGCGATAGAGTTGCTTCGATCCGTGCAGCCGGCAATAGGTGAAGTCCGACGTAGCGTCCATGACGAGCGGCCAATCGACACTGTCGGCGCAGACCAGTGCCACGTCGGCCTCGCGCAACAGGGTGATGAAATCGCCGACGAGGAAGCTTTCATGCCTGATTTCGAGAGCGTGCCGCATCGGCTGTTCGCCGGCGGTCTTCAGCCAGGGTTCGGTGCGAAGTTTGTCGTCATGCTGCCTGGCGATACGCAAGGCAGAGGTGGTGTTCCGGGGTAGCCGTCTCAGGAAGTCAGCGAGCAGATCCGCATCGAACCGGAAATTGGGCGGCAATTGCCACAGGATCGGCCCCAGCTTGTGCCCCAGCCGCAAGACCCCGGACGCGAAGAAGTTGGCGAGCGGCGCCGAACTATCGCGCAGTCGCTTGACATGGGTGATGAAGCGGGGACCCTTGACGGCGAAGGTGAAATCCTCGGGGGTCTGGTCGAACCATTGCCCGAAGGTTGCCGGGCTCTGCAGACGATAGAAGGTACTGTTGACCTCGATCGTCCGGAACATGGTGCTGGCGTAGGCAAGTTCGTCCCTGTGCGGCAGTCCTTCCGGATAGAAGTCGCCGCGCCAGGGCGGGTAGGCCCAGCCCGATATGCCGATGCGAATATCTGCGTGACGCATGCAGCCTCCATTGACGGACACAGCTGGTGTCGACCAAACCTGCATCGGCCCATGCTGTTCCAGACTGCCGACGAAGAGGGGAGATTCATCACGAAGTTCGACCCGGCGACGGAACAACCACCGTTATCTTCGCGTTGATCCAGGACATCCCATCATTTCAGCCGTCAAACGAAGGGGATTTCCTTTGCAGGATAATCACGTGACCGAGAATGCTGAGCGGGCCGACATCGTAAAGCTGATCCCAGCCTTGCGGGCCTTTGCGCGCACCTTCTGTCAGGAACCCGCCGATGCCGACGATCTGGTCCAGGAAACACTTCTCAAGGCTCTTGCCAATATCGACCAGTTCGAACCAGGTACCCGTTTGAAGTCCTGGCTCTTCACGATCATGCGCAACAGCTATTGCACGAAGGCCAAGAAGCGGAGCCGCGAAGTGCTGCGTGGTGACGACACGTTGTTCGACAGTGCGGCGGTGCCGGGCGAACAGGAATGGAATGTCAGGATCGGCGAGGTCGGCCGGGCGTTCCAGAGCCTGCCCGACAAATACAAGGAGATCATCGCCCTGATCGTGGTTCTGGGGGAATCCTACGAAAGCGCGGCCGGGATCTGCGGCTGTGCCGTAGGCACGGTCAAGAGCAGGCTCAACCGGGCGAGGGCCCGCCTGAGCTGTGAAATGGGCGAGGATGACTACAGGCAGGCGAGCTAGCGGCGCCTGCCACGATATTGCTTGCCGAGCGGGGGCGCTGTTCCTGACGAGAGGCGAGGAGGCCGCGAAATGAGGCCTCCCCTCAAGGCACGACGTCGATTTCGGCTTCCTTGCAAGCCTCGAGGAAGGCGGCCCTTGCATCGTCGGGGCCTCCGATGCCTGCCAGAACATCCAGGCAGGTACGCTGTGCTTCGATGAACTTCGGCCCGATATCGGCAGGCCAGTCGTTCTGCAGATAGTAGGAGGCCTCTTCAGTCGACGTCAGGATTCTGACCGCTCCTCCCTCGGTTCCAAACTGAACCGGGCGGCTCCAGGGCTGGGTGTCCATATCATATCTCCTGCTCAACAACCCGAGCGGGATCGGATGGTTCCGGCATGGCCGGAACAGGAACGTATCGCCAGGAAAGAAGTTGGGAGCGCAGGGAGATCGAAAGAAGGAGGCTGACATGACCCCCACGGTCGAAAAGGACAATGTCCAGCCGGCACCGCCCTATGGGCGGGAAACGCAGAACATCACGACCGATACCGTCCGGCAGGGGCCTGCGGGATGGCGGGTTCTCTACGTCCTGATCCTGGGAATGGGCGGTGCGGCACTGGCCTGTTTCGTTGCCTACATGATCTGGACATATGTCCGATAGGCAGGTCCCTTGGCTTGTCGCAGGGGTTGCCTTTGGCGGTGATGCCGACATCGATGGCCTGCCGGAACAATAGCGCCGACGCCCGGTTTGAGAAACGGTCGCGGGCACCGGCTCAGAGCTTCTCGCGACGTTCAGCGTCGAGCCCGGAGGCGGATCCATGGCACCACGAGCGAATTGGAAGGGGTTCTTGAAAATCGCCGAGGTCACGTGTCCGGTTGCGCTCTATACGGCCGCATCGGCTTCCGATCGCATCGTGTTCCACACGCTCAACCGTGCAACCGGCCATCGCGTCCATCGCGTCTTCATCGATGGCGAGACCGGCAAGACCGTGCCCCGGGAGGAACAGGTCAAGGGCTATGAGACCGCGCCTGGGGACTATGTCGTGCTGGAGCCCGAGGAAGTCGCCTCGGCCGTGCCGGAAAGCGACAAGACGCTCGCGGTCGAGGCCTTCATCCGATGCCGGGAGATCGATGATGTCTATTTCGACAATCCCTATTATCTCGCCCCTGCCAATAGCGAGGCTGCAGAAGTCTATGCCGTGATCCGCGACGGCATGAGGGACAGCCAGGTCGCGGCGCTGGCCCGAACCGTGTTGTTTCGGCGGGTTCGGACGGTGTTGATCCGGGCGCAGGGACCAGGCCTGACCGCGACCACGCTCAATTTCGACTATGAGGTGCGTGCGGCCGAAGAGGTCTTCGACGAGGTGCCGGACCTCGCCATCAAAGGCGAGATGCTGGATCTGGCCGAGCATATCATTCGAACCAAGTCGGGCCGGTTCGATCCATCGAAATTCGAGGATCGCTATGAAGAGGCTCTCGCCGACCTGGTCAAGGCCAAGATCGAGGGAAAACCGGTTCCGATCCGCAGGGAGCCCGTGCGCGAAAAGGTGGTCGATCTGATGGCCGTGTTGCGGGAGAGCGCCGGGCTGGTAGGGGGCAAAACGGCGCAGCGCTCCTCGCCGCCGGCCAAGGTCCGCAAGACCGCAGCGCGCAAGACGCGTGCGGGCAAGATCCCGTACCGCCCGGCGCAAGGCGAGCTGACATGAGTGCGCTCGAACCCTATCACCACAAACGCGATTTCAAGGTGACGCCCGAGCCGAAGGGGCGCGCCGGACGCAGGCGCGGCAACAGCTTCGTGATCCAGAAGCACGATGCCAGGCGGCTGCATTATGATTTTCGGCTCGAAATGGACGGCGTGCTCAAGAGCTGGGCGGTGACCCGAGGTCCCAGCCTTGACCCCGGCGAAAAGCGCCTTGCCGTGCATGTCGAGGACCATCCGCTCGACTATGGAGATTTCGAGGGAACCATTCCCAAGGGGGAATATGGCGGCGGCACGGTGATCGTCTGGGATCGCGGGACCTGGCAGCCGATCGGGGATGCGCATCGGGGCTATGACAAGGGGCATCTCGAATTCGAGCTGAAGGGCGAGAAACTTGCCGGCCGCTGGCATCTGATCCGCATGCGCGGCAGGCCGCGCGAAAAGCGCGAGAACTGGCTGTTGATCAAGGGCGATGACGAGGCCGCTCGCCCGCCGGACGCTCCCGACATCCTCGAGGAGCGGCCGGAAATCGGTAAAGACGGGCCGCCAGGTTGCAGAGGTCGCTGGCGAAGAGCCGGGCTGGTCGTCGAGGACCGGCAGGATCGCGCCCAAACGCAGGCGAGCTCAGCCATCGGAGGAGCGACAGGAGCCTGGCGCCGTCTCCGATCCAGCTTCGATCAAGGGTGCCAGGAAGGCGCCGATGCCGGATTTCGTCGAGCCGACGCTCGCGACGCTGGTCGCCAAGGCGCCGGCAGGTTCCGATTGGATCCACGAGATCAAATTCGATGGCTACCGCCTCCAGGCGCGCATCGAGGCAAAGCGAGTGAAGCTGCTGACCCGCAGCGGGCTCGATTGGACCGAAAGGTTCGGCGAGCCGGTACGGGCGGCGTTGCAGGCCTTGCCGGCAAGCTCGGCACTCCTCGACGGCGAGCTGGTGGTCGAGGCGGGCACGGGCGCTTCGGATTTTTCCACCCTTCAGGCGGATCTGAGCGAAGGCCGTTCCGACCGCTTTGTCTATTACGGCTTCGATCTCCTCTATCTCGACGGCTATGATCTCAGGGCCCTGCCGCTCATCCGGCGCAAGGCGCTCCTGCAGCAATTGCTGGCTCAGTCCGCAAAGGAACTCCGCTTTTCCGATCATTTCGAGGAAAGCGGTGCCATGGTCCTGCGCCATGCCTGCCGGCTGAGCCTCGAAGGCGTCGTCTCCAAGCTTCGCTCCGCCCCCTACCAGTCTGGGCGAGGCCGGAGCTGGGTGAAGTCCAAATGCTCGGCGCGCCAGGAATTCGTGGTCGGCGGCTACGTGCCGTCCACCACGTCCCGAACGGCGAGGCGACCTCGGCGTGCCGCTCGTGGGCGTGGGCCTGCTCTATCGGTCGGCTACTACACGCCGGAATTCTCGCCTGTCGACGGATCAACGCGCGTCATCTATCCGACGCTCAACTTCGCCGACCTGCCCATCACCGACACAGGCAAAACCGCCTCGCTCCGAATCGACGCCACGGTGAAGTTCAAGATCTGGCACCAGCAGGTGGGACGCACCAATCTGTATCTGCTCGACACCGACGTTGAAGGCAACACGCGGGCCGACCGTGAACTCACGCGACACCTCTACGGCGGCGATCGCGAGTACCGCATCCGCCAGGAAATACTGCTCGGCGTTGGCGGGCTTGTCGCGCTCGACACGCTCGGCATCCAGCCGAACGTCTTCCACCTGAACGAAGGTCATGCCGCATTCTGCCGCCCTCGAACGCGTCGGCGCGGCATGTGCGGTCGGGCAAGTCGCACACGGAGGCGATCAAGGCCGTGCGTCACAGCACGGTGTTCACGACGCACACGCCCGTGCCGGCCGGCAACGATCGGTTCGCTCCGAAGCTGGCGATGAAGTATCTCGCGCCGTACGCCGACGCGCTGAACGTCAGCGACAACGACCTGCTGGGCTTGGGGCGGGAGGACGAGCACGACCGCAAGGAAGAGTTCTGCATGACCGTGCTCGCTCTGAAGCTGGCCGAACACTGCAACGGCGTCGCCGCCCTGCACGGCAACACGAGCCGGCACATGTGGATGAAGGTGTATCGCGCGCTCGACGCGAACCACGTGCCGATCGGCCACATCACCAACGGCATCCATCCGCAAACTTGGCTCGCTCAGGAAATGACGCCGCTCTACGACAAATACCTCAGACCCGACTTCGTCACCCCCGCGCCGGACAAGGACCCGTGGGAACGCGTCGAGAAGATTCCCGATGCCGAGTTGTGGCGTTACCGTAATCTGATGCGTGCCAAGCTGATTCACTTCGTGAGGCAGCGTTTGCTCGACGCGATCGCACGGGGGCACGGGCCGATCGCGGATTACCAGCGGGCGTACGAGACATTCGACGCAGACACGCTCACGATCGGCTTTGCTCGTCGGTTCGCGACCTACAAACGGGCGCCGCTGGTGTTCCACGACGCGAAACGCCTGGCCAAAATCCTAGCGAAGGACGGCCGGCCGGTGCAGATCGTGTTCGCGGGCAAGGCCCACCCGGCCGACATGGGCGGTCAGGCGTTCGCGGCGGAAATCTACCGGCACGCGAAGGAAGCGGCGTTCAGCGGACGCATCGCGATCATTGAAGACTACGACATGGCGGTCGGTCGCGCGCTCACCAGCGGCGCGGACGTCTGGTTGAACAACCCGCTGCGCCCGCAGGAAGCCAGCGGCACCAGCGGCATGAAGCCGCCGCTGCATGGCGGCCTGAACTGTAGCATCCTCGACGGCTGGTGGCCCGAAGCCTATGACGCCGGCGACCGCCGGCACACCCCCAACGGCTGGGCGATCGGCGGCAAGGAATTCACCGATCAGAAGAAGCAAGACGCCTTCGACGCCGCGAGTATCTACACGCTGCTGGAAAAGCAGATTGTCCCCGCGTTCTACGACCGCAATCGGTCGGGCCTGCCCAAACGATGGGTGGCGATGATGAAGTCGTGCATGACGACGGTGTGCTCCCAGTTCAGCACCACGCGCATGGTGGCCGAGTACTGGACGAAGTACTACGCGAAAGCGGCGAAGGCGCGTCCGCGTTGATTCACTTGAGCGTGGCAGGGTCGATGAACAGTTCGTCGACCGCTACCGGCTTGTCGATCAGCTTTAAATCCACCAGCCGATTGACCAGCACCTGCCACTTCTCCTTTGTCATCGCGCCGACGCCGAGCGTCATCGCGTCGCCGGTCAGAATCAGCGGTTCCTGCGCCTGGGCCGAATCGGCGAAGGTGGCAGCGTCCATCGCCTTGTTGATCTCGCCCATCTTCGCGTTCGTCGAGGATGGGGCTTTCATATAGCCTTCCCAGCCCGCACGGACGGCCTTCACCACCTGCATCACCGTGTCAGGATGCTCGCTCAGATACTTCCGATTCGTCACGAGAACCGTCGAGTATTCGTTCCATCCGGCATCTCCGACCGGAAACGTTCTGGCGTCGAGCCCAAGCTTTTTCGCCGAGAGCGGCTCGCTGGTCACGAACACCTGCATTGCGTAGTTCGACGTCGTTCGGAACTGCGTGAAGTCGCCATACGGTGACGGTACCAGCTTCAGCTTGTCGAAGCCGTACTTCTTCTGAAGGAACACCGCGTAGGGCAGGCCGCGCTCAATGGCGAGCGTGCCTTCGGACTTGAAGATGTCATCAATGGACTTCACGTCGCGCGACGCCGGCACCATCAAGCCGTGTGGGTCGTCTTGATACACCGCGAAGATCGCGACCACGTCCTTGCCCTTGCTGCGAGCCACAACCAGTTCGCTCCCAGAGACGATCGCAAACGGCACCGTGCCCGCTGCCGCCATGTCGATCGTGGCAATGCCGGCGCCGCCCTCGCGCACGTCGAGTTTCAGCGACGGGTCGACCTCGCGCGCCGCATAGAAGCCGCCGAACTGCGGCTCGGCCTTCCAGTTGAGCTGAATCTGAATCGGGCCCGCCTCATCCTTGCCAGCTGACTTGCTTTCATCGCAGCCGACGACACCCAAACCCAACACCAGCACACCGACGATTGCACACAACGACTTGATCATTCCTTCTCCGAAGCATGCCAGTGCCGCAGCGTGAACGCGCTGACGGCGTTAATGAGCAAGAAGAACGCGATCCCCAACAAGGCCGAGAGAATCAGACCCGCGAACACCAGTTCGAGGTTCTGCTGCTGACGCCAAACGTTAATCTCGCCCCCCAGGCCGTCGCCGGTGATGACGAGTTCGCCCGCGATCACGCCGATCACCGCCAGCCCGCCGCCGATGCGCAGGCCTGTCAGGATGTTCGGCAGCGCGAAGGGCAGCCGCAGTTTCCACAGCGTCGCCAGCGCGCCGGCCCGATGCAGCTTAAACAGATCGCGCAGCGCCGGGTCGGTCGACAGCAACCCCGCCAACGTGTTCGCGATGATCGGGAACACACTCACGATCACACTGCACGCGACCACCGCCCGGATCGAGTTGTCGAACCAGACCACCAGCAGCGGCGCGACCGCGATCAGCGGCACCGTCTGAAACAACACTGCGTACGGGTAAAACGCCCGCTGCACCCAGCGTGCACTCGACAGCGCGATCGCCAACGCGACACCCACGACCGCGCTGATCGAAAAGCCTATGAACGATGCCCGTGTCGTCTCCCACAAGGGCGGCAGCAGTTCTCGCCGATCATCCACCAATGCCTTGAGCACCTTCGACGGCAACGGCAGCAAGTACGGTGCGATCCCGCCCGCGCGCACGACGCATTCCAGCAAAACGCCGACGCCTGCCGCAACAAGAATCGGAGGCAACACCGCCTTGAACAGATGGGCGTTCATCGGTCGCCCTCCACCAGCGCGTCATACAGTGCTCGCGTCTGAACAGCGAAATGGGCCTCGGTTCGGATCGACGCTGGTCGATCGGCCGGCAATTCGAGCGTGCGATCGAGCATAACCCTCGCCGGCCGTCGCGTGAAAACGACAACGCGCTGCGCGAGGTACGCCGCTTCGGCGATCGAATGCGTGACGAACAACGTCGTCATGCTGCGGCGTTTCCACAAGTCGCGCAGCGACTCGTCTAGCGCCTGCCGCGTGATTTCGTCTAGCGCCGCGAACGGCTCATCGAGCAGCAGCAACTGCGGATCGGTCACCAGCGCCCGCGCGAGCGACACGCGCATTCGCATGCCACCCGACAACTGGGCAGGGTACTTCTTGGCAAAGTCTGACAGCCCCACCGCCGAGATAGCATCCATGGCGGCGTCAATGCGACTCCGCTTGAGCACACCATGCAGTTCCAGCGGCAGCGTTACGTTCGCCAGCACGGTGCGCCAAGGCAGCAAATGAGCGTCCTGAAACACGTACGACACGCGTCCGCTTGCGCGTTCGATTGAACCCTTCGTCGGTGCATCCAGCCCGGCGATCATCCGCAGCAGCGAGCTCTTGCCGCACCCGCTCGGGCCGAGCAGCGCGACGAACTCGCCCGGCTTCACGTCCAGCGACACGCCCTGCACCGCCACCGTGCCGCCGGCGAATGTCTTGTGCACTTCGCACATGCGCACCGGCAGACCGGTCATCGACTCAACTGGCGTCGAGGTGGGTTCGAGAGGAAGTGTCACGGACACGCCGCAAGTGTAGGCAAGATCGCCCATCACTTTCCACGGCTAGTCGACAGCGGCAAGCGAGACGAAGATCATGCGTGCATGCCGACTTTGGCCGAATTCGTCGATGTCCTCGATTCCATCGCCCCGCCGTCGCTTGCGGAGCCGTGGGACAATGTGGGCCTGCTGGTGGGCGACCGCGCGCAGCCGGTTCGCCGGGCGCTGCTGACGATCGACTACACGCCAGCCGTCGCGGTCGAAGCGAAGGAGAAATCGTGTGATGTGATCGTCGCGTACCACCCGCCGATCTTCGAAGCCGTGAAGCGCATCACCGCGTCGAAGCCGAACGATCTGCTCTTCGACGCGATCCGCCGCGGCATCGCCATTTACTCGCCGCACACCGCGCTCGACGTCGCCGACGGCGGCACGAATGACGTGCTGGCCGACGTGCTCAGCCTCAGCGAGCGCCGGCCGCTCAAGCTGCGCGACGCGAAGTCGACCGAGTTCAAGCTGGTGACGTTCGTGCCGGAGAATGCTGTTGAGAAAGTCAGCGAAGCCCTCTTTGCCGCGGGCGCTGGGCGGATCGGAAACTACTCCTCGTGCAGCTTCCGCTCGCGCGGCCAAGGCACGTTCTTTGGCGAAGCCGGCACGAATCCGACCGTGGGACAGGCGGGCAAGCTCGAGATCGCCGACGAGGTGCGCATTGAGACGGTCGTGCCGATTCGATCGATCAGCACGGTAGTGGCCGCGCTGCGGACAGCGCATCCGTATGAAGAGCCGGCATTCGATCTTCAGACGCTGGCCGCGCCTCCGCTCGCGATCGGCCTCGGCCGGGTCGGGCGCACGCCGGGCGATGCGACGGCCGAGATGCTGGTGAATCTGCTCAAGCGAGCGCTCGGCGTCGGCAGCGTTCTTCTCGCGGGCGATCCACAGAAGCTTGTCCGCAAGGTGGCCGTATGCGCCGGCGCGTGCGGCGGCGACCTGCTGAAAGAGGCGATCGCGCAGAACGTCGACCTCTACATTACCGGCGAGATGCGCCACCACGACGCCCTGCTCGCCGTCCGGGCCGGCCTGACCGTCGTCTGCACCCTGCACAGCAACAGCGAGCGCATCACGCTGCCGCGATATGCAGATCTGATCCGCGCGAAGATGTCGTCGGTCGAGTTGCTCATGAGCAGCGTCGATGCCGACCCTTTCACGATTGCCTGACCGTCAGATCGACGCGACAGGCCGCGTGACCGGCAACGCCGATCGGATCGCCGCCTCAATTGATGCGCCATAGCGCTTCCAGTGCTTCTTGAATGCGTCCAGCCGCGCGTCTGACTGCGTCATCGCCTGCTCCACCAGCCGCGCGACAGCCCGCTGTAGATCAGCATCGTGCAGGGCGAGTTCTTCCTGGACAGACGTTTGTAGCGCACGCATTGCCAGTACCACCCAGTCGTGCCACAGGCCGAGGTCGTCCTGAATCTGTTTGAAGTGCGTCGACACCTCGGCCGAGAGTTCGGCCCCGCCGCAGCGAGCCATCTCCAGCGTGTAGCGAAGGCCCTTGCCGGCGATGCGCAGCTCGTGCACATCGACTCGATGGCCTGCGCGTGGATGCAGCAGCGCGTGAGCGGTCGACACGAACTCGTCCAACCGCGCGTGAGTCGCCTCGCGCACGCCGGCCATCAGACCGGGAGCCGCCGTCGCCAACTCGACGCGGGCGTCGGTCCATGCCGTTAGTTCGCCGGCCAGTTCTTCGGGATCGATCTTGCGTCTTGACTTCTCCAACGCTCTCGCGCGAGATGCGGATGCACTCGCGCAACCAACGCGCGGCCGCGCGGTCGGCCGACTTGAAGCCGCGAAGGTGCTCGTCCAGCACGTCGGCGTCGCGGAGTTCGCCCAGGCGTTTTCGGAGCGATCGCCCCAGTTCATCGAGTCGCTTCAGCGCCTTGCCTCGCACGAGCGGCCTTGCGACGGCAATCGCGGCTTTGAGTCGGCGCGTCGCGACGCGCGCCTTGTGGATGTCGTCCGGGGTGCCGTCGTGAATCGCAGACGTCGCGTGCTTGCGCAGGGCTTCGATCTGCTCGTCGAAGTACGCGATCACGCCGGGACTGGTGGTCGAATCGGCCATCTGGCCGTATTGTACCGTAGTTTCGCGTCACCTGTTTTGCCCGTAGTCGCGGAGGAGTCTTGGCCGAGAAGCATCGAACCGACGGTGGGAATCTGTCCACCAAGCTGAGCGTCGATCAGGAGCGGGCGGTCCTCGTGGGCGTCATCCTACCCGATAGCACCGCCGATCCGCGCGACCCGCTGGGCGAACTCGAATCGCTCGTGAAAACCGCGGGCGGGAAAGCGGTCGCGCGCGTGGTTCAGAACCGCAAGCGGATCGATTCAGGCACGTACATCGGCTCCGGCAAGGCGATCGAGATTGCCAAGCTCGCGAAGCAGAACAAGGCCGACGTCATCATCTTTGACAACGACCTTTCGCCGGGCCAGATCGGCGCTCGAGAAGGTGATCAACACCGAGCTTGATTCGCCGGTAATGAAGAACGTGAAGGTGCTGGATCGCAGCGAGCTGATCCTGGACATCTTCGCGACGCGCGCCCAGACGGCCGAGGCAAGGCTACAGGTGGAACTGGCGCAGATGGAATACACGTACCCGCACCTCGCCCGCATGTGGGGCCACCTCGAGCGCCTCGCGGGTGGCGGCGGCAGCCTTGGCATCGGCACGCGCGGGCCGGGCGAAACGCAGTTGGAAATCGACCGGCGTCTGGTCCGCAAGCGGATCGCCGACCTGAAAGACGACATCGACAAGATCCAGGCCCGCAAGAGCCGGGCCGTGCAGGCGCGCAACCTCGATCACTTCACGGTCTGCATCGTCGGCTATACGAACGCGGGCAAGAGCACGCTGTTCAACACGCTCACGGCGGCCGGCACGTACGCGGACGACAAGCTCTTTGCTACGCTCGACACCAAGACGCGCGGTGGCGCATCGAACGCGGCACGGGCGTGATGCTCAGCGACACCGTCGGCTTTGTGCGCGACCTGCCGCACAACCTGGTGGCCAGCTTCAAGGCGACGCTCGAAGAGGCCATCCACGCCGACCTGCTGCTGCACGTGCTCGATGTGGGCCACCCGCACGCGGAGCAGCAATTCAAGAGCGTGCACGAAGTGCTCGGTGACATCGGCGTTCGCGTAGGCAAAGCCTCCGCGCAGGACAAGCCCGAACTGCTACTGCTGAACAAGATCGACACGCCCGAAGGCGAAGCCGCCATGCCGCTCTGGCGGGCGCTGCACCCGAACGCGATCGCGATCAGCGCGAAGGCGGGTTTGGGGCTGGATCAACTGTCGAAGGCGGTTCTTGATTTCGTGCGCGGACAGCGGAGCGACGTCACGCTGCAGGTCGATGTGCGCGACGGGAAGCTGATCTCGTTCATCGAGTCGCATACGCTTGTTCGCGCCCGCGAGATCGACGACACGACGATGCGGATCGCCGTCACCGTGGGCAAGCAGACCTTGGCCGACCTGCGGCGGAACGAAGGCGTGGTCATCCTCGACTGACGTGCACCTGCGTTAGGTCGCGGTGCTTGGCGGACGCACACGCGAAACAAGCGCCGTGCCGGTCGTCGACTCCTCCGCACGCATCGCGCGAAGCTCCGCGATCAACCGGCGAATCTCGCTTTCGACCGTGCCCATGATCTGCTTGTTGTCCAGGTCGTGCAGCATCAGCGGTTTGCCGTACTTCACGCGGACCTTGCCCGACGTGGGCAGAATTCGCGACCTCGGCCAGACTTCGTAGCCGCCGTCGATGCCGACGGGGATCACCGGCACGCGAGCCTTCTTGATGATCAGCGCCATGCCGTTTTCCAGCGGCTTCATCTCACCGTTCCTGGTGCGCGTGCCCTCGGGAAACATCAGCAAACATCGGCCCTGCTGGACGACATTGATCGTCTTCTTCATCGCGCCGATGTTCGCCTTTCCGCGCTCGACCGGAAACGCATGTAGGGCGCGGATGACCGGGCCGAACACCGGCACGTCGAACAGCGTCGAGCGTGCCAGGAAACAGACGGCCCGCTGAAGCTGGCTCGCGACGAACGGCGGATCGAGGAAGCTCTGGTGGTTGGCCAGCAGTAGCGCACTGCCCTCGAGCGGGACGTTGTGCTTGTCGTAGCACTTCAGGTCGCACAGCGTCGTGCAGACGAATCGGCAGCACTGCTGCCCGAACCGCCAGAACGGCGTCATGTGCAGCGGCGGAAGGTCCGGGTCATCATCGCCGGTGCGCTCGGGCTTCGTCACAGACTCACTCATGTTTGTAGTACGATTATTGGTTCGCCACCCGCCACCTGCCATCCGCTAATGGTCCCGTAACGCTGGCGCCATCCAGCATTGCTGCCATCATTGCAGCCGTATAATCCGACCCTTCACGCCCAAGTGTTACGGATGCATTATCAGGAGTACTGCCGATAAATCCCTGAATAACAACGTTCTTTCCCGCATGCAGCAAACTTCCCACCACATCATTAGCCTGATTCTGTGAATATGCCCAGTCCACTTTCGCATCACGATAAGTGTCGTCGGTGCGGATCACGTCGCGGGCATCCACCCATTCGAAATTAAGTCCCTGACTTTGCAGGTAGGCATTGCAGATCCGGGTAGACAGGATCTCCCCCATGCACACGATCTGGTCGTAAGAATAGTCGAAGCGGAGCGCATCTGCATCATCCACCGCCCATTGCAGTTCGTTGAAATATTCGTTAAGCGTGGAAGCCAGCGCTTCCAACTGTTTACCTTCCAGTACCTTGGCTGCGTATTCGAGGTGCTCTTTTTCGAGCTTATCCACCAATTGGCGTGCAATACCCTTATCTCCGTGGCATGCTTCCTGCACAATCTGTTCCAAATGATTGGTAGTCTTACCCATTGCGGATACAACAACTACCAACTGATCTTTTGCGTCACTGATGATCGGGAGTAACGCCTGCATACGTTCCGGGCTTTCTATCGAGGCCCCGCCAAATTTGTAAACTTGCAAAGTACTGTTTTTTATAGTGTGTTATGATTGAAGGTGAGGTTGCTGTAAGCGGGATAATGCGGCTTCCAGTTCGCCGAACATCTCAGTAAGATCTTCAAACTTACAGGTGCCTACGCTCACGCGATACCAGGGTGAGCTGGCATCGGCGCCAAAGCAGGAGAACGGTACGATGGCCAGGTGCGCTTCATTCAGCAGAAATTCGCTTACTTCGGACTGGGTTTGCAATGGTTGACCATTGAAGTGCCAGCCTTTCAGATCGATTTTCAATGTGAGATAAATGGCGGCCTGAGGAGCGATGATATCTACAGGATAGCCTTTTTCTTTCAGACGGATGAATTCGCGGTAGATGAAGTTCAGACGTTCTTCCAGCTGCAACTTAAATCCTTCCAGGAATCCGTCGAACGCCGTTTCATTGCTCAGGAACTGGGCGGTTGCATACTGTTCCGCCATCGGAGCCCATGCGCCTATGTGACTCAGCAATGCTTTCATTTTTGCAATTACCTGAGCTGGGCCCATAGCCCATCCTACACGCACACCCGTGGCAGCAAGTGCTTTGGAAATACCATCTACGAAGATGGTGTACGCCTTCATTTCCGGACGCAGGCTTACGGGGTTGTGATGTACCGTATCACCATAAGTCAGCGTCCAGTACATCTGGTCATACATCAGGTATAATTTTTTTGCGCCTGCCGCCCGACCTGCATTTTCCAAAAGGATCATATCACATATCTGCTCGAGTTCTGCTTTATCGAGCGTTGTGCCGGTAGGGTTTTGCGGAGAGCAGAGGCAGATCAGTGTCGCATCCTTGATATGTGGCGCGAGATCTGCTGCCGTAGGCATGAAATTGTTTTCCGGAGTTACTTCCACCACGCAGTGCTCGCCATCGTTCATGTGCGCGTAGTGATTGTTGTTCCAGGATGGTACGGTATAAATTACTTTATCTCCTTTATCCACGATTGTTTTAAACAATGCGTAAATCAGCGGACGCCCGCCGCTGGAAATAAGTATTCTCGTCAGTTTTGTATTCAAGTCCTTCTCTTCTTTTAACCAAAGCACTTACTGCGTTGCGTAAGGGCAGAATTCCGTCAGCCGGTGGATAATTGGTGCGGTGCTCACGATACGCTTTCACGATCTCATCTTCGAACAGCTGCGGTATTGGAAAAATAGACGGATCGAAATCACCGATTGTATAATTATAGATTTTTTCGCCTTTGGCTTTACGGTCGTTGATAGCATTTCCCAGGCGTACGATTTCTGAACCGATCAAGGTTTCAGCAAGGTTGCTCAATAAAGACATAAAAATTGATTTGAAAGTGACGAGATAGAAATATACAAACAAAAATTTGCAGCAGGTAAAAAAGTATTACCTACTTGGCCATCTTGACCTGTTTACAGCACAGATTTTGTTGTATCATCACTTTGTGTGGAAAGGAATTTCGGCCGCAAAGATATTCTTATTCCTGAATTATCGACGTAAAATATCTTAAGAAAATTGAAATTCAGGATCGGGAAACAAATCCTGAAGTTCTGGAATGCCCTGCAATGCTGCATTTCAGGCCTGCTCCGAAATAAAAAAACCTTGCCATTTCACGGGCAAGGTTTTTTGCAAAAAAAGTATACAAAGCGAACTATACGCCGACCATCAGCGGCATCAGCAGCATCAGCACGTCTTCATTTTCATTTTTCTCCATCGGGCGGAAAATTCCCGCACGGGTGGGGGTACTCAGTTCCAGCTGCACTTCTTCTCCTTCCAGATTGGATAGTAATTCGATCATGGATTTCGCGTTGAATGCGATTTTCATGTCCTCTCCCGTATACTGGCAGGTCATGGTTTCTTTCCCTTCGTAAGAGAAGTCGATATCCTGCGCACTGATGGTGAGGGAATTGCCGACGATGTCGAACACTACCTGACTCGTTGTTTTACTGGCAAACACACTCAGGCGGCGCAATGCGCTGATCAGGTCTGCACGGTTAATGACGAGGTTATATGGGTTGTTCGTGGGCACCACGGCTTTGTAATCCGGGAAGCGTGCATCCACAAGGCGGCAGCTCCATCCGCATTTTGTCATTGGTAACGAAAATATGGCTGCTGTTGTAGGAAATTTCGAGTTGGGTATCTTCTGCAGGAAGCACATTGCGCATTTGCTGCAATCCTTTTTTCGGAACGATGAAACCGTCCGCACCTTTATGCTCGATACCGCTGCGGCTCAGCTTTACAAGGCGATGTGCATCGGTGGCAACGAAGTTAATATCGCCACCTTCTTCCAATTGAAAGAATACACCGGTCATTGCAGGGCGCAGGCTGTCGTTGCTTACCGCAAATAAGGTTTTACCAATGCTTTCCAGCAATGCTATTGCCGTAATGCTGAAAGAAGTGGCATCTCCCGGCTGCGGTTCTTTAGGGAAATCATCGGCATTTTCGCCGCTGATCTTATATTTCCCGAAATCACTTTTTATGTCAATACTGCGGTCAGACTGATTCACCGTGATGGTGATCGGCTGATCGGGCAGATTTTTCAGGTATTCGGTTAAAATTTTGGAGGGGATACAGATACGACCGTCATCGGTGGCTCCGGTCACCTCAATCTCAACACGCATCATTGTTTCCAGATCGGAAGCAGAAAGGCTGAGCGTGTTTCCTTTTAATTCGAACAGGAAATCTTCCAGTACTCCAAGTACAGCATTTGATCCTGCCACACCTCCGATAAGTTGCAGATTTTTAAGCAGATAGCCAGACCTTACAATAAAGCGCATTGTGAATCTTCTTTTATTTATATTTTAAAGGGATAATCTTGGTTCGTCTTTAAACGCAAAAAGCGCATAAAAAATACTGCGCAAAGTTAAAACCTGATCGGGTAAAAATGATTAGCGCAGTGAAAGGACTGCTGAAATGTGATTCGGGCAACCATACTTCTTGTTAGATGTACAGGCAACTGTTGCCATCAACGCAAAAAGGAGGACAGCCATGGGTATAAACTTGCGCATGGTGTTGAATTTTTTCATAATGGTAAATGTATAAAAATTTATTTAGAAACCCGATTACTTTTGCACGAAGATAAAAATTCATTCCAGAAAATGAAAAAAACCCATTTCATCGCGATTGGCGGGGCTGTCATGCATCAGCTGGCCCTCGCTTTGCATCGTCAGGGGCACAGCATAAGCGGCAGCGACGATGAGATTAACGACCCCGCAAAATCCAATCTCGAAGCTGCCGGTTTACTGCCTGAAAAAGAGGGTTGGTTCCCTGAAAAAATTACCGAAGATCTTGACGCCGTGGTGTTGGGAATGCACGCACGTATTGATAATCCCGAATTGGTGGCGGCACAGGCAAAGGGAATTCCCATTTATTCTTTTCCGGAATATGTTTACGAGGTAAGCAAAGAGAAAAAGCGTGTGGTAGTGGCGGGTAGTCATGGTAAGACAAGCATCACTTCCATGATCATGCATGTGCTGCGACAGGAAAATATAGACTTCGACTACCTGGTGGGGGCCCGGCTTGATGGCTTTACTGAATCAGTCCGGCTCAGCGATGCGCCGCTGATCATCCTCGAAGGGGATGAGTATCCTGCGTCTGCGATCGAAAGAAAGCCTAAGATATTCTTTTATCATCCCCATATTTCCGTTTTGAGCGGTATCGCATGGGATCATATCAATGTATTCCCAACTTATGACAATTACTGCAGCCAGTTTATTAAATACCTGAATGGCATGCAGGCCGGATCTGAATTGTATTTCAATGCCGAAGACAAAGAGGTATGCCGTATTGCAGATGAGGCTGCGACGCACTTAAAAGCAGTTCCGTACCATACCCACCCTTTTCATTATGAAGATGTAACCGCTGTTCTGCAAACAGAGCAGGGTCCGGTTCCGGTAAGTATTTTCGGAAGGCATAATCTGCTCAACCTGAGCGCCGCTATGGCCGTGTGCCGGTCTCTGGGTGTATCGGACGAACGTTTTTATGAAGCAATCAAATCCTTTAAAGGGGCCGCGCGCCGTCTTGAGAAAATCGCAGAGCATAAAGGGCTTACTGTTTTCCGGGATTTTGCACATGCCCCTTCCAAACTGAAAGCAACATTGGATGCGGTGAAGGAAGCGATGCCCCTGCGACGCGTGATTGCCTGTTTCGAGCTGCATACGTTCAGCAGTCTGAACGAAGCATTTCTCCGGGAGTATGCACACAGTATGGATGCCGCAGATAAAGCGATCGTATTTTTCAGTCATCATGCGCTACAGTTGAAAGGATTACCGACACTGGATACGGATCTCGTACACAGCTATTTTGAGCGGAATGACCTGGAAGTGATCGATGATAAAGATCGGTTACAGCAGAGAGTAACCTCGTTATTGCAGGAAAGCGGGGAGAATACCTGTTTATTGCTGATGAGCTCCGGCACATTCGACGGCATTCAGTGGCAGTTCTGATCGGGAATCGGTTCTGTTATTTTTTAAAATTCGATATATATGTCTAAAAAGAACAAAAGTCGTCCGGACGGACTCGCTTATTCAACCAATAAAGACTTTTTCAACGACTATGAGTCGCAAGATACACCCAGCGTAACGTTGCCTAAGCCACAGCAAAAGCTGCGCGTATCACTGGATACCAAACAGCGTGCAGGCAAAGTGGTTACGCTCATATCCGGTTTTTCGGGTACCACAGATGACCTCGAAGCGCTGGGTAAGCAGGTGAAAACCAAATGCGGAACCGGCGGCAGTGTAAAGGACGGATTTATCATGGTACAGGGCGACTACAAACAAAAAATTATTGCCTGGTTGCTGGAATGGGGCTACACGAATACCAAATGATAAACGTACTTTTGCACTTTCCTGCTAAACGATTAAGCATATAAATGTTACAAGACATTCAACTCCTGAACGAAAAAGAAACGCGTGCCGGATTCGGCGATGGTATTGCTGAAGCTGCACGCAAAAATCCTGATATCGTTGCATTGACCGCAGACCTCGCGGGCTCATTGAAACTAAATACATTCATTAAAGAAAATCCGGATCGTTTTGTGCAATGCGGTATTGCAGAAGCGAATATGATTGGCGTTGCTGCAGGCCTTACCATCGGCGGTAAAATTCCTTATGCAACAACTTTTGCCAATTTCGCAACTTCCCGCGTATACGACCAGATTCGTCAGTCGGTAGCTTACAGCGGTAAAAATGTGAAAATATGTGCATCCCATGCCGGCCTTACGCTGGGTGAAGATGGCGCTACTCACCAGGTGCTCGAGGACATAGGTATGATGAAAATGCTGCCCGGTATGACGGTAATCGTACCTTGCGACTATAATCAGACCAAAGCCGCCACAATGGCTATTGCTGATTATAACGGGCCTGTTTACCTGCGCTTCGGTCGTCCGAAATGGGCGAACTTCACCGCTGAAGATCAGCAGTTTGAAATCGGGAAAGCCCAGGTGCTCGCTGAAGGTTCAGATGTAAGCATTATCGCTTGCGGTCACCTCGTATGGCTGGCTGTGCTTGCGGCAAAACAACTCGCGGAAAAAGGCATCAGCGTGGATCTGATCAATATGCATACCATTAAGCCGCTTGACGAGGCAGCGATTATCAAATCCCTGTCTAAAACAGGTTGCGTGGTAACTGCGGAGGAACATCAGGCCGCAGGAGGTCTCGGAGACAGTGTGGCAAACGTGGCTGCACGTAATTGCCCTGTACCTCATGAGTATGTAGCTGTGCAGGATACATTCGGCGAAAGTGGCAAACCTGTGGAATTGCTCGCAAAATATGGTCTGAGCACGGAAAGTATTGTCGCTGCAGCGGAAAAGGCTATCGCACGTAAAAAAGGCTAACAGCTGCCTTTGTTAACTTTCTCTTGCGGAATCAGTTCTTATCTTTGATCTACTATGTTATCACACTGGATTATCTACGGGTTGTTCCTGTATGTTATTTATAAGTTTGTCAGAAATTTCCTCTTCCCTGCGGTTCGCATCACGAATACCATGAACCAGAAAATGAATGAGATGCAGCAACGCATGCAGGAAATGCACCAGGAGGAACAACGACGTCAGCAACAGCAGCAACGTCCCAAATCCGTCGAAGGAGAATACATCGATTACGAAGAAGTAAAATAATTTACGATACCTCTTAAGGGCCATCTTTTACGGATGGCCCTTTTTTTTCGCGCGGTGTTTCAGAATGATACTGCTTTGTGAAAAACACCATTAAAATAAAAAGGCTGCCTTTCGGGGCAGCCTTTTTAATATATTCTGGGGTATTATCTTAGTAAAGTGACATTCCCCGATTTCGATATTCGTTTACCCGAGGCACAGAATCCGTCAACAACCCACGCATACACCCCGTAAGGACAGTCAACACCGTCTACTTTTCCATCCCATTGTGTGGAAAGATCGGTAGTAGAGAATACTTCTTTACCCCAGCGATCGTATACGCGGAAGTAGTTCAGCTGAACAATGTTGCGGTTTTTCAGGCCGAAATAATCATTGTTGTCAGAATGATCGCCCGGTGTAAATGCGTTAGGCAGATAGATATCTCCACAGCCTATTTTCACCACAACAGTATCGTGTGCTACACAACCCAGCAATGCGCTCTGTACCGTCAACACATAAGAAATGTCTGTAGACGGAGTAGAGGTAGGGTTCGTTGAGCGGTAGTTATCCAGGTAGTTGGAAGGTGACCATGAGTAGATGTAATTCACACCTTCGCTTGTCATTGGTCCGCCGAGAACGGTATATGCACCATCTTCAACTGTACGGTCCACACCGGCATCGGCATGTACTTTACTTACCGTTACATTGATAGCAGAGTCTACGATACATCCGTTCGGATATTCTGCAATGAAGTGGTAAGGACGTGTATAATCAGGCCATACTTTCGTGTACAGGGCGTCTACTGCGGTTTTGGTTTGCGTGATATTGTAGTTTGGAGTCCAGCGTAATGTATCTGTTCCAAAAGCGATACCCCACAATGAAGCCGTATCGCCCTGGCAGATAGTTGTATCATCCACGATTGTAATAGCGGGGATCGGTAATGCTTCTACGAGAAAGCACTCCATAGATGCCTGCGGTGTTCCTTCGTTCATGCTCAGGAATACGTTGTATGTTCCCGGAGTGGCATAAGTGTAAGAAGGAGGATATTTTTCAGTGGAAGAACGCAGGCTGCTGGAAACACAGTTTGCAAAGTTTACGACACCAAGGGAGTTGTCGGAATTGATAACGAACGTGTACAGATTGTCTTTTTCACGCAGGAAATGAGACAAGGCCAATGTGTTTTTAATCCCTGGTATGCTGATCAGTGTCTGATCTGTGAACGTCAGCGAGCTCAGGTCAGAGAACACCACACGTGTCAGATAGTTGCGTGAGAAGTTGGAAATAAACAGATAGTCTTCTCCGCAATCTTTCGCAAGAATGATGCTGCTAGGAGCGCTCAGACTGTCCACGGCAAGTCCGGAACCGGCAGGTATTGCTGCGAGGGAACTTCCGAAACCGATATGAGCAAGTCCTGAACTGATAAAGTTGGTAATAAACAAGTGCCAGTTTCCGAGTTTGTCGCGTGTGCCGGCCATATCGCTCGGGTTATCGATCACGCTGCCCGGATTGCCCAGGTCAATAGGGTTAGGCGTATTTGAGATGTTTGTTCCGAAGTCGAAACGGATAAGCTTGTTATCCTGTGCATTTGCTGCAAAGCCAAACCAGTAAGGACCTTCTTTCGCAACAAAAAATCCGCGAGGTGTATTAAGTAAGCCGCCGAGATTACCCATATTTACACAGTTCGGTTTGTTGCTCAGAGAAGTGCCGAAATCCATACGGAACAAAGAGGAATTTGCTACGGAAGACCCGCCGGTTGCGAACATCACAAATTTGCCGGCTCCGTCTTGCATCAGAAACAGGCTGTTTGCATCCGCAGGAATGGTACCGGAAAGATTGCCGAGATTGGTCACCGTAGGAATATTGGTCAGAGACGACCCATAGTCAAGGCGGATCAGCTCAGGGACAGTCCTGTTGATGTAGAAACCAAAATAATTACCGTCACTGTTCAGACCGGTTTCGATATCAAATGAATTATTGATGCCGAAGGTGTAACCCAGAAAATTACCGGTTGGTCTATTCATCAGCCAGCCGGAACAAAAGCTCCAGTAATAGGAAGAAGCTGTCGTATCCTTTGGTGTCAGAGTTATTGGTTGACGGATACAAACCGTATCCGGTGCGGTAAAAGTCGTTTGTGCTAATAGTCCGTTGAGTTGTGCAAACAAAAGCATAACTGTGAGGATAAGGCATCTTCTCATACTCTGTAAATAGGTTTTTATCTTTGTACTCGGCGTCTAATATTTCGCTAATGTAATAATTATGCCAAAATTTTCATAACATTCGACTATTTTTATTTTCATACCATAATGATTAATCTTTTCTCTATGTTTCTGACCCGTAAATCGAGGTTGCTGCGCTTTTCCATTACCGCTTTTGCAGCATTTTCCATCAGTTCTTCCGCCATTGCCCGGAAAGGTATGCCCGTTCCGGCAACCCTTTCGAAAATTCAGAAGGAAATGATCGCTGAAGGATTGGACATTCCCGTTTCCAAATTGTACAATACCCGTGGTACAGGTCTGAACAATGCCGTTGTTTTATTCGGTAAGGGGTGTACCGGCGAAGTTATTTCTTCAGAGGGTTTACTGCTTACCAATCACCATTGCGGTTATGGAACTGTCCAGGGACTTGCTTCAGTTGGGGCCGACTATTTCGCCGATGGCTTTTGGGCCAGAAGCCGGAATGAAGAAATACCCTGTCCCGGTCTTACAGTAACGTTTATCCGCTCCATGGAAGACGTTACCTCGCGTGTGCTGGCAAATATACCGCTGAAAATGAATGAGAAAGGAAGAGACAGTATGATCCGGATCCGGATAAAAGCGCTGGAAAGCGGTTACCGGTACACTTCAAAAAAAGATGCTCAGATCCGCTCTTTCGCTAATGGTAATCAATACTGGGTGATGATCACCGACACCTATAAGGACATACGCCTCGTCGGCTTCCCGCCTAACGGTATCGGCCAATTGGGGGAGACACAGATAACTGAGAGCTGGCCGCGTCATACGGGCGATTTCAGTATGTTCCGCATATACGCAGGTGCAGACAACAAACCTGCCGCATACAGCGCGGAAAATAAACCCTATCATACCGCAGATTTCTTCACCATCAATACCAATGGCTATAAAGAAGGAGATTTCACCATGGTGTATGGTTTCCCGGCGCAAACGCAGGAATATATCAGCTCCATGCAATTGGCACAGGTAGTGAATATTGTTGACCCTATCCGCATTGAGGCGCGTACGCGTCGCCTGGATATCTGGACGAAGCATATGAGCGCAGACCGCAAAGTATTCCTTCAGTATACCTCCAAAAGAGCGGGTGTTGCCAATGGTTGGAAAAAATGGCAGGGTGAAGTTCGGGGGCTGAAGCTGAACAATGTCGTGGCATTGAAACAGCGTGAGGAAAATATATTTCAATCCTGGGCGAATACGGATAGTTCGGCTGCTTTCGCTCGCGATCTGCTTGCCCGTATGCAGGTGATCAGCGCCTCTTCCGACGCAGCCCTTTCTGCAAGCGAACATATGCGCGAAGACGTGGTGGGCATTGAGCTGATCGCTCAGGGTGCCGAACTGGACAGGGTATTGAAACTGATACAGTCGATGACGGGAACATCCGCCGCCCGGCTGAATGACACGTTGGCTTCCATATCCGCCGCATCAGAAGGGTTCTATAAAATACGACGCAGCCACCGACAAAGAAGTTTTCGCGGCACTGATGCCCTTGTTCATGGAGAAAGAATCTGCGTATGTACCTGAATATTTCCGTACAACAGGCTCTGCTCGCTTCGGAGGCTCTTACGAAATGTGGGCAGACTATGTATTCGGCAGCTCGGCCGCCTCAGACCCGGTAAAAATGAAAGGTCTGCTCGCTTCAGGAAATATCCGCGCTATTACCGAAGATCCGGCATGGAAACTGTATGCTGCTGTGATGCGTCTGAAAGACTGGAAAAGTTCCGCCAGGCTGAACTGAGATACAAATGACAGTATGGTAAGATTCAACCGTTTGTACATGAAGGCTCAGATGATCGGCAGCATCCGGAACTGAACCTTATGCCTGATGCAAATTTCACCCTGCGCCTTGCTTTCGGCCATGTGAAAGGACTTGATCCGGACGGAGATGCCGGATACAGTTTCCCAGACCGACCTGGACGGAGCGGTGGCAAAAAACAATCCCGGACGTCGCTGAATTTAAAATGCCAGCACGCCTGCTTGAACTTTACCGGGAAAAAGATTATGGAAAATATGCGGTAAACGGAACGGTTCCGCTGGCTTTCATTGCCGATAATCATACTTCTGGAGGTAACTCCGGAAGCCCGGTGCTGAATGCCAGGGGAGAGCTGATCGGTACCAATTTCGACCGCGTGTGGGAAGTACCATGAGCGACTATTACTTCGATCCGAGATGGTGCCGAAACATTACGCTGGATATCAGGTACACGCTCTTTATTATTGACAAGTTCGGCGGAGCCGGATGGCTGCTGAACGAGATGAAATTTGCACCTGCGCAATCCCGTTAAGAGAACTGAACAGAAACAAAAAGTCCGGCTAAATAGCCGGACTTTTTTTGTGAATTTTATTGCTCCATCAGATTCCTGATCACTACAGAAGCCGCGGTGGCACCGAACATTGCGGGCATGATGCATCGTCCCGTAAGCCGATTTTTTAAAATTGGTTCCATCGGGACGGATTATTGATTCCCTGTTTGTAGTTCTGCACAGGATATATCCGTCACACCCCTGCGACACCTGCCACTTTAAGGTGTTTCGCATGTGTCCTGCGGCGAGGTAATCGCATGTTTTGGAAATATCCGTCATGACCATTTTCACTTATTCACATCACCTCACTCATAGAACTTACTATAATCCATATTTCTTCTGTCAGTGCGCTTTTTATGCAGGTGACTTTTGTGGATGCCTATCGCATTAATCAAGATCCTGCGTCGGCATCCAGCAACGCGTCGATCGCTTCCGGACGTACACATTCTTTACGGCATTCAGCGTTATTTCCGGGTTCATCGCACGGATGCGTTCTGCCAT
This sequence comes from Chitinophagaceae bacterium, assembly GCA_049840855.1. Taxonomy (GTDB): domain Bacteria; phylum Bacteroidota; class Bacteroidia; order Chitinophagales; family Chitinophagaceae; genus Rurimicrobium. The sequence continues at coordinate 122,926 of JASGJF010000006.1, read as the reverse complement.
CCATTCCACTTTACTCTGGCCATGTGTGGTAGCAAGAGCAGGCAACTGGCGGTTGCCAACTTGGATAGGTATACAACATCCCCGTCTACGATAGTCATACGTCCTACGCCGCTACGGGCAATGAGTTCCCGCAGCGAAAGAACCTACACCCCCTCGATGCCCAGCACCGGTACATGTTTGCCGGCAAGGCGTTCCAGTCGTTCGCGGCCAATGAGTAATTCTGTTCTTGAGAGCCAGCTAAAGTCCATAAATGAAGTATCTGAAAAGCAGCAAAAATACAAAAGTCCGCCAAATGAAGTATCGGCGGACTTTTTATGAGTAGGTAGTCGTAATCTATTTATAGACATTCACCACGCAGGTATAGTCCTGCAGCTTTTCTCATTTGTTTTTCCCTGGCCAATCCGCCGAGTTTCCCGGACTTGGGCAGGCTGATCGTATTTGTTCTGAGGAATACTGCGCAGCATACGCAACAATGTGTTCGAGCTCACAGCATAAGTGATATTTACACTCTGACTTTCTTTGCCGGTTACGATTGCGACAATATTACCGGAGGCATCCATTACGGGAGCTCCGCTTTGGCCCGGCTCTGCCGGTAATTCCAGGCGGTACTGCATGGAATCGCCCACTGAATCCGTTCCGGCTGCTCACATAACCTTCGCTATACACGATTTCATCCTGTGGGTAGCCCAGTGTGAACACGCGCTCCCCCAATGATTTTTTCGCTGTGGCAAAGGTGTAAGGTAATGCGGATTGCTGTTTGTTGAATCTGAATTTACGCGATTCAACTTTCAGGATCGCAATATCTGATTTTGCATCAAAGCTGATGGTAGATGCTTTAAGATATTCGCCGTTGCGTGTCTGGATGTAAACAGAGTCTGCACCTTCTGTTACGTGATAATTGGTGATCACATAACCATCATTCGTTAAAGCAAAGCCCAATCCGTGAACCTTATTGTCCATCAGGGGCTTGTTGGCTTTGTTATCAAGATCGCGAATGATCTGGCTTGTGATTGTCTGATACCTTCCAGTTCGGATTTTACTTTCCGCAGTTCGCTGTATCGCGGAGTTGTGTCCTGGTGGTGATTGTGGTACCAGCTTATTCCCAGGCTGGTAAGGATAGCTACTCCTGCCGCGACTGCGCCCGTGCGCAGGTAATGGCTTTTAAAGACACGCCGCGCCGCTTTACGGGTATGCATTGCAGCATGAATATCCGAAAGGGTATTTTTAAAACGTTGTTGCGTCCTTCTGATTCAGGGAGCTGATAAGGTTCAGGGCTTCTTCAAAATCCGACCGGAAGCGTTCAGTTGGCCTGCAGTGTTGTTCCAGCGACACCTGTTCCGAAGGGGAAAGTGTTTTGGCCAGATAAGCTTCGGCTAAGTTCCAGATTTGGTTGTCGTTATTCATTTTCACGGGTCTTTCTTTCTATTTGATCTGCTTTCATCGTGTAGAAGATCTTCTTCAGCCGATTCAGGCATTTATATTTTTGTGTCTTTGCATTGTCGGGATTGGTGTAACCAAATGCCCCGGCAATTTCCTGCATACTGCGTCCTTCTTCGTAAAAGGCCTTTAATAAAGAGCGGCAGGGCTCTCCCAACTCCTCCATGGCCAGCCCCAGCTGTTCGAAATGTATCTCCCTTTTTTCCTGTATGCTGACATCATCTTCGTATGCATGCAGTCTGTCCAGGTTTTCCTCATCTTCAGCAACTGTAAAATCAGGTCGCCGGTTGCGCTGCTCCAGTTTTTTATACCAGATAAATTTTGAAACAGCCACCAGGTAGGTTCCTATTTTACAGGTAAGCCCGATGCCTCCTGCTGCGATTTCTGAAACAGGATGGTCATTGCTTCCTGAAACACATCTGCAGCATCTTCTGCATCTCCGCTATGAGCAGTAACCCATGCGTATACCTGGCGATAATTATCCCGGTATACCTGCTCTGTGATCTTCCGGTCGTTCCGGGCGATACCCTTCGAGCAATTGATGTTCTTTTAACAGGGGAAGTTGCACTTATTAATACACTTTTTTAGAAAAAGTAACCCTTGGCAGGCTAAATAATTTATGAATTGACAAGGACCAAAGGTACAGTGTACTTTTGTTTTTTATTCCCTCCGGAAAGTTTCCGTTTTTATAAAATCCTGTTCAAAGAAAACAAACAACCTAAAGTTATTTTTTCATTTTTTATCTTGATTAATAAAGGGAAAATAGATTTTTCCATAAAAATATAAAAATGCCGGGTTACCTTTTTTAAAAGTGGAGATTAATAGGAAACTAAACTTTTTTAAAACAACATTTATGAAACTGGTAAAAATCAGCATCGTTGCCCTGTCTATGGGTCTGTTCTGGCTTCTTGTGGTGGTAACTCTTCAGAAGCAACTCCAGCTACCTGATTCAGCTGCAACTGTTGCTCCTGCTGTAGAAGAAACTCCAGCTCCAGCTGTTACAACTGATTCAACTGCTGTTGCTCCTGCTACTACTGACAGCACTGTTGCTCCTGCTGCAACTCCAGCTCGCAGCTGCTCACTAATTGTAGTTCGGTTATAGAAATTATAACTGCTATTTTTGTAATAGGCTTCCGATTTCGGAAGCCTATTACTTTTATGGGCGATTCTCTACTTATGGCAACATCCAAAAAACAGCGCGCGAAAAAGGAAACCGTTCCGTTTGCTGATAAAGTCGGTTTTGCTGCTATGGGCAGCATCAATGGTATACCTTATTGTGTGCAAATGGGTAATGCCCCCTGTTACCGTCACTCAACTACAATCGCTTATGGCAGGAGACGGGCTTAAACGCGACTACGTTCCTTCAGTTCAGATCTCCTCCGCTGTAAAGCTTGCAGCTATCGCAAGCGAAGACCAGCTCTTTCCGGAACATGGCGGTTTTGACTGGAAGGCTATCGAAAAGAGTATGGATCCTGCGTCGGGCAAACGAAAAAAGAAGCGGGCTTTAGGAGCCGCTGCCAGTACAATACTCAGCAGACCGCTAAAAATGTATTTCTGTGGCAGGACTTTCGGTTGGACACGCTACGTACGTAAAGTGCCCGAAATGTTTTACACCAAAATGATCGAATGGATATGGGGTAAGCAAAGGATCATGGAAGTGTATCTCAATACCATCGAAATGGGGCGTGGTGTTTATGGCATCGAACCTGCCGCGCAGACTTACTTTCACAAGCCCGCTGCTACACTCACTCCTACAGAATCGGCAAAGATCATCGCTTGTTTGCCTAACCCCAAGGTCTTTACTGTGGTACCAATCAGCAAGCGTGTCGCATGGCGGTATCCGCAAATACTCAGGCAAATGAACAATCTTCAGGGAGATCCTTTGGTAGCAGAAATTATTCACTAGTCAGCGCCAGCAATGCCGCATTCATCTGCGCGCGTACATGTTCACGCAATTCTTTTACATCTTCCAGCGTCATTCCGTTTGTCGGTATGGGTTCCAATAGGTAGGCTCTGTTCTTTCCGGGCCATATCTTCCACCAATGGCTGTAATGCCAACGTCGGATCGTGTCGGGAAACAGTACTGGTAATATTGGTATCTGATGCTCGATGGCCAGCCGGAAAGCACCGTCATAAAACGATTTGGTCGGCTCGCGGCTTTCGTTGAATGTCCCTTCCGGATAAATGGAAATGGAATGTCCTCGCTGGATCGCCTGGCTCAACTGGCGGACGCTTTCCGCTTTTTTCTTTGCGTTGCTCCTGTCCACCAGAATAGCAACCCGTGCATAAATAAAGCCGAATAAAGGTGCTTTGGATATTTCATATTTGGCAAGCGGCCGGAAACAAAATGGAATGGTGGCAAACAGGACTATCGGATCCAGGTAGGAAACGTGATTGGCAACCACCACGTACTGCTGATCCCGGCTAGGCCAGGATCCGCCTGTTGTGATGGACATACCCGTTGCGAACAGCCATACCCTTGCCCATAACCGCGACAAACGCCACATAGCCGTTTCTGATTTGTCTGCCGGAAAGCAGGCAAACAGCAAATAAAATGGCAACACTAAAAAAAGTGTTGCCACAAATAAGATCACTGCATACGCGGTGTAAAAAGGTTGCAGACCTCTCCTCATGGATATGCCGGATTGACTACATTCCCGGGAAAAGTGCACGGCCTACCAGTTCGCGCGAAGGCCATGGAATCATTGCGAGCATGATGATCAGGGAAATAAGCGAAAACAAAAATACTTTTCTGAATTTAGCCTGATCGCCCAGGGCTTTCTTGGCAGCGGAATGGGCAATATGCGCAGCAGCGATCGCCAACACCATTCCGATTGTATGTTCTACAGCGAAAAAACGGCCCGCCGGATCTTTCATCACAGACGCCATACCATTGTTCTGTATATTTTTTATACCCCAGGCTCCCGTGAAATATAATACCAGTCCCACAAGCAGCTGAATGTCCATCGAGATCATGAAGAACAGAGAAATTTTACGATCACTTGCTGCAAAAGATCTTTTTGACATCAGGCCGCTCAGGCTTTTCAATACTGCTGCTACAGCGAGAATAATAACGATCCAACGGAGGAAGCTGTGTAGATGGAGCATAATATTTTTTGATTGTTGAGCAAATGTAGTCGAATTTACTGTTCGATGAACAGGTTGTTATGGATCATTTTATCGGTGTACAATTGCCAGAAAGCGCGCTGGTATCGCAACGCGGTAAAGGTATCGGGGCGGATCTCCGGGAGCATGTTCCCATTATCCAGCGGATCTTTAAAGCGGTCGAATGCCGCACTCATATTACCGTTGGTGATCCTGATAAAAAAGCGATCCATCGTCCAGCACAGATGACCGTCTATATGCTGTACCGTGAAGGCAGGTGCGTCTTTACCGAAAATGCTGTTGCCGAATGCGAAAAAGGGCCTGGGATAACCGACGTAGTCCAGTACGGAAGGGAGGATGTCAATCTGCTGCGTTAGCTTATCCACGCTGCCTCTCAGTGAAGTATCTCCCGGCGCAAAGAATAGCAGCGGAACAGCAAACCGTCCCTGGTGCATATTGTAGTATTCATTTGCAGACAGCGCAGAGCAGTGGTCGGCAACCAGCACAAATAATGTATGTTGAAACCATGATTTCCCCGAAGCAGCCTGAAAGAATTTCCGCAGCGAGAAATCCGTATAGCCTATTGATTCATAAATCTCCAGTTTGCCGGATGGGAATTTTCCCTTGTATTGTGGCGGAATATGGTAAGGGTGGTGGGAGGAAAGTGTGAAGATGCCGGCGAAAAAAGGTTCGCGCAGCCGCCCGCTTATATCTTTTACCGCAAACTGCAGGAAAGGCTCGTCCCATATGCCCCAGTCTCCGTCGAAGTCGCTTTCATTGTTGTATTCATTCCGGCCTGCATACCTGTCGAATTGCGCATTGCGGCAGAACACGTCGAAGCTCATAGTGCCGTTGGTCCCTCCGTGATAAAACGCACTGCTGTAGCCCATGCCTTTCAATGTGCCGGGAAGCGATGTAATCCTGTTTGTGCCATATACGGAGGTGGTGAATGGTTCTTCCTGTAGAGATGGTATTCCCGCAAAAATAGCCGGTATCCCTTCGGCGGAATGGTAGCCGTTAGCGAAAGACTGCGTGCACACAAGACTGTATTGCATCAGGCTGTCGAGAAAAGGAGTGTAACTCTGCAGCCCCCCGATAGCAGTAAACTCTTTGGAGAAACTTTCGAGTACGATCACAACAACATTTTTCGGGCGGAATCCTTTGCCGGTAAATTGCTTTCTCGTTCCGATGAGCTTTTCTGCCGTCGCATCGCTCATGTAGTGCACCGGCTCCAGGGCACGTGCGCCAAGCGTATTGATGATACTGAAGGGTGTATTCAGTACAAGCGGGATATGATTGGGCTGGGTGATTCCTGCGGCATTTTTTATTCCCAGCGGAACAAGTTGCACACCCCCTCTTAAGGCGATGAAAGCCAATGACAGCGAGATGCAATAAGTCAGGATAGATTTAATATCGCGTTGCTTACCCTGCTTCAGCGGAAATCTTTTACAGATTCTGGTGTTCAGGTAAGCAAGCAGGATGATGAACAAAATCCCTGCGATGAACAGGTACCAGTATCCTTTCAGGAAAGCCGGCAACAGGTTCACGAAATCCCCTTTGCGACTCAGCATCTGCAGTATGTCCGCTGTAGATCTTTTATGATTGTAGGGGAAATAGGCCCAGTCTGCGATCTCAAACAGGAGCGCAGCTGCATTAATGGAGACAAACCAGTATTGCAGTATTCTGTCTGCTTTGGCGGACGGCCACCGCGGAGAGGGAAACAAAAATAATATCCAGTATAAGCTGTTGAGTGCGGCTATTGCAGAAAGATCGAAGCGTAATCCGGAAAGGAGAATGCGTAACAATACGGAAGGTGTGACACCGTTGAAGTGATCGGCATTTAAGATCAGGAGTATTATTCTGCTGACGGCAAACGCCAAAAGCAAAACGATTATCTGCACCGCTACACGGGAGAGTTTTTGCTTCATGCCAGTCTTTTACCTTAGGTCTATCTCTGTGTTATCTCCGATATTCAGGCTTTGACTGCTGCCGCGTACAAACGCATCATTCCCGATAATGGAACCGTGCAATAACACATCTTCCAGTTCCGCGTAAGAACCGATGATGGAATTTTTGATGATTGAAAATTCGATCTTAGTGGCTTCGCCTATCGTCACGTTGGGTCCGATAATGGAATTCCGGATCTTGCAGCCTTTCGCAATGCTAACGGGCGGGATGATCACCACATCGCTTTGCTCTTCCGCGCGTTGCTGCGCAGCATACTTCAGCAGAGTGGCATTAGTGGATAACAATGTTTCTTTTTTGCCACAGTCAAACCAGGTATTGATGCGGAATGCATCAAAGCGCACCTTATAATGAGCAATCATTTCTTCCAGTGCATCTGTGAGCGGGAACTCACCGGATTTTGCAACCGGGCGGGAAAAGACGGTTTCCAGTGCTTCGAACATGATTCGGGTTTCCTTAATGAAATAGATGCCCACCATTGCCATGTTGGATTTCGGGATCAGCGGTTTTTCCACCACTCTTGTCACGCGGTCTTCCGGACCCAGTTCCGCCACACCGAAGTTGCGCGGATCATCCACTTTCTGCACACCGATCAGGGAAACATTGCTTGTTAACACTTTCTTCAGATCATAATCGCATATCGTGTCGCCCAACACAATGATCACAGGTTCGTCCATATCGATGTTTGCACGGGTAAGCCCTATTGCATGACCGATGCCTTTGCGGTCGTTCTGAGTTACGAAACTGCATTTCAGGTCAGGATAATTGCTCGCCACATAGTCCTGTATCTTTTCGCCGAGATAACCTATTACAAAGACAAACTCGTTTACACCGGACTCCAGCAGCTGGTCCACAATGACGCTCAGGATGGTTTTTCCTGCTATCGGGATGAGCGCCTTCGGTTGTGTATAAGTGAGTGGTCTGAGTTTGGTGCCTGCTCCGGCTACCGGGATAATGGCTTTCACTGCGGTTTAATTTTAGTAGTGTGAAACAAAGCGTTCCGGACAAAAATAACGACAATTTTTTCGTTTTCACGGGCATAAAAAAAGACCCGCAATAACGGGTCTTCATACAGGTAAAATGTAAAATTAAATTTTCCAGGCGTCCATTTCTGAGTTATCGCCCGCAGCTTCCGCTGCAACCGGTATAGCTGCTTCAGGTTCTGCTACGGAAACCGCTGCAGGTTCTTCCTGAACTTTTGCTCCTTCATAATTCTCCTGATCGTCAGCATGATTGAAAGAGTCAAAATCGAAATCAGGCATCAGGTCAGTCTTCACATAATTCACAGTTTCTACAAGCGCTTCTGCGAATTTGTTGAAATCCTCTTTGTAAATAAACATTTTGTGGCGGTCATAACCATCGTCTTCAAAGCGTTTTTTGCTTTCAGTGATGGTGATAAAATAATCATTACCGCGAGTCGCTTTCACATCGAAGAAATAAGTTCTCCGTTTGCCGGCTTTCACTCTTTTGCTGAAAATACTTTCAGAATTCCGGGCACTGTCGCCGTAGTTTTTGTTGTCGTACGCCACTATTCGTGTTTTTTTTAAGTTACAAAAATGATGTATACAAAAATAGACAAGTAGCCGAGAAATCCAACTTTTTTTTAACGGTTCGCCATTTTTCCAATCTTTTGAAACATTTTTTTGTTTTCTGAATAAACGCACTATATTTGCAACCCAATTCGAGCGGTGCGATAGCTCAGTTGGTAGAGCAAAGGACTGAAAATCCTTGTGTCGGGGGTTCAAATCCCTCTCGCACCACTGGTAAAAGCGACCTGAATTTCAGGTCGCTTTTTTTATTTATCCCTGCGTTTTACCGTAGAAGGTTTCCAGGTATTTTTTAAAGGTTTTACCAAGTGGTAATGTCTCTTTCGGTGTAATCACCTGGTCGCTTTTCACTTCTTTTATCTGGCTTGTATTAACGATATAGGATTTATGTATCCGGATAAATTGCGGCATAGGAAGTTTCTGCTCTATTTCCCGGGTGGTGCCTGCTGTGATATAATTTTTCTTATGGCCTACCAGCTTCACATAGTTACCCATACTCTGCAGATAGATAATTTCACTTGTAGGGATACGGACCATTTTGCCGTCCACTTTGATGTCTAATTCGGATATGTTTTCCTGTACCGCTCCGCGATCCAGTCTTCTTGAAGCTTTATCGATTGCCTTGATGAACCGTTCGAAGCGGATGGGTTTGTGCAGATAGTCCACTGCATCGTATTCATAGCTTTTCATCGCGTAGTCTGAATAAGCGGTGGTGATAATTACCGCAGGCGGTTCCGGCAGCATGTCCAGTAAAGCAAATCCGTCTATCTCCGGCATATTGATATCCAGCAACAGAATATCCGCATGGTGGCTTTTCAGCAGTTGGTGCACTTCCAGTGCATTAAAGCAGGAACCGATCAGTTCCGTTTCCGGCAATTCCTCAATATACCTCCTGAGAATATTGTGTGCTCCCGGCTCATCGTCGGCGATAACACATTTTAATGGATGGCTCATGACAGGGTAAGGTTAAGGTGAACAATATATTTTTCCGGTATTTCCTGAATGTCCAGTTTGTGTTTTGCAGGATAAAGCAGCTGCAGCCGCTTTCTTGTGTTTTCCAGGCCCGTTCTGGTGGAAGTTTTTGCAGCGGGTCCTATTTCATTTGATACAGACATAAACAGTTCGCCGGCTGTTTCTTTTATGGCGATGTCGATAGCGGTGGATCTGATTCCGGTAGTACCATGTTTAAAGGCATTTTCAATGAACGTAAACAACAGCAGCGGTATAATGGTGGCATCTCCGGAATGCGTTTCACGTGTGTAATTTACACGGCAGCGTTCACCCAACCGTTCCTGCTCAAACGATATATAATGCTCAATAAAGGTGATCTCCTCTTCCAGCGTCACCTCCGGTTTTTTGCTGCTGTCCAGTACATACCTCATCAGTTCGCTCAATTTCAGAATAAGTTCTTTGCCTGAATCTGGCTGACTCAGCAGATTGCTGTAAATATTGTTGAGCGCATTAAACAGGAAGTGCGGATTCAATTGCTCGTTCAGCTGCTTTAATTCAAGCTCTTTTTTCTCCTGCTCTATATGGAACAGCCTTTCCCGGTCGCGGTAATAGTTATATGCCAGGTATACGCATAGTGCAGCCCAATAATAGATGAATTCAGCCCAGAACAATGCGATCCATTTACGTACAGGATAGTGAGACGGTTCGTTGAGAAAATACAATTTCATCAGCGCGTACAACTGGCTGCTCAGGAACAGTAATGTTATAACGGATAGAATGTACAGCAAATACCTGCGCCGTTGCAGCAGGTACCGGTACAATATCAGATTGTGAATAAAGAACGCGGCAAAACTATTGCTCATCAGGATAGCTTCGATACCAAGCATCCGCCATGTCAGTTCGCCGAGTGCAAGCGGGACGCCCGTATTAAAACTCAGCATGATCAGGAACAGCAACAGATTGCGCAGGACAAAACTGTCGGCAACCCTGCGAATGATTTTTTCGGAGCGCGTCATGTGGTGGTGGGGGTATGTAGTTCACCTAAGATACATTTTATTCCCGGAAAGGGTCGTTTTGTATGATGAATGTCGTTCGTCATTTATCATCGCTGTTCAAAGAAATGTTGCCAACCACTTCTGCCGGAGTCGGGTCTTAAAAGGATTAATACCGGGACTACCGGAATTTTTTAAACAATTAAATCTCCTTTTATGAAAAGAACCCTACTTGTGTCCGGAATGCTTGCATCCGTATTTGCTGCCCATGCAAATGCGTTGCTCAAATCGCCTGTTTCAGGGGCATTGGGCAGTGGCCGGCTCGCGGCATTGTCGATGGCCTCGGACGGCAAAGATGTTGTACTGCTGCTGGCAGATAATACATCGCTGTATGCGTTGGATATTAAAGACAACGACCCTTCCGAACTGGTTCCCAACGCCATTACCTCTATCCCGGATTTTGTGAATACAAAACTTAAGCCTGTGGCAGGAGGTGCAACACTTACCGTAATAGATATGGAAGTAAATCCTGTGTCACGCGCTGTGTATGTGCTTGCAGAGTCCGGTACCACCAGTTATGTTTTTAAGGTCCGTAAAAACGGTGCCGATATTACGCTGCTCGACCTTTCCAGTGTAAGTCACAGCACTATCAGCTGGGGTGGTTCTTTCAGTGTAAATGATATGACCTGGGGCGATAATAAATTGTTCGCATCCTCCGGCAGCTTTTCGCTGAATGGTTCAGTTGTTGCCGTTGCGGCTCCTTTTACGAATGGCGCTACCGTAACGCAGCGTAAAACATCTATGTTCAAGTCTAACTGGGGTGGCACTTACTTCACGTCAGCCCCTTTGGAAACAATGACCTTTGGCGTTGTCGGTACAAAATCCAGGCTTATGGGTGTCACCACCTGTGCGCCGGGCTATTCACTGGAGGCAGGTACTCTGAGTGGTAGCGGAACGTTGGAAGTGAAGGAGTACTTTAATGTAAACATGGGCGTTTCCGAAAAGGTTGTGTTTCAGAGACACGACAGCAAAGACTGGCTGTTTGATCTGCATGATGACAACCTGTACCGGATAGGAGCGTCTTTTCTGGATGGTACATCGGAAACTTCCGGCAAATACAATAAGAATTCGGTGTTGCTGCGGGACAATACGGGTGCGCCGGTCAGCACACTCACGGCCGACCAGTTCAAACAGTTTACCGGCACTTATTCGGAAATAGCTTTCTGGGACAATTACCGATTGCTTGTACTCGAAAAAGGGGGCACGCTGAAGCTCATGCAGACGGCTGCAACTGCTCCTCCGTTATCAATAGGACAGTCGGTGCGCGAGACCGCGGCGCTTCGTCTGTATCCTAACCCGGCTCATGAACAAATATCCGTAACACTTCCCGCGGCATCCGGGCAGATAAGTATCGACATCTATGCGTTGGACGGTCGCAGGGTACAGCACCAGGTAACTTCCGGTGCTGCGGCAACAATCGATCTGAAAGGCATGCCTCAGGGACAATACCTGCTTAAAGCCGTGTATGAATCAGGCAGTACGGAACAGCAATTCTTTGTTATCCAATAGCGTTTTTATGAACAGGCTTTTTGTAGTTTGTTTCGGAATGATATTCCTGTGCCTGCAGCAGTTTGCTCAGGCCCAGGAATCTTTCCGGTTAGGAGGAAGTATTCAGCAGCCGGAAATCTGCATTGGCCGGAGCAGTTCTCTGACTCCCGGCGAAGGTCTTTTTCTGATGGTTGGGAAGGAGCCAGCCGGATTACCCGTTCAATGCCGTTTTGAGGCGGGTAAACAGCATTTGTGTTTTACGCCTGTTTATCCGCTCGCGCAGGGTGCACATTTCCTGCTTCATGTGGCTGGTTACACAGATACAATTCTGTCAATGCCGGAGCTTAGTTTGCCCTCCGCGGGTAAAAGCCGGGTGAATGCTGTTTATCCGCTTTCCGACACGATACCCGAAAATATATTATTTTTTCATGTTGCTTTTACGCAGCGGATGACAGAAGATCGTGAAGCATGGAAGAAAGTTACGGTACGCGATGCAAACGGCAATCTGATACCACGAACCTGGAGACAACGCAGTTTCTGGCTGGACAGCGGCCGCCTGCTGGTATTGATGATCCATCCCGGTCGTGTGAAAAGCGGTATCCATTACACAGGCCCTGTATTTTCTGAAGGACATCTTTACGAGATCTGTGTGGATAGCAGCCTGACCGATATTTCGGGAAATTATCTTTCTGCTTCGTTCCGGAAAATTTATTACGCCGGAGCAGAGCAAAGGGAGGTACTGCGTTATGCCGCAAACCTGCAGCAGTTGAGGCCTGAAAGCCGCGATACATTGGTGCTCCGATTCAGCCGGGGACTCGATCATGCAGCAGCAGTTACCAATATAGCGGTAACTAATGAGCAAAACGCCAGGATACCCATTGTTATAACGCAGCCCACGGACCGGGAAATAAGGCTCGTGCCTGTTGGCAGATGGCCTCAAGGAGAACTTTCCCTGGTATTGGGTGCCGACATTTACGATTACACGGGCAACAGGCTCAATCGCTCGTTCGAAGTATCGGACAGTAAGGATATGATAGAAGATAAAGATGTTCACGTGCTGCACTCTTCCGGAAAATAGGGCAGTAATCATAAAAATGATCGATAAATGTGTTTTCATGTTGATGACAGGTTGGTGAATCTGCTCATCTGATTCGAAAGGCCGCTTTCCAGCGGCCTTATTTTTTACCCTTTTTCTTACTCACCGACAGGAAACCCTGTTTGGCCGATAGTTAAGGTATTATTAACAGTTTTTAAAATTACCGTTAATCAGTTTCCATATACCTTTGGCAAAAATTTGAACGAAATACGATTTTGGTCGATTCGTATGAATTTTTCAGATACCGCGCCGTATCTTTTCCCAAACTAAAAACAAAATACTGAATGCGTAAAAAATTACATGATAAAGTAAACGCATATAAAGCCGCTGACGAGGCACGTCGCATGGGTGTTTACCCTTATTTCCGCCCGATTTCTTCCGCGCAGGACACGGAGGTAATTATTGATAATAACAGAGTGCTGATGTTCGGATCCAATTCCTACCTCGGTCTCACCAATCATCCCAAAATTAAAGAAGCTGCCCAGGCGGCTATTGCAAAGTATGGTACAGGCTGTGCCGGTTCACGTTTCCTGAATGGCACGCTGGATCTGCATATTGAGCTTGAAGAAAAGCTTGCCCGTTTTACAGGGAAAGAAGCAGCGCTGATATTCAGTACCGGGTTTCAGGTAAACCTTGGTGTGCTCGCAACGCTGACAGGCCGCAACGATTATCTTGTTCTTGATGAGGCGGACCATGCCTCCATCATTGACGGGACGCGCCTGTCTTTTTCTAAAGTGATCAAATACCGCCATAACGATATGGCCGATCTGGATGCAAAGCTGTCTAAAATGCCGGAAGAAAGCATTAAGCTGATAGCTGTGGATGGTGTGTTCAGCATGGAAGGTGATATTGCCAAGTTACCTGAAATAGTGCAGATTGCTGAGAAGCATGGTGCGAGCATTATGGTGGATGACGCGCATGGATTGGGCGTATTGGGGCCTAAAGGCGCCGGAACGGCTGCTCATTTCGGGCTTACAGACCATGTGGATATGATCTCGGGTACGTTCTCAAAATCCCTTGCTTCGCTGGGTGGCTTTGTAGCCGCAGACCGTGCTACGATTGAGTTCCTGAAACATCACTCGCGCGCGCTCATCTTCAGTGCAAGTATGACGCCCGCATCTGTGGCAAGCGTTATCGCTGCGATGGACATAATGGAAAATGAACCTGAACGTATCAAGCAGCTTTGGGATAATACGGCCCACGCATCGAAACTGCTGAAACAGGCGGGTTTTGATACTGGGCACAGTGAAACACCGATCATTCCTATTTACATCCGCAACAACGAACAAACATTCCTGATGACACGCATCCTTCAGGAGCAGGGCATATTCGTAAATCCTGTCGTGTCTCCGGCGGTTGCGCCGCAGGATACATTGCTGCGTTTCTCGCTGATGGCCACACATACATATGAGCAGATAGAAGAAGCCGTGGGCAAGATCAGCGCCGTTTATAAACAGGTAAAGGCAATGAGTGCCGAAACTCAGGCAATCTAACATGATTCAGATATTCCCCGTTCACGATAAAGCACAGTTGAAATCGTTTATCGATTTTCCTCATGATCTGTATAAAGGAGATCCGTTCTACGTACCGGAACTTTTTATCGCACAGAGGGATCTGCTTTCCCGCCATCCTTTTCTGAAACATTCCGAAATACAGTTGTTTCTGGCTATGGACGGTAAGAAGCCGGTAGGACGAATCGCTGCCATTCTGAATAATAACCACAACCGTTTTAACGACACGAATGAAGGTTTCTTCGGATTCCTGGATGCGGTTGACAATATAGATGTGTTCAAAGTACTTACTGATGCGGCGCTTGCATGGCTGAAAGAAAAAGGAGTGCATTCGGTGATAGGGCCCGTTAATCCGTCCACAAATGAAACCTGCGGCATGCTGGTTGAAGGATTTGACAGTGCTCCTATGATCATGATGACTTATAACAGGCCCTACTACAACACGTATATGCAGCAACTCGGGTTTGGTAAAAAAACCGATTTGCTTGCGTACCTGTTGCAGCGCGACGATCTGAACGATAAGTCGATGCGCCTGATGGAGTCGCTGAAACAGCGCCTCGCTCAGAAAGGGATTACCATCCGCAAAGGCAACCTGAAAAATTTCCGCCAGGAGGTCGACGGATTGCGTAAAGTATATAATGAGGCCTGGGATAAAAATCTGGGTTTTGTGCCGATGACGGACGAAGAGTTCGATTATATGGCCAAGGATATGAAGCTGGTACTTGATCCTGATTTCTGCCTCGTGGCAGAGCATGAAGGTAAAGCGATCGGTTTTGTGCTCGCAATGCCCGATATCAATCAGGTGCAGCGCAAGGTGAAAAGAGGCCGTTTATTGCCAACAGGTATTTTCAAACTCCTGTTCGGCAGAAAGAAGATAAATGCGATCCGCATTATTGCGCTGGGTATTACAGAACCGTATCGTAAGATGGGTATTGAAGCAGTGTTCTACGGCATGGTCATGAAAAGCGGGTTAGAAAAAGGAATGCAGCAGGCTGAGGCATCCTGGATACTGGAAGACAACGAAATGATGAACCGTGGTATACAGCATATCAACGGCAAGGTTTATAAAAAATATCGCCTTTACGAAAAGGCTTTATAGGAATAGCGGATGAGCGGAAAAATATTGATAACAGGGGCTTCGGGTTTTGTAGGTTACCATCTTACTGAAGCTGCAGTGAAGGCCGGATTCGAGGTTTTCGCGGCAGTGCGCAGGTCTAGCGTGGTGGATCAGCTGAAAGGAATGCCGGTTCAGTTTGTCTATATCGATTTTTCGGATACTGAGAGTATCAGCGCGCAGTTTGCAGAGCATCAGTTTGAGTATGTGATTCACGCCGCGGGACTTACACGCGCACGGAGCACAGCAGAGTATAACGAAGTAAATGCGGTGTATTCGAGGAATCTCGCAATCGTCGCGCAGCAGTATGGTGTAAAGAAATTTGTTTTTCTGAGCAGCCTCGCAGCACTGGGCCCCGTCGGGTATCAGCATGCCGGTGCAATTGATGAGAAACATCCACCAGCGCCTGTCACCGATTATGGTCGCAGTAAGTTACTGGCAGAACAATATCTCTGGAATGAATTGCCGCAACTGTCCCTGGTGATCCTGCGTCCCACGGCGGTCTACGGCCCGAGAGAGAAAGATATTTTTATTATGTTCAAAACGCTTGCGGGCGGCATTGAACCTTACATAGGAAGGGTACAGCAGAAACTGAGTTTTATTTATGTAAAAGATCTGGCGAATGTTGCGATCAAAGCGCTTGCGGTAGATACGGGAAGGGCCGTTTACAATATTTCAGATGGTCAGATCTACGATCGTTATGCGCTGGCGGACATTTTTAAGAAGACAATGAACAAAAGAACGTTCCGCATTCACGTTCCGCTGCCTTTGGTAAAAGTAATTGCTGCAACGCTCGAAAAGTTCAGTCGCTCCACACCGGCGCTGAATAAGGAGAAGCTGAATGAGTTGACCGCGGAGAGTTGGGATTGCAGTATTGAGCGGGCTAAGAGGGAGTTGGGATTTACCCCTGCATATAATCTGAATATCGGATTGCAGGAAACGCTTAACTGGTACAAAGAAAACCAGTGGTTATAAAAACGACACACACACACACATCATACCACATACATCACACACAAACACATCGCCGAGTTTAAAAAGAAACGTGTAATTCAATAAATATACAAACATGGAATATCAAATCAAGCCTGCTCAAGGCAAACTGGGAATTTTGATTCCTGGCCTGGGAGCTGTTGCAACAACCGTAATAGCTGGTGTTGAAGCTATCAAAAAAGGATTGGCTCAGCCTGTAGGGTCACTGACCCAGATGGGTAACATCCGTTTGGGAAAACGTACTGAAAACCGTTATCCCCTTATTAAAGATTTCGTTCCTCTGGCAGGAATGGAAGAGATCGTGTTCGGTGGATGGGATGTGTACTCTGATAACGTGTATCAGTCTGCTATGAACGCTAAAGTTCTTGAGCCGGGTCTGCTGCAGCCGATCAAAGCGGAACTGGAGGCTATCAAGCCTATGAAAGCCGTTTTCGACAGGTCTTATGTTAAAAACCTGGACGGAACCAACGTTAAAGAGGCTGCAACCAAATGGGATCTGGCACAGGCGCTGATGCAGGATATCGAACAGTTTAAAAAAGACAACAACTGTACACGCGTAGTGATCGTATGGTGTGCTTCCACTGAGAAGTATACTGAAGAAACAGCGGTACACCAGACAATAGAAGCGTTTGAAGCCGGATTGAAAATTAACGATCCGAATATCGCTCCGAGCATGATCTATGCTTATGCAGCATTGAAATCAAATGTTCCTTTCGCTAACGGTGCGCCCAACCTTACGGTGGATATCCCTGCGATCGTGGCATTGTCTAAAGAACTGAACGTTCCTATCGCAGGTAAAGATTTCAAAACAGGTCAGACCCTGATGAAGACGATCGTTGCTCCGGGTCTTGCTGCCCGTGCACTTGGTGTGCGTGGCTGGTTCTCATCAAACATTCTCGGTAACCGTGATGGTCTGGTGCTGGACGATCCTGAAAACTTCAAAACAAAAGAAGTTTCCAAGCTGAGCGTACTGGAGGAAATTCTCAACGCAGACATGAACCCGGAATTGTACGGCGAGCTGTATCATAAAGTTCGTATCAACTACTATCCTCCTCATGGCGATAATAAAGAAAGCTGGGATAATATCGACATCTTCGGATGGCTGGGTTATCAGATGCAGATCAAGATCAACTTCCTGTGCCGCGATTCCATCTTAGCTGCTCCGATCGTGCTGGATCTGGCTTTGTTTATGGACCTCGCTCACCGTGCAGGTATGGATGGTATCCAGGAGTGGTTGTCTTTCTACTTTAAAGCGCCACAAACTGCACCTGATCTGAAGCCTGAGCATGATATCTTCAAACAGCTGATAAAACTGCAGAATACACTGCGTCATATCATGGGTGAAGATCTGATCACGCATCTCGGACTTGATTACTATCAGGAACTGGTAGAAGCTCTTTAATACCTTAAAGCAACGGGTAGTTCCGTTGGCACTGCCCGTTGCTTTCCATATAACTCCAGATGAAACCTATTGCAAGTATTTTCGGTATCGGTTATATCAAAGGCGGAGGTACGGTTGCTGCGATTGCTGCTGCATTGCTATGGTATTTTATGCATCCCGTATTTGGTGCACAGCTGCTGCTTTTATCCGTCATTACCGTTTTGGGTGTGTATGCGGGCAATAAAGTGGAAGCAGAGTGGGGTAAGGACAGCAGTAAAGTAGTGATTGATGAAGTGGCAGGAATGTTTCTTAGTCTGTTGCTGATACCGGTTCATTGGATTACCGTGCTGGCAGCCCTTGTGCTGTTCCGTTTTTTTGATATTGTAAAACCGCTCGGTGTGCGCCGGATGGAGGTTTTTAAAGGAGGTTGGGGAGTAATGGCCGACGATCTGCTGGCCGGTTTATATGCCAATATCGTTTTACAGTTGCTCTTACAACTGCATCTTTTTCCGGAGATAATATGACAACATTCTTCAGAGCTCAGGCTTCTTCCATAATTGCAACGCTGGTTGATTTCACCACCACTATCGTGCTCAAGGAATTGTTCGGGCTGTGGTATGTGCTGGCTAACATCACCGGAGTGACCTGCGGCGGAGTGACCAATTTCCTGATCAATAAGGATTGGGTATTTAATGAATCCAAGCGAGGGGTTCACGTGCAGGCAGGAAGATATTTTCTGATATGGTCCGGAAACTTCCTGTTGAATGCCGGTGGGGTGTGGCTGTTGACTCAGTCCTCCGATCTCGGTTATCTGCATGCTAAAATGATCGTTTCACTGATACTCGCATTCACCTACAACTTTTTTTTACAGAAACACTTCGTGTTTAAATAAAGATATTTATGTTACGCAAAACAGGAATTTTATTCCTATTGCTTTTATCCTCCCTCCGCCTGCTTGCCCAAACTACTTTCGTAAACGGGGTGGTAACGGATGCGAAGACGAATGCTCCGCTTGAAGATGTTGCCATTTTCTTTCCAGGGACAAACGTCGGTACCACCACCGATGTAAATGGCCGCTATACTATTAAGATAGACGGTTCGCCGTCAATGGTTCGTTTTACCTATACCGGATATAAAACAATCACCCGGAAGATAGAACCGGGAGAACAATCTGTGAGTGTTCAGATGACAGAGGAAAGCCGCACACTTAAAGAGGTGGTGGTGAAACCGGGTAAACAACCGAAGTACAGGAATAAAAACAATCCCGCGGTCGAGCTTATCAGGGAAGTGATCGCGCACAAAGACGATAACCGTGCAGCTGCATATGATTACCTGGCATACCAGGAATATGAAAAGCTGCAGTTTTCGATCAGCAACAGCCCCGAAAAGCTGCGTAAAAATATCCTGTTGCGTAAGTATAAGTTTATGTCCACAAGCCTTGATACCACTACGCTTGAAGGCAAAGCCATTCTCCCGCTGTTTATGCAGGAAAATCTTTCGCAGGTGTACTACCGCAGGAAGCCGGAAAAAACCAAAAGAGAGATCATTGCTGAAAAGCGCGTTTCGTTCGATCCTACTTTAATCGATAACAACGGCCTGTCCACGTACATGAAGCATGTATACCAGACTATTGATATCTATGACGGGAACATCACGATCGTTACAAACCAGTTCCTGAGCCCGATAGCGGACCTGTCTCCAACTTTTTATAAATTTTATATCATTGACACCACCATGCTGAACGGCTTCCCGCTGATCCAGCTGGCATTTCATCCGCGTAATAAAGCCGACTTCCTGTTTCAGGGATCACTGTTTGTAACGCTGGACGGGCATTATTCCGTTCAGAAAGTGGATATGACAATCAATAAGCAGGTGAACGTGAATTGGGTAAAAACACTGCATATTCAGCAGGAGTTTGAACAGAATCCGGATAAGCGTTACCATCTGTCGAAGAGTAAATTGTCTGCTGATTTCGGAATCACTAAAAGCGGTGACGGCGGTTTGTATGGGGAGCGCACGATATCGTACAGGAATTATGAGATCCCTGAACAGCTGGATGATTCATTCTTTAAAGGAGAGGCGCTCGTTCACCGGACCACAGCCGATAGCAAGGATGACCGGTTCTGGGAACAGAATCGCCATGATACATTGAGCAGTTCTGAAAAGCTTGTATACTCTAATATCGATAGTCTGCAAAGTGCCAAATCGTTCCGCCGCGTGCTGAACATCACTACATTGCTGCTTGCGGGTTACTCTAAAGTCGGACCTTACTTTGAAGTGGGCCCTGTAAACACTTTTTACAGTTTCAACCCGGTTGAAGGATTCCGCGGGCGTCTTGGTGGCCGTACCACTCCTACACTGAGTAAGAATATTTATTTCGAAACATACGCCGCGTACGGTTTTAAGGATGAGAAATGGAAATATTATGTGGGTGGCGTGTATTCATTCACCAACCGTTCCATTTATGAATTTCCTACCAATAAGATCAGTGCAAACTTCCAGCGTGACACTAAAATTCCCGGACAGGAACTGCAGTTCATCCAGGAGGACAACATTTTCCTTTCATTCAAGCGTGGCGTAAATGATAAATGGCTGTATAACGATATTTATAACATTGATTACCTGCACGAATACAATAATCACTTTTCGTATAAAGTCGCTTACAAGAACTGGAAGCAACAGGCTGCGGGTGGCTTGCATTACATTAACGATGCTACGGGTAAGCTTGTGGAAAGTCTTACAACATCTGAATTTTCCCTGGAGCTCCGCTGGGCACCTCATGAAGAGTTCTACCAAGGTAAGCTGTACCGGATCCCGCTGCCCAATCGTTACCCGGTATTTACAGTACGTGGTATCGTGGGTGTTAAAGGTTTCCTGAACGGTGAATATAACTATCAGAACCTGAGCGCGAATATATACAAGCGCGTTTACCTCTCCCAGCTGGGCTTTTCTGATATCGTGCTGGAAGGCGGATATGTATTCGGAAAAGTGCCTTTCCCGCTGTTGGATATCCATCGGGCGAACCAGAGCTATTCTTATCAGCTGCAGTCTTACAACTTGATGAACTTCCTCGAGTTTGTGAGCGACCACTATGCAAGCATACAGATAGATCAGTGCTTTAACGGATTTTTCCTGAATAAGATGCCATTGATCAAGCGTTTGAAATTCCGCGAGTATATCAGCGCTAAAGTGCTTACAGGCGGACTCCGCGATGAGAATACCCCTAACAAAAAGGATGATCGGCTGTATGATATGCCAACTGACGCCAACGGTAACTTATCTACCTACTCCCTGCAAAAGCAGCCGTATGTGGAGGGAAGTGTGGGACTCGGAAATATCCTGAAGTTTTTCCGTGTGGATGTGGTAAGGCGTTTCACCTACCTGAACAATCCAAACGTTTCAGCTACGGGTGTGCGCGTTCGGTTCAAGTTTGATTTTTAATTGATTTCTATGCAGCAAAAGACTTTAAGAGAGCGCCTTCAGCTCGGTATTTATAAAGTGATCGATCCGTTGGTAAGAGGTCTGATTAAAATCGGCCTTACACCCAATGCAGTTACCATTATCGGCTTGCTACTCAACGTCGGTGTTGCTATCGTGTTTATATCCGGGGCAGAAAGAACAAATCGCGGAGATCTTTCCTATGTGGGATGGGCAGGCGCTTTGACACTCTTCGCCGGATTGTTCGACATGCTCGACGGACAGGTTGCACGCATCGGTAAAATGAGTTCCACATTCGGAGCCTTGTTTGATTCAGTTCTGGATCGTTACAGTGAAATGATCCTTTTTCTGGGGATCTGCTATTACCTGATAGCCCATCACTATTTCCTGAGCTCGCTTTTCGCGTTCATCGCCCTTATCGGCTCTATGATGGTTAGCTATACCCGCGCCAGGGCAGAAGGTCTTGGTGTGGAGTGCAAAGGCGGACTGATGCAACGTCCGGAAAGAGTGGTGCTGATAAGCGTATCGGCGATCGCCTGCGGTATAACCTATTCTTTTATCGGTGGTGACTACAAATTATTCGTGCCCGGTATACCCTTTCATATTTTTGAAACAATGACCGTCTTTACACTTCCGATTGCGATCATGGCGGTAATGACGAATATCACTGCAGTGGGCCGTTTGCTGGATGCAAAGCGAGCGCTGGATAAAAAAGATTCGGAAGCGCGTGCTAAATCAGGCTTTAAGGTAGCTGCTGTTGCACTATTGCTGTTTGCCGGAATACAGGTCATGCCGGGTAATGTATATGCAACAGGTGGATCGTTTAACGAAGTGGATACATTTCCGGTACCAAGGACATACGATAATCTGCTGTTCTATCTTCAGCGTACACCCAACACCAACACGGTGATGTACGAACTGAATTTCGATAAGGAGACCGGTAAGCTGGACGAGGATAATCCCGTACATGTTTACTGGATACGCTATACCGAAGAGGGCAATCCGAAAAAGGAACTCAATTTCATCCAGCGTAAATATGCATACGGATTAAAATACAAACGCATCAGTGAGAATCACTGGGAAGTACGTTTTGTATGTACTTCAAAGAAAGTCCTGCATCTGCAGAAGGCTGCCGACGGTAAATACTACATGTTTGTCAATGCAAACGGACTTAATACTGTTTTAAAACGCGTGTATATCAAAATCGACGGAGGTACATTCTGGTCTCCGAATGTATTGTACATCGAATTGAAAGGGACGGATGTGAACACCGGAAAGGTGAATATCGAACGCATCAATATGAAAGACTAATCTGGTACCGGAGAAATTAATCGTGAACAACAAGACGCAAATAGCACCTTCATTTTTTTCAGTACGGCAGCTCTCGGCTGTGGCGATAACAGCATTCGCTTACCTGGGGCTTTCAGCGCTGCTGGTAGGATTTAAAACAGACCAGGTATTTCTGGTTGTTGTATTTGCGCTTTGTTATTTCCTCACCCCGATAACGCGGAAGCTGATTCTCGGTTTTTCGATTTTCATCGTATACTGGATCATTTTCGATTACATGAAAGTGATACCTAATTATATGGTCAACGACGTGCATATCCAATCTCTGTATGAAGCGGAGAAGCATCTTTTCGGAATACGTGTCGATGGTGCTTTGCTCACACCCAATGAATACTGGCAGCATTTCCACCATTCTTTCCTGGACGTCGCATCCGGTATCTTTTATCTTACATGGGTGCCTGTGCCTTTAGGGTTTGCGGCATACCTGTTTTTTAAAAACAAGAAAGAGTTCCTGTACTTTTCCCTCACATTTTTACTCGTGAACCTGATCGGGTTTGTGATCTATTATGTATATCCTGCGGCTCCACCCTGGTATGTTGCAGAGCATGGCTTCACATTTATCCGGGACACCCCCGGAAACACCGCCGGACTGTCGCGCTTCGATGCGTTTTTTAATACAGGCATATTCAAGTCTATTTATGAGAAGAGCTCGAACGTATTTGCAGCCATGCCCTCGCTGCATTCTTCTTATCCCCTGATTGTATTTTATTACGGCCTGCGCAACAAGCTCGGGGCGATCAATATACTGTTCGCTACGCTGATGCTGGGTATCTGGTTTTCGGCAGTGTATACAAGCCATCACTACGTGCTGGATGTGATAGCCGGTATCGTATGTGCGGTTGCCGGCATAAGGTTGTTTCTTTTAATGGCAACCAAGAATAAGTTCATAATTAAAATCCTGGATAATTACAGAACAGTGATCAGCTGAGCTGACACAGAAATATTTTAAAACCTGGTGAGTATGACAAAGGATGAAATGACTAAAACCGCAATTATTGACGCAGCTAAAGTCTTATTTCAACAGTACGGTCTGGCAAAGACGACCATGGAAGATATTGCCAAGGCTATAGGTAAAGGAAAAAGCAGCTTATACTACTACTACGACACGAAAGAGGAAATTTTTCAGTCGGTGGTGGATAAGGAAAAAGAAGAGATCGAGCGGGATATCATCGACGCAGTAGGACGGGAGCATACAGCGGTGGAGAAGCTGAAAGCGTTTGCTCAGACCAAATACAGGGCTCTTCGCAGACGACAGCTGCTCTACAGACTCAAGACGATCGGCCTGAATTCGGAAGGCTCTGCTACCGGCTGTATCTTCAATGCGATCAAAGCGCGCTACAATGAACACGAGGAAGATATCGTGAAAGGAATTCTGCTTTTCGGTATCCGTGAGGGGAGCTTCGATTCGGCCTATCAGAGCCAGATCGACCTGATGACGAAAGTATGCACCAACATGCTGCGCGGTATTCAGATGGAACTGTCGTTCGGGAGTTTCAAAGGCAGCGCGGGAGATCTGCTTGATACGGCCGTTAGTTTTATTGCCAATGGTCTTAAAACACATAATTTTTCACTTGCATAAAGTTTTGTCTTAATAATTTTAAAGCAGGCGCATGCCTGCTTTTTTTTGGCGTATGCTTATCAGTAAATGAACTTTAGTTCAGCTATTTTTGGTTTTTATAAAAGACAGTAATGGATAAACTTACCAATCATCCGGCCATATTACTCTCATTCGGGATAGTGGTGCTGGTGATGCTGCTGCTCGATCTCGGTGTGTTTCACAAGAAAGCGCATGAGGTTTCCAACAAAGAAGCCCTTGCCTGGTCAGTAGTGTGGATAGGCTTGTCTATGGCCTTTAGCGGTGTGGTATACCATTCTATGGGACTCAATAAATTCGCGCAGTTTCAGTCGGCGTACTGGATCGAAAAAGCCCTGTCTGTAGATAACCTGTTTGTGTTTATACTGGTTTTCCAGTTCTTTAAGGTTCCGTCCATACTGCACCACAAAGTTTTGTTCTGGGGCGTCATCGGAGCATTGCTTTTCAGAGCTTTATTCATTTTCTCCGGCGTGGAACTGATCAAATATGCCTATTTGCCGGTATTCTGGATGTTTGGTCGTAATTGGCATGTAAATATCGTGTTGCTGCTTTTCGGAATTTTCCTCATTTATGCCGGTATAAAGTCGTGGTATAGCGGATCGGAAGAAGAAGCGTCTAAAGATTTTTCCCAAAGTCCCGGCGCACGGTTTATTCATCGATTCTTTAAGGTGAGTGATCATTTTGAGGAAGACCATTTCTTTACTGTGAAAAATGGGGTACGGATGGTAACACCTTTATTCGTAGTGCTTGGTGTAATCGAATTCACTGACCTTTTATTTGCCGTCGATTCCATTCCGGCGATTTTTGCGATTGCTCCGAACGATCCTTTTATCCTGTACACGTCTAATATCTTCGCGATTCTCGGTCTGCGGTCGCTCTATTTCCTGCTGTCTAACTTCATGCATCGTTTCAGCAGGCTGAAATACGGGCTTGCGGTTATCCTGTTTTTTATTGGATTGAAAATGGTAATTGCGCCGGTGCTGCACATCTCTTCGCCGCTTTCTCTTGGCGTTGTGGCAGGTGTGCTGCTGATCTCTGTGGTTGCTTCGCAGATATGGCCGGAAAAGAAATAAAAAAACAGATACTAGAGATAGTATCTGTTTTCGTGAATATAATCAGCCACAATATCCGGCGTCAGGTACCGGATCGATTTTTTATCCCGTATCTGTGTCCGTAAATAAGTCGAGGAGATTTCCAGCAGTGGTGCTGCAAGTATCGTGACATTTGCGGTAGTGCCGGTAACCTCGAATCCAGGGCGTTTGTAAAGGATCAGTTCATAATCTCTCAGCAATACTTCATGATTTTTCCATCGCCCGATATTCTGAAAGCTGTCCGAGCCCATGATCACTTTAAACTGATGCTGCGAAAAGTGCTCCCTGAGGTAGGTAAGCGTATCGATTGTATACGAAGGACGCGGTAATTTGAATTCAATGTCACTGGCATGGAAGCGCTCATTGTCCTGTATGGCCAGTTTTACTAGGTGCAGGCGGTCGTACTCGTTCAGGAGCGATTTTGTTTCCTTGAGCGGGTTTTGCGGAGAAACGACAAACCATATTTTATCGACGTTGCCATACTCTGCCACGTGATTCGCAATAATCAGATGTCCGTTGTGAATGGGATTAAAACTCCCGAAATAAAGTCCGATACGCACAGTCGAATAAATTACATAAAGTCGTAGGTGCGGCGCGCAATATTAAGACGCATGCCGCCGTAGATACTTAAGGATTGCTGCTGGGGATAATAATTGTTCTGATACTGATAATTGCGATAGATAAAGCCGAGGTCGAAGAAAAGACGTTCCGCAATTTTGTAAGACGCATTGAAACTTGCAAGCTTACAGGTGGCAGCCAATCCATTGATCACTGTTACCCCGTACTGGTTTACCACACTGTTATAACTGCGGAATATGTCATTGCCATAGTTGAGTCCGCCGGTGTCTACGCCCTGTTTATAATACATAAGCTTTCCTGTAAGCGACAGACGCTGGACAGGCCTGTAGTTAGCAACAACAATAATCTCGCGGAAGCCTGAGCCCAGCGGGTGGGCCAGGGGCTGGTTATAATGACTGTAATTAGTGACACTGTCTGAGTGAGAGTACGTATAAGGGCGCACCAGGTTGAACTCACCCTGCAGATCCAGGTTGCGGACGGTGAATGCATCGAAATATTTCGCCCCCAATTGAAGCCCGTATTTGTTACCCCACCATTTGTTACTGCCAAACAACTCCTTGGATTTAAATTCATCCAGAAACAGCTGGCTGTACAACTGCACACCTTTCAGCGGAATGACTTTCAGGCTGAATCCCAGGTTCACGTTGTCCGGGCTCCCGTAGAACCGCTCAATTGCGCGATAGAAGATAATTGGATTGAGGTAGCCGAACGAATAGCTGTTTTTACTGAATACGATGCTCTCAAACAAACCTACATTCAGCCATTTTGTTGCATTCACAGTCAGGTAATGCGTAGTGGTGTATTTCAACGGGAGATTCCTGTCGGCACCGCGCACATAAGGAGGAATGATCTCCGCATAAATATTCTGGTAATTCAGCTTCCAGATTTTGGTGTTTAGTTTCAGGAAAGTACTGCTGGCTGCAAAATCGCTCAGGAACAGACTCCTGATACCGTCTCCGAGGAATTGCTTATCATATCCGAAAGTTACGTTTACATAATTCTTAATGGCGGCAAAATCGATGTAGCCGCGGGCCTGGATGTAATCATAGGTTTTGGAACCGGGGCTGTTCTGATAATAGTCGGCACCGGGTACGGCAGAATGGCGTGTGATCCATTGCGTAACGTAGGTGGGGGGCTGTTCCTGGTTATCGGCGAAATAAGTATATAAGCCTATTTTGTCGGCAATACGCGCACGGATCTCCGCACCGCGGCTGCTGGCGAAAAGCCCCTGATTGCTGCTAACCCCTCCGGATTTGGATTGCTCGCTCATGTACTGGGCGCTGATAACAGGATTCACAGAAAGGAAAAAATCCTTTGTATTGACATATACAAAGTCTGCGCCGGTCTTGTAAAAAGTACCGAACCAGGGTTTGGCCCGTAACACAGCAATCTCATTTTCCCCTGATTGTACCTTGCGCCATTCACTGCTGATCGCGATGGCGTGGTACATATTATAGCGGTCCACTTTGTTTAAAGAAATGCCTGAAAGTTCATTATTGGCTTCATCAAGGCGATCTTCAAGAAACGAGACGGTGGCAGCCCTTGTTACGGGTTTTGTGCTGAGGAACAATTTTCCGGATAATTTTCCGGATTTTGTCTCCAGGCGGTCCAGTAAATGATATTCGTCTTCTCCGAGTTGCAGGTAGGTGTTCTGCGCCCGGGCTGTGCCCAGGCAGGAACCAAAGACGCAGAGGCCAGAAAGTAATTTTTTGATCATAGGTACTATCTTTTACTTACTTGCACTAATTTGCCAAAAGTACAGTTAATTTATACATTACTCCTTAGCAAAAATGATACCAATTCTGATAAAAAATGCAACCCTTGTCAACGAAGGTAAGCAGATACAGGCCGATGTACTGGTGAAAGGCAATCGTATTGAAAAGATAGCCAGTCATATAGATACTCCTTTCTCTGTAAGGGAAATTCATGCTGATGGTTTGTTCCTGCTTCCCGGCGTTATAGACGATCAGGTGCATTTCCGCGAGCCCGGGCTCACCCATAAAGCGTCGATAGCAACCGAATCCCGTGCGGCGGTTGCGGGCGGAACCACCTCCTTTATGGAAATGCCCAATACTAATCCTCCCACGCTTACGCAGGAGCTGCTCGAAGAAAAATATGCGATCGGTCAGCGGAGTTCACTCGCAAACTATTCGTTCTTCATGGGTGTAAGCAATGATAATGTCGAAGAAGTGCTGAAGACGAATAAGAAAAAGGATAAGGTGGCTGGGATCAAAATCTTTATGGGATCCAGCACAGGCAGCATGCTGGTAGATAATTATGTGGTGCTGAATAAAATATTCGGGGAATCGGAAATGCTCATTGCCACCCATTGCGAGGATGAGCGGGTGATTGCTGCGAATAAGGCTAAATATCCCGATGCGGACAATGCGTCTTTTCATCCGCTGATCCGCGACGCAGAAGCTTGTTTCGAAAGTTCCTTTTCGGCGATACAGCTTGCAAAGCAAAATGACACCCGCTTACATATCCTGCATATCAGCACCGCACGCGAACTGCAATTGTTCAGCAATATGCTGCCGCTGGACAAGAAGCGTATCACCAGCGAAGTTTGCGTACATCACCTGCATTTTACTTCTGATGATTATGCGAGACTGGGTAATCTGATCAAATGTAACCCTGCCATCAAAGCACCGGATAACAAGGCCGCGCTATGGGAAGCATTGCTGGATGACAGGCTTGATATTATAGCTACGGATCATGCCCCTCATACCTGGGAGGAAAAGCAACAACCTTACGCGCAGGCGCCGGCAGGTTTACCGCTTGTACAGCACTCATTGCTCATGATGCTGCATTACGTGAACAAAGGAAAGATCAGCATCGAGAAAGTGGTGGAAAAGATGTCGCATGCACCAGCAATATGCTTTCAGGTCCGCGAGCGCGGTTTTATCCGGGAAGGTTATTTTGCTGATCTTGTGCTGGTGGACATGAACCAGCCCCAAACGGTATCAAAGGAAAATATCCTGTATAAATGCGGCTGGAGTCCGATGGAAGGCTTTGAATTTCCGGCAAAAATCACTCATACCATTGTAAGCGGTAATGTGGTTTATGAGAAAGGCAAGGTGATGGAAGGAAGCCATGGAATGCGGCTGGAATATGACCGGGAATAGGGGATAAACAGTATTATTTACAATAGCGGGGCCGGAAGTGATTTTCCGGCCTTTTTTATAAAGCATCTGTTGCTTTTTGGAGCATTTTTTTGCTTCGAACCAAGCTTTTAGTACCTTTGCCTGACCTTCCTAGCTTGGTAGTCCTTCTGCCAATCCGACCGCAGGTCGCCCCAATTTTTAATAGTCAGTTTTATGTCGAAATATATATTTGTTACAGGAGGTGTTACTTCCTCGCTGGGTAAAGGAATTATTGCTGCATCACTCGCGAAACTGTTGCAGGCCAGAGGTTACACCGCTACCATCCAGAAATTTGATCCGTACATCAACGTCGATCCGGGCACACTGAATCCGTATGAGCATGGCGAATGTTATGTCACAGAAGACGGCGCAGAAACTGATCTGGATCTGGGTCACTACGAACGCTTTCTGAATACACATACTTCGCAGGCGAATAATGTAACAACCGGCCGTATTTACCAATATGTGATCAATAAAGAACGCGAAGGAGCTTACCTCGGCAGGACAGTGCAGGTGATACCGCATATTACCGACGAGATCAAGCGCCGCATGACACTGCTCGGGAAGGAAGATAAGTATGATTTCATTATTACCGAACTGGGTGGCACGGTAGGCGATATCGAGTCGCTTCCCTATATCGAGGCGGTACGCCAGCTCAAATGGGATCTGGGAGAGAAGAATGCGATTGTGGTGCACCTGACGCTGATTCCTTACCTGAAAGCCGCCAAAGAGCTTAAAACAAAACCAACACAGCACTCTGTAAAGCTGATGAGCGAAAACGGTATCAATCCGGATATACTTGTATGCCGTACAGAAGAACCGTTATACAAAGACCTTAAGAGAAAAATAGCGCAATTCTGTAACGTAACGGAGGATGCGGTTATCGAAGCTATGGATGCAGATACCATCTATAGCGTGCCGTTGGAGATGATGCGCGAAAAGCTGGATGTTACCTGCCTGAATAAACTGGGTATGCCGCTTGGCGAAGAGCCGCAACTGATCCGCTGGAAAGAATTTTTAAACAAACTGCGCTACCCTAAATCGAAGATTACGGTTGGTCTGATCGGAAAGTACGTGGAGCTGCAGGACGCGTATAAGTCTATCCTGGAAGGATTAATACATGCAGGAGCTGTAAACGAGTGCAAAGTGGAAGTGCGTAATATTCATTCCGAATACCTTACTCCGGAGAATGTAATTGAAAAACTGCAGAATATTGACGCGGTGCTGGTTGCACCCGGATTCGGGGCACGCGGTATCGACGGAAAAATCGATGCAATCCGTTATGCGCGCGAAAATAAAATACCTTTCTTCGGTATTTGTCTCGGAATGCAGATGGCTTGTGTGGAATTTGCCCGCAACGTGCTGGGGCACAAGCAGGCGCATTCCACGGAAATGAATCCGGAAACAATGGATCCAGTGATCTGTATGATGGAAGATCAGAAAAAAGTGGTTAACCTCGGCGGTACCATGCGTCTGGGCTCTTACGATTGTACGCTCACGGAAGACAGTGCCGTAGCATCGGCATATGGTATGACGCATATCAGCGAACGCCACCGTCATCGGTACGAATTCAATAACGCTTATCTCGCCGATTTCGAAAGCAATGGTATGCGCGCAGTCGGCAAGAACCCCGAAACAGGACTTGTGGAAATAATGGAAGTAAAGGATCATCCTTTCTACATTGCAACACAATTCCATCCCGAATATAAAAGCACTGTGGAAAACCCTCATCCGCTGTTTGTAGCATTCGTAAAAGCCGCAAAAGAAGCACAGGAAATTAAAAGGGAAAGTAAACAACAGGCAGAATTGCAGAAAACTGTTTAAATTACTATTAACAACACTGGATATAAATGTTGCTATCTTTGGCACATAATTTGTGTCACTACACTTAACTAAATTAAAAGCAAAAACTATGACTAACACACTACGTAAAATCGCTTTAGGAGCGATGTTGGCCGCGACAACCGTATCCGCAGTAACAATGACATCCTGTAACAAAGAAGACAAAACTTGTTCTGTCGGTCTTTCAGGAAGCGATTGTAAAACTGAAGTAAGAACTTCTTACTACAATTCTTACAAAGGAAGCGGAACAGATAACAACGGAGACACTTACACAGACTGGACTGCTAAGTTTTCTGCTCTGGGAACAGATGTTACTAAAATGAACCTGCAATTGCTGGACGACAATCTGTCTTCTGTTGCTGCATTGACTGTAACACTTACCAGCAATACAGCTTTCACTATCGACACTAAAACTACTTCTGACGGATATACCTATAGCGGTACAGGTTCGATCAGCGCATCTACCTGCACACTGTCTATCACTCAGAAAGAAGTTGTTACAGGTATTACAATTACTACAGTTATTACCTTCAACAATATGGTGAAGCAATAGTTTGCAATAATTGTACGAAAAGAGGGGAGTCGTCAGGCTTCCCTCTTTTTTTGTCCGTCTTTGCTATGGATCATAAAAAATAGCCGGCTTAATGTAAGCCGGCTATTTTAATTATGTCTAAAGTTTTACTACTATTTGTTGCGCTCCTGATCAGAATGACCGCGCAATCCGCCGCTGCGTTGTTCTTGTTTAGCCTGATCAGAATGGCCGGACAATCCGCCGCTTTTCTTATTTTGGTCAGAAGAACCGCTTAATCCGCCGGTGTTGGATTTGTCAGGAACAGGCTGAGAAACTACTGTTGTACCAGGTTTTGTTTTGGTAGTAGTTTTGGTAGTGGACTTTTTACCTGCGTTAGCTTTTGCAGCTGCCGCTTTAGCAACGGAATCCATTTTCATTACTTCAGCCATTGAATCTGCAGTGGCCTGAGCCTGAGCGGCCAGAATTGAGTCGCTTTCTGCTTTTGCAGCAGCTGCGATAAGAATCGGCTTTTACAGCAGCGATAGAATCTACATTTACGGTTTCTTTAGGAGCAGAATCGCCACCGCAAGAAGCAAGCATCAATACGCTGCCTGCAGCAAAGAGTAAGAAGTACTTTTTCATTGACTAGAATTTTGAGCTACAAAAATAATTTACTTATTGGTATTTGTATCATTACCCCATCAAGATTGATACCAATTTATCCTACATCTTTGTTAAAAGGTTTTTAATGCTTTATAAGGCCTGATTTCCCAGTACGCAAACTCGAAAACAAAACGCAAATTTGCTAACCAAGAATCCGGCAGCTCAATACTATGCTATTATCTTCGATTGCTTCAGCCTGCAGGGCCGAATGGTCCGGCGCCAGAAATGATATCTCCGTTCAGGTTATTGTTACCGACAGCAGGGCTGTCCGGGAACCGGAAAACTGTTTGTTCGTTGCTGTTAAAACAGCCCGAAGCAACGGGCATGACTATATTGCTTCGGCATATCAGCACGGAGTTCGCGCATTTCTTGTTTCTGAACATCCGGATCTTTCAGTTTTCCCGGATGCTTCTTTTTTTACGGGTACCCGCTACGGTGAGTGCATTGCAGCAGCTTGCCGCCAACGTGCGTTCCGGTTTCGATATTCCGGTTATCGGTATTACCGGCAGCAACGGAAAGACAATTGTAAAAGAATGGCTGTATCAGCTGCTGAAAGATCGCTTCCACATTGTCCGCAGTCCGGGAAGCTATAATTCACAGATCGGAGTCCCGCTTTCCGTATGGAAAATGAACGGTCAGCATACATTGGGTATATTTGAAGCAGGCATTTCAGCCCGGTGAGATGGAATTACTGGAGCGGATTATCCGTAACCTACAGTCGGGATTTTTACGAATATCGGCGAAGCGCACAACCAGGGATTTCTGAACAGCCGGCAAAAGATCAACGAAAAGTTGCAGCTATTCCGGCATGCAGACGTATTGATCTACTGTAAAGATTATTACGAGCTTAACGAAGCAATACACTTATTTTCCCAGACTGTCCGTAAAGGGTCTGATAAGCCCTTACAGCTCATCAGCTGGTCGCAAAAGACAGAAGCCGCATTGCAGATCCTTTCCGTTCGGAAGGAACAGGGACGTACGGAGATAGAAGGTCTGTTTCAGGACAGGAAGGTGTCTGTCCAAATCCCTTTTGTAGACGCCGCCTCCGTGGAAAATGCCATTAATTGCTGGTGCTATATGCTGTTTGCCGCAATTCCCGACGAAGAGATCGCCGATGGAATGGCACTTCTGAAGCCTATAGCAATGAGGCTGGAAATCCGGCAGGGAGATAATAATACGATTGTGATCAATGACGCATACAATTCGGATCTCACCTCGCTGCAGATTGCGCTCGATACGCTGCAACAACAGAATATGACTGCCCAGACAGTCATATTGAGTGATATGCTGCAGACCGGCAGGGCAGAGGTGGCCTTGTACAGCGAGTTGTCCGAAATCCTTCAGAAGCGTGGTATCAGACGCTTCATAGGTATCGGTAACGCACTCACACACTACAGTCATCTATTTGATGCCAACAAAGACTTACAGAAATATTTTTTCCGGGATACAGCAGATTTCCTGCGGCACTTCAAGGATTTTGTTTTCGAAAACGAAGCCGTGTTGCTGAAGGGTTCCCGGAGTTTTGCATTTGAAAAAATAAGCCTGCTGCTGGAACAGCGGATCCACCAGACGGTAATGACCGTAAATCTCTCGGCTATGGTTCAGAACCTGCAGGTGTTTCGCAGACGCTTAAAGCCCGGAACCAGAACAATGGTGATGGTGAAGGCGTCTTCCTATGGCAGTGGAGGTCATGAGGTTGCAAGAGTATTGGAGCAGTCGGGTGTTGACTACCTTACAGTTGCCTACGCAGATGAAGGTGTGGCGCTGCGCAAGGCTGGCATTGAATTGCCCATAATGGTAATGAGTCCTTCCATAGATGCGTTTGACCGTATGATACTCTGGAGGCTGGAGCCTGAACTGTTTAATATGCGTTCCCTTACACACTTTGTCGCAGTGGCCGAAAATATCGGGGTGAAGGACTATCCCGTTCATGTCAAGTTCGATACAGGAATGCATCGTCTCGGCTTTATGGAATCTGATCTGGATGAGCTGACAACTTACCTCGATAAGTGCAGCTGTCTGCGTATCGCAAGTATTTTCAGTCACCTTGCAGCAGCCGATGATCAGGCGCACCGTACGTTTACACAACAGCAGGCTGAGCTTTTTCAGCGTATGTGCGTAAAATTAGCTGATGCTCTCGGCTATAAGCCGCTGATGCATTTATGCAATACAGCCGGTATCGTACAGTATCCGGAATATCACTTTGATATGGTTCGCCTCGGACTTGGTTTGTACGGTATTGACAGCAGTGGTTCACTCAATAATCAGCTGCGGCAGATCAGTGCATTGAAGACTGTTATTGCACAGATCAAAGAAGTGGATGCCGGAGAGACGGTCGGTTACAGCCGGAAAGGAAAGGTAGACCGGCATATGCGCATTGCAACCATCTGCATCGGGTATGCTGATGGCTATCCGAGAGCTTTAAGTCGTGGTAATGCTTATGTCATGATCAGCAATAAACCGGCTCCGATCATCGGTATCATTGCAATGGATATGTGTATGGTGGATATCACGGATATAGATCAGGTACAGGAGGGAGATGAAGTGATTATCTTCGGAGACGCGCTTCCAATACAGCAGCTGGCAGATTGGGCGGGTACAATTCCCTATGAAATAATGACAGGAATTTCCCAGCGTGTTAAACGGGTGTATATAAACGAAACACAATAAAAAAAGGCTGCAATTGCAGCCTTTTCAATTTTTTGGAATTACCGGATCAGCGGAGATCCACAACCTCTACACCTTTGTAGGCAGCGGGATCGAACATAAAAAATTTGTCTTCAAGCGGAGCATTACCGGTGAAATTGCTGATTGTATAATTGTACTTATTGCCGTTTTTCTCGGTGATGCTGCCTCCTGCAATTGTACTGGAAGCTTTGTCCACGAATATTTCAACTTTGCTGAATTGCTTTCCTGCGGCAACGGGAGTCAGTTCCACGACATCACATTGCTGAGTGCCCGACTTACGTGCGCCTGCGTACTTGTACTTATATTCTTTGTCGTAAAAATTTGTGATGAGCTTATTCGGAGAAATAGTCTGCTCACTCGGATTGTAATTGCTGATCTGAACCTCGTTGGATTCTTTGATATACGTCCACACAGTTTTGTTGTCGCAGATAATTTCCTGGCCCTGAATGCTGATATGGTATTTGCTTCCTTTCATATAAAAAGTGCCCGATTTGCTTTGCTTGGTTTTGCCGTTAGCACTTGCAAGATTCAGTGAAAAGTTAGCCTTGATCGTTTTCAGACTATTTACTTTTTTAGTCACATTGTCCAGGATCGCTTTAGCTTTTGCATCCGTTTGCGCAGAAGCAGTATAGCTTAAAGAAAGCATGCCAAGAGCAAAGATTCCGAGTAATTTTTTCATTTCTGTTTTATTATTAAAGTATTGAGCTACAAAGATGCATCAGATTACAGATAAGCATCCAACTCCGCTTCTGTTTTAACATACACTTCACGGGGCTTGCTGCCTACCGCAGGGCCGACGATCCCTGCCGCTTCTATCTGATCCATGATACGGCCTGCACGATTGTATCCCAGATTCAGCCTGCGCTGCAATGCAGAAGTAGACCCGCTTTGGGTCTGTACGATCATACGCGCGCATTCCTCAAATAATTCATCACGGTTTGTGATGTCCAGTGTTTTTGTTGTGGAACCTGTTTCGTCGCCGATATACTCAGGAAGTTCAAATGCTGATGAATAGCCACGTTGATCGCCTATGAACGATACGATTTTTTCAACTTCGGGGGTATCCACGAATGCGCACTGCAGGCGTAGCAGTTCGCTTCCATGACTGATCAGCATATCTCCGCGCCCCACCAGCTGCTCTGCTCCGCCGGCATCCAGAATGGTTCGGGAGTCTACTTTTGCAGACACCTTAAAGGCAATACGTGCCGGGAAGTTTGCTTTGATCGTACCGGTGATAACGTTTACTGAAGGACGCTGGGTAGCTACAATAAGGTGGATACCCACAGCCCGCGCCAGTTGTGCCAGGCGCGCTATCGGCATCTCCACTTCTTTACCCGCAGTCATGATCAGGTCGGCAAACTCATCCACCACCAATACTATAAACGGAAGATATTTATGCCCTTTTTCAGGGTTGAGTCTTCTGCTGATAAATTTTTCGTTGTACTCTTTTATGTTCCTCGTTCCCGCCTCTTTCAGCAACTCATAACGGTTGTCCATTTCAATACAAAGCGCATTGAGCGTATTAATTACTTTCTTGGTATCCGTAATGATCGCATCTTCTTCATTGGGTAGTTTTGCGAGGAAATGCTTCTCAATTGTTTTGTAAATAGACAGTTCCACTTTCTTGGGATCCACCATGACAAACTTAAGCTGTGACGGATGTTTTTTATACAGGAGGGAAACCAGTACCGCGTTAATTCCGACAGACTTTCCCTGACCTGTTGCCCCCGCCATCAGCAGGTGCGGCATTGTTGCAAGGTCAACGATATAGTTTTCATTATCGATCTTTTTACCGAGCGCGATGGGCAAACTCATTTTGTTATTTACAAATTTATCGCTGCTTAGCAAAGCACGCATTGATACAATTTGCTTATTCGCATTAGGTACTTCAATTCCGATAGTGCCGCGTCCCGGAATGGGGGCTATGATACGGATGCCAAGCGCTGCAAGGTTCAATGCTATGTCATCTTCCAGGTTCCGTATTTTGGAAATGCGGACGCCTTCCGCCGGTACAATTTCATAAAGTGTAACAGTCGGTCCTACCGTAGCGCTTATCCGTTGGATTTCTATTCCGAAACTGCGCAGCGTGCTGATGATCTGTGTCTTATTCTTTTCAAGCTCGTCCTTATCCAGGGAAATTACTTCCTGAGCCCGGTCCTCAAGCAGGTCCAGTGTCGGGAATTTGTAATTGGGAAGGTCAAGCTCAGGCGCATAGGGTTCGTTGCTTTGAATGCTTATATGGCCGCTTACCGGTACTTCTTTGACTTTTTCCGGTTCAGCCTGCTTTACCTCAAACGAAAATTCCTGAACAGGCTCTTCTGCAATCATTTCAGGAAAAGCAGCTGATGCTGGTTCTTCAGTTGGCAGATCTTCCTCTTCTGTTTCCTGCTCACTTTCGAAAGAGTCTGTTTCGGGCTCTTCCGTCATGAATTGCGTTGCATTTTCCGGAGATTCTATTTCATCCGGGATCATCGCTTCCGGCTCCTTTTCATTCAGCGCAAATGCAAAGGCCTGTTCTTTTCCTGCATGTGCAAACCGGTCGTTTACAGAACCGTTGAAATGCACAGCGTTCTCCGGTGCAGCAGGCATCGGTTCAGGTTCGGGTACGATAACAGGATGACTTTCTTCGGAGGTGTCGGATTTTGCCGCTGCATTGTTCACAAGCGCTTCGGTAAGATTGCCGCGCATTTCAGCGGCCTTACTGCGGGCTTTTCTTAATGCAGGTCTGATGTCCAGGGAGAATACGATAAATGCGGTGAGCGCGAGAACGGAGAACAGTATCAGGCCGGTTCCCATTTTGCCGATCAGGCCGTTCATGAAGTTAACGGATTCATTTCCCCATGCTCCACCCCAGGAGAAAGCCGAACCGGGAAGCAAAAATGTGAGCAGCGGTGCGGCGATCAATAGTAAAAGGCATACCCAGCGCAGGTAACGCGCAAGGCGGAAAACTTTCTTGTCATAAACCAGGTAGGTACCCAGCATACTCACCCATAGACTTATCGCAAGAGTCATGATCCCCACATAGCGGTAGACAAGGATGTGGGCAGTTAGTGCGCCGAGTCTTCCGCCCCAGTTGGTGATCAGACTTTCTTTATCTCCGAGGAAATCCCAATTGCTTTTTGCGCTAAGCAGCTGATCCTGATCCGATTGCCAGGTAAAAAAGTAGCTGATAATTGAAAAGGTGACGAAAGCGCCCACTATCAGCAGTAATGTTCCGAGAATCAGTCGGACCTGCCTTTTGCTATCCGGTTTTTCGGAAGCGGGGACAATGGGGGGATTTTTTTTCTGTTTTTTTGAACGCGGAGCCATAAGTGTACGATGGAATGCGGCAAAAGTAAAAAATAATGCTTTGCGCTCCGAGATAAGAAGGTAGATTCCCGATGCTTACCTGCGGATCGACCGGAACGGGAAAATTTGGTGATAAACCCAACCATTTTTTATCCGGAAACAGTCTTGATAAAAGAAGTCAGAATTTGTAAAATTTACTTTGTTCACAAGGTCGGTCGGGCCATTAAAATTATTTTGTATGTCTTCATCCAATTCACCCTGAAAGAAAAAATATTCGGCATTTCATTTGCAACTTTCAAAAAAAGCCGTATTTTGAACCGCAGTTATGTGGAAAATTTAACGGGATTTGTACAATCAAACGTTAAATTAACCGGGCTGTAAGTATTGATTCTATTGTGCTTCAGCTAAAGTTGCTGTTAACAAAAATTAAATCGAAAACACTTTTGTAGTAATATTTTTAAGGAAGAAACCATGACAAAGAAAAACATCATTCAAAGGGTAAGCCTTACTGCAGTGATTGCTATCAGTGCTTCCTGTGCATTTGCTCAGGATATTCACTTTACGCAGTTCAATGCAACTCCTTTGATCCTTAACCCTGCATTTACCGGAGGTTTCGACGGGCCGATCCGCGCATCTGCCATCTATCGTGATCAATGGCGTTCTGCACTGGGTAGTGCCTCTTACCGCACCTTTGCTGTTTCTGTGGATGCTCCGATAGTTCGTGATCTTACCGGTGACGATTATCTGGCGGGAGGCGTACAATTGTATAACGATGTGGCAGGAGACGGTAATCTGAGCAACTTTTCCGGATTGCTTTCTGTTGCATACCATAAATTCCTCGGTTTAGACGGAAATAAAGATCTCTCTGTCGGTTTGCAGGGCGGGTACACTTCTAAAACGATCGATCTGAGTAAATTGTATTTCGGTAGCCAGTTCCAGTCGGGAACGTTTACCGGACCTATCGACTCTTCATTCGACGGATCTCCGGTTCGCTATTTCACCGTGAATGCCGGTATCGGTTATTCACACCGTTTCAGCGATCGTTTCGGATTGTCTCTGGGAGTTGCGGGAAATAACCTGAACCAGCCTAAAGAGTCGCTCTCTAAAGAAAAAAACAGCGATGTGGGTCTGGGTCGTCGCTTGTCCGGACAAATCGGGGCAATCTGGTATACAGGAGAGCGTTTCAGCGTTCGCCCTGCCGTATTGTATCAAACACAGTCAAGCACTACTGAAATTATCGCAGGTAGTGAATTCCATTACATCGTGGCAGGTGATCCTGAAATTAAAGCATTGGCTACAGGATTGTTCCTTGGTGGCTGGTACCGCAACAATGATGCCGCAATGGTTTCTGCTGGTATTGAGCATCGCGGTTTACGCGTGGGTGTTGCTTACGATTATAACACATCGAAATACAATACAGCAACTAATGGCAAAGGTGGTTTTGAAATCTGCCTGCGCTTTATTGGCTTAAACCCGATCAATGCAGCCCGCAATCTGGTTTATCCATGTTCACGCTTCTAAGGAAGTGAAAAATTAAGTCAACCAATAAGGCCTCGACCGCCTCGTACTTTATACATTTTACAAAGAATAACAACGAACAAACAATATGAGAAAAAACTGGCTTCTCTTTGTACTGGCTTCATTTATGGTCGCTTCGCAACCAAATGCACAAGCCCAGGACATGGCAAAAGAAAAGTATAGAAATAAGGCAAATGATCCGGTAAAAGATCTGCCTTACGATAAGAAGCTCAAGTGGGCAGATAATCTGTACAAAGAAGGTAGCTATTTCAACGCTATCGAGTACTATAAGCAGTTGAAGCAGGAACAACCACGTCTGCCATACCTTTCTTACCAGCTTGCTGAATGTTGTTATGCCACCCGCGATTACGTTCAGGGCGCTGGCTATTATCAGGAGGCGTATGCAGCAGGTAAGACATTGTATCCTGAAGCTAAATTTAAGGAAGCCGTAATGCTGAAAATGTCCGGTAAATTTGACGATGCGATCATCGCATTCAACCAGTTTATCGCAGACAACCCCAAGACATTCAAAAAAGCGAAAAAGCGTGCGAAGATCGAGATTGACGGATGTGTAATGGCTAAGAACTCCATTAACGCGCCGCAACCGTTTACTCTTAAAGAATGCAGGCCCTAACGTAAACTCTGCTACACGGAGTCTGCTCCTTATCCATTGGGAGATACACGGCCTGTTGTACTCATCAATGAGTCAGAATCAGGTGGTTCAGGTTGATCGCCGTAATTCAGAAGCTTATATGTCACGTTTCATGGTATCAACCAAAGCAAAAATTTGTTGACGATGTTGATTCCTTCCAATTGGCTCTCGACTTCAAAGACGGAGACTTTAACAACCCGCGTGTGCATATCGGAAATGGCTGTTACAGTCCACGGCGGAGACCGCTTTTACTTCACCCGTTGCCAGGAGGAAGATTCAATGCGCGTTATCTGTAAAATCTACGTTTCTACTTTCGAAAAATCTAAATGGTCAGAAGCTAAACTGATTGGGCGAAGGCATCAACGAAGGAGGTTCTAATACAAACCCATACTGCGCTAAAGTTGGTAAGAAAGAAATACTGTTCTTCTCTTCAAACCGTAAACTGCAAAGCCGTGGTGGATATGATATCTGGTACTCTGTATATCGATACACGTACAGGAGACTACCGTCGTCCGCAGAATGTAGGTAAACAAGTAAATACTGAAGAAGATGAGCAATTACTCCATACTACGATAGCCGCGAGGGCAAACTGTTCTTCGCTTCTAAACGGCTGGGTAACAATGGGTGGTTTCGATATCTACTCTGCAACAGGTGGTCCTTCTCGTTACACTAACGTACAAACCTCGGTTATCCTATCAACACATCTGCTGATGAAATCTATTTCATTAAAGATCCTGTTGGTAAACCTGATGCTTACATCGTATCAAACCGTATCGGTTCTATCGCACTGAAAAACCCAACATGTTGTGATGACATCTGGCGAATACAGTACGAACCTAAAACTCCGTACGTAATGGGTAAAGTTGTAAACCGTAAAACGGGCGAACTCGCCACTGAGTCTGTGGTTAAAATCCCTGAGACAGCGGCAGATGTGAAACTTCGATTCTCCCGACGGAAACTTTGCATTCAATACCGCACGTGGCCACAACTATGTGATCACAGCAGATAAATCAGGTTATGCTCCTCCCGTTTGAATGTAAATACAAATGAGGTAAAACATACGATCCTGATGATGATGTGGAAGTAACTATCTATCTTGATAAGATCGAAAAGAATATTCCTTTTGAAGTGCACAATATTCTCTACGACTTCGATAAAGCAACGCTCCGTCCGGAATCCGTTGCCTCTCTCGATACACTCGTAAACTTTATGAAGGATAATCAGTCTCTGAGTGCAGAAATCTACTCTTTCACTGATGGAAAAGGAGACAGATTCCTACAACCAGAAACTGAGCCAGGAAAGAGCTAGTCTGCTGCTGGAATATCTGAAAAACAACGGTATTGCTGAAGATCGTATGGCTGCAAAAGCAATGGGTAAAGATATGCCTGCTGCCCCTAACCGTACGCTGAAGGAAAAGACAATCCTGAAGGTTCGTCAGCTCAATCGTCGTACACAGTTCCGTATCGTTAAGGATGATTCAAAACGCCGTATCCTGTTTGATAGCAACAAGCCTGGTAACATTGACAATAAGCAGATATCTGAAAGTGGGTGAGGACAATGACGTCTCTGAAGAGCCCGGAGATTCTGAATCAGAAGCAATCAAACCTGGTACCGTGTTCAATAATCTGCGAGTAGTTAGATAATTTAATAATAAATGAGTAGCCCTGTACGGGGCTACTTTTTTAAGATTACTTTTTCAGAAAACTTTAAACATCTTCTTTTTTGGAGATTCCATCGAAACTATATTTTTGTTTGTTCAGAAAAATAAATAATTAATGCCCGGTTATGATTTTTTGTGGCGCCGAAGACGCAAAGAAGTAAATGATGTCCTGGAAACAGGAATACTGATGCGCTATGGCTTCGACGGCCCCAGAAAAGGCATATGGAAAGCGCGTGAGCTGGAGCAGGTATCTGTAAGCGATTTGATGTTCGCAATTCGGTGCTTCTGAGCAGCGGTACTGCCGCGTTATCCACCGCTATGGCTGCATTGGGAATCGGGTCAGGTGATGAGGTGATATTGCCTACCTTCACCTTTGTCGCCAGTTTTAGAGGCAATCCTGAGCGTGGGCGCTATTCCCGTTTTTCCAGATCTCGATGATACACTTACGCTTGATCCTGCTTCGGTAGCCCGTGTGATCACGTCCCGCACCAAAGCAATCATGCCGGTCACACTGTGTGGCAGCATGGCATAAAATTGAACGAATTGAAGACATTTGCGATCAGCCGGCCTGTTTCTTATAGAAGATGCCTGCCAGGCTATCAGGGAGATTATAAGGGGAAGGCATTGGGTACCATAGGCAATGTATGTACCTTTTCTTTCGATTTTGTAAAGATCATCACCTGCGGAGAAGGCGGTGCGATTATAAAAAACGATTCCGAACTGGCCGAAAAATGTGATCACTACTCTGATCACGGGCATGATCACTATGGGAAAGACCGCGCGCCGATCTGCATCCTTACCTCGGCTATAATTACCGCATTTCGGAATTACACGCAGCTGTCAAGACTGTCACAGGTACGTAAGCTCGATCACTTCCTGGAACTGCAGCGTCGTAACCACCGTATCATCCGCGAATCCCCTGAGCACATACCGGGTATATTTCATTCGCATGCCCAAAGCCGAAAGGTGATACCCGGTCGTTCCTTTCCTTCTTCCTGCCAACCGCTTTCCTGGCTAACGGCTAGGCCAGGCGAGAAAAACCTTACTGAAGCAGGTAGGAAATCCTTACTGGTATGATAATAACTGGCATTATATCCGAAAGTGGGAACACCTTAAGAACGCCGCACTGATGAATCGTCTTTCAGAAGAATATCGCAAAGAGATCATGCATCAGACCAATCTTGCTTTTGCTGCCTCTGACGAATGGATCGAGCCGTTACACTTCTTCAGCTGTACAGCTGGGCTGGACGGAAGACGAAGACCCGTGCACGCGGCAAAAAAATGGCGGAAATCATCGAAGCTGCTATGCTCGTAAATGCATAATTTTTCAGATCGTTTCTTTTGTTTGAATCCAAGATGACTACTGCAGAAATATTAAAGCGCGTAAGACGCATTGAGATCAAGACGAAGGGATTGAGCAATCATATTTAGCGGGCGAATATCATTCTGCTTACAAAGGCAGAGGAATGTCATTCAGCGAAGTCCGCGAATACACTCCGGGTGACGATGTGAAGACAATTGACTGGAATGTAACAGCCAGATTTTCTCATCCTTTTGTAAAGGTGTATGAAGAGGAGCGTGAGCTTACAGTAATGCTGCTTGTTGATATCAGCAACAGTTCTTTGTTCGGAACGGGACAAAGGCTGAAAAGAGAGATCATTACCGAGCTTTGTGCGGTGCTGTCATTCTCCGCAGCAACCAATTAATGACAAAGTCGGTGTTATCTTTTTCAGTGATCGGATAGAACGGTTTATTCCTCCTAAAAAGGGACGTAGCCATATGTCTCAGAATTATCCGC
Source organism: Chitinophagaceae bacterium (assembly GCA_049840855.1). GTDB lineage: Bacteria > Bacteroidota > Bacteroidia > Chitinophagales > Chitinophagaceae > Rurimicrobium. The sequence continues at coordinate 79,474 of JASGJF010000006.1, read as the reverse complement.
GAATTGATCACTATCGAACCTGCAAGCGGCTCCGGTACAAATGTGGGGATCGCGCTGGAATTTCTGAATTCCGTTCTGAAAAAGAAGACCATTGCATTCCTGATGAGCGATTTTGTTACACTGCCGTTCGAAAAGCCACTGCTGCTGGCCTCCAGGAAACATGACCTTGTCGGCATCCAGGTGTTTGATCAGGCCGATAAAATACTGCCTCAGGCAGGATTGCTGAAAGTACGCGATGCAGAAAGTGATGCTGACTCTGGATAGATACGGATGATAAGGCAGTACGTAATCAATATGCAAAGAGCTTTCAGAATCACTCCGATTATTGCCGTCAGGCATTTGCCAGAAGCGGTTCATCGATGATGAGCATACGGACAGATCAGGACTATGTGAAAACATTGCAAGCTTACTTTAAAGGACGATAGCAGTACACTTATGAACAAGAAAATCTTCCGGACACTCGTCTTTATCATCCCTGCCTTCCTGTCGGTAGCAGTCACCGCTTTTGCGCAACAGATAACCGTTGCGGCGAAGACAGATGCGCAGCAAATTGTTGTCGGCGATCAGCTGCGTTATTTCATTACGGTGCAGACGCAAAAAGGTAATGCCGTCATCTGGCCTAAAATAGCTGATACATTCAACTCGCTGGAAATCGTTGAGAAAAGCAAAATCGACACGGGTACAGACGGTAATAACGTGACATACAAACAGCGTCTGCTGATCACAGGTTTTGATTCAGGCTCCTTTGCAATCCCCAGGCTTATCTTTTCCGTTAAAGGAACCACCGATACTTTTTTTACCGACTCTTTCAGAATTGCGGTGAATACTGTTCCGGTTGATACGACAAAGCCGTTCAAAGAAATTAAGGGATTGGAGGAAGTGCAAACTTCCTGGAGGGATTACATATGGATGATTGTCGGGATACTGATAACGGTAATTATTATTGTACTGGTCACACTCTACTTTGCCAGACGTAAAAAGCCGGCAAAACCTGTTATTCCTGCGAAAACGGAAACCTTTTCCGAAAGAGCCTTACGTTTGCTGGCCGAGCTTGATGCCAGACAATTATGGCAACAGGATAAGCCTAAGGAATACTATACTGAACTGAGCGATATTGTAAGGCAATATATTGAGGCCAGATTCCAGACGAATGCAATGGAGCTCACAACAGACGAACTGCTGCAGAAAGCACGCAAACATCGGGAGATGACTTCCTTTATCAAGTCGCTGAAACCTCTGCTGCACGCCGCAGATATGGCAAAATTTGCTAAGGCTCATCCGCTGCCTGAAGAGCATATCGAGGCTTTGGAACTGGCCAGAAATTTTGTCCGCGTGTCTGCACCGAAAGAACCTAAACCTCAAAATCCTGCTACCGAGAAATGATTAAAGCGCTGATGGACGGAGAACACCTGGCGTTTGCACAACCCTGGTTTTTCCTCTTACTGATATTATTGCCTTTGCTGATTTGGTGGGATGTACGAAAGTCGGCGAGCCGGCCGGCTTTCAGAATGACTACCCTGTCCGGCCTGAAACAAATGAAGCCATCCTGGAAAGTGAGGATGCGCCCTGTACTGATCGTATTGCGTTCACTGGCCTTCATCGGCCTTGTGATTGCCCTGGCTCGCCCGCAAAGCAGCAATACCACGGAATCGATTGAGTCGGACGGTATCGATATTGTATTGTCGCTTGATGTTTCGGGAAGTATGCTGGCAGAAGATCTGAAACCGAACAGGATCGATGCGGCTAAAGCCGTTGCTGCGCGCTTTATTGACAAGCGCCCGGGTGACAGGATCGGACTCGTGATTTTTTCGGGTGAAAGCTTTACGCAATGCCCGATCACTATTGATCACACCGTGGTGAAGTCTCAGCTGGACGGTGTGGAGAGCGGTATGCTGGCAGACGGTACCGCTATAGGTATGGGACTCGCAACGGCCGTTGACCGTCTTCGTAATTCTAAGGCTAAAAGTAAAGTAGTGATTCTGCTTACGGATGGCGTGAACAATACAGGCCTGATAGATCCCAATACAGCGCTGGAAATTGCCAAAGCGCTCAAAGTACGTGTTTACTGTATTGGCGTGGGAACACGTGGAGAAGCACCATATCCGGTGCCGCTTCCGGGAGGAGGCGTACAAAAGCAAATGGTTCCCGTTGAAATTGACGAAGCATTGCTGCGTACCATCGCCACACAGACAGGTGGTAAGTATTTCCGGGCGACAAATAACGCTTCTCTCACAGGTATCTACGACGAAATTGATCAGATGGAAAAGTCGAAGGCACAGGTAAATTCATTCAAACATTTTACCGATCTGTTTTTCCTTTTGCTGTGCTGGCACTGGTCTGCCTGGCACTGGAGCTGATTCTGCGTTACACTGTTTTCCGCAGCATTACCTGATCTGCAATACAGCAATCACGCTGTCTACCGGGGTGGTGGTATAGCGCACAGTCGTATCGATCGAAAAATACAGGAATTAAGGTTCCCTTTTTTCTGCATAAAATGTATTGATGAATGTTTCTTCGTCAGTCCGGGTATAAGATGAATGAAATGCCTTCTGCGATAGACAAACCGCGGTAACGCCAGCTTGCTGCGGATGATCCGTACGTGATAATATCAGCATTTCTGCAGGCATGCCCCACGACATGATCAGCTTTTGCTCCAGCTTGTTATTGAAGTTGTGTTCATCGGTAAGAATGACCACCTTGTACCACTCCCTGCTGCGGAAATAGTCCATCATCTTTTCAAGCAGAGCAATGCGCTCCTGGAAAGGCTTGGCAGAAAGGGGAATAATAATGACTGCAGACAAAAAGAAGGATGCAGATAATACTGCCGCCGCTTCCTTTCTCCATCCGGGCAAACCATATGCCACAAATGGCAGCGCCGCTATGATGCTGATGCACATCCATTCGCTTTCTATGTAAAAAGGAAAATCACAATTGGGATACACGGTACATACGGCTATAAAATAGACCGTAAAAAACGTAAGCATCCAGAGCAGCTGCAGGAACTTTCTGGCGTAGAGAAGCGTTCCCGCTGATAATAAGGTTAGCAGGCTGAACGCCCAATAGCGTCCCAGGCAATTGTTCAGGAATATTCTGGCGGTAGATGTATGCAACACGCCTTTTACCTGACTGAAGGAGATAGATTCCAGTGTGGAAATTTTCCCCTCGTCATACCAACCCGATTTGCTCAGGTAATATTTTACGGCAATAATTGCCGGAATGATGATGAGTACTATTCGCCGGCGTTTATCAAATTGATTTCGTGCAAGCAGATAAAAGCCGAAAATATAAACAGTCACTACTATAATAATCGGGTGCGAAAAGATCGCGAGCGCGGCAAGCAGCGTGAACAGTAACCAGGATGTGTATTTTCCCCATGCCTGTGCTTCCGGATACCGCCAGTATCCGCAGAGCAGCATACACCAGCATACACCCTGGTGCACTTCGTTATTGGTCCAGAAATAGCTGTCGCTTACACAAACAGTACAGTATAATGCCAGTAACAGAGTAAATTTATATTGCCCTTTACGGTAAAGAGCGAGCCCGGAAATAAAATAAAACAGGTTGAAGCTGGCCGAGTATAGTACAAGGATCCACTGAAGCGGGAGATGCAGCAAACTACCCGCGAGCGGGAACATCTGAGTTATGAAAGCACCATAACGATGCTCCTGTATAAACAGGCTGTGTGTATTGATAATGTTATACACAACCCAGGGGGCATCGGCCATCAGCATCCGTTCTTTATAGAAGATGATGGATCCCAGGAGCAGTAAGCCAAGGGCAAATACCCCGATAAGCGCTGAAAATCTCAGCGCATCGGATGTTGCCACGGATGAAGATGTCCTGGATTTGGAGAAATATGCCATCGCTCTCAAAGATATTAGCCTTTGTGTATTCTTCAACTTCCGGCAGAAGTATCTTTATTATCCGCGACTGAAGCGGGTAAAGAGTACATCTTTGACTTCAATCTGTCTGATACACAATCATTTAAACCGGGATTCTCTGCAGAGAAGGCGGCGGGAGGCAAGTATTTTTATTTTTTATGAATCTTTTTGTTATTCTCGTCAGATAGCTTTACCTTTGCAGTCCGATTTTTAAAACTCATTTGCTTTATTTCAAATAAGGCTTTAATACAAGAATTATGAAACGTACATTTCAACCTAGTCGTCGCAGTCGTAAATCTGTACATGGTTTCCGCAAACGCATGCAAACTGCAAACGGCCGTAAAGTATTAGCTTCTCGTCGTGCAAAAGGACGTAAAAGATTGACTGTATCAGACGACAAACGTTTGAAATAATCTTTTAAAAACTTTTACCATCCGCTATACCTTTACCATACAGGAGCGGCTGAAAAGAGAGCAACATATTAAAACGCTTTTCCACACCGGGAAAGCGTTTTCTGCATTCCCCCTGAAATGTATGTGGCTCCTTCGGCCGGATATTGCTGCCGGACCAGACATAAGTCCGGTTCGTATTGCGTTTTCCGTCCCTAAAAAGCGTTTTGCGCGGGCTGTGGACCGTAACCGTATCAAAAGGCTGATGCGGGAAAGCTGGCGGCATCAGAAGCATGCACTCTATCCCCTTGTACCGGAAGGCATACAGCTGCACCTGTTTTTTATTTTTACCGGCAATAAAGGCGAGTACCCCGATCATCCAACCGTTTATAGTGCGGTGGAACAGATCGTACAGCACCTGCAGCGTAAACTTCATAAAGATGCGTAAGCTGTTTTCTTTCCTGTTGCTGGGCCTTGTCCGCTTTTATCAGAAAGCCGTTTCCCCCGTTCCTCGGCGCTAATTGCCGTTATACACCTACCTGCAGCGAATATGCGAATGAGGCGATCCGTAAATACGGACCGGCCAAAGGAGCATGGATGGCCCTCAAACGGATATTGTCCTGCAACCCCTGGGGGGGCAGTGGCTATGATCCTGTTCCCTGAAATAAAAAAGCCGGAACTCAATGCCCCGGCTTCTGTAAATTTTTCTATTCAGTTAATTGCGCCTGATCTCTTCAGAAATGTCAGCAATGATGCGCTGCGCAATATTGTTGGCAGTTGTTTCGCTCGTACTCTCAGCATAGATACGGATAATAGGTTCCGTATTGGAAGTGCGCAGATGCACCCAGTCTTTATCAAATTCGATCTTAAGGCCGTCTTCCGTATTGATCGGTTGCTGCGCATATTTTTTTCTGTATCGCGGCGAAGATCTTTTGTACATCCAATCCCTGGGGACAGTTCGATTTTATTTTTAGAGATAATGTAATTCGGATAAGTTCCGCGCAATGCATTAATGGATTTCCCGCTTTTTGCAAGATGCGTTAAGGAATAAAGCAATACCTGCAAGTGCATCTCTTCCATAATGCAATTCCGGGCAGATAACACCGCCATTACCCTCTCCGCCGATCACCGCGTCGTGCGCTTTCATTTTCGCAACAACATTCACTTCGCCTACCGCGCTGGGGAAATATTGTCCGCCATGCTTTTCTGTTACATCGCGTCAATGCGCGTGTGGACGACATATTGGATACCGTATTCCCTTTTTTGTGGGCGAGCACATAATCTGCAATAGCAACCAGGGTATACTCTTCTCCAAACAGGCTTCCATCTTCATTTACGAAGCAAAGACGATCCACATCCGGGTCCACTGCAATACCGAGATCTGCATTTTCTTTCGCCACTTTACTGCTCAGCTCAATCAGGTTCTCCGGAAGCGGTTCCGGGTTATGCGCAAACTTGCCGGATACTTCGGCATTGATTACAGATACTTTTTCCACGCCCAGCGCTTCAAGCAGGGCGGGCACAAAGATAGATCCGGTGGAATTGATAGCATCTACAACAATTTTAAAATTACGGGACCTGATAGCCTCCACATCCACCAGCGGGTGGTCGATCAATGCTTCAATATGGCGATGCATAAAGCTATGGTCTTCACGAACAGTGCCGAGGTGATGGATATCCGCAAATACGTCTGCGCCGGTCTCAGCAAAATCAAGTATCCATTTGCCTTCTTCAGCGTTCAGGAATTCCCCTTCTTCATTCAGCAGCTTCAAAGCATTCCACTCCACCGGATTATGGCTTGCTGTAAGGATAATGCCGCCGCCGGCGCCTTCCATTTTTACGGCCATTTCCACCGTAGGCGTAGTACTCAGTCCCAGGTCCACCACATCAAATCCGCAGCTTTGCAGCGTTGCCGCCACCAGGTTGCGTACGATGGAGCCGCTCATGCGACCGTCGCGCCCCAGTACCACTTTTTTGTTGGACGCGTTGCGGAGTTGTAAGAGTGTGCATATGCGGATGTGAACTTTACCAGGTCAATCGGGGTGAGGCCGTTCCCTGGTTGTCCGCCTATAGTACCTCTGATACCGGAAATAGATTTAATAAGTGCCATTTAAAAAGGTTTGTGTAGTATGTAGTGTGATATCCCATTTGTACTCCGGCGATTCAGGATGATCCCCGCCGCAATACATTTTTGTGGCAATAGAAAAGATTTGATAGTGCCGGGAAGCATGGGGCTGTAAAATTCAATTGTTTTGGGCAGAAATAAAAATGCCTCTGACGAAATTTTCATCAGAGGCATAAAAAAGTAACAGTCATCATTATTTAAGCGGAACTTCTGCAGCCTGCAATACTTCTTTGTTGTCTGCCTCATTGTTGGAAATGAATGCAAAAATGTGGCAGTTGTCGAGATTCCAGGCTCCTTTAGGTGTAAACTTGTAATAGTATTCGTAAACTCTTCCCGGTGCTTTTACCGAAATAGAATCAATGATTGAGTTACCGCTGTAGAATGTCAGCAGTTCGCGCAATACGTGATTGTGCTGATATGCTGGAGAGTCCGCATCAGGGAATTTCTGAGCATCGATAATATTACTTTCAGCCACACCGATAGTCAGCGCATTTTTTGTGCTCACCTGTTTGGTATAAACGACCTTTACCGACAGCGACACGATATTTTCTGAGCTGTTGTAAGACGAAGTAAGGTGCAGGTTTACGGGAGCGGCAACTGCCATACGGTTTGTGGATTGTGCAGACCAGTTCGTTTTGTCCACTTTTAAACTTCCTGAATAGGGAACGCGGTCGATACCTGCGATCGGAATGCTACCCAAAGTACCATAAATAGTTGTACCGATATTGGTAGCCGCACTGTCGCGGAAATCATATTTGCTGCTTACCTCAAGTGTTTTTACCGGCTGGAAGATCGGACCGGGAAAGTAAGTATGATACGCAACAGCCACAATGCGATCCGGATAACTGGCCTGCAGACTCGCCACCAGCTTATGTCCGTCCGGACAATTGGTGCAGGAAGCACCTGTGAATTCCTCAATAAGCACTTTTCTGCTTTCCGCTGTTTCTAAAGAGGACATATAAGTAGTGTCTACAATATTGTCTCTGTCGCGAAAGTCGATTACCACACCTTTTTCCTTACAACTCTGAGCAAAGAATCCCAGAGTAAGCAGTGCAGCGCCTGTAATTTTTTTCATAAAAAATGAAACGTTTTAAGAACCCGAAGTTACAGATATTCTGATGTCCGGCATTATTTATTTGCAAAATGAGCTCACCGCGTCACACAGACCATTGGTCAGCGGAATTGCAGGGTCTTCATAGGTTTTACGGTTAGAAGCAGGGTCAGGGGTGGCAGTTTTCAGCATATGCGTCATGCCGTCAAATACAGCCAGTTGAGCATTTGTCTTCGCCTCATGCAGCATCTTTGCTTCAGATACGGGAACCTGTGTATCTTCTGTGCCCTGTATGATCAGCACCGGAATATTGAGTTTCTTGATTTCGACCCTTGGATCATAGGCCATCCAGCTTTGTACATATGGCTGCACACCAGGCGAGAACATCTGCTGCAGTGCGGAGTTTTGAGGGCTGGCTGGTTTGCCGGCTCTGATAGATTCCAGGGTGGCGCGGGTTTCTTCAGCCAGCTCAGGTTGTGCGTTGCTGATCTGCTCCAGCAATATATCTCCTGCCGGCCTTGCAGGTCCGGCAATCGAAATGAACCCGTCCACTTTTTCTTTTTGTGCGGCAAGCATACTCACCAGTGAACCTTCACTATGCCCGGCCAGGTATATTTTCCCAAAGCGTTTATCTGCACGGGCTTTGCGGATAATAGCCTCAAGGTCGCCGGACATGGTTTCGAAACGCATTTGCTGCTCAGATACCTGCGGACTTGCGCTTGCACCGATACCGCACTTGTCGTAGCGTATGGAAGCAATGCCCCTGGCAAGAAGGCATTCGGCCAAAAGCTTATAAGTATTGCTGTGCACACCCAGAGTACTGTTGCCGTTCCTGTCTGTAGGACCGGAACCTGCTACAATGACTACAAGCGGATAAGGGCCTTCCGATGCAGGTGTTTCAAGGGTTCCTTTCTATCGGAACGCCTTTACTTCCCGTCACTTCAAAATTATTGACTACCGGTTCAGCGGGTACATCGTCTTTCGGACTGAAAAACAAACCTGCTATTTCATTTTTGTCGTTCAGTACATAAGTTACATTCATCGACTTCCCTTTTCGAAAATGCGGCTTCGTACACAAGCCCCTGAGGCGCAGACTTATTGACCGAGGTTTGTCCGATCGTTCCGTACTGCTCCTGCAGGCTGTTGATCAGATCCTGCGTTTTTTCCGGAGAAAGAACCGCTTTTACGGTAACAGCAAACATTCCGTACAGACTGTCGCTTTTGCGTTCGTTGTAAAATTGTTTGAAACGCGGGAAACTTAACGCATAGTTCAGAGGTTCTTTTTGAGCCTCAGCATTTTGGGCAAGCATTAATCCTGCCAGAAATAACAACAGATAGCGCATGACTTACTTATTTTCTGCCGTATTTCATGTCGCGTCCGATGCTGAACAGGATCAGATTAACTTTTTGACCTGCATAAGGTTTGATCTGTGTGCCGGTGACCGGATCAGTAGTGGTATAGTCCTGGTTCATGAGCTGCCGGGATAGTATTGCACTTTAATGGTGGTGCCATGGTACCCGAAACCTGCATACACATAGGGCATGAGCGTTTCGTTGCGACTGCTGAACCATTCAGAGAATTTGGTTTTGTTGCTTCTTTTTTCGATCCATTCTTTCTCTTTATAGTGGAAAGCCAGATCCAATCCTCCGCCAAGGAAGAAATAATCGCGTTTTTTCATATTACCCAGACGCAAACCAACCGGTAAGCCTACCGTGTAAACCCGGCGTTTGATCGTCTGCTCACCGATGCCCAGCAGTTGATTTTTAGTAATATATCCTATGTTTTTCACATCAAGTCCGGTATAAATTCCGAAAGCATTACAGAAATTATAATTATACGTAAAGCCAATGTTCAGAAACATTGAGAAGCGAACTGCCTGACTCTGGTTTGATAATTTCGGATCCATACGCGAAGCTGAAAAAATCATTCCGTCCAGAGAATTTCCCCAATAAGGCTTGCGGATAGGGGCCTGACTTCTGATCGACATGGCGCTCTGGTTGATCATTCCTGTAGTGTCTTGTGCTTTAATGGAAAAAGAAAGCATCATCGCTCCCGCAACTGCAAAGCAGAATTTTGTCATTTTGGTATATTTAATACAGTACGGTAAATATACTTACGGGAACTGCTATTTTTTCAGTTTGAGCTGTTTGGCACGATGATTGTTCCAATTAGCTTTTAGCTGTGTGACAATTTGGGTAATTTTGGTTCCGCCAAATTGTCCGACTTAAAAAAAGGATCATCATGAAATCTACGATAAACTTAATTTTTGGGCAGAACGAACAGGAAATGGAATTTTTGCCTATCGTTCCGCTAGGGGAAGAAGAACTGAACGAAGAGGACAAAAAGAAGATTCCCTCCGAAATTCCGCTCATCGCGCTGCGCAACACGGTGTTGTTTCCGAATGTCGTTTTGCCTATCACCGTTTCGAGGGAGAAGTCGGTAAAAGCATTGGAGTTTGCCAACACAAATGGCAAATGGATAGGTGTTGTCGCTCAAAAGGATATGGCTAATGAAGATCCGGGGGTAGAGGATATCTTCTACACTGGTACACTTGCCAAAGTGGTGAAGCAGATCAAGATGCCGGATGGCAATACCACATTGTTCATAATGGGGCGCATACGGTTTCGCATCCAGCAGATCACACAGGCCGAACCGTTTTACAAAGCGGTCGTCAACCTGGTGGAGGATGTGTTTCCCAGCAATGATTCTGAGTTTGATGCAATACTTTCTTCCGTAAAGGAACATTCGGAAAAGATCATGTCTTTGTCTTCAGGGTTGCCCGCGGAAGCCGGAATTGTGCTGCGTAATATCGAACAGCAATCGTTCCTGCTGCATTTTATTGCTTCCAATATCAACGCAAAGCTTACCGAAAAACAGGCATTGCTGGAAGAGGATAATGTGAAACTGCGCGGTGAAAAGCTGCTTCAGATGCTCCAGATGGAATTGCAGATGGCAGAGCTTAAAAATGAGATCACCAACAAAACGCGGGGTGAGATGGACCGGCAGCAGCGGGAATATTTCCTGCAGCAACAGCTCAAGTCGATCAAAGATGAGTTGGGCGGAGACCCGAACGAACGGGAATTGCGTGATTTGCAGAAGCGGGCTGAAGGTATGAACTGGCCTGAAACGGCAAAAGACCTCTTTCAGAAAAACATCCAGAAGCTGGAACGCATGCATCCCAGCACGCCTGACTATTCCGTGATTTATAATCACCTGGATCTGATGCTGGATCTTCCCTGGAATTCGTTCACCGACGATAACTATGATCTGAAACATGCGCAGGACGTGCTGGATAACGATCATTACGGTATGGAAAAAATCAAGGATCGTATCCTGGAATACCTTGCGGTGCTGAAGCTCAAAGGGGATATGAAATCTCCGATCCTTTGTTTTGTCGGCCCTCCCGGTATCGGTAAAACTTCATTGGGCAGAAGCATCGCCAATGCTATCAACCGGAAGTTCGACGACTGAGCCTGGGCGGTTTGCATGATGAAAGTGAAATATCGCGGACATCGTAAAACCTATATCGGTGCAATGCCGGGTCGTATCATTCAATCCCTGCGTAAAGTAAAATCCGCCAATCCGGTGTTCATCCTGGATGAGATCGACAAGATCGGCCATGACCATCGCGGAGATCCGAGTTCTGCATTACTTGAAGTATTAGATCCCGAACAGAACAGTTCGTTCTACGACAATTACCTGGAAGTGGAATTCGACCTTTCAAAAGTTTTATTCGTGGCCACGGCCAACAGCCTGCAGGATATTCAGCCGGCGTTGAGAGACAGGCTTGAGATCATACAGCTTACCGGGTACAGCATAGAAGAAAAAACAGAGATCGCTAAAAGGCACCTTGTTCCGAAACAGAAAGATCTGCACGGCTTGAAAAAGACGCCATTGCGCGTTTCAGAAAAGGTACTGCAGCAGGTCATCCAGAATTATACCCGTGAAAGCGGCGTACGCGAATTGGACCGCGTGCTGGCAGCACTCATGCGTAACGTTGCGAAAGATGTGGCTATGGGCAATAACGTGAATCCGCAAATGAGTCCTGAAAAGGTGGTGGAGGTGTTGGGTAAACCTAAGTTCACAAACGACGCGTATAAGAAGGGGCTTCCTGCGGGTGTGGCGGTTGGCCTGGCATGGACATCAGTCGGAGGAGAGATATTGTTTATTGAGACTAATATGAGTAAAGGCAAGGGAGGTTTGACTATTACCGGTAACCTCGGTAATGTGATGAAGGAGAGCGCCAGCATTGCCATGGCTTACCTGCGTGCACATGCGGAAGAGTTGGGGATAAGGCCCGGCATCTTCGATGATTTTAATATCCATATCCACGTGCCGGAAGGCGCGGTACCCAAAGACGGTCCCAGCGCCGGTATCACCATGCTTTCTGCATTGACATCGCTGTTTACCGGAAGAAAGCTCAAACCCTTCCTTGCGATGACCGGGGAGATAACCTTAAGAGGCCAGGTATTACCTGTAGGTGGTATAAAGGAGAAAGTACTGGCTGCCAAACGGGCCGGTATCAAGGATCTGATTCTTTGTGTTCAGAACGAAAAGGATGTTGAAGAGATCAATCCTGATTTTATAAAAGGAATGCGCTTCCATTACGTTTCAGAGATGGGCGAAGTACTTGAATTTGCCCTGAAATAAGCGATAAGCAACTAAGTCGGAACGGAGAGGAACAGTAGCCTCTCCGTTTTTTTGTGCACGATACCCTCCAATACTTTTGTAAGGGTATTGTACGCGCTATTGACCTAAAGCGATCATATCCCATTAAAAAGTAGTGGTGTCACATTTTGGATCAGGCATACATATTGATTGAATAGGGTAACTGCAAAAGTCTACAGCAGCGTGGTCATCATCGTGTCATGCTGCTGTTTTCCCGTTCTCGTTTTTTAGTGTTTAAATACACGCATTTTCCCGCATGAACGAAGGCTGGAGCAGCATTTACTCAATCTGAAATGTAATGCTTATGAACAAAAGGCTACTCCGGATAGCTGCGGTATTTTTGCTTTTCCTGCAAACAGGAGTGACTTACGCACAGACGAAGATCAAGGATGGTACGATTGCATCGTCTTCTTTACCCAACGCGAATGCAATTCTGGAACTGGAAAGTAATAAGCGCGGCGTTGTGTTTCCCCGTCTTGCACTTATCAGTACAAACAGCGCAAGTCCTCTGACGACATTTCTTCAGGGGATGATCGTATACAATACCGCAACTGCGGGAACACCTCCGAATGATGTAAAGCCTGGGTTTTACTATTCAAACGGATTGTCCTGGATTCGCTTCTCTACAGACCTGTTCGTTGCCGAACCGGCTATAATAGCTCCGAACACACCTAAAACTTATTACAATGGTTTTAAAAATTTCGTGCTCTTCAACTCGGATTCTGTTACCGAGGGTGCTGCTAATTTATATTTTACACCCGAACGTGCACGGGCTGTGATCAATCTTTCCACCTCCGGCAACAATGGTGCTGCCACATATGACGCAACCAGTGGTTCGCTGAATGTTCCGGATTATACGTTGATTGGATTAGGTGGAGAACCGGAAGTTGCGGCTTCAAACACACCCAACCAATACTGGAATGGCTTTAAAAGTTTTGTAACCCTGAATTCCGACTCTGTAACAGAAGGTTCGATGAATCAGTATTATACCAACACACGTGCGCGTAATGCGATCAGTGTTACGACTACCGGCACGGGTTCCGCGAGTTACGATGCCGCAACAGGTGTGCTGAACATCCCTACTGGATCTGCAGCTATAACGGCACCCAGCATACCGAATCAATACTGGAATGGCTTTAAAGAATTTGTAACCCTGAATTCCGACTCCGTAACAGAAGGCTCAACAAATCAGTATTATACTGACACGCGTGCGCGCGGTGCAATCAGTGTTACGACTAGCGGCAATAGCGGTGCTGCAACTTATGATGCGACCAGCGGTGCGCTGAACGTTCCGAATTACACGTTGAGTGGATTAGGTGGAGAACCGGAAGTAGCAGCATCGAACACAAATAATCAATACTGGAATGGTTTCAAAGAGTTTGTAACCCTGAATTCGGACTCTGTAACAGAAGGCTCAACAAATCAGTATTATACCAACACACGTGCGCGTAATGCGATTACCGTAACAACGACAGGAAGCAGCGGTGCTGCAACTTATGATGCAACCAGCGGTGCGCTGAATGTTCCGAATTATACATTAATTGGTTTGGGTGGGGAGCCTGAAGTAACGGCATCGAACACAAACAATCAATACTGGAATGGCTTTAAAGAGTTTGTAACCCTGAATTCCGACTCCGTAATGGAAGGCTCAACGAATCAATACTATACCAACACACGTGCGCGTAATGCGATCAGTGTTACGACTACCGGCACGGGTTCCGCGAGTTACGATGCCGCAACAGGTGTGCTGAACATCCCTACCGGATCTGCAGCTATAACGGCACCGAGCATACCGAATCAATACTGGAATGGCTTTAAAGAGTTTGTGACCCTAAATTCCGACTCTGTAACAGAAGGCTCAACGAATCAATACTATACTAACACACGTGCGCGTAATGCAATCAGTGTTACGACTAGCGGCAATAGCGGTGCTGCAACTTATGATGCGACCAGCGGTGCGCTGAACGTTCCGAATTACACGTTGAGTGGATTAGGTGGAGAACCGGAAGTAGCAGCATCGAATACAAATAATCAATACTGGAATGGTTTCAAAGAGTTTGTAACCCTGAATTCGGACTCTGTAACAGAAGGCTCAACAAATCAGTATTATACCAACACACGTGCGCGTAATGCGATTACCGTAACAACGACAGGAAGCAGCGGTGCTGCAACTTATGATGCAACCAGCGGTGCGCTGAATGTTCCGAATTATACATTAATTGGTTTGGGTGGGGAGCCTGAAGTAACGGCATCGAACACAAACAATCAATACTCGAACGGCTTTAAAGAGTTTGTAAGCCTGAATTCTGATTCGGTAACAGAAGGTTCAACGAATCAGTATTACACCAATACGCGTGCGCGTAATGCGATTACCGTAACAACGACAGGAAGCAGCGGTGCTGCAACTTATGATGCAACCAGCGGTGCGCTGAATATTCCGAATTATACATTAATTGGTTTGGGTGGGGAGCCTGAAGTAACGGCAACGAACACAAATAATCAATACTGGAATGGTTTCAAAGAGTTTGTAACCCTGAATTCGGACTCTGTAACAGAAGGCTCAACAAATCAGTATTATACCAACACACGTGCACGTAATGCGATCAGTGTTACGACTACCGGAATGGGTTCGGCGAGTTACGATGTCGCAACGGGTGTGCTGAATATCCCTACGGGATCTGCAGCGATTACGGCATCTGGCATACCGAATCAATACTGGAACGGCTTTAAAAATTTCGTAACACTTAACTCAGACTCCGTAACGGAAGGTACAGCAAACCGATACTATACGGATACCCGTTCTCGCAGTGCTATCAGTATCACAACAACAGGCAATAATGGCGCTGCAACATATACATCAGCAACAGGAGTGTTCAATGTTCCGGCGTACACGCTATCCGGTTTAGGTGGCGAGCCAAGCATCACGGCACCGAACACGACAAAAAAATATTACAATGGCTACAAACAATTTGTGACGCTGAACTCAGATTCGGTAACAGAAGGAACCACCAACCAGTTCTACACCAACACACGTGCGCGCGGTGCGATCAGTATCACAACAACCGGCAGCAGCGGTGCTGCAACTTATACTTCGTCTACCGGTGTACTGAATGTGCCTAACTACACGCTTACAGGATTAGGTGGCGAGCCGGCTGTAACTGCTTCAAACACGGTGAAGCAATACTACAACGGTTATAAAAAGTTCGTGACCTTAAATTCTGATTCATTAGCGGAGGGAACCACCAACCAGTTCTACACCAACACGCGTGCACGCGGAGCGATCAGTATCACAACTACAGGTAGTAGTGGAGCGGCAACCTACACTTCATCTACCGGTGTATTCAATGTACCTAATTATACACTCACAGGATTAGGCGGGGAACCAACGGTCACCGCCTCCAATACCGCTAAGCAATACTACAATGGCTATAAAAAATTTGTAGCGCTGAATTCTGATTCGGTTACGCAGGGCGCAACCAATCTTTATTCCCAGTGGAAAACTTCAGGAACGAATATCAACTATGTTGCCACCGGTGCAAGTGTGAGTGTCGGTACAACCAATGCAAGCTTTACAACACCTGCGAATACCGGTAGCTCCATTCCGGTACTGGGCGTGGACGGTACGGTAAATGCCACAAACTTTACTACCGCCGTTCAGTCACTCGTTGACGGTACTACCATTACCTGGGATCTGAGTCGTGGAGCGAACGCTGTTGTAACGCTGGGTGGTGCAGGTCGTACGCTATCCATCACCAATCCTAAGGCGGGTATGTACGGTTCTATTATTGTGAAGCAGGATGCCACGGGCGGTCGCACGATTACTACTTTACCCACCGGATCAAAAGTCGCCGGTGGAAGTGCAGGTCAGCCTTCGCTGACGGCGGCTGCAAATGCCGTGGATATGCTAACGTTCTTTTATGATGGCAGCACTTTCTGGTGGATTGTAAGCAGCAACTTTAACTAACGGTCAGCAAGCGTATGATGAAGAGAATATGTATTTCCCTGCTTTCCGCCGTCACAGCAACTGCCCAGGACGCACGCAATTTTTTTAATGCGCAGAGAAGCGCAAGCAGACTGTATATCTGGGACTCTACGGGTACAAATGACAATGTACTGTATAATGGTAGTGGTACCTGGAATAAAGCGAGCCCTAACTGGACACGCAGCAACGGAAGGGCCAATGATTATTGGAGAGACGGCGGCATTGCGGTGTTCGGCGGCTCCGGAAGTACAAGGGCGGCAGGCACCATTACGCTGGGGATCAGTCCGGTTGTTGATTCTATATCATTTGCAGGCACACCCTCCGGAGATTTTATATTGAACGGTATGTCCATTAGTGGCTCGAATACAACGTTGCCCGTTTCTGTTGCCGGGGGAACGGTGGCTTATGTAAATTCCCCCATAACCGGAGCTTCAAGTCTTGTGAAGCAGGGTCCCGGGGTGCTCACCCTGGGCGGTATCAATACTTATTCCGGTGTCACAAATATCGCTTCGGGCTACCTGCAGATGAACACTGCATGCAAATTACCCGCCTCGGATATTCTCTGTAACGGTGTGCTGGTAATCAATAAATGGACAGATGACACTCTTGGTCAGAATATTTCAGGAACTGGTACGCTTTCCAAGCAGGGGGCTGCTGCCGTTCGCCTGGCCGGTGTGAACACCTATTCCGGTAATACGGTTGTGGAGGCAGGCACCCTGAAATCCGGATCTGTGGCTGCGTTCGGGTCAGGCACAATTACAGTGAACAATGGCGCCGTACTGGATACGCGCGTTACGGCCGGAAATTTCAGTATCGGGAACCTCGTAACGGTTCTTTCCGGAGGTACATGGCTGAAGGACGCCGACGGATTTTATTTTAACAGTACTTCATTGCTTTCCACACCCGGCACATACACTGGGGCACTTTCTGTGGCAAGCGGTCTCAACTCACTGTCTATACAGGGGTCGGGCAACTATGGCGTGTCCGGAAATATGACAGGAACGGGTTCTCTTGCTGTTAATGCCGGTGTAAACGCCATTACATTATCGGGTACGAACAGTTATTCAGGAGCCACCTCTTTGTTTGCCGGCAAGCTGATTGCGGGATCAGCCGGGGCATTCAGCCCCTCTTCAGCGCTTTCCCTCAACCCGGGAGCTTCTGTGGATCTGGGAGGATTCAGTAATACAATGGGCTCTATTGCCGGAAGCGGCTCTATAGAGAACAGTACCGGTACCGACACCCTCACGGCAGGTGGCGATAATTCCAGTACTAGCTTTTCCGGCGTGATGAAAGACGGAGCTTCCGGCATTCTTGCATTCCGTAAGACAGGATCGGGAACACTCACGCTTTCCGGGAATAATACTTATACCGGCGGAACTATTTTATCCGGCGGAACAGTGTACATAAGCAATACATCTAACTTAGCTGCCGGACCCGTTTCCACCACTGCAAATACTACGTTGAATGCAAATATTCCTTCGGGAGATTTCAGCAGCGCGTACAGCTGGAATGTAGATGCAGGCGATACATTTACGGTTACACCCAATGCCACCAGCAGTTTTCTTGCTTTCCGTGGCCCGATAACCGGTTCCGGGATGTTTAAGGTCAGCGGTTGGGGCACATCGCATTTTGGTGCAGATACCGGGTTTCGTGGAGATTTTTCCGGGGCGGGAACTTTCCTGTTTGATACTCTGGCTGCTTTTCCGAATGCAAAATCTTTTTATTGTCAGGGTTTGCGCCTCGCTGCAACAGGCGGAGGTACCTACCGCTTTAGTGATCTGCAGGTAATAAGCTGGGCAGATATGTCTGCTAATACTAGTGGATTGCATACTGTTTCATTTGGCAGTGGCAACACCGGCCGTACAATTGATGCGCTGATCGCCAACGGTACCGGTACCGTTGCTCTGATTAAAGAAGGTACGGGTACCTACCGTTTCCGCAACTCGAATTCCTATTCAGGAGGCACTACGATCAACGGTGGTACATTGGAGGCTGGTGTTGCGGCTGCGTTTGGTTCGGGCCCTATCGTGGTTAACTCCGGCGCAACTCTGGACACACGTGTTACAGCAGGCTTAAACAGTATTGGCAATTCCGTTACAGTAAACCCGGGTGGTACCTGGCTCAAAGATGCGGATGGCTTTTATCAGAATGCAACCACATTGCTGAGCACTCCAGGTACATACACTTCAAATATAAGCGTATCGGGAACATCGAATTTCAATATTGTAGGAAGCGGCGACTATGGGATATCCGGCATTATAAGCGGGAATGCAACGGTGAATTTGAACGGCGGAACACGGACGATTACACTTTCAGGAGCCAATACAAATACAGGATACCTGAATGTTACAGGCGGTACAATACAATTGGGGTCTTCTTCTGCCTTGGGATCTAACTATGTAAATGTGTCCGCCGGCGCGGTATTGGATATGAATGGCAATGCTGCTGCTGTAAGAGTGTTAGGTGGATCGGGTACTATTACCAACAGCAACAGCACAAACGCCATACTTACTATAGCAGGGGTCGCCAACTCCAACTTTCCCGGAGTGATCCAGGATGGAGCCGGACCTGTTGAAATCGTGAGATCGTCCGGGACTGTTTACACTGCAGGGCTGAACGGACCTAATACATTTTCCGGTAATGTTACAGTTAATGGCCTTCTGACCTGTTCCAGAACCGCTTCCGGAACTACCAGCGGATTGGGAAATCTTCAGGTTGCCGGCAAAACCATAACGATAAATTCCGGTGGAATACTCACCGTTGGGGCAACCAATATATTTGTGGGTTCCTCCGCAGATGTTACCAATTGCAAAGCAACTGTAGTACTTGCCGGCGGTATA
The DNA here is from genome assembly GCA_049840855.1 of Chitinophagaceae bacterium. Taxonomy (GTDB): domain Bacteria; phylum Bacteroidota; class Bacteroidia; order Chitinophagales; family Chitinophagaceae; genus Rurimicrobium. Next base: position 60,537 of record JASGJF010000006.1, on the reverse strand, counting down.
CTGAATACGACTACGTTCTTCTCCGGAATCAAAGATGTTTTGTTGCACAGCGGTGCCTCAATTACAGGGTCTAATGGTTTGAGTACGAGCACCCGTTCGCTGGCTTTATGCGGCACAGTAAACAGCACCGGCGGCGACGGTACTCCGTCTACTATCTCGAGTCCCGGAGCATTGGGGGGAATACATCTGGGGTATAATAACTTTGGAGTTACCGGGGCAACATTTAATGTGGATAACAGTAGCGGAGGTTTGATTGTATACGCAAACCTGTATAACCGGGCAGCTTCAACAGGCACGGCCAGCACGCTTACCAAAACAGGTACGGGTACCCTAACGCTCAGGGGGACAAATACTTATACCGGCGCAACTACCGTAAACCAGGGAATATTGGCATTGGCCGGCACCTCGTCCTCTTCTCCGCATACGATAGCGGCAGCAGCCGGGATCAGTGCGGGTGATGGTACCAGCGGCGCTACCGGAACGCTTACGTTTGCAGCTGCTTCCGCAAGACTTGTGGTGAATGCCCTTTCCGCCAGTTCCGCCAGTAAGCTCAGCTGTACCACACTCACGGCGGCTTCCGGATTTACTGTCGATGTTTTGGGAACCTTAACGGCCGGTACCTATCCAATCCTGGTTTCCACATCCGGTACAGCTGTCCCCACACTTGGCGTGAATACAACGGGTATGTCTGTTTCTTTCTCCTGGAGTGGTACTACACTGAACATGACCATTTTCTAAAACAAATGACATGCCGGAACTGGCTTTTCCGGACACACCGCAGCAGTCGTCTTATGGCGACTGCTTTTTTATAAGAAAAACTGCGGCGGTATTGTTGTTCCTTATCGGAGGTGATCCTCGCATACGCTCGCAAAAAAGGTCCGCAACGAAGTTGCGGACCGGAGCTATTGATACAATGTCTGTGCTAGAACTTCGGATTGTTCGGACAGAGGTAAATGATCTTTTTATTTGGCGGAATACGCAGCAGGTAGGATAAGGATATTTCTGCACCTCCCTGTCCTTTTGTGGCGGCATTCAGACTGGAGTTGTTGTAGTCGTAACTCACGCCGAGTCGTATATCCAGGTATTCTGCAGCTACATAAGGTATCAGCGCATCTTTGGTGCGGTACAGCATACCTGCGTAGAATACGGGCGTTTTGTCGAACTCTCTCCAGGATTTTCCGATGGTAAGAATGGTTCCGAACACACCTTCCGATGCCTGCTCCTGTTTGGAGTACATACCCAGCAGGCTGATGGAAACCATATCGCCGAGCCGCGCTTCATACACCCCGTTCCAGGTGATGCGGGTGGGTACGGTCAGCTGCTGGTTGCTCATAAACGTAACCTTAGGCGATGCGAGGTGATATGCCGACATGCCGATGTAAAACTGTTGCTTCTCATTGATACGAGCCTTAAACACCCCGCCGATGGCCACATCCCAGTAATTGCGTCTGAGTCCGTCGGATTTGGCTGCGGCATCTGCGGAAGTCTGAGAGAAATTGCCGTAGGCATCCAGCTGATCGTTGAAGACCAGCTTGGCGGCATCAATGCTTCTCTGTGAATAAGTACCCTGTATGCCGATACCGAGGCTGTAATTGCCTTCTTTGTCGAAGCCTTTATGGTAAGCGGCGCTGGCACTCACATAGTTGTTGGTGAGGAGTCCGTCGGCCACTTTGTCGCTGATCACCTGCAGCCCCACGCCAAGCCTGTCGTTTGCGGGTATCTTGCTCTGGAGGATATTACCGTCAACAGATAAGGTTCCCGTGGTGAAAGCATTGTTCACGCTGGCCCACTGGCTTCTGTAGTTGACCATCGCACGCAGGGTTCCGTCCATAAACCCGGTAAGAGCAGGGTTCACGGAAAGAGGTGCAACGAAATATTGAGAATAGTGCACATCCTGTGCATGCGCAGCAACAGAGGCGCTGAGTAAAAAAGCAAGCAAGGATAATCTTCTGCGATTCATATAACGGTCGTTTTAAAGAGAGGATGAAAGCCCTCCCGTCTCTGCAGACGGAAGGGCTTGTTCAAAAAAGATTATTTGATCATCAATACCGTTCCTTTGATGAGGATCGGTTCGTTGTTGCTGTGCAGACATACCGCCTCGAGCATATATACAAATCCGGATGCATCGCTGATGGATTGTCCGTTGAAAGTACCGTCCCATCCGAACTTAGGATCGTTGGCATTGAAGTTTTCTTTTCGGAACACTTCCTGACCCAGACGGTTGTAGATGGCAAAGCTCTTCACGGTGAATCCTGTACCGCGCACATAGAAGATGTCGTTATTGCCGTCGTTGTTCGGGGTGAAGGCATTCGGCATTGTGATGTTCGCACCATCACAGAATACGCGCACGATCATGGTGTCATGTCCGGTACATCCCTGCGTGTTGGAAGCATAAATGATGTAGGTCATGTCTTTGCTGGAGTTGAACACCGGGTTGGGGCAATTGGCGCAGGAAAGGCTGTCAGCAGGTTCCCATCTGTATTTCACCACATCCTGACCGTAAGTGGGCAGCAATGTATAAGGAATGTTCATGCGCACCAGCGTATCATATCCCGTAACCTGAGGTGTGGGGATCAGCTGTACGTTTACCGATCCGCTCCGATCGGGGCATGTATTATCTGAATGTACGGTAGCTGTGTATACGGTGTTCACGGAAGGCCTCGCCATTACCATAGTTCCTGTCGCACTGCTGAGTCCTGCAACAGGGTCCCAGGTAACAGATGTGCCGTTAGTGGTTACCTGCAACCAGGCAGAGTCCACCGTACAGATAGCAGTATCGGAAACAATGGCAAAGCTCAGGCGTGTATCCACGTATACCTGCGCGGTATCCATCGTAACGCAGCCGTTTTCGCTGCTTGCAGTAAGGAAATATGTGCCGGTTTTATCCGTAGCAATATTCTTCAGTGTAAGCGGACTATTGGTTTGTACGACTCCGTTTCCGGCCCACTCATAGTTCACATTCGGCTGCCTTACCAGGTCTATGATCAGATCGGTTCCCTCGCACAGGCGATATGGGTTTTGCAGCTTTTGCTTATCCGGTGTCGGTGTTATTACCAGCGTGGTAAATGAGGGTTGATAAATACATTCTCCTACGCTTACGACGAGCGTATAAGTTCCACCGCTGTTTGGCGTGGTGGTAAATGAAGGAAGCCGGTCTGTCGATGTGAATCCATCAGGCCCTGTCCAGGAATAAGTAGCGCCCGCAATGAACGGCGCTGTCAGACGCGCTTCACGGTCTACGCAAAGAGGTCCGTTATTGGTGATAGCGGGGCCGGGAGGAGCCGGATTTTTAAGATCAACAGGTCCGAAGAAGGGAGAGCTTTTACAACCGTATTTGTTGATGACCACAAAGCCGGTGTAAGAACCGCCACCAAGTCCTGTGATGGTATAACCTCCTGTATCATCCGTGGTGATCGTTGTGGAGCTTACAGGCTTACCATTCTTGTCGTAGGTAAGGGTATAGGTGGCAAATGCAGAGTCGGATTTAAACGTAATGGTTCCGTCCTGCGCACCACAATAAGTAGGATCTGTTGATTTAAAAGAGCTTATAACCGGTATTGCGCGCGTGATAACGGTGATCATCTCGCGTTCACTTTCACACAAACCGGCAGTTACCTGGCTTACGTAGTAGTTTTTACTGCCGGCAGTAATAGTAACGGGAGTGAGCGTGGTGAGTGCGGTGCCGCCTGTAGCGCTGTTATAGAAACGCAACTCTGTACTGATACCCGTGAGTGTCGCTGTAAGCGGTGCCGCAGCATCATACTGGCAATAATAAAGCGGAGTGACAACCTTTGGTTTGTCAGGATTGGCAATCGGGTCGATGACGATTTTTACCGGATCGATAGGACACAGGGTGCTGGAAGCACTTGCGGTATAAGTTGTTTTTACACCCGGAGCTGTGATCGTAATGCGGGAACCAACGCTGTCAGAAAGTCCTGTTGTAGGGCTCCATTTCCATTGGTAATAATCGCCGCCGACGATGTCGATGTTTACTTTAGAACCCACACATGCTTTAATGGTGTCTCCTGATGCAAAGATTTTTCCACCGATGCTCAATTGTGGTTTCAGATCCTCGAATGCGGAATCCACGTCCGCTGCACTCAATACATAAGCGTAAGACAATTGCGTACTGTCATTCCCGCGAAGAGAATCGATTTTGAACACAATGCCGATACCCACGTCATTAGTGTACAGACTGTCTACTTTGAGTATCGTTCCGGAAATTCCGTTTCCGCTGTACATTTCATGCAGCGAATCGGTAGGAGAAAGACTGGACGTGATGATATAAGGTCTTGCGCGGCAATCGCGGGAGGCGAGACCCAGGTAGGCTTTTATAGAAGAAGTTCCGATAGCGGTTACCAGCGATTTGTTGTTGGGACTGGGTAGTGCATACACAATTTTATTATCGGTGGTAAACGATCCGCCGCCGGGAACGGCTACCTCATTATCGGGATCCACGGTACGGTCATAGTAGAAATTATACAGCGTCGCAGTACCGGTGTTTTTGATCTTTACCGTGGTTGTGAAATACAGCTTGTCTTTCTTGATCCTTGTTATGGCAGTTATATTCAGTTTTCCTAACGTTCCTTCCCATGTACCTTTTATGATGCCACCGGTTGTGTCCCAGGCAGTACAGGTACCGGTAAGTCCGCCGGTAAAAGAAGTGGAGCCCGCGCCGCGCCACGCCTGGGCCCATATACCGTCGACCTCCATATCCCAGCCTTCCTGCGGAGAGCCGGGTAGGAAATAGTCTCCGATATAGTTAGGAGTACCCACACCCCATCCGTCCTTATCCGGGTCGGCGACGAAGCCCAGCCACAAACCAACGCCCCTGGGATGGTATCCTGAAGGAGCATCGTGCGATGTGCCGAAAGCTCCGTTCTGAGCAATTCCCACTTCCACATATTTTCCCTGTAAATAAAGTTCACTCCCTATCAGTTGGGCGTACACGTACGACCTCCCGAGCAGCAGGAACGATAAGAACAGCAAGCTTTTTGTTAAACGATTCATGGAGATAAATTTTCTTAAAAATAACAATTATGCATTTTTTTTACAAAAATTTATCGCTTTGGAGGATTTTAGACGTTAAATATTTGATATGATGAACCTTATACATCAGTTAACAGGTAAATTCGCGCAACTTTCACCTTTATGCGTTACGCAGTACTTATATTATCTTCCATTCTATTGATGTTCGCGTCCTGCGAAAAAGTGATCAATGTAGATTTAAAGAATTCGGATAAAAGGGTCGTGATCCAGGGATTTATTACAGATGAATCCGGCACCGTGAACCATACAATTATGGTCAGTCGTTCGGTAGCATTCAGCGCCTCCAATGAGCCGGATTTTGTACAGGGGGCACTTGTAGTGGTGACAGACCTTACAGAAGGAAGATCAGATACTACCCTGGAAGTAAGTCCGGGCAATTACCAGACACAACGTACACCAGGTGTCCCAGGCCACACGTACCAGCTGGTGGCGAAGGTGGGCGACGAAACATTCACTTCCACCAGTACGATGCCAAGTCCGGTGGCTTTCGACAGTTTATATGTTGATAGTTTCTCCGCATTCGGCGGTGTCTTGCACCAGTTTACCCCTGTATTTCAGGATCCTGCGGGGCAATCGAACTACTACGCATTCCAGATGCAGATCAATGATACCTTACTGAATACGATAGATGCCTGGGATGACCAGTACTCTGACGGAAAAATCAATTCGCGTCCGCTCAACGTAAATGATGAAGATCTGTTCAGCGGCAAAGATACAGTGACCGTAACTATGTATTGTACGGAAAAGGCGATTTACAACTTCTTCTACACGCTTGTGAACGCCACAGGAAATGGTCAGACGCCCGCCAACCCTCTTTCCACAATTTCGGGTAATGCGCTCGGCTATTTTGGTGCGGTTACAATGCGCCGGCGGATATTAATTATGCCTTAGTCTCCGCTTGCGAAATAGCGGATCGTTTCCGAAAAATCGAGGAAGGGAAGCTGTTGCTGCAGTTCTGTTGCCCTTGCATGGTATTTATCCATAAAATTGCGGTGTGCTTCCGTTTGGGGAAAGCGGGTTCGGTGGTTGCGTGCAATGTATAGCTCTTCCACCTGCGCCATCAGCGCACGGGTATCGTCTGCAAAGTAGTGTTTTGCAAATTGTTCCCATACGAATTGCGTGGCTGCAAAGTTCGGATGCACCATATCAATGTCATAGAAGCGGTAGTCGCGCAATATATCTATCACAAGTTCGTACGCAGGAAAGTAATACACATGCGGCAGGCTGCATAATGTATGTACCGCTTCCAGCAATCGCGCTTTGCTCCTGTTGTTCTCGATCACCCCATCCCGGATGTGCCGTACGGGACTTATTGTAAACAGTATTCTAAGCTCCGGGTTGCTTTCGCGTATCAGGTTGATCGTTTCGCTGAGGTGGTCAACGATATCGCTGATACCAAGCAGGCGCTTGTCAAACCATTGACCCGGAGCACGGTGGTTGTTGGCAACGGGGCGGTTGCTTTCCTTTAAATAATACTGAAAGGCGGAACCGAGTGTGATGATCAGCCATTTGCCTTTGCGCAGCATATTCCCGGCCTGTACAATCTCCGTATTGATCCGGTTTAGTGCTGCCTCCGGGTCTACATCGGAAAATCGGGTATGATGGTCCCAGCTGTTCCAGAGTTCATTCAGGTAAAACAGGTCGGAGCGGGTATATTGTTTTTCCCGGGTATAGGATCGCAGGCTGTCGGATACACTCAGAGGGTTGAAGAGAATTCCGTTCGGATTATTAATTATCTGAAAACGATGCTGTGCGAGTCGTTCGCTCATGTGTTCCGTAAAGCAGGAACCGATCAGCAATATGCCGTCCCCGTATCTGATTGTGTCCTCGGGGACCGGTATGCGGATGTCGAGCTGAAATTTCATATTGCGAAAATAAGTTGCGCCGCGGTAATATGCTCCTGCCATCCGGCATCCTTTAGTATTTGTTATTCTTCCCCCTGTATTCGCAATTCCAATGAAAACTACCGGTACTGCGTTGTAATTTTGCAGTATATATGGAAACCATCGTCAATAAAGTTGCGGAAAGTGGAATCATCACCCTTGATCTGACCAGGTATCTCCCTGCCGGAGCTTCTATGGCTGAATTTGATCTGCGGCCTTTCCTGTTCCGGGAAATGATATTGCGCGAGAAGGATTTCCGCGAAGCGCTTAAGGCGTTTGATTGGACGGTATATGACGGGAAGCATGTAACGATTACATGTTCTGCCGATGCGATCATTCCGATGTGGGCCAATATGCTTGTTGCATCCGGCTTGCAGGGGCATGCGCAGTCTGTTCATTTCGGGTCTGCCGATATGCTGAACGAAAAGCTCCTCTTGCAGGCGCTGGATAGCATTGATCTGCAGGAATACGCAGACAAACGTGTGGTGATCAAAGGCTGCGGTGATGTTTCCGCTCCTGCCGGCGCTTATGTAAAAATTACGGCTTTGCTGCAACCAATTGTAAAATCGCTGATGTACGGAGAACCTTGCTCTACTGTACCTGTATATAAGAAGAAAGCGTAAGCTGCTTATCTTCGCGGCATGCGCTTCCCGCGAATTGTACCTTTTCTGTTGCTGCTGCTTTTGCTGACCGGCTGTCATGCTCCAGAAAGACAGCAGGAGCAGGTATTTAACCTGAACCTTTCCAGTGGCAGCCTCGAATCGCTGGATCCTGCGTATGCCAAAGATCTCTACACGATGTGGACTACCCACATGATCTACAATACCCTCGTGGAAACAGATTCCAACCTGTACCTGCGCCCTTCCGTAGCTGGCGCATGGGATATCAGCAGTGACGGGCTTACCTACGTGTTCCATCTGAGGCAGGATGTATATTTTCAGGACAACCCGCTGTTCAACGGTAAAAGAAAAATGCTTGCCTCCGATGTGGTGTACAGTTTCCGTCGCATTATAGATCCGGCAGTTGCTTCTTCGGGCGCGTGGATATTTAATGGCCATATTTCCGGTGCTGAAGCATTTACCGCCCCGGACGACAGCACGTTCGTGATGAAGCTCAGCGCTCCTTTTCGTCCGATGCTTGCTATGCTCAGTATGCCGTATTGCTCTATTGTGCCGCATGAGGTGGTAAACCGGTACGGTAAAGATTTCCGTTCGCATCCTTGTGGTACCGGTCCTTTCCGGTTTGCACTCTGGGATGAAGGAAATATTTTACTGCTGCACCGAAACGGATCGTATTGGGAACTGGACAGCAACGGTAAGCAGTTGCCTTATCTGGAGGCCCTTCAGATAACCTTCTATGATAGTAAGGCTACAGAGTTCCTGTTATTCCTGCAGGGGAAATTGCATTTTACCCATGGCCTCGACGGATCTTTTAAAGATCTGGTATTGCGTAAGGATGGCGTATTGAAGCCGGAATTCTCCCGGCGCTTTCATCTGAAGAAGGGACGCTATCTGAACACCGAGTATTTAGGCTTTCTTACGGACAGCAGTTTACCGCAGGTGCGCAATAGTCCGCTGCGTTTCCGGAAAGTGAGACAGGCGATCAATTATGCCATAGACCGGGAAAAGATCAGCACCTATTTTAAAAATGGAATCGGCATCCCCGCTACCGGAGGCTTTACACCGCCGGGACTTGCGGGGTTTGACACGGTTGCGCATTACGGCTATCATTACGATCCGGAAAAGGCCGCCGCACTGCTTTCCGAGGCAGGATTCGCTGATGGGAAAGGGTTGACCGAACTGACAATTCTTACTCCGGAGAACTATGTCGACATCGTCAATTTTGTGGCCAGCGAATTAAAGGCTGTCGGCATTCCCGCAAAGATCGAAGTGATGCAGCCGAATATCCTCAAGCAGCAGATGAGCCGCTCGCAGGCTGTATTCTTTCGTGCACAATGGATCGCCGATTACCCGGATGCCGAAACGTATCTTGCTTTTTTCAACAGTCATTTCCCCGCACCACCTAACTACACGCGCTATCATAATGCGGCATACGATCTGCTCTACGAACAGAGCATGAATCTTCCGGATTCGCTGCGGTTCCGGGCATACCGTGCGATGGACAGTATGGCTATTTCAGACGCTCCGCTGGTGCCGCTTTTTTATGATCAATACCTGCATTTTACGCAGAACAACGTGCATGGATTTGCGGAAAATCCCATGAATCTGATAGACCTGAAGCAGGTGTACCTGAAATAAAAAAAGCTGCCCGGTCAAAGCAGCTTCCTTTTTACAATCCCATGATCCGTTTGTCTCTGGGATATTTGATAGCGTATTGCAGCTTCAGTGTTTTTGTTTCTGCAGGTTTCAGTTGCAGTTCCCAGTTTATAATGCCGTTTTCACCGATACTTGCTCCAGGTGCTTCCGTGTCGATTACTTCAATGTCTTTGTCGTTAGATACGGGGAACTGATCGGAGACAAGCAGGTCGATATTGTCCTTGCGTGTATTGCGGATCTCAATCGTGTATTGGAAGCTTCTGCGCACATTGCTGCCGATCATTTTCTGAGAACGGTAGTTCTTGTCTTCCGTACGGTGCACGATTACTTTTTTATCACGGCCAAGAGACAGGTTCAATGTGTCTTTCACCGTTGCCGGATCGAGGTATTGCTGACCGACGTATGTTCCTTCATAGAAGATATTTGCGTTACCCGGTATCAGGTTCATTTCTTCCCAGTTGGTAATACGTGCCTGCAGGAACACATCCGGGTCCAGTTTCGGAGCCGTGTAATAACGGTAGGTTGCCGGCACCTGGAAATCCTGTATTGCAACGGAATATTCTTTTCCATCGCTCAGAATGGTATAGGTAAGTGCTATATCAAAGCGTGTATTAACGCCACTATTATTCACGCTTACATATTCTCCGAGAGAGCCTTCGGCAACTTCATCGCTCTTGGCTCTCATGGAAGAGTTCAGCGGGGCGGCTGCCATCATGTTTTTATACATTACAGGTTTCGGAACATAAAAACTCAGGAACCAGGGCTGCATATCGGGCGCCGTAAGTCCTTCATTAGGGTTACCTGTGGACAGAGTGAGCTTTACTTTATCCCAGCTGATACCTGATTGCTGTACAATATTTGCCTTATACACAAGCTGCAGCGGGTCATTGATCTTTGCTGCTTTAAGGTCGTATACCGGTGTCCATCCGGCATTAGGCGTAATATAGGTTACATGCAGTGCTGTGGTGGTGGCTACAGGACTGTAAAGCTTAACGAGCAGTTGCCCGCCGGGCTGAAAGCCTTTTTGCAGTTCTTCATTGTATTGTTTGTCCAGCAGTGCAATTCGTTCATTTGTTTTGTCGATGTTGCGTTGCAGTGCATTGCTTTCATTCAGCAGGTTATTCATGCGCAGCGCGATCAGGTCCAGCATTTTCTGCAACTCTGTTACATTCAATCCGCTGTTGGCACCTCCTGTATTACGATTGCTTCGGATCACGCTGATCTGTTCGTCTACGGTTGCTTTTTTGTTGTTGATTTCTCCCAGCCGGATTTTCAGATAGTCGAGGCTGTCGGCCAGCTGCCTGGCTTTCGGGGAAAGGTTCTGCTCACTGAGGTAATCGTTCTTGGGCGTAGCCGACTGGATCACTACATTATTGTCGGCACCTACCGAAATGCTTTGCGCATTCAGGTTACCGGCAACATTCGTGAGCAGTATTTCTGAAGTGCCCTGTGGTACTTCAACGCGTGTATCACTTTCAATTTCGGCACCGCTGAGAAAGACCGTGATATGGCCGATGTTCAGTTTTTGTGATTTTTGCGCAAAAGAAGCGCCTGCTGCGATAAGGGAGCAGGCGAGCAAGGAGAGACATTTGTAATTCATAGCGTGGTTATGACTTTACTTCCAGACAAAAGCTTAATGGATTTCCACAGGCGAATGTCTTTTATTTCATCAGTATGTACGTCTCCACATCATCTTTTGTGATTTTCTTATCAGATAGAATAATGAGCCGCTCTACCACATTTTTCAGTTCGCGGATATTTCCGGTCCAGTTATGTTTACTCAGCAATTGCACCGCTGCATTGTCGATTTCTTTTACAGGCTGGTTATAATCGGCCGCTATAAGATTCAGGAAGTGGTCGATTAGCAGTGGTATATCTTCGCGACGCTGATTGAGCGAAGGAACATGTATCAGAATTACGCCGAGTCGATGATACAAGTCCAGGCGGAAGCGTTTTTCGTTTACTTCCTGCAACAGATCTTTGTTGGTTGCCGCAATCACGCGCACATCCACCTTTATTTCCGTATCGCCACCCACGCGGGTTATTTTACCTTCCTGTAACGCACGCAATACTTTTGCCTGTGCGTCCAGGCTCATGTCGCCGATCTCATCCAGGAACAGCGTTCCTCCGTTTGCCTGCTCGAATTTGCCGATGCGCGTTTTTACGGCGGAGGTGAAAGAGCCCCTTTTCATGACCGAACAATTCGCTCTCGATCAGTTCGCTGGGAATAGCGGCGCAGTTCACTTCAATCATCGGACCTTTCGCGCGGTTACTGTTTTTATGCAGGTTGCGTGCAACGAGTTCTTTTCCTACGCCATTTTCCCCGGTGATCAGCACGCGCGCTTCCGTCGGTGCGATTTTGGTAAGTGTTTCCCTGATTTTTTGCAATGGTTCACTGTTGCCGATCATGTCCGATTCGCCGAAGATCTTCTGCTCGACCTTTTTGCGCAGTTGTTTCGTTTCCACTACCAGATCTTTACGTTCCATCGCATTGCGCAGGGTGATCAACAGCCTGTTCAGGTCCGGCGGCTTCGAGATATAGTCGAAAGCTCCTTTCTTAACTGCTTCCACGGCGGTTTCAATATTGCCATGTCCGGAGATGATGATGATCTGTGTGTCGGGTTTTTCCGCCATTACTTTTTCCAGCACCTCGAGGCCATCCATTTTCGGCATTTTAATGTCGCAGATCACGCAATCGTATGCATTAGCCAGAATTTTTTTAAGTCCCTCTGCCCCGTCAGAAGCTTCCTCAACCTTGTAGCCTTCAAAGCTCAGAATTTCAGAAAGAGAAGCCCTGATTGCTCTTTCGTCGTCGATGACCAGTACTGTATGTGACATGTAGTGTGATTGATTTTATGGAATAAGTTGTCCTTTATTGTAACGTTTTGTTTCCGGTTTGGTTCCCTGCTCTGTATATTCTTTCCACATTCCCTGTTTCTCCCCGTGCTCGTAAGCACCTGTGGCTTTCAGCCTGCCATTTTCATAATATTCTTCCCAGTTGCCGCTTTGCTCATCATTGATGTACGCACCGGTTTCGTTGATCTGCTGGTTGGCATACCATGTGGTTACCCTGCCATCCAGCTTGTCCTTTTTATAGGGGTATTCCGCAGCTTTCTTTCCGTTCTCGTAGAAATACAGGGATAGGCCATTGCGCAAACCATCTGCAAAAATTGCCTGCTCCTGCTTCTGTCCGTTTTCGTACCATTTGATATAACTGCCATTTTTCAGGCCGTTCCGGTAATAAGTTTCTTCCAGTATAAAGGCTCCTTTATTGTAACGGCGCGTAGGACCGTTCAGCAGATCGTTTGCATAAGTGGTCAACTGTTCTATAAATCCGTCTTCGCCGGTCTGTATAAACAGACCATGTTTTTTTCCGTGAAAATAATTTTCGATCATTTTCGGGAAACCTGTTTGCCAGTAAGAAGTCCAGGTGCCTTCCCGTATACCGTCTTTAAACATTCCTTCCGAAAGGATGGAATGGTTGCCCACCACCTGCTGCGTGATCCAGCCATTGCCCTGATCGACTCTTGCCGTGTCGAAAGGTTGTGCTGTTGCGCTGCTGGAGCAAAAGATTAGAAGTGAGGCATAGATGCTGATCCGGATCATTCCGTTACGCTTGTTTGCACGAAAATACTCATAATACCAGAAAGTAAATCCCTATTTATCGGTATCTTGCTTTTCAGCTTTTTCAGCTGAGATCCTGTATGAAAAAAACATTTCTGTTAGCACTGGCAACGCTGCCGGCACAATCAATTATGGCACAAAAAATTCAGTATCCGCAAACGCAACAGGTTGCGCAAAAGGACAATTATTTCGGACGGGAGATTTCAGACCCGTATCGCTGGCTTGAAGATGATACGGCAAAGCAAACCGCCATGTGGGTTAAAGCCCAGAACAAAATAACACAATCCTACCTTTCAGATATCCCGTTCCGGCAGCAGCTTAAAGAACGACTGACCAAATTATGGGATTATCCCAAAATGTCGGCACCGCAAAAAGAAGGGGCGTATTTCCTTACTTACCGTAATGATGGTCTGCAGAACCAAAGTGTGTTGTATGTGCAGAAAGGCATTGATGGGGAACAATTTGTATTGCTAGATCCGAATAAGCTTTCATCCGACGGGACAGTAGCTTTGCAGGAAACGGCCGTATCCCGTAATCAGCAATATTTCGCTTATGCGGTGTCTGCTTCCGGGTCGGATTGGCAGGAGATTTATGTAATGGACATGGCCACGCGCAGTTTGCTGTCGGATAAATTGTCTTACGTAAAATTCACCGGTATTGCCTGGAAAGGTGATGAGGGCTTCTATTACAGCGGGTATGACCGCCCGGAGAACGAAGCCACAAAATATTCGGCAAAGACAGAATTGCAGAAGGTGTATTACCATAAAATCGGAACACCGCAATCTGAAGATGTGCTGATCTACGAAGACAAAGAGCATCCGCTGCGTTACGTATCCGCGCAGCTTACCGAAGACGAACGTTTCCTGATCCTGAATATATCAGAAGGTACCGATGGCGCGGAAATCAAAGTGCAGGATCTGCACAGCAAAAACCTGAGTGGTTTCTCCACGCTCGTTGCAGGCTTTAATACCAATGCCGGCGTAGTGGATAATGCCGGCGACAGGTTACTGTTGTATACAAACGAGGGCGCACCGAACTTCAGGTTGCTGTCTGTGGATCCTGCCCATCCACAGGATAAGAAAGTGGTTATCCCGGAGCAGGATGCAAAGCTCGAAGGCGTAAGTACCGGTGGTGGACGCCTGTTCGCCCAATACCTGCGCAATGCATGTACGGAAGTAAAGCAATACACAATAGACGGCACACCGGAGCATGCAATTGAACTGCCGGGTTTGGGAACCGCTTCCGGTTTCGGTTCTCATAAAGACGATCATTATTTTTATTACAGCTTCACTTCCTACACATACGCGCCCACTATCTTCCGTTATGATATCACAACCGGGAAATCGGCGCTGTATAAACGCTCTGACGCGCCTTTCGATCCGAATCTTTTTGAAACAGAACAGGTTTTCTATCCTTCCAGAGACGGTAAGAAAGTATCCATGTTTATCGTGCACAAAAAGGGACTCTCAATGAATGGACAGAATCCGACCATCCTTTATGGATATGGCGGATTCAATATCAGCCTCACGCCGGCTTTCTCTGTATCGCTGATACCTTTTCTGGAAGCAGGGGGTATCTATTGTGTGGCGAATCTGCGCGGTGGCGGAGAATATGGCGAAGAATGGCACAAAGAGGGAATGCTCTCCCGGAAGCAAACCGTTTTTGACGATTTTATCGCAGCCGCGGAATACCTGATTGCGCAGCGCTATACCTCTTCTGCCAAGCTGGCTATCCGTGGCGGATCCAACGGAGGCCTGTTAGTAGGGGCATGTCTCACGCAGCGACCTGATCTTTTTGCGGTAGCTATCCCGCAGGTAGGCGTGCTGGATATGCTGCGCTATCATAAGTTCACAGTAGGCTGGGGATGGGCTGTGGAGTACGGAAGCAGCGATAAGGAAGATGATTTCAGATACCTGATCCGCTATTCGCCGCTGCATAATGTAAAAAAGGGAACATGCTATCCTGCGACGATGATTACCACGGCTGATCATGACGACCGCGTGGTGCCCGCGCATTCTTTCAAGTTTGCAGCAACACTGCAGGCAGCCCAGGGTTGCGATCGCCCTGTACTGATCAGGATAGACGGGAAAGCAGGACATGGTGCGGGAAAGCCCACCGCCAAACTGATAGAAGAAGCGGCAGACATTCTGAGTTTTGTACTGTACAATACCGGCGAAACATATAAAGGTGGGGGTAAATAACCCCACCTTTTTTTATTTGATCATCTGCAGACTATCGAAATGAGCGACCACGCGCTCATAGAGCGAATCCATCAGAGCCGGATGGTAACGGTACCATTTAAATGCCGAGTCGAATGAGTCGGCTTTTACCTGATGTTTCTGAAGTATCTCTTTATAATAAACGGCCAGAGAATCTATATTTTTTACCTTAACCGCGGCATGCACAGAATCTTTAGTCAGTATGCCCGCATATGCTTCAGCAAGGTGAATATCAATCAGGATCTGTGCCATCTGTTCCCGTGGAATTGGCGGTTTATCCTCACGCTGGCAGGAAGAGAAAACGTTCAGGACCGGTATGGCTGCTATCAGCAGCCTAGTGCGCAAGCGCCTGATATTTTTGTGCATTGGTTACGTCTGCTTGAGAAAGCTGTGTAATGTAAGGCAATCGGTCTGCCGAAGGCATATCTCCGAGAATGTTCAGAAATTCGCTGCTTTTAGCATTAAAGAAAAATTGCACCAGGATCGCATTCGGATTATCCCGGTTCATCTTCTGCATGGTTGAGATACCGCTCAGGATATTTTTACGTGCTTCGTTCGGTTTGTCATAAAACTGATCGTAGCCAAGACGGTGCATCGTGTACCAGTATTTATGGAACTCGGCGAAGCGTGGATTCAGTAGCTGATCGGCAAGCCAGTAGCGGTTTTTGGTTCCGTCCACTGCTTTCCAGCCTCTTACACCTTTCCCTTCCGGCGCATTATTGACGATATTCTGTGCTTTTTTGAAGTACATATTTCCACCGTTCATAGAGAAACTGTCGTAGTCGAGACCCAGCACGAGGTAAATATAGTAAGCCACAATGCAGGACAGGTTGTCTGTAATGCCGTCTCCGCTGCTGCCGACGCGATTGTCATCAAAAATGAGCGGACTGAACTGATTGAATTTAAAGTTGGCTTCCCTGTCGATATAGTTAATGATAGAGGTGTTGAATCCCGTATTGAATACGGGACGCGTAGCCTGTATGTTCATTGTGGCTTCATACCCCCCTTCAATATCGGTTAATTTCGAAGTAAGGTTGAACATGATAATGCAATCAATTTTTTCCTGCGCAGTGTAGTCGTCAGCGGTCCATTTCCGCGTATTGATAAACGTGGCAATTGCTCTTTCCATATCCACGAATACCTGCGCATCCACATTCGTAATGCGGTCATGTCGGATGCTCACCTTGCAGTTGATTTCCTGAGCGTCCGCAAGAGTGGTGTACAGTGAAGCAAGCAATAAAAACAGGATGCTATAACTAAGTCGCATGATTGGTCAGGGTTTGGGTTATTGCTGTAACAATTGCATCAGCCGTATCGGCTTTCGGGAGCAACGGCAACTCGGTTATGCCATCGGGAGAAAGGATGCTCACCTTATTGGTGTCCGTTCCGAAACCGGCTCCTTTGTCATTTAGTGAATTCAGAATAATAAAATCGGCTTTTTTTTCGACGCGTTTCCGGGCTGCATTTTCGATCTCATTCTCTGTTTCCAATGCAAATCCTACAAGTACCTGGTCTTTTCTCTTTACACTACCGAGGTACGCGAGTATATCTTTGTTCTTTTCCAACGTTATTGTTAACGTCTCACCCTTCTTTTTTATTTTCTGATCAGCAATTTCGGCTGCCCGATAATCTGCAACTGCTGCAGAAAGAACAGCGATATCCGTTTCTCCGAACGCTGCTTTTGTATGTTCAAACATTTCGGAAGCGCTTTCTACAAGAGTAACTTTTATCTGTTTGCCGGAGGGGCGCAGGTGTGTGGGTCCCAGGATCAATTGTACCGAAGCACCTTGCCTGGCAAGGCTTTCAGCGAGCGCTATGCCCATTTTTCCCGTGGAAAAGTTTCCGATAAACCGTACAGGGTCAATGCGCTCATAAGTAGGGCCTGCAGTTACCAGCGCTTTTTTCCCGGCCAGGGGTTGCTCTTTGTTCAGCATCCGGCTCAGGAACTGCACAATTTCAGCAGGTTCAGCCATGCGGCCTTCTCCGGTTAGCCCGCTGGCAAGTGCGCCATATCCCACCGGTATAATCGTATTGCCGAAGCTTTCCAGCTTCAGGAGATTATTGCGTGTGGAAGCATGATGCCACATATCTTCATCCATGGCCGGAGCAATGCATACAGGAGCCCGTGCCGAGAGATATACCGCACAAAGTAAGTTGTCGCAAATGCCATTTGCCAGTTTCGCCAGTGTATTCGCGCTGCAGGGGGCAATCAATATCATATCGGCCCAGTAGCCAAGTGCTACATGGTTGTTCCAGCTGTCTCCCTCACTTATATTATGCAACACTTTTTTACCTGAAACAGTTGCCAGCGATAAAGGGCTTACGAAGCTGGCAGCGGCATCGGTACATATTACCTGTACTTCCGCACCGGCTTTTACCAACTGCCGGACCAATTCGGGCGTCTTATAAGCAGCGATGCTGCCGGAAATACCAAGAACGATTTTTTTATCAGACAGATGCATCAGTGGAATTCGACTGTGAATAAGGGAGTAAAAATACGATATCCTGTTCAGAGCAGGCAATAATTACATCGCAACAAAAAACATGGCAATGGACGCTTCGGGTCCATGCCGAATATGTATATTTGGGGATTGTTTATATTAAGAATATGTTAAGAAGAATTGCCGCGCTGTTATTGCTGCTGACTGCCTCTGCCACCACACATGCACAAATGGTTGGTACAGATATATTTTTGCAGGGTGATTATGTGGAAGTAGGCATTGCACCTAACGGTGCTTATGGCTCTGGTGGTAATGCTCCTACAGGCTACCATCCTAGGCCGGATCTGGGTCTCACCGGCGGCCCTATGGGTTTCGTATCCGATCCTCAGAAAGACGGATGGTCGGTATCGACACCCGGGTTCCCAGATTATTTCGGAGATTTCTTTCTTCCGGGTACACCCCAGGAGGGATGGGATATTTCAGTAAACGGCACCCGCGGTCTCGCATGGCGTGGGACGGGACCCACTTCCTTTACAGGTGGCTTAACCGGCTCCAATACCGGTTATACGTCCACCGGTTCGCAAGTGCAGGGTACCTGGGAGGGTTCGCTGGGTAATCTTTCCATCAGCCAGGTAACAACACAGAAGAAAAGCAAATTGTATTTTGTTACACGCGTGGTGCTCAAAAATACCGGCTCCACAACACTCACGAACATCTATTACAACCGCAGTCTCGACCCGGAGCCGGATGCTACGGTTTCCGGAAACTACGCTTCTGATAAACGGATTATTTTCCAGCCCGATCCTATTTCCCGCAATTGTCTTGTAGTGGCTACCGGCCAGAGTTATGCAACAGCTTACCTGGGTCTCGGAACAAAAGATTGCCGCGCCAAATGTTATATCACCAGCAGCTATACACCTGATGCACCTCTGAACAATGTGTATGCGGGTAATGGCGGCGCATCCGGCTACATATATAATGTCAACGGGTTCTCTGCAGCCAATACCTCAATGGGCGTCGTATTCAATGTCGGCAGTCTGGCGCCGGGTGAAACTACCGAACTGGCTTACGCATATATCCTGAAGCAGGCCGACCTTGATTCCGCACTGGAAGAAACCGCGCCGTTATTTTCCTCGGATTCTGTGACTTACAAACCCTACACTACTTTCCGTGTTTGCCCCGGCAAAACTATTCCGGTAAAAATTGCAGGTGGTAATGCCTATAAGTGGACCTGGACCCCCGGTACAGGGCTTGATGCCGACAGCCTGATCAGCAGCGGATCACTGCCTCCCGCAGGCGGGGCTTATGGCGATTCCGTTCTGATCACCGTTAATGGTCCCAGGATGTACACCGCCACGGGCTATTCACTTTGCGACACGCAGATACTCGTGTTCTATGTGGACACAATTACATTTACCGTGCCGCCATCCGTGGTGTCGCCTGTGAAATATTGCCAGGGTGATGCTGCAGATACGCTTAAGGCAACCCCTGCATATGGCGCCCAGGTCTTTTTCAGTACTTCACTTGGTGGCGTTGAAACGTCCGCTCCGCCTGTTCCGCTTACCACCACTCCCGGTACCACTACGTATTATGTCCGGCAGCAGAATGCTGCGGGCTGTTATTCGCAATATACTACTATCAATGTACAGGTGATTCCCAAGCCGGCACCTCCTCTAGTGCACGATACCATCTACTGTTATGGTGTTACGGCTGCTCCGGTGAGCGCCGTGGGTACGGCCATACAATGGTATGATGCGGCTACCGGCGGATCCAAATATACTTCAGTGCCCGTACCATCCACCACAGCGGCTACCACTCAGTCGTTCTTCCCGCAGCAGACGGTGGACGGCTGCGTCAGTGCACGTGCTGAATTGAAGGTGGATATATCCAGGATTCAGGCTGCGTTCACCACGTCCAAAGATTCACTTTGCGGACCTGAATTGTTATCCCTGACTAACGGAACGGTCAATACTTTATCCGGCAGCACGGAAAGCTTCTCATCTTTCTGGACACTGGGAGACTCGGATACCAGTTCTGTTGATAATCCTGTTCATTCCTATACAGATAAGGGCTTGAAGCATATCCGTCTGGTAGCGTCTAATACGCATGGCTGCAGCGATAGTATAACGAAAGATATTTACGTTGCGCCTAAGGCGGAAGTCTCTTTTACGAAGACTGATTCACTGATCTGCCAGGGAGAGGCAGTCGACTTTAAGGGAAGCGCTACTGAAGGTTACTACAGCTTATTGTGGGACTTCCACGACGGGGATGTTCAGTCGCGTGATGCGCTGGATGTACGTAAGGCATTCAACACGAGCGGCAGATTTTCGGTAACATTCCATGCGTACTATTCCATCTGCGGTATGGTGGAAACCTCGCAGGATATGGAAGTAACCGGTATTCCGCTTGTGAATCTGGGACCCGATACCACCATTTGTCCCGGAAACGGGCCACTTACACTGAAGAATTTGCAGGTAGGTGCGATGCCCAGAAAATATATGTGGAGTACCGGCGATACTACAGAATCGCTGCCGGTTTACAATGCCGGATCCTATTCATTGCTTGTAAGCGAACGCAGTTGTGCTGCCAGCGACAGTATTTCTGTGAGCACGGGCTGTTATCTGGAAATTCCGAACGCCTTCAAACCTGGCGACGACAATCCGTCCAATGCTTATTTCCTGCCGCGCAATCTGCTGGGTAAATCCATCACCACTTTCTCCATGCGCATTTTTGACCGCTGGGGTGTTTTGCTGTTTGAATCGGATAATATAAATGGCAGAGGCTGGGATGGCAATTACCACGGAACGGCACAGCCAGTCGGGGTATATGTGTACCAGATCCGTATTTCGTTCGAAGATGGTAAAGCAGAATCTTATAACGGGAATGTAACCCTGTTACGCTAGCCCCGCATCAACATAAAATTAAAGCGCGCTGATCATCATCAGCGCGCTTTAATTTTATCAGGTTCCTGAACGTCAGGATGGTTTTTCGTTGTTCTGTGCAGGTGCCTTCTGCGGCTGCGGCTGTTCCGGTTTATTGCCATTATGGTTCCGTTTAGGCCTTGGAGGACGGTTTTTAGGTTGCTGCTGCTGCGCTCCTCCTTCTGCCGAAGGTTGATTGTTCCTGTTCTGGTTCGGCTGCGCTTGCTGCGGTTTTCCTGCCTGCTCGGTTTTAGGGCCCTGCTGCGGACGCGGCTTTTGCTGATTGTTCTGCTGGGGCTGACCTTTCTCCTTTGCCTGCTGTTGCTTGCCGCCCGGATTACCATTATTATTTCTGGGCCCTTTAGTTTGTTTTGCTTCATTACCGGAAGTATTATTACCGGAAGAAGGCTTCTTTTTATTTTTTGATTTTCGTTTTTCGAGATTGCGCAGCGAGATCTGCCCTACATCGTTAACGAATCCAACATCAATTTTGGTTTTTTCTTTGGTTTCGAGTTCTACCGGCTCCAGTTCATCAGGGAATTTCCCCTCTTTGTTCATTGCGAGAATTTCCTTCACACGCTCAATGGTAAGCGGATAATGCTTACTGCTGTTGGAAAACGCATACCACATCAGATTTCTGAAAATGTCTTTCTTGATCAGGTTGGCGCGGCCGTTTGCGGTTTGGATATGATCTGCCTGAGTAGGGAAATGGCGTAATGCGTCCATATAGGTGTCCAGCTCATAGTTCAGGCAGCATTTCAGGCGTCCGCACTGACCGGATAGCTTGGTCTGATTGATGGACAGTGACTGATATCGGGCAGCCGTGGTGTTTACCGATTTGAAATCGGTAAGCCAGGTGCTGCAGCACAATTCCCTGCCGCAGGAGCCTATTCCGCCCACCTTGCCGCTTTCCTGGCGTGCTCCGATCTGCTTCATCTCCACTTTAACCTTAAATTCGGAGGCAAAAACCTTGATCAGTTCACGGAAGTCAACACGGTGCTCAGCGGTATAAAAGAAAGTTGCTTTTTTACCATCGGCCTGAAGTTCCACTTCGCCGATCTTCATGTCAATTTTCAACTCTTTGGCAATCGCACGGCTGCGGACCATTATCTCACGCTCGCGGGATTTATTCTGGTTGAAAATCTCCATGTCTTCGTCTGAAGAAGGACGCAGTATACGTTTCAGCGTATTCTGATCGTTCACCCCGTATTTTTTCATCTGGAGCTTTACCAGTTCGCCGGTAAGACTTACTTCGCCGATATCAAATCCGCCCACACCTTCCACGGTCACCCATTGACCTTTATGGAGCGTATGCGTGGTGCCGTTTTTGAAATATTCCTTCCGGCTTCCGTTGTTGAAAGAAACTTCAACTATTAAAAAGGGCTTGGCGGTACCGGGAAGCGGTATCGTGCCGAGCCAGTCGAATACATTTAGCTTATTGCACCCGCCACTGCTGCATCCGCCATTGCTTTTACAGCCGGCGGGCTTGCCATTGGCTCCGGTGCCACAATTTCCACATCCCATTCGTATCTATGTCGTTTATGTTGACGGCCGGCACTCCAAATAAGCATGCTTATTTTATATATGCCAAACCGGAATATTTTTAAAGAATAAGTTAATTCAGCGAAGATACCTTTTTATTCTGAATCGCATACATCATTTCGATGTTCAGCGCCTGTAGCTGTATCTTGGCATTAGCATTGCGCTGGATGTAAAAACCCGTTCTGTTCAGCGCATCGATCATTTGTTCGATTGCCGCCTGAGTAAGGGGTGTTTTTGCCAGTTTCTGGATGAAATCAAGTTCTTCCCCGCCGAGGCGGCACTGACCGGTATAACGAAAGCGGATCACTGCCTGAAGCAGATGCTCTACGTATATGAGAAAGTTTTTAATTCCTTCCCTGCCTTCCTTAGCCTGTTCCTCCATAGCTTTTGACGCATCAATACCTCGGCGTACAAAAAGCATATTGAACCAATGTTTTGTAGCAGGAAGCAGGTCATTTACAGGGTGGTGCAGCAATTGAAGGGCCGTGTGGAAATTTCCCGAAGCCATCATGGCAATGCGTTGAGCCTGGTGTACATCCGTCTGTTCCCTGTCGCTGAGGGCCTGGGCTATTTCTTCCTGCCTCAGCGGAAGCAGTTTGATGCGCTGCACCCTGGAAAGAATGGTCGGGAGAATCTGCTCAAGCACTTCTGCCGCTAATATCAGTATGGTTCGGGCAGGTGGCTCTTCAATCAGTTTCAGTAAGATATTCCCTTCTTTGCCCAGGAATTCGGGCCGCCATACGAGCAGTATTTTATATCCGTTTTCAACATGGGATTTCAAGGCCAGTTTTTCGATCATGGACCGGCACTCTTCAGCCGAAATATTCCCCTGTTTATTTTCTGCGCCTGTAGACTGAAGCCAGTCGAAGGTAGTGCCATAAGGGCTTTGAGCGACGAACTTGCGAAACTCATCGATATAATAGGTACTCAGATTTTCTTTCTTTTTTTCCGGCTTAATGGACGGAAAAGAGATATTTAAATCGGGATGGGCCAGTTTTGAAGCCTGAGTACATGCAGGGCATTGTCCGCATGCATCTGCGGATTGCCGGTTCTCGCAAAGAATAAACTGACTGATCGCCAATGCAAAAGGAAGCACGCCGGTACCTTCATTACCATGTATCAGTAAGGCATGCGGCAATTGCTGGTGGTGCCACATGTTCAGAAAATGTTCCTTTGCTGCCTGCTGACCGACTATCTGTGAGAAGCGCATGAACGATTAATGAGCTTGCCCTACCGAACGCAGGTACGAAACGTGCGATGCAATAGCAGTGACCATTTTCGGATATTCTATATAGCTGATGCCAAACTCTCTGCAGGTCTGTTTTACAATCTTGCTAATTGCAGGATAATGGATGTGTGAAATTTTAGGAAACAGATGATGCTCCACCTGGAAGTTCAGTCCGCCTACATACCAGCAGATCCATTTATTGTTTGTAGCGAAATTGGCTGTGGTTTTGAGCTGATGCACTGTCCATTCGTCATCCATTTTGTGCGTTGTTTCATCCGGCATCGGGAAAGTAGCGTCTTGCACGGTATGAGCCAGCTGGAACACGATACTGAGCACGAAACCGCCTGTAAGTGCCATAGTGAGAAATCCTGCGAGCCAGGTGAGCAGCCCGAACTTAATAATCGGCAGCACCATAATGTATCCGTAGAAGAAAATTTTTGAGGACCAGAAAATAAGGTGATCCTTGGTTTTCATTTTTTTCAATGGAACGGATCCTACTCTGTGTGAAAAATACTTGCGGAAGTCGGTGAAAAACACCCAGAACAGATACAGTAATGAATACAGGAACCAGAAATACACATGCTGGTATTTATGCATTTTCAGTTTTGGCTGTGTGGTGGCCATGCGCAGGAAGGGTTTCGCATCAATATCGTCATCCAGTCCGTCAATATTGGTATAAGCATGATGGATCACATTATGCTTCATATTCCACATGAAATTGCTTCCGCCGAGAATATTCAGCGAGAAGAAAGCAATGTTATTGAGCCAGGGTTTTGAACTAAAGCTTCCGTGCCCGCCATCGTGCATGATATTGAACCCGATAGCCGCAACCGTAAGGCCGATAAGCGCACACTCCATCAGTGCCCAGAACGGGGGAGGCGTGAAGAACACGACATGCACATACAGGAAAATGTACAGAAGCGGTAAAACAATCGCTTTGAAATAAAGATGACCGTTACCGGTACTTGCTATATTGTTATCCTCAAAATACCTGTGTACGCGTTCTTTAAGCTCGTGACTGAACGAATTTTGAGATTTGGGAAATTTTGGTAAAGACATGACTGCAAAGATAACCTTTAATGTGATTACAGAGACCCTTAAACCTTCCTGATTTCTATGATTTTACTCAGCTTTGACAACCCTGATCACTTCGTAAATAGCCGGGAAAAGGTACATTTTGCCATTCTGAAGATCTTCGCAGCGATATCGCGTACGGCGCTTTTCCAGAATTTTATATAATCTTCCTTCTTCTGTACGAAAGATGCTGCCGATTTCCAGTGACTCCACCAGTGTTTTCAGATCGTCAGTCCGGTTATACCTGTACAGGGCTTTATACAAATGAGTGTCGGTGCAGGTGCTTGCCTTCGGATTCTGTATGTATCGCAAAAGTGCCTGTTCTATGTCATTTGGGAAAAATTTTTTGCCTATATATGGTATAAGCATTTCTTTAAACTGATTTTTCCACTCGCTGCCATGTGGCATCACTTTGTTTCCAAAGCGGATAAAAACCAGCATATGCGCCAGTTCATGCAGGAGTGTGATCAGGAAACTGTATGGATGCAGCGTGGCGTTCACCGTAATGCGGTGATAAGGCGTATCTCTGGAGGGATTCCGGTAATCGCCTAATACACTTTTCCGCTCGCGGGTAAGTGTAAGATGAATTGTATGATCCTGGAAATAGGGCACTACGGAATCGAAAGTGCCCTCTGGTAAAAATGGAATGAGTTCCGAAAAAGGTCGTTCCTTTTTCATTGACAGATTTATTGTTTTGCTCTCCTTGTCATGGTGAGCGTTTCCGTAAAGGAGTACACAAGGTAAAAGCCCATCATCACAAAGACAGTCGGTTTATGTAAATGTTCACGCGTGGCATAGGCGTAAATGAAAATACCGCCCAGGCACATCATCAAGCGCAGTAAGGTAGCCGAATAAACACCGTTCACAAATGCCTGCGGACGCCCTTCTTTGATTTTACGGTTGACAATGATGTAAGAAACAATGC
The DNA here is from genome assembly GCA_049840855.1 of Chitinophagaceae bacterium. Taxonomy (GTDB): domain Bacteria; phylum Bacteroidota; class Bacteroidia; order Chitinophagales; family Chitinophagaceae; genus Rurimicrobium. The sequence goes on along the minus strand of JASGJF010000006.1, from coordinate 35,355 downwards.
TGAGCAATGCAAGCAATATATCCGCACCGATCAGTGCAGGAATATCAAAGCCCGTAAGCCGGTCTTTTAATAAAAACAGCGCCAGCAGCAGCACGAAGCAGATACCTATTGTTATCGTAATGAAACGACTCATTTTATTTTTTCGGGTTATTTAATTTCTTAATCAGGTTATATAACGAAATGCCCAGAGCCAGCAATGGCAGTGAAATGGTAAAGATGCGGCTTTCAGGCCCCACGCGCTTATCTATAGAGATACCGGCCCATACTGCCAGACCCAGCATTATCAGCCATTGCGTTGCCAGACCTGCATACTGCATCCATTCCCGGTTCTTTGATTCCTTTTCCTGCATTATGCTTTATTCTTTAACTGCTTTTCCACCTCATTCAGCCGGTTAACAATACCGTCGAGATTGCGGAAGTGTACAAAGGCTTTTCTGTATTTATTCGCGTCAAATGCGGGTGAACCCATCAGGACTTCCCCGGGCCTGGTCACGCTTTTCGATAATCCCGATTGCGCGGTTACGATCGTATTGTCTGCTACCTGTAAATGCCCGACGATCCCTACCTGCCCGCTCGTCATTACATTCTTCCCGATACGCGTGGAGCCGGCCACTACGGTATGCGCTGCAAAATAGCAGTTTTCGCCTACCTCCACGTTATGCGCTATATGAATAAAATTGTCAAATTTTACACCCCGGCGCAGGATGGTAGAGCCCAGCGTAGCCCGGTCAATTGCGCAATTGGCACCCAGTTCCACATCGTCTTCAATAATCACATTCCCGATCTGTGGAATTTTCTGCGCACCCTCTCCCGTTGCAAACCGGAAGCCGTCGCTGCCAATCACCGTACCCGAGTGGAAAATGCAATTACTGCCTACCACACAGTCGGAATAAATCTTCACCCCGGCAAAAATGGTTGTGTTATCACCGATCACCACGTTGTCGCCGATATATACCTGCGGATATATTTTTACATTTTTACCGAGCCTTGCTCCTTCGCTGATCACCGCAAATTCACCTACGTATGCATTCTCTCCCACGCTTGCCTTATCGGAAATAAAGGACTGTGGAGAAATGCCGCTTTATTCAGCTTTACCTGGTTATACATCTCCAGTAATTTCGCAAATGCCTTTTCTGCACTGGGTACGCGCAGCAAAGTAGCGTGTTTTACCGGAGCGCTTAACTCCAGGTTGTCGTTTACGATCACCAGCGAAGCCTGCGTATCGTAGATGTACTGCGTATACAACGGATTGGCCAGGAAAGAAATGGATCCGGGTTTGCCTTCCTCTATTTTGGAAAGACTGCTCACCATTACCTCGTCGTTGCCTTCTAATGTTCCGCCTAAAAGATCGGCCACTTGTTTTGCGCTGAATTGCATAAAATGCTGTCAATTTGCTGCAAAATAAGCTAATTATTCCGCTTGTTCGTTACGGTAATACCTTTACAGCATCGGGGTATGGTATCAGAGTATCTGAAAAAGAAGAGGCACCACAGAAAGTGGTGCCTCTCTAGGTTGGTTGTACCGGCAGATCTTATCCGAGGTACATCATTTCATGGTAAGTAGGCAGTGGCCAGAGGCTATTGTCTACAAGTAGCTCCAGTTTGTCGGCAGCGTAACGGATGTTATCGAACAACGATTTAATATTATTGCAGTACATATCTGCGCGTTTACGCATATCCGGCTCATTGTTCGCAACTTTACGTGCGGCGATCATTGCTTCCACGTTGTCGTTCAGCGACTGGATATGTCCGCCGATCACGTTGATCATATTCAGTTGAGCTTTGTAATTGCTCTCGTTCACACCGATCTCTTTCAGTGATTTTACGTTCTCCACCAGAAGGCTCTGGTATTTTACGGCTGCAGGGAGGATATGGTTCGTGGCGATATTGCCGATGATACGTGCCTCGATCTGTACTTTCTTCACGTAATCTTCCAGCATAATTTCATAACGAGCTTCCAGCTCGCGTTCGCTGTAGATATTATTTTCGATGAATAGTTTTTTTGCTTTTTTGGTTACCAGTGCATCCAGCGCTTCAGGAGTCGTTTTAAAGTTGCTCAGTCCGCGTTTGTGCGCTTCAGCTGCCCACTCATCGCTGTAGTTGTCACCTTCAAAGCGGATCTTTTTGGATTCGCTGATGTAGTTGCGCAGTACGTGCATGATCGCAACTTCTTTTTTCTCGCCTTTTTCGATCAGCGCATCCACATCTTTCTTGAATTGCTTCAATGTTTCCGCCATCATCGTGTTCAGCGTAGTCATCGGAGAAGCGCAGTTGGCAGAGCTTCCCACAGCACGGAATTCAAACTTGTTACCAGTAAACGCGAAAGGACTGGTGCGGTTACGGTCGGTATTGTCCATCAATACTTCAGGAATGTGCTTATGGATATCGAGTTTCAGCAGTTGTTCATCCTGTTCTGTGAAAGTATCGCCTACACGCGTTTCCACTTCGTCGAGTACTTCGGACAGGTATTTTCCGAGGTAAACCGAAATGATGGCGGGAGGTGCTTCGTTCGCTCCGAGACGGTGATCATTGCTGGCAGAAGCGATCACTGCGCGCAGCAGGTCCGCATTGTCATGCACCGCTTTGATGGCATTTACGAAGAACGTAAGGAACATAAGATTGGTACGCGGGGTTTTACCCGGGGACAGCAGGTTTACGCCTGTATCCGTAGCCATACTCCAGTTGTTGTGTTTACCGCTTCCGTTCACGCCTGCAAACGGTTTTTCGTGCAGCAATACGCGCAGTTTATGGCGTTTGGCCACCTTAGACATTACGTCCATCAGCAGTGTATTGTGGTCAACGGCGATGTTTACTTCTTCGAAGATGGGAGCGCACTCAAACTGGCTCGGAGCTACTTCATTGTGACGCGTGCGCAGCGGGATACCCAGTTTATAAGACTCCTGCTCATAATCCTGCATAAATGCAAATACGCGGTCAGGAATAGAGCCGAAGTAATGGTCTTCAAGCTGCTGGCCTTTTGCAGGAGCGTGCCCAACCAGGGTACGGCCACACATCATCAGGTCAGGACGCGCATTGGCAATTGCCTCATCCACGAGGAAATACTCCTGTTCCCAGCCCAGCGTGATATTTACTTTCTGTACGTTTTTATCAAAATAATTACAAACATCTACCGCGGCTTTATCCAGCGCTACCACAGATTTCAATAGCGGCGCTTTGTAGTCAAGCGATTCACCGTTATAAGCGATGAAAATGGTTGGGATGCACAGTGTTTTTCCGTATCCGGACTCCATTATAAAGGCCGGGGAAGATGGATCCCACGCAGTATATCCACGCGCCTCAAATGTGGCACGGATGCCCCCGTTGGGGAAACTGGATGCATCGGGCTCCTGTTGGATCAGTGTGTCGCCGTCAAACAATTCGATTGCGGTACCGTCACTTTTAATGGTGAAAAAAGAATCGTGTTTTTCTGCGGTAGTGCCGGTAAGTGGCTGGAACCAGTGTGTGTAGTGCGTAACACCACGCTCTTCTGCCCATGCTTTCATACCGCTCGCAACCTGGTCGGCCACGCGACGCTCTACACGGGTACCGTTTTTACGCGAGTTGACAAGGCTTTTGTACGCTTCGTCACTCAGATATTCACGCATAATGCGCTCCGTAAACACGTTTGAGTTGAAGATAGCGGTAATGCGCTTCCCGGCGTAGTGACCGATCTTCTTTTCATCATCGTTTTTGATTACCTGCTCAAGAGCAATCTGACGTAAATGCGACATAAAATATTTATTTTTTTGCAAACTTACTATTTTTGCCGATTTAAAAGAAATTTTTGTCTGCAATTCGGAAAGTAATAAACATTTAATATTTTAAAATGTTATTTACGTATGGCATAGGACAGGCAAAAATCCTTATCAATTAACGATTTGAAGGTTTTTTCTGCAGAATTGCTAATCAATGGCAGTTTTAAAGATATGATCTTCTCTGCTTCAGTAAGATTTTTCCAACCGACAATCCGCAAGTGTTGTCTGAAATCCACACCACGGAGCCCCTGGTATTTATAAGCTGCTTCCTTGGCGGTCCAGGCTAACAGAATATCCGGAAGCGTATCCGGAAATAATTCTGACTCTTCTTCGGTGAGAAATTTATGTTTTACAGACAGAATGCTTGCCCGCTCACACTCTATATCAATGCCCGTGTCTTCAAGCTCGTCTATTATACAGGCTACGTAAGGGTAGGAGTGTGAGACAGAGAAATGATACGGGCCTTGCGGAAGCACAGGCTTGTCGTTCGGATTTTTGGCAATAGCATGCAACGGAAAGTCGTTTTTGAGGTATTGCAGCAGAAATCTGCCCGCAAGAAACTCAATACGTCTCTTCCCGTGCCGGATTGTGTCCGCCCGTACAGGTACCTGATCCGCAAAAAAATGCTCTTCTTCGGTAATATGCCATACCGCAGCCAGGCTGTGTTCGTCCGGAGCCCATTCTCTGAAAAGTGGCATGCCGCAAAGCTAAACAATACTCATTGCTTACCAGCCGGCATATTCCCTTTTTCCGAAATAATGGGAATAGGTGATATTTAAGCCGAAATGGGTCACCGTCGGATTGTAGACATATTGGCCGTTTACCTGGTTGGCAGGCAGACCCAGTATCAGCTCCACATTCAGGTCTTCTTTTTCATTAGAACGGTAATCGAAGCCGATCCCGATATCAACTTTCGGTCCGTTCAGTGGACCACCCTGAAGATCTTCGGTCGTCTTCAGCCCTTTGGGAACAGTCTTTGTCGTGCTGTAATTGATATTGATCAGGTCGGAACTCGCGCCCATGATCAGCTTGGGCCGGAATGCATTTTCCATGTTGCCCAGCCGGTAGCATCCATGTACAAAAGCGTTATGGATGGTTATTTTCTCTGTGTAAGCTATGGTGGTGCTCTCTTTACCGGAGGAGTCGGAATAATACACTCCGAAACGGTTGCTTTGTTTGAACGGAGAGAAATTGAATCCCGCAACAATACTTATTTTCCCTTCCTTGTAATCCAGTCCCAGGCGCGGTTGCAGTGCAGGATAAAGTCCGACGTTGCGGTAAGAATTCAGGGCTGCTCCTCCGCCGATAAAGAATTGCGCTTTAGCTGTGAAGGCACAACAGACGATGCCTATATTTAGTAACATTTTTTTCATTAAGTGAGATTTGGGTGCCAAATATAGTATTATTCCACAATCATTTAAATCATTTTGGTATATATACTTTGTCAACTGACCGCTTCATCCTTTATCTTTGAACGTTAAGTAGCTTTGTGACGCAGGAATAATATTTAATATAAAAAGCTTATGGATATACATATCCGTCGTGCAGTGCAGGAAGATTGTCCGGCAATGCTGGAACTTATCCGGGAACTGGCATTGTACGAACGTGCGCCGGAAGAAGTAACTGTTTCTCCTGAGCATTTTGCAGCAAGCGGATTTGGCCCGCAACCGGTATGGTGGGCTTTCGTAGCACAGGTTGACGGTGCGATATGCGGTATGGCATTGTATTACATCCGCTACAGCACCTGGAAAGGGCAGCGTATGTATCTTGAAGATATTATCGTATCAGAACCCTGGCGTGGAAAGGGTATCGGAGGTCTGCTTATGGACGCATTGATCGAAGAGGCCAGGCTGCGCAATTTCAACGGAATGCTATGGCAGGTTCTGGATTGGAATGAACCGGCCATCCGTTTTTATGAGCGTTATAAAGCAGCATTTGATCCTTCCTGGATAAATGTAAGTCTGGAGCTTGGGGAAAACAGAAGCCTTAATAATGCGTCCGCCAGTAAGGTGGAGTAACCGGACACTTATAAGTGCGCAGTTGTACAGACAGGTGTAGCTGCAGCATCACGTACTGATCTTTGGTTGCAGAATTACCCCTTTGCTTACCGGCACGACCCAGAGGGTCTGAAGGATTTTTTAGCAATGAGCGGTCCTGAATATAATAAGTCGGATTAATAACGCTTGGATCTGAAGCGAAATTATTGGCACCAACATAAGTGGTGCTTACATCGTCGAGGTAATCGGTTGTGGTAAGCCTGTCAGTTATTTCCAGGCCCATATTCACGCCCGGCAGCAGCCACCATTTCACACCCACCCCAATCGGGAAGCAGAGCGCAAAATTGGTGTATTTTCGGTCGGCATAAGCAGGAAGGTTCTGTCCTTCTGTGCCGATACCGCGCAGGTAATATTTGTCTCCATTGAAAATAGTGTACGGATCGTAATAGAAGCCCCCGATACCTCCTGTGATATAGGGTGTCCATTCATTGTCCAGATTGCCCGTCTCGAAGCGGAAAAAATTAAATTCCGCCTGGACCGTTGCGTCGAAAATATTGCTCTGGAAGTTCAGGTTCCGTTCATTCTGGTAGGGATTTTTGTTGTATTTATCATCGTACCCTACGCGCGCATAGTTTGCAGAGAAACGGAGCGCGAGGTAGTGGTTGAGATTATAACGGCAAAAAACACCAAAATTTTCACGGATGTTGTGGAATCCGTAGTTGTCATTCAGATCCCCGAAATACTGGGTGGCTCCACCGGACACACCGAGTTCTGTCCAGCGATAAAAATACTGAGCCTGAGCGACGTTTTCAGCACCGATCAGCAGCAGGCAGATGACAAACCATTTTTTCAGCATAATGAGGTAAATATAGTGATTTTATTCGCCGGTATCGGGAAAGGGAAGTTCCGGTTCTGCATTCTTAACGCGAAAAGTGAAAAAGCGTTGTACGATGTAGCTGAAAATTGCGAGTAAAACGATGGTGATTGTCTGGGAAACGGTAGGGAAAATATGCATCACGTTTACAAACAGCTTGAGCATCCAGTAGTTAAGTATGAAACAGGTGCCTGTGAGTACCATATAGCGGAACAGCTGGATGCGCCCGCGCAGATTGGATTCCCGGAACACAACATATTTAGATAAAGCGAAGCCGATAGGAATGGTAAAGGCGGATGCGAAAATGAAAGACGCGATGGGTCCGCCGATGGGTTTCATATCCGGCAGAGGTACGTCCTGTTTGAGGAGGATAATATTAAAGCAGAACCAGTAAAGAAAAATATTCAGGAGTTGGTTGGAGCCACCGCAGGCCAGGTAGCGGAATGTCTGCAGATCGATCCAGCGCCGGAATGGCGGGTGGAAGAAGTCGATGAATCGCAGTATGTTATCCCGGGTTTTACGCAAGAGTTGCCTATTTTTTCAGAGTGCAAATGTAGTGGCAAAAGGGGAGACAAAAAGAATCTGCAAGAAAGTGAAAAAAAAATTTGGAGAAATGAAATACTTCCCTACTTTTGCAATCCCGAAATCAAAACGGGAAAAGTTCTTTGTAGCGAAAAATAAGCCACTTTAGCTCAGCTGGTAGAGCAACTGATTTGTAATCAGTAGGTCGCTGGTTCGATTCCGGCAAGTGGCTCTTAGAATTATTAATAGGAATCAGTTTTCAATTGGCTTAAAGAAAATGGGTAGATGGCCGAGTGGCTAAAGGCGGCAGACTGTAAATCTGTTCTCTTAGGAGTACGGAGGTTCGAATCCTTCCCTGCCCACACTTTGTTTTGCAGCATAACTGCCTAATTAAATTGTTAAGCGGGAGTAGCTCAGTTGGTAGAGCGACAGCCTTCCAAGCTGTAGGTCGCGGGTTCGAGCCTCGTCTCCCGCTCTTTTTGCACAAAAAAGCTGTTGTAGCTCAGTGGTAGAGCACTTCCTTGGTAAGGAAGAGGTCGGCAGTTCAATCCTGCTCAACAGCTCTCGAAAGACGACTGTAGAGCAGGATTTGTAGTTTTGGCGGGTTGTCAGCTATATTGAAAAATTTTCCGGTATTATTTTTCAATTAAAACAGTACATACAGATTATAGGATTTTTTTGATCCGATAATTTATAATACATTTGCGCTCATTTCGGCACATTTTGAAAAAAATTGGCTGCGGTGAACGCAAAAACACAATAACACTTAAACAACTTTTTAAAAAAGAATAAAAATGGCAAAAGAGACCTTCAAACGGGAGAACCCCACGTAAACATTGGTACCATTGGTCACGTGGATCATGGTAAAACTACTTTGACTGCTGCGATCACTACAATCCTGGCGAGCAAAGGTTTGGCGAGAAAAGAGGATATGATGAGATTGATGCTGCTCCTGAAGAGAAAGAGCGTGGTATCACCATTAACACCGCACACGTAGAATACGAAACTGCTAATCGTCACTATGCGCACGTTGACTGTCCAGGTCACGCCGACTATGTGAAAAATATGATTACCGGTGCCGCTCAGATGGACGGTGCTATCCTGGTAGTAGCTTCTACTGATGGTCCTATGCCTCAAACAAACGAGCACATCCTGCTGGCAAAACAAGTAGGTGTACCTCGTATCGTAGTATTCATGAACAAGGTTGACCTGGTTGATGATCCTGAAATCCTGGAACTGGTAGAAATGGAAATCCGCGATCTGCTGTCTAAAAACGGATTCGATGGTGATAACACACCAATCATCAAAGGTTCTGCTACAGGAGCTTTGGCTGGTGAAGAAAAATGGGTTGCTGCTATCGACGAACTGATGGCTGCAGTTGATGAATACATTCCGCTGCCTCCCCGTCCGATCGATCAACCATTCCTGATGTCTGTAGAAGACGTATTCACTATCACTGGTCGTGGTACTGTTGCTACAGGTCGTATCGAGCGTGGTATCATCAAAGTTGGAGACAACGTTGAGATCGTTGGTTTCAATGAAGATCCACTGACTTCTACCTGTACAGGAGTTGAAATGTTCAAAAAATTGTTGGATCGTGGTGAAGCCGGTGATAACGCTGGTATCCTGCTGCGTGGTATCGAGAAAAAAGATATCCGTCGTGGAATGGTAATCACTGCTCCTAAATCTATCACTCCGCACACTGAATTCAAAGGTGAAGTATACGTTCTGAGCAAAGACGAAGGTGGCCGTCATACTCCATTCTTCAACAAATACCGTCCTCAGTTCTACTTCCGTACTACAGACGTAACTGGTGAGTGTATGCTGCCAGAAGGCGTTGAAATGGTAATGCCTGGTGATAACGTTACACTGCACGTTGTATTGATCGCTCCAATCGCGATGGACAAAGGTCTGAAATTCGCGATCCGTGAAGGTGGTCGTACAGTAGGTGCCGGTCAGGTAACTGAAATCATCAAATAATCCTGTTTATCAGAGATTTAGATAAAACCATAATCAGCTAATTAGCCTGGCTAGTTAGCTGATTATTTTCTCCTACGGGCATAGTTCAATGGTAGAATAGAGGTCTCCAAAACCTTTGATCTGGGTTCGAATCCTAGTGCCCGTGCACTTTCGTTTTTCATAGCTTTTTCATAGCTTTACAAAAACAACCAAACTTTTATCATTATGAGCAAATTCGGTAGCTATATTCAGGAAGCGTACGACGAACTGATGCATAAAGTCACCTGGCCTACGTGGAGCGAGTTGCAACAAACTACTGTTATCGTATTGGTCGCTCTGGCTATTACCACTTTTATCATGCTCGGCATGAACGTGGCTTCTGAAAAAGTAATCACTTTGTTGTATAACCTGCTGGGTAAATAATCGCTGTAAGATGAGTGAAGAATTAGTAATCAATCAGGATACCAAGTGGTACGTGCTTCGCGTAGTAAGTGGTAAAGAGAAGAAGCTGAAGGAATACATCGATAAAGAGATTAAGATCAATAACTGGGGAAATCTGGTTCTGCAGGTGCTTTGCCCGGTAGAGAAAATTTTCAAAGTTGTAGGGGGTAAAAAAGCCCTTCGTGAAAAAATCCTGTTCCCCGGATACCTGATGATCGAAGCCGTTGACGGTAAAATGAATGACGAAATCGTTCAGCAGATCAAAGGAATCAATGGAGTGATCCACTTCCTCGGTAAAGACCAGCCCACAGCATTACGCAAGAACGAAGTGAACAAAATGTTCGGTAAGATGGATGAAGTTTCCGAAGCCGGCGTTACTTTCGCAGATCCGTTTATTGTTGGTGAAACGGTGAAGATCATCGATGGTCCGTTCAACGACTTCAACGGTACTGTGGAAGAAGTGAACGACGAGAAGAAGAAACTCAAAGTTACCGTTAAGATCTTCGGAAGAGCCCAGCCTGTTGAACTCAACTACGGTCAGGTAGAAAAAGAAGCTTAATACTTTAAAATAAAAGAAAAGCCGCTCAGAAATGAGCGGCTTTTTTAATTTTGCCGAATTACATCAATACGCCGTTCATGCCGGAAGCACTTAACCACTATCAGATACTGGAAATCCCGTTCCACGCTTCCGCGGCAGATATTAAGAAGGCTTATCGCACACAGGCGCGCCGGTTTCATCCCGATCGTAATCAGGGAGCCGAAGCTACCACCAGATTTCAGGAGATTCAGGTAGCCTATGAAATACTTTCAGATCCCGCGAAGCGGAAGACCTACGACCGATCCATCATTTCCTCCGGCTTTGCCGCGCAGCAATCGCGCGATAATATTTACACCGTGCAGCAAATCCTGAAACAGGCAGAAGGTGTGCGCATGTACGTCGCCAAATCAAATGGCATGGGCATTAATTATGATGCGCTGGCAGATTTTGTAATGGGCATCCTGAGCACAGAGAATATAGCGATCATGAAGCGGCAGCAGAATAGCGACCTGAACAGCAGCGTAGTGCAAACGCTGCTTGATGCGTCCACGGGTATTCAGGCATTGCGCTCTTTTAAGGAAATTGCGGCCAGAGTCACAGAGCTTTCCGGTCATATTGATGCAACGGTTTTAGAACGGCTGCAGGATGAATTAAACAAGCGCAAAAAAAAGGAACAGCAGAATCGTCTGGTTCCTTATGTTTCTTTGCTGCTGGTAGTGGTCTTTCTGATCATAATGTTGCTGATCGTCACCAGAAAATAAACGTATTACTCTTCCCATTTGGGGTAAGTAGCTTTCCATACCGGCCCTCCTCCGAACAATTTATTCAGCTGTATATTCAGTCCGAATTCATTGTAAGGGCCTGCAACGCTGTAATAAGATCTTGCATAATACACCTGGAATTTATTCAGATTGATATTTCCTCCGAACGAATAGCCGGCTGCGCCTCTTTTTGAATCAACCGACAATTCTCTGCGACGGAGATGGTTATAAGCTACCGTTACAGTAAGACGCTTCGCTATTGTGAGTTCGCCACCAAATATAAAGTGCCGGAATAACTTATCTGCGAAATGATTGCTCTGGGTTGTATCTGAAGTGCCAAAAACTTTGTTTGTATTATTGTCCGCGGCATTATCATACCGGATATCCCATTCATACAGGTGATGTACCGTTCCGAACAGGCGCAGGGGTAAATGCTTGAAACGTTTTGAGATACCCAGTTGAAGATCAAAAGGCAAAGGTTCTGCTGCAGATCCTGGAGTATATTTGTTGATCATCCCTCCCATATTCTTTGCAACTGCACCAATTGTCAGCAGATTTGCGGTGTCTTCATAACAGATACCGACATCTGCCAATAATGCACTTGCTTTCCAGTCGGCAAGGGAACTCTGCGCAAACTTCAATGTCGCACCATAGCGCCAATGCTCCCGGTACTGGCGCGATGCGGCAAGAGAAAGGGTGTAGTCATTCGCCTTGAAATTGCCTATTGTATTACCGACCTCATCTGTAGCCGCAAAGTTGCCATAGTTCATATATTGCACGCCCAGTGCAAAAGCAGTATTAAGCTTGGGTAGAAAATAGCCGTAGGCAAGATTGGCATTGCTGATGTCTGCGTAGAAATTATTGTAGTTCAGCGAGAGGTTATTGTGCAGTTCAGGGCGCATTAATGCGGGGTTCTGCATGGCAAGCGATACATCTGCACCCGGATGCGCCACATTGATACCGCCCAGAGCGCTCACATGCGGACTGTTCGATAAACGCAGGTATTCAAAAGAGAATTGTCCTCCCGTTACCTGCGCCTGTGCGTTGATGCACAGAAGCGCAAGTAAGGAAGTGCACCAGAATAGTTTAAAATTCATGTTTTCAAAACGCAAAGGGCAGAAAATTATTGCTATTGTCCGTTGAGCCTGTTCAGGTCTTCTATAAGCAAATGGCTTACACCGGTATTGGAGAAGCCGCCGTCATGGAACAGGTTTTGCATCGTGACCATACGTGTGTAGTCGCTGAACAGGGAGATGCAGTATTGAGCACATTGCTCGGCGTCCGCATTTCCTAAAGGGGACATTTTTTCTGCGTAGTCGATAAATGCGTTGAATCCGGAAACACCGCTTCCCGCGGTAGTCACCGTAGGAGACTGGGAGATAGTATTTACACGCACCTTCTTAGCAAAGCCATACTGATAGCCAAAGCTGCGGGCGATGCTTTCAAGTACGGATTTGGCATCCGCCATGTCGTTGTACCCCGGGAACGTGCGCTGAGCGGCTATGTAAGACAGCGCCACCACAGATCCCCACTCATTGATCGCATCCAGCTTTTTAGCGGTCTGCAGTACCTTGTGAAATGATAAAGCGGATATATCCAGTGTTTTAAGGAAGTTGTCATAGTTGGTCTCATCGTAAGGAATGGATTTTCTTACGTTCGGGCTCATCCCGATGGAGTGCAGGACAAAATCAAATTTACCACCCACGTGCTCCATACCCTTGGTAATCAGATTTTCGAGGTCGGCAATGGAAGTAGCATCTGCAGGAATCACGGGTGCGTTATTGCATGCAGCAGCCAGTTCGTTGATCTTACCCATACGCATTGCGATAGGAGCATTGGTTAATACGATCTGTGCGCCTTCAGCCACAGCGTGTTCAGCCACTTTCCAGGCAATTGAACGCTCGTCCAGCGCGCCGAAGATCAGACCTTTTTTTCCTTGTAACAGTTGATGTGCCATTGATTGATTTTTCTTTTAAAAAATAGAGCGGGTAAAAGTAACAATCATTTGGCAATTAGCCTCGGCAAAAGTGCCGAATTCTCCTTCAGATAAGGCATAGGACGTTTTTGTGCTGTATTTATATGAACTAATTGTTGTACCTTTGCACCTTAATTAGTTCTTCATATAATGACATTATTTTCTGACTTCCCAATGAGGGAAGAATTGATTCGTGCAGTAACGGACCTGGGCTTTGAATCACCAACGCCCATTCAACAAAAAGTAATTCCAACGCTTTTATCTCAACCTTCTGATATCATAGGTCTTGCACAGACCGGTACCGGTAAGACAGCAGCTTTCGGCCTTCCTTTATTGCACTACATTGACACCAGCGTAAAAGACATTCAGGCATTGGTACTGAGTCCTACGCGTGAACTTTGTATGCAAATTCAAAATGAATTTGACAAATACGGACAGCATATTGACCATTTCCGGTCTGTAGCTGTTTATGGCGGCGTACCTATAGGGGGACAGATCCGCGAAATCAAGTCTAAGCCACAGGTAATCGTGGCTACACCCGGTCGTCTGATTGATTTGCTGGAGCGTAAAGCGATCAGCCTCGAAAACGTGCGCTATGTGGTATTGGATGAAGCAGATGAAATGCTGAACATGGGTTTCCGCGAAGACATCGACATTATCCTGAAAACCACTCCCAGCAGGGAGTTTACCTGGTTGTTCTCTGCAACGATGAGTAACGAGGTGCGCGGCATTGCCAAGCGTTTCATGAAAGAGTGGAAAGAGCTTTCCGTTACCGTGGCCAACACCACTAACGAAAACATCGATCACCAGTATTACATTACCAATCACCACAACCGTTTCGAAACGCTGCAACGACTGCTGGACTTTGCTCCGGGTATTTATGGTATCATCTTCACCCGCACGAAGCAGGATTGCCAGGAAATTGCAGAGCGCCTGATGAAACAAGGTTACCACGTGTCTCCGCTGCATGGAGATATGGATCAGAAAATGCGCAGCAAGGTAATGGAGCGTTTCAAAAACCGTACCCTGCAGGCTATTGTAGCTACAGACGTAGCTGCCCGTGGTATTGACGTAAACGACATTACACACGTTATCAACTATGAACTGCCGGATGATCCTGAGGTATACACACACAGAAGCGGCCGTACCGCACGCGCCGGTAAATCCGGTATCTGTATGTCGATCGTTACACCGCGTGAAATATCGAGCATTCGTAACATTGAGCGTATCGTCAAACAACGGTTTAATAAGACAGATATTCCTGACGGTGGCGATGTGATCCGCAAAAAACTCTTTTTCTATCTGGAGCAGATTGAAACCGCGGAACCTAAAGCCGATTTTGCAGATACATATCAGCAAATGATCCACGACCGTTTTGAGTCGATGGAAAAAGACGAACTCATCCGTCGCCTGGTTTGGCTGCAGCTGAAAGAAGCGATCGATGCTTATTCCGATAGCCAGGATCTGAACGCCGGATTCGGCAACACCGGTGGTGGCGGTAAGACCAGCGGATGGAGACGTTTGTTTATCAATCTCGGAGAAAAAGACGGACTCAATACAGAACGTCTGATCGCATTCATCGCTGAAAGCACCGATATCGAGTCTGACATGATCGAACGTGTGACCGTTCGTGATATGAGCAGTTTCTTCAACGTGCGTCATGATGCGGCTGATTTTATCCAGCAATCACTCAATAGTAAAAAATACAAACACCGCAAGGTGCGTGTAGAGGAGGCGGAGCAAAGCAAAGGATTCAAACCCGGCGGCGGCTCCGGTCGTGGCGGATATTCCGGAAACCGCGGAGGCGGAAGAGATTTCGGAGGCAAACGACACGGGCATGGTCCGGAAGGATATACCCGTTCCAAGAGACACTAAAAGAAAAGGCCGCAATATCATTGCGGCCTTTTCTTTTTTAGAAATACTTTACACCAACTGTTTACGCAAGTGCCTGTTGGAAATCGCGGATCAGATCTTGCGCATCTTCAATGCCGATACTGATGCGGATCAGTCCGTCAGTTATACCGGAAGCCAGCCGGTGTTCTTTCGGTACACCGACATGTGTGGTAGATGCCGGGTGCGATACGAGTGTATCGCAGGTGCCGAGGGAAACCGCGTTGGTGCATATGCGCAATCGATTCATAAAAGCTACGGCAGCATCAAAGCCTCCGTGTAATTCAATGCTCATCAGGCTGCCGAATTGCTGCATCTGTGCAGCCGCTATGCTATGATGCGGATGCGACGCAAGTCCCGGAAAATTGACCCTCGCAACCTTAGGATGCGTTTCGAAAAAGCCGGCGACCGTCATTGCATTGCTGCAATGCTTATCCATGCGCAGCGACAGGGTGCGCAGCCCGTTGCAGAGCAGGAACGCATCAAATCCGTTGGAATTTCCTCCGAGTAAGCGGTGAAATTTACGTACGTCTCCCTGCATGCGTTGCAGATCGCGGCCTATGAGTATGCCACCTACTGCGGTTCCATGACCATTCAGAAACTTGGTGGTGGAATGGATCACGAAATCCATATCATAAGCGAAAGGCTGCTGCAGCAAAGGCGTTGCAAACGTATTGTCAGCGCAGATCACCAGATTCATTTCGCGACCGATCGCAGTTAGCTTTTTGAGGTCGACACATTGCAAGGTCGGATTCGCAGGTGTTTCGAGGTACATCATGCGGATAGCAGGGTCAGCCTGTATCGCGTTGCGCACCGCCTGCTCATCATGCATATCCACGATCACATGCCCGATGCCGAGACCAGGTAAGATCTTGTCGATCATTTCCTGCGTGCCTCCGTAGAGAGAAGGATGGGTGATGATCTTATCCCCGCTTTTCAGATTCGCCAGCAGCAAGGTGGTAACCGCAGCCATACCGGAAGCATGCAGTAAAGCGTACAATTCGAGTGGATTGCCGGACGCGTCTTTCAGACCGCGGGCTTCCAGCATTGCTATTTTCCGCTCTGCTTCTTCAATCGTAGGACTTCCGAAACGGCCGTAAATATACCCTTCTTCTTTACCCTGAAACACATCAACCCCCTGCTCTGTATTTTCAAATACATAAGTGCTGGTTGCGTAAATAGGAGTAAGGTGCGCACGATTGGCTTCCGTTTTATGGCCGCCATGAACACACAGGGTATCAAGACCCCATTCTTGGTTGGGATGGTTCATTTTTGCTGTTACTGTTTTAAAATTTAGGGCATTGGTTCCGCAGCTGCGAGGCGGATATTACGGGTGATTTTGTTAGCCGGAGTATTCACTTCTTTACCATCCTTATCCACGAGGGTAAGAGTGACGCTTGCTTTGCCGGTTCCCATGTTTTTAATAAAGTTCGATTGCCAGTTGTCGATCATGAATTCTTTCTCCTGACCGTTTGTGCTGTTGCTGACCAGCGCTTTTACCTTATAGTCGTTGCCCAGGGTTGCATTCCACACATAAAAATCGAGCAACAGGTTTGCCGTGTCTTTACCGAGATAATCTCCTTTCGGACGGCTGTAGAACAGCATTGGTTCTTTCAGATCATCCAGCTTCACGAGTTTACCGGCTTCATCAATTTTGAAATGATAAACGAGCGCTGCTCCTTTAGACTTGATACTTTCATGGTAAGAGCGGGAAAGGAAGCACATCAGGTAGTGTTCCGTGTTCTTTGCCAGGGTGATTTCATTTTTAGGTTCATACAGCGCGACGTAAGGCTGATTATCCATGATGAAATGGATGTGTTGTCCTTTGTCGGAATTGTTACACTCTTTGGAGCCTGCATCCGGTGTCTGGCCTTTCAGTTCATAATTCTTTACATTGAACGTGAAAGCAACCTTTGTCGAATCACCGGCAGGAGTTCCTTTAACGGAAGCGATGCTCAGCTGTGCGTTGGCAAATTCAGGAGACTGACCGACAGGAACAAGTTCCAATGCAGGCAGGTTTACACGTGCAGAATGTGCTTCAACGGTGTCGTTGATTTCGTGCATATCGCCGGAGCCACCTTGTCCGCAGGATGCGTTCAGCATTGCCGTAAATGCAAGTGCCCCGATACTCCAATAGTAGTTTGCTTTTTTCATAATTGGTTTTTTTAGCGAGATCAAAGCTACATAAATATCCGGCCAAAGCAGAAGCCCGGCATTCAGTTTGTGTAGAGACTAATTTAAAATTAACGTGAGGCAGATTTGACGATAACCGTTCCCTGACGCTGGAGGATCTCCTGCTCGGTTTTTTTGAGTGACACAAATTGCTGCATGAGCTGCAACATGCTTTGTTCGTCTTTTGCCTGAGGCAGTTGTTTCCGGAGTTCGGCCTGCAGCGCTTTAAGCTTTTTCAGTTCGAAATAGCAGAGCGTGCTTTCCACATCATTGATGTAATTTTCTTCCCCGTTCAGCATCGCTATGCCGAATTTTTCCAGCCAGTTAGGGCTTACTTCATTCTTGTTATGCAGCAGATTCGCGGTTTTACGCTGTATCTGCTGATCGGTATGCAGGGTGAAATAGTTCAGTTCCGGAAGCGACTCATGTTCGGAAACGTAATTATAGTAAAGCGTGTAAAATTCCTTTACATCCGCCTGTTCGATGATATCAAAGTCAACACGCTGATAGATCATTTCTGCCACATGCTGAAAACCCTCCGCCGGTTTTTGGCCGTAAAGCAGCAGCACACAGATCAGCTGCCATTCCTGCGCATCGTCGGGCCGCTCGTTTGAATCGTTCCCGGGAATTTCCGGAAGCGGGGTGGATTCATAATCCTGTTGTTCTTCAACGGGTCTGTTCTGAGCCTGTCTTCTGTCCTGCTCTATACGTTCGCGGATGAATTTATTGACCAGGTTGATCATGCCCTGTTCATCCACCTGCAGCCTTTCTGAAGATTGCTTGATGTAATAATCCTGCAAAGCAAAATCCTCTGCTTTGTCGATCCGTGATATCGTTTCGGCAATTTCGTTTACAAGTTTGGATTTCTTTGCCGGATCATTTGCCGCTTCCTTCATTCCTACTTCCATGCGGAAGCCGATAATATCCTCTTTATGATCGGCGATGTAGGTGTGGAAAGCACTTGCACCCACTGCCTGAATGTAACTATCCGGGTCGTGGCCTTCGGGTAGCAGCGCCAGCTTTACATTAAAGCTTTGCGCAAGGGCCATATCCATTCCACGCATAGCGGCTTTAATGCCGGCACTATCCCCATCGTACAGGATAGTCAGGTTTTTTGTGGTGCGCCCTATTACACGCAATTGGTCTTCGGTAAGCGAAGTTCCGCTGCTGGATACCACATTGTCCACACCACCCTGGTGCAGGGAGATCACGTCGGTGTAACCCTCCACAAGGTAGCATTCATCAGCCTTACCCATCGACTGACGGCTTTGGTACAGGCCGTACAATACCCGGCTTTTTACATACAATTCATTCTCCGGCGAGTTGATATACTTGGGCGACTTTTCGTTGGTTTTAAGTATACGCGCACCGAATCCCAACACACGCCCGGTCATGCCCTGGATAGGGAATATCACGCGGCCACGATATGTATCATACCATCTTCCGTTGCTGTTCTTACACAAACCCGATTTTTCAAGCATCTCTGGAGCATATCCTTTTTCAATGGCTGCCTTGTAAAACGACGAGCCGTCTTCGGGACAATATCCCAGCCGGAACTGTTCAATGATTTCTGTGCGGAAACCACGCTCTTTGAAATAAGATAATCCAATCGTCTGTCCTTCTTCTGATTGCAACAGCGCATCATGAAAATACTGTGCTGCAAACTCATTGAGCACCCGCAGGCTTTCCTCGACCTGCTGGTGCTGTATCTGTTCTTCGGAAGCCTTGGTCTCTTCCAGTTCAATTTTGTAGAAATCTGCCAGCCAGCGGATCGCCTCAGGATAGGTAATACGCTCGTGCTCCTGCACAAAGGTTACCGCGTTGCCTCCTTTACCGCATCCGAAACACTTGAAGATACCCTTGCTTGCCGAAACCGAGAAAGAAGGAGATTTCTCATTATGAAAAGGACAATTGGCAATATAATTTGCTCCTCTTCTTTTCAGGCGTACGAACTGGCCCACCACTTCGACAATGTCGGCGCGGTTCATGACTTCCTGTATAGAGGCGGGAGAGATCAAAGCTTATCTGGTTGCAGAACCTGCAAAAGTAACTGTTTTTTCAGCGGCTTTCAAAATGTCGTTCTTACGGCCTTTAAGATACTCACAACAGTGTGTATTGCTTACACGTTTTACTTTTGGGGCAACCAAAACGATTAATTATGAAAAGAATCATGCTGATCTGTTCTTCCCTTATTCTGGGAACAGGCGCGGTTTCTGCACAGACGAATTCAGAACCGAACAGTGAAATCACCAAACGTAATTCCTGGCTGAAAGTAGGTCTTAACGCGGGTATGCCGCTCGGAGACGCTTCCGACTGGAGCAATTTTACAGGTGGAGTAGACGTTAGCGGTCAATTTATGGTTACCAACCATTTCGGGCTCGGTCTGAGCACCGGTTATAACCATTTCTTCGCGAAGGCTCCGTTCTCCGATTTCGGGACAATCCCTGCAAACCTGTTGCTCCGTTATTATCCCAAAGAAAAGGGATTCTTTGCGGGAGTTGATGGCGGCTATACGTTCTACACCAATGTAACCGGTGAAACCGGAGGCTTCAACGTAAAGCCTGAACTTGGCTACCACAACTACAACTGGAATTTCTACGCGTACTACAATCACATCTTCGGCAGCGCGCCGATGATCGACATCCAGACAGTGGGTATTGCTGCATCCTACAATATCCGCTTCAGATAGAAACTGCTACTTCTTGAGTAAGGAAAAGCCCGTATCAGACGATACGGGCTTTATTAGTCAGGTCAGGTATTATTTTTTTGAGCTTACCCTCTTTCGTTTGGGCGTATGGAGGAATACTGCAAGGCTGGCGATTGCAGACAGAGCAAGTATAGTTGTTGTAGATAGGATAAGCAGCATAATTCATCGGTTTTTTAGAAAGCTCTCGCCTTCGCTGCCATCAGATGCCTTGTAATGGTCTCCAGTTTTTTGATCTGTATAACTGTTTTTTTTGCCCTGTTCCCCGGGATAACACGCCTGGGCGCGTTCAAAGAACAGGAAATAAAATAGACCGAAAAACCCATAAGTGCCATTTCTTTCATCTGACGGAAATTTATGACACAAAAATGCTGCGTTTGGGCGCGGTTTTTATTACACGATTATGATGGTTTTTTATAAAATATTTAGGACCTACCAATTCACCACCCTGTAACGTATTGCCATCTTTCGCAACGCCACTATTGTCAGCAGATTGATCAGTATTGCGAAAATGCAGAGGTGAAGGGGTGCAACATCCCCGGTTTGTTTTGCGATAAGCGCATTGAGTATCTGTGTATCCAGTAATAACAAGCAGAATGCGAGTCCGAATACCAGCAGGCCTCCGGTCAGCGTATTACGAAATCGTATTTGTAGCAGGAAAACTACAGCAAGGCTTAATAATAACATGCTCCATGCACTCCATCCGGGCCATGGGATAAGGGCCATACCGATCAGTACCAGGAAGTACCATTCGGGCCAAAAAGCAGAAAGCGTTTTCATACGATGATGAAAACGCTTTCCGGAATCATTTAGTACGGGAAAGACTAATAATCGCCAGGTCCGATAGTGAGCTGACCCAATGCATTTTCGAGCTGTGCATCATTCGGAGCGATACCATGCCATTCGTGTGTGCCTTCCATAAAGTCGACACCTTTACCCATAGCAGTATGCATGAGGATCATCACCGGCTTGCCTTTACGGCTGAGCCCGTGCGCCTGATCAACACCTTTGAGTACTGCAGCCATGTCGTTACCTTCCATTTCCATTACTTCCCAGCCAAATGCTTCGAATTTGGCACGTAAAGGGCTTATGTTCATAACGTTCAGGGTTGGACCATCGATCTGCTGACCATTTACGTCTACTGTAGCGATGAGGTTGTCCAGCTTGTGATGTGCTGCAAACATTGCAGCTTCCCAGTTCTGTCCTTCCTGGAGCTCACCGTCTCCCATCAGCACGTAAACATAGGTGTCTTCTTCTTTATTCAGTTTTTTGCTGTACGCCGCACCGCTTGCCACGCTGAGTCCCTGACCCAGGGATCCGCTGGCAATACGTACGCCGGGCAGATGCTCATGGGTTGTCGGATGACCCTGCAGACGCGAATTGAGTTTTCGGAATGTTGCGAGCTCGGAGATCGGGAAATAACCTGAACGGGCCAGTACACTGTAAAATACCGGGGAAATATGTCCGTTGGAAAGGAAAAACAGATCCTGACCTTTCCCGTCCATATCAAACGGAACGGGGGTATGTTTCATTATTTTGAAATAGAGTGCTACGAGGAAATCGGTACAGCCAAGAGAGCCTCCGGGGTGGCCGCTTTGCACATTATGCACCATTCTTACGATATCGCGGCGCACTTGCGACGCCATCGATTGGAGTTCTTGTAATTCCATTTGAATATTAAGGACAAATTTTCGCAAAAATAGGCTATCCCGGCCAATACCTGCCGAATATTTTTAGCTGTCGGAAGAGAGGCCGGGAGCCGGACCTACGTTAACATAATTGTCTACAGGCAGCCTTTTCGATATAGAGCGCGCAAGGGTCATTTCATCCGCATATTCAAGTTCCCCGCCAAAAGCAATGCCCCTCGCGATAGTCGTGATTTTCAGCGGCAGATGTTTCAGTTGCCGGGAAATGTAATAAACGGTGGTATCGCCTTCCAGCGTGGGACTCAACGCCATGATGATCTCTTCAGTGTCTCCCTGCTTCGTAACACGTTCTAAGAGACTGCCGATATTCAGGTGTTCGGGCCCTACACCATCCAGCGGAGATAAAATCCCCCCTAATACGTGGTAGTGACCGTTATACTGCTGTGTCTGTTCAATTGCCATTACGTCACGGATCGTTTCCACAACACATATCTGGCGCGGATTGCGTTGTGTATTAACGCAAATGGAGCAGATCTCCGTGTCAGACACATTGTGGCACTGCCTGCAATAAGTGATTTGGTGTATCAGCCGGGAAATAGCTTCTGTAAAGGCATCCACATCTGCTGTTTCCTGCCGCAGCAGGTGCAGCACCATGCGCAAAGCCGATTTTTTCCCGATTCCGGGTAATTTGGAAAACTCTGCAACCGCGTCTTCAATCAGCCTCGAAGAAAAAATCATAGAAAAAACAGGGTATTTTGGGACAGATACAAAGTTCAAAGTTATTCTGAAAAACGCATCCGGGATAATTTTTTAAGCTGTGAATGCCACCATACTTTAAGAAAAGATCGATAAAGCGTAATTTTGCAGCCCGGAAGTAAATGATACTAAAGATTCCGGATAAGATATGTATACACCTCAGAATAAAATCCGTATTGTTACAGCGGCCTCTTTGTTTGATGGCCATGATGCGGCCATTAATATCATGCGCCGCATTATGCAGGCAAAAGGAGCGGAAGTGATCCACCTTGGGCACGACCGCAGTGTGCAGGATGTGGTGGATTGCGCTATCCAGGAGGACGCCAATGCAATTGCCATGACCAGCTACCAGGGCGGACATGTGGAGTACCTGAAATATATGTATGATCTGCTGAAGGAAAAAGGATGCGGACATATCAAAATTTTTGCCGGCGGCGGTGGGGTTATTCTTCCCGATGAGATAGAAGAACTCCATCAGTACGGTATTACCAGGATCTATTCACCGGATGACGGTCGGGCAATGGGCCTTGAAGGAATGATCGAAGACCTGCTGAAACAGAGCGATTTTCCCACAGGCAACCAATTGAACGGAGAAGTAGGTCATCTGAACGACAGAAACCCCAAGGATATTGCACGGCTGATCTCTGCTGCGGAAAACCATTCCACACTTCCGGAGACACAGGCGATGCTGAAGAAAATAGAATCGCTTGCAGCAGCAAGTAAATCACCGGTGCTCGGAATCACGGGTACAGGAGGTGCCGGTAAGAGTTCACTCGTGGACGAAATCGTTCGTCGCTTTCTGCTGGATTTTAAAGATAAGCGTATCGGCATTATTTCCGTAGATCCGTCCAAGCGCAAGACGGGCGGTGCATTGCTGGGTGACCGTATCCGTATGAATGCAATCCGCAGTGAGCGCGTGTATATGCGTTCTATGGCCACGCGCCAGAGCAACCTGGCCGTTTCTCGCCACATCAATGATGCCGTGAATATTCTGAAAGCTGCGCACTTCGATCTGATCGTCCTGGAGACATCCGGTATCGGTCAGAGTGATACGCAGATCACCGATTATTGCGACCTGAGCATGTATGTGATGACTCCGGAATACGGGGCTGCCACACAGCTGGAAAAGATCGATATGCTGGATTTTGCCGACATCGTAGCGGTGAACAAATTTGATAAACGTGGTGCGATGGATGCACTGCGTGATGTGAAAAAGCAATACCAGCGCAACCATAAATTATTTGATAAAGATGCAGAGTCTATGCCTGTATTCGGCAGTATCGCATCTCAGTTCAACGATCCGGGTACCAACACGCTGTATCGCGCTTTGATGGATAAGGTGGTTGAAAAGACAGGGGCTGCATTGCAGTCTTCATTCCATGCGAGCGACGAACTCAGCGAGAAAATATTCATTATACCTCCTGCAAGATCACGCTACCTGAGCGAGATATCTGAAAACAACAGGGGATACGATAAGCGCTCCCGCGAGCAGGCGGCAGTAGCCCAGAAGCTCTTTGGTATCCGCAAAACGATTGAAACACTGACCGACTCCAGGATAGAAGATAAAGACAGGCTGATCAAAGAATTGCAGGAGGTCTATCAGAAAGTAAGCCTCGATCTGGATCCGAAGAACCTGCAACTGCTGGAGCAATGGGAGATGAAGAAACGCCAGTATCAGGATGAGTACTACGTATTTAAAGTGCGTGACAAGGAGCTGAAAATTAAAACGCATACGGAATCTTTGTCCCATACGCAGGTGCCGAAAGTAGCCGTGCCAAAATTCGAGGCATGGGGTGAGATCCTGCAATGGGCATTAAGCGAGAATTTCCCCGGAGAATTTCCGTATGCTGCCGGTATTTATCCGTTTAAGCGCGAGGGAGAAGACCCTACCCGTATGTTTGCCGGAGAGGGCGGGCCTGAGCGTACCAACAAGCGCTTCCACTATGTAAGTAAAGGATTGCCCGCAGCCCGTCTCAGTACGGCTTTTGACAGCGTGACGCTCTACGGCCAGGATCCGGATCATCGCCCGGACATTTACGGTAAGATCGGTAATTCCGGAGTGAGTGTGCCTACACTTGATGATGCGAAAAAGTTATACAGCGGCTTCAACCTCGCTGATCCGAAAACTTCTGTGTCCATGACCATTAACGGACCAGCTCCCACCATCACGGCTTTCTTTATGAATGCCGCTATTGATCAGCAGTGTGAGTTGTACATCCGCGAGCATGGGCTGGAAGCAGAGGTTAATGCGAAGATCGACGCGATTTATAAAGAGAAAGGACTTCCCCGCCCTTATTACAGCGCGGCTGTTGGAGCGGGGCAGGCAGCAGAAGGCAAGCAGGGTGTTTTGCCGGAGGGAAACAATGGCCTTGGCTTAATGCTGCTGGGCGTTACCGGAGACCAGGTGCTTCCGGCCGAGGTGTATCAGCCGATCAAAGAGCGTACCCTGAAAGCCGTTCGTGGTACAGTTCAGGCAGATATCCTTAAAGAAGATCAGGCTCAGAATACCTGTATTTTCTCCACGGAATTTTCCCTGCGTGTCATGGGAGATGTGCAGCAATACTTCATCAACAAAGGCGTACGTAACTTCTACTCGGTATCCATATCCGGCTACCACATTGCGGAAGCGGGCGCCAATCCGATTTCACAGCTAGCGTTCACGCTGTCCAACGGTTTCACTTTCGTGGAATATTACCTGAGCCGCGGAATGCATATCGATGATTTCGCACCGAATCTGTCTTTCTTCTTCAGCAACGGTGTGGATCCTGAATATAGCGTTATCGGCCGCGTGGCACGCCGTCTGTGGGCCAAAGCGATCAAGTTCAAATACGGAGGTAACGAACGCAGCCAGATGCTTAAATATCACATTCAGACGTCAGGCCGCTCACTGCATGCGCAGGAAATCGACTTCAATGATATCCGTACCACGCTTCAGGCACTTTATGCGATTTACGACAACTGTAACTCGCTTCATACAAATGCCTATGACGAAGCTATTACCACGCCTACCGAAGAAAGCGTGCGCCGCGCTATGGCTATCCAGCTGATCATCAATAAAGAACTGGGACTCGCAAAAAATGAAAATCCGTTACAAGGATCGTTTATTATCGAGGAACTGACTGACCTGGTAGAGGAAGCGGTGCTTACGGAGTTCGACCGTATTTCTGAACGCGGAGGTGTACTCGGTGCCATGGAGACGATGTATCAGCGCGGGAAGATTCAGGAGGAGAGCCTGTATTATGAAACATTGAAACATACCGGAGAATTCCCCATTATAGGTGTAAATACCTTCCTGAGCTCCAAAGGTTCTCCGACGGTGATTCCGGCGGAAGTAATCCGCAGCACAACGGAGGAAAAAGAATTCCAGATCCGCAACGTGCATAGTCTCTGGGAACGCAGCGGCGACAAGGGCACGGAGATGCTGCGCCGTCTGCAGCAAACCGCTATCCGCAATGAAAATATCTTTGGAGAGCTTATGGAAACCGTAAAATACTGTTCCCTGGGGCAGATCACCAAAGCCCTCTTCGAAGTAGGCGGTCAATATCGTAGAAATATGTAACAGGGTGCAGGGAGTTTACAATTGTTTTAAACTCCCTGCACATCTATATATCGTATCTTTGTAATAACGGAATTATGACGATTGCAAAAGAAACACAGGAGATCATTAAAGCGGCTAAGGCCGCGAGTCAGATGGCCCAACGTGAAGCAAAAGCTTTGGAACTGGTAGTACGCCTTATTCTGAACGGCACCATTTACGACAAATATCCCGATGGTAAAATGATTGCCATAGGGGCCGTTGAGCGGAAGCAAAACCTGAAACTTAAAAAGGGAATGGTTTTGAAACTGAAAAATGAGCAGGCTTAGAATATTCGCCGGTCCTAACGGATCAGGAAAAAGTACGCTGTTCCGGCAGGTGGCTTCAAGATTTAAGGTTGGCGCATTTGTCAATGCCGACCTCATTGAGCAGGAGCTGATTCGTTCCGGCCTTATTGATCTGAGCAACTTCCATGTAAAAGCTTCAGAGGAAGATTTTGAAGCTTTTAAAAGCTCAGGTGAAGCGCAGTCCCTCATGGGTAAAGCGGAAAAAGAGGGCCTGCAGATAGATATTTCCATCCGTGAAAATTTCATTGTAGATAAGAGTAAGCTGAGCCATAGCTATGAAAGCGCACTCGTGGCCATGTTTCTGCGCCAGATACTGATTTCCGGCAAAAAAGCATTCAGTTATGAAACTGTCATGAGTCATCCCTCCAAAGTCACGGAGATCAGATCTGCGCTTGACGCAGGCTATCGACCGTACCTTTATTTTGTGTGTACCGACGACCCGATCGTTAATATACAAAGGGTGGAAAACCGTGTAGAAAAAGGCGGACATCCTGTTCTTTCCGAAAAAATATTATCCCGCTACGAAAAGTCCCTGCAGAATGTTTTTCCGGCAATGAACCTTTGTTACCGATCCTATCTTTTTGATAATTCCGGCACGCAAATGACCCTGGTTGCAGAAGTGCATGCAGGAGCATTACTGCTGCATACCAATAAAATACCGAATTGGTTTTCAGAGTATATACTCAGGCACTTTGTTACCGCTTCCTGATAAGATCATTAATCATCAAATACAGCCATATTTTGAAAACAGAAGAACAATTGAAAGCCCTAAGCGGCACCAGCTGCGAACTTTGCGGTATTATCTCCGGATTGCATGTGTATGAAGTAGCGCCGGTGGCGTCGAATATCACCGGGAATGAAGCGCTTTTCTGCGCAAAATGCATTGCACAGATCGACAAAAAGGAAGAGCTGGATCCGGCACATTGGGAGTGCCTGAAATCTGCTATGTGGAGTGAATTTCCCGCAGTGCAGGTTACCGCATGGCGTATGCTCAACCGGCTGAGAAGCGAATCCTGGGCTGCAGAATGCATCGACATGATGTACTTTGACGAGGAAACTATGGAGTGGGCTAAAGCCACAGGAGATCATGAAAATGATGCAAGCGTGGATCTGCACCGCGACAGTAATGGTCACGTGCTCGAGCATGGCGACACTGTAGTACTTACAAAATCCCTTGACGTGAAAGGTTCTACTGTAAATGCGCGTCTCGGAACCGTGGTCCGCAATATTAAGCTCGACCCCAACGACACGGGATATATCGAAGGTCGTATTGAAGGGCAGTCGATTATGATCAAGACGATGTATGTAAGGAAGCAGGGTGCCGGCGTCTGAGCTTTTTTAACGCAATAATGCGCTAAGGGTTTTCGTTTTAATGGTAAATTGACCTGTCCACAAAAAAAGCCACCCTATGAAAAAAAATGTATTCCTGCTGGCGTTTACCGCCATCGCACTGTGTTCCTGTAAGAAAGAATCGCTGCGGAAAATGACCGTGATACGGGATTGTACCGGCACTTATCTGCGTGCAGACGGAAAGGATTATCACGTCTGTAATGACGGAATGCTAAGTGGTTACAAAGATGGCGTTGCAGTAATGGCAAACATCAGGCCAGTATCTGAATGTGCCGAACAAAATGACCGTATCGTATGTATGATGCTGCACCAGAATGAAGGTTGGGTGCAGGTGACGAAGGTTAAATAATATTGGACGACAAGCGAGGGCGGCACTGTATGGTGCCGCTTTTTTTGTGCCACTACCTGGCATAGGCTGTACATTTGCGGATACATTTTTCTATTATGGCCAATCGACTGATGAATGAACAAAGTCTTTATCTGAAGCAGCATGCGCACAATCCTGTGGACTGGTTTCCATGGGGTGAAGAAGCGTTTGCACACGCGAAGGCGCAGAATAAGCCCGTGCTGGTGAGCATCGGTTATGCGGCATGTCACTGGTGCCATGTGATGGAGCGGGAGAGCTTTGAGAATACGGAAACAGCCGCTATGATGAATCAGTCGTTTGTGTGTATCAAAGTAGACAGGGAGGAGCATCCGGATGTGGACGACTTTTATATGTCGGCGGTCCAGACCCTTACGGGTAGCGGCGGATGGCCTTTAAATGTATTTGTTACGCCGGATAAATTACCGTTTTACGGAGGCACGTATTTTCCGCCGGTTCCGGCACATGGCAGACCCTCCTGGAAACAGTTGCTGGAGCGGATGGCACAGGTATGGCAGGAGCATCCCGGAGAAGCATTGCAGCAGGCAGATCAGATGCTGGCGCATTTACAGAATGCGGCAAGGCAGACAACTGCGGATGCCGTGTCCGGGTGGACGGACGAAGATATTGCAACAGCCATAGAAGCTTTACTGAAACAGGCAGATACGGTTCACGGAGGATTTGGAAGAGCTCCTAAATTCCCTTCCACAATGGCTATAGGGCTACTGCTGGAGAGAGCGCGGTTTACCGGCGATAAGGACGCTTTGCGGCAGGCGTTACTGAGCATCGATAAGATGATCGGCGGGGGTATTTACGATCAGATCGGCGGCGGATTCTCGCGCTATTCCGTAGATGCAGTCTGGCTTGTGCCGCACTTCGAAAAAATGCTGTATGATAATGCCATGCTGTTGTCGGTTCTTACAGATGCCTACCAGCTTACCGGAAAGCCGCAGTACAGGGACGTCATAGAGCAGACAATCGCTTTTTTGCAGCGGGAGATGCGTCATCCGGAAGGCGGTTACTATGCTGCTCTCGATGCCGACAGCGAAGGAGTGGAAGGTAAGTTTTACTGTTGGACGATTGAGGAATGGAATGCACTGATGCAGGGTTTTCCCGCATATGTTGCCGCATATTTCGGTGTCGAAAAAGAAGGCAACTGGGAGCATACTAACATACTGCATCGCGCGTTAGATATACAGACGATATGCGCACAGGAAGGCATTCCCGAAGCGGAGCTTACAGCGGTGATCCGGGAAGCCTCTGCAATATTGCTCGAAAGCCGTAATAAACGTATCCGTCCCGGAACAGATGATAAGATACTGCTCGGTTGGAATGCTTTGCTGAATCAGGCTTTCAGTAAAGCGGGCGTAGTGCTGAAGCGCGAAGATCTGATTGAAGAAGCACGCAGTCATATGGACTGGCTGCTGAAAAAATTTGAAGTTGCAGCGTCTCCAAAACATACCTGGAAAGAGGGCTTCGCGAGAATAGAAGCCAAGCTCGATGACCTTGCTTTCTTATGCCGCGCGATGGTCCAGCTGTCACAGGCATTGAGCTCAGAAGCCTACCTGCTGCAGGCAATCCGCTTAAGTGAAAAAGTGCTGCAGCGCTTTAAAGCGGAAGACGGGCCGCTGTTGTATTACACATCGTCTGCAGACCTCATGTTGCCCTACCGTAAACCCGAAATCTATGATGGCGTAAACCCTTCCTCCAATGCTGTGATGGCAGAAGTATTGCATGTGCTGGGCATGCTGTATGAGAACACAGAGTGGATTGGATTGAGCGAGCAGATGATCCAATCGCAAAAAAAAGCAGCCATGCGATACCCGACTTCATTTGCTTACTGGGCCTTGCTGGGACAGCGTTTGCGCTACGGCTACCGGAGCATTGTGGTCACGGGAAATGATCAGGAAAACATCAAAAATGAAGTTTGTGAGAAGTTTCTGCCGAACTGCTTTTATTTTTTTGAAAAGGAAGAAAATTTCGTAACTATGCCATTCAGAAAGGGTTACATGCCTGAAACATACATTTTTGTTTGTACTAAGGATGCATGCCGGGCACCTTTGGACCGATTACCTGAGAATATTGATTTTGCTATACTTTAACACAAACAGAAGGGAATTATTAACAGCGGATTTGCCCGAAAAGAAAAAATATTTTTTAGCAAACAGTTGTTTTTTTGAAAAAAACTTCAAATATTGTGTGCCAGTTTAGCGATAAACTTTAGAAATAAACAGAAATTTTACCTTTATTTGCCTAATTGCAAAAACAAAAGAATGAGTATGAAAAAACTTTCCCTGAAGCTCTCCGCTATTGCTATTGCTGCTCTGGCTGCTAGCTGCGGACAATCGGGTAGTGGCGGACAATTAGTAGGTGCACCCAATTACTCTACTTACAGAGCCCCTGTGCCTCTGGGTATGGTGTACGTACCCTCCGGTATTCTGAAAATGGGAGCAAGTGATCAAGACATTAGAGGCAAAAACGACGCTCTTGTGCGTACTGTTCAGATGACAGGCTTTTACATGGATGCCACTGAGATCTCTAACGCTGAATACCGTCAGTTTACTAACTGGGTTCGTGACTCAATCGCTCATACCATTCTGGGAGATTTTAAAGATAATCCTGATGGAACACAAACGCTCGATATGAGCAAGCGAATCAACTGGAGAGATCCGGATGTACAGGAGCAATTGTCCACTTTGTACGTTCCTGCTGATCAGACTGGTTGGGGAAGTAAAGAATTTGACAATACCAAACTGGTTTACGGTTATTCTGTTTATAACTACGACGAGCATATCAAAAATCCTGGTCAACCAGCTAAAAATTATATCGAAGAAAGCAAAATCAACGTTTACCCTGATACCACTGTCTGGGTGCGTCAGTTCAGCTACTCTTACAACGAACCTATCGCACGTCAGTATAACTGGTTTGGTGCTTTCGATAACTATCCAGTCGTAGGTCTCAACTGGAGACAAGCCAATGCGTTCTCTAACTGGCGTACCGATGAGTGGAAAAAAGAAAGAGAAAAAACCAAACAATATTTCGAAGGCCGTTTTATGCTGCCTAACGAAATGCAATGGGAATGGGCTGCACGCGGAGGCCGCAATGCTTCACCTTACCCTTGGGGTGGTCCTTACATCCTGAACAAAAAAGGATGTTACCTGGCTAACTTCAAGCCTCAGAGAGGTAACTACGCAGCGGATGGCGGTTTGTATACTGTTCCTGTAAATAAATACTGGCCCAATGATTACGGTCTGTACAATATGTCCGGAAACGTTGCGGAGTGGACCAGCAGCCCTTACTACGGCAATACCTACAATCAGGTTGCTGATGTGAATCCTGCACTGGATACACGCTCCAAAAATTCCGATCCTCAGTGGCTGCAACGTAAAGTGGTTCGCGGCGGAAGCTGGAGAGACGTATACTATTACCTGCAGGTGAGCACCCGCGATTACGAATACGCAGATACTGCTAAAGCTTATATCGGTTTCCGTAACATTTATCAGCAAATCGCTCCGGCTCTGACTAACAGAAGATAAAACGCAAACAATCAACTACAACCTTTAACAAAAAAAGAATTAACTCCATATGAAATCAATAGCATTGTTTTTTGAGACCAGCAGAGGGAAATATATCAAAAACTTCATCATCGGTTTTGGTGCCTGCGTCGTTCTGATCGGGGCTCTTGGTAAAATCCAGCACTGGGCTATCGGTGGTCCGCTTCTGACTGCAGGTATGTTGACCGAGGCTTTCATCTTCGCGATGCTCGGTATCCTGCCTCCGCATAAAGACTACTATTGGGAGAAAATTTACCCAGGTCTGGATGTAAGCCCTGAAGAAGAGCATTACATGAAAGGTGGCGGAAAAAAAGTTGGTACACCGGATTCAATGTCACCAATGGCTGCTTTCGATAAAATGATGGAAGAGGCTGCTATTACTCCTACTAACCTGAACAAGCTCAATCAGAACTTCCAGCGTTTCGGAGAAGTGGTGAACAACATCAAAGATATGTCTGATGTTACGGCTGCTACTAACGAATATTCTTCAAGCGCACGTACCGCTGCCGGTGCTTTGGGTCAGATGTCTGACACCTTTGCAGGTGCAACACGTACTATGTCTGCATTCAACAGCGCTGCTGACGACACAATGAGCTTCCACAAGCAAGTACAGGTGTTGAGCGGTAACCTGAACTCCCTGAATCAGATTTATGAAGTGGAACTGAACGATGCGAACAATCATCTGAAAGCTATGAACAAGTTCTACAGCAACCTGGTGAGCGCTTCAGACGCAATGGCTTCAAGTGCTGCTGATGCAATTTCTGCGAAAGAGCAAATGGCTGCATTGTCTAAAAACCTGACTTCTCTGAACAACATCTACGGTAACATGCTTACCGCAATGCAGGGACGTTAATCGCCGGCAAACTTATGCCTTCACAGGTGATAAGCTTTGAACTGAAACAAATTTTCTAACAAACTGAAATTATAATAGAATGTCAATACCTAAAGAGCCCCGGCAGATTATGATCAACCTCATGTACTTGGTGTTGACAGCATTGCTGGCCCTTAACGTATCCAATGAGATTCTCGCGGCTTTCCGTACGATCAATAAGAGTATCGGGCGATCTAATCAGTCTATCGCTCAGAAAAACTCTGATAAGTACGCGATCTTCGAGGAGAGCATGCAAATCCCTTCTGAAAGACCTAAAGTGGAGCCTTACTACAAGGTTGCCATGGAAGTTAAAAAGGAATCTGACGACCTGATCAATTATCTGGAATCCTGGAAGCGCCGTCTGGTAGCCCAGTCTGGCGGATGGAGAGATTCAGCTGCCGGTGAGATCCTGAATGAATCAGATCTGCACGCTTCCACTGACCTCCTGGTAGAAAAGAACAAAGGTGGTGATACAATCAAAATGCGGCTGGAAAACTACCGCGTGAAATTGTTAAACGCTCTCGGACTGGATACGTCTTCTGCTCTGGCAAAACAATTGCCATTGAAAATTGAGAAAGTTAAACCTTCCGATGCGAACCCCAAAGGTGAGTGGAGTGCCGGTAACTTCTACAACATGCCTACGATCGCAACGGTGACACTGATGTCTAAGTTCCAGAATGATATCAAGAACTCTGAAGCGATGATCATCGACCAATTGTTCGACAAGATCCACGAGAAAGATGTTAAGTTCGACGGATTTAAAGCGATCGCTGTTCCGAAACAAAGCTACCTGCTCGCGGGTCAGAAAGTTGAAGCTGAGATCTCTTTGGCTGCCTATAAAACCACAGCTAATCCGATCGTATCCTCCAACCTTGGTCACGTAACCAAGACAGAGCAAGGTATTGCTTACTGGGAGAATACTGCGGGCGGTACAGGTCTTCAGACTGTGAAAGGTACTGTGTCTATCGACATGGGAGGCCATCAGGAGTCAAAACCATTCGAGTTCACTTACATGGTGGGTTCCACTGGAGCTTCTATGCAGCTGGATAAAATGAACGTATTCTATATTGGTGTACCTAACCCTGTTACTGTATCTGCAGCTGGTTACTCCATGGAGGATATCGACCTGGGAATTCCTGAGTCTGATGCTGTTATCTCTAAAGGAGATGCTCTTGGTAAATACAATGTAATGATCAAGAAGCAAGGTAAGGTTACTGCTGTTATCTATGCCAACACAAAAGAAGGCAAGAAACAGGTGGGTTCTCAGGAGATCCGTGTGAAAATGATCCCCGACCCTGTTGCTGAGGTTGCTGGATTGTCCGGTTCTATCGGTCTGCCTTCCAACCGTATGAAAGTGGTTTCCGGTATCAACGCAGCACTGAAAGCATTTGATTTCGACGTTCGCTTCACAGTAACAAGCTACGACTTTACATACCTGCAAAAACGTCAGGATCCTATCGGTCCGATCTCTGTTAACGGTCCTTTGTTCACTTCGAACAAACAGGTTGCAGATGTGATCGGCAAGTGTAAACCAGGTGATAAGATCTTCCTTGAGAATATCAAAGCTCGCGGTCCGGATGGTTTCACCCGTACGCTGAACACTATCATCATTACAATTCAATAACGTATCCTAGTTTCTCATTTTTCAAGTAAATAATCCAGGATTGATCATGAATATCCTCAAAAAATATCAGTTAGCGACAATTTTATTTCTCAGTTGTGCTGCAGGTGCGAACGCACAATCCGGTTCAATGGCCGATAAAGCCTCTTTGCCGGAGAATGGTGCGGTGAATAAAGATTGGGTTCCTTCACGTCGCCCTGATGGTGCATATGATAAAGTTGCTCACGTGTCTAAAGCGTTGCCCTGGCAGCCATTGCGCGAAGACGATGTACTCTGGAAAAAGCGTGTTTGGCGTGAAATAGATGTACGTCAGAAGCAAAATATGCCGTTTATCTACCCTGGTGATGAGAACACAGGTGGCGGTAGCTTTATTGAGATCCTGATCGATGCAATCAAGCGTGGTAAGATCCAGGCTTACTCTCCCTTCGATGAGCGTTTTACAACGCCATTTACTAAAGATCAGATCATGGACGTACTTGTTGGAAAGCCGGATACATTCTATGAAGACGATATCGAAACAGGAGAGCGCGTAATGCGTATTTCCCGTACGGAATTCGATCCTAACACGATCACTAAATACCGTATTAAAGAAGACGTAATTTTCGATCGTAACCTGGGTCGTAAAGTAACCCGTATCATTGGTCTCGCTCCGCTGTTGGATAAGAAAAGCTCTTCAGGAGACTTCATCGGTAACACTCCGTTCTTCTGGTTGTATTACCAGGATATCCGCGATCTGCTTGCTCAATACGAAGTGTTTAACCCCGATAACGACGTTGCGCGTATGACATGGGACGATTACTTTGAAGGCCGCTTCTTTGCTAGCTATATCTATAAAGTGAGCAATCCGTTCGACTTCCGTTTCAAAGACTATAACATGAACGATATGGATATCCTCAATGAAGGCCAGCGTGTTTCTGAAGAAATGATGAACCGTGAGCACGATATGTGGGTTTATTAATAAGTTTGTACTTACAATAATTGAAAATAGCTTTGCAATCGCAAAGCTATTTTTTTAACCAGTTGATTTTAGAATGCCTGATAAACCTAGTCTTGAAGTTTGCCTCTCTCCCGCATTACTGCATTTATTTGATACCAGAGATACCGTTACCGTTATCATTGATGTGTTCCGTGCCACATCCACTATTGCTGCTGCACTGGACAACGGTGCGAGACGTATTGTTCCGGTGGCCTCTGTGGAAGAATGTATAGCGATAAGTAAAATAACGCCGAATAGTATTACGGCTGGCGAACGTGACGGAAAGGTGGCTCCCGGGCTAGAGTATGGTAATTCCCCTTCAGAATATCCACGTGCTTTTATTGGGGGGAAGGATCTGATTCTTACAACGACTAACGGTACGCGACTGCTGCATATGGTAAAGGATGCACACACAATCGTTACCGGCTCTTTCCCCAATCTCGGCGCCATCGTGGAATTCCTGAGAAAAGAGCAACGTCGTGTATTGCTTGCCTGTGCTTCCTGGAAAGACCGTTTTAATCTGGAAGACGCCCTCTTTGCGGGCGCTGTCGCTGCACAACTGAACGATGAATTCACGATCAATTGTGATAGCGCGATGGCTTGTATTTCGCTTAATGCAGATTCACGGGGTGATTATTTTGAATACCTTAAACGGGGGGCACACTACAAAAGGCTTTCAGGGTTTGGATTGGAATCGGATATGGTCTATTGCACCACCCCAGATGTGCATCCGGTTGTGCCCATCCTG
>JASGJF010000005.1:0-5527 GCA_049840855.1 Chitinophagaceae bacterium | reverse complement strand
AACTATCCATTCTTTTTTTCAATTACCTTTTGGAACGTACATTGCCGATTATCGACCCGACTGGGGTAGTGGCGGTATGGAGATCAACAATCGTCATTCTCTGCTGAAAAACCTGCGTATACGGTCTGATAAGCGGGAAACGATCAAAGAGCTGGAACTCCTGATCATAGATGAAGTGTCTATGCTGCGGGCAGATATGCTGGATGCAATAGATGCTGTTCTGAGACACATACGTGAAAAAGACCAGGTCCCTTTCGGTGGTGTGCAGATCGTATTTATCGGCGATTTATACCAGCTGCCACCGGTAGTCACACGCGAGGAATGGCAATTGATGAGTAGTTATTACCGAAGTGCTTTCTTTTTTGATGCGCAATGCGTGCAACAGATTCCGCTGCTCTCCATCGAGTTGAAGAAAGTGTTCCGGCAGAGCGACAATACATTCATCCGGGTACTCAACAACATCCGCAACAACCAAACCACGAAGCCGGACATGGATATCCTGGAGGAGCATTATCTTCCCAATTTTACTCCGGAGCCGGGTTATATCCTGCTTACTTCACACAATGCTCAGGCCGACCTGATCAACAAATCGGAACTGGAAAAGCTTGATGTGCATCCGCATTATTTCGATGCTACGGTCAGGGGCGATTTTAATGAACGAAACGTACCTGTAGATAAGCAAATGATGCTTAAAGAAGGTGCACAGGTAATGTTTGTAAAAAACGATAAAGGGGAAAACCGACGGTATTATAACGGTAAGATCGTAACGGTCTCAAGAATACAAAACGGGAAGGTATTTGTATGGCTGGATAATAACAATGAAATAGAGCTTGAGAAAGAAGTCTGGCGGAATATCAGCTACCAGTATGACCGCGATAAAGATGAAGTCAAAGAAGAGGAATTGGGCTCATTTACGCAATTTCCGGTACGCCTGGCATGGGCAATTACCATTCATAAAAGCCAGGGGCTTACATTCGACAAAGCGATTGTGGACGCTGGGAAGTCCTTTGCTGCCGGACAGGTGTATGTTGCACTGAGCAGGCTCCGTTCTCTGGACGGACTCGTATTGCATACACGGATACAGCCCTCACAAGTGATCACCGATGAACGCGTGGTGCAGTTCTGCAACCGGCTTACCGATACTGAAGAACTGCAGGCACATCTTGCCGGCGAGCAGCAACGTTATGCCTGTCAGCGGCTACAGCAAAGTTTCGATCTGGAGAAATTATTTGAGCAGGTGCAGGAGTTGTTACGAACCGTTCATAAATCAGCTATTCCGGAGAAGGAAACAGCAAGTCTGCTCATACTGGCCTGGTTTGAAAAGCTGGAAAAGGAAAAAGATGTTGCAGCCAAATTCCGGAATCAGTTATCCCAGATCCTGAATAGCGGCGCAGACACGGACTATCCCTTCCTGTATCAGCGCACATTATCCGCAGGACAATATTTTCTCCCGATGATGCTGCGTATGAGCCAGGAATTATCGGAGCATATTGCGGTGTATAAGGTGAAACCCAAAAGCAAGAAATACCTTCAGTATCTGCGGGCTGTCAATATCCTGCTGCAGCGGAAAATTTTTGAAATAGAGCAGTCGCTCAGTCTGGCACAGGGACTCGCTAAAGGGGGCAACGTAACGAACCTCCTTGAAAGCATCGCCAAAGACAAAAAACAGTTTGAGCATACCAACGAGCAGTTGCATCAGGAAGAAGATACTTCCGTGAAAGAAGCCGTCCCCTCCCGTCAATATCAGCCTGGAAATGTACCAGTCTGGAAAAAGTATTGAGGAAATTGCTGAGACGCGCAGCA
Source organism: Chitinophagaceae bacterium (assembly GCA_049840855.1). Taxonomy (GTDB): domain Bacteria; phylum Bacteroidota; class Bacteroidia; order Chitinophagales; family Chitinophagaceae; genus Rurimicrobium. The sequence continues at coordinate 3,724 of JASGJF010000005.1, read as the reverse complement.
TGGCCGTAAGTACCGTGGAAGGTCATCTTACTCATTTTGTAGGTACAGGTGAAATGCCTGTCTCCGCCTTTGTTTCGTCTGAAGAACTTGCATTGCTGCTCCGGAAAATTACCGCACAACCGATGGCCAGCGCCACGCAGCTGAAAACGGACCTGCCCGACTCCTATTCATACACAAAGATCAGGGCAGTACTTGCTTATCATGCGTTTGTAAAAAACAACGGATAATCCCACCTTTTTTCTTCTCCTTTTTAATACCTAATTTGCAGTAGCGATGCTATCATTTGGTAACCAGAAGGATTTTCAGTTTGCAGAGGTAATCCTGCCGCTCAATTTTGCCAACACGCTTACTTACGGCGTCCCCGTGGATATGCAACATAGAATTGTTCCCGGAATGCGGGTAGAAGTTGCGCTCAAAGACAATAAATTTTATGCAGGCATTGTACTGCGGCTGCACAACGATAAGCCCGAAGCATACAGTATCCGTCCCATACGTGCAATTCTGGATCCTTTTCCGGTAGTTAATCAGCAGCAGCTTGATTTCTGGCGGTGGATCAGCAGCTATTATATGGCAAGCCCGGGGGAGGTGATGAATGCTGCGTTACCCGCCCATCTCAAACTGTCTAATGAGACACATCTTGAGTGGAGCCATCGCCAGGACCATGACCACCATCAATGGGATGATTACACACACAGGGCTATCGAGCAATTGATCCTACGCAATACTATCACTATAAGTGAATTACGGCAGATAGTCGGATCAGGGCAGTTATCTTCAGTCATTCACACGCTTATCGAAAATGAACTGGTTTACGTGAATGAAGGACTGGAACCTTCATACAGGCCTAAAAAAGAAAAGATCGTTCGTCTGAATGATGTATTCAGCGATGATGAACAATTGCATATACTGTTTGAAAAATTAGGTAAAGCACCGGTACAGCAAAACCTGTTGATGGCCTTCCTCACATTAAACAGGCAGGAGGGATTCGTTCGAAGGGACGATCTGTTGCAGCAGGCCAAAGCGAAAGCACCACAATTGAAGCCACTTGTTGACAAAGGTGTGTTTTTGATCGAGGAAACTGTCATCGACCGTATTCAGTTTAAAGGGGGTATGGAACCGCAATCTGTTATATTGTCCGAACCGCAGCAGCGGGCGTTCCGAGAAATCAGTCATGCCTTTTCAGAAAAGAATGTTTGTTTGCTGGAGGGAGTTACCGCTTCGGGTAAAACATTATTATATGTTGAGTTGATCAAAGAGCAGATTGCAGCCGGCAAGCAGGTACTTTTTCTTTTACCGGAAATAGGGATTACCACTCAGCTTGTACAACGCCTGCTCGCACATTTTGGTAATGAACTTGGTGTATATCATAGCCGGTTTTCCCACAATGAACGCGTGGAGATATGGGAAAAGGTACGCAAGGCCGAATATAAAATCGTATTGGGTACCAGGTCAGCGCTATGGCTTCCTTTCCGCAAACTCGGCCTGATTATTGTGGATGAAGAACACGACAGTTCTTATAAGCAACAAGATATGTCGCCGCGCTTTCAGGCACGGGATGCTGCAGTGTACCTTGGCGGACTCTATCAGGCCAGAATATTACTCGGCTCTGCGACTCCTTCGGTAGAAAGTATCTGGAATGCCCAGCAAGGCAAATACGCACATGTACTATTATCCGAGAGATATGCCGGAATTGCTCTGCCTGATATTGAAATCGTAAGCGCACATACTTTAAATGAAAAAAATGCAGCAGATATCCGCCTGCTTACCCCTGAGTTGCTGAATGCGATACAAAATACGCTTACAAAGCGAAAGCAGGTGATTCTTTTTCAGAACAAAAGAGGTTACATTCCGTTTCAGATGTGCCGCAGTTGCGGATGGGTGCCGCAATGTGTGAATTGTGCCGTTTCGCTCACCTACCATAAACCGACCAACAAATTACATTGCCACTATTGCGGATTAAAAGTCCCGGTGGTATATCGTTGCCAGAAATGCGGAAGCTCTGATATGCAACCGCGCACTTTCGGAACACAAAAGCTCGAAGAAGAGATTCAGACACTTTTCCCTAAAGCACGTGTCGCCCGTATGGATACCGATACAACCCGTGGAAAACAGGATTTCGAACGCTTGCTGGAGCAACTCAGGCTACACGCGATCGATATTCTGATCGGCACACAAATGGTGGTAAAAGGTCTGGATTTCCCGGATGTTACACTTGTTGGGATTATCAGTTCTGACAGTCTTTTGAGTTTTCCCGACTTCCGTGTGAATGAGAGAGGGTTCCAGCTGATGAGCCAGGTGGCGGGAAGAGCAGGCCGGAAAGACGGGGACGGCAAAGTGCTGATTCAGGCATTTAATACGAATCATCCGGTATTACATTGGGTTAAAGACCACAATCTCCGGGACTTCGTAGCTGCAGAGCTGAACGAACGCAGCCAGTTTTATACCCGCCTTTTTGCAGGATGATCCGGATAACGTTGCGTCATCACGATGAGGAAAAAGCAATACGGGCAGGAGGAATGATCGCAAATCAGTTTGAAAATTCGGAGTCGGTGATTGTACGCGGTCCTGTGCCGGCACTTATTTCCCGCGTACGTAATCAATATTTGCAGGAGGTGTGGCTGAAGGTTCCGCACCAGTCGAATGTACAGGAAACAACAAAACGCAATCTGCTGAAGACCCGTGATCTTGTTCACGGTGAGAAAGGGCTGTCGGGAGTGCAGATAATTTTTGACGTAGATCCTTACTAATTATTTCCCTGTAAAATACCCATACACCAGCCGTGTGGCATTTGCGATAGCTGCCTGTCCCTGATCAACATCCACATGTGCATCTGTGATGTAAACGCTTAATGCAAGGTGGTTCCCGTTCGGCAGCGTAATAATAGCAATATCGTTGATTGTTCCCGGACCATTTTCCGGATAACAGGTTCCGGTTTTATCAGCCACTTCAGTGCCTTTAGGTACACCGGCACGAATGCGCGCATCCCCTGTCTTATTGTGCAACATGAGGTCTGTCAGATAATCCGTATGTTCCTTATTGACGATCTCCTCCTTATAAAATGCAACCAATAGATCTGACATTGCATGGGGAGAGGTACTGTTTTGGTATTGCCGTTGCCAGACTTCATGTAACTCCGCTTCCGTATTATGAATTTCAATCCCCTGATAACCCTGCTTTGCGATAAAGGAGTCTACCTGCTGAGGACCTGCGCAGAACCGAAAAAGGACGTCACAGGCAATGTTATCTGAGCACGCGATTACAAAATACAGAAGATCTTTCAGCGGGAGTCTGAACGACTTTGTACCCAGGCTGTCCCTCATAGGGCTCCAGGTATCTTCAGTAAGATCAGCCGCAAGTATCTGGATGGATGTATCAAGCCTAATATTTTGAACTTCGCACTGATGGAGTACAGCCAATGCAAGAGGAAACTTAAACGTACTCTGCATTGGCATTGCCGTATCGCCATTTACAGAAATTGAATTCCCCGTTTCCAGCTCTTTTGCATAAAGCGCCAGCTTCATATTACTGCCAATACTGTCAACAGCCTTTACAAGCGAAGTCTTTCGCTTCTGGTCAGTACCATTGTCAGGAGACTGAAGTGAAGAGCATGCAATTAACTGTATCAGCGTAATAATCGAAAAACAAACAGAGTACTTTCTTAGCATGAATGCAATCTAATGCATTTTCCCAGTCTGCTCTCAACAAAGTTATTATTCAATGTTGT
>JASGJF010000004.1:0-6674 GCA_049840855.1 Chitinophagaceae bacterium | reverse complement strand
ACGTATGCTAAGGTTAATAGGGAAACACGATAGAATCCGAACAGCACCTCGGAGCATTATTAAAAATGCTTCCTGCGGGGAAAATACGGCGTTTGCAAAGTCTGCTCCGGCTGTCATTGGCTCCGCCGAACGAACGTATACTACAATCTTTTCTGTGGATCAACAGAAGAGAAGCGATGAGTTTATTCTCCCCCGATCTGCGGGAGCAACTGACCTGCGACACAATTGATAGCTCTCATTGTGCCGGTTTGCTTGCCGCTATTCCGGAGGAACACGATCCGCTGAACCAGATGCTGCAACTGGAAACAAATTGCTTCCTCGCGGCGCACAACCTGAATTACCTGGACAAGATCGGCATGGCGCACAGCGTGGAGATACGGGTGCCTTACCTGGACACGGAACTTGCAAAACTGAGTGCGTCTGTACCGCCGCAACTGAAAATGAAAGGCAGCGAAACAAAATATCTCCTGAAAAAAGTAGCGTCCCGCTATGTTCCGGAGCATATCATCAAACGACCGAGAAACCGGGTTCGGCGCACCGATACGCTCGTGGTTACAGGAAGATGCCGCATTCCGTGAAAACCTGCGCGGAAGGGTCATGCAGGTCTGCAGCCAATGGCCGGAATATTTCGACAGACAGCAGATCGAACGGCTCTTCAATGACACGGTAAGCAACAGGACTGACGGAGCTTACACGCTTTTTGCATTGGCCGCGATTGAAAGCTGGCTCAGACAGTTTACGATTAACTGAACAGGAACGCAATATCTTCACGTGTGAGTCGCTTCATGATCGCGGAGTCGTCCGTGATAAGATCCTCGGCCAGCAACCTTTTCCTTTCCTGCAGCAACAGCATTTTTTCTTCGATCGTATCCTTACAGATAAAACGGTACGCAAATACGCTCTTCGTCTGACCGATCCTGTGTGTCCGGTCGATGGCCTGCTGCTCCACGGCGGGGTTCCACCAAGGATCAACGATATACACATAATCTGCTGCGGTAAGGTTCAGACCCCACCCCCCGGCTTTTAATGAGATCAGGAATACCTTGCATGCATCGTTTTCCTGGAATTCCCCGATCGCCTTTTCGCGATCGGCAGATGAAGTGCCTCCGTCGAAGTATACAAACGGAATATTCTGAGCTTTCAGTTCATCCCGGATCAGCGACAACATGCCGAGGAATTGCGAAAATACCAGGGCTTTATGATTACCGGTATTCTCAACCAGTTCACGCGTGAGTTCTTCCAGCTTCACCGAATGGTTTTCATACTTTTCCCCGTCGTTCACGATAGCGGGGGAATCGCATATCTGCCGCAGGCGTGTGAGTCCCTGTAAAATATGAAACTGGGATTTTTGCAATCCCTGCTCATCGATCATTCCGAGTATCTTGGATTGATAACTGCTGCGGTAAGCTTCATAAACTTTCCGCTGGTCTTTGCCCATTTCACAATACAATACGGTTTCTGTTTTCTCCGGAGATTGCGCGCAACCTGGTCTTTGGTACGACGCAGCATAAACGGATACACGAGTTTCCGCAATTGGTCTTTCGCGTCCTTTTCCTGGAACTTATCGATAGGTACGGCAAATTCGTTCATGAAGAAATCGCGGGAACCGAGCATACCCGGATTCAGGAAATTCATCTGAGCATACAGATCGAAGGTGTTATTCTGAATAGGTGTACCGCTGAGCGCCAGCCTGTATTTTGCTTTCAGCAGCGAAACCGCTTTTGTGGCAAGCGACTTCGGATTTTTGATCGCCTGAGATTCGTCCAGCACAACATAATCAAACTCCATATCTGCAAACATCTTGATGTCGCTGCGGATCGTACCGTATGAGGTGATCACCACATCAATCTGTTCGAAAGCAGCAGGATTGGAAGCCCGTTTAGGGCCGTGATGGATCATCGCCGTAATATGCGGCGTGAATTTCTGAATTTCCTTTTCCCAGTTATAGGTAAGCGTTGTGGGACACACCACCAGGAATTTAGCTTCAGGATGTTCTTTCTTATAATGAGAAAGCCAGGACAAGGTTTGTACCGTTTTACCAAGCCCCATGTCGTCGGCGAGGATACCACCCCAGCCGGCTTCCTTCAGGAACATCAGCCATTGAAAACCGGCAAGCTGGTAAGGACGCAATACGGCCTTAAGACTTTCCGGAGCCTGTATATTCGAGTAATCGTTATCAATAATGCGGTCCAGCGTTTCTTTCTTCGATTCAAGCTCTTCCTGAAGACTCGCTTCATCCACCTCGGACAACAGTTCGTCGAGGATGCTGAAATGTATTTTCCGGACTTTAAGTTTGTTGCCGTCTATCTCCCCCATTTTTGTGAGGAGGGTAAACTTCTGCAGCATATTTTCAGGCAATACACCCACAGTACCGTCCGGTAGTTTCACAAAATTCTCTTTGCGCGCCAATGCCTTTTTCACTTCGGCAATGGAAACAACCTGGTCGCCGAACGCGATATTCAACGTTGTTTCAAACCAGTCGATATTGCTGGATATACTGATCTTTGCTTCCGGTACATGGCGGTTTACGCGCAGGTTTTTGAGATTATCGTAACCAAGCAGCTGCACGTCCCATTCATGCATCCGTGCATTAAAATTCGGAGCCCATGTCGCTTTCAGTACATTTTTGGAATGAATGTAAAATTGCTTTTCGCGCATGCTGTACAGCATATTCTCATGCAAACCCTGAAGCATATTACAGAACTCCGTTTCCCGTACGGTATCGCGCGGGATGATCTCGACCATTCCGTCTTTCGCTTCGGTGAGCTCTACCGGATCGCCCATTCTCGCCTCCATATTTCCATACAGAAAAGCGGGCTTCATGTGCAGCGATTCTCCCTGCTCGAAAAGGTATAACCGGAACTGTACCGGAGTATTTTCCTGTACCTGCACCATGTCCGCGGGGAAATCGACCGGAACGATCTTTTTCCAGGGCACCAGTTTCTCTTTCAGAAACTCCGGCCATGCTCCCCCTTCAATGTTCAGCACACCATCTGGCCCGAGAGCCTCTATGATCGCAATTTCATCGATGGTCTGTACCGCGAACAACACCCCATTACGCTCCAGAAGCGCACTGTTCAGCGATCGCGCTTCTTTATAGGCCACAAGTTCTTCTCCAAGCTGCCAGCCAAGCGTAACGCGGTATTTTTTCCCCTGCCTGCTTACCTGAAGCAAAGGCAAAGCCGGTTCGGCAGCAAAGCGGACGGGCATGAGTCCCTTTGTGGAAAAAGATTTACCGGGCAAATGCACAAAACAAAGACCGGAATCGTGACTTTGTTCAAAAAGGCTTTTATACTTCGGTAGTAAGTATTCCCATATCGGATGGAACAACTCAGCTTCAGGCTTGTCTTTCAGGACTGCATGATAATCGCCGATAAAATCCCCGAAGGGCAATGATTTCTTCAGGTATCGTACAAGCTCTTCCGGTGCGGCTTTCCGCGCCAGTGCAATCCATTCCCGTTCATGTGGTTCAAACGCGTCCACATTCAGGTATTTCTGAAGGTCCACTCTTTCTATCGGACCTGTGAATGCCTGCCGTTCGTCGTTGGCGTTGCCCATCACCAATTGCACGGAACAATGAGGATACCATTCGGTTGCAGCTTCCAGCACGAGGCCAAGCGAACGGGTTTCATCTTCCTCCTCCTCTTTTTCCGGCTCTGCTTCCTGAACCACAGGAACTACAGGAGCCGGAGCCGCCCCTACTTTTTTAATGGATGGGTCGAGCACCCGCAAAAACGGCTTCCCATCCTGGTAAATGAATTCAAATTTGCCTTCCAGATCATCATTCAGCGAATAGCCATACAGACGCAGCAGCTTATTCTTCTGTTCATCCCAGTTCTGCAGACCGCGGAAATACTGTGATCCGTGTTCGTTGTGTAATTGTACAAATAGCGTGAGCTTATGGATACAAACGGGATAAGCAGTTTCAGAGCAGGAGCAGGACGTATCGAAGTATCTGTCTTCGTTCTGCAGCAGCACAATTTCACGCGGTTCCGCATCTTCTTCCAGTTGCAATCTGCCTGTTACTTTTTCGTTCTTTGCCGAGAGTACTTCACATACGCGCTGCGATGCAAGTTCCGTAGCACGCTGCATCATGTCTTCATTTGTAAACATGCGCAGCATCGGCAGATTGATATCCCGCATACGCACCACCGTATGATGTTGCTGATAGCGCACCTGTGTATTCTGAAAGAATCCGCTTTGGATCAGATCGTTCAGATGCATCAGTGCGGCAACCTCATGTCGGCATATTTCGCCGAGATTATACGGGCACTGACAGCGAACAGAAACCTGATCAGGCTGCAGAAATTTGGATACGGTTACGGTATAGTGGTTATTATAAACATCGTTGCGGACCCGGAAGCGTACTTGCTCGATATGGTAATCAGTATCCAGCAGGGATACTCCCCTGTTGAAAAAGATCTTCTTACCGCGGGTAATCACCTGACCGGAACCATGATTATAAATAAAACGCAATAAAGCGGGTAAAGACATAGAAAATCAGGATCCTGTTCAAAAAAGCAATCTCCAAAAATACGCAATATGGATGAAAGGTGCGGAGATTCTCTCCGGAAACAAAGATTTACCTTTTCCGGCGCTTTCCGCCGCGCATATCCCTCCACTCAATTTCCGGGTTTACGGCCTGCATTGCAGTAACGAAGCCTGTTCCGTCCGCAGGGGAAATGATTACAGAATTATATTTTCCATATTTAATCTCGAGCCGGTTGCGCAAAGATGCTGCCGGTGAACTTAAAATACTGGTGGTTGTACTGATCCTGCATACAGAACTGACCGGAATTGTCTGCCGGAAAGTGATTCCGCAACGTATGTACAGGTTGCCGTCTGCAATGCGATACGAAGTCGCGGTAATCATCTGCAGGATAAACACGGACAACAGCAGATTCAGAACAAGTATCCACCAAAAACCGGAACAGGCAATCAATACGCCTGTTCCGATCAGAATAATGATCAGCGGAATGAACAAACCCCACTGAATTGCCGACTTAAAAGTCATGTAAAATTAATGAGTAACAACCAGTTTTTCCACCGCAACGCATATTCCGTCCTGTTCTGCCCAGACCATATACAATCCTGGAGCAAGTGCACTGATATCCGCGATACGCTGTTGTTTGAGATCCATCACCACGCGTCCGTCCAAGGAACGGATGGTATAATTATCCGCTTCGCCACCTTCAATACGCACGCTTGCTGCTGCAGGGTTAGGCATCAGCCGGAAGCTGCTGTTGGCAGCAAATTCATTGATGGACGCGGGTTTATTGATGTACACCGTATAATCTTCGGTCTGACCCACATTTACATTCAGGCAGGCATCAGAGATCACGCCGACATCCCCTTTCACACGCATGCGCAGATTTGTTGCATAAGTAACTCCAGAAGGAATTTTGAATGATCCGCTGTGCGTCTCATCGCTGGAGAAGCCGGTGTGGGAGAAAATCTTTTCCGTAGTCTGAAAAATACCATCGTTATTATAGTCTATCCATGCCGCTACCGTTTGTGCTGTATTACGCGTTGAGATATCGATGGTGTATGTTTTTCCTCCGTCGAGCGTGAACGCCTGCTGGATACAGGTCCTGTCGAGGTAAGACGCACCATCCGTATTATAGCCGCCGGAAGAGGTGTTCATAGTGCCGACAGCAATGTTGCAGGGGCCTGCATTTTCTGTATTGGAAGGAACGGTGATTGCCGGCACACAAGCTGTCTTAGGAGCCACAAAAGCAGGATCCGGCGCTGTGCCACCCATAGAGTTCACGAGACCCCAGCGGTAGCCGCGCATGGTGCTGATTGTTCTCAACCGCTGATCCGGCGTGAACTTCTCCGGGCAGCTTGTATAGTTCATGAAATTGTATTCCACACCAGCGTATGTCACACCGGTGCAGGTATTGATCTTGCCTGCATAGCAGGACATGTCGATAAAGTCATGCGGTTCTGTATCGCACAGTTCATCACCGGCACTAAGACAAGCGGAAGGTGCGTGACAGCCGTCCTGGAATGTATGGTACAGCCCGAAACCATGCCCGATTTCGTGCGGCAGTGCCTGATAGTATGTTGATCCGCTTACCGGAAGGGTATACTCCGCCAATACGACCGCGCCGTCGATCAATGCGCCATCCGCAAACCAGGGCCAGGGACAGTAACCGCCGGCGCCGCCATTTTCGATATCATTTACCAGCCAGATATTAAAATAATCCTGCGGAGGCCACAGACTCAGTGTCTTCAGCTCGGCATCCGTAGGACCAGGTTCCGTTTCAAAAGGGCAAACTCCGTAGGTAGTATAGCCGCTCAGCACAGAGGCATTCACGCGATTGATACCGGTAGAAGAAGTACAATCGGGACCGCGCTTAGCCAGCTTGAACACGAATGGGAACTTTGTTCCCCCATGTGCAACATCATAATAATCCGGCCAGGTAGCAGCCCAGGTTTTATTCAGGTAATCGATCATCTTGATGATCGCAGCATCCGTTGGGTTGTATATAGTGCCAATTGCACCACCTGTATGCATTACGTGAACTACCACAGGAATTTCATAACTGGTATCCGTGCCGGTTACCACCATTTTAGACAACTCCTGCATACGATAGAACTCAGCCCACTTCAGACTGGCTAGGTGCTGTTCGGATTCTATCGTGTTTCCCTATTAACCTTAGCAATACGTA
>JASGJF010000003.1:0-94621 GCA_049840855.1 Chitinophagaceae bacterium | reverse complement strand
CATATGCTCATCTATCTGATGCGTATCGTATTGCCGATGTCGCTTGCGGGGTGGGTCGTAATGGGTCTTGATAAAGGATGGAAGGCTGCATTGTGGTTCCCGTTTGGTGTCACGATGCTTACCCTGATTGCGCTGTTTCTCGTAAACGGAGCTTCCTGCTGCTACTGAAATGGGTGAAGCCTGAAAAATTCAAAGATGTGATCAATTATTTTCAGATAGCATTTTCTGTTGGCTTTTTCGCGATGGCGTATATCATGCCCCGCGTTACCGCAACGGAAAGCTTCAGTCTGCTGAAATATACCAATTACCCCTGGGCGAAGTTTATTCCGAGTTTCTGGCTTGCAGCGTCTTACAGCTGGGTGGCTCCCGGTACTGCGGCGCTTCGCTGGGTCAGTATCCTTGCTGTGGTTGGGCCGCTGATCCTGATCTGGCTTACAATAAAATATCTCTCTCCGACCTTGCCTCCCGCATTGCATTGAATGATACCGTTGCGGAAACAAAGCCGCAGCAGGCAAAGCCGACGGTTGCGGAAGGGCAACGCAGTTCCCGGTCTGGTAAAAGTAAGTTGTACCTGTTGCTGGCCGATAAGTTGAATAAGAATCCGTTATCCAAAGCGGGTTTCAGCATTGCCTGGCTTCAGACCGACAGAAGCCGCAATTTCAAAATGCGTGTTTATCCAACCTTCGCTTATGTGCCTGTATATTTTTTCTTTATTACCACTCAGAGCAAGATACCACTGAACGAGATTTCAGAAAAGATGCCGGAGACTTATAACTATATCACACTGCTGTACATGACTTCCTTCATTGTGATGCAATTGCTGGCGATGACCGTGTTCAGTGAGCAGTACAAAGCTTCATGGATTTACTACAGCGCACCTGTGGAGAAGCCGGGAGCCGTGATGGCCGGCGCTTTCAAGGGGATCTGGGTTAAATATTTTGTGCCGATCTTCATCATTGTGAGTGCATTCGTGTTGTATGTGTGGGGTATTGGAAAATTAGTGGATATGACCTTGGCATTCGTAAATATCACAGTATTCGGATTACTCATTTCACGCGTGGCCTACCGCAGGCTTCCTTTTTCTTCTGCCGAGCAGATGAATGAAAAAGGCAACCGTTTCCTGAAAACCCTGTTTGTGATGATCGTGCCTTTTGCATTCGGATTCGGGCATTACTGGGCCGCACATACGCCTTTCATATGGCTTCGCTGGCTTTTTCTTGCTCTTTCCGCGGTGCTGCTGTGGCTGTTCTGGGATAGTTACAGTAATACAAACTGGACAGAAGTAAGAAAGGCGGATCTCGACGCCTGATTTTAAAATAATTATACAGCATATTATGTCAATACAAAATTATGAACACACAACTGCCGAACGCCTGATGCGTTATGTGCAGATCGATACACAAAGTGATCCGTCATCTCCCACACAGCCCAGTACCGAAAAGCAGAAAGATCTGAAGCCGTTTGCTGGTGGAGGAATTACATGCATTGAATATCACCGATGCGCACCTGGATGAGCATGGGTATGTTTATGCAACCATACCGGCTACCACGGATGGAGACATGCCGACGATCTGTTTCTGTTCCCATGTGGATACGGCGCCGGACTGTTCCGGTAAAGACGTACGGCCGATCCTGCATCGCAATTATGATGGATCGGATATTGTGCTGCCCGATGATACTTCCGTGGTGATCACTACACAGGAACACCCTTATCTGCTGAAACGTATCGGTGACGATATCATCACTGCTTCAGGCAAAACATTGCTCGGTGCGGACAATAAGACTGGTGTAGCTATTATTATGGATCTTGCCGCTTACCTGATGCAACATCCGGAGATTTCTCATGGTAAAATCCGCATTCTGTTACTCCGGATGAAGAAGTAGGCAGAGGTGTAAACGCCGTTGATATGAAAAAGCTGGATGCCCGTTTCGGATATACCTTAGACGGAGGGGAACGCGGCCATCTCGAAGGGGAAAATTTCAGTGCAGATGCTGCTGTGGTTACATTCCACGGAGTAAGCGCACACCCGGGATATGCAAAAGGGAAAATGGTGAATGCGATGAAGGTGGCGGCAGCTTTTCTGAATATGCTTCCCAGAAACGAATGGTGCCCGGAAACCACTTCCGGTGACGAAGGCTTTGTTCATTCGGTAAGCCTCGAGGGAGAACTGGAGCGTGCAAGCGCTACGTTTATCGTGCGGGACTTTAATACAGCTCAGCTGAAAGTGCATGAGGATCGCCTTAAGTCGCTTGCCGAAGCGGCCGTAGCATCCTTTCCCGGCTCTTCCTTTGAATTTACGGTAAAAGAACAATACCGCAATATGGCAGAAATACTCGTGCAGTATCCTGAAGTGATGGCAAACGCCGAAGAGGCTTATCGCCGTGCGGGTGTGCTTTGTGAACGCATCAGTATCCGCGGCGGTGCCGACGGCTCCCGTCTTTCTTTTATGGGAATGCCTTGCCCGAATATTTTTACCGGTGAAATGGGTATTCACTCTAAGCAGGAATATGTAAGCGTTCAGGATATGAACGCTGCAGTGTCTATTTGTGTTCATCTGGCGCAGGTTTGGGCTGGCAAATAAACAGGGAGCGATAATTGGAAACAGCGAAGCTGCCTAAAAAACTGATATTCTGGACAGGCACCATCGGCTTTCTGCTGATGGTGCTCGGTTCATTATTCTATTGGAAAGAACGCATGGCTTTTACAGATGCGGCATATCATTTATTCCACATCCTGGCGAGAAATGAATATGCAATTCAGAGTTCACGTTTTGTCGCTTATTTCACGCAAAGTTTCATACTCTGGCCCTCACGCTGGGGGGCGCCCTTGTCTGTGGTAGCACAACTCTATTCTGCAAGCTTCCCTATTCTTTACCTGTTATGCTTCTGGACGCTGACGCTGGTGTTCCGTAATTACCGACTCGGATTAGCCTACCTGTTGCTGAGTTTCCTCATGACGACAGCCTCGTTCTACTGGTGTCTTTCCGATATCATCCAGGGATATGCGTTCCTGTTTATTTATCTCGCTTTTGTGCTGCGGTATGTGGAAGAAGGGAAGCGACTGAATCTGCTGCACCGTTTGCTGATGCTGATGTGTCTGGTTTTTTCCGTCTTTTCACATCCTCTGATGCTGTTTTCCGCAGGTTTCATCTACATGTTTTTTATCGTTCGTTATCCGGCATTCCGGCGCATGCTTTTGTTTGAATCTGCTGTCTTTCTGGTATTATTTGCGATCAAAACTTTTGTGTTCATCAGTCCTAATGACGCGAATGCTTCAAGTGCGTTTAAGAGCGGACTTAAATTGTCCCCTACCTCGACTTACATCTGACGGGATTTTCTGGGTTTCCTGGTACGGGACTATTACTGGGTGGGTATACTGTTTTTCGGGGCATTATGGTTCTATCTGAAAAACGGGAAAAAGTGGCATGCTGCTTTCCTTGCCTGTGCTTTTATCGGCTATGTACTGCTGAATAATATTACGGCTCCCGGAGGAACAGATCAGTTCTATGTAGACCATTACATGGGTATCTGTGTATTCGTGGTATTCCCTTTTGTATGGGATATGCTTCCCCGTATGCGTATTACACGGCTACGATCGCTTTTTTTACCTTTCGCCATAACAACCTGTCTGCTGGGTATATACCGGCACCATTTCATTTTTACGGAAAGAGTAGATTGGATCGAAGGCCTGATCGGCCGTATGAAAAGTGAGGAGAGCGACAAATGGATCATACGTAAAGAAAATGCTCCGCAGGGTAAGTTATTTATGTTCTGGGGCACCAGTTTTAGAGGCGTGTGGTTGCTGTCTACCATAAAGACAAACCTATTCTGCGATCATACAGGAGCGTGATGGTGAATTTGACGATGGACTTTATTGCAACACCTGTCTGCGTACCACATGGGAGACGTTCCCGTATGAAAAGCTGAATCCACGTTATTTTATATTCCGGCACACCGGCTTCCCCTATTCCTTTCATCAATGATCCGGAATGCCATTCGTTTATTATGCTTTTTCCTGTTGGCGCAAACAAAAGGTGTGCTGGCTTACTGGCAACAGCGTACGGATATTTCCATAAATGTATTGCTGGACGACCGGGCGCATATGCTCCGTGGATTCGAATCGCTGAAATATGTGAATCAGTCGCCCGATACACTGCGTACCCTGATCTTTCATCTGTGGCCGAACGCATATAAAAATGACCGGACTGCCTTCTGTGAAGAAATGATTCAGCGCGGCAAAACAGATTTTTATTATGCAAAGGAATCGGAACGCGGATGGATAGACAGCCTGAGATTCCGGTCTGAAGGACTGACAGTCGATTACAAGCCTTTCGAAGAAGCCTCAGATATTATTCAGCTGGAGCTGAACCGTCCTCTGTCGCCGGGTGACAGCATTGTTATCGAAACGCCTTTTCGCGTAAAAATATCACGCCAGTTTTCCCGCCTCGGGCACTCAGGCGATGCATACTTCATCAGTCAGTGGTTCCCGAAGCCGGCCGTCTATGACACTCGGGGCTGGCATCCGCTTCATTACCTGGATCAGGGCGAATTCTTCAGTGAGTTCGGTTCGTATAATGTGGCAGTAACATTGCCGGAAAACTATGTGATTCTGGCTACAGGTCAGTTGCAGGACGAAAGAGAGCGACAATGGCTCGATTCACTTTCCGCGCTTCCTTTACGAACGGATTCTTTTTACAGAAGCGGCTATGCGCTTAAAACGGCAGGAACAAAAACCGTTAATTTTCCGGACAGAACATCCACGATTTGCCTGGTTTGCGGATAAGCGCTGGATTGTTCGCACAACATTATATGAAGGCCCGGCAGCTTGAGAGACCAGTAAAGATATACACGGCCTGCCTGCCTGCTCATCGCCGTCAATGGAAGGATGCACCGCAAATGGTACGTTTCGCGCTCGAACAATATGGTACGCGCGTAGGGCCTTACCCGTACTCCTCGCTTAGTGTGGTTGAGGGCGACCTGTTGGCCGGTGGCGGTATGGAGTATCCCGGCGTGGCACTGATCGACCGGTCCGCAGTATCCGCGCTTTCCGAAGTGATTTTTCACGAGGTAGGGCATAACTGGTTTTACGGTATGCTTGCTTCCGATGAGCGTTCTTTTCCCTGGATGGACGAAGGTATGAACAGCTATTATGAACGACTGACACAAAGGCAATGGCAGCAACAGCACGGCCTGCGCTCTATGTCCGATATCGAAGATGTGATCCCGTTTTACCTGCAATCCGTACAGGAGGATCAACCGGCTGATCTTGCTGCCCCGGAATACCGTTACGTCAATTACGGCGGAGATATCTATGCAAAAGTTCCTCTGTTATTTGAAAGCGTTGCCGCATGTAACGGAACGGAGGAAGTTGACAGCATGTTCCGGGAATATTACCGTTCCTTCCGATTCCGGCATCCGTATCCTGCAGACTTCGACACTGTTTTCGGGCGCCACTTCGCGTCCAAAGGATTTTCGTCATCCTGGCTGCATGCCTCACTTGCGTCTGATCAGCCGCTTTCACTCAGTATCCGTTCTGCACGCACAATCAATCATGGGGTACAGGTGCGCCTGCAAAACAAATCTGATATCGCTACAACAGCGCTGTTGCAGATCGGGGACTCCGGCTTATTAGTGCAAAAGACGGTTCTGTTTCCGGCGCATAGTGACACCACGCTGACCGTCGATTCTGTTGCTTCCTGGAAATATGCATCGGTTACGGGGGCGTGTACAGATTATTCCTTAAGGGATAATAGTGTCTTCAACAGATTGTTTCGTCGAAAGGGCATATCCATCGGCCCAGGTTTCGGACTGCAGCGCACACCCCGAATCATACCTGCGGCACCGGTTCCCCTATACAATATTTACGATGGCAGGTCGGTAGGTGTCATGCTGCATAATCTCAGCTTCCCGCTCAGCCGGTTTCAGTTTATTATCGCGCCGGTGTTCAGTATCGGTTCCGAAAGGATGAACGGCGTGGCAGGACTGTCTTATTCCTGGTATCCCCGAAAATCATTTCTGAAGGAGCTTCGTCTGCAAACGGATCTGAAAACGTTCAGTCGGGATAAAAGCGATCTGAATATAAATGATCCGCTCTTCGCCCGCTATTTCAAAGAGGCATCCGCACTGGAAATCGTATTCCGTAACAAGGATCTGGTCTCGCCCGTTCACCAACATATCCTGCTCAGGCAATACCATGTTTATGAGCAGGGTTTCGGATATAGCCTTAGTCCTGCTGATAGTTTATACCGGCCGTATCTGGTCGGGCAATCAAACAATTATTTTTTAGTGAAATACGCTTATCAGAATCGGCAGACCTTCCATCCCTATAGTTATGCCATGCAGGCGGAACTGGGAGCGACTTTTGTTAAGTTAGGACTTGAAGCGCGTAAACGCATCGATTACGATTTGCCCCATAAGTCGCTTTATCTGAGAGCCTATGCGGGCAAGTTCTTCGATCTGCAAAACACCACTTCGAATTCCCGTTATTGGATCAATAGCGTATTCACCGGAAAGAATGACTACTTATATGACGCATTGTTCACCGGTCGCTCTGAGATAAGCGGTTTCAGTGCCGCACAATTATATGAAAAAGAAGGCGGGGCCAAGACGCCCACCAACCAGTACATTAATCCTTTAGGGCGTTCGGGGAATTGGCTGCTTGCCTTAAATCTCAGTTCAGACCTGCCCTTGGGTAAACTTCCCTTGCGCGCGTATCTTGATGTGCAGACAACAGCTGATGCGAAACGTCTGAATCCTGCAGGAAATGCCGTTTCTTTTCAATCCGGACTGGAACTCCATCTGATCCGCGATCTGGTGCACATCTATATGCCATTATTGCTCAGCAGTGATTACCAGGATTATCTTAAGAGCGTTTTTCCTAAAGGTCGTCTACTGAAAAGTGTTACGTTTTCCGTACAGATCACAGACTTTAACTGGATGCGCACACACGAGCGGTTGTTCGGTTTGCTCGTGCAATAAATCGTCTATCTTTACAGCTTAAATCAATGCCGATAATGCAAAAATTGACTCTCATCATACATGGTGGTGCCGGTAATATCTACAAAGGGATGCTCACGGAACAGCAGGAAACAGATTATACAGACGGACTCCGGTTTGCACTGGACAAAGGTTACGATATACTGCAGCACGGCGGAACTTCCATAGATGCTGTGAAAGCTGCAATTGCGGCAATGGAAGACAATCCTTTGTTCAATGCGGGACGTGGAGCGGTTTTCACCAAGAAAGGCCTGCATGAGATGGATGCGTGCATCATGGATGGAAAGGATCTGAGCGCAGGTGCAGTAGCGGGTGTACGCCACATTAAAAATCCTATCCGGCTTGCGGATGAAGTTCGTTGTCATTCCGGCCACGTATTTCTCAGTGGTTCCGGCGCAGGAGAGTTTGCGCTGCAGCAGGGAATAGAAACGGCCCCCGATGAATATTTTTTCAATAAAGAACGCTATGAGCAGTGGATAGAGATTCGGGACAGTAATTTTTATCAGCTTGATCACAAAGCAGACAACCTGAAAGGAGTCGCTCCCAATCCCGACCATAAGTTTGGTACGGTGGGTGCCGCGGCTTGTGATATGTATGGCAATATTGCTGCCGGTACTTCCACCGGAGGTATGACCAACAAAAGATTCGGTCGTATCGGCGACAGTCCTGTAGTGGGTGCAGGAACTTATGCGAACAATGATACCTGCGCTATTTCCTGTACGGGACACGGAGAGTTTTTCCTGCGCGCTGCAGTGGCACACGACATATCCTGTCTTATAGAATACAAGGGTTTGTCACTTACAGACGCTTGTCGCCTGGTGGTCAAAGACAAGCTTGTGAAAATGGGCGGAGAAGGCGGATTGATAGCAGTGAATAAAATAGGCGAGTTTTGTTTTTCTTACAATTCGGCAGGAATGAACCGGGGGGTGCGTACCAGTGAAGGGACAGATTACGTTGCGTTTTACGGCGATTCTAAAGATAATTGATATGACGCGACTCGTACTGGCATCACGCAATAAAAAGAAGATTAAAGAGACTGGCTGAGTTATTGTCCGGAGTGCAGATCCTGTCCCTGGACGATATCGGATTCACCTCTGAAATTGAAGAGCCTTATCTTACATTCCACGAAAATGCCTGGCAGAAGGCGAACACTGTATTTCAGTTTTGCGGATTAAATGTACTCGCTGACGATTCCGGTATCTGTGTTCCCGTACTGAATAATGAACCTGGCGTTTTAAGTGCACGGTATGCCGGAGACCATGCAAGCGACGACGCAAATCTCCGGCTCCTGCTGAAAAATATGGAAGGTCACACAGACCGCCGTGCATTTTATAAAGCGGTTTTGTGCCTGTTTTGGAACGGAATGCCAAGTTATTTCGAAGGCACCTGCCATGGTACGCTATTGCGGCAAGAGCAGGGTAGTGGTGGATTTGGGTACGACCCCATATTTGTACCGGATGGCTATGACGCAAGCTTTGGAGAGCTCGATGCTGCCGTAAAACAGCAGATATCGCACCGCGCAAATGCGATGCGACAGTTAATTGCGTTCGCGCAGCAGTAGTAAAAATGAACTCTTTTATTGAGACCCCTGCGTAAGTAGGGGTCTTTTTTATTTTATATACCACTCTTTAGGCGGGTACCGCTGATTGTCAATTTGTTCGCATAGTGCGGACAATGATTCCCATTAAAATACACTACAAAAGTACTGTGCGATATTTCCGGACGCGGACCAGTTTTTGAATTGAGTATTGTACTCTTTGGCTACGCTTTAGTGAAAAAATACATAGAATAATTTTAGATCGTTTTTAGTATTTGTATTTCATGGGCGAAGGTTCCTTATAGGAAAAGGTTGCAGCACCGGTTTTTTAACGGCATTGTGGCTTTACACTATCAGGAGGGGAGTTTCATTATTAATAACTAATAAACAGATTGACTATGCAGTATCTTTTGCATGATTTGATTCGGCTACCCTTGGTCGAACGCCTGCGCATTATCGAACAGGTGTTACACGCAGATCCGGACACCTCACTTGTCTCGGAAGCGCTCAGTGATGTAATGAGCCAGATTTTTTCCCCTGGTGAAGCGATTGTTATCACCGATACCACAAATTTAAAAACCGCTATTAATAATAATTCGACTCGTTATGCATAATAAAATGAAAAAATCGATTAAAGCGCTCGGACTGTTGGTTGCTCTGGGCATTGGCAGCGACACAATGGCGCAAAGCGTTGCATTATATGGAGGTTCCAGTGCCGGTAAAAGTATCGGCGTCGGGGGGACGGATGCGGATGGTGCGGACTCCCTGTATATCGGTGCAGGAGCACACACCATCGATGGTACCTGGGAAATATTCAGTTCCTGGGTGATGATTGATCCGGCAGCGGTTATTACCGGTTCCGGGACGGTCATCTTCAGAAATCCTGCCCTCGGATTTGGCAGTTCCGTTCCCACCAAGATCGATGCCAATAATCTTAGTACCGCTATCGGGGTAAACGTCGAAATTGACAACGATCAGGCTTTGGAGATAACTGAACTGCCTTGGTCCGGCGAGCTTTTGGGAATTGGGTGGACGCATAACACCGCCAACAATACACTTAGTTCATCCGCAGATATCAACTTTAATATTGACGGAGGTAATATTGTATTAGGTACAGGTGTGAAAGGAGATCTGCATCTTACCAGTTCCGGTACCCTAACCGGTTTCCGCCCAACGAGGTATATTGTTACAAATAACAGTATACTCAGTCATGTACAAAAAGACGCATTTACCACATTTACGTTCCCGGTTGGTAAAGGCAGACTCCGGCGATTACACCCCGGCAAAAATCACGAATACCGCCAGTAATACGGTCAGTGTGAGTGTTCAGGATTATACAGCGTCTACGTCTGTGGAAGCAGTTGCTGATGGTACTATTAATACAGCTGACGGAATCAACCGCACATGGCACATTTTTGCGACAAGTGCTTCCGGAGCAAATGTGATGCTGCAGCACAACAACCTTACCAACCAGACGGGTTTCGATGCCACAAGCAATTTTGTTACCCAATGGAGTGCCACTACACCGAACACAACGGGTGACAAATCTGTTGCGTTTTCCAACTCGGCCTGGCAGACAAATAACGCAATATCAAGCAGCACTGGCGCGTTGTCTGCTACAGGATCCGTATCCGGATCTAATGTGAATGACCGCAATTATGGTGCGTTGCCTACAAGCAGTTCCGCTCCTGAAAGTTATTTCTCCAAAAGCTCAGACGTAATTCACCCTCTACCTTTGCAACTGCTGAGTTTCACTGCCAAACCGCAGGATTGTGGTACGCAGTTGGAATGGAATACAGGGGTGGAAGACGGTATGTTGTCGATGCAACTGCAGCGCAGTACAGACGGAAATATATTTACTACTATAGCTACCCTGCAGCTGCAAGGCAAACCGGCTTACTATACCGTTAATGACATTACACCGGTTGAAGGTATGAACCTGTATCGGTTACGGTTAAACGCGGCATCAGGGTCATACAGCAATTCCACAGTTCTGAAGGTAAATATACATTGCGGTAATAAAGCAACAGTGAAGCATATTTCCACTTTCCCCAACCCTGTTACAGATGTACTGAATGTAAGTGGTCTGTCTTTGTCTGAACTCACGCAACAGCCAGCACCGGAAAATTATAATCTGCGTATCGTGGATATGTACGGACGTGTTGTGATCACTCAGTCAATCAAAGGAGATAAAGAGACCGTTGATATGACTCAGCTAGCTCATGGTAATTACATATTACAGGTACAGAACGGAGGAATGATCACGGAAAATATTCACGTGCAAAGAGATTAATCAGTAATCACTTTTCACGCCAGGATGATATTGTAACCAAAGGAATTTGATCAAGCAAGTACCTTATTCCGCGATACAGGATACAGGTGGCTTAATTCTTGTAATCCTTATCTGAAGAATCGGTTTTTATTTGTCGTCAGGCGTGTAATCAGGTGCACTTCGTATCCTTCACAGGATCTCGGAGGCACCTTTTTTAATGGCATGCCGGAAGTAGCACTACATTTTTTTTGCGGTATTACATAATCACTACAAAAGTAGGGCATGTCCTATAATAGCATGGTATATGGTTTGTTTTATCATTCTATCAAATCGGAGTATGCGCCAATGTGCGCATTCATCTTTCCGGATAGACTAATAAAATTAAAATGAGTACTACACTTCGTCGCTTGACCGTCCTCTGGTCCGTAACCTCCTTTAACGAATTTCTAATCATTCTGTATCATCAGTTCCTGACCGGACGATTGTCAGTCATCCGTCCGGAGTTGCATCGTTTACTATTGTTCGTGGTAGGTTGCGTTAAACGTGATATCCGAATGGACTGGCAGGGAGAGCTCCTGCTGTTGCACTGGAAGGAGGCCGGACGCGAGGTTACTTTCTCCGTGCGGAAATACAGCCGTGACCTTTTTGTTTTTGCCGATTTTTTCCTGGAACGGGATTACGATAAATTTTGTGTTCTGTTGGAGAACAGGGTAGATAATATGCGCTTCATCGTAGACGCGGGCGCTAATATAGGTTGTTCCGCTATTTTTTATAAATGCCGGTTTCCTGAAGCAAAAATCGTTTGTATTGAACCTGAATCTTCCAATTTCGATCTCCTCAATCATAACATTCAGGTTAACCAGATGCAGGACCAGATCGTGTCTCTCAAGAAAGCATTGTGGACGGAGAAAACTTCTCTCGACCTGATGCAACGCGACTGGTCGCACGATGGCTTCCTGGTTATGACAAGCGAACGCCAGGACGAGGTGATCGATCAGGTGGAGACCGTAACCGTAGCTGAAATTCAGGAGATTTTCAAATCAGGCCACATAGACCTGCTCAAGATAGATATTGAAGGTGCGGAAAAAGAATTTTTCTCCAAAAAAGAGTATACCTCATCACTCTGCGATCATACCAACGCCATTTTTATGGAAGTGCATCCGGAGTTTATTCCCGAATCCGAGGTCGTGCGATCCCTTTCTCTCATGCAATTCCGCTGTGAGCCAATCCATATAACCGGGCAACCTGTTTCTATCTGTGCCACCCGCATACTGCAATTGATTTAGCAGGGACCAAATCAAAATACTCGACCAACCTGTAAATAATCAGAAGAGAAATGCAACCACGAAACTGTGATCGATACAAGATGTTAAACTCCGGAAATTTTACTGCTGAAGTTTACTACGTGTACATCACCGCAAATAAAAATAAGTCTATCATATATACCGGTGTAAGCACAGACTGGCGTCAGAGCATTGAGGAGCATCGCGAAGATGCACGGGGCGTTAAGCAGACCTTTCCCGGAAGACACAATTGCGAATGGTTATTATTGCTTGAAGAATATTGTACCCCTATAGAGGCAATCCGCCGCGAAAGACAGATTAAAAGCTGGGTGCGCTCCAAGAAAGAAGCGCTTATTGCGTCTGTAAACCCCAAATGGCGCTTCCTGAATAAATAGTCCCTGTGGCATGCCGCAAGTCCTGTTCCAAGGATGCTTTCCTGCGCGCAAGGTAGGTGCTCCCGTTTCGTTCGCTTAACAAAAATGAACTATCTTGCTGCTCAGTTTATCAATCTACAGTGTTATGTCCGTTCAGATAAGGCCTTGTTCCAATTCCGCAGATTTTAAAGCTTTCGTGCAGTTCCCATTCGACTTGTACCGGAATAATGCCTATTGGGTGCCTCCTATGAAAAAGGATGAACTGGCTGCGTTACAACCTGCCACTAATCCTGCGTTCCGCAACTGTGACGCTCAGTTCTGGATAGCGCTTGACGGAAATAAAGTAGTGGGTCGCATCGGTGCCATCGTGAACCACGTGTACAATGAAAAGACCGGCACTAAATTATGCCGTTTAAGTCGTCTGGAGTTTGTGAATGACCACTCTGTCAGCGCAGCGCTGCTCCGAACAGCTGAGGAATGGGCCAAAAGTAAAGGAATGTCCGGTATACACGGTCCTTTGGGTTTTACCAACCTCGATCACCAGGCGATCCTGATAGAAGGGTTTGATCATCTGCCTTCCATCGCATCCGAATATCATTTGCCTTACTATAAAGAACATCTCGAAGCCGCAGGCTATGAAAAGGAAATGGATTGGGTCGAGTTTCGCCTGAAACTTGAGAAAGAAATTCCTGAAAAAGCATTGAAGCTGAATGAGATGATCCAGAAGCGCTATAGCCTTAGGGTGGTTCATTTCACCAACAGAGAGGAAATGAAAGCCTACGCTCAGAAGATATTCGATCTGCTCAATAATGCGTTCAGCGATCTGTTCAGTTTTGTGCCTATGGACCAGGAATTATGCACGTTCTACATCAATAAATATTTCAGTTTCCTCAATCCCGAATTTGTAAAGGTGATAGAGGATAAAGACGCTAATGTGATCGGCTTTATCGTAAGCCTGCCTTCCCTGAGCGAGGCAATGCAAAAAGCTGGCGGAAAACTATTCCCATTGGGTTGGTGGTACCTGTCACAGGCACTTAAAAAGCCTAAGGTGGTTGATTTGCTCCTCACCGGCATTCATCCCGACTGGCAGGCGCAGGGCGTAAGCGCATTGCTGATAACGGAGTTGCAGAAAGTAATGCAGCGCCATGGCACAGAATTTGTCGAAACAACAGGGATGCTGGAAACAAATGAGAAAGCCATCAATCACTGGAAAAACTATGATCATATACAGCACAAGCGTAAACGGTGTTTCCGCAAAATGTTCTGATATCAGTAGTTTTGCAATCTGCCTATGCCCCGTTATTTTATTGAAGTAAGTTACAATGGTACCGCATTTCACGGTTCTCAGATCCAGGGAGACACACCCACCGTGCAATATGAGCTGAACAAAGCGCTCAGTATCCTGTTGCGCCGCCCTGTGGATACCTGGGGTGCCAGCCGTACAGATGAGGGCGTACATGCCAGCTGCAATTTCTATCATGCGGATATGGAGGAAGCCCTTACACCGCGGCATATCTACAGCCTCAATGCCATTCTTCCTGCATCAATGAGCGTTAACCAGATTTACATCCCGCAAAAGCAGGATGCAAACGCCCGTTTCGATGCAACGATGCGCCAGTACCGGTACCGTATTTACCACCGGAAAAATCCCTTCCTGTTTGAACGTGCCTATCATTTTCCGTATCAGTACGATCCGGAGATACTCAAACAAACGGCCGCAATACTGATGCAGTATACCGATTTTGAGAGTTTCAGCAAACGGAATGCGCAGACAAAAACGTATAAGTGTACGCTGAGCAGATCAGAATGGGAGCAGCATGGTTCCGAGCTGCACTACGTTGTTTGGGGAAACCGTTTCCTCCGCGGCATGGTGCGCGCGCTTGTAGGGACACAGTTGCGCGTGGCAAGAGGGAAACATGATCTGAGCGCATTCCGCGCTATTATAGAATCCCGGGATTGTAACCGTGTGGACTTCAGTGTTCCGGGTTTCGGCCTATACCTGGAGAAGGTTGTTTATCCCGAGGAACTTTTGCTGCCGGTTTCTTAAGGCATGCAGTGCCGGTTACAATAATAATTCCTGGAAGTATTTTTCGGATTTAGCTGCTATAGCGGAACGCTTTTCCGTGTACTCATCCATCTTGTCTTTAGGGAAACGGAATTTATATTCCGAATCCGGATAGATATTCATTACAAACAGGTCGTAATCCGGGTTCCATCTTTCCAGCAGATGTTTGTCTACCTGCAGTTCCTGCTCAATGATCTCAAAGCTCAACGGACGTTTGAGGTGCAGGATAGACATGTTTTTGAGTTCTGCTTCTGTGAACGCAACCTTAGGTTTCGGCTTTTTGATTTCATTTTTCAAAACGGCCATTTCCGGGTGCATGACGAAATCTTCGGGTATGTTGCCGCTTGGAATGAAATGCTTCATATTTTCAAAAATTGAAGCCGTGGCGATAAATGCAAGTACGTGTCCCTGGGTTTCAAGCGGGAGATATTGTTTGATTTCCCAGAAGTTGTGACTTCCTGTTTTCTCTATAGCACGTTTTACCGGGGTGGGGCCGCAATTGTAGGAAGCGATTACCAGCAGCCAGTCCTGCATTTCTGCATACAGGTAATTCAGATACTTAGCGGCGGCATTGGTGCTTTTAAACCAGTCTGTACGGTCGTCGCGTTTGCCGTTTACCGTAAGTCCCATTAGTCGTCCTGTTTCCTCCATAAACTGCCAGGGACCTACTGCTCCTACCGGCGATACCGCCCTGTTATTAAGAGCAGATTCAATAACGGCAAGGTATTTCAACTGATGTGGCAGATTGTTTTTGGTCAGCACATTATCGATCATGGGGAACTTACTCTTAGACCGTGTGTCGACGGTGAGCAATGTTTTATTATGACTGGCCAGGTATTTACGGACGAACTCGATAACATAATCGTTCATGCCCTTAAAATAGCTTTTCTGGCCGGCCAGCGGAACCATTGCTTTCTGGCGCTGGTCGCGGGATTCAGCCAAAGCGATCGCTATTACGGAACGCGCTTCCTCTTCTTTACAGAACTGTTCTCTTGCTTTTGCAGAGTCGATACGCAGTTGCTCGCGTTTTTTCTCCTTTACAGGATCTGCTCCACGGCCTGCGGCCATCCGTTCTTTCCAATACTGTCCGGAGCTGCTCAGTGAAAAGCAGCCAAGTAAACCGGCGATAAAAAAAACTTTTAGTTGCATCATTTCTTGTTTTGCTAAAAATCAAATAACCACGTCAATGATTGTTGATTGAGGGCATTCCAAAAAAGCGCAATGGCTTTAGACAGAAATGATGCAATGCAGGAAGACCGGCATTGCATCATCGAATAAAATTAAGGGAAAAAGACTACTTTTTTTCAACTTCTTTGGCACTCATTCCCGCCTCAATATCACTCTTCACACCTTCTTTCGCATCATTGAATTCACGGATTCCTTTACCGATTCCGCGAGCAAGTTCGGGGATTTTTTTTCCTCCGAACAATACAATCACTACCAACAGGATTGTGATCCACTCACCACCACTCGGCATCGAAATCAGGAACTGTGGGTTGATGTTTGCAATAGTCATAATTGTGTTTTTAAAATTGCTTGTTTACTAATACAAATATACGGCCTTTTGTGTAATAGGGATGTAAAAAAAGGTAGGTTTAACAGCTTTTCTGCCACAAACCGCCTTAGGAGCATTTAGCAATCAATTGTTATGGATATTATCTGAAATGGGAACAGCCCCCCTGAAGGGGCTGTTTTATAACCTTAATGACAGCAGTGATCACGCGTACATTTCCGCACGGAGGGCTTTCACTTTGTCGTCGTTGATATATTCATCAAATGACATTTCGCGGTCGATCAGTCCTTTAGGCGTGATTTCCAGGATGCGGTCAGCGACTGTCTGGGCGAGTTCATGGTCACGTGTGGTGAACAGGATCGTTCCTTTGAAGTCTTTCATGCCATTGTTCAATGCAGTGATACTTTCCAGGTCCAGGTGGTTCGTCGGTTCATCCAGGCACAGCACATTGCCTTTCAGCATCATCATGCGGCTCATCATACAACGCATTTTTTCACCTCCGCTGAGTACCGTACATTTCTTGAGGGTTTCTTCCCCGGAAAACAGCATACGGCCCAGGAATCCACGGATGAAGGTTTCGTCCTTCTCTTCTGAATACTGGCGCAGCCAGTCGATCAGATTGTCGTCAGAGCCCGCAAAATATTCGGTATTGTCATTGGGCAGGTAGGTAGCGGTAATGGTCACCCCCCATCGGAAGCTGCCTTTGAAGTCGGTGTCTTCGCCCATGATGATTTTGTAAAACGCTGTCGTGGCAAGACTGTTGTCGGAAAGCACCGCGATTTTCTGTCCCCGCTTCAGGTCAAATTTCAGATTGGAGAACAATACTTCGCCATTCTGTACTTTGGTGAGTCCGTCCACTTCAAGGATCTGGTCGCCTGCATCACGAATCTGGTTGTTGAACAGGATCGCCGGGTATTTACGGTTGGAAGCCGTCATATCTTCCAGCTTGATCTTATCCAGGGCTTTTTTACGGCTGGTTGCCTGCTTGGATTTGGAGGCATTTGCGGAGAATCGTGCGATGAACTCTTTCAGCTCGGCGATTTTATCTTCCGCTTTTTTGTTCTGGTCACTGCGTTGTTTCAGCAACAGCTGGCTACTCTCGTACCAGAACGTGTAGTTACCGGTGAAGATATTGATCTTACCGAAGTCGATGTCGGCAACGTGGGTACAAACCGTATCCAGAAAGTGACGGTCATGCGATACAACCAGTACGATCTTGTCATATTCCGCCAGGAAGTTTTCCAGCCATGCAATTGTTTGCAGGTCCAGGTCGTTGGTAGGCTCATCCAGCAGCAGGATATCCGGATTTCCGAACAGGGCCTGGGCGAGCAGTACGCGTACTTTCTGATTACCATCGAGCTCCTTCATCTGCTTATAGTGCGTGTCTTCCTTAATGCCAAGGTTAGACAGGAGTGTGGCAGCGTCGCTCTCGGCATTCCAGCCGTCCATCTCTGCAAACAGTCCTTCCAGTTCTCCTGCGCGGATACCATCTTCTTCGGTGAAGTCTTCTTTTGCATAGATCGCGTCTTTCGCCTCCATGATCTCATAGAGCCTGGTATTGCCGCGCATTACGGTTTCCAGTACCGGTGTTTCGTTGTACTCGTGGTGGTTTTGTTTCAACACACTCATGCGCTGATCTTTGGATATCTCCACGCGACCTGTAGTCGGTTCGATTTCTCCGGACAGGATTTTCATGAATGTGGATTTACCCGCACCGTTTGCGCCTATGATGCCATAGCAATTGCCTTCGGTAAACTTGATGTTTACGTCTTCAAACAATACGCGCTTCCCGTAACGGAGGGATAGATTTTGAACTGAGATCATTTTATTTTACTGCTTATAAATTCCGGAAGAAAAAGGAAATGCAACATGTGATTGCATTCAGGGGCGCAAAGATACGAAAAGATTAGCGCTAATCGGGATAGTCTTTAGTGCCTGAGCCGGAACAAAGTTCCCTGTTCTCCGCCCGCCAGCCATTCGCCCCAGGGGCAATGCAGGATAAAGCGGAGATGCTGATCCGTAAAGCGGTCCAGCTCAGACCAGTGTGACCCGCCATCGCTGGTATAGATAACAAGCCCCTTTTCGCCTACCGCATATCCTTCCTGTGCATTCGCAAAGCAGATATCCCACAGCCGGTATTGGGGATAGGTAATATCCCCTCCATTGCGTAAGCGTTTCCAGGTTTGTCCGCCATCTGCGGATTTGTATATATATCCGCTTAATCCACAGGTGTACAGCAGGTTCCTGTCTACAGCAGCAATGCTTGTGAAATTATCACCAGTAAGCGGCAGCGTAAGCCAGTTTTCGCCTGAATCGTCGGTTCGTACGCCGATACCGCTGCCTACCGCAATGCCGCTTTTTTCGTCGAACATCAGTACATCATGCATCGCCCGGGTAAGATTGGTGTACCGGATGAGCCGGAAATTGCTGTCGCATTGTGCAATGCCGCCGGTGTCGGTCGTAGTACTCACGGTTATGAATCCGCTGTTGATTCCGGGAAAGCTGATCGCTTCGGAAAAGGAGTAGGGGCCTGCCACGCGCCCGTTAGACCAGGTTGCAAATCCGTTACTGCTTTTGTATACGTTGAGGCCATAGCCGCAGCAAAACAGCTTCCCGTCGCGGCTTTCGGCAGCTCCGAAAAATCCTTTGCTGTCATCCGGTAACTGCTGCAATGTCCAGGATTTGCCGGCATCTGCAGAACGTAGCGCAATCGCGGTGCCGAAACGGCTGCCGCCCCCAATGATACAGGTCCCGTTTTGCAGCACTATTCCGGTATTCAGATTTTCTGTGGTGCCGGTAGAGATCTGTTCGGCAAGCTGCCAGTGAAGTCGGTCTTTCCTGCAGGAGGAAATGCAGAGCAGCAGCGGTAACAGGAGACGGAGCAATTTCATAATGAAGCTCAAAAATAGACGCGTTGCGGCATAAAAAAAAGCAAGCCGGAGCTTGCTTTTCAGGAAAAGATATGAATGAGATTAGATAAGCTTTACATTAACCGCATTTAGACCTTTTTTTCCGTTTTGAACCTCGAAAGAGACTTTGTCCTTTTCACGGATACGGATTCCGTTGAGGCCTGTCACGTGAACGAAAACATCCTGACCACCATCGTTAGGGGTGATGAAGCCGAAACCTTTCGTCTCATTGAAGAATTTTACTGTACCTTCTTGCATTGTAATAAAAAATAAAAAAATGAAATAATCACGAATGTATGCAAAAAGACATTAGAAAATCAGTCCGGGGCAGAAAATATTAAAAAAGTAAAGGAAACCCCTATTCCGGACGTATAAATTCGAATGCCTGGTAAAGGGCTAATTGCGTCGCAGTTTCCTTATTCTGAACGCGATCGTAATGTAACTGGTATTTTTTTGCGCGTATTTTTCCCGGACCGGCAACGCTGATAAAAATTGTTCCGACCGGCGATTTATCTTCGTATGGGTCGGCGCTGAGTATACCTGTAATGCCGATTCCGATGTCACTATGCAGCAATTTGCGTGCGGCCTGGGCCATTTCTGTCGCAATTGCTTCGCTTACCACTCCTTCTTTTTCGATAACAGAGGCCGGAATGCCCAGGATGTCAGATTTTGCTGATGTTGCGTAAGAAATAATTCCGCCTTTAAAGAACGCTGATGATCCGTTGATCTGAGTCAGCTTATGCCCGATATAGCCACCGGTGCAGCTTTCCGCAAGCCCGATGGTGAGATTTTGTTTCTTTAAGGCATTGGCCAGCAGCAATTCGATCGGATGGTCTTCCAATGCAACCAACCTGTTTTGCACCCTTGCGGCAATAAGGTCGCGATGATGCTCTACTTCTTTTGTGAGCGCTGCTTCGTCTGTTCCTGTTCCCGTGAGGCGCAGTTTTACAGCCATAGGGGAGGGCAGGTAGGCCAGGCGAATGTGTCCGGGAAGGGCAGCTTCCAGGTCGCTTATGCGCTCGGCGAGAAAGCTTTCGCCTTCGCCGATGGTAAGGATGTTGCGATGAACGATTGCCTGGGTAGACCCGAATCTGGTTGCAAAATCAGGCAGCAGTGTTTCCGTCATCATCGCTTTCATCTCAAAGGGTACACCCGGGAGCGATACGATCCATTTGCCGTTCTGTTCAAACAGCATACCGGGTGCGGTGCCCATAGGGTTGTGTATCACCCGGCAATTATCCGGCACTTCTGCCTGCTTCAGGTTACGTTCTATAATGGGTCTGTTGCGCCTCCGGAACAATTCCGTTACGTGTGCAAGTACATCTTCGTTTACAACAAGTTTGCCGCCGAAGAAGGAGCAGAGCACAGGCTTGGTGATATCGTCCGAAGTAGGGCCCAGTCCGCCTGTCAGCAGGATCAGGTCTGCTTTGGGTATTGCCTCCGATAGTGCTTCAATGATCGCATCACGAGTGTCTCCGACCGCAATACGTTCCTTTACCGATATGCCGAGTATATTAAGCTGTTGTGCGATCCATGCGGAGTTGGTATCCACGATCTGTCCGATCAGCAGTTCGTCGCCGATCGTGATAATAATTGCTTGCGTATTGTTCATCAGGAATGAAAATATGGTTTGAGTTTGTCGAGCAGTATTTCCGGAATCAGGGTTTTCTTCTTTGCTGCGATGTCATAGAATACCAGCCGCGTAAGGCCTTTGTTGATCAGTTTGTTTTTTTCATTGAAGATCTCGGTATGAAACTCGATGAATGAATCTTCCGGTAATCTGCGGATGCTTGTCTTCACAAGCAGCAGATCGTCGTAAAATGCAGGGCGCAGATATTGGAGGTTGCATTCTGCCACAGGTAAAGCCACGCCGGCTTCTTCCATTGCTTTATAGGTAAGGCCGAGGTTGCGGATTGCATCCGTACGCCCCACTTCATAATAAAGTGCGTAATTGCCATAGTAGAGATAGCCCATCTGATCCGTTTCGCCGTAGCGAACCCTGATTTGCGTACTGTATTCATACATAGAGCGCAAAGGTAGTGCTGAATCGGATCATCATTGTGAGAATAAGCATCAGTATCATAGACAGGCAAAAAAAGGCCGCTTGTAAAGCGGCCTTTTCGTCAGTTTTATGGTTGAACAGCGCGCTGTCCCGATGCTATTCTTGCAGACATGGTATAGGTCTGGGTGAGCATCAGTATGGCCGCTGCTGCAGCTCCGATCATGAGTGTCAGCCAGTCGTTGCCGGCAAGACCGAGCAACAGGTCCGGCAGCGCATCTATCATAATAAGCGCTCCGATGCTGATGGCTGCTGCGATACCAATAATGGAAAAAGGACTTTTCATAAAAGTATTGGTTTTATTGAATGCTGAAGGTACGATTTTCTGTTTTCTGATGACCGTCGTGATCCGCTTCCACGGTGAGGGCGAGATTCAGGATTTGCGCTTCGCTCTGGTCGTCTACCCAGAATGTGTCGATGCTGAAGCTGCTGCCATGCACATGTTCATCCATGCCCCATATTTCTGTGGAGTCTTTACCGGTAATGGAAATTTCATAACCATGCATTTCCGTAGTATAGGATGCTGCGCCTTTGATGAATACCGTATCACCTTTTTTATAGGACTGTGCAGCAAGCGGACTTTCGATGCTCACTTTGAGATTGTCCGGATTGAAGGCGGTGCTGTCTTTCTTCTGACAGGCAGTTGTACACAGAATGAATATTGTACTGAGTGTTATAAGTTGTTTGTTCATTATTGTTTTTTTAAAAAAGAAAAAATACACTGCATTCCCAGCGTGTCCGGGTATGCACGTAACCTGTGGCATAATGCTGGTAGGCCGGAATATAGGCCATCGCTCTGAGGCCTGCCTGCTTCAGCATTACCTGTGCACCTGCTGTGGCAAAGGAGAGTATACCTCCGGTTTGCTCGTTGAGCCATTTTTTATCATAATTATCGTAGTCGTGCAGCGCATGCTCTACGCGCAGGCCGCATTGCGGCACAAACGTAAAAGCTCCCGACTTTTTCCAGTAAAAGGCATTCAATGCCAGGGCCGTCTTATTGCCAAACTTATACCGGCTCCGGTTGGGCGTGGTCATGGTAAAAGAACCTTCGGCATTATACCCCCATTGGGAAAAGCGGCGGGTATAACTGAGGTTTCCGTTCATATCCCACGATCCGGTACCGGTTTGTACGTTCGGTAGTCCTGTGCCTGTATTTGCCAGTGAATCGTAGTGCCCCGTGGGTGCTTTAAGGCCCAAGCCGGCCAGCAGCAGGCGTTCTCCTTTGGCCGGACGCTTCAGCGGTACGGAATAGTTGACCATGAGGGTAACATCGCCGATACCGCTTTTGGTAATTGATGCGCTCGTGTCCTGGTTGGCGTTATGCAGGTAAGGCACAAAGGCGAGCAGCTGCAAGCGCTGATTCAGCCTGATCCTTCCCCATAGCTGTAGACTACGGAATTGCTGTTCTGTATGTTCATCCGGTTTGCCCTCGAATAAGGCCGGATGATTACTGACAGAGCGATAAGTGAGGTATTGCAACCCCACGAAATTGTTTGAAAACTGGGGTAGCAGACCCAGGCTCTGGATGTTTGCCGAACAGCCGCATACATCACAGGCCATACTGTCGGTGGCTCCCGCAGATAAAACAGATGTCAGCAGGAAGCCAAGCGTAATACGCCGCATAATAATCAGATTTTTGCCAATAAGAAATCTGCGATACAGGATCGCAATTGTCCGGATGGAGCTATCATTCTGACTATGCAGCCGGCGGATGGAATACAGAAGCCTGAAATGCAGTGCAGGAAAGGTCTTTGACAGTGCCGTGCTGCGGACTTAAAGATTTCTGCAGCAGATAGGGTGCTGTGTTAACAGACGCAGGCAGAATAAAAGAGGTGATTTCGGTTTTGTCGGGTTTGGCGCTTTGCTGCTTCGGATTGTTTTTTTCAAGACCGTCCGCTTTAGCCAGGTGTTTGGTAAGCACGCATTTGCCGCAACACACGAGTTCGGGGCGATCCCTGTTCTCGCAGAGTGTGGCCGCGATATACTCTTTATTCAGCTCAAACCATGTGTAAATAGAGAGTTTCAGCACACATTGGCAGCTGAGGCATAAAAAGAGTAGTATGGCTACGATTTTACTCATCGTAGCGCAAAATTAGGGAGAAACGGAAGCGGCTAACTGTTTTTTCTCAGAATAATATTTTCTGCAAGTATCAGATCTTCAGGTGTGGTGATCTTAATGTTCGTTTTTTCTCCTTCCACCAGGCGGATCGGATGGTTCAGGCTTTCCACCACCGTTGCTTCATCGGTAAATTCGATGCGGTAATCCTGGCGGAACGCTTCCAGAATCCATTCGGAACGGAATGCCTGCGGCGTTTGTATCACGCGGAGTTTTGCGCGGTCGATGGGTGTGAAACTGTCATCAGCGCCGGCGATACGAACACTGTCTGTCATGGGAATTGCGGGTATGGCACTGCCGTATTCTGCTGCGGATCTCAGGCATCGTTGAATCAGTGCATCACTTACAAACGGACGTACACCGTCGTGTACAAGAACCAGAGAGGTTTCTCCGACCTGTGCAAGTCCCCGTTTTACGCTTTCAAAACGGCTTGTTCCCCCGGCGACCACAGTAAGGTCTATACGGTCTGAGAAGTGCGAAAGGATCATCTGCAATTTGCTGATATCATCTTCCGGCAATACCAGCACCAGGTGAGCCTGCGGCAGCGCCCGAGCAAAAGCAGCGATGGTATGATACAGGATCGGTTTCCCGGCAAGCGGAAGGAACTGCTTGGGTAAAGCCATTCCCATCCGGGTGCCTTGCCCGCCGGCAACGATAACCACGTAAACAGGTATGTCGGATGTTGTGCCAATCATATCACAAAGGTAGGAGCGCGCCGCACTGCGCTGTGTTAAAGGAGTTTGTCTTTAACGGAATTATAGTGTTAAAAACAAAAACGAAAAGGTCGTTTGCCCGGAAGCAAACAACCTTTTTCAAAAAGATTTCCGGCGGATTAAGCCAGTTTATTAACTGCTACCGTGATACCTGATTTCAGGTTGGAAGCTTTGTTTTTGTGAATGACGTTACGTTTAGACAGCTTATCAATCATAGAGATAACTTTCGGCATTTCCTTCAATGCTTCTGATTTATCAGAGATTGCTAAAAGCTTACGGATAGCGTTACGGGTAGTTTTACCGTAATAACGGTTACGCTCACGGCGTTTTTCGCTCTGCCTTACGTCTTTTTTGGTTGCTTTATGATTAGCCATTACAATTCGGTACTTTTAGTAATTTTTTAATTTTCGGAGGGCAAATGTACGAATATTTTTATTCCGAACAATTAATTTCTGACGCCTATTCAAAAATAATATCAGAATTCCTGTTTTTCAATCCTGTTATTGCTTAACAATTTTTTGTACTGCGGGTTTTGTGCCGGGCATATCAAGCGTTAACAGGTAATAGGCAGCGGGTAGTGAAGAGATATTCAGACTGACCGAAAGTTCTTCTTTGTCTGCATGAACCGCCTCATTCAACACCGTACGGCCGTTGATATCGCTGAGTTGCAACCTTCCTGTTCCCCTTACCCCGTTTGTATTCACATGCACGGTGAGGATGCTGTTTGCCGGGTTGGGAAAGCAGATCATGGACGGTGTACGGAGCGCGATTTCATTTATAGCGGCAGGTTTTGGATAGCTTACGGTGGCTGTATCGCTGATACCCAGTCCCAGATTGTAATAAGTGCCGGACGGGTTAGCCTGCAGTTTGCAGGGTCTTACCATAAAATAATGCAGGCCGTTTGCTCCTGTAGTGTCTTTGTACGAAGTGGCGGTAAGGAGATGCGACAGGCGGGTGTAGGTGCCGTATAAGCTGTCGGTACGGTATACGTAATAGCCGATCACGTCCGGGTCTGCAGAGGCCGTCCAGCTGATAGTGGCGCCTTTATCGGGTACGGTTGTGATTATAAGAGATCCGGCAGGTTTTATATAATCCGTACGCAGGCTCAGGTCGCCCATAAGCGCGATGTGGACCCCCTGGGCCATATATCCTCCGGGAACATATACCGATCCGCCCATCGTCTGCGTGGTAAGCACCGAGTAGCCGATATGCTCTCCCATTGCCATATGATGCAGGTGCCAGTTAGGGCGCCCGGCCCAACAGGAAGTAAGGGCCGGCTCAGGTGCGCAAAGGGGTGCCCTCAGGAAATTGTTCTGCACATCCCAGTCGCCGAAATAGCTTCCGAACAGCATGACGAATATGCCTTTGAAGCTCTTTGCCGCAAAGTCGCCACTCACGCCGATGCCGCTGCTGCTGGTGTAAGAGCCCCCGCCGCAGCCGTAAGACCATTGGTAGGCAGAATCTTTCATCGTGGTGATCAGATCACCGGATACAATGTTATTTCTCCCGATCATCACTGTGTAGTTACGCCATGCATTGGCAGCAAAAGCTTCTCCGCCAAATGCGCCGAAGTTGTCGTCCACCACGGCTTTACGCGAAACCGTAATTGCGTCCGTTTTATAAGCGTGTGCTTTATTCAGGTAACTTTTCATCAGTCCGGCCTCGGTTTTCGGGAAAGCCGGCATTTTGTTGAAATCGATCCGGCTTACCTGCAGAACCGGTGGGGCGGCAGGGTTGTTCTGGTCCCATTTGCCATCGCCGGGAATATTCCGGTTTTCCGGACGGGCAGCGGCAGCATCGTTTATCGTGGCATCCGTCCAGGTGCCGCTCATATCTGCATAATACACGTCTGCGGGCCAGGCACCAAGATGGTCCGCATGGCCGTCCGGGTTCAGATCGCCGCTGTAAGGGACGGATATATGTCCTAAAATCAATACTGCTTTCAGGTCCGGACGGGCCGTATAATCCGCGCGGATCATTTTTTTAACGACAGAGTCCGGAACAGAGCGCGATACATCGTGACGCATTACTGACCAGCCATCCCCGCTGAGGTCCTGCATCAATTGTGCAACTTCAGTAGCGCAGGAATCGCGGAACAGTGTGTCGCACAGGATCAGCAGCGAGCCCCGGTTATGTGTTGCCGGGTTATTGATACCTGCATAGATATAGCCGAATGCGGAGGCAGTACCGCCGAGATTGAATATTTTGTATTCATAGGCAGAGTCGCTTGCAACGGAATTGTCGATGTAAAAGCTGTCTGTGGTGGAAGCGAGAATAGACCATGCCGGCGCTCCCTTGGCTTTTTTCTGGATGGTATAGGAAGATGCGCCGCTGATTCTTTTCCAATTGATGGTTACCTGGGCAGGCGCAATCCGGACATTAGCTTCAACCTGGATCGCATAGTCTGCCGCTGTCTGGGCAAAAGCGATACTTCCTGCGCACAAAGCAGCAGTGGTAAGTAGTAGTTTTTTCATATATACAGAGTGGTTTTCCTGTTAGGATCACTTTCCTGCATCCGGCGCCGCCCCGTCTTTCAATTCCATCACCGGTATGAGGTTTTCAATTACGCGCCATTTGCCATTCGACCAGCGCAGGCCGTTGTATTGACCCGTAGGAATATATGTATATTTCCTGTTGGGGTCGTTCACTTCAGATGCCAGCTCATCATATACGATCGCATTGTACTCCGCATCCCAGTTCATGCCCACCGATGCTTCCTTCTTGTATTCCAGGATAAAACGGTTAACCGGCTTGTCCGGGGATTCCATCGAGCCCATCGCAAATAAAGGCGCTCCGAACCGGACACTGTTCCCGCTGAAGGTCATCGGGTCGATCATTTTTTTATTGCTGATCGGGTTGCCATTATTCACTCCGAGTATAAAATACACCGTTCCCTCCTCTGTCTCTTTCGGTATAATATTGTAAATCAGGGTTCCCATCCAGTCGCTGTTGGTACATTCCTTGTACGGATCGGGTTTGCTCAGCATATCCGTTTTGTCGAACAGCGGAATCAGCTTCAGCTCCGGCTCATTCATCTGGATCGCCGCATAATAGCGGACGCGCACATCACTGTAAGCCAGCGGCCAGTTGAAAATACGGAATTTGTTATCGGGAGAGGAGACGATGTTGATCGTCTTTTTCAGGCTGTCGAAGGGGTAGTTGTAAGATCCGGGTGTTTTCAGCGTGCGTATCAGCTGTTTTACGAACAGCTCGCATTGCTCCGTACGGAAATCCGGGATCATGATATTGTAGATGGAATCGGCTGTCACCAGCAGCGAATCTTCCATTTTTCTGAAATAGTCTTTATCAAGTGCAGGTGCATTGTCCTGGGCACGCGCTTCCGGTCCGGGAATAGAACAAAATACGGTCAGGCACAAAAGTGTGTTGCGGAAAAACTTTTGCATTGGAAACAACTTCATCTACCAAATTTACTCGTTATAATTGAAAAGGTCAATATCTGAATATGAAAAAGATACCGCTTTTCGTTGCTTAAAAAAAAGGAATTACTTTCGTGCCGGGTAAGCATTCCCGCGCGGAATCGTATCTAAGAATCAAATAACAGCTTATGCACGTATTGCAACAAATCCTCTTTCTCTTATTGCTCGCGGGCGCATCTTTTCTGTTTTATAAAAAGATCCGTTCCATCCGTCGTAATATCCTGCTGGGTAAAGACCGCAGTTTCGGAGGCGACAGTGCACGGCGCTGGCGCAATGTGCTGCTGCTGGCACTCGGACAGAAGAAGATGTTCAAGCGAATGACACCGGCAATACTGCACTTCTTTGTATATGCCGGGTTCGTGATCATCAATATCGAAATGCTGGAGATCATCCTGGACGGTATGCTGGGCACGCACCGTTTGTTCGCGCAAGCGCTGGGAAGCCTGTATCCGGTGCTGATCGGATGCTTTGAATTCCTCGCGGCCACCGTTCTCATCGGTTGCGCGATATTCCTGGTACGCCGCAATATATTACGTCTGAAGCGACTGAATCAGCCGGAGCTGGACGGCTTTCCCAAAACAGATGCAAATGCGATCCTGATCACAGAGATCGTATTGATGGGCTTATTGTTTACGATGAACGCCGCAGATCAGCAATTGCAGCAACTCGGTTCTGAGCATTATGCACAAACGGGTTCATTCCTGGTTTCCGGTATGATTGCGCCGCTGTTCAACGGTATGAGCGAAACTTCGCTGATAGCGCTGGAACGCACTACCTGGTGGCTGCATATCATCGGCGTACTGGCATTCCTGAACTATCTGCCATATTCCAAACACCTGCACATCGTGCTTGCATTTCCCAATGCTTATTATGCTCCGCTGGAGCCTGCCGGTGAAATGCACAATATGCCTTCCGTGCAGAATGAAGTACTGTATATGATGCAGCCGGAGCTTGCTCCTCCTGTAAGCGGGGATGCAGCGCCGCAGCGCTTCGGAGCGAAAGATGTGATGGATCTGAGCTGGAAAAACCTGATGGATGCTTATGCCTGCACCGAGTGCGGACGCTGTACGAGCGTGTGTCCTGCGAACATAACAGGCAAAAAACTGTCTCCGCGTAAGATCATGATGGATACGCGTGATCGCGTGGAAGAAGTGGGGCGCAATATCGATCAGAACGGCAGTTTTGTGGATGACGGGAAATCGCTGGTGCACGATTATATCAGCGTGGAGGAACTCAGGGCCTGTACCAGTTGTAATGCCTGCGTGGAAGCCTGCCCTGTCAGTATCAGTCCGCTCGAGATCATTCTCGATGCACGCCGTTACCTGGTAATGGAGGAGAGCAACAGTCCCCAGGAGTGGAACATGATGTTCGGTAATATTGAAAATAACATGGCACCCTGGAAATTCAGTCCCGATGAACGGGATCTATGGGTAGCCGAAATGCAATAAAATATGGCAACTCAGATTTTCGACAATATCCGTGCTGTCCGGACTAAGATCGCGGCACAGCTGGAAGGATTCACCACAGAACAGCTCAACAGGATTCCCGAAGGGCTGAACAATAACCTGGTCTGGCAGCTCGGTCACCTGGTGGTGGCAACGGAGATGCTCTGCTACTGGCGCTCCGGGGCAATGAAAGAACGCGCGGTGCCACTGGCAGATAATTACCGCAACGGCTCGAAGCCTGAAGCATTTGTTCCTGAAACGGAGATCGCAATGCTGAAAGAACGTTTCTTCAGTTCTATCGATACGCTGGAAGCGTTCTACACAGAAGGGGCGCTCACCGTGGCCGAACCTTTTGCACTGGGTAC
The DNA here is from genome assembly GCA_049840855.1 of Chitinophagaceae bacterium. GTDB lineage: Bacteria > Bacteroidota > Bacteroidia > Chitinophagales > Chitinophagaceae > Rurimicrobium. Next base: position 65,537 of record JASGJF010000003.1, on the reverse strand, counting down.
TTTCGGTATTCCGGCCAATAATATGGACGAATTGCTGCAGATGTGCCTCTGGCATGACACACTGCACTGGGGCAATATTAATGTTATCAGGAAGCTGGTTTAATTTTTTTAGTAAAAAACAATTTACATATGCATATTAAGTCGATGGCGGAATATATGGCCGAGGGTGCACAACCCGAGGTGCTGTTTTGGGTAGGTTGTGCGGGCAGCTTTGATCAGCGTGCGCAGAAGATCACCAAAGCATTTGCTGCTATTCTCAATAAAGTGGGGGTTAGTTTTGCGATCCTGGGTAAAGAGGAGATGTGTACCGGCGATCCGGCACGCCGTGCAGGAAATGAATTCCTGTTCCAGATGATGGCATACAACAATATACAGGTCCTGAACGGGTATGAGGTGAAGAAGATCGTTACTGCCTGTCCGCATTGCTTCAATATTTTGAAGAACGAATACCCTGCTCTGGGCGGTCATTACGAAGTGATCCACCATACCACTTTCCTGCAGTCTCTGATCAACGATGGCAGACTCGTGCTGCAGGGTGGCGGGGCATTCAAAGGTAAAAAGATCACGTACCACGACAGTTGTTACCTCGGGCGCGCAAATAACGTATATGAAGCTCCGCGCGCCGTGCTGGAAGCATTGGATGTGGAACTGATAGAAATGAAGCGTTGCCGTACCAACGGGTTGTGCTGTGGCGCAGGCGGTGCGCAGATGTTCAAGGAAGATGAGCCGGGAGATACACGTATCAACCTGGAGCGTTCCAACGAAGCATTGGCAACCGGTGCAAGCGTGATCGCAGCCAACTGCCCTTTCTGTACCACGATGCTTACCGATGGTGTGAAAAATAAAGAACAGGAAGATCATGTGCAGGTGCTGGATATCGCCGAAATGGTGATCCAGTCGATGCAGTAAGATTTAAGGATAATGGAAAAAGCGCGATCATCATTGATGATCGCGCTTTTTTTATGAGCTCTCTGTTCTTTATTTATTCAGGAAGCCGAGGAAATAGCTTTTGACATCTTCATCGGTGATAAGCGAAGCGAGGGAGGGAAATTCCGCCTGATCTCTGATCTTGGGATAAAAGGCTTTCAGAGCTGAGAGTTTCGCCACATCGCTGCTGAGCAGTTCGGTAAGTTCGGCTGCCTGTCTTGTGGAGAAGCAATTGTTTTTAATGGCGCCCTGTATAATGCCCAGGCGCTGGTCTTCATTCGTGACGAGGTTGAGGTCTGTGCGCAGCCGGATAAATCTTTCGTCGCCGATCACGCCCGCACAGTCGCTATTGGTTACCGTTCCGCCGGTGGTTGCACCGTTTCCTGTTTCATCGGTGGCTTTTGCAATAGTGCCACCTGTGGCCTGCTCATTGTTGAACGTAATATTTTCAATAAACCGGGGAGCCTGTTTGCCGGAAGGCTGTGGGACTGCTGCAGTATTGTTCTGATTGTTGCCTTCGTTTGCTTCGGGTTCGTACAGCTTTTCGGAGTCCGGAGTTTTTACGTTCGTTTTTTCCGTTGCGGGAACTTCCCGTTTCGGTGTTTCCGCTGCATTGACGGCCATTGTCTGGTTGGTGACAACGGCGGGCATATGGTCTTCTTCAAAAGAATTGTCCGACTGCAGGTAGAAATTCTGTTCCAGGTCGTACAGCGCATACTTACCGTCTTTCGAGCTCAGCAGAAATGCGCGTTTGCCGTTTTCAGGTACGAGGATACGGAAGTTCAGGGGCGGATGTTCGTTTTGCTGGAACAGGATCTCGATATTGATCGGGCCTGGTGCAAGCGGAGCGAGCAATGCGTAATTTTTACCATAACGCGGCATCATCACGCCTTCCACTTTCGTGTAAATAGGCGTTTTTTTATCTCCCTGTATGAATATGTAAGAGAACTGCTCAGCCGCGACGATCCGGGCCTGCAGCAGCAACAATGAGAATAAGAATATACGGATTGCTTTCATGTCGGCATTATTCCATTTCGATCAGCACCGAACCTTTTTCGACCGCAGTGCGTTCTTCAACCTTTATTGCTTTGACGGTGGCAGGACCTGTTGCTTTCAGTATGTTTTCCATTTTCATGGCTTCGAGGATCAGCAATCCGTCACCTTTCTGTACCTGCTGGCCGGGGCTGACGAGTATTTTCAGGATCAGACCGGGCATGGGCGCTTTCAGCGGAGCGGCTTTCATTCCTGCGGCCATATTAATGCCCATTTTTTCCAGCAGCAGGTCAATGTCTTCACGGATATTCATCACCACGCGGTTGCCGTTGATACGAACCACGAGTTCCTTGTTGTCGCGGTCCACTTTTTCGACTTCTGCGGTATAGCTTTTATTGTCGAGCAGGATGCTGGCCTCGGTTGGCGACATCCAGCGGATGTCCGGCTGCACGGATGTGCCGTTGATCAGCACTGTGTCGCCGTTTTTTTCTACGGAGAAAGACGCTCCCCCGTTTATATTGATCTGAGACATTGGATGTTGAAAGTATTAAGTTCCAAAAGTACATATTTTCCCTGACGCAATCAGGACCGGCCGGGAAGGGTAATATTCCCCAATCCGTCGGTGATGATCAGTCCGGATTCCGTCATTTGCCGGATACATTCTATGGTTGCGGTGGTATCAGATGGGTTAATTGCCTGCAGCAGTTCCTGAAGGCTGAGGCTTTCGTGTGTTTCCAGCAGTTGAACAATGCGTTGTTCCAGCGATACTTTCGGCTCCTGCGGAGCCGATCTTTTTGCGCAGATGTAGCAATGGCCGCACCATTCAGGAGCAGTTTCGTCGAAATAGGCCAGCAGCATACGATTCACGCAGGTATCCCTGTTTTGCAGGAATGCGGTCATGCTTTCAGTGCGGAATTTTTCATTTTCACGCAGGCGCGCAATGCGTTTATGGTCGATGATTAGGTCCCGGGAAGGCACGCGGTAATGATGCACATGGATCATAGGGCCCGAATGAGCCGGTTTGAATTCGATGAGATTCATGGCATGCAATTGCAGCAGCATGGTTTCGAGGTCGTCTTTCTTCAGCTGCAGTTTCCTGGCCAGTCCGAATACATTTACCGGAACGGGATAATGGAAGATACCCGTGTACAGGCGCAGCATGCCCGTGATCACAACCGACAGCCGCGGATACTGCTCCTGCACCTGGTCCAGTGTATTGCGCGCAGCGGTTACCTGTATCTGGGCCGGGGGCGGAACACCGCGTCGTTCAGACTCCATAAACCCTCCTGCGCCAGCAGGCGCAGCGCGTGTGTGGCCGGAACCGATTCCAGCCGGAAGTTTTTCAGGAACGTTTCAAGATCAAATTCGTAGTAGTCATCCAGCTCTGTTCCGGTAGGTATCTGCAGGAAGTCGCAAACGTACTGGTATATCCTGCGCAGGTAATCTTCAGGCGGGAAAGTGCGTTCCACGCTTTCGCCCAGTCTCTGCAGATCATAATTGCCGTACAGCAGGATCGCCCTGGAAGGCTGCCCGTCGCGTCCGGCTCTCCCGGTCTCCTGGTAATAGGCTTCGAGGTTTTCCGGGGACTCAAGGTGCAGCACCGTGCGCACATCCGGTTTGTCTATACCCATTCCGAAAGCGGTAGTGGCCACCATCACCTGCAATTCGTTCTGCATCCAGGCCTGCTGCACAGCATGGCGCTGCTCGCGCGGAAGTCCGGCGTGAAAAGCTGCGGCCTGAATGCCGTTCTGTTGCAGCAGTGCGCTGATCTCCTGCGTGCGTCGCCGGCTGCGGCAATAGATGATCGCGCAATGCTCGTTGCGGCGGAAGAAGTTGACCGTATCCTGGAGTTTGTTTTCCGTGTAGTGAATGGTATAATGGATGTTGGGGCGTGCGAAGCTTTTACGGAACACCGCTGCGGTGCCGATGCCCAGTCCTGCTGCTGTATGTCGGCCAGAACTTCATGGAGCGCTTGCCGTAAGTGCAAGGATGGGTATCTGCCGCCCTTCTTCCCGCAGTGTTTTGATCTGCAGGTATTCCGGCCGGAAATCATGGCCCCATTGTGAGATACAGTGCGCTTCATCCACGGCTATCAGCGCGATTTTCAGGTAGGGCAATGCCTGGCGGAACAGTCTGTTCTGCAGGCGTTTGGCGAGACACCTACAATAATTTCAGCGTTCCTTTTTCCGCTTCGGCAAGGATGCCCTGCACCTGTTGCGCACTGAGTCCGCTATGCAGGTAGGCTGCGTTGATGCCTTGTTCCTGCAGGCGTTGCACCTGGTCCTGCATCAGGGAGATCAGCGGCGATACCACCAGTGTGAGACCCTCCATCAGCAGGGCAGGCACCTGGTAGCACAGCGATTTGCCTCCGCCCGTAGGTAGCAGCGCGATACAGTCGGCGCCTTTGAGGACGGTTGCTATGATGGGTTCCTGTAATTCCCGGAACGCATCATATCCCCAGTATTGCTGTAATACTTCCCTGGCGCTGCTCATAGGTATCAGTAGAATATATTTTCCGGCAGGTCTCCTGCGATCAGTCCGCCGGATTTTGCTTTCGAGAATAAAGTCTCTATGCTGTGCCTGCCTACGGGACCGAGGTCGGTAGAGAATTCATTTACATAGAGATTGATATGCTGGCGCATTACGGATTCCTCCATTTCCTGCGCATTATCCTGCACGAAGGGCGAGAGTTCCGGGGAATGTTTCCAGGAGTATTCGAGACTTTCTCGGATCAGGCGGTCCACATCGGCAGCAACGTTTGCCGGAAGGTTGCGCCGGATCACGATACCGCCTAAGGGAATAGCGGCATGCATTTCGTTTTCCCACCAGTCGCCCAGGTCCATGATCTTATGCAATCCCCTTGCTGCGTAAGTGAAGCGGCTCTCATGGATGATCAGTCCCGCATCGAAACGCCCGTCGAGCACCGATTGCTCGATATCGCTGAATAATACTTCCGTTTTATCTTTTGCTTCCGGGTGAGCGAGGGACAACAGCAGGTTGGCCGTGGTTTTTTTGCCGGGGATCGCAATGCGGCAGCCAGCAAGTTCTGACCGTTCGATTGGCCGGCTGCTCACCAGCAGCGGACCTACGCCTTTGCCTAATGCACTGCCTGAATGCAGTAACGCATAAGGGTGCGCGAGATCCAGGTAGGAGCCATAACTGAGTTTGGTAATATCGAGCTTTTCTTCAAATGCCCACTGGTTGAGCGTTTCCACGTCCTCCATCACATAGTCGAACGAATAGATGCCGGTATCGATTTTTTTGTTCACCAGTGCATCGAAGATAAAAGTATCATTGGGGCAAGGGCTGAAGCCCAGCGTGAGTTTCATATTTGTGGAAATTGCGACCGTAAAATTAGGGTCTTTATTTGCTAAAAAAATCCTGTAAATGCTGGTTCAGGTTCCTGATCGCCAATCCTATCTGCCATGCATCGCGGTCGCGCGGGGTTACGTAGTTGGACACCGCCCGGATCTGCAGAAAAGGCAGCTGCTGTTGCAGACACGCGTAATGGAATGCAATGCCTTCCATGCTTTCGAGTACGGCACCATACCCTAAGGCACGCGCGGCGATGGTGGGACTATGTCCGCTTACCGTATTCACGCTGATGGCGGGAACAAGGTCCAGCCCCATTCCTGCTTCAAACGGTTTCAGGTTCAATAGTTTTCCGTCCGTAAAAGGGTAGGTGTTCTTTTGCAGGAAGCCCAGTTCAAATATATCTATATAAGCTCCGCGGTCCTCTGCACCGAGATCTGCATAGCATTCTGAAGAAACACCCAGTACCGAGCCCAAAGGTAGCTGCATATCGAAGCATCCGCCGATACCGGCCTGCAGCGCGGCATCGTAGGTGTTGCGGGCGAGCGCAACGCCGAGATTGTAAGCAGTATTCATCATGCCCACTCCCGATATCAGTACATCCACCGAATAGCGTTCATTCTGAAAGGAATGCTGCGCCACCGTCCGGAAATTGGCTTCCAGGAAGCGCAGCAAGGGGAGGATTTCGGCTTCTGTGGCGGACACTATCAATAAATTCTTCATCAGCTGCAAGTAAAGTTATTTTTTTGATAAGCAAGCAGAGGGTACTTTTGCGGACTAATTACAAAGCATGGTGTATCTGACACGGGTTGAGCATTTTAATGCAGCCCACAAACTGTATAACGAGTCCTGGACCGCCGAAAAAAATGAAGAAGTATTCGGTAAATGTGCAAATGCCAACTGGCACGGCCACAATTATGAGCTGCATGTAACCGTGAAGGGAGAGCCGAGTAAAGAGACAGGTTTCGTATGCAATGCGAAGGAGCTCGGAAGCCTGATCAAACAGGTGATCGTGGAGCAGGTGGATCACCGCAACCTGAATCTCGATGTTCCGTTTATGAAAGGTAAGTTCACCAGCGCCGAAAACCTGACCATTGCTATCTGGGACGAATTGCGCCCCCATGTGGAGCAGATGGGTGTGCAGCTGCATAAGCTTATGCTGCGCGAGACACGCAATATATACGTGGAATACTACGGTGCCTAAGCGGCAGTTTTTTTCTCCCCTTCTAAAAAACACACAAGCAACGTGGCTTATAAAAAAGACGAACATTTTGATCCGCACATTACGGATGCCCTGATGGCGCATTACCGTTCTTCGCTGGAACTGCTGGGTGAGGATGCGGACCGGGAAGGCCTGCAGGATACGCCCAAGCGGGTGGCGAAGGCGATGCAGTTCCTTACACAGGGATACAATATGGATGCACGCCAGATACTTGAAGCGGCAAAGTTCCATGAGTCGTACAGCGAGATGGTGATTGTAAAAGATATAGAACTGTATTCGCTTTGCGAGCACCATATGCTGCCCTTCTTCGGGAAGGCGCATGTGGCGTATATACCGAATGGAGTGATCACCGGACTGAGCAAGATTGCCCGGGTGGTGGACACGTTTGCGCGCCGTCTGCAGGTGCAGGAACGTCTTACGCACCAGATCCTGGATGCGATACAGGAGACGCTGCAGCCGATGGGTGTGGCAGTGGTGATTGAGGCACAGCATTTGTGCATGATGATGCGCGGAGTGCAGAAGCAGAACAGCGTAACGACGACCTCGGCGTTCAGCGGACAGTTTGAAGCGCAAGAGACACGTAGTGAGTTCCTTCGCTTAATTTCTTCGAAGCTGAATTAGTTTTTTTCAAACAAAATTTTTACTTTTGCGGCCCTCCCTGAGGAGTTCGGGACGTAGCGCAGCCCGGTAGCGCACTTGCATGGGGTGCAAGGGGTCGCTAGTTCGAATCTAGTCGTCCCGACCGAACGAAAGAAGCCTGCGCGAGCAGGCTTCTTTTTTTATCCAAGATGGAGTGAAGTATTTATAGTATTGAGTCCTTCGGGATGTAGCGCAGCCCGGTAGCGCGCTTCGTTCGGGACGAAGAGGCCGCTGGTTCGAATCCAGTCAAAGCAGCTGGTTTCTTAAACAACAAAAAGCTATCCTCCCTGGCAGGTGCAGGTTTATCCGGATTTTTAGGTATCCTTCCTGTTAAATCAACGCAGTTAATCTAGTCATCCCAATCGGCTATTCATATTATTGGACGCAAAGCCTTTGCCTTTGGGTATTTCCTTTTTTGTCGGTGGTTTCAACGAAGTAGTAGCCGCTGCCGAGTTGCAGGGTGATTGTATTGGCAGACAGGTTGGCTAACTGCTGCACGGTACGTCCGCTTATATCCAGTATCCGTACCTGTTCCAATGCGGTGGATGATTGGATGTACACGATACCGGAAGACGGGTTGGGGTAGATGTTTACGGCATAGTGCGTATTCCATTCTTTCACCCCGGCAGGTACCGTTCTTACGGTAGCAGTATCTGTTTTTACGGCACCGCAGATGGTCTGCACTACGATATAGGTATCAATCGCTCCGGCGCTGAGGTTGGCCGCTACGCTTACGATGGCTCCGCTGTCTATGAGCCTGCCCTTGTGGTACCACTTACAGTCTATGGCTTGTGCAGTACTGTCTCCCACACGGCCTATCTGCACGGTCTTGCCTTTTTCCACCCATTTGTCCGGCCCGGCATCAGCGGGAAGCTCTGTTTCCACAATACTGATGTCGTCAAATAGATAATAGGAATATTGAGTGGAAGTAGCAAAATATGGAACCAACACTGCATTTACATCTGTTTGCTTGGCAAAGTTCCCCAGCGTGAGGTGTGTCTCACTGCCGTTGGCAATAAAGCTGCTTTCTGCCTTTATCCAGTTCTGTGTGTCTTTGATGATTACTGTCGTGTAAAATTGTGGTAGCACATCTGTAATCTCAATACCCGCTTTGCTTCTCTTATTAATGCTGCCATCGTCAAGGTAAACTCCGATATGATCATGCGCGTAGCCGGAATATTCAGCAAGAACTACCCAAAAGCTAACACAGTATTGTTTGCCAGCTTCCAAACGCTTAACCAAATGCCCCTGGAAATAATCGCGCCAATTTGTATCAACAAATGCGGGTACCGGAAGTGTTTTGTCGTAGTAGAGATGTCCCCCGGCATAAGCTTTGCCGCTTTTGGGCTGTTGATAGCCAACAGCATTTTCGGGTACGCCGCATCTAATCGGTAAGGTAATTCCGGCACAGGCATGATATAACTCTGGAGCATAATAAGGTTTGCCCACTGTGTCCACGGCACAGCTCCAGTATTTGGCATTGCTGATCTGGTTGATCTCGTCCGGACAGAGTACCGTATCCTCAAAGCTCGGATTGAGTACAAAGTTCACCTGTGCTTGTGCCGAAAGGCAGGCACAGGTGAACAATAGAAAGAACAGGGTGTTGCGGTATCGGCTGATCATATCATATCATTGCACCGAAAGCCTTTGTCTTTCGGTATTACCATTTTTATCGGTGGTTTCAACGAAATAGTAGCCGCTGCCGAGTTGCAGGGTGATTGTATTTGCAGACAGGTTAGCTAACTGCTGCACGGTACGCCCACTTATATCCAGTATCCGTACCTGTTCCAATGCGGTGGATGATTGGATGTACACGATACCGGAAGAAGGGTTTGGGTAGATGTTTACGGCGTAATGCGTATTCCATTCTTTCACCCCGGCAGGTACCGTTCTAACGGTAGTAGTATCTGTTTTTACTGCACCGCAGATGGTCTGCACCACGATATAGGTATCTATCGCTCCGGCACTGATGTTGGCCGCTACGCTTACGATGGCTCCGCTGTCTATGAGCCTGCCCTTATGGTACCACTTACAGTCTATGGCTTGAGCGGTACTATCTCCCACACGGCCTATCTGCACGGTCTTGCCTTTTTCCACCCATCTGTCCGGCCCGGCATCGGCGGGAAGGTTGGTTTCCACAACACTGATGTCATCAATAATATAATAAGAATATTGAGGCGTTGTAAACCAATAGTTCGTTTTAAGAATATCTAAATCGGAATCTTTAAAGAAATTACCAATTGTAATAGTAGTTTCATTCCCATTTGCGACAAAACTCCCTTCAATTTTTTTCCATGCTGATGTATCGATTATAATAGAATCCGAATAGATGTTTGGAATTACAGTAATAATTTCTTTGCCTCCGCTATCAACAACCATATTGATAGTACCATCGTCAAAATATGCTCCTATCTTATTATGGGCATATCCTGATGCTTCAGCTAAGTTTATCCAAAAGGATACACAATATTGTCTTCCTGCGCTTAGTTTTCTTATCAGTTTGCTTTGTAAATATTCGCGATTGTTAAATGGTGCTGGTGGTGGTGGTGGTGGATCTGTTTTGTCGTAGTACATACTCATACCAATCATACCATTCCCTGAGCGAGGCATTTGATAAAATGAAATATTTTCAGGACACCCTGCGAGATAGTTACCACTTGCACAAGAATTGAAATACTCAATACCTAAAATAAAATCGGAATCATTAGCATTCCGCCAGTTGTTAGCTAATGTTAGTTGCCCTCCTTTAGTAGGACAATTAGTGAATTTCTCAAAGCTTGGATTTATAACAAAGTTCACCTGTGCCCCCACGGAAAGGCAGGCACAGGCGAACAATAGAAAAAACAGGGTGTTGCGGTATCGGCTATTCATATTATTGGACGCAAAGCCTTTGTCTTTCGGTATTTCCTTTTTTGTCGGTAGTTTCAATGAAGTAATAGCCGCTGCCGAGTTGCAGGGTGATCGTATTGGCAGACAGGTTGGCTAACTGCTGTACAGTACGCCCGCTTATATCCAATATCCGTACCTGTTCCAATGCGGTGGAGGATTGTATGTACACGATACCGGAAGAAGGGTTGGGATAGATGTTTACGGCATAGTGGGTATTCCATTCTTTCACCCCGGCAGGTACCGTTCTCACGGTAGTAGTATCTGTTTTTGTTGCACCGCAGATGGTCTGCACCACGATATAGGTATCTATCGCTCCGGCACTGATGTTGGCCGCTACGCTTACGATGGCTCCGCTGTCTATGAGCCTGCCCTTATGGTACCACTTACAGTCTATGGCTTGAGCGGTACTGTCTCCTACACGTCCTATCTGCACGGTCTTCCCTTTTTCCACCCATCTGTCCGGCCCGGCATCGGCGGGAATGTTTACTTCCACAACACTGATGTCATCAAAAAGATAGTAGGAATATTGGTAGGCAAGTCCCCAAATAAATATAGTTAGTATCAACATCTGCTTGCTTTGCAAAGTTTCCCAACGTAATGTGGGTCTCATTGCCGGTGGCAATAAAGCTGCCTTCTGCCTTTACCCAGTTCTGCGTGTCTTTGATGATTGCTGTCGTGTAAAATTGGGGAATCACGTCGGTGATCTCAATACCCGCCTTACTTCTCTTATTAATGCTGCCGTCGTCCAAGTAAACTCCAATATGATCATGCGCGTAACCAGCAATTTCAGCCATATTTACCCAAAAAGCCACACAATATTGTTTGCCATGTTCGAGCGGTCTGACCAGATGCCCTTGAAAATAGTCTCTGTAAGTAGTATCTAAGAATGGAGGGAACGGACTTGTCCTATCATAATAAAGATGACCACTTACTGTGCCATTGCCGGTGTGCGGGTATTGATAAAAGTAGATATTGTCAGGCATTTTGGCAAAATGTCCGCTGCTAGGAGAACATGTATTATTGTATTCTGGTGTGTACATTGTTTCTCCTGTAGTGTCAACAGCACAAGACCAGTATTTTGCATGCCGGATTTGTCCCCATTCGGAAGGGCAGTTTACGGTATCCTCAAAACTGGGATTGAGTACAAAGTTCACCTGTGCCCCCACGGAAAGGCAGGCACAGGTGAACAATAGAAAGAACAGGGTGTTGCGGTATCGGCTATTCATATTATTGGACGCAAAGCCTTTGTCTTTCGGTATTTCCTTTTTTGTCGGTAGTTTCAACGAAGTAATAGCCGCTGCCGAGTTGCAGGGTGATCGTATTGGCAGACAGGTTGGCTAACTGCTGTACAGTACGCCCGCTTATATCCAGTATCCGTACCTGTTCCAATGCGTTGGATGATTGTATGTACACGATACCGGAAGAGGGGTTGGGGTAGATGTTTACGGCGTAATGCGTATTCCATTCTTTGACCCCGGCAGGTACCGTTCTTACGGTAGTAGTATCTGTTTTTACGGCACCGCAAATGGTCTGCACTACGATGTAGGTGTCAATCGCTCCGGCGCTGAGGTTGGCCGCTACGCTTACGATGGCTCCGCTGTCTATGAGCCTGCCCTTATGGTACCACTTACAGTCTATGGCTTGAGCGGTACTGTCTCCCACACGGCCTATCTGCACGGTCTTGCCTTTTTCCACCCATCTGTCCGGCCCGGCATCGGCGGGAAGGTTGGTTTCCACAACACTGATGTCGTCAAATAAGTAATAGGAGTATTGATAAGAAGCTCCCCAATAGATAAAAATCAGTATCCACTTCATTTTGTTTGGCAAAGTTTCCCAGCGTGATGTGTGTCTCATTGCCAGTGGCAATAAAGCTGCCTTCTGCCTTTACCCAATTCTGCGTGTCTTTGATGATTGCTGTCGTGTAAAATTGGGGTATTACGTCTGTGATCTCAATACCCGCCTTGCTTCTTTTATTGATGCTGCCGTCATCCAGGTAAATGCCAATGTTATTATGTGCATAACCGGAGTATTCTGCAAGAGCCACCCAAAAGCTAATACAGTATTGTTTGCCAGCTTCCAAACGCTTAACCAAATGTCCCTGGAAGTAATCGCGCCAATTTGTATCAACAAATGTGGGTACCGGAAGTGTTTTGTCGTAATAGAGATGCTCCCCGGCATAAGCTTTGCCACTTTTGGGTTGCTGATACCCTGCTAAATTGTCCGGCACCCCGCATCTAACAGGCCAGGTGGTTCCGGCACAGGCATGGTACAGTTCCGGGGCGTAATAAGGTTTGCCCACTGTGTCCACGGCACAGCTCCAGTATTTGGCATTGCTGATCTGGTTGATCTCGTCCGGACAGAATACCGTATCCTCAAAGCTTGGATTGAGTACAAAGTTCACCTGTGCTTGTGCCGAAAGGCAGGCACAGGTGAACAATAGAGAGAACAGGGCGTTGCGGTACATAATACTATTGAATACTGAATTTAATGCAGCTTGTTTTGTGATCTTTCCCTTTCAGGCATAGCAGGTACATTCCGGGTAAGGCATTGGCTACTTTAAAGGTAGCTACTCCTGATTTAAATTCTATATTTCCGCTATATAGTTCCTGCCCTAATGCTGTGTACAAGTGTGCACTCACGATCTCGTCCTCACTGCTGCGCTGCACAATGCTGAATACGCCTTTGTTCGGGTTCGGGAACAGGGTAAAGGCATTGTCCGATGCGTTGACCATTGCGTTTTGCGGGGCCAGGCGTGCGTTGCTGCGGGCATGCTTGTCGCAGCTGTCATCATTATAAGCCACATAGGTTTTGTACAGGTGTGCAAACAGGCTGCGTGCTTCATACACTACCGCACCGTCCACATAAGGGCATCCATTGGCCAGGACGGATACCAGCAGGGAATCGGCTGCACTCATACTGCTGTCTGCAAACTTGCGGTAAGCCTGGTAGAAGTCGGCATAGTTCTGTACCACCTGGTCGCCGCCATCGTAATCCGTTACCACCACATCATTATTCACTACCGTGCGTCCGCGTGCTGCTGCGGGATTGTCCAGCAGGGACTGTGCATCTGCGGTATTGCCCGTGTCCAGCGAAGCGCGTATTTGTGTGAGCCAGTCGAAGCGGCTGCCGCCCGCAGCGTTCATAAACAGATCGAGCGTGGCCGACGTATCCCGCAGGTCGGGCTGCTCGGTACCCAGCTGGTAGAGCGCCAATTGACCCATCCATTGCCGGGTGTCGTAATCATGTCCGTAGCGAAGACTATCGGCTATCATCAGCAGTCCCAGCGATTTGCCTGTCGGGGTAAACGGAAGCGGGTTGGTTTTGCTTGGATAGATGCCCCCTAAACAATTGGCATCGGTTTGAGCAGTAGGAATCAATAGACTTGAGCTGTAATATATATAAGGAATTGTGGGCGTTCCCAAGTTAGAACTGTTTACGGTTGGCATTTCTATATTACCGGAAGTAACATTCTTTACCCAAAGTTTAGAGTTTCGTGTGTCAATATAATCCAACCCATAAGTTTGATATCTTGAAGATGAGCCCCATGATCCGTACCAGACATTTCTGGTAGCACCGTAAAATACAATTGGCTTCCCTACGGAATTATACATATAGCCCTGATCACCGATATCGCTGCCTAATACCATACCCATATAGTCATTCGTCATCCGGTTGGCGATCCACCGCGTGCCTAACTGGCCAGTACCCTTGGCGAATTCAAAACCTTTACCAATATTGGTTGTTGCGTTGCTGCACAGGTGCACATTGGTATTGGCAGAAACGGATATGCCCCTGATGCGAATGGCAGAGTTAACTACTGGGTTCAACCCCGGAGAAGTAACACTATCGTTGGTGATGACGGCATCCGTGGTTCCGTCCACTTTAATACCATATTGGTTGCTCGTCACACTCGTTACCGTGTCCCAGAGTACGATCGTGTTGTAAGTGGTGGAGCATTTCATCGTGGTCAGTCCGGATACCGAGATGCCATTGAACACCTTGAAGATGCCATTGCTGTTGATGTTGCAGGCGCTGGCTCCCAGGCTTACAGGCCGGTTGGAGTATACCTGTATACCCTGCGCCATACTCTGCCTGGCCGTGAAGGCCGCGCTGATGTCCGGGTTTACACTGTACAGGGAGTTCCCGAAAACAGTGGCCACGCTGCCCGCTTTTGCGTTCGGGATATTCAGGTGTATACCCACATTGGTATTGCTGATGCGGTTGCTCATGATACTGTCGCTGATCAGGTTGGCACCTCCGTCTATCATAATGCCAAAACCGGTAAAAATATCGGTAGGATAAGCGGCTCCGGCAACGGTAGCCCCGGCTTTATTGCTGGTCGTGATCACCACACCGCTCACCTTCAGCCTGGACAGGTTCTCGGCATAAATACCCGGTGGTATGCATACAGGTGTCGCAAACAGCGTACGATGTCCAGCGATAACGGTTTGCCGTATCACCATCCACCTGAAGTGTCGCATAAAGGCCGTAACAGACTGAATCATCAGTCGCATGCAATACAGGTAATGCGTACACCGGCACATAAATGGCAGCTTTAGAACAGCCGGAATCGTCACTTACTGTAACCCAATAGGCGGTTTTGACAGTAGGAGCTGCTTTAGGGGAGGGGCAGGAAGTGCAGGAAAGGCCGGTGGCAGGCGTCCAGGAATAAGTAACTGCGCCATGTGTGCCGCTTACCGCAAGCGACAGCAGCACAGAGTCCCCGGAGCAGGCAGCAGTATCTTTTACCGCTACAACCGGCCCTGTGGCCGGAGCCACCCGTATCGAATCTGTATAGCTATTGCAGCCGTCAGTTGCCGTTGCGATATAGGTGGTGGTATCTTTCGGGCTTGCGTAAAGGAAGGAGTCGGTGCCGACGATAATGCCTTTTGCCGTCCAGGTAACGGGGAGTGGTTTGCCGGTGGAATCGCTGCAACGGTATTGCGCCCAGTTACTGATACGCGCATACAGACGCCTATTGCCGCAAGGACTCAATACACTGTCTGCAATGGTAAGAGACGTTTCAACGGTATCTTCTACAATACTCAGATTGTCCAGGAAGCCTTGCTCGCCGTTTTTAATACTGCGTATAAACAGGACATTGGCCGCAGTATCATTGCAGTAACGGAAAGTCATTTCGTAATGCACCCATCCGGAGCGGACAATCATCTTTACGTCAGGATTGAGTTTAGCCAGCAGGCGCGGATTAGGAGCACTGCGCTCGGTGACCGTGTCGATACGGGAATACTGATCGGACAGGAAGCCGATCACAAACTTTGATCTCCGGTCGTATGTGACAGAGTCCGCATAGAAATCAAAGCTCAGCCTGTATTTGTTGCAATGAGCCAAAGGGCTTTTCAGGTTGAAATAGCCGCCGCAGTTATCCCGGATGATCTGGTACCGGTTACCCGTATCGCCCGGCTGCAGCGGACGTTCAGGTGATGGAAAGGAGTTGGATGTCTGGGAACCGAACGAATAGGTAAGTGTGGCAGAACTATCGCAGGCAGCGTACGCATTTTTAATACATACCCCTGAACCGAAGGGCACCCATCCATTCATGAAATAATCCCGAGGGTGACCGTCACCAAAATGCTGGCCAAACAAGTGGCCTTCCCGCTGTTCGCCCATCATGATGGAAGCGTTTGGGACGGATTCTGCAACACCCTTTATTTTTACTTCAGTGCCTTCTTCAAAGTTGCCGTTCATCACATAGTTCTCTCCTTTGGCTGCAAATACATTGTTGCCACGGCCCACGTCAACGGTATGCAGCACAAAAGCGCCTTTTTCCTTGCCGTCCCAGATATTATAGCCAAACTGGCATCTGCCCGCGAAATTATGTCTTGGGATATAGGTGATGGTTCTGCCATCGGCGCTCAGCGTTAGTTGTACGTGATTGTTACCACCGTTACCAGCGCCCCTGAAGTTGACTAGACTCCCCGGGTAAACACGGATGGTATCCCCGTCTGCATCGTGCAGAGAGGTATCTGCTGACAGGCGGATAACCCATTTGGCACCAGAGTCATTGGTTAAAATGGTGTCGGCAGGAATCTTATCCGGGAAACCGGTAAATTCATAATCTTCGTTGTAGATCGCGTCATAAGTTACAGAACTCATTTTGGAAGACCAGGAAAGGTGGTTTGTTTTGGTGATGCCGGTGGATATGCCTGAAGTAAGCGTATAGCCCAGAATATCGGTAAAGCCCTGAAGCTCTGCTTTGGAATATACACGGCGCGTTACACCCTTAATGCCGAATGCGCCCATCACGTAATCCATATTATCTCCGGGAGAGCAACGCTGCTTGCGGTGGTAAGAATTGCGTGAGTCGTCCAGGTGGGAAAGGCTGTTCGCCCAATCCATGTGGGCAAGGAATAACAATTGCGTGTAAACAGGATAGTTATCCGGCGGGTTTTTGCCATTTAACCAGAAATGGTAGCTGGCAGGAGAATATAAAGTGCTTCCTCCGCTAAACCCGGAGTTAAAGTGGAAAAGCCCGTTCCGAATGCAGTTGCGTGCAGTGAAGTGTCTATGCTGCTGTAAACGGTGGGAGGGGCCGCGGAAGGGAAAATGTCGATATAGCTCATCCAGCCCAGGATATGTGTCATCTCGTGCAGGCATGTCGAATAGAAGTCGATGCCGCATCGAGATATTCCGGTAAGACCTTCATAATAAACAAACGGTTCCGGGGCATAACCTGTATCGGCCCTGGGGATATAGATTTTGTCGTAGTTTACCCGTATTACCCCATGAAAATCCATCGTAAGTGCTGCCGGATCGGAACCCGAAACGATAAAGTCATGAACGTATCCGTTGGTAACACCTGAAGAAACTGATGTTTTGGGACCTGCATAGGCAAAATACCTGGTTTTATACGCTACCGGGCACGAGCTGGTAAAGGAAGTGTCCACCAATATGCGGATGTATTGCCCGGCACGTATGGCACTGCAATCGATTACGCTTTGTATGTAGTTCAATACCGCGCACATGATTGCTCTGCGGTTAGGGCCCACACCCGATCCGGCGTCAAATCCATCGTGCGTGGACAAGGCAACATCCTGATAATACATACAAAACTTACCGCAGGTGTCAATGGCGGCAGACGGGAAGCTGGCAGGAACTACAACGGCTGATGAGCCGGGACTTCCGGGACTTACCCTAAGCCCGTTAAAAAATGCAGCCGAGACACCGCAGGGTATAGCGTTACGGCTAAGTACGGAATCCATTTTCCGCCGCTTTATGCTGTCTGCAGTTGAGGCATACCCGCAATAGCCGGCGAGGACTAAAAGGATGGATAATAGTAATTTCCTCATAATAATGATAGTTTAGAAATGGATGGATAGAAATTAAGAAGCAGAATTAGACGGACCTCGTGGCAACGATTACTTTTAATTGAATGGAAAATACAGGTGCGTAATACGGCCTAAATCTGTATAAATGTATTGTCATTTTTATTTTCTGCATGTGTTGTTTGCAGAAAGTCTGTCTTTTTTGTAAGACGACAATTTTGAAGCCCTAAGAGTAGCGATTGTGTGTAAAACTGCTGTGTTTGTTTGCAGAATTGCAGCGTTTTGAAGATTTACAAACCATCTGAAACACTAAGCATCTCTGTATGGGAAGGCATAGGTAGCCAGCCCGAAGAAGGAAAGCAGAACTGTTTGAAAAGGCCGGTAGCCGGTGAGAGACCGATGTTGGATACCGTCTGCCAGATGTAGCTAACTATTTTGAGTGTTTTGTTGGATCGCGGAGCACAGTATTCGTGCCATTAAGCTGGGCTATCTACAAACGAATTCTTTGGACTCATTTTCGCTTGAATTTACCCCTGTCAATAAGATAGCCCTAACCATGGAGGACCTTTTGAAATTACAAGCTTTAGAGCTGAATAGGGTAGTGCTAAAGAATGTAAGAGATGTATTCTTATTATGACAATGCTATGCCGGCTTAAGCTATTGCGATGTCAAGGGTTTGGCTATGAAAGATATTCATAGAATTTCTGAGACAGAGTGTTGGATAAAGATGAGTAGAGAGAAAACTAAAGTTGGTTTTACAGTTCCCTTATTACCACGAGCAATGTTTATCTTGATGAATATTTGGGTAATGAAGAAACAGTAAAGCCAATATTGCCTATACTTTCTAATCAAAAGATGAGTGATAATTTGAAATTACTTCAGGAATTGGTAGACATAAATAAAAATCTTACAATTCAGCTACCAAATTTTAATAAT
Source organism: Chitinophagaceae bacterium (assembly GCA_049840855.1). Classification (GTDB taxonomy): domain Bacteria; phylum Bacteroidota; class Bacteroidia; order Chitinophagales; family Chitinophagaceae; genus Rurimicrobium. The sequence continues at coordinate 47,336 of JASGJF010000003.1, read as the reverse complement.
TGTCTAATAAAAGCTCTATTGTGCAAATGAATTTATATTGGTTAACCACTTCTGATGGTTTTGAAAATTGGTTTGTATTCGCAAACACTCAAAAGCTTGCAGAGCAATTTCATGAGAACGGCGAAGGATATGGTAATAATTATGCTAAAGCTGAATTGGTTTGTGTAATTCCTCAAAACCTCGTTGATCAATATAATTTGAAAGAACAAGCAGAATTTTGGCCATCTCATGATTTATTGAGAGAGCTTGGAGCAAAAATTGAAAGTGAGGATAATCCTAGGATAGTAAATTTCAATGGCAAGGTTTATAAAGAAGGTAATTTCACGGAAGGCTTTTTTTTAAGCGATATTGGTAGGAGTAAGGGTGTATATGTTATTAACGTACAGAATACTAATAAATACAAGATTGGGCGAACATCTAATTTGTCGTTAAGATTAAAGCAGATAAAGACAAGCAGCCCTTATAATATTAAGCTTGTTTATTTTATTAGAACATTACACTATGTTAGCTTGGAAGCACATTTACATAAGGCTTTTAAGGCTTATCGTGGACAAGGAGAATGGTTCGATTTTGATGATATAACGCTTAAGGAATTCGAAATGAATTTAGCTTTATTAGACGATGCTCCATTTAATCAGTTCAAATCTTATAACATCAAGGCATTATCGATACATGGGAGGCAATATTAGATATGAATAACATCTGTAACCCTCCCTAAAGTAGAAAAGTTTTAAACTAACAATTCAAAGCTAAGTGATTCTTCAAATTGTTTCGGAGTTAACCCGTTTAATGCTTCATGTGGTCTTTGGTTATTGTAGTCATTGATCCAATCCTCAGTGATCATTCTTACCTGGTGGATACTGTCAAACAGATAAGCGTCTAGTACATCTTGTCTGTAAGTCCGGTTAAATCGTTCTATGTATCCATTCTGCTGGACTGTTCGGTCTATGCTCCGTCGTTTTCCTTATATTCGTTCCCAAATTTCTCTTGCTAATTGTCTTGCTTTAAGTCCGTAACCATTAACTTCTCCAGAGTTTAAAATAATTTTCTGTCCGTCTCGATATTTTGGATTAAGTCTTTTGTCTGCTAAACCATTGTTGTGCATTAGGCAATTTCTGATGTCATTTACAAACTTAATGTCAACTAAAATGTTGGGCGAAAATCCCGTGAGATGCTTTTCAATAAAATTTAATTTTTCGGAAAAAGTTAGTCGTCTTGATTGCTCGTTAGCAAGATTAGGAATTAAACTGTCGCCTTTTTCTTTAACTGTTTTAAGTGTTACTTTGAAGTCATTTTTGTCGGGATAAGTTGTCAAGAATTTAGCGATACATTTTGTCATGAAGTCCTCAAAATGTGAGAAGCCAAGAAGCAATGCTGAAGTCGTAATGTGGTTTGAATAATTTGCATATTGATTTTCATACAGCTGCTCAATAGTCAAACCCATATTGAAACGGTCGTGTTGTTTTATTTGATTGTAAACTTGCTCGTCAGAAACGTCCAAAAAACCTATGAGTAGGTTTAGTTGATTTACTAAATAGTCAAAGTCGGTCATCTGTTTGTCTTGTCGTTGGAACTATGTTTTTCTTGGCATTTACTTCGGTTTAACAAAGTATTTAAGCTTTGCCGCTAATGTTGAAGCATTGGCGATATGTCGAACATTCAGCTCAGAACCAACGCTAATTAAATGTGCAAATGTTCATTGTTTGTTTTGTTGCTTGACAGTGTTCTGATATTCATCAATTTGTTTGTTGTTTGATCTTCGACTTCGTGCCTTAACCCCATCAAAAAACTTGAGGTTAGCTTTTGAGATAGCGTCAATGCGACAGTGTTCATTATCAACGTATCCCTCTAGCTCCTAATATTTATAAGCACCCGGAAACACCCGCGCGATAGTGTTTTTTTATTAGACGTTAACGGCAAACCATAATCTTACTATGACGTTCGCCAAAAGTCCCTTGCACAGCAGGTAAGGTTTTCCCTCTACTCATGAAAAACATAATTAAACCCTACGTTCACACCAGAATTGCGGATTTCCTGACGGTTTACGTACATGTAGGTGGAGAGTCCCTGGCGATACTGTATATGTAATGCAAGTCGCTTCCCGACGGTATAAGCGGCATTGCCCGTCATGCCTGCGTCCCAGTTGCCCAGCGACTGTTTTTCCTGCAACAGATTGTTGCTGACCACCGCGGGGTCTATATGTGCTTCGTCTTTTAAAGAAACAGAGGGGTTCAGATTGCGGTACAGACTGAAACCGCAGCTCAGCGACAGTTTGCGCGTGATGCGATAGCCCAGCGCCGGTGTGATGCCCGCAGCATATACGTTGTTTCCATATTGTACATCCACCGGTTTGTTGCTTAGTGAATTGGCCGTGCCTAAGTTGGCAGTGATGGCCGGGTATTCGTTTCTTTCGACATAATTCACTGCCGTAGAAGCAACGGCTACCGTTCCTTCTGCATAGAGCTTTTCGGTAATGCGCTGGTGTACTACGAGGCCCAGCTGGTAGCGACCACTACCTACGTTTGCTTTTCCCAGCTGAGCTGCCACGCCCAGTGTAAATGCGGCGGACTCGTCTTTATCCGCGGAATATTCACGCCCTATCTGCTTCTGGGTTGGGACCGGCTGTGTGGTTGCAAAAGCACGCATGTCCCATGTTGGTTTCAGTGTGTCGATGTCTGCGGCCGTTACCGGGTTTACAGGGGTCGGGTTGTCCTTCCCCGGCTGTTCGTTGCCGGTTGCTGCGATCGGTTGTGCCGGAGACTGCGAGTGCTGCAATATCCGCGGTGCTGTCTGTACCAACGGCTGCGCAATAGTAACCGGTGCCTGTAACGCTTGTGTCTGTTGTGGTGTCTGATGTTTGTATTTAGGCTGACTCACCGTAATGACGCCTGGAACACTATTGTTCTTCCGGTCTCCGGCTACATAATACAGCACACCACCCAGTGCCGTCAGCAGCAGGACAGAGGCGGCGATCCGGAAGCGCTTGTGCGAGGGCAGCAGCAGTAATGCTTTCTTCTTGTCTTTTTGCGCAGATTTATCCATTGCCAGCCTGAGGCGTTCCCAGGATGCTTCAGAGGGCACAAACTCCTGTTTGTCCAGGGAGTTTTTCATCCATTGTTCCAACTCGTCTCTGTTCATAGGATACTTTTTTGAAGTTCTGATTGTTGCGTCATCATTGCTTTGAGCTGTTTACGCGCCTGGTGCAGCAAGAGGTAGGTATGATTTTCGGTGATGTTCAGCAGCGCCGCTACTTCCTTATAGGTATATGCTTCAAACACGATCAGGTTGAAGACGAGTTTCTGCCGGTCTGCCAGAGCGGTGATCATACGAAGCAGGTCTTCAGCAGACGTTTTGCTGATAAATTCATTTTCCACGTAGTTGTGTGCTTCCCAGGACGGATCTTCCGGATCTGCAATTTCCGTTACAACCTGAGATTGTGCCTGATGGGCTCTCAGCCTGTCGATGGAAAGCCGTACCATGATCTTCCGGATCCAGCCTTCAAATGATCCGAGATGCTGATAGGTATGCAGTTGATCAAATATTTTCAGAAAGGCATCCTGCACCCATTGCTCCGCATCCTCCCGCGCGGGCGCATAGCGGATACCGATGCGCATCAACAGCGGATAATACGCATAATACAATGACTTTTGCATGAAGGGATTATTCTTCATGCATCCGTCAATCATGGTATGTAGCGATGGTTGTTCTATGGTTGCTTCTTGTGTTTACAAAGATGATGTCAGCTGTATGGATTAAGGTACCCTGAGGATATAAACCGAGGTATCCGGCGACGCATTTCCAATGGTTTCTTCCGCCTGTTTGGTTCCGAAAAGATAGGTGCCTTTTGTTTCGGGCGTAAAATACACCAGTGTCTTCAAACCGGAAGCCTGCAGGCAGTTGCACTGTCCGTCTCCGGAAGGAATCTCTGTCACCGTTGCGCCAATCTGGACGTAATTGTCACGCATATCTATAATACGGCCTTCCACACTGCTGATACACGCGTGATTCGGTTGCGCTATCGTGAGTACGATGGCAGCAGTATCACCCGCGTCGATCCGATCCGGTCCGGTAATGGATTGTATCGTTGCAGGAGCTGTTGTTTCCGTGCCGGCACACAGCTGTTTTTTATTGCAGGAGGATATTGCCAGTACCGCTAACAGGAAGGGGATGATCGTTTTCATGCGTCTGTTTGTGTCACCCGTATCTGTGACAGCGGATGATTGCCGGCAGCGGCTTTTGTATCTGCTTACCATACACAGTTAATGGTTATTACTCCTTCGTTTTCGTGGTACATATTGCAGATATACATCGGCAGGGTGCTGCAATAGCTTGTTTCGCTGAATGTGGCATTCACGGCTGAGCCATTTACATAATATTGCAGCACCTCACTGTTGCACACCTTGTAATCTTTCTTCAGGTAGCGTATATAGGTTCCGGTACAATCTTTAATGATGACGACCGGTCCGGAATAGGCATTATCGGCTATGCATCTGTAATCTTTCTTTTTATTGCAGCCGCTGCCGCATACAGCGGCAAACATCAGGCTGGCGGATAGTATTTTCTTCATGACATTTATTGTTTAGTGATGGAGACTACACCTTTTTTCTGTTGTTCGTCCGTCAGTACGAGCATGTAGCTGCCGGAAGGAATGCGGGACAGATCTGCTACCGGTTCAAAGCGCTGCCGCAGGATATTTCTGCCGCTGATATCATAGAGTTCCATCCAGGTGAAGGAAATGGATGAACGGATATGCAGCAACTGATTTGCCGGTAAGGGAAATACCGTGAAGTCCGTTCCCTGGTTATACACATCGCGGATCACCGTTGGGGTGGACGAACTGATCGCCAGGTTATCGAAGCGGACATCCAGCCAGTTATTTATCGTATGGTATCTGAAAGCGATATAAGCGTCGCCGGTTACCGGAGGGATCGTTATATTACTCGTCTTGTTCCACACGCGATCGGCAGCGTACCGTGTATCGCGGAAGTCGTATAATAAAGTAACGGAGCCTGCCAGTGCGGGATCGGGATTGCCCGTAAGCAGGTAGAACGCTACGGTATCTCCGCTACCCGGCACGCCGAAGCCGGAAAACTGATGCCGGATCGAATCGATCTTTCCGCCGTCGGGCAACGAAAATGCCGGGGATACCAGCCAGTCGTCGGTAACGCTGCTGCCACCCACCGGGTATCCGTGGAACAATGCGTGGCTGCCTGCGTAGGGCGCATTGTCTACGGTCCACAGGTAGTAAGGACTTGTGTCACCTTTGCGTATCGGCTTCCAGTCGATGGTTGTCATAGGGTCTTCAAAGCCGGTGAAGTAGGGCAGAGGAGTAGTCTGGGCCTGAGCGCCAAGGCTTGCGCAGACGGCAATCAGGGAGAGGGTTTTGTTCATGTCCGGTTTTTTTAAAAAAGGATAGTAATAGGGTATAAAAGGGCTTTATTATAAAGACGAAGCAGAGCATCCGTTTCTTAGCGGATCAGTAGCATATTTTTTTGTTTCATACAAATGCTGGCTGCGGTTTGGTATTGGCCGATGGACTTTGGTCTCATTATCCGTCACCTTTAGCGTTCAGGACTTCCTTCAATTAAAGGCCAGGGAGCTTTCCTTATCATCAGGAACGATGTATATTCGGAAATATATATCAGCGTTATGGCCTTCAGTTTTTTGGGGAAGACCCGTGTGGTTTTTCTTTTAATGTTCGTCTTTCCCTGTGCGCACATGTATGCTCAGGGAAGGGTTTGTTTAAGTAACAGTTCAGACGGGTTTGATAACAGTTTCCCGCTCCCGGCGATGGACTCGCTCTTGCATCCCGGCAACTGTGATGCTTTCTTTTATGGCGAAACGCACACCCGGTATTTCGAACCGGTGTTTAAGCTCCATCTGGTAAAAATGCTCCACTCGGAACAGGGTATCCGGGATGTATTTATGGAGATGGGATTCGCGCCCGCCGTTGTATTCAATAAATTTCTTGAAACGGGCGACACTTCTTTGATAAGGATAAAAGTACTGTACACCACACCGTATTATATGGAATTCTGGAAACAGTTATACCGCTACAACAAAGACCTGCCTGAGCACAAAAAGATCAGGGTTCATGGTGTGGATTTTGAGGCTACCACTGCATTTTTTCATGCGCTGCTTTTGTTAGTGCCGGATCAGGCGCAAATACCGGAATCGCTGGATGCTGCTTTTCAGAAGCTGCGGGCATATTCCGCTAAGGAAGCGATGAACCCAAAGGAATTTACCGAAAGCGTGAAAGAAATAAAAAGTGCCTTTCATGCCCATCACGATCAAATCTCAAAACTATACGGGGATAATTACCGTATGGTCGGTAAGATATTCGATAATGATATCACGATGACCGACAAGTTGCGGGACAAAAAGATGTACCGGCATATGCAAACTATACTCACGGAAAATAATATCACCCGGTTCCTAGGCTTTTTTGGCGGAGATCATATCAACTACGAATACAAGACCTCGTTGCCTGATCAGTTGATTGGGGATGGAATGCTAAAAGACAAGGTACTGACTATTCGTGGTGTGTATTTCGATGCGTTTGATAACTGGTCGCGTGAAACAGTGGAATGCATCGGCGTTTATGATGAAAAGGATGGGCATACGCTCCACGAACGTTACCGCGACAGTTCTTGCCGGGCAATACTTGTACCATCAGGTTTCAAAGATGACATCCTGAAAAATTCCGCCGACTTTTACCTGTTTGTCGATGATAAAGCCAGGCCGTAACAGAAGGAGCGTTGCGCCGGTGCAACCAGGTCTCAGCTTTTCTTAAACAGGAATTTCCGGTGCGTAACACCCCAGTTCGAGATCGCGTCGATCACAGAGCTTAATGTCTTGCCATGTTCTGTGAGTTCGTATTCCACGGTGATCGGTTTGGTCGGCATCACCGTGCGGACCACTATCTGGTTTTGTTCCAGTTCCTGCAACTCTTTAGAGAGCATTTTGGCGGCAATACCTTCTATCCCGCGCAGCATATCCATAAAACGTACGCGGCCATACAGCAGCAGCCATCCGATGATCTGAATTTTCCATTTCCCCGACAGCAACACCATCGTATCCCGGATCGCAATTAACTGTTCCCTGCAATCGGGTACCGGTGGGGCAGGCTTTTTTACGTTCATATAGCTCAAAAGTACTGCAAGCACTGTGCCAATGGCAATCTGATTTCCTGGAGGAAACTAATTTCAAAAAGGAAACAGATAACTCTTGTAAAGTAGTCTGGAAATAATTTTGTGCCATTAATGACTGAATCATGCAAAAAGAAAAAAGAATTTATTGGGTAATCACGATTATTGCGATGGCTTTGATCGTGCTGCCCTCGTATTTCGCTCCGCGGGAATACCTCGTGGAATCCATACACAGAATGGGCTTCCCGGATTATTTCGGCCTGGAACTGGATATCTGTAAGATCGTCGGTGCGATCCTCATCCTGATACCTGCCATACCCACGATGTTCAAAGAATGGGCTTATGTCGGTTTCGGGATACTGCTGCTTTCCGCGAGTCTGGGGCACTGGATCGCTGATGGTCCGGTAAAGGGTGTCGCACCATTGATCCCGTTTGCAATACTCAGTGTGTCGTACTATTATTTCAGAAAACTGAATTATGCCCGGTAAAACACCTGCGGTAATCGCAGCCCTTTTGTTGACGTTGATTGCCGTCCATTTATACGGCGGGAGCAATACCGTGAAAGCAATCAATGAAAGGAAAGCTAAGGATGCCAATCATAAAAACGAAAAGCAGAAAAAAATGAAAATAGAAATCTGGAGTGATGTGATGTGCCCGTTTTGCTATATCGGCAAAAGGAATTTTGAAGCTGCGCTGGCACAATTTCCCGGCAGGGAACATATAGATGTCGAATGGAAAAGCTTCCAGCTCGATCCTTCGATTCCCGAAGAGCCGCAGCACCGGGAAAATGTGTATCAGTTTGTTGCGGCCCGGAAAGGAGTCAGCTATGAACAGTCGGTACAGATGCATGAGCAGGTGGTGAAAATGGCCAAGGATGCGGGTCTCGACTATCATTTCGATAAAGTGCTTGTAACGAATTCACTGAAAGCACACCGGCTGATCCAGTTTGCAAAGACAAAAGGACTCGGTGAACAAGTGGAAGAGCGTTTGTTCCATGCATATTTCACAGAGGGGAAAGACCTTTCCATTGATGCGGTGCTGACAGAACTTGGCAGCGATATCGGACTGACGCATGCGGAGGTAACAGAGGCGCTTACCAACCCGGCTTTTCTGCATAAGGCGGAAGCCGAAGCAGCGGAAGCAGGCAAGTTGGGCATAACAGGAGTTCCGTTCTTTGTGATAGATCGCCAATATGGCATATCCGGCGCACAGCCGGTTGCCGGAATGCTCCGTGTATTGCAAACCGCTTATGCAGCATGGCAGCAAAACAATCCCGCTCCGTTACAGGTGGTTGAGGGTAAGACCTGCACGCCAGGCAGTGAGTGTGCGGAATGATTTGATCGGGGAATAATCATTTCCCGTTGTGTCTGCCAGGTTCTGAAAGTATTCGTTAGCGCGCTTCGTTCGGGATGGCCGCGTGCTCAGGTTCCGTCGTCGGATAAAGAAAGTCTGCTAAAGAGTAGGAGCGGGCAAATGAAATGATAATACTATAAGTAGTAGCCTGTTTTTTAAATATGTGCTTTCAAAGGTTTTAGACGTGATCTTGAGGTAACACTGCTAAATTATCCGAATCGAAAAAATGAAGTAGTTCCCGATGCCCATTGTTCTGCCCCAGTCTGAGTAGTGAGATACATTTTCAGGTAATACGCAGTAGTAACATTTTTCCGGAGTGCAGTTTTCTTTGCAGGGTTGCGTGCCCAAATGGGAGTCCATTGCCCAGGCCGTAAATGGATGGTTCGATCGGAATTGCACATATAAACCCATTTAAAAATATTTTCTGCACGTTTGTCGATGGGAAGAGAAATGGAAGATTCATAATCCCCCTGATATTTAAAGCGGAACACAAAAAGCGAATCGCTTTTCGGAAATCCATAAAAATGCAAACAACTATCTGAAGTTCCGGTACTATTTTCTATAGATCCCAGCTGATCTGCATTGAAAATAATTTCTCCATATTTCGATGAGTCTTTGAATGCTTCATATTTAATTTTATATTTCCGGCTTCGGTGGCCTGGCGGAATAAAAAGATGTAAAGCATTAATTTGCTGATGCTCTTTAAACGCTACCCACTCTTTGTTCGTATTGTAAGGATCAACAACGACTGCAATGCAATCGTTGTTGATTTTGGTATCAATACGGGACTTTTGTTTAAGATTTGCACTGCCTCTATCGCAGGCATTCAGCGCCAAAACAAAAACCGGAAAAGCCCAACAGCTTTTTAAATGAAGCAAACTCATAATTATAAAGGGTATTCCCAATAAATAATTCTCCCATCATAATACAGCGGATATTTTCCGCTTGGAATCAATTGACGATCCCGGTCGATTCCTAATAAGGTAAAAGTGTCTTTATCAAGATCGACGTTTTGCTTCTTCCTGTAACTGGGAAGAAAATTTAAAACGGTCCAGGTTTGATCGCGTTTCAACGATATGATCTGAATATGCTCCACATCCGAAAACGTCAACGCCTGTTTATTCCTGCGGTGCAGGCTCCGGACTTGTTGCCTCGTCGGTGACGCCGGTACGCCCCAGCAACAATACATTGTACTGATCTATGAGTGCATTGATCTCATTGTGCGCCTTGCCCCATTGTCCGGCTCCGTTGCTGATGGTGTGGTAGGCATCCAGCCGGTCGCGCAGCACATAATAAGCAGTCATCGCTTCTATGCGCTTTCCGCGGATGCTTTCCGGATTGGCTACGGCCAGTTCCCTGTTACGGTTCATGTACAGCCTGTCAAATTCTGTATTGGCCGTTTTCAGTTCCGCAAGCCAACCGCCGAGTGAGAGCAGGTTTACGGCTGCATTCAATTGTGGCTTCTGTGTCCAGTCGTCTGTGAGGTTGGTCACAGAAGCTGTTTCTGCCATATAGTTCTGGCGCGCGATACCCGCACCGTACAAGGCCAGGTTTTCATTGAGCAATTCAGCGGCCCAGCTCATGTTGTGGTCGTAGTGGTATGTCAGGGCATTTACGAGCAGACTGATACCGGATACGGCAATGTCCCTTCTTTTATCTGCCGCTTCCACGGCTGCGGTAATGGCACTACCCTGTGCGGTGACAAACAGGTCGGAAATAGCGGATATCACCTTCTCAAAAGCCTGGTGCTGGGCAATCACCTGCATATTGGACGGGTCGTTTGCCGCCACAATATTTAAAACGGCTTTGGAGAACTGGATAAACTCTGCATTACGCAACATCCTTAAATCGATTCCTTTGATCATGATCTTCTGATTTTTTAATGTTTAATGAAATTTTTTTGCTTGCTCATCTTTTGCGGTTTATCAGTTAGTGTTACCGGAAAAGCCGCCCGAGGGGTGCGGGAGGGGTTCCGGAGTTACGGCAGGGTCGCGGCAGTGGTGCAGGAAGCAATCCGGCGTTTCGGCAAAGCTGCCGCAGGGGTGCGGGAAGGTTTCCGGTGTTCCGGCAAACTTGCCGCAGGGGTACGGGGAGCTTTCCGCTATCCCGGCAAAGGCGCTGCAGGGCTGCGACAGGGTTTTCTGCTGATCTGCAACGGCTAAGCCACCTGCGGAGGAGCATGGATCTGCGAGTAAGTGTTCATCAGGGTTGTTTTTTAAATAATTGTCAGGGCAATTATTGTGCCAAATCTGCCATAAATGCTTAGATAACAGTGTTTTTTGGCCGAAAGCTGCGCCGGTGGCGGCAGGTATTTTACCGGAATCATTTTCTGCAATAAAACGGGTTGCTTACCGGGCTAAAAACCTACATTTGTCGCAACAGAAAAAAGTACATCTGTATGGCGAACAAAATACACGAAGGACGAAACGTAAAACGCTTCCGCGAGATGCTGGGCATCAAACAGGATGCTCTGGCTATAGACCTGGGCGACGACTGGAACCAGAAAAAAATATCATTGCTGGAACAAAAGGAAAGTATTGAGCCTGCTTTACTGCAACAGATTTCTTCCTGTGCTGAACATTCCGGTGGGGAGCCTTTCAGAATTTTGACGAAGAGCAGGCGGTAAATGTGATCGCCAATACATTTGGGGATAATGGAATAGGATACCAGAGAAATGACAATCCGATTTTTCATCCTATCGAAAAGCTGATGCAGTTTCACGAAGAAAAAATGGCGTTGTACGAGCGCATGCTTCATGAAAAAGAAGCAATGCTGATCGTATTGCAGGACTTGCTGAAAAATAACATTCGCCCCATAATCCCTCCCGGCGATCCAATTCTATGAAAAGCCTGCTTACAGCGATTATCGTGCTCGCATCTTTGTACGGGAAAGCGCAGACAGCATCCTATACACTACGCTGGTATCCCGGTTGCCGTTTGCAGCTTAAGGATTTCCGCGCTGCGCCGGTTGCGGCAGGTATTTTACCGGCAGCATTTTCTGCAATAAAACGAGTTGGGTACCGGGCTAAAAACCTACATTTGTCGCAATAGAAAAAAGCACATCTGTATGGCGAACAAAATACACGAAGGACGAAACGTAAAACGCTTCCGCGAGATGCTGGGCATCAAACAGGATGCCCTGGCTATAGACCTGGGCGACGACTGGAACCAGAAAAAAATATCATTGCTGGAACAAAGGAAAGTATTGAGCCTGCTTTACTGCAACAGATTTCTTCTGTGCTGAACATTCCGGTAGAAGCGTTTCAGAATTTTAATGAAGAGCAGGCGGTAAATGTGATCGCCAATACATTCACTGATTTTAAAGATGGTGCTTCTGCCATCAATATTCACCCGGTATTTAATTCCGTTGACGCCGTATTAAAAATTCACGAAGAAAAAATGGCGTTGTACGAGCGCATGCTTCATGAAAAAGAAGCAATGCTGATCGTATTGCAGGACTTGCTGAAAAAATAGCATTCGCCCCATAATCCCTCCCGGCGATCCACTTCTATGAAAAGCCTGCTTACAGCGATCATCCTGCTTGCATCTTTGTACGGTAAAGCGCAGACAGCATCCGATACACTACGCTGGCATCCCGGCTGCCGTTTGCAGCTTGAGGATTTCCGCGCTGCACCGGAGACAGGATCGGTATATACCGCGGTAAGTGTTTGCCCGATCATCTGCCGGTATTATACCGATAGCATCGCTGATACCTTGTGCTTCGAGGTATATTGTTTCTTCGACCGCAGCGCATCGTGGGCCAGACCGGCGGAGACCGATGCAGCCCTGCTGGCGCATGAGCAGCTGCATTTTGACATTACCGAATGCTATACCCGTATCCTGAAAGCAAAGCTGGAGGCATGCAAACGCGACTCTTCTGTATCGGAGCGGTCTATACTACGATACCATCAATGCTGTATTGGCGCAGAAAGACCGGGCGCAGGTATTGTATGATCAGGAAACCAATCTTTCCCGGAATGTTGCACAACAGAAGAGGTGGAGTGATAAAGTGCAGCGCATGATCCGTTCAGGAACACCGGTGCGCTTTCCCTGACCGGTCATCTCACACACCCTGCCTGCTCAATGCATATCCCGCCATTGCCAGCAGTGCTACGGGAAGCATACAAAACACGAGGGTGAGCAGGACACCCCATACTGTTTGTTTTTTCGGGAAACGGCTGCACGCATCGGCCAGCGCGGAAAAACCGCGGACGTATCTTTTGTGGAAACGATAATACAGGAAGCACCATAGTGCAAACGCCAGTACGAAGGGTGCCGGCAATGTGGCAGGTGAATAGCTGATGCTGCCGAGGGTGTAAATAACAAAGCAGGAAGCTGCCGCCATCATCCACAGTAACCCTCCGGCAGCGAGTGTGGTGAGCGCCCTGCCCGTGGTTTCCGGTAGGCGATCAGCCCGGGATTGGTGCTGCCGTACATGCGATACAGGCTGAAAAACATAAAGTCTGTTATTTTCATAGCGGGTGTATTGTTGTAAATGCTGATGACGGTTAAAGGTCCGGTTACAAAATTACTCCGTTTATTCCCACACACCCTCATACGTCTATCAGTAATATCCCTTCGGTCTGTAGTGATGCGGCCGGGGCCTGTCCCGTATCGCAGCGCCACATTCGCTATTACAGACCGAATCCATAGCAAGGGCTGTCTGAGCGGTTGGTTTGCTTGGATCATGCGTGTGTCTGCAAAGAGATCGGAAACCACTAAGCAGCAACGCAGGTATTGTAAAAGAGCCGGATCCGGGAATGCTTTGCGTGGTGCCGTGGTCGCCTTTTTAAACATAAAAAAAGGGTTAAGACAGCCTGTCTTAACCCTTTCTCAGTAACGAAATTTGTTTACGCCAATCTAACGTTAACAGCGTTCAATCCTTTACGACCTTGTGCAACTTCATACACTACGATGTCGTTTTCACGGATTTCACTCTGTAGTCCGCTAACGTGAACAAAAATATCTTCAGAGCCATTGTTGGGGCTGATAAATCCGAAACCTTTTGATTCATTGAAGAACTTTACTTTACCTTCTTGCATTGTTTGATTTTTATGTTGATTATAAATGTACAGATTATTATTGTAATTGCAACGACTACCAGGTTTGTACGGGCACCTGAAACCCGATAAGGTTCTGTATCTGTTTCAGATCAGACCTTTCGTCTTTTCCGCAGAAGGATATGGCAACGCCGTCTTTACCTGCTCTTCCGGTCCTGCCGATCCTGTGTACATAGGTTTCCGCAACATTCGGCAATTCATAGTTTACCACGTGCGGAAGCTCATCGATATCAATCCCTCTTGAGGCGATATCTGTGGCTACCAGTACGCGTATCCGGCTGTTTTTAAAATCGGCCAGCGCTAATTGGCGGGCATTCTGCGATTTGTTTCCGTGTATGGATGCCGCCTGTATCCCGGTCGCGCCTAATTGCTTCACCAGCTTATCGGCTCCGTGTTTCGTTCTGGTGAATACCAGCGAGCGCAGAATAGATGCATCTTTCAGCAGGTGGATCAGCAGGCGTGTCTTTTCTTTCTGCTCTACGAAATATACAGATTGCTGTACGGTTTCGGCAGTGGAAGAAACAGGGGTTACCGTTACTTCCGCCGGATTGTTCAGTATCGAATCGGCGAATTTACGGATAGCTTTAGGCATGGTAGCGGAAAAGAACAGTGTCTGTCTTTGTGCAGGCACTTTTGTCAGAATACGCTTAACGTCATTGATGAAGCCCATGTCCAGCATACGGTCTGCCTCGTCGAGCACCAGTATTTCCAGTTTGGAAAGACTGATATAACCCTGTTGTATCAGATCGAGCAGGCGGCCCGGAGTGGCAATGAGCACTTCCGGATTTTTCTTTAATCCGGCTACCTGTTTGCCCTGCGGCACGCCTCCGAAAACCGACAGCGTACGTGTTTGCAGGTACTTGCCATAGGTGGTAAAGTTTTGCTGGATCTGCAGCGCGAGTTCCCGTGTGGGAGTCAGTATTAATACGCGGGTGGCGGAAGCTGCATTACGTTGCTGCATTTTTTGTAACACCGGAATCGCAAAAGCTGCGGTTTTTCCGGTTCCGGTCTGAGCACAACCGATCATATCGCGTCCTGCTAATACATAAGGGATGGCTTTGGACTGGATCTCCGTAGGAGACGGAGTATCCAGCTTCAGCTACTGCTTTTTGTATTGCGGGTGATAATGCAAATTGATCAAAATTCATGTTTAATTTTCCCGGTGATACCGGTCTCTAATGTTTACGAGCCGTTTTGTATTTCATAGACACGCAAAAAACGATTCATAAAATTGATCGTGTCTAATTTATTAATGGCGGTATTCCCGTCGTAATCCTTTTTAATATCCACGTAAGCGACCCCTTCCGATCTGCCATTCCGTGTTCTGCGGATATCTACCAGTGTGATGCAGCCAAAAGCGACAAACAATTGGTACAATGCACGCTCTGTTACCTCTAAGGGTAAATTTTCTATACATAACCTCATAAAAGATAATTTATGTAACGATTAGTATTCCCTTACGGCACCAGACGAAAAGGGACTCTGAAATGAAAAAGAGGCAAAACTACCGACGAGGCATATTATGATGGACCCGCGTGAATGGGTACAGGATGAAATGCGTGAGTAAGCTAATTAAGCAACCCGGTAACTGAGATGGCGGAAACTGAAAAAGAGAAAAACCTGAAATTCTAAACTAAAACAGAGAAGGCAAGGCAGGAACCTATCAAACTTCGAGAATGTAAAGGTAATACTATTTATTTGATTTGAGGAAAATATTTTTAATATTATTGCTGTTGCAGATAAATAGTACTGATTCCGGTAACGCGTTACAGGCAGTTTCGCAGCGCATATTGTTTCGGGGTTGGCCTACCTTTGACAATAAATCAAAAGTATGGAAACTGGTTCTCAACAGCAGTCTGTAACGGTAGCTGCATTAAAATCTTTATTAGCTGAAACTCCGGGTTCGGTGCTTATCGTCGATGTACGTAATCCCGATGAGTATGCACGGCAGCATATTCCTGTCGCCGTCAACATTCCGGTAAATGAACTCCAGGACCGGCTTGCCGAATTGCCTGCCGGAACAAAGATCGTAACGGCCTGCGGCAGCGGAGGGAATCGTTGTAAGGTCGGTGCAGCGAAACTGCGGGAACTGGGTTTTACAGATGCAGCCTTCCTCAGCGGAGGAACAGTGGCCTGGCATGAGGAGCAGGAGTGATCGTAATCGGTCACAAGCCGCTTCTGAAAGTAAGAGAAGCACTGTCGGCGCTTCCCGTTTGCTGCGCGATCTGCATGCGGCCACCCGGAATGGAGTGTGCCGTCATTTCTATATTCATTTACATTATTTTCCGGTTGTTAACGGTGATGTAGCATATGCTTTGGCTGGAACATAAGATGCGCTGCAGTTTTCTGTTCGTGAATCACTGTCGGTGCTTGCTTTGAAACGCCGGTGTGCCGTGTGGCGTATATTGCTTATTCCCCATTATCTCGGTGAGTAATCTATATTTTGTGAAGGTTGGGTTTTGGAAAATCTTACTTTTTTTCTAATATTGTTTTTATAAACTACAGAACATGAAAAAGATTTTTACCGGATTGACTTTTTGCTTTACCGTGTTGACAGCGGGAGCCCAGGTCTCTACATTTTCGGGTACCGGTATAGCGGGTTACCTGGATGGAACTGCAACGTCTGCTCAATTCAATTATCCGAACGGTATCGGAATGGATAAGGCAGGTAACTTCTATGTCGCAGACTGGAATAACCATATGATCAGGAAAATCAGTCCCGCAGGTGTGGTGTCTACCTTTGCTGGTACCGGCGTGCGCGGGTATGTGGATGGTCCGGCTGCCACCGCACAGTTTAAATGATCCCTGGGGAATTGCAGTAGACGGATCTGATAATGTATATGTGGCCGATGCAAAGAACAATGTGATCAGGAAGATTACGCCGGCCGGGGTAGTAAGTACACTCGCCGGGTCAGGTGTTGCATCGTTTGCCGATGGTACAGGAGCGGCAGCCAGCTCAATTATCCCGCAGGAATCTGCGTGGATGCTGCAGGAAACGTTTATGTCGGCGACGGCAGTAACAACCGTGTGAGAAAAATCACACCTGCGGGTGTCACCACTACCGTAGCAGGAAACGGGAGTGCAGGTTTTACGGACGGTGCTGCTGCATCTGCCAGTTTCAATAGTCCTAACACAATGGTGGTCACCTCCGCGGGTGATATCTACATAACAGATGTGGGTAACAGCCGGATCCGCAAAATAAGCGGTGGGTATGTTACAACGTTTGCCGGCAGCACAGTAGGAACCGCAGACGGGAAGGGAACGGCAGCGCAGTTCAATAAGCCACATGGCATTGTACTGAATGCTGATGGTAGTTTTTTTGTTGCGGACACGGACAATAACCGTATCCGGAAAATAGCAGCGGATGGAACTGTTAGCACGCTTACCGGTTCTGCTGCGGGTTTTAGTGACGGAGCTTTCAATACTGCATTATTTTCTATTCCCAAATGTATTGCCAGTGACAAAAAGGGCAATTTGTACGTTACCGATGAGCATAATAACTGCGTGCGCAAACTGACGATTGTCGCTGCCGGAATTAAGGAAGCAGCCGGGACTTCTGAAGTCTCTTGTTACCCTAACCCCTCGAAGGATATGATCGATATACATTGCGCTGCTGCAGAAACCACTGCGCAGATCGGGGTATATAACATGCTGGGCCAGCTTGTTCTGCAAAAGACCGTGGCGACACCGAATTATAAATTGAATGATCAAATCAGCCTGGGCCAGCTTATCCCCGGCAATTACAGCCTGCAGGTCGTCTCCGGAAATATGAAGTCTGCAGTTACTGTAACCAAATGCTCAGCCGGCATTTCCACCGGGCAAGACCGATAGAAAAGTTCCGTGTATGGCTCACGGAACTTTTTTCGTTATCACTAGTTACTATGCCGCTATAAAACAATGTTAGGTTCATTTCGGAACGATTGTTCCAGAACTGCTGTACGTTTGTGGAATAATCATTCCAAAATAAAAAACAAACCACAACAAATGAAAAAATTAGCAAACAAAGTAGCAGTAGTGACAGGTGCATCCAAAGGAATAGGCGCGGGTATTGCGCGTCGAACTCGGGGCGGCCGGGGCAGCGGTGGTGGTAAACTACGCTTCGTCGAAAGAAGGTGCCGATAAGGTGGTGGCAGACATTACCTCAAACGGCGGAAAGGCAATAGCGGTTCAGGGAAGCGTACGTGACGAAGCGGACATCGCAAAGATATTCGAGGAAACAAAGCGGGCTTTTGGTGCGGTAGACATCCTTGTAAACAATGCAGGCGTTTATAAGTTCGGGGCCATCGACGAACTGAGCGCAGACGATTTTCATACGCAGTTCGACACGAATGTGCTGGGCTTATTGCTCACCACGAAGAAAGCATTGCAGCATTTTAACCCGGACGGCGGCAGCATTATCAATATCGGATCTGTGGTAACGAATATAGCTCCTCCCGGAAGCGCTATCTACACGGCCACCAAAGGTGCTGTGGATGCGATCACGCATGTGCTGTCGAAAGAACTGGGTGGTCGGAAGATCCGTGTAAACTCGATTAATCCGGGAATGGTGGAAACCGAAGGAACACATGCCGCGGGATTTATCGGGAGCGATTTCGAAAAAGAAACGGTACGGACCGCGCCGCTCGGCAGAATAGGACAACCGGACGACATTGCAGATGTAGCTGTATTTCTCGCTTCTGAAGATGCAAGATGGCTTACCGGGGAAACCTTGCTTGCAGGCGGTGGTGTACGCTAAGGAACCTATCAGTTAACGTAAAATTGGATAGCTTTGCTTTGTAAAGAGCAAAGCTATTTTGTTATGGCAAGAACGAAAGATTTTGATGAGCAGGAAGTGCTTGCCAGGGCGATACAGTTGTTCTGGCTGAAAGGCTATAACGGTACCTCCATGCAGGACCTTGTCACACATCTGGGTATCAGCCGCTCCAGCTTATACGACACTTATACCGATAAGCATACCTTATTCCTGAAAGCGCTTGAAAGCTACCGCGAGGCGGGCGAAGCGCGTATCCGCGATATTGTCGAACATACAGGTTCTGCGAAAGAAACAATAAGAAAATTACTGGAACTGGTTACCCGCGACCTGCTGAGCGATAAGCAACAAAAGGGTTGTTTCATCGTAAATGCCGAGGTGGAGGTGGCTGCCCACGATAAGGAGGTAGGCGAACTTGTTTGCAGTAACGACCGGAAGATGGAAGAGGTATTTTTTCAGGTGGTGCAGAAAGGGCAGCAATCCGGTGAGATAAAAAATAAGGAGGATGCCCGCGCACTGGCAAGATTTATATTCAATTCGGTAAAAGGAATGCGCGTCACTGCCAGATCTGCGACCGACAGCGGTATATTCGGAGATATCATTGCACTTACCATTTCAGTATTGAAGTAACAGTGCCTACAGCCTTTAATAATAGCTTTCCACGGTGATCATCCCGATTTCGTTAATCACCTCATCTAAATGCTGCGCTAAAGCCGTGCGCAGATTAAGCGGGTCGTCAAGCATCGTATTATTTTCTATTTGCTGTAGCTCGTATATCTTCTTCGAGATGACTTCATTTTCGGGGAAGCGGAAATGTACTTCCTCCAGCAGTTTTTTATACTCCCTGAACAAGGCCTGGGTCATATTGTCCTCCAGTTGATCTGCAAATTTCCGGACCAGAAAGCTGAGCTCAATGAATCCGAACTGTAAGAAATTTTTCATTTTATATCGGTTTAGTTAACAGATGCGAGTTTTCATTCTTCCCCTTAGCCGGCATTGAGGTATACACAGACAAGCGTATGCCTCGCAGGAGCAACTACGAGTACAGGTACTAACCCCGGATTGTTTGGATAGTTACGGGTAAAAAGATGTCAGCGACATCTTGCAAGAATGAGGAAACCGGTGAATAATTTCAAGCAGGTTAAAAAGGCGCGCTGTGCAATGTGTCGGACGGCTGTATTGAGCGGTGGGAGCGGTTTGGCAGCTTACATTTAAAATCGACTATCGTCAGTTGGTATACGTAAGTATACTAATCTTTATTAAAGGTAAGCTTTTTTAATGGTTTATTGGCCGGTCCGTTCAGAATTTCCCCACTTATCGAGAAGCGTGCGCCATGACAGGGACAGTCCCAGGACAATTCACTTTCGTTCCACACCACTGTGCAGTGTGCGTGTGTGCATGTGGGCAGTATTGCGTGAACGTGATGATGCTCGTCTTTATAGAACGCAATCTTCTGGTTATCCAGTTCCACCAGTTTCGCCTCACCTGCAGCGACATCAACAAATGCATCTATATGTTCCGGTGAAAATTTACCGGAAATAAATTCTTTGACCACATCCGTATTTTCTTTTACGAAATTGTGAAATGCTGCGGTGGGCTTGATACGCGAGGGGTTGAACAGGTGCTCAAATCGCGAAGAGCCGTTGACGATGAGATCGGATATTATGCTTGCCGATAGGGTGCCGTAGATCATTCCGTTGCCCCCGAAAGCTGTTGCCACAAATACATTTTTTCCTTTACCCGGCATATGACCGATAAATGGAAGTCCGTCTACTGACTCATAATATTGCGAAGACCATTTGAAAGAAACTTCTGCAATATCAAAATAGCTGCGTACGTATGACTCTAAGCGGCGGAATGGGGCGTTGGTGTTCTCTTCATGGCCGGTTTTGTGATCTTCGCCACCGGCGATCAGGTATTGCTCTCCATTGATCACATGCGTGCGGAAATAATGATAAGGGTCGCAAAGATCGTACAACAGATGGTCGGGGTAGCTGTTATCTTTCAGCTTGCAGGCAATCACATAGCTGCGATAGGGCGCACACCGGAAGTGGATCATATTGACGCCTGTGGGTATGTGTGTGGCGAATACGACATTCCGTGCTTTGATAATTCCCAATGAAGATTGCACATTCAGAACTTCACCGGGAGCGATCGCATCGGCTTTGCAATGTTCCAAGACCACACCGCCGGCATGCTGAAATTGCCCGGCAAGAGCGTGAATATAGGATACAGGATGAAACTGTGCCTGGTCTTTTGCCTCTGCTATCCGCAAATAGGGCATGGTGATCGGGGCGTTCACCACATATTCCATATCCACACCATGCTCTTTGCACGATGTAAGAATATCCTCCAGCTCTTCTACCTGTTTTTGTTTTACTGCATATAAGTAAGCCGGTAGTTTCCGGTAATCGCAATTGATGGAATACCGTTTTACGCGATCTTCAATTGCAGACATAGCCAGTTTTACACCATCGGCAAGTAGTTGTGCATTTTGCGCACCGAAGTTTTTTTGCACGCGCCAGAAGGGTTCATCCACGAATGTATTCAGATGGGCAGTGGTACCGCCGCTAGTGCCGAAGCCCAGGGTGTGCGCCTCGATCAGTACACATTTTTTGCCTGCCTGCTGCAATTGAAGACCTGTTGACACTCCTGTAATACCACCTCCAATGATCAAAACGTCGAAGATCTGTTCTTTGTCTGAGTGATGCACTGCTGTAAACCTTTCTGTGGATTGCCAGATGCTGGTATTGGCCCCGTCTCTGCTGATCATGTCGTCTGAATTTATAATATCCGGAATTAATTTTTTTATGCAGCGTGCATAGTACCACGCGTTCACTGCACCAAAATTCTTTCAAATTGCGGCGGAATATTTTCCAGCATTACACAATTTGTTTACACATTACCGATACACTACGGTATCACGAAAGACGTCTGATGATCAGCTCCGCGGCTTTATCGATAGACTGGGTAACGACAGATTGGGGTTTTCCCCCGAACACACCTCTGAACGCAACTGCGGCATCCGGGAATTTTATATGCAGGAATATTGTTCCTACCGGCTTCTCTTCGTTTTCACTGCCACCGGGACCGGTGAGGCCCGTTACCGCAACGAGCACATCCGTATTGAAGATGGGCATGCCCTGCTCTGCAAGCGCTGCTGTTACCTCCGCGGATTCCGCTGTATAGGTTTTTATCAGTTCCGCAGGAATTTTCAGCAGGCTTTCTTTTACGCACGCGTCGTACGATACGATACCACCTTTCAATATCTGGCCCGATTCCCTGCACAGGGAAAATTCGGCGCACATGCGGCCAGCCGTTGCGCTTTCTATAAAAGCAATTGTATAACCTTTTGCAGCGAGCAATTTGCTGCATTGTTGCACTGAATCTGAAATCATGTTGGGTCGCTTTTGGGTAGTTATTTCCCGGTTTCGCTATTAGATGCGTCCACAGGTTTGGACTGGGGAGAGCCTTTCTGGCGCAGGTAAATAGAAAATACAATCAGAATAAAAACCGATAAAAATTCACTCTGCCAATTCTGAAACGACTCGAACCAGAAACGCGGATCAACTATATAATCGGAAGCGTTTACGGGTAACTCCGCTTTCAATGCGCGTTGTTCGTTTTCGTCTTTGAAACTGCCATAGAAGTGCAGCGTGAAAGAAATAATAAACAACAGGAAAAGGCTGAGTGTGAGTGAGCAGGAATACAGTTTTAATAGCAAACCTCCTTTCTTAACCGGCAGCGGAGCTCCGGGCCGTTGCGGATCCGGCTCCCGGTCCACTTCCTCCTGCTTGTCGAAATCTTTGGATTCTGACGATCCTTTTTGTTGCAGGAAGATCGTGAATACAACGAATAAAGCCATCTGGAGGAATTCACTTTCCCAGTTTTCAAACGTCGCTTCTATGAAGTGTCCGGTATGCAGGTAATCCGCGAAAGCAACCGGCGCAGCGTTTTGCCTGATGCGGTCTTCGTTATATTCCGAAAATCCGAGTCTCGCCTGTGCTGCTATGGCGCACAGGAATATCAATCCGAATACGATGGAGAGTCCGTTGTTCCTGAGAAATTTCATTGTGCTCTTGTATGAATCGTTAATAATATGCATCAAAAAAGTGGCAAAATATTTTGCCACTTTTTTCTCAACAAACAGATGATGTCGCACTATCTATGTTGTATGAGCGGGAATCTGTTTTTGTAACAAAGTTCGCTCACAGCACATTAGACAATGCTAATCGAGTTTTGAAGACCTGTTTTATACAAAACGCAGAGTTGATGCTGCGCACTTATTCTTCTTCCTCTGCTTCTACCGGTTCTTCCATTGGTTCTTCCTGCTCTTCTTCTGTATCTTGTTCTTCCTGCTCTGGTTCGTCGTAGTCGGCCATCGGATTTACTTCCGTTTCCGCGATCTCAGAAAGCATTTCGTCCGCATCACTTTCTTCCATAAGCGTTTGTCCAGCAAGTCAGCTGCGTCATCATGACCAAGTGTCAACGCCACCTGTAACAGACTGCCATAAGCGGCGATCTCATAGTGTTCGATTTTCTGCGCTGAAATAATGATGCCTGCATCGCGCGTCATTGATCCTTCCGGTGTTTCTTCAATCATCTTATTGCCTTCTTTCACCAGCGCTTCCATCACCGGGCACTTGACCGCTTTTGCGTCTTTGCCCAATAACTGGAACACTTTTTCCAGGCGTTTTACCTGCTTTTTGGTTATGTGCAGGTGATCTTCCAAAGCTTCTTTTAATGACTCCGTAGATGCTGCTTCGATCATTTTGGGAAGCGATGCAACGATATGTTGTTCTGCCCACAAGGTGTCCTTAAGGATATCTTCAAACATTTTTTCAAACGGAGAATTTTCCTTTGATGCAGCTTCCTTCATTTGCGTCGAGGCGCTTTTACGCGATTTTGCGGCCGTAGTTTTACCTGCAGCGGAGTTGCTGGTCTTTTTTGTGCTCACGCTCGCTTTTTTTGCGGCGGGTTTTGATTTTGTTGCGGTTGCCGTTTTCATTGCTTATTTAGAAATGAGGTTAAAAAAATAACGGCGGCTACTTTATTCACCGCCGTTTGTTATTCAGTTAACGTCCGCGACGGCTGTTGTTGTTGTCCGTACGGGAAGTGCGCATGCGGTCGCTTTTTGACTGAGAAGCGAACCCTTTCTTGCCGGAATTTCTGAAAGTGTGATCCTCGTTATTGTTGTTGCGGGACTGCATACCATTTCTGCCGTAAGAAGAAGAGGAGTCGTTTCTGTCATCACGTGACCAGCTGTTGCCCCAATTGCCGGAGCCATTGCTGTTGCCGCCACGTCCGTAGGAAATGTCAGAATTGTTGCGGAGATTGTTGGAGCCGCTGCGACCATAATTGCTGTTTCCGTTGCGGGAAGAACCGTAGTTGTTGTTATTGTTGCTGTGAGAATTGCGGGAAGATCCGGATTGCCAGTTATATTGGTTATCGTTGTTCTGATACTGTCCGCGGTTAGTGTTGTTGTTACGGCTGCTTCCGTTACGGCCTGATGTGCCGTTTTCGCTATGGTTCCATCCGTTCTGACTGCCATATCCATATTCGTTAGAACGACGTCCGGAACCGTTGTTGCCATACCCGTAGCTTTCGCGACCGTTACGTGCTGCAGTACGTTGCGTGTTGTTGCGATCGGATTGGTTGTAGTTGCGGCTGCTTCCGTTTGAAGAATTGCCACGGCGGGAATAGCCGTTCATATCTTCATCATATCCGTATTTGTGGCGGCCATTTTGATTGTCTTCTTGGCCATAATGCTCGTCATCTTCGTATTGGTCGTCGTGCTCGTTTTCAAAATAGTCTTCTGTGTCATATTCGTCG
The DNA here is from genome assembly GCA_049840855.1 of Chitinophagaceae bacterium. Classification (GTDB taxonomy): domain Bacteria; phylum Bacteroidota; class Bacteroidia; order Chitinophagales; family Chitinophagaceae; genus Rurimicrobium. Next base: position 23,194 of record JASGJF010000003.1, on the reverse strand, counting down.
TGATCTTCGAAATCTTCGTTATAACGGTTGCGCGTTTCGTAGTCGTGATCATGATCGTCATGACCATACTGATCGTGCTGGTCGTACTGGTGTGTGTCGTATTGATCGTTTTCCTGGTAGTTATCTTCACTACCGTAGCGGCTGTTTTGAGTTGAGTAGTTTGTTGTGTTGCCGTAGTTGCGACGGCGGCCGGAATCTGCTCCTGCGGAATTGCGGCCATTTTGAGTTGATTGTCTCATAAAAGTTTTGGTTTAATTATTTTAGAACATTAATTACATCACAAAGGACGTAACAGACAGGGTGCTGTCTGTTGTCGGATTTGTTACAGGAATTTACAGAATACCCACATGGGTACAAAGCCATAATGATGTAATAATCGGGTGATGTTTTTTTCGTAATAATAGAATCCGAAAAGGCGGATTGAGGGAGGTCTTTTTTACAAAATCGTCATTTAAGCGATACTTTTGCCGTCTCAATAAACCAAGTTGACAGCTCGCAACGACAACAGAATTCATTACTTCCCGGCAGAACAGATAAGCGATATCGCGATTCCGGAGCGTTTTACTTTTCCATTTTATTATGAACCGCATCCGCTGGCGCTGATCGCAGCCGGAGCGTTGCAGCAATACCTGGAAAATGAAGCAGCCTTGGATCACAATTTCGGACTGGAGGGAGATCCGCAGGGAGCAGTGATCGGGAAGATGTTCGGTGTGCTGGTGGTGCAGGATAAGGAGGGTAAGCCCGGTTATTTGTGGGCCTGCTCCGGGAAACTCGCCGGCACGAACGATCATGCCCGCTTTGTGCCTCCTGTATTTGATATGCTTGTGGAAGAGGGCTTCTTCCTGAAGGAGCAGGAGTTTATTATTGCGATCAATTTCCGGATTCGCGAGCTGGAGTCAGATCCCCTGTACCTGCAATTGCAGGCTGCATTTAAAGAATGTTCCTCCCGTTTTGCAGAAGATCTGAGCCGCATGCGCCAGGAGATGAAGCGAAATAAAAAGCATCGGGACGAATTGCGTGGTGCGCTTTCGCTGCAAAGCGATGCAGAGACACGCCTGAAGCTGGAGTCGGAACTGGTTAATGAAAGCCTTCGTGATAAGCGACAGCTCCGCGATATAGTTTCCCGCCAGGACTCTGAGCTGGCTGAATTGCAGTCGCGGCTCGATGTGTACACTGCAAAGATCGATGCATTGAAACAGGAACGCAGGGAACGATCCGCCTCGTTGCAGGAGCAGTTATTTACGCAATATGTGTTTTTAGATAAGGACGGCAGGGAAAAAAGTCTACGCGATATATTCAGCGCAACTGCTTTCGGAAAGCCTCCTGCGGCAGCCGGAGAATGCGCGACACCCAAGTTGCTGCAATATGCGTTCCGTAACGGTTACAGGCCAATTGCTATGGCAGAGTTCTGGTGGGGCGCATCACCTAAATCGGAAATCCGGAAACACGGGCAATTCTATCCGGCCTGTACCGGAAAATGCAAGCCGATACTCGCGCATATGCTGAGTGGTATTCCGTTGGAAGAGAATCCTTTCCTGCATGCAACTTCCGCAGAGCGCGGCTTATCTGTGGTCTACGATGATGCACACTTTGTAGTGATCCACAAACCGCATGGCTTGCGTTCTGTGCCCGGAGTGAACATCGCAGATTCTGTATACACTCGTCTGAAACAACTGTGGAACGGGGCGGAGCCACTTATGGTGCATCGCCTGGATATGGATACGTCCGGGCTGCTGGTGGTGGCCCGTACGCCCGCCGCACATAAGCATATACAAAAGCAGTTTTTGCGAAGGACGATCAGGAAGCGTTACACTGCATTGCTCAGCAAACCTTTGGAAGCGGATGAAGGAATAATTGAACTGCCATTGTGTGCCGATCCGTTTAACCGGCCGAGGCAACTGGTAGATTTCGAAAAGGGGAAAAAGAGCATTACGCGATGGTGCGTAACAGAACGTTCCGGGCAATTCACAAAAGTGTCTTTCTGGCCGCTCACAGGAAGGACGCATCAATTACGTATGCATGCTGCACACGAATTGGGATTGAATGCACCTATTGTCGGTGATGATCTTTATGGTACTCCGGCAGAACGGATGTTTCTGCATGCTGCCGAACTGGAGCTGGTTCACCCTGTTACCCGGCAACGGATGCTGTTCCGGATAGCGGACGATTTCCCGCGGCCGGACTCCTTACTTTAGCGGGCAAACCAGTTGCCATTATCACGGCCCGCTGCAGTTTGCAGGCTGCGACCGGTGGAATTGTTATATCAGTTAAAGCGAATGCAGAAAACTGATGAGTTCGTCTCTTTCTGTTTTACTGAGTTTTGTAAACTGATCCCGGGACCGTTGTGCTTCTCCGCCATGCCAGAGAATAGCTTCCTCCATGGTTCTTGCGCGGCCATCGTGAAGGTAATAGGGTGTTCCATTCGTTTTTTCGAAAAGTCCGATTCCCCATAGCGGGGCCGTCCGCCATTCCGTTCCTTCAGCCAGATAGTCGGTGTATCCGTCTGCAAGGCCCTCGCCCATATCGTGCAGCAGCAAGTCGGTGTACGGGTGAATGCGCTGGTTGGATAAATAAGGGGCATTCAGGTCAACTCCCGTCTGTATAGTGGATTTGTGGCAGCCTGAACAATTGATCTGACTGAACAGAGCCTGACCTTTTTGTACATTCTCAAGTTGTACATCGCGACGAGCCGGAACGGCAAGCGTTTTGATATAAAAGATCACGGCATTCAGCGTACTATCCGGCAGATCCGGGCCGGCATGTTCGTCGCGCGGATTCATCTGTGTCTGCCCATAGCAGCTTTTAAGCGGTTGTATACTGCTGGTTACACCCATATCCTGCTGATAGGCCGTCGCCACCTGTACTGCGAGTGTAGGGGTATTGGCCTTTAGTCCGAAGCGACCCAGTTCTTTTTGCTTTGTCTGCGGATTATACACATAATTGGCTTTGCCGGAAATGCCATCCTGATCGGCATCCGCCTGGTCGGCAAAGGCCAGAATTGTGGATTCCGGCACATTCGCCAGCAATCCGAGTCCAAAGACCGGTGGTGCGAGCCGCGGAGAAAGCTGGTAAGCACCCGAAATCGGAAGATACAAATTGAACAGTGTATAGGATGGCGATCTGAGGCTGGCAGTATTCCCATCCGGATAGGTAAAAGTAGTTTCCGTGTAATTAATGGAAATATTTGCCTCCGGTGTGACACCCTGTAATCCCACATCCTGTATCTGGCCACCGTATCCGTCAACGCCCGCAGGTCCGCCATGTTCGGTATATAAGCCTGCATTGATGCGGAATAACAGCGAAGAACGGACCGTACCTGCGGTGGGAGTCCCTTTCCCGTCATTGTGGTGACAGGATATGCAGGACACGTTGTTGAACACCGGGCCTAGTCCGCCGAACAGCGGAGCCGGAGCGGATACGAATGTTTGTTCGAACGCAACATCACCGCGTTTCTGAACAGCTGCATCCCTGCTGCTCAATCCGCTTACGCTGTGGGTGAATGCCTTCGAGGTAATGTCGAACACAGTTGCCAGTCCGCCACCGCTGAGGCGCTCATCGTAACCATTGTCGCTAAACGTTTCCGCTTTGCGACAACGGCTGCAGACAAGGATCAGCGCGCACATTCCCAGTAATATACAAGCCCTTTTCACTGTTCTTTCTTTGTACGGTAATTAGTCGGTGATATTAGTTTGTACGAAAGGTTTCAGTTGGTTTTCGAGCGCGTCGGACAGTTCGGCGATCTGGTCCATTGTGTTTTTAACCTGTGTACGCTGCGTAACGATCGCTTGCTCGTACGGAACAGTAATGTTATCAAACGAAGCAATGGCTGAAGCCATCTTCGCCTGAATTGTCTGATCCAGTGATTTGTTTTTTGCGGCTACCACATCTTTCAGTCCTATTCCGCTTTTTCCATTGTAGGTGCCGAGATAGACGTTCTGCAGCCCGATCAGGTTGTTTTTGAAATCAGCAAGAGAAGAACCCGAATAAGGAGATTCAACGAGTTCCGCGCCGTTGCTGAGATATGCGTCAAATGGTTCTTTCATTTTGCCGTCACCCACTTCTCCGCAAATGTCGATGAGCCCGTCTACCAGGGCTGTATAAAACTCGATACGTTTCGGATAAACGGCACTGTTAGCGCTCCCTGCCTGAATTACCTGTTGCGCGAAGCTTGTTGGTGCTGTATTCCAGCTGTCGTATAAAGATTCACATGTGTTTTTCAGGTCTTCAGTAAGCGCAAGCATATATTGCTTTTGTTCTGCGGAAAGCGATGCTGCGGTACGACTGCCATGATCACCGAAGATTATGTACTCTATAGGGTGATAGCCGCGCAGTGATAAGGTATATCCCTGTACAGCGGCTACACTGAAACTTGTTCCGGAGGTAAGCAGAGAATCCATCTGGTTGCGGTCTGTAGGCCATGTATCCATATTCGGATCATAATCGTTATCTTCTACCGGGCCGAACAAAAAGCCTTCACATCGCTCCCATACGGAGCGCATCCTTAGCCATGCTGTTTTGGCGGAATCGAGATGAGCATCGGTTGCGTCTGCATTCAGTGCGCGTATTTTCGTGTACAGATCAGCCGACGCATTTTTCAGATCCAGGTAACCTGGCAATGCAACATTATTGGTAAAATCCACCTGCATCTGCGTGCGTGCGGTTTCGAACGATACTGCCTGGGTTGTGTCTGTGGTGTTGTCCTTTTTGCTGCAGGCAGCGAAGGTGGCGGTACAGAGTGCCGCTAAAAGCAGTTGTGTATATCTCATAGTTTTTAGTTTATTCGGAAATGATAATTGTGTCTTGTTCAATGCGGGTTTTATACTGCGTAAGTGGCAGCTCCGCCGGGCCGTTTAATACATTGCCTTCCTTGTCATAACGGCTCCCATGCATATTGCAGACGAATCCGTCGCCTGTGACGGCTACCTGGTTGTCCATATGCGTGCATTTCATCAGGAATGCGGCATAAGTTCCGTCTTCTTTACGATGCAGCGCTACATCGTATTCCCAGCCTTTCACCCGTATTATCTGTAAGGTGCTTTCTGCAAAAATGGCTGCCGGTATTTCGAGTTCGTTTTTATCGTTGACCGTTGTTTTGAACACTTTGTTTTTTCCTGCTGCCAATGCCGGAAGGCTGTGCAGGCTCAGCCCGGCAAATCCTAGCAGGCAAATGCTGCACGAAGCTTTGATGAATGCTCTTCTTTCCATTGTCAGAATGAATAACCTATTCCGAGGTTGATAAATGAATTGTCGGGCTTGTAGGGCAGAGCGTTCGGGGCCGGATTCACCACCAGCGCGGGGTTTTGATTGCCCGTATGCATGAGACGAACATCCATTTTGATGCAGACGTTCGGCAAAGGCAGGTAGTTGAAGCCAGCTATAAGGTGCGATTGATTCAGTGTGGGATCGATAATGCCTTCAGGAGCAGCCGGAATCTTAGCGTTCAGATCCATTTTTTCATACCGTGCAAAGGTGATGAATTGTGACTGTCCGTGCCGGTGATACAGCCAATCGTAGCCAAGCTCGGCGTACGCGCCGTATACCGCCGAGGGCAGGTTTTTTCCGTAAGCAACATTTACTTTGGCAGCGTCGGGATAGGAGATGTAAGCAGCTAATACGCGTCCCGTAATGCCATGATGGTTATATTGCGCATTCGCTTCGCCCAGGTACACGGGAGTTCCTAAGGGACCGCTTTCGAGTTTCAGGCTGTCTGCGCCGCGGCCGCTGAGCCCTACAGTGCCTCCTGCGTATCCGGATACCTGGAATTTTACCCTCGGTATGCTGTATTGCAATGCTGCTGTTACGGCCATATTGTTTGCTGTTGCAAAGCTTCCCTCCGCGCGTCCGTCACGGATTCCGGTTCCATGTTGAAAATCGGCCGAGTTGAGTCCGTTCATCAAGGCGACACTATAATTGAGCGGCATATTGTTCACACTTCCGTAAAACCCAATGCCAAGCTCTCTCCATGTCGCAGGAATTACCCAGGTCTCAACCATCGGACGTTCCACCCCGTTGAAGTTTACCGGCAGGTGATTTTCGTTCAATAGCCCTATGCGTGGTATGAAAAGGCCTGCAACAATGTATTGGCTCTGATTCAGGTTGAATTTCAGAAACGCCTGCTCCATTGCCATTTCGCCTTTTTGTTCAGCACCGGACACGAGCGCATTCTCAATTTCTATTTCTGAGAAAAATGCAATTTTTGAACTGAAACGGTGCCCGATAAACAATACTGCGCGCTCGAGGCTTGCAGTCGTGGTTTTGTTGTTCGTGTTGTGCTGGTAATAGGCGCTTCCGTATCCTGATAACACTGTTTTAGCTTTAGCTACACCATTGTGCAGCGAATCTTCATTCGTAAGAATCTGCTGTTGTGCCTGAGTTCGGAACTGAGCCTTCACTTCTGTGGCGAGCAACGCGAATGCCATTAAAGCATAGATTTTTTTCATAGAGCAAGAAAATCGGCTGCAAAGCACGTAACTATATTGCGCCTGCGTTTGCAATATGGGGAACAGTTGCTTGCATAATCGGGAATATTTTTAATTGTGCTATTTAAGCAGCTGTATATTAGTTTCCGGAAATTAAAAGGCCGGGAAGAAATGCTCTCCCCGGCCTGGTTCTTATGACTGTCAATTATCAGTTACCGTATATGTCGTCTTGTTGGCCTTGCTGATTGTTACCCTGGTAGTTGTTGTTGTTTGGATAATTATTGTTATTCGGATAGTTGTTGCTGTTGTTCATTGCCTGGGTATTCAGCACCCCGTTTTTGCCGACCACTTCGTATGCGGTATACCCGTTGTTGTCGGTAAAAGGTTGATAATAAACGCCATTGTACTCATAGTACTCCACACCATCAATGATGACAGATCTGCTGCCTGAAGGAATATTCGGCACAGATGCACCAAGCGGCGGAGCAATTACGGAGTAACCATTGTTGTAGGGTTGGTAGAATGTGCCGTTAGCATAATAATACCGGCTTGATCCCCAGTAGAACGGATAATATCCCAGCGGTAATGTGCCCAGCCATATGCCGACCCGCGGGTAATAATAAGGCCGGTAATACCCGTTCCAGCCCCATCCGCCACGGTAAAAGCCGCGGTCGTAATATCCGCCGCGATATCCGCCGACGTAGCCGCCTCTGATGGGGGCACCACCTCCGTATCCTCCGTGAAAACCTCCGTAACCACCTCTTGCAACTCCTCCGCCGTGAAAGCCTCCGACCGGAGCTCCCCGGTAACCACCGCCTCCATGAAATCCTCCTCCTCCATGGAATCCTCCGCTCCCATGGAATCCTCCGCCCCCATGAAATCCGCCTCCGCCTCCGCGTCCCTGCGCAGATGCGCTGTCGTTCATCCCAAATAGAATCAGTCCTGCAATTGCGAGTCCTGCGAGATATTTGCCTGCCGTTTTCATAACCCTTTGTTTGTTCTTTCCGGTTTTGACTCGCAAACATTTCCGCAGTTTAGTGGCCTTACGATAATGAATCGTTAACGGTACTGACAAAAAGCGGCCTTGTTTGGAGGTGGCTTCCCTGGTGTATGAAAAATGTACTAACGCGAGTGTTTTACAATTTTCTGTTTCAGCAGTATTTCCTGGTCTTTTTCTTTCAGAGTAAGCAGGTAAACGCCATCGGGCAATGAGGAGCAATCCGTTTCGGCTTCCCGGATACCCTGCATGACCGACCTGCCCAGCAGATCGCTGAGTTCCGCTTCAAACGGAACGGGGCATTCAATATGCAGTTTTCCAGATACCGGATTCGGGTAAATCTGCACGGTCTGGCTGAGGTCGAACCGGGATAGTCCGAGGGTTGAATCGTTTACCGTTATGGTGTTCGATTCGCCCGTACAACCGTTTGTGTCCGTTACAAACAATTTATAGCTGCCGTTCAAAGTAAGGTTGAGGGTGTCCGCCGTACGTCCCGGCATTTCTGTGCCGTTGCGGAACCATTTATAGGAAACAAACCCGAACAGCGTGTTCAGCGTATAGCTCGTTTGGGTAATCAATGGTTTCGGCGACGGCAGTATTGTAATGTTCACGGCAGCCGATGTATTTACGCATCCTTCCCTGGACCGCACCTTAACACTGTACGTTCCGGAGTTCCGGACAATCAGACTTGAATCTGTGGACCCGAATACGGGAGTTCCGTAGCGTTGCCATTGGTAACTGAACGACGGAACAGGATTGGCGTCCAGTCGCACGCCCTCGTTTTCGCAGGCTGTTGTAATGCCTCCGGGAATGGTTATCACCGCAACCGGTTTAGGATTTATGCTCACGTAGATGCTGCGGGATAAAGCTTTGCAGGGAGCCGTTCCGTCATCGGCTGTAAGTGCATAAGTGCCGGATGTAGTTACATTGACAGATGTCCCGGTTGCGCCAGGAATGGGGACATTGTTACGCCTCCATTGGTATATAACTCCGGGTTTGGATGCGCCGGTAAGCACAAGTGAATCTCCTTCGCAGCCGAAACTGTCTTTCGGGGTGATGAGGTTTACGGTGAAACCCGGATCTGCCTGGCGTAATTCCACCTCGTTGGATGTTGCCGGACAGGGCGATACAGGGGAGGTTACTATTACTTTGTATTTGCCGGACGATGTGGCGCTGAAGTCACTGAATTTCCATCCCGGTACCGGAGCACCGTCTTTGATCCAATCGTACACGCCACCCGGGAAATTGCTGGCACTCAGTTTTACCGTGTCTCCGAGACAGAATATCACGGGAGATGCGGATGGGCTGATCGACACCGGGGGATGCGGCGTGAACTGTGGTATAGAATAAATGCCGGACAAATTGGTGTCGTGCGAATTGCTGCAAACCACCCTTATGCGATAATCGTATCCGCCCAGTGTATCCGATGCTAATGTAGAATCGGTGGCTCCGGCTATATCGGTCCAGCTGCCGGTTCCCGAAGGCGTACGCTGCCATTGGTAAATGATCCCTGTGATTGCGCTGCTGGTCGCTCCGATGGCTTTCAGCGTGATGAAGGTGCCGGGGCAAACACCTGTCCCCGAAGGCACTGACCCGTCTATTGTACCCGCAACCGGCATGCCCGAACACGGACGGTATTGCACTCCGATGTCATCGATGCTCATGTAAAACGGAACCCCTGTTGCGTTACAGTAAATGCCGAAATTATAGATTCCGGATTTGCTCACGCTGAAGGTATCGGCATAACGGACAAAAGTGGTGTTTTTAGCATTGCTCACCGTTCTCAGCGTTGAAGTCATTGCTGCAGCCGTTGCATCGTTGCCATACTTCACATTCAGCGTAGTCCAGCCGCTGAGGCCATCATTTACATACCAGAACGAAAAAATATATTGTACGCCGGCTATCAGCCTCATAGCGGGTGTGAAAATATAATCGTTGCAGGACCATCTGAAGAACGCATATTTACTGCCTCCCGGGGTATGGTTTGACCTGCCGAGCGTACCCGGGGCTACCTGCGATTGCACGAGGGTTCCGAGACTGGTCGCAGACATGCATATAGGCAATGTGTTGGGTGCATCGATGGACTCGAAGTTTTCGAAATAGGGTAAGTCATAGGGCCCTGTGGGCACCAGTACGGAGGGTGATATAGCTGAATCTCCGGTCAGTGAACACCGTACGATACAACGGAACCAGGTGTTTATCCCAAAAGCGCCGGTAGTAAACGGCAGTGTATTTCCCCCAAAGCTCGGCCTGCCCGGAGCATTGCTCCAACGGGAGCCCACGCTGGAATCCTGCCATTCGTAAGTGAGTCCCAGCGCCGGCGGCATGGAGGGAAGATCGAGTTCTGCCGGACCCGAGCTGCAGATACGGGCAGGTAATACTGTCGGTGCGCCTGTAAGCGGCTTGCCACCGCAGGGAGGAACTTCCTGTAGTCCGATATCGTCTATGGTAAGTCTGTTGGGAGCGAGTTTACTGATGCAGTTGATGCCGAAATACTGCACGGCGCTGCTTGTTGCGACAAAGCGAACCGTATACTTGCGGTAAGCGGTGTTTGTCAGATTGCTCAATCGCGGAAGCAGCTTGGTCGTCATGGCTGCCGCATTGGGAGCGGTCCCGTAATTCAGGGAAAGCGAATCCCATCCTGCTACGCCATCGGTCACATACCAGAATGTAAATTCGTAGGTTTTGCCCGCAGTGAGCTGTATTCCGGGCGTAAACAGGTAGTCGTTTGCGCTGAATAAAAAGGATGCGTATTTGCTTCCTCCGGGTGTATGATTGATCTGGTTGGCAAATCCTGTCGGATTGATCTGTGTTTCCACGCGTGCAGTGGCGCTCATACAATTAGGAAACTGGTTTGCCGCCGTTATACTCTCGAATGTTTCTGAATAGGGCGGAATAACTGCGCATTTTGTGGTGACGGAAACCGATTTTGACGTGTCTGAAAGGCTTGCAGCAGCGCAGATCGTTCTCCTGCGGTAATAGACGGTTTTACATGCGGACGGGGCAGCGGTGTAGGTCGTGGCTGTTGCCCCCGGTACAGGCGACCAGGGGCCGCCGCTGCTCACAAGCGAGGAATCCCATGCGTAAGTGAGTCCGCTTACCGTTATCGTAGCGCCTGTAACGCTCAGGTTGGCTGTTGCTCCGGGACAGATGGCTGTCGCTCCTGCAGCGCTTGCGGCAATTCCGCCTGCTGGTCTGCTATTGCACGGAGGAGGTGGATTCCAGATGTAATTCAATCCGGAGGCCGGAGCGACGGTAGGGGAGACCGTCATCGATGCCGTATTTAAAGTACCTGCGGCAGAAGCTGCCCAACTGCTGGTGGAGGTGCGGTTGTTGAAGTCTGTGATGCTGCCGCGCAGGCCCACCTGATTGGGAGAGGCAGAGGCAGCAGTAACAGTCAGGGTATTGTACACCACACGTATTTCGTTGGTGCTGGTGTTCAGGCGTATTTGAAACGTATAATTCTGTGCAGTGGAAAGGAAATTCGCCAGGTTCGTCCATTGGAAAATCACTTCCGATCCGATAGTTTGCGTGCGTAGTGATGAACCGGCTTTGCCGGCCAGATCACGGCAAAACGCTGAAATACCTGTTCTGGCTGCAGCATCGGTAGTCGAGATATATCCCGTCCGCATTCCGCCTGTTGGGCTTGTTGCCCCGAATTGAAGAAAGCCGTTCTCACTTGCCCATACCTGAGTATATGCCGTTCCGAGAAACGTAAACGAAGGGATCGCAACCGAGAAAGAAGCGTCGTCCATTGTAGCTCCTGAAGAAAGCAAAGTGCCGCCTGTAACAGGCGTATAGGTGCCCGAAGCACTGGAAAACACATAAGATGCTGCCGTTTGTGCAGCTGATCTGGCGGGAGAGAATGATAGCGCTATTCCCAAGATGCCGGCAAGCCTGAGCGTACATACAAAACGTTTCATAAAAATGTTTTTGTGTGGTGAGATAGATCCGCTCAGGCAACAGATGAAGATGTTACAGCCGGCGGTATTTCTTCAGATACATATACGGTTGCTTTTTTGTTGTGTATTTGCGGAATCCGGATGAAGCCGTTTTAAGCAAATGCTGCAGGTCTGTAAGAAAGGCCGTGTCAGCGGGAGGTCCGGTAATCGTTGAATTCCGGCGTCAGACGTCTTAAGTTTCGGAAGGCGGGTGGCGCGCTACGCAAGTCTGATACAAATGTGCGGTTGAAACGCGTAATATTGAAATAATTTCCAGATTTTTTTTTCTGGTCTTCAGAATTTAAACGATATGCTGCTATGTGATCGGGTGCTACCGAGGGGTAATGAGTCCAGCTTAATTTATGATTGATAAAGCATTGCGTGTGACATCAGTGCTCCGGAGTTCAGAACGGCGGCGTGGTTTCCTTAAGTAAACCGGTTCTGCGTGGTAAACTGATTTCTGCCTCAGACGAAATGCTCGTCCGTGAGCTCTTTATTAACCATTGCTCCGGCAAGATTTCCGGAAGCAACGGCGGCGGCAACGGAGCGCATTGCGGAACTGTTGTCACCGCAGACGTATACTCCCGTAACAGAGGTTTTCTGAAGATGGTCCACTTTTATATGTCCGTGTTCTGTAAGTTCACATCCGAGCTGGAACGGAATCCCCGAATGAGGCTCAAACGGCAGCGCTGCGTACATTGAGTGGAAACTGCGTGTATGTCCATCGCTGAATTCAAGCGCACTCAATTGCCCGTTATCGTGCCTTATCCTGCTGAGGGGCGTTTCGATAATATCAATATTGTGGCGCATCAGTAATGTGGTCTGTTCAGTGGTAAATGATGCTTTGCCGTTTGTTACTATAGAGACGTCGGGGCTTAGGTTGCGTACGAGCCCTGCCAGATGAAGGGCTCGTTCACCATTGGCAAGAATGGCGGTTGGTTGATCACGGTTTTCGTAACCATGACAGTAGGGACAGTGGATCACAGAAATGCCCCAGCATTCGGAAACTCCCTCAATATCGGGAAGCTTGTCTTTGATGCCGGTAGCGCAGATCAGCTTTTTTGCGCTGAAACTTTTACCCGATTCGGTTACTATTTCAAATCCTCCGGGAACTTGTCTGGCGGTTTCCGCTTTGTCTGTGAGAAAGGATACCGTTGTGTATTGCTGCACCTGCTCTCTGGCCTTTGCCGCAATGTCTGCCGGCTGTTCGCCATCACGGGTTAGAAAATTGTGGGAGTGGGGTGTCTGTTGGTTGCAGGGCTGCCCGCTGTCGATAATCAGCACATTACGGAGTGAGCGTCCGAGGGCCAGGGCAGCGGATAGGCCAGAGTAGCTTCCGCCAATGATCATTACTTCGTATTGCATAAGTTATTGTCTTTTTTGTGCACGGTTATTGTCTTTTATCCTGCGGGCATCCAGGTATGCCTGAAAAATGCAACAATGTTGCAAATATAGCATTATCTTTGTTCTGCAACAATGTTGCAATAATGTAATGAAACAATTCCGCAATACTGCCGCCCGCACGGAGATTTTAAGGTATATATGTGAGTCGGGTAAAGCCCTTTCTCATCCGGATATACAGGAGGGGGCAGGTGTTTCGTGCGACCGGGTAACTATTTACCGGGTGCTGGATCGCCTGCTGCAAGAAGATTTGATCCATAAGGTGGTCGACATTGACGGAACTGTCCGTTATGCTGCCTGTCATACCTGCGGAGCGGGTAATGCACATACTCATGGTCACGTACATTTCAGTTGCAGTAAATGTCATTCCGTAACCTGCCTGGAACGGGTGCAGCCTGTGTTCAGGCTACCGCGTAAATATAAAATGCAGGAGGTGCATTTTATGGTCTCGGGGGTATGCGCTGCGTGCTCCTGAGGATTTATCCCGGTAAAGCGGCAGTTTGTACCTATCTGTATTGAAGGTCGGAATAATCGGATATTTTTGAATGCCTGATCCCGATATTGCGCAGGCAAGCCATCCAAGCTATGAACGTACAAGAGATTCCCCGTAAGGCTTCCAGGAGACTGATTTTCCTGCATGTGCTGGGATGCCTCATATTTATTGCAATCCCTGTCCTCGGAGAACGCCGCGGACCCGGAAATCACTATTATGCCGAAATACTGGAATATGGGTTTACCATTTTCTTTTTCTATCTCAACTACTACTTTCTGCTCCCGCATTTCTTCTTCCGTAAGCGTTACGTAGCATTCGTCTTATGGGCTTTATCCGGTTTCGCTGTTGTGAGTGTGCTTCCGGAAATAATAGTCGGAGATGTATTTTTGACACGGGGAGATCTGTTAAATACTAAGGGGACGTCTGTTTACCATCTGCCACCGCCACCACATCACCCGCATGGCTTGTTCCCGGCGCTGAGCAACACCGTTTTCGGTCCGCTTGATGAAAATTTTCTGAAGTACAGCGTGATGTTCGTGATGGCAATGACTCTGCGGTTTTCGGTTCAGATAAGAAGTGTGCAAAAGCAAAAGGCAGATGCGGAGATCGGTTTTCTGAAGGCTCAGATCAATCCTCATTTTCTGTTCAATACACTTAATAGTATCTATACGCTCACTGTGGAAGCGGGTGCGGACGACGCGGCTAAAGCAATTGTACAGCTTTCGGCGCTGATGCGCTATGCCGCAGGAGATGCTAATGCCGAAATGGTGCCCCTGGATAAGGAGTTGAAGTATATTGATAATTATGTCACCTTGCAGCGGATGCGGCTGAATGAACGCGTTCATGTTTTTTACGCTGTTACTGCCGACGGCGCAAGCGGCAATATTGCGCCTTTCCTGCTGATACCGTTCATAGAAAATGCATTCAAATACGGAGTAAGTACGGAAGAGGCTTCCGATATCCGGATCAGTATTTCCGTTCAGGGCAAATCAATGCATATGCTCGTACGCAACCGAAAGGTGCATGCGCAGATTGCTGAATCCGGAACTTCCGTCGGAATTGCAAATACGCGCAGACGGCTTGAATTATTATATCCGGGCGCTCATCACTTGGATATACGCGATGAAGCTGCTTTCTTTGAAGTGAAATTGGGATTAAATATATGATACGCGCGGTAGCACTGGATGACGAACCTTTAGCGCTCAGGTTGCTGAAGGCATTCTGCTCCCGGACCAGCCTTGTGAGCCTGGATGCGGCATTTACCAGTCCTGTGGATATGATGGTGTATGCAGGCAACCACGATTTCGATCTGATATTCCTGGATATACAAATGCCGGGTATATCGGGGCTCGATTTCCTGAGACAGTTTCCCCGCCCCGTGATGGCTATTTTCACTACGGCTTTCAGTGAGTTTGCGGTCGAGGGGTTTAACCTGCGCGCCGTCGACTACCTGCTCAAGCCGTTTGAGTTCGATCGATTCCAGCAGGCTGTAGAGCGTGCCCGTCTTTATTCCGGATTCGGAAAGGAGGCGCGGGTGGGGGAAGATATTTTTGTAAAAGCGGACAACGGTCTGCAACGTATTCAGACAACGCCAGATCCTGTATGTTGAAAACGTTGCGAATTACGTGAAAATTCATTTGGATGGTGCACGTTATGTCCTTGTACGTTCCAGTATAAGAGAAATGGAGGAAAAATTGCGTGGCAACGGATTTTTAAGGGTTCATCGATCCTACATCATCCCTGTGGCAAAGGTCGTTTCGGTACGCGGCCGTACGATCTACCTGGGTTATATGGAAATACCGGTGGGTATCAATTTTATAAAGGAAGTACAGCGGGTATTTTCACAGGGGGCCGAATCACTGACGTTGCCTCTGTGCCGGGGGCTTGCCGTTCGTACCCGATACCGATGAGTTCATACCAAATGAACGGGGTTGCGTTCTGTGCTCCGGTAATTTTAGCATAAATCAATTCCTATGCTACAGTCTATCGCTAACACCAGCGCACAGGTACCCGGGAAAGCCGGCAAATGGGGCCGTTTTTTTTATCGCCGCGTCCGGTGTATGTCTTGTTTCCCTGTGCTTTATATCCCTGAGAGATTCCGCCCGGGAGCGTCTTGCTGATTTTTCCTGGCTGCCTGGCGGCGACCGTCCGCAAATGGCTGATGTTGGGATTCCGCTTGCCAAAACAACGGGAACCACATCGGTAACCGATGTGGTGAACAATGCACTTGCTTTCAAGACAATGCTCACAACGACGCAGCAGGCAACCCTTCAGCAATCCTATACCACGAGTCTTGCCCGTAAATGGAGCAATCTTCCCTGTGGCGCCTCCTGCCGTAATGGTATTCAGTTCGGTACGCTTACAAGTGCACACACTGACTGCAGCAATGGCTGTGATACAGGCTGCGCTGGGTACCGGCACCAATGATGGTTACGATGAGTTTCACAAGAACTATATTGCAGAAGCGTATCTGCATGCTGCCGGTGGAGGAAGCGGATACGATACCACCCTGCGCTGGATCTCATTTCTGAATACGCCTTCAGAAACAGGAGCTTGGATGCTGCAGTTTGGCGGGCACCATTACGCGGCAAATATCTCTTTTAACAACGGACATGTTATCGGTGCAACACCTTTTTTCCAGGGACTTGAACCGAAATCATTTACATGGGGATCAGATACGTATGCACCGCTGGACGATGAGAAAGCGCTTTTGCTGCCATGCTTGCATCGCTGAGCAGCACAGACCTTGCGAGTGCCAAGCTGTCTGCAAGCTTCAGCGACTGTGTAATGATTCCCGGTGAGACAAACGGAGGAACGAGTACATTCCCTGCTTATAACATGGGTATTTCCTGTGGCTCACTGAGTTCGTCACAGAAAAGTCTCGTGCTGGATGCTGTCTCTCGTTACGTGGAAGATATGGATGCGACAACTGCCGCGGCTATTATGTCTGTGTATACCGCTGATATCGACAATACATATATCTCCTGGCGGGGAACAGGAACTGCAGGTTCAGCAGCCAGCTTCTTTGTGACGAATGGAGACTATGTTCGGATTTCGGGCCCTGAGGTATGGGTCGAATTTACCTGTCAGAATGGGGTGGTGGTATCGGGGCAAATCCATTATCATACTGTATGGCGCGACCGTGCGCATGATTACGGGTTGGATCTTACAGGCCCGGCCATTGACGGCAGTACTACGGGTATCGCCGGCGTTGTGAAGAACACCTCCCTGAGTGTCTACCCGAATCCTGCCAGCAATCAGGTTTCCGTAAACTGCGGCAACAGTGTCAACGATGGCAGACTGATGATCATCAGTGCTGCTACGGGACAGGTAGTAAGAACACAGGATCATCTGAACGGCAGCTCATTCAGCGCGGATGTCTCCGGTTTGCCTTCGGGGTCATACGTGTTAAAGCTGATCGACCAGACTGCGGTATACAGCGGTAAGTTTTTTAAATTTTAGGGTCACATTTACCGGCGGCAGCAATTCGCTGCCGCCTTTTTTTTCAGCAATTTTATGAGGAACCTTGTCTTGATTTTGATGTTATTGCTGGGCGGGATATATTGCTGCCACGCACATCCTATGCCGCATTCCGTTATGCTGCTGGATGTAAAGGAAGATGGCATCCGGGCGGAATTGCAGTGGCCGCTTAAGGAGTTTGATTTTGTCTTCCCGGAGGCAGCTCTGGATTCTGATGTGTCCACACTGGTTGCACGCAGAGGTGCCTGGTTGGATCACTACCTGCTGCAGCATATGCGCATTACCGATAATAGCGGACGCAGATGGAGTGTAAGGGTGCTCGATAAAAACGTCTTGCGGGACGAACAATTTCTGACCGGAACCTATAATGAGCTGGTATTCCATTTGTGGCTTCAGCCTCCCGGACAAAGCTCCCCGCGCAGCTTTACCTTGTACTATGATGCTATAATGCACCAACTGATCACGCATAAAATGATGATCCGGATCCGTCAGGATTGGGACGGAGGCCTGTCAGGAAAGGACAGTGCGGCAGCCGAACTGGGAATGCTGATGGTTAATCCTTCCGACAACTCTGTTCCCCCCGTTGTTGTTAATCTTGACGAGGGTAGTAAATGGAAAGGTTTCCGGCAGATGTTCTTCCTGGGTATGGAGCATATAGCAGATGGTACCGATCACCTGATGTTCCTGCTTGCGTTACTGTTACCTGCGCCACTTATTGCCTCCGGCGGAAGGTGGCGTCAGTCGGGTGGCGCGCATTATGCAGTCCGTAACCTGCTGAAGATAGTGACGGCATTCACAATCGGTCATTCGCTTACATTGCTCGCAGGTGCGCTGGGTTGGCTGCGTCTTCCGGCTCAACCTGTGGAAGTGCTGATCGCCTTATCGGTATTGATCGGATGTATTCATTCGCTGCGACCTTTATTTCCCGGTAAGGAGTTGTTTATTGCCGGCGGCTTCGGCCTGATCCATGGACTTGCGTTCGCAGGCACATTGTACAATCTCGATATCGATGGCATGAGAATGGCGCTGAGCATTCTCGGGTTTAATCTCGGTATCGAAATAATGCAATTGTTTGTTGTATTACTGGTTGTTCCGTGGCTGATCCTGTTGAGTCCTTTTGCTACATATGGGTATGTGCGCACAGCGGGAGCTTTGTTCGGCGTGGTCGCTTCACTGGCATGGATAACAGAGCGGGTCAGCGGAAATGCCAATGAAATTTCCGCCGTGGTAAGCCGGTTATTGCTTCATGCACGCTGGATGATTTTGCTGTTGGCTGTGCTTGCGCTCTTCAATATGTTCGCTTCTTTTATACTGCAGGTCACAGGAAGCGTTATTTATAAGGGGTTCCGATAGCGTCCCGAACCTTTTTCTTCATTCGCTTTAATTTACGAAATGACTGCCTGAATGCCAATAAATGCGGAATGATTTCTTTCATGTGAATGGCTGCCATTACTCATGAGAAACATGATAACGCACAGGTACTTTTGTTCTGTATCAATTCAAACAGAAATTATGAAAAAGAGAGAACCGGTGTCGCACATCATGACTAAAAACGTTATATCCGTGAGAGAGCAGGATTCACTGGAAGAGGTTGTTTCCGTACTCCGCAAAAACCGTATCCGCCATATTCCGGTTATGAACGGGCACAAAGTGTCCGGAATTATCAGCAGCACGGATATTAACAGGCTTACATTCGGAACGTTGTTTGAAAACCAGGATGGCGCGGATGAAGCCGTACTGCAGATGCTCACCGTTCCGCAGGTGATGACCTCGCATCCGCAAACAATCTCATCCGAACTTACCGTTAAGGAGGTTGCTGAGTTGTTTGCTCAGTCAGACTTTCATGCAGTACCTGTAGTGGACGCAGGTGAACTGAAAGGCATCGTTACCACCACTGACGTGATCCGCTACATGCTGGATCAATACTGAGGTGACTTTTGCTATTGATATCCCGGCTTCTGTAAAGGGGCCGGGATTTTTGTTACTCAATTTGTGAATGCGGCTTCTCTGTTTGCAAAATAGCCGGTTTTATTTGTAAAGTTCATAGTATCGGCATATATTGTTGTATACAAAACCAGTGAACTGTTCTCCTTTATGAAATATGCCGGTCCGCTTAAGATTAGCATCGTCTACCTGCTTACCGGTTTCATCTGGATCTATGGAAGCGACTCTTTTGCCCGTGCTTTTTTCCCGGCTGCATCCCAGCAATATCTTTTTCAGACCATTAAGGGTATCTTTTATGTAGTATCGACAGCGTTACTTTTGTATTACATGCTTCGGCGTTTTTATAAGGCGCAACAGCAAAAAGTAGATGAGCTGCGTGAATCTGAACAACGCTACCAGTTTCTTTTTCTTTCCAGTCCGCTCGCAAAGATCATTTATGACGCAGATACGGGGAAGATACAGGAGGTGAATGAACGGGCATGTGTTTTTTTAGGTTTATCGGAAGAAGAGTTGCTGCGGCGACAGATAACGGAAGTGATTCCCGAAAAAAAAATGACTGAACTGTCTGAGCTGGAGGGAGTAATCCGATATGTAAAGCCGGACGGAATACACCTGACGCTTGAGGCTGCGGCAAGTGCCTTTAACTATAAGGGCACACACATGGTTTTATTGTCGCTCGATGATGTGAGTGTGCGGGAGGAAGCGCAACAGCTGCTGGAAGAGCACAGGAGAAAACTGATGGCTGCACAGAAAATTGCAAACATTGGCTATTGGCAGTCTTTCAACGGTCTTTACTGGTCCGACGAAGTGTATAAAATATGGGGACTGGACAAAGATACCTTCGAGTTGAACTACGAAAGTTTCCTGCAAACAGTTTATCCAGAAGACCGGTACCTGTTTTTTTCTGAATATGAGGACGTGGACAAAGATGAACTGGAGTATGATATTGAACATCGTTTTGTCAGACCGGACGGAAGCATCCGCTGGGCACGCCAGTGGGGTATGCTGATCCGGAAAGACAAGAACAGCCCTTTCAGGGAGAGAGGGGACTGTGCAGGATATCACCGATGTAAAGAACATTTCCTTGTTTCTGGACAAGGCATCCAGGATGGCAATGATCGGAGCTTGGGAGTGGAATATATCTGACGAGCACGTACGTTGGTCCCCGATCACGCGAGAGATTCACGAGGTGCCCGACGACTATGCGCCCAGCCTGGAAGGAGGCATCGCTTTTTATACCGGCACATCACGTCAGACAATACTGGAGCTGATCCACATTGCCGTCAATAGCGGTAAGAGTTCGGGATATAGAAGCCCAGATCATGACCGCAAAGGGAAATGTGAAATGGGTTCGCTCACTCGGTGAGGCGGAAATGGTCGATGGTGTATGTGTAAGACTTACGGAAGTTTTCAGGATATCGACCGCCTGAAACGCTCAGAGGTCGCAATCATTGAGGGATTACAGACACAGGTGCTTACTCTGGAGCGTATACGTGATGGCTATATTTCGTGGACCGCGAGCTGGACAGTGCGCTACTGGAACAGCAGTGCAGAGGGGCTGCTCGGTCGTAAGCGCGAAGAGGCACTCGGGAAAAATCTCTGGGATCTGTATGCTGATGCCGTGGATTTCGTCTTTACCAGCATTTTGCCGCGGTTATGGAAACAGGATCTTCGGCAAACTTCGAAGCATTTTATGGGACAACAAACGCATGGTATGAGCTGGACGTGTTTCCCCCGGATCAGGGTGTCGGCGATATTTTTCAAAGATATTACTGAAAGGAAAAATTATTTACAAACCGTGGAAAGGCAAAACGGTACCCTGAAGGAGATCGCCTGGTCTACAGTCGCACGAAGTGCGTTCTCCACTCGCCCGTTTGCTGGCGTTGATCCGCTTGTCGAAGACATGCGCCGTATCGGGATGATGAATCGAAAGAGCTGCTGCAAATCATTACCGGTTCTGCACATGAGCTGGATGACATTATCCGGAAAATAACGGTCAATACAAGTTTGCACTGATATGCTATCTTCTTCCCTCAGCAATCTCTTCGAGCAGTTCCGGAAGCTATAGGTTTGGTCACGAGATCGGAACGCAGGTAGAAAAAGAGCGGGCGCGTTCTATATCCGCAGGGTTGATGGATGAGGATACCACATAGAGTTTGGGTGTTACCGGAAGTGTTATCGCCGTTAAGGCTTCCAGGAATTGCCATCCGTCCCATTACCGGCATATTCAGATCCAGTAAAATCACTTCGGGAAAAGCTTGCTCCATTTGTATGCGCTGCTTCAGAATCCGTCAATTGCTTCCTTCCCGTTACGATATACGAGTGTACCGGTTGCAAAAGAGCGTAATTCCATTTGTTTACCGGCTGAAATACAAAGATCGGGTCATCGTCGATGATGCAGGCCAATTGAAAAGCTTCCATAAAAACGTCTACTAGGTTCTCGAAGATATATCTTTTTCATTGTATATTCTGTCTATTTGACGATGTATGCATCCGTCCGGTTCTATACAAGCTAAGGACGATCGTTAACAGCATCCCAGGCTTTGTCTTGCTTATGCCGTCTGATTGTTCTATCGCTTTTAAACCGGGGACCAATTCACACGCAAGCGGTGTGGCAGTATGCCAGGCAGCTTTAGCGTAGCCGCCTGCTGTGAGCACCTGCAAAACGAAGCAATGAGGCTGCTAACTACCGTTTATGGATTTAAAGTGCGATTGTGAATTGGTGCTCCAGATTATCGTCTCATGCAACCACGCAGTACGGCCCCTTTCCAATGATCAAAGCGTATAATTGCTGTACCAACGGCAGTCCGAAGCCGAATCCTGCTTCTTCCGAAGTGCCGATGGTAGCCCGGCTTTGCCGGAACAATTTGCTCAAGAGATCCGGGCTGAATCGGTCTGTCGCTGATCTGAATAAGCATATTATTTTCCTGTTCTGCCGGCTCCATATGCAGCAACACGGATACGGCTCCTTCCCTGCGGCGTGAATTTTATTGCATTGGATATCAGGTTGCTGCAAATCTGCAATAATTGATTTTTAAGCGTAAGGAGTTCAGAACCGTCGTCTACAGATAATACAGTGAGTGTAATATTTATCATTCCTTGCCTGCGGCAGATAGAGTTTAATAAGCTTCGATTCAAGTGTCTGCAGAGTAAAAGCTTCCTCGGCTGCAGGGATTTTGCTGGGAAGTATGTCGTCTGCCATTTCAAGCAGGGAATTGCCGCTGGAAGCAATGAGCTGGATCATTTCGATGATCTCCTCAGTGTTGGTGTTCTTCCCTGTGTGTGGATGTATTCTGCGATACCGATAATGCCTCCCAGGGGACCGCGTATATCACGAGCAACCTTAAGCTGTGCGCGGATATATCTTTAATCTGTTGCTTAAGCATATCCATATCCTTCATCGTCTGCAAACGCTGTACCACTTCTGCGATGACTTCAAGTATTTTAGCTTTTAGGGCCAGCATTTTGCTTTGCATCAAGCACACACAGATTGATCGCAACCGGAGATGAAGAGGGATGCCCTGACAGAGGACAAATGTGGCACTTGCGCTCACAGCTCCATTGACCGGGTGTCCTTTAAGGGTCGCTGATCTCAAGGTAGTTTTCCTGCTGATGGTGCAGCTGCATATCGGATTTCGCACCAGGCAGCTCATCGACCTCCAACCCATGAGACGAAACTGTCCATTGCGTGTAAGCGTCGATCAGATTGATCAGTGAGATATCTGTGCCCGCCACTTTCGCCGCGAGCCTTGCCAGATCGCTGGGATGAATTCCGAAAATTGGAGAATCCATCTCCAGCCCCATAAGCGCCAGCGTGTCTTTCCCATTTCTTTTGAAGTTGCGTGCTGCATACGGTTTAAAGTCCTCTTTGCGAATATACTGTTTTCAGGCGCAGACGGATATCGCCGCAGCGTAAAACTTATCTGAAGTTTTACATATCAGCGGTTGTCATTCTTTTCAGGGGAACCTCGGGCCGTTAAAAGCTTGCGTCAAATATTTTTTGTATAAAGAAAACGTTAATTTTACAACGCAAAAAAATCACCCGATGAAAAAAATATTCGTTGCGGTAGTTTCACTTATCGCTGCACATGCCGCCTCGGCACAGTACAAGTGTGGAAAACGTCTTTTCAGATATTAGAAAGATCCGCAAAACGACAACAGCCGGTACGAAACGGTAAAAAAAGGAGCCAAGTCCTGAAGTGGGCTGAGTTCTATCGTATGCAGGAGTTGTCTAAAATGGTGGTAACCGGCACGGATACCAGTTATGAAATTCCTGTGGTAATTCCGTGATGCATAGCAGGTGGTGCAATTAGCACTATATACAACCCAACGGACGCTGCGATCATCAAGATGATCGATTACCTGAATAAAACCTGGGCTGCTACCTGGCCGGATTATTATGATGATCACATGGCAAAAATTTTATTCGGCGTTCAAGTTAGGTGCTGTTCGGATTCATCGTGTTTCCCTATTAACCTTAGCAATACGTAACTCGAACGAAGTGCGACATAAAAATACC
>JASGJF010000002.1:0-7500 GCA_049840855.1 Chitinophagaceae bacterium | reverse complement strand
ACGTATTGCTAAGGTTAATAGGGAAACACGATAGAATCCAACAGCACCTAGCAGTTTGACCATACATCCACTTTTGTATTAGTGGATAAAGAACGATTTGTACGCGGATACTATAACGGCCTGGATACTTTGTCTCTTAAGCAGTGCGCAGACGATATAGGATTATTATCGATGCAGAAAAATCTGAAAGTAAAAAAATAGGTGGTACCGATAAACTTAATAATTAAGTAGTCGGACCTTCTTTTACTTTTACAGATTTCAATGCGATCATAAATTCTTTTGCAGGTTTGAACGTTGGAATGTAATGCTCAGGAATGTGCACTACTTCGTTTTTCTTGATGTTTCTACCTTTTTTGGCAGCGCGCTTTTTAGTGGTGAAACTGCCGAGGCCGCGAATACTAACGGTTTCGCCTTCAAAAACAGTTTGTTTCACCTCTTTGAAAAAGGTTTCAAGCGTAACAAGAATGTCAACTTTCGGGATGCCGGTTTTGTCTGCAATGTTTGTTATAATGTCGGCTTTTCTCATGATATTTAATTTTTTATGTATAGACGATTAACAATACCGCGACAAGATAATTAAAAAAAGTAAAAAGCAACAGGCAGTAGAAACTTTTTTTTAAATATTAATTAAAATACTTAGAAAATCCGAGTAATATATCTTCCTGTTGAGATACTGCGGTTAGGATCAAAAGCTTCGAGTTCATTTGCAACAGCAGTGAGGAAGCTGGCTCCTAAAGAACCGTCAACAATCCGGTGATCATAGCTCAGAGACAGGTACATCATGTGACGGATAGCAATTACATCACCTTCAGCAGTTTCAATAACCATCGGGCGCTTCTTGATGCTGCCTACAGCCAGAATAGCCACCTGAGGCTGATTGATGATCGGTGTGCCCATCAGACTTCCGAATGTGCCTACGTTCGTAAGCGTGAATGTTCCTCCCTGTGTATCATCGGCTTTCAGCTTGTTGTTGCGTGCCGCTTTTGCCAGTGAATTCACATCTTTCGTAAGGCCGATCAGATTTTTCGAATCTGCGTTTTTAATTACAGGAACGATCAGGTTGCCGCTCGGGAGGGCTGCTGCCATACCGATATTGATATCTTTTTTCACGATAATACGGTCACCGTCTACACTGCTGTTGATCATCGGGTATTTACTGATGCATTTAACGATGGCTTCAATAAAGATCGGCGTAAACGTGATTTTCTCTCCGTATTGCTTTTCAAATGCGTTTTTATTTTTCTCTCTCCAGCGAACCAGATTGGTCACATCTGCTTCCGTGAAACTCGTTACGTGCGGAGAAGTAGCTTTTGAACGGACCATGTGATCTGCAATGAGCTTGCGCATACGGTCCATTTCAATGATCTCTACATTGCCGCTGATCGGTGCAGGCGCTGCTTTAGGGGCTTCCGTTACAGGAGCGCTTGCAGCAGGTGCCGGTTGAGCTGCCGGGGCTGCCTGTGGAGCAGCATTACCACGGTTGGCTACGTAGTTGAGAATATCTTTTTTGGTTACACGGCCTTCGTTGCCTGTACCGGGTATGCGTTCCATTTCTGCCATGGAGATACCTTCCTGTGCCGCGATGTTCAACACAAGCGGCGAATAAAATTTGTTGGCTCCGGCAACGCCGTTAGCAGCCGGTGCTGCGTGGGCAACAGGGGCGCTGGCAACGGGTGCGGCAGCTACAGGTGCTCCCTGTGGAGCCGGAGCTGCCGGTGTGGCAACAGCGGCGCCCGCTTCGGTACTGATACGTGCAATAACGGTTCCTACCGCTACCACATCATTTTCCTTGAACAATATCTCTGTAATGGTACCTGCTCCTGTAGAGGGTACCTCACTATCTACTTTATCAGTTGCAATCTCGAGAACAGTCTCATCCATTTTTACGGAATCTCCTGGTTTCTTATGCCATTTCAAAATGGTTGCTTCGGTAATACTTTCTCCCATTTTGGGCATTACTAAGTCTACAAT
This sequence comes from Chitinophagaceae bacterium, assembly GCA_049840855.1. Lineage (GTDB taxonomy): Bacteria > Bacteroidota > Bacteroidia > Chitinophagales > Chitinophagaceae > Rurimicrobium. Next base: position 5,529 of record JASGJF010000002.1, on the reverse strand, counting down.
TGCCATAAGTTGTATTTGCGTTCTTGTGGTTTATCGAAAATTGGAGCAAAGGTAATCATTTCGTCCCAAAGTCCTACAGTTCATGCATCAACTAATAAAATAAGTGCCGTATCTTGCAGGGTCTTTAAGTTTCACGATGAGAGAGTTATTACGTTCGGTTCAGATTGGTGCTTTGTGTTTATGCAGCTTTGCTGTCCACGCGCAGAAAGGTTTGTTCGAAAATGAAAACCTTCCCGCACGAAAAGGTTTTCTGGTTGGCGTTAACGGCAGTTTTGATATGCCTGGTGCAGATATGGCCCAGCGCTTCGGGCTTGGTTACCGCGTAGGGCTATCGTGTCACTATAAAACGAAAAGTAATTGGGTGTTCGGTATGAAGCTCGATTTTCTGAATGGTTCTTCTATACGTGAAGACTCTCTTTTTTCCGGCGTGATTGGTCCCGACAGTACGTTTATCAATCAGGACGGGCAACGGCTGTATGTGCAGAAATTTAAACGTGGTTTTATGCTGGGCGCCGAAGCCGGTTATATTTTCCGGCTCACACCCAAATTGCAGGATGCGGGTATTCTTGTAATGACCGGCGCAGGCTTTATGCAGCACCGCATATTGATCAAAGACAAAAGCGAATCGATCGTGGCTTTGCAGGGAGATTACCGCAAAGGGTACGACCGGCTCACGAACGGCATTTATGTGGAACAGTATGTCGGCTATGTGTTCCTGTCCAATACAGGGCTCGTAAACTTTCACCTGGGTCTCGATGTGGTTGCGGGGTTCACACAGGGCAGACGCGATTTTCTTTACGACGTGCGCCGTCCGGGAACGGATAAGCGACTGGATATCATGTTCGGTGTGCGCGGAGGCTGGATTTTACCGATCTTTAAACGAAAATCCGAAGATTACTACTTCGAATAGTCATGTTGTACTGCTATCGTTTTCTGATCACAATGTATGAATGGATGCTGCGCTGTGCGGCACCTTTCAAACCCAAAGCAAAGCTCTTCCTGGAAGGCCGCAAGGGTTTACTGTTGCGCATCAAAGCGGTGATGGCCGGAGAAAGCCGACCGCGTATATGGGTGCATTGTGCGTCGCTCGGAGAATTTGAGCAGGGCAGAAATCTTATCGAATTATTACGCAGCGAATATCCCGGCTATGCGCTCGTGCTCACCTTTTTTTCCCCTTCCGGTTACCAGGTGCGCAAAAAATATAAGGGAGCCGACTATGTTTTTTACCTGCCGCTCGATAAGCGCGAACATGCCGAACAATTTGTCCTTGACGTGCAGCCTTCGCTTGCGGTATTCGTGAAATATGATCTCTGGTATTATTATCTTTCCACACTTCAGCGCAGGCAGATACCTACAGTTCTCATCAGCGCAATATTCCGCGAGCACCAGAACTTCTTTAAGTTTTACGGAGGACTGCGCCGCGATATGCTTCGGATGTTTACGCATATTTTTGTGCAGGACGAATTATCACAGCAGTTACTTCAGGGTATCGGTATCAGTCAGGTGACCGTAGCCGGGGATACCCGCTTCGACCGTGTGCTGTTCGTGAAACATAAAATGAGTTCGCTGCCGGAGGTGGAACGTCTTTGTCAGAATCATAAACTGCTGATAGCAGGAAGTACCTGGGCACCGGACGAAGCGTTGCTTGCTGAAGTGCTGCCGGTACTCCCCGATAACTGGAAACTGGTGATCGTACCGCATGAGGTAGACCAGCAACGCATAGAGAAAGTTGCCAAAATCTTTGACGGTAAGATCAAACGCTGGTCGGAATGGGAAGAAGGCACCGCTTTCACAGAAAGGGTATTGATCGTGGATACGATCGGTATTCTGCTGAAATTATATCGCTATGCGTCCATAGCCTGGATCGGCGGCGGATTAAGTGCTACCGGTGTGCACAACGTGCTGGAGCCTGCCGTATATGGTATTCCCTGCGCATTCGGTCCGCAGTATACCGACTATCTTGAAGCGCAGGAACTGATACAGTCGGGTGGAGCTACCGCCTGTTCCAATAAAAAGGAACTGACCCTGTTTCTCAGCGCTATGCTGGAAAATCCTGCACAATACCAGTTTAAAGCGTCCGCAGCGGGTAACTATGTGGCATCCAGGGCCGGCGCGACACGCAGGATACTGGACTATCTTGCCGAGAAAAACTGGCTTAAGACATTATAAAAAATCTGTTCGCTGAACCCATCTTCTTTCCAGCGGTAAAGTGTTGTCGCACCGGAATTGTTCAGGAAACTGATGGCGTCCTGCAGACTACCGCAGCGGTTTAGTTCATTCAGGATCTCTTCGTAAGCTTCGGAATTGTTGCCAAATAATTCGGAGATAAAGTTATACTTGTCATTGATACCGATGTAAGACCGGATATCGCGGTTCCAAAGTTTGAAATCGCTGAGTCTTCCGGACAGAAATGGCCGCTCAGCCTGCAGCTCCGGTTCCAGCTCAAAAGTTTCCGGTTCCCGGAAAGGTTGTTCATTGCTGGTAAATGTCAATTCATCCTGCGTCAGTGTGTCGTCGTTTTCTGCTTTTACCTGGGTGTTTTCTTCGGGAGCAGAGGCCGTTTGTTCCGCAGGCGCCTTAGGTACTTCCTGTTCTGGAATTACGGTTTCGGGTACAGGAATCTGTTCTTCCGAAATCTCATCCGGGCTTTCCGTTTGGATATCCTGTGTTTTTGTGTGCTCTTCAGAGGATTCCGGAACTGTTTCCGGTTCGGCCGGAGCCTCATCCGGTAGGGTTTCCTGCGCGTTATTTCTGACTGGTTCAGGTTCCTGTTCAGTGTGTTCTTCCGGAACGGCATTGCCCGCGGGCACATCCTTTACAAATGCTTCATCGGCGTGTTCAGCATTTGTTTCCAATGCTGCAAACTGTTCGTACAGCTCCCGGGTATGCTGGAGCAGTAAATCTTTCTCCAGTAGCGAAACCGTTGCATACTGATTCAGCGCATTGATTTTCCGGAGCAGTTCGTGGATGCGTTCGTTCATACGGTTTAAAATTATGGACGTAAAAATAAGAGATCGGCTTGCTAATTTTCTTGTAAAAAATCACGCACGATGCCGATAAGTTTTGCAGCCGCATCTTCCAGACGGTCGTTTACTATGGTATGCTGGAAGTGAGGGGCATAATCAAGTTCCTCTTCTGCTTTGTTTACGCGCTCGGCAAGACTTTCTTCCGTTTCTGTTCCGCGATTCTGCAGGCGTTCGCGTAATGCCTCGATGGAAGGTGCCTGGATAAAAACAGTAAGCGCATTTTCCTGAAACTGCCGCATGACGTTTACGGCTCCTTTAACGTCTATATCGAGAATGGGTATTTTTCCGAGATCCCAGAGACGCTGCAATTCGGATTTGCGCGTTCCGTAATATTTACCCTGGTAGACCATTTCCCACTCGACAAAATCGCCATTCGCTATTCCTTCCTGAAATGCCTCTGGGCTGATGAAATGATAATCTTTACCGTCCACTTCTCCTGCACGCGGTGGTCTGGTGCAAGCAGATACGGAAAAAGCCAGTTGCGGAAAAGTCTGCATCAGCCGGTTGGTAAGTGTGGTTTTGCCGGAGCCGGAAGGAGCGGCAAGTATGATAAGTTTTGAGGGTGTATGGCTGCTCATGTCTAATATTCTATGCTTAAACGGAGTGTCTCTTTCAGGTATTGCAAAGTCGGATTTTTGGCGGCCATTTCATCAAAGATATCTGTTTTGGAAAGGGCCGTTTCTTTGGGGCCTTCATCCGTTTCTTCATATGCATTCGTAATGCGGATCGTGAGCCCTGTCTCTTTTTTGATCAGGTCCTGTATCGTTCCTTTTTCTGCCTGTATATTGCTGTCTGCAATACTGTTGGGGGAGATCAGATGCAAAGTGCCGGGTTCCGGCATTTCCATTTTCAATGTGTTGTAGCTGGTGTACAGGATCGTTTTTTTCTGTGCGATCAGTGTTTCCTTGTAATCAAACAATATACGCTCTATCAGTTCAAGTGTTACCGATTCCACCTGCATTACCTGCGTCTGCTGTGCGCCGCCTGCGTCTGTCTGCAGCAGCATATTGCGGGTTACCCTGCGGGCAGCAGCGCCTGCAGATTGCATCCCGGAAAACGGGGATGGCCTGAAAGAAGGTGCCGGTTGTTCCTGGTCGGAAGATGCCTGAGTTGCAGCGGTTCGCGGCGGTTCGGTATTTACCTGTGGCATAACCTGTTCGGGCACAGATGCCGGCTGCGCCTGCACCTGTTCTTCATGAGGAGGTGCCTGAGCCTGTACCGGTGATGGATTCGCTATCGGATTGGCAGACAGTGCATCAGGTACTGTTGCCGGGCTTGCTTTTGCTACCGGAAATTCATTTTTTTTTTCATCCGCAACGGCGGTTACCTGCAGCTGCTGCTGAATATAGCAGAGCCTGATCAGGCATAATTCCGTATGCAGTTTTTTATTATTGGCGTTTTTGTAATGGATCTCGCTTTCATTCAGTACGATTGAGTGCAGACAGTATGAATGATGGGGGAGCCTCGATTCGCTTTCTCGTGATAGACCGGTTTTTGATTGGCCGGTACGTCCAGCAGTTTGGCCATGCGTGCATCTTTACACAGCAGCAGGTTGCGCAGGTGTTCCGAGAGTCCCGAAAGCAGGATGTCGCCCTCAAAGCCCCTGTCCATCGCGCTTTCGAGGGTAAGCAGGGTAGAGGCGATGTCGCCGGCAAGAATATTATCAGTGAGTGCGAAATAGAATTCGGCATCCGAGCTGGTTCAGTAAGCTGAGTGTAGCCTGGTAGCCCAGGTTGCCATTCGTGAAGCTGGTGATCGTATCGAGGATAGACAAGGCGTCCCGCATACACCCTTCGCTCTTTTGTGCGATGAGGTGTAAAGCAGCTTCCTCCGCATGGATATGTTCTTTCTCCGCTATGCGTTGCAGATGACCGACAGTGTCGTTGGTGGTGATGCGTTTAAAATCGAATATCTGGCAACGGCTCAGGATGGTGGGCAATATCTTATGCTTCTCTGTTGTTGCGAGAATGAAGATCGCATAGGAAGGCGGCTCCTCAAGCGTTTTCAGAAACGCGTTAAAAGCCGCAGTACTCAGCATGTGCACCTCGTCTATGATATACACTTTGTATTTGCCGTGTGTCGGCGCGAAACGTACCTGGTCCGTCAGTTCGCGTATGTCTTCCACAGAGTTGTTGGACGCAGCATCCAGCTCAAACACGCTGAAGGAGCTGTTGCTCTCAAACGCTTTACAGCTGGAACATTGCCCGCATGCTTCCATGTCAGGGGTAGGTGTTTCGCAATTGACCGTTTTCGCCAGGATACGTGCACAGGTTGTTTTTCCCACTCCTCTGGGACCGCAGAACAGAAACGCATGCGCCAGGTGCTGTGTTTTTAAAGCATTCTTCAGCGTTGTGGTGATGTGTTCCTGCCCCACGACCGTATCAAAGGTCTGAGGGCGGTATTTTCTGGCCGAAACTATGTATTGATCTGACATGCTAAACGCAAATATAGGAATTCAGCGGCGCCCGCCTGAGAAACGGGAAGCCGGGATTAATGAAAAATA
>JASGJF010000001.1:0-75010 GCA_049840855.1 Chitinophagaceae bacterium | reverse complement strand
CTGAGTGATATAGTATGGAGCATCAGTCCCAAAAACGATACGCTTGATATCATGTTCGCCCGGATGCAACGTTACGCTTCCGAACTGTTCGAAGTCAAAAATATCAGCCATCAATTCAGGCTGCCGGAAGACATCAGCAATATTGCGTTCCCCATGAACCGCAGGCAGCACGTATACCTGATCTTCAAAGAGGCAGTGAAGAATCTTGTAAAATATGCAGGAGCCAGACACGCAGATATTTCGGTATCTGTGGAAAGACGAAATGTTCATCATGCAGATCAGTGACGACGGTTCGGGATTCGACATCGATAATATCACTCCGGGGAACGGCATTATCAACATGCGCAAACGCGCTCAGGAGGCGGGTGCCCTGCTGGGCGATCATCAGTAAACCCTGGAGCAGGAACCCGGATCCGCTTCCTGCTCCGGATGTAAAACCGAATGATGTGAGTACACAAAACAAAACGGCTGCTTAGCTTTACACTCTGTATGGTACGACTCCTCATTTACGAAGACAATGAGAAATTACGCAAATCACTGAAGCTCCTGCTTTCCGGCATGAGCGACATTGCTTTGCTGAATGCATTGCCCAACTGCAGTGCATGTAAAGCAGGATACCCTGCTTTATGAATCGGATGTGGCGCTTATGGATATTGACATGCCCGGAATGAACGGGATAGAAGCCGTCTCCCTGACGAAAGAAATCAGACCCGACACACATGTGCTCATGCACACGGTATTCGACGACGATGATAAAATATTCAATTCTCTGGCGGCCGGTGCAGATGGTTATCTGTTGAAAACCGCCAGCCCTATGGACCTTTACAGTGCTATCAAAGATGTACAAAGCGGCGGAGCGCCTATGTCGCCGGGTGTAGCCAAAAAAGTGCTGGAATCATTTCGCAAACGGAAAAAACCGGAGAACGGGAAATGGTGGACCTGAGTCCGAGAAAAAGAAATTCTGCTGATGCTTACTAAAGGTTATACCTACAAAAGAATATCTGCCGAATGCAGTATCAGCATTGATACCACCCGCACCCATATCAAAAACATTTACACCAAACTGCATGTAAACTGTGGTACCGAAGCAGTGGCCAAAGCAATACTGTAGCGGCTCTTTCAATAACATCCCCTCCACCGGGATTTAAGACAGAGAGCAGCTTGCAGCAATGCAGGCTGCTTTTTTGTGGAGACTGCGGAGGCTGGCATTTAGTATAAACACTCAATAATATTGCTGGCAGTGGCTCTTATAAATTCGATATTCTTAGGTACAGAATCAATAGTATTAATTCCAGAAATCCTCGTTCCTCCAATTCTTAGGAAATCCCATTTCTTTTTCCTGGTCTAAATTGAACTTGTCTAAAGTTTTCTTCAACTTGGGTCCTAATGTATTTTCCGGGCTAATTAGCTTTAAAATATATTCTATACAGCAAAGAGTTGTATAAAGCTTGTTGGGATAGATATCTTTATTTTGAACGAAGGGATATTTAGGTTTTGAAGGTATCCTGATTGAGACTAACCTTCTATTCCATATTCTTCCATGATGTGCGCAGATGTTTCTTATGCTGCAAAAGCAAAACATCCAATTTTCTAACAAAGAAATATCTCCTAAGCCAAAATAATCTGCTATTGCCTTTTTTTCAGGGCTTTTCTTTAAATTTTGGAAAATCTTTGATAATAATCCGATTGAGCTAACCTCTAATCCCATCCAGCAAGCAGGATCAGGAGGATTAGTGTATTTCTTTTTATAATGAATAATAAATGTCTCTCCAGAACGATTGACTTCTTTTTGAAGATCGGCGAGATGGTTTGCGAAATTCATAGAATCTCTGTACAGTTCAGGCTTTAAATGCCAATGACTGCCATTCGTTAGCGCGAATTGATGAATAATTTGAGTGCGTAAAGCCACTTCAATTTTTTCAATAGCATCGAAAATAATCAATCTTAATTTGCGATCAAAAACATATAACTCGATAATTTTCTCAAAAGAAATGTCAACCACAAATTTTTGATCTTCGGTTGTATTATCTTGAAAAGGATACGTATATGCTCGAAGCCGATAATAGCTAATATTAGAAAGGTAGTGTGCTGCTTTTAGTTCGCTATCAAATTTCAAACCTCTCTCTTTAAGCTTTAGAACTTGATCACTAACCGAAATAGGGGGTTTATTAAATTTCATTTAAAGAAAATCTTTTAACCCCATAAAAATCGAAAACCAGCCCGGGTGCGCTATTCTTATGGGAAGCGTGGCTGGTATTATTGAATGCAAAATAAAGTCTTTTATACATCATTTCCAACTTTTAAAGAAAAAGCTTGGTTAAAAACATTTAGAAATAACAGTAATAAAGTTAACTAATAATTGCTTCAAATTGTCTTCAACTAGTATATAAGAGAGGAATTCTTTAAACAAAAGAACCACTGTTTTTCAGTGGTTCTTTTGTTGTTCGTGGAGCCGCCGGGATTCGAACCCGGGTCCAAACATATGCCCAATGAGCTTTCTACGTGTGTATCCTGTTATTATTTGTCGGCGAAAAAGCAGGAAGCAGTCAAACCAACCTTTCGCTTAGCTGCTTTGATTTCACCTTTGCAGCGCAGCAATGCATCGGCTATCCCTATTTTGTTTGATTTAGACGGCGGCTGCAGCTAAGGGCATGCTGCGTTGCGGCGGTCAAAATGGGTGACTAATCACTGATTAGGCAGCCATGGCATACGTAGTATTGCCAGTTATAGTTCGGATATTCAGATTTACGTGCTAATTATCCAACGCACGACACGCTTACTCACCCTGCCTTATGCTGTCAAAACCAGTCGGCCCCATACCGGGAACGCCGTTATAAAACGGGTAAAGTAGATTACAAAGATACATTAAATAAACATGACGAACTGCTAAAAAGCCTCTGTTCGCTGCAACCGATACAGTCGCCTCCAGTTGAAGTATCCGAAAATTGCGACAATAAACAAAAAGACAGTCAGCAACATCGTTACATAATAGCCCTTATACGCAAACAAGGGTATCGCAACAAGATTGGACAGATTCAGCAAAATCCAGTTTTCCACTTTGCGACGCGCCAGCAACCACATACCCGCACAGGCCGTTGCCGATACAAAACTATCCCAGCCGGGTACGGTAGACGGTGTAAAACCCAACAGATACCAGAACAACGGCCACAAAATAAGCACTATGCCTATCGTAATAAACCACTCTGCCCTGTTGCATATTGAAATAACCAGCTCTTCCGCTCCCTCACTTCGTTTCCAATGCCACCATCCATAAAGGGTCATTATGAAATAATACGTATTTAGCAATGCTTCCGCATATAAACCCGCTTCCCTGCGCGAGAGCAGATACGCGTAAATACCCGTGCTGACCAAACCGGTCGGATAAAGCAGGATATGATTGCGTTGTGCAAACAGCACACTGAATACGCCAAAAACAGCCGCCAGCCATTCCAGCCAGCTGGTCGATTTTACCTGTACCAGAAATTCATGTATCCATGCTGTCATTTACGCGGGTGTTGCTTCTGTCTGATGACGGAAAAGTTTCGCATAGCGCCCGTTCAGTTGCATGAGCTCATCATGTACTCCCTGCTCCGCTATCTGTCCGTCGCGCATTACGATGATCTGATCAAAATTCCATCCGGTGAAGATCCTATGTGTGATCACCAGCACGGTCTTATCTTCGAGATACTTTTTCAGATTTGAAAGAATGATCTGCTCGGTTTGTGTATCCACCGCAGAAAGACATTCATCCAGCAGCAATACCGGACTGTTCTTGAGCAGCGCCCTTGCCAATACAATACGCTGCTTCTGACCGCCGGATAACATCACTCCCCTTTCTCCGATCACCGTCTGGTAGCCGTCCGCAAAGCTGCTGATCTCGTTTTCAAGATGCGCCATACGCGCGACCTCATATACTTCCTGCTCACTGGCATCATCCCTTCCGAAACGGATATTGTTGAAGATCGTGTCGGAAAACAGCAACGCATCCTGCGGTGTATAGCTGATGTTCCTGCGCAGGTGGTTCAGATCCATTTCTCTCAGATCCACACCGTCCAGTCGTACGCTTCCGGACTGCGGATCGTACATACGCAACAGCAATTGCCCCACAGTTGACTTACCGCTACCCGTTTCACCAAGGATAATTAGCTTTTCTCCCGCCCGCAGCCTCAGCGAAAACTCGCGGAGTGCCTGAACGCCGGTATGCTGGTACGTAAACGAAACTTTATCAAACGCCACATCGCCGAGCACAATCGGGTTCAACGCATGCTCCGGATCTTTAATCGCAGGTTCTGTATTCAGGAACTCATCGATGCGGGATTGGGAAGCAGCCGCTCTCTGGGTTGTGCTCGCGATCATACCGATAATGAACATCGGGAACATCATCAGATTGATGTAAATAACAAACTCGGCTATATTCCCGGCTGTCGCCTTACCGATAATGGTGAAATAACCACCGACAAGAATTGTAGACAGCATACTGAGACCGACAAAAAGGTTCATGGCCGGGAAATAGATCGCTTCCGTCATTGCGAGATTGATCGTGCTGTGTTTGTATGCTTCCGAATGAGCGTCAAAAAAACGCATGATGTTCTTTTCCTGTACGAACGACTTAATTACACGGATGCCCGAAAACGCTTCCTGTGCCGTTGTTGTGAGATCTGACAACTGGCTTTGGATTTTCTCGCTTTTTTTATAGATCAGCCGGTTCACATAATAAATAGAAATGCCCAGTATCGGCATCGGGATCAGTACGCAAAGCGTAAGCAGCGGATTTACACGTACCATACCCCACACACACATCACCGTAAGCACTACGAGGTTCACGGCGTACATGATCGCAGGCCCGGTGTACATACGCACACGCGATACGTCTTCCGACAAACGGTTCATCAGGTCGCCGGTGGCATGCGATTTAAAGAATTGCGCATCCAGCTGTTGGTAGTGATTATAGATTTCTTCCTTCTGCCCGTACTCAATATGGCGCGACATCACAATAATCGTCTGGCGCATCAGGAACATGAAGATTCCCCGTAAGAAAGCGAGCAGCAACAGCAACATTCCATACCAGAATACCTGACCGAAAATCTCGTTGCGGAAAAGCTCCTGCGTCTTTCCTCCGCCTATCAGGTGATACACATCTATCTCCTCACTGACCGCATCGATAACTGTTCTTATCACGGTGGGCGGAATAACGGCGAACAGGTTGGCAATAGTCACAAATAAAATACCCGAAAACAGACGCCATTTATGCTGCCAGAAATATTTATTCAGAGAAGAGAGTCGTTTCATTGCCCGGCAAAGTTATTGGTTATGTGTGTGATCAAATAAAAAAAGCGCTGTTACCCGGGGTATACAGCGCCTTTTTAACGTATGTAAGGATTTATACGGCAAAACTCTCTCCACAGCCGCAGCTACGACTGGCGTTAGGATTGATGAAATGAAAGCCTTTGCCATTCAGTCCGTCTGTAAAATCGAGAACCGTATCACACAGATAAAGAAAACTCTTCAGATCCGTTACCAGTTTGATGCCATCACTTTCAAAAACCTGATCCTTCGGCTGAAGCTCATTATCGAAATCTAGCTTATACGATAGGCCGGAACATCCGCCCCCTACCACGCCTACCCTAAGGAAATAATCTGCTCCGAGATCGCCATCCTGCATTAATTGTAACACTTTCTCTCTCGCCTTCTCGCTAATAGTAATAGCGCCCACTTCTGCTGCCATAGTTTTAATTTTAAAACCTGCTGTATTTACAATTAGTGTTTCGCGCCTTCTTCCGTCAACTCAGGCAAACCGTTTTTCACACGGTAGTCATTGATTGCAGATTTGATTGCATTTTCTGCCAGTACAGAACAGTGAATTTTAACCGGAGGCAGATTCAGTTCTTCAACGATATCCATATTATCAATGTTGATCGCTTCGTCCACCGTCTTTCCTTTCAGCCATTCTGTTGCCAGGGAAGAAGATGCGATAGCAGAACCACAACCGAAAGTTTTGAATTTCGCGTCTTTGATAATGCCGCTTTCCTCATCCACCTCAATTTGCAAACGCATAACGTCTCCGCACTCAGGAGCTCCTACCAGGCCCGTTCCTACGTTCTTTTTGCTTTTATCAAGCGTACCCACATTTTTGGGGTTAGTATAATGATCTATTACTTTTTCTGAATATGCCATGATGTAATTTTTTTGATTGTTGTTGTAAAAAAATCCTGAAGCAGACGATTAGTGGTGTGCCCACTCGATCTTGTCAAGATCAATTCCTTCTTTGAACATTTCCCAGAGCGGACTCATTTCACGCAGTTTCAGCACTGTGCCGGAAATAGCCTTGATCGTATAGTCGATTTGTTCTTCTGTAGTGAAACGTCCCAATCCGAAACGCAGGGAACTGTGCGCGAGGTCATCGCCAAGGCCCAGTGATTTCAGTACATAAGAAGGTTCCAGAGAGGCAGAGGTACATGCAGAACCGCTGGACAATGCGATCTCCTTATTGAAACCCATCAGCAGGCCTTCACCCTCTACATATTTGAAGGAAATATTGGTAACGTGGGGCAGTCTGCTTTCGCGATTACCATTCACGTAAGACTCCTCGATCTGAGTAAGCGCTGCTTCCAGTTTATCACGCAGTTTGCTCAGGCGTTTTGCTTCCTCATCCATTTCCAGCCGGCACAACTCACATGCCTTTCCTAATCCTACAATACCGGGAACATTGAGCGTACCACTACGCATACCACGCTCATGGCCACCGCCGTCCATCTGGGCAGTTACCTTTACACGCGGATTTTTACGGCGCACATACAATACACCCACACCTTTAGGACCATACATTTTATGTCCGCTGAATGCCATCAGATCGATGCCATCAGCCAGCACATCCACAGGAATTTTACCTACCGCCTGTGTGGCATCAGTAAAAAACAGGATACCATGCTTCTTGGCAATAGCAGATATTTCGCGGATAGGCTGTACCACACCGATCTCGTTATTTCCATACATAATGGAAATCAATATTGTCTGAGGAGTGATCGCAGCTTCCAGCTGAGCCAGGTCAACCAATCCATCGGGTTGCACATCGAGGTAAGTAACACTTCCTCCGAGCTTTTCAATGTGTTTACAGGTATCCAGCACAGCTTTATGCTCCGTGGTACAGGTAATGATATGATTTCCTTTGGCCGCATACATTTCGTATACGCCTTTGATTGCCAGATTGTCTGATTCCGTAGCGCCTGAAGTGAAAATGATTTCCTTAGGATCCGCATGAATCAGCTTTGCCACCTGCTCACGGGCATAATCCACCGCTTCTTCAGCTACCCAGCCGAACGCATGGTTCCGGCTTGCAGCATTACCAAATTTCTCCGTAAAATAGGGCAACATCGCTTCCAGCACTCTGGGATCCATGGGTGTGGTTGCATTATTGTCCAAATATATCGGCAATTGTAATTCCATTTCTAATTGATTGTTGTTTAGTTTTGCGGTACAAAGATAGTCCATCACCGCTACTTTACCCCTAAAAACTAATTCCATAATACTATAAACGTATTTCAAAAAGCTATCCGGATGATCAGAATCGAACACATCGGTATCGCAGTCGCGAATCTTAAAGACTCGATCGAATTGTATGAGCAATTATTAAATACACCTTGCTATAAAACAGAGGTAGTGGAAAGTGAACACGTCTCGACGGCATTCTTCCGTGTAGGTGACTCTAAAATAGAATTACTCGAAGCGAGCGACCCCGAAAGCCCTATTGCAAAATTTATTGCCAAAAAAGGCCAGGGCATTCATCATATTGCTTACGAGGTGGAAAATATCCAGGCTGAAATGAAACGACTGGAAGCGCTCGGTTTCGAACTACTGAATGTGAGCCCGAAAAAAGGAGCAGATAATAAACTGGTATGCTTTCTGCATCCCAAAACAAGTGGTGGTGTACTCGTGGAATTATGCCAGGAGATAACTGCTCAGGTATAATACCTGATACTTGATAATAAACATTATAACAAAAGCCGCCGGGACACTTGTTCCGGCGGCTTTCTTTTGCACTGCTGATGTGTTTGCATTCAGACCGTCGCGAGTTCCGGCAGTGTACGCGCCGGATATTTTTTCATCTGATCTGCGATAGCCCGGATATGCGGTGGTGTTGTACCGCAACAGCCTCCGACCAGGTTCACCCAACCGTTCGCAGCAAACGAACCTACTATGGAAGCGGTCATTTCAGGAGTTTCATCATATTCTCCCATTGCATTCGGAAGACCGGCATTGGGATAGGCACTCACATTGCATGCAGCGAGCGCCGAGAGTTCTTCAATGTGCGGGCGCATCTGCTCTGCACCGAGGGCACAGTTCAGACCGATACTCACCGGGTTTGCATGCATCATAGATATATAGAACGCCTCCAGCGTCTGTCCGCTCAGGGTCCGGCCCGATGCATCGGTGATCGTACCCGAGATCATCACCGGTAAAGGTTCCCGGCCGCTTTCTTCATAATAGCGGTTCAGGGCAAATACTGCAGCCTTTGCATTCAGCGTATCGAAAATGGTCTCAATCAGCAGGATATCGGCTCCGGATTCATCCAGCGCCTTGATCTGATCATAATATGCATCAGATACTTCGTCGAAAGTAATGGCCCGGTAGCCGGGATTATTCACGTCCGGTGATAAGGAAAGCGTTTTATTCATCGGACCAATTGCCCCGGCAACCCATTTTTGCGCACCCGGATGATCCGCTGCAAATGAATCGACCGCTGCCCTCGCCACCTGTACCGCAGCTCTGTTGATCTGGTCTGCATATGCCTCCATGCCATAATCGGCAAGTGAAACACGCTGTGCATTAAACGTATTGGTTTCGATAATATCCGCACCGGCATCCAGGTATTCACGGTGGATCGTCTGAATGATCTCCGGACGTGTAAGGCACAGCAGGTCATTATTACCCTTCAGATCAGACGGCCAGTTTTTAAATAAATCGCCGCGATAATCTTGCTCTTCCAGCTTATACCGTTGGATCATCGTTCCCATAGCCCCATCGATAATCATAATGCGTTCTTTAAGGTCCCGGAGTAACTGTGCGCGCTTCGTCATTGTTCAGTATTTTAAGGAAACAACAAAATTAAAGGATTTCAGACTCGGAATCTTCTAATTTTGCGCTGCAAACAGGCTTAACAATGAACGCTCAAAAACAATTCATCCGGGAATTCCCCGAAAAACTGAAAAGGATCAGTCCCGATGCACAGCCTTTATTCGGCAAAATGAATCCGCAGCAAATGGTGGAACACATGGCCGAATATATCCGTCTCGGCTACGGTAATCCTGTAGTCACCGAAAGCTTCTACGCTCCCGAAGCAACAGAAAAATTACATGCATTTCTGCGCAGCGACAAAAATTTCAGGGAAAACACGCCCAATCCGCTGATGAGCGAAACACCCGCAGCTACCGTGCATACCGACTATGCAACTGCAGTGGCAGATGTAGCCAAGGCAGTAACTGAATTGTTTGAAGCCTTCGAGCGCCAGCCGGAGCTGAAAGTCGCCAACCCGTTTTTCGGATTGCTGGACGAAGAGTTGAGCTATCATCTTCTGGCCAAACACGCAACACATCACTTGCGCCAGTTTCCTGGCATATCCTGATCTGTATTTATGGATAAAAATGCTGTGTTCGTCTTATAAATACATCACAAGCGTCAATTTGCGCTACTTTTGCGCCATTCTTAATAAAAAACAGCACTTATGAGCACTCAGGATCAGGACTACAGCCACAATCCCCCCAAATGGAGAGCTTATCTTCATCTTGCCATGGGCGTGGTATATCTTTTAATGGGAGGGCTGGTACTGTACATGCGAAAATTCGGCAGTATCGAACTGACAGATTTTTCTGCGTATGGGCTTTGTTCCCTGTTGGGCCTGTACGGTTTGTTCCGCATCTGGCGCGGATCGAAAGACTTGCAAATGAGCAAAAGCCGCGACTAGCAAGCCTGTTAATTTTCTGTTAGATTCAAAATGCGGGTCAACGATACCACACAATTAATGTCTAAACTTGCACGTATGCGTTTCAAAAATCAGTTAATCGCTCTGTCTTTGGGAACACTGGGTCTGGCTTCCTGCGGCGAAGACAAATCTGTACCCAAGGAAACCGACACTCCTACTTCAGGCGTCCTTAAAATGGTGGTGGATGAAACCTATAAGCCTGTGATCGAGGAAGAAGTGAAGGTGTTTATGAGCAATTACCCCGATGCCAAAATCGAGGTAAGTTATAAACCGGAGGCGGAAGCCATACAGGATTACCTCGCGGGCAAGACCAAACTGATCGTTGTTTCCCGCAAGCTTACCGAGAAAGAAGAGCAATATTGCCTGAACAACAAAAACGTACCGAGCTCGCTGGAGCTGGCCAAAGATGCGGTAGCGCTTGTCTGCAATAAAGATGCGAAAGACACGGCTTTCAGCATATTGGAATTGAAAGGCATCATCGCCGGCGAATCGCAGAAAAAATACACGATTGTTTTTGATAATGCCGGGTCCAGTACCCTGCGCTTCATCACCGACTCTGTAATGGGCGGTCAGAAAACAGGTAAAAATCTGTACGCGGTAAAAGGGAACCAGCAGGTGATCGATTATGTAAAGAAAAATCCCGAAGCGCTTGGATTTGTGGGCTTAAGTTTCGTAACCGACACAATGGATTCCACAGCCGAACGTTTTTCAACAAGTATCAAAGTAGCCTCCGTTTACAGCGATACGATGCAGGAATATTATCAACCCTACCAGGCTGATATCGCATTGAAGCATTATCCGCTGGTACGGAAAATGACCTACATCAAAAATGAAACATATCAGGGTCTCGCTACGGGCTTCAGCAACTTTATGGCTTCAGATATCGGCCAGATGATCATGGGTAAAGAGCGACTTGTGCCTTTACGCATGAGTATTGTGGTGCGTGAAGCGGAGATCAACACGAAAAAATAAGTACTCATCTAAAAATACGGAATGCTAAAAACTATACGTTAATCTTAACTGTAATGAACAACAAAAAAACAATGCTTGCGATTGCCTTCATGGGTCTTGCCGTTGGTGCAAATGCCCAATCGATGGAGGAAGGAATCAAAATGCTGAATTACGAGAGATACGAAAGTGCTCAGAAAATTCTGCAACCCATGGCTGCCGGTAACGCGCGTGCCAATTATTACCTTGGTTTGGCGCAACTCGGAACTGAAGACACCGCAGCTGCCCGTGCCACCTTTATGAAATTCCCGGAAGATGCTGCGAATATTGCCGGGTTGGCTCGTCTTGATTTTGCCCAGGGTAAAAATACCGAAGGAACCACGAAAGCCCTGCAGGCTGCTGCTAAAGCAAAGAAAAAAGATACCGAACCACAACGCTTCGCTGCAGACGCCCTTGCATCTGATGGCGGTTCTCCGGCTATGGCAGTTGATCTGTACACCAAATTGCTTGAAAAAGATCCGAATAATGCGAGCCTGCGTATTGCATTCGCAGATGCATCCCAGCAATTGGATAACGGCGCCGGTAAAGCAATGAGTTCTTATGAAGATGTAATTGCCAAAGATCCTAAAAACTCTCTTGCTTACAGCCGTATCGGTAAATTATGGTATGCAGCCCGTAAATATGACAGTGCGCTTGTTAACTATGCCCGCGCGAAAGAAGCCGACCCAACCAATCCGCTGCCTTACCGCGACCTGGCAAATGCTTACTTCTATGTAGGTAAATATGAACTGGCCAAACAAAACAGCGACGAATACCTGAAATATTCAGACAAGTCGACTGAAGATAAAATTCAGCATGCTAATCTGCTGTATCTGGCTAAATATTATCCCGATGCGATCGCTGAAATGCAGCAACTCATTTCAGAAGGAGCTGAAAAGCCGTACATGTACCGCGTTATCGGATACAGCCAGGCCGAAACAAAAGATTACGCAAACGCGCTGATCAACATGGATAAGTTTTTTGCAAAACAGGATCCGAAGAAAGTCCTGCCTTCCGATTACATGTATTATGGAAGAATTCTGGCGCAGACAGGCAAACCCGATGAAGCTGACACTTATTTCAATAAAGCGGTTGCTGCCGACACTTCTAAAGACAAGTCAGAAACCTACCGCAGCATTGCCGAAGGGTTCGTGGAACTGAAAGCTTATGGGAAGGCAGGCGAATGGTTTGGCAAAATAGTTGCCGAAAAACCAGACACCAAAGTAATGGATTACTTCAACTGGGGCTTGTACAAATATTACGGTAAAGAATACGAGGAAGCAGGTAAAGCATACGCGGCTATGCACGCCAAATATCCGGAACAACCTTCTGCGGTTTACTGGCAGGGACGGGTAGCGGCGGCAATTGATCCGGAAGCTAAAACAGGAGCGGCACTGCCCTACTTCAACGACTGGTTGAAAATCCCGGATTCGGAAAATTATACCAAGAAAAGTCCTGACCTGATCAAAGCATACCAATATATTGCTCTGTATAACTACAATACAGGAAACAAAGCGGAAACCAAAGTATACATGGATAAGATCACTGCTCTGGACCCCAACGATGGCCTGGTAAAACAACTGAAAGATATAATGGCAAAACCTGCAGGCAAAACAGGCAAATAATTATTATCTCAATAATATAGAAATACCCTGTACGGTTTCGTACAGGGTATTTTATTACCTGAACTTATACCCGCATCAGGACAAAATACACCGTTGAAATGGAACGAAATAAGTACTTTTGAGTATGCAATTAAGTGAATTGTACGCGAAGGCGCTGAACTTCGAATTTTTAAGTGTTGCAGAAGGAGTATTCCTGTATGAGCACGCCCCGCTTACCGAACTGATGTATGTGGGCAATGAACTGAGAAAAAAACAGGTACCCCACGGAAAGGTCACATGGATCATTGACCGCAACATGAACACTACCAATGTTTGTGTAGCCAACTGTAAATTCTGCAATTTCTACCGTATTCCCGGTCATCCCGAATCTTACATTACAGACATTGAGACCTATAAGCGTAAAATAGAAGAGACTTTCCGTTACGGAGGAGAACAATTGCTGCTCCAGGGCGGTCATCATCCGGAATTAGGTATCGAATACTATACGGATCTTTTCCGCGAACTGAAAGTTCTGTATCCGCAACTCAAACTTCACGCTTTGGGCCCTCCCGAAGTGGCACATATCTGTAAGGTATCAGGCATTTCTCACCATGAAGCACTGACACGACTGAAAGAAGCGGGCATGGACAGTATGCCCGGACCCGGGGCCGAAATCCTGGACGACCGTGTAAGACGCCTGATTTCAAAAGGAAAATGCGGAGCGCAGGAATGGCTCGATATTATGAAAGAAGCACACCAGATCGGTCTCACTACTTCCGCAACCATGATGTTCGGGCATGTGGAAACGATCGAAGAACGCTTTGAGCACCTGGTGAAGCTGCGTGAGGTACAATCACTTAAGCCGGAGCATGCCAAAGGCTTTGTGGCATTTATCCCATGGACCTTCCAGGATGTGGATACCTTGCTTGCCCGCATCCGCAAAACAAAATACAATACCAGCGGAGACGAATATATCCGTATGATTGCACTATCAAGAATCATGCTGCCCAACGTAAAAAATATTCAGGCATCCTGGCTTACGGTAGGTAAACAGGTGGCACAGATGTGCCTGCATGCAGGAGCAAACGATTTCGGGTCTATCATGATCGAGGAAAATGTTGTGAGCGCAGCCGGAGCACCGCATCGTTTTACTGCAGATGGCATACAGGACGCAATCCGCGAAGCCGGATTTGAACCGCAACTCCGCAATCAGCAATATGAATTCAGGGAAATGCCTAACCTGGAACAGCAGGTAATTACTTACTAGAATGTTTTTAATACCCCAAAAAATACAAGAGCCGTCTCTGTGAGACGGCTCTTGTATTAACCGGCATATGTTGCGGTCAACTATAGAACTTCATAAATACGCTCCATTTTACTGCCGCGGCTTCCTTTGATCAGAATCAATGAATGTTCCGGTTTTTCGGCTGACACAAAAGCCGCTGCTTCAGCAGAATCAGGAAACCAGTGATATTTTCCCCTGAATGGCTCGAACTCCTTACCAACGAGAATAACCGACGTCCAGTCCCAGCGACCAATATACTCCACGAGATCCTGATGCTCTGCAGCTTCCGCATCGCCCATTTCCTTCATCGCCCCGAGCCATAGCATTTTATTGCTTCCGGTCAAGCCGGCGAAATTGTCTATAGCGGCGCGCATGCTGGTCGGATTAGCGTTGTAAGCATCCAGAATTACCCGGTTGGTGCCCTTTTCCACCAATTGCGAACGGCTATTGTCAGGATAATAGTTTTCCAGCGCCGCTTTAATGTCAGCCTTGTCTACATCAAAGTAATTGCCTGCGGCGAAAGCAAGCATCAGGTTAGCGAAATTATAGTCGCCGACAAGATTACTTTTTATTTCTATGGTGTATCCGGGAGCATTTGCCTGTAAGCGGAGGGTTATCGAGTCGTCCGAAACAGAGCCCGTATATGTGGCATTAGCGCTCCCGTAACTTACACGATTCTCTATCCCGGCCGCCATTTCCTGTAAATAATCAAGGTCACTGTTGATGAAAATGGTTCCACCATTGATACGGATAAAATCATACAGTTCACCCTTCCCCCTGCGCACGCCTTCTATTCCTCCAAAGCCTTCCAGATGAGCCTTTCCGCAATTATTGATAATGGCGTAATCGGGTAATGCAATCTCGCAATAGGAAGCAATTTCCCGTTGGTGATTTGCGCCCATTTCGATAACGGCAATCTCCGCATCTTTATGGATTTTAAGAATAGTCAGCGGGACGCCGATATGATTGTTCAGGTTTCCTTCTGTAGCGTATGTCCTGTACTTTCGGGACAGCACTGTTGTGACGAGCTCTTTGGAAGTGGTTTTACCGTTTGAACCGGTGATCGCAATAAACGGGATATTGAATTGCCTGCGATGATATTGTGCGAGCGCCTGAAGTGTGCGGAGCACATCATCGACCAGTATACATCGTTCATCCGTCTTAAATTCCGGGTCATCGATAACAGCAAAAGAAGCGCCTGACTGCAATGCCTGATGCGCGAAGGAATTACCATTGAAAGACGGGCCTCTTAAGGCAAAGAAAATATCTCCCTCCTGTATCTTTCTTGTATCTGTTTGTACCGATGGATATTGCTGATAGAGCGTGTATAGATTACTAATCTCCAAGGCTTGTGCTTTTTGTAAAAATAAAAAACCCACCAGATTATTGGTGGGCTTTTTATTATTTCTCAGAATTTTTATTTTCTTTTTCTCTTACCGGAGAAGTAGTTACCGGCACGGGAACTGTTTTTGCCGTCAGGACTGCCCAGGCGATCCATTGCACAACGGAAACCTACTGTAGAGCTAGCCTTATCAGCCTGCATGAAGCGGCGTGTACCGGGAGACAGCCAATATGCGCGGTCAGCCCATGATGCACCTTTATATACTTTAGAATCATCATTGACCAGGGAAGTTTTTCCGTAATCATAGAGATAAACATTCATACTGTCACCGTCACCGTAGTTGCGGATATCGGCCTTCTTCACGCGCCACAGGTTACCATGAGCGAGTTCTGTGGAATCCAGTTCACGCTGTGTCAGACGTCCCAGACTGTCTTTCTCTTGCAGAGAACCGTCTTCAGGGTTGCGTGTATAGGTTTCGTAAACGTTACCACGGAACGGACGGAAATCGTCAACATCCTGGTGAGAGCTTGGGCGATAAGTATCTTTAACCCACTCAGAAACGTTACCTGCCATGTTATACAGACCCAATGCATTCGGCTGGTAAGATCCAACCGGAGCTGTTACGTCTGCGTTGTCGTTCAGACCACCGGCGATACCCATGTTGTCACCTGCGCCGCGTTTGTAGTTAGCGAGGAACTCACCCTGATAAGTGTTACGGATCAGGTAACGGGTAGTGTTCGGATCACCCCATGGATAAGTATTTCTGTTGGTAACAACTTCTTCACCACGACGGCGTTTGGTAGCAGGCTCAGGGTTGTTTCCTTTCAGACCAACAGCTGCGTATTCCCACTCAGCCTCTGTCGGAAGGCGGTAAGCTGGCAAAAAGTAGCCGTCAGAATAGTTAACACCACGCTTTCCGGATCCGTTCGGGTCGAAATCTTTTTTACGGTTATTACCGGCAAGACCTTCGTATTGACCGGAAACGTATGCTTTATCGTTGTAAACGTCTTCATTCACCTGGTTAGGGTTCTTTTTCAGTTTACCGGATTTGATCAGGATCAATTCATTCACGCGGTCCGTACGCCATTCACAATAGTCGTTTGCCTGGTACCAGTTCACACCGACAACCGGATATTTGTTATACGCAGCGTGGCGGAAATAATAGTCCACGAATGGTTCGTTGTAAGACAATGCTCTTCTCCAGCAAGTGGTATCAGGCAGTGATTGGGCAACCAGCTCCGGATAGTCGGAACCATATGCTCTACCCATCCAGTATGTATATTCACGATAGTCTACGTTGGCAACCTCTGTCTCATCCATGTAAAAAGAAGAAACGGAAACGGTGCGTGCGAAATTCGACTGATCGTCGTTCAGGTTATCCTCTGTCTGCCCCATTGTGAAGCGTCCGCCCTCTACAAATACCAGTCCGGGGCCTGTCTGCTGACCGGGGTAGTTCGGAACATCAAAACCACCCAGTTTCGGGTCGTTGTAGTTCCATCCGGTAGTGGCCGATGTCCCCGTGTTTTTAGAAGAGCATGCGGAGAAGAGCGTAGCTGTTCCGACGCACAGTAAGCTCATACTAATGAGTGTTCTTTTCATAATTCTGAGAGAAATATTTACTACTAAAAAGTCTACTATTGATAAAAGTCCTACAATAGTAGAGCATCTTTTTCAAAATGTCAAGTATTTACAACGCGTTTTTTTAAAAAAACTTTTACAAACACCACAGGTTTTGAAAGTGTGCTGCGCTAAAAGTACGGCGTATTGAATTATTTCCCAACATTTTTCAAAAATTATCGCTAAGGTTTGTCAACAGCGCGCCGGTACTATCTGTCAGGTAAGCTGCATCCCTTCAGTGGCAGATAATATTTAACAAATAGCTGCGTTTTAGGTAGACGAAAACAATGCACACATACAATCTGAATATGATTGAGGTTGAGTGGCGGATCGTAACTTTGTATTTCCCTGCACCTAAATAATTTTTATGAAAAATTCTTTATTACTGCTTGCTCTGCTTCCCGCTTCTTTCGCGGCCCACGCCCAGCAGGCGCATACTTTTTCCAAAAGCACTTCAGGCAACTCTGTTCTGAACGGTTTCTTCATCGAACCAGTGAAGCTGACAATGACCGGCACTCCTGAAGTAAAGGTGACAGACAAGGTATATACGCTGCTCGAAGACACAGCCAAAACGGAACTCATACAGAAAGCAGGCGTTGCTGTGGATGTGGGCATGGAACGCAAACATCCGGTAGCGATGGTGCGCGTACCTGCTTACCGCAGAAACGATGCGGGGCAGTGGGAGGTTCTTAGCTCGTATACGCTTACTGTTATTGAAAAGGAAGCAACGGCAGACAACAGTATTTCCGGCGCGTCCAACCCTACTGCGCGTACCACTGCTACGACCACTTCGGTATTGGCATCCGGATCCTGGCAAAAAATTGCAGTTGCCGAAAGGGGTGTCTATAAAGTGGACTATGATTTTGTCAGTTCCAAACTGGGCAAAGGCGGTTCCGTTA
The DNA here is from genome assembly GCA_049840855.1 of Chitinophagaceae bacterium. GTDB lineage: Bacteria > Bacteroidota > Bacteroidia > Chitinophagales > Chitinophagaceae > Rurimicrobium. The sequence continues at coordinate 57,300 of JASGJF010000001.1, read as the reverse complement.
ACAGTGCGAACATCCGCTTGTTCGGCAATGGAGGCACTATGCTGCCGGAATCCAATAAGGTTGCGCATCCGGACGACCTGGTTGAAAATCCGATTGAAATGCATGATGGCGGCGACGGTATTTTTAATGCGGGAGATTACTTCCTGTTTTATGCAAACGGTCCCGTAGCCTGGCTCAAAGACAGCGTCAACCAGGGCTTTATCCACCTTATAAACCTGTATGCCGACGCCAGCTATTATTTTATCACATTTGACAACGGAGCCGGACTGCGGATTTCCGATGCTGCCGGAACTACAAAACCCGCAACTACGAATGTTTCCACTTATAATGAATACGCGAGCTACGAAAAAGAACAATACAATCTCGGGCTTTTCGGGAAAACATGGTGGGGCGATATGCTGAATTTCAGCGGAACCGGCACAAATGAAAAGAATATAGTTTTTAACCTGGACAATATCAACGATACGGTTTACTACCGTTACAGCCTCGCGAGTGCAGCGTTGGGAAAGTCAGGAGCCGCGGCTTTTTATGTATCGCTGAACGGCACTAATATCGGTTCACATACCGGCATCTACGGCATTGATGGTTCAGACGGAACTGATCCCGCAGTCGGTGTTTTCAACTCGGGCATGCTGGTTCAATCCAGCTCCGGCACACTCACCTTTAATATCAATTACCAAAAAAACGTATCCAGTGCAAAGGGCTACATAGACTATGTGGAAGTAAATACGCGCCGTACGCTGAAACTCAATTCCGGCGGTCAATTTGTATTCCGCGACTGGCGCAGTGTAGCTCCGGGATCCGTGGCGCAGTTCAACATCCAGAATGCAGACGGGAATACCCGGGTGTGGGATGTTACAGACCCGCTCCATCCGTCGGTGGTGCAGGGAAACCTTTCCGGCTCTGTATATAGTTTCACCAATGATGCCGATATACTCCACGAATATGCAACTTACAGCACGGGTTTTATGTCGCCTGCTTATGTAGGAACGGTTGCCAATCAGAATCTGCACGGCCTGGCTCAGACGGACTATATCATCGTGAGCCATCCTGATCTTACCGATGCAGCAAATAAACTGGCGGAATACCACAGGAACAACAGCGGCTTGTCCGTAACAGTTGTCACCACCGACCAGGTATATAACGAGTTCGGTTCCGGTGCGAAAGACATCAGTGCAATCCGCGACTTTGTCCGTATGTTTTACAAACGGGCCGGATCAGATGAAAGCCAGTTGCCCAAATACCTGTTACTGATGGGTCAGGCATCATTTGATTATAAAGACATCATCCCGAACACTGCCAAGCTGGTTCCTACTTATGAAACACCGGAATCCCTGTCGGCCACATCCGGCTATTGCAGCGACGATTTCTATGCTTTGCTGGACGATAATGAATTTATCCATGAAGGATTTCCGCTTATGGATATAGGTGTGGGACGTATTCCTGCCACTAATGCGGCAGAAGCATCTGCCGTTGTGGATAAGATCATCCGCTATAAAAGCAATTGCTCGCTTGGGCCGTGGCGCCTGAATAATATTTATGTCGCCGATAAAGAAGACGGCGGCGGAGATCATCTTCTGGATGCCGATGCGATGTACACAACAGTTACTAACTCAAGCGACATTTACAATGCTCAGAAGGTGTATCTTGACAACCTTGATATCATTTCCACCCCGGCAGGATTCCGCTGCCCGGACGCGAATAAGATCATCAACGACAATATGTATAAAGGCGCTTTTCTGATGAATTACAGCGGTCACGGAAGTATCTACACGCTGTCATCCAAACGGATTGTTACGCAGACAGATTATAATGCCTGGACCAACAGCTGCAAAATGCCGATTATGATCACCGCAACCTGCGACTTCAGCAGATTCGACAATCCTGCACTGCAGTCGTCCGGCGAAAAGATCATGTTGAAATCCGACGGCGGTGCTATTGCGCTTGTCACCACCACACAGGTCGTATACGCAACTTACAACAGGGTATTTAACCAGTCTTATCTCAGCACACAATTTCAGAAAGAAGGTAATATCTGGCATACGTTCGGGGATGCATTCCGCATTTCGAAAAATTATGTGATCGCTTCCGGTGACACCTTCAATTCCCGCAAGTTTGCATTATTAGGAGATCCCGCTTTGCTGCCGGATTTCCCACGCTACAATATGCAAACAGACTCTGCACAGGAAGTGATCGAAGGAACTACGGCGAGGGCTGACACAATCAATTCGCTGGGACATTACCGCATCTTTGGCTCTGTTCGCGACGATAACAACATTGTAATGAGTGACTTTAACGGCAAAGCATACGTCACTATTTTTGATAAACGCCAGATCGTATCCGTAAAAACCGATAATAGTGCGGAATACCGCAGGTTCATTACACAGAACAATATTATTTACAAGGGTACAGCAACTGTTACGAACGGTACCTTCAGTTTCGATTTTATCGCTCCCAAAGATGTGAATTACGATTTCGGGAAGGGAAAAATCAGTTATTATGCCGAAAATGGCAGTACCGATGCAGCAGGCAATGACACCAATATGACCGTTGGTGGCTTTTCCGAACATTATGTGCTGGACGAAGACAGTCCGGTGATCCGTCCGTTCATGAACGATTCGCTATTTAAAAATGGCGGCCTTACGGGCACCAATTCTATCCTGTATGCCATTATCACAGATGAAAGCGGCATCAATGTCTCCGGCAACTATGTGGGTCACGACCTTAGTGCAATCCTGGACAACAATGAGGAAACACCTTACGTGCTGAATGATTACTATGAGACAGCGCCCAACACTTACAAAAGAGGGTATGTAAGCTTCCCGATCAGCGGGCTTTCTGACGGTACACATTCTCTGAAGATCACGGCATGGGATGTATTCAACAATTCCGGATCAGGTGTCGTAGTATTCGAAGTGGCCAATGGTTCCATTGTGAAAATCAGAAATATATACAGCTATCCGAATCCTTTCCGCGAAACGACAAAATTTGTTTTCGAACATAATCACCCGAACGAGGAACTGACTGCTACAATAAATATATATGATATGGCCGGGAGTCTGGTGCGTACACTGAACCAGACCTTTACTCCCACAGGTAGCAATTCAGCTGATATTGTTTGGGATGGAACAGGGAACGGCGGCGAAAAACTGAACAGCGGCATGTATATGTGCCGTATCAAAATCGCTACTTCCAAAAATATTGAGGATATGGGATACCAAAAGGTTGTATTGATTCGTTAAACAGAAAAAAGATTTTCTTAATGAATTTCTTTAATTTTGCTCACATTTTCAGACTAAACAAAAACAAAACTGAATTACTCAAGATGAATTTTCGTAAAGCATGCATTGCACTCAGCGCTGTTGTCGCAGGCCTCAGCAGCCAACACGCACAGGCGCAGAACCAGATCAACGGTCAGAATATAGCCATTACTACTGCTGTTCCTTTCTTACGTATTTCTCCTGATGCCCGTTCGGGCGCTATGGGCGATGTAGGTATTGCGATCTCTCCTGATGCAAATGCTCAATACTGGAATCTCGGAAAGATTCCGTTTGCAAAGAAAAAATACGGTATCTCCGTTAACTACACCCCCTGGTTAAAAGACCTGGTTCCCGATATCTTCCTTGGTTACCTGTCAGGATTTGCGCGTTTCGGAAAAGACGGCAACCAGGCAATCAGCGGTTCGCTGCGTTATTTCTCTCTTGGAAATATTAATTACACGGACGGTCTGGGTAACCCGACCGGTACCGGAATGCCACGTGAATATTCACTGGATCTCGGATATTCCCGCAGATTATCTCCTTACCTGTCAGCAGGTGTCGGCTTGCGTTATATTCACTCCGCTCTGGCAACCGGCCAGAGTGTGAGCGGTGTCGCTATTAAACCTGGTAATGCGGTGGCTGGCGACGTAGGTGTATTTTACTCCCGCACTACAGAGCTTTCTGAAGATAAAGCATCAACATTTAATGCAGGTGCGACGCTGACTAATCTGGGCAGCCGTATTTCCTACACTTCCACACGTCGTGATTTCATCCCTACCAATCTTGGTATCGGTGCTGCTTACACATATAAAGCGGATGTGTATAACAAGATCACTATCGCACTTGATGTAAACAAACTGATGGTTCCCGCTCCGGAAGCGAAAACAGACGGAAGCGGCAACACTTATTATGAATATCCTGACAAATCAGTGGTGAGCGGTGTTTTCTCCTCTTTCGGAGATCCTGCAGGACTGAAACGCCTGAATGCATCACTCGGTGCTGAATATTGGTACCAGGATCAGTTTGCCGTACGCGCAGGATATTATTACGAAGACAAGAATAATGGTAACCGTAAATACTTCACCTGCGGATTGGGTGTTCGTTACACTATGTTCAATCTGAACGTAGCTTACCTTGTTCCTTCCGGTAACGGCACCAACCGTAACCCGCTGAGCAATACACTGCGTTTCTCTCTGAACTTCGATTTCGACAGCTTCGAAGATTTCAACAAGAGCAATTCTGAGAACTAAATCATACTGATAAGATAAAAAGAGAAGGCGGAACAAATGTTCCGCCTTCTCTTTTTTATATCCTGCCGATCTTACTCTTCAGCTTTGTGGCGTGCCAGGGCATCCAGCGCTTCGTAAAATTCAGGTCCGTATTTACGGACAATCGGTTCTTTTAAAAACTGATACACTGGCACCTGCAGTTTTTTGCCCAGCTTACAGGCCGGTCTGCATAATGATTTGCGCGGTTCGTAATTCACCATTTCATAGCCGGCAGCTTCATCAATGCGTAATGGGAACAAATGGCAGGATATCGGTTTCTTAAAATCGACCTCGCCGTTCCTGTAGGCCTGCTCAATGCCGCATTTCACCACACCAAGCTCATCTGTAAAACCGTATACGCAAATCCCACCGTTAACTGTAGGTGTAACCATGCCATGCTCGTCATCGGTAACGTAAAAACCCTGCCGCTCTACCTCCAGTACATATGCTTCCGGAAGGTATTTTTTTACGATCGGGAATATCTCAGTGATCTTCTGCGCTTCAGCTTCGGTAATCGGTGCACCGCAATCTCCGTCTACGCAACATCCTCCTTTGCACTTTTCCAGGTCGCAGACGAACTGGGCGCTGATCACATCGTCGCTCAGCAGCACATTGTCTATTGCAATCATGCAGTAGCTTGTTCAAAGGCCAGGACTCCCAGGGTAACGTTCTGCATCCAGCGCCGCGATACAACCGCTTCCTGCCGCTGTCACCGCCTGACGATACGTCTTATCCTGCACGTCGCCACAGGCAAAAACGCCTTCAACATTGGTGCGGGAAGTACCGGGAATCGTATTGATGTATCCTTCTTCGTCCATATCGATCACACCTTTGAAAATACCGGAGTTCGGCGTGTGGCCGATCGCCACGAAAAACGCGCTCAGCGGAATATCCTGCTGGTCTCCTGTCTGTACATTGCGTACGCGCATACCTTCCACACGTTTTTCACCAAGCACTTCCACGGTCTCCGTATTCCAGTAAACCTGGATATTAGGCGTGCTCGGCGACACGTTGCTGCATTACTTTACTCGCGCGCATTTCATCGCGGCGGATAAGCATATGCACTTTTGTACAAAGTTTGGAGAGGTACAGTGCCTCTTCAGCTGCAGTATCCCCCGCTCCTACGATAGCCACCTCTTTACCTTTGAAGAAAAAGCCGTCGCAGACCGCACAGGCAGACACTCCGTATCCGTTCAGGCGTTGTTCACTTTCCAGTCCCAGCCATTTAGCCGAAGCACCGGTTGCGATAATTACCGAATCTGCCTCAATCCATTTTTCTTCGTCTACTTCCACTTTAAACGGACGCTCACTGAAATCTATTTTTGTAATCATACCCCAACGGATATCTGTTCCCATCCTCTGTGCCTGCGCTTCAAAATCTTTCATCATCTGCGGCCCCATCACGCCTTCCGGATACCCGGGAAAATTCTCCACATCCGTAGTGATGGTCAGCTGACCGCCCGGTTGCAGGCCCTGGTACATAACCGGTTTCAATCCGGCTCTGGATGCGTAAATAGCAGCAGTGTATCCTGCCGGACCTGATCCGATGATCAGACAGTGTACTTTTTCTGTAATTTCCATTATGTGTTTAGTGTTAATTTAGTTATTGTTCCTTCTAGAAAACATATTTTCCTTCGGGAGTATACATGACGGGCAACAATTTCCTGTGCTCTTCAAAATAATCGTACCCGGATTTCAGGTTCACCCAGAATTTCTGCTTATCCGGGTCTGCCTGGTAGGCTTTACCGAGGAAATCCAACCCGCGTTTATTGAAACGCGTGGGATAAATACTTACGGGAATATAATTCTGGCCGTTCATTTTTGCATTCAGGCAGGCCACATATAATTCTGAGATCACTTCATTGGTAAGCGGTACGCAGCCCACAGTTACGCAACCTCCGTGGATATAAATATCGCCGCCCGGCTTCCTTTTATCTCCGAGAATCACATCCGAATAGTTGGGATAATTCAGCAGCATAGACAGGAAGAAATCGCTTTGCGGGTTAAAGTCTTCAATGAAGTAAGAACCCTCCGGTACCTGCCGGTCGCCTTCATAACGTTTAGGGCCGAGAATACCGGACAATGCGCAGATACGGTATAGCTTTACCAGCTTATAAGGCTCAGAAGGCTTTTCGCGTGCCCATAGCTCCATTTCGTTCTGCGATTTAAAATCACGTATGTACAGATCTCTAGGCGGGTAGCTCAGACCGTTTTTCTGGAATAACACGCGCAGCGAGTCATTATACTTGGCATAGGCCTGGGCCACGCGGGTAAATGACATCTGACTGTTGCGCATGTTAGCCACATCTGTTTGCGCGAAGGCTGTGTGAGTGATACCTCCGATCAGTACCGGAAGCAGCAATTTGATGAAAGAGAAACGCATTGCAAATACGCTGGGAAATTATTTTTTACAATAATGCAAATATACGGGGAAACGCCGCTGTATACAGTGTTTTGCACCATACAGACGACACCCATTGTTCCAAAAGTTTTCTTAAAAGCCGAAGCCCTATTTTACGGTCATTACCAGCACCTTCTGGTTTACGATACCATAATTATTCTTTACAGTGAAAGTATAACGCTCGGTACCGCCTCTTTTCAGCGTGGTAAATGCGTGCGTGTAATAGTAATCTGTTTGCTTGTCACCAACGAGGTCTTCATAATAAACAGTGGTATCTCCTCCACCGGAATACGTGCGGGTAATCTCGAAATACGTATTGGGAGTCTGATTCTCTGCGTTGGTTGCATGGATCTCGATCTGATACTTTTTATCCATTACCAGCGTGGAATCAGTGGAAATCAGGTCGGTTCCGGAAACGAATTCAAGATTCGGTTTGTTACCCAACTCTATTGTTTTGCGGCAGGAAGAAAAGCCAGCAATAATACCCACAGCAGCAACGGTAGCGAATAAAAATTGACGAGTTTGCATTTACAGATTTTTTTCAGTTGGCTAAGATAAGAAAATAAATTGCTAAGATGCAAGATGTATCTGATCCTAGTTGGACAAATGCGTATCTGACGGCAAAGCGATCTTCTGGGCAAGCCAGCGCGCCGCAGGGGCACCAGCCAGTTTTCCAGCAGGTCCTGCTTGGTATACACCACATTATTGAAGATATGTGTGTCCCCGTCGATAAAACCACGATCGATCGCATACTGGATCTGGTTAAACGGCAGCATTTCCGCCTTGCCTTTACGCAGAAAAGTAATGCTCAACCGGTCGAACATATTCACATCATATTGCCTTTCAATACTTTTGATGACACGTACAGAGCTGTCGGTACTGCATCCGCTTACCGCTACATCCGATTCGTCAGCCATTACGACGATAAACTGGCGGAACAGCAACTGCGCCCAGCCTTTAACCGGTGTACCATGGGCTTTCCACTGTGCATAAAACTGGTATAATTGTTCGTTTATTTCCCGCTCTTCTTTTTCAATAAAAGCCCTGCTGCTCTGGTACACCCAAACCCTGGAGCCGGGTGTAAAATCTGCGGGAAGCTTTTTCTGGATTTCTTCGATAATCATGCCGCAAAAATATTAATATTAGCTCAAACCCGCTATCGCATTTGCTTATCCTGACTTCAGCGCAATTGTTCCGCACCCACCAATATTTTTTTTGGAAATAAAAAAAGGTCGTATCCTTGCATCGGAAAGACAAGCATTTTTCCGGTAATGAATAATACGGCAATACCGCCGTCTTCAATTCCCCCTTTTTAACGCATACTACGCGCTTCCGGTACCTATTCTTTACCGGGCTACTTTAAAATTTTTCTAGACATACTTTCATGCCCTTTGACAAATCTCAATTGAAAGAAATGCTCGTTCCCGAGCTGATAGACATGATGCAGCGCCTCCATATTCCTATGGCCGCAGTATCAGACAAACAATCACTGATCAATGCTATCCTAGAGCATCAGGGTGACAGCGCTCCTGCTGAACAGGCAGATGCGGGCGAAGGCACTGAAAAAAGCGCCGGACCAGAAAAACCCGTAATGCAGACACTGATGCAGCCGCATTGGAAACTCCGTCTCCCGCATCCCAAACTCAGGACACAGCAGCTGCGGAGATCCATGAAACTGAAGCACAAACCGAAGCGGCAGAAGCAGCAGATGACAAAAACGGCAAAAGAACCCGCCGCCCGAGAATTGAGCGCAACGGCACCAAAGCTCCTGTCAGCACTCCTGAAGAAACGGTAGCTTCTACGATGCCGGAAGCGGTAATTACAGCTGAAGCAGCACCCGCCGAACCCGCAGCGCAGGAAACTCCCTCTCCGGCACAGGCGCCACGCCGTCAGGAAAGAGGTGAACACGGTAAAAACCGTCAGAACAACAACAACCGCGAGCATCAACAGCAACGTAATCAGCAACCGACAGAGTCTACTGCTCCGGCAACTGAAACCGAAGCTGCCGAAGCCGGCGAAACGACTGAACGTCCGCAACACCAGCAAAACAACAATCAGAACAATCATCACAATAACCGCAAGCAGCGCGAGCAGCAATACGGTAATTATAATGTAGAGTTCGACGGCATCGTACAAAGCGAAGGCGTATTGGAAATGATGCCCGACGGCTACGGCTTCCTGCGCAGCAGCGACTACAATTACCTTAACTCCCCTGATGATATTTATGTATCGCCTTCTCAGGTGAAACTCTTCGGACTCAAAACCGGTGATACCGTCAAAGGAACAGTTCGTGCCCCTAAAGAAGGAGAAAAATACTTCGCACTGGTAAAAGTGGATACCATCAACGGGCGCCTGCCGGATGAAATCCGCGACCGCGTACCTTTCGACTACCTTACCCCGCTTTTCCCTTACGAAAAACTCACGCTTACCGGATCAGCCAACAGCTACAGCACACGTATCGTAGATCTGTTTGCTCCGATCGGCAAGGGTCAGCGCGGACTTATCGTGGCGCAACCTAAAACAGGTAAGACCATGCTGCTGAAAGAAATTGCGAATGCCATTGCCGCCAACCATCCGGAATGCTATCTGATGGTTGTGCTCATTGACGAGCGCCCGGAAGAGGTGACGGATATGCAGCGCAGCGTGCGGGCGGAAGTAATTGCCTCCACCTTCGACGAACCCGCTGATAAACACGTAAAAGTGGCCACCATCGCGTTGCAGAAAGCAAAACGCCTGGTGGAGGTAGGTCACGATGTGATTATCCTGCTTGATTCTATTACCCGTCTGGCACGTGCGCACAATACCGTGGCTCCTTCCAGCGGTAAAGTATTAAGCGGTGGTGTGGAAGCAAATGCGATGCAGAAGCCGAAACAATTCTTCGGTGCTGCGCGTAAAATAGAGAACGGCGGCTCACTGACCATTCTAGCCACAGCGTTGATTGATACGGGCTCGAAAATGGACGAGGTAATCTTTGAAGAATTTAAAGGAACGGGTAATATGGAGCTGCAGCTGGATCGCAAGCTGGCAAACCGCAGAGTATACCCCGCCATCGACCTGGTTTCTTCTTCCACGCGCCGCGACGACCTGCTGTTCGACAAAGAAGTACACGGTAAAGTATGGATATTGCGCAAACATCTTGCCGATATGAACGCCGAAGAGGCGATGACTTTCCTGCTGCAGCAGATGAAAGGCACAAAAACCAACGAGGAATTCCTCGCCACAATGAATAAATAATTGTTCACGGCAGAAGAATAGAAAAAATTCTTTTTTGATAAAAAGAAAAAACCTATTACTTTTGCGCAAAATATTTTGGAGTATCATGTTTGCAATAGTTACTATAGCAGGACAACAATTTAAAGTTAAGAAAGACGATGAGTTGTTCGTGCACAGATTGGCGGGCCAAGTGGGCGATGCCGTTGAGTTTAAAGAGGTGTCTATGACGGGCGAAGCCGGAAAGTTTTCTTTTGGCAAATCTGTAACTGCATCTGTTAAAGCTGAGATCGTTGAACACCTGAAGGGTGACAAAGTCATCGTGTTCAAGAAAAAACGCCGTAAAGGATATCAGAAATCCAACGGTCATCGTCAGTACCTGACTAAAATAAAAATTAGCGCTATCGCTTAATTTTTCGAATCTGATTATTATATTTGTTTTAAATAAAGTAAAAGAGTTATAAGAAATGGCACATAAGAAAGGTGAAGGTAGTGTAAAGAATAACCGAGATTCTGAAAGCAAACGCCTCGGAGTGAAAATCTTCGGCGGTCAGCCTGCAATTTCCGGAAACATTATCGTGCGTCAGCGTGGTACTGTGTACCATCCGGGAAACAACGTAGGTCTAGGTAAAGATTTTACCATCTTTGCGCTTACAGACGGTATCGTTGAATTCCGCAAAACAAGAAATAAAACATTGGTTTCTGTAAAAGAAATCGCAGCAACTGCTGAGGCGTAACTTACCTCTGCAGTTTTGCCATAAGAATTTTTATTAACCCACAATTAAATTCCAACGGTTATGGCAACAACAAAGAAAGCAGCTCCTGCTAAAAAAGCGGCTCCTGCAAAGAAAGCAGCTCCTGCAAAGAAAGCAGCTCCTGCAAAGAAAGCGGCTCCTGCTAAAAAAGCAGCTCCTGCTAAAAAAGCGGCTCCTGCAAAGAAAGCAGCGCCTGCTAAAAAAGCAGCTCCTGCAAAGAAAGCAGCTCCTGCTAAAAAAGCGGCTCCTGCTAAAAAAGCAGCAGCTCCAAAAAAGGCAGCACCTGCTAAAAAAGCGGCGCCTGCTAAAAAAGCTGCGGCTCCCAAAAAAGCAGCGCCTGCTAAAAAAAAGTAAATTGATTTAGCATTCAACAAAAAGAGACTGTACTAACCCACAGTCTCTTTTTATTTCGGGTTATTCCCGCAAAAAAAGCCCCGGTATTCGCGAATACCGGGGCTCTCTGTTGTATAATTATCCGTTAGTTGAGATGCATCTGCTCGTCCAATTGTAGTTTCTGCTCCCATTTCCAGGCGGTTTCCATCATCTTGTCCAGTCCGTATGCAGGAGACCAACCCAGTTGTTTCCGCGCTTTCTGATTGTCGGCGTATACCGCCACCACATCACCCGCGCGGCGCGGACCGATCTGAAACTTCAGCTTGCGGCCGGAAACACGCTCAAAAGCGCTTATCAGACTCCAGTACAGTAACACCTTCCCCGGAACCCAGGTTAAATACTTCCACGGACTCTTTGTTCTTCCCGGCCATCAGGTATTGTAACGATTTTGTGTGTGCATTTGCGATATCCATCACATGGATATAATCCCTTACGCAGGAGCCGTCACGGGTGTCGTAATCATTGCCGAATACGTTCATGCTACTGCGCTTACCTATGGCAGTCTGTGTGATCATCGGAACCAGGTTTTCCGGCTTGTCCTGAAGCTCACCGATCAATGCGGAAGGGTGTGCACCAACGGGATTAAAGTAACGCAGCAGGCTGATACCGAATCCGCTTTTACCCCGTGCAAAATCACGGCAGATCACTTCGCCTACCTGCTTGGTATAAGCATAAGGCGACTCCGCCGGTTGCAAGGGTGTTGTCTCCTTTACCGGCAATTCGGCAGCATTGCCATATACCGAACAGGAAGACGAAAAAACGATATTGGGTACCTGGTAATCGTTGGCACACTGGAGAATGTTCACCAGCGAATTGATATTGTTGCGGTAATAAGACAGCGGATCGCCAACAGACTCGCCCACGGATTTGTATGCCGCAAAATGGATGATGCCCACTATATCCGGATTCTCAATGAAAATAGCCTGGGTATCATCAGGATTGGTAAGGTCTACTTTATAATTTTTGATTTCCCGGCCCAGTATCTGTTCTACACCATCCAGCATACGTAAAGATCCGCGCGACAGATCGTCTACGGAAATCACATCAAAACCATTGTTGATCAGATCTACTATCGTGTGGCCGCCTATATAGCCACAACCGCCAGTTACAAGAATTTTTCCGGGAATCATAAGCCACAAAGTTAAGTAAAACAGGCTGCTTCAGACAGGTATTGCGTTATTGTTTCGGCAGGAATATATGTTCTTCGATCGTCATACCCGGCTCCAGCCAGATACCGCGTATGCCCAGCGACTCAGCGGCGGCTACATTCTCCTTCAGATCATCGATGAATAGTGTTTTTGCAGGATCGAAACCACATTCGTCCAGTACCAGCTGATAGATGGCTGTATCCGGCTTGCGCAGCCCTACCCGGTGAGAATAATATACGCGATCGAAGAATATACCCAGGTTAGGCATACCGTGCTCGCGCTGCAAAGTGGTATTGAAGGCGGACTCGTGGATCTCATTGGTATTGCTCAGGAGCACCAGATCGTGGTAGAGACCCAGCTGCTGCAATATCTGCAGGCGACGCAGCGGGAAGTCCAGCAACAGAGCATTCCAGGCAGCATGGATCTGCTCATCGGGCAAAGGAATACCTGCATGGTGGCGTATCCTGTCTGTAAATTCAGCAGGCGTATACGCTCCGCATTCCATACGTCGGAACAGATCTTCCGATTGTACACGTTGCATAAATGCTTCCGTATCGGGGATCAGTTCTTTAAAAGCGGCTTCGGTGCGGGGCGGGTCTATATTCAGCAATACATTTCCGAGATCAAAGACAATATGCCGTATTCCTTCTATCATAGCGCAAAAATAAATAGTTTGGAATTAGCATTTTGGGACAAAATCCCATACATTTGCGTTCCATTTTTTGCTTGCAAAAGCAAAGGGCCTATAGCTCAGTTGGTTAGAGCACCTGACTCATAATCAGGGGGTCCCTGGTTCAAGCCCAGGTGGGCCCACAAAGGATTCCGTATATATTATGCCGGAATCCTTTTTTATTTTATGGCCTGGTGTTACATCCTGTTTTCTCACAAACTCAATAAATACTATGTCGGTGTCACGCAGGAAAGTGTGAGCGGGCGACTGCTCAAACATAACACTGCTGCCTACAGCAATACGTACACAGCTATCGCAAATGATTGGGTACTGTTCTTTGAAATTGAATGTGCATCAATGAAGCAGGCTATGGCTATTGAAAAACATATCAAACAAATGAAAAGCACTACCTATTACCGGAACCTGAAACAATTCCCGGAAATAGCCCATAAGCTGTTGAAAAAATACAATTGAGCACCTGACTCTCCCGATAGCTATCGGGACAGGGGGTCCCTGGTTCAAGCCCAGGTGGGCCCACAAAGGATTCCGTATATATTATGCCGGAATCCTTTTTTATTTTATGGCCTGGTGTTACATCCTCTTTTCTCACAAACTCAATAAATACTATGTCGGTGTCACGCAGGAAAGTGTGAGCGGGCGACTGCTCAAACATAACACTGCTGCCTACAGCAATACGTACACAGCTATCGCAAATGATTGGGTACTGTTCTTTGAAATTGAATGTGCATCAATGAAGCAGGCTATGGCTATTGAAAAACATATCAAACAAATGAAAAGCACTACCTATTACCGGAACCTGAAACAATTCCCGGAAATAGCCCATAAGCTGTTGAAAAAATACAATTGAGCACCTGACTCTCCCGATAGCTATCGGGACAGGGGGTCCCTGGTTCAAGCCCAGGTGGGCCCACAAAGGATTCCGTATATATTATGCCGGAATCCTTTTTTATTTTATGGCCTGGTGTTACATCCTCTTTTCTCACAAACTCAATAAATACTATGTCGGCGCCACGCAGGAAAGTGTGAGCGGGCGACTGCTCAAACATAACACTGCTGCCTACAGCAATACGTACACAGCTATCGCAAATGATTGGGTACTGTTCTTTGAAATTGAATGTGCATCAATGAAGCAGGCTATGGCTATTGAAAAACATATCAAACAAATGAAAAGCACTACCTATTACCGGAATCTGAAACAATTCCCGGAAATAGCCCATAAGCTGTTGAAAAAATACAATTGAGCACCTGACTCTCCCGATAGCTATCGGGACAGGGGGGCCCTGGTTCAAGCCCAGGTGGGCCCACAAAGGATTCCGTATATATTATGCCGGAATCCTTTTTTATTTTATGGCCTGGTGTTACATCCTCTTTTCTCACAAACTCAATAAATACTATGTCGGCGCCACGCAGGAAAGTGTGAGCGGGCGACTGCTCAAACATAACACTGCTGCCTACAGCAATACGTACACAGCTATCGCAAATGATTGGGTACTGTTCTTTGAAATTGAATGTGCATCAATGAAGCAGGCTATGGCTATTGAAAAACATATCAAACAAATGAAAAGCACTACCTATTACCGGAATCTGAAACAATTCCCGGAAATAGCCCATAAGCTGTTGAAAAAATACAATTGAGCACCTGACTCTCCCGATAGCTATCGGGACAGGGGGTCCCTGATTCAAGCCCAGGTGGGCCCACAAAGGATTCCGTATATATTATGCCGGAATCCTTTTTTATTTTATGGCCTGGTGTTACATCCTCTTTTCTCACAAACTCAATAAATACTATGTCGGCGCCACGCAGGAAAGTGTGAGCGGGCGACTGCTCAAACATAACAATGCTGCGTACAGCAATACGTACACAGCTATTGCAAATGACTGGGTGCTGTTCTTTGAAATTGAATGTGCATCGATGAAGCAGGCTATGGCCATTGAAAAACACATCAAACGATTGAAAAGCACTACCTATTACCGGAATCTGAAACAATTCCTCGAAATAGCCCATAAGCTGTTGAAAAAATACAACTGAGCACCTGACTCTCCCGATAGCTATGCCAAAAGGTATGCTATTACCAACTCTAAATTCTTGAAGATAATTAATATAAGTAGTAAATGAGACTTAAAAAAATAAGATTTAAGTCTCTTAATTAAAGGCTACAAAAGTAAACTACAAAAACAATTAGATTACTTTTGTGGACAAAAGTAATCTAATATTAGTTTTAGTTTACTTTTGCTCAAATTCCAATCAATGGTCACATTAGAAAAATACAAGTCTGGCAGTCTACAAGTAGGCACCGGATATAAATATTTTCTGCCTACAAAGATAAATGACCAATGGCAATGGCAGGATTCTCAATTGAATACTTTATTAGAAAAGGCTTCTATAAATTTAGGGGAGTTAAATTCCTATGCAAAATTAGTACCCAATATTGATTTATTTATACAGCTTCATGTCAAAAAGGAAGCTGTAGTATCGAGTAGAATTGAAGGTACCCAAACAAATATTAAAGAAGCTGTACTTCCTGTAGAGGAAATAGCACCTGAAAGAAAAAATGATTGGAAGGAGGTAAGGAATTATACTGAAGCGCTAAACAACGCAATAGATAATTTGGAGCACCTTCCGTTATCATCCAGGTTATTAAGGCAAGCACATAAAGTTTTATTAAGCGGTGTGAGAGGTGAACATAAGCTACCAGGTGAATTTAGAACAAGTCAAAATTGGATTGGAGGAAGTGGTCCTGCAGATGCAGTATTTGTTCCTCCGGCTCATCATCATGTAAATGAGTTGATGGGAGATTTAGAAAACTTTTTACACAACGACGAAATAAATGTTCCAACTTTAATTAAAATAGGTATTGCTCATTATCAATTCGAAACAATACATCCCTTTCTTGATGGGAATGGTCGTATCGGCAGATTACTTATTACGTTATTTCTAGTCGAAAAAAACATCCTGCATTTGCCGTTGTTATACTTGTCTGCCTATTTTGAAAAGAACAAATCAAATTACTATGATAATCTATCACGAGTAAGAGAGAAAAGCGACATGCTCCAATGGCTTAAGTATTTTTTAATTGGAGTTGAACAAACTTCAAAAGAGGCGGTTTCTAAACTTTCTGAGGTTATAGAGCTAAAAAAGAATTTAGAATTTGAGATACATAGAACTTGGGGAAGAAGAACGCAATCCGCGTTATTATTACTTAATCAGTTATTTAATAACCCAATTGTTACAGTGAAGGATACTCAGGAAATTTGTTCGCTCAGTAAAAAAGCTGCGGGTGATTTAATTCAAGGATTTCAAAACAACATGATTCTTTATGAGCTTACAGGCCAAAGCCGCAATAGAATATTTGTATTCAATTCCTACTTAGACTTATTTAATGTATAGTTAGAAAACACACTTATAGTTTGAGCCCGGATGGTGTGAAATCTAATCACTTAAAAGCCAATTAAAATGTAATGACAGTTCAAAAATGTGTTAACAATTAATGGGATAGGATACTTTGGCAATGATACTGTTTAAGTTTGCATCAGTAACCATTAAACAAAATCAATGCTTATGAAAAAGTTTCTGAAAACCACCGTCATCTTTACTTTCCTGGCTTTTGCAGCAAAAGCGCAAAATGCGAAGGAAGTTCTAACCAGATTTAATAAGCAAGAGCGTCCTGCGTTTACGGCAGAATACCCGATCTCGAAAAAAATGATCGACAATACATTGAAACATAAATTGGCCAAAGCAGGTTCAGGTGGCAGAAGGTATAAGGGCTTCCGCATGTATGAGGCTGTTGTGCTGCCTGAGTTATCGTCTACCAAAATTGATTTTTACAGTAAGGTAAAAGGCAGTCGAAGCAGGGCTACTGTCACCATTTTAGTTTCTACCGGCTACGACAATTTTGTTAGCACTGCCAGTAACAGCAGCATTTCCTCAAACGTCCAAACTATGCTGAATCAGCTGAAAGACGAAGCTGTCGCATTGAAAGCTGAACAAGACCTGGCCGCACAGCAGTTAGCGCTGAAAAAAGCGGAAGAGAAAAAGAAAAGATCCGATGAAAAGGCCCAAAAGCTCGCTAAGAAAAAGGCTGACCTTGACAAAAAACTGGCTGAAGAAAACAAAACAGGATCTAAAGCAAGTCAGCAGGTAGAAACCGAAAAAGTACGGCTGGAAAACCTGAAACGTCAGAATGCGGAATAAAAGGCAGTGGTGCTGTCTATCACCGCCAAACTTTGTGCGCAAAAAAGGGAGCAGTGCATCACTGTTCCCTTTTGCGTATGCCAATCTCTACAGCGAAAATCTATCTGAAGTACATTGGCCTGTCTTCAAATCATTTATGCAACACCTCAGCAAATGCACTGCGCCATAAAGCCTCAATCGTGTAAACGCGCGAATCGCTGTATGTAAGTACCTGTCTGGCTTTATGTGGTTTCTTTGCTTATTACTTAATCAAAAAACTTGCAGCGATGAGACAGTATAACAGCAGCGGACGGACAAGCAGGATTTCCTTGACACATATCATGCGCAATATAGCTGTGGGAATATTTATGGCAATATCAGCTATTGCATGTCGCAATAACAAGCCTGATAGCATAGACAAAGCCGAAGCAGCCAACAAAAAGGTTGTAAGCGTATCCGCGGATGATCTCCGGTTTGTGGTGCAGGCAGCGTCAGGCGGAATGATGGAAGTGGAGCTGGGCAGGATGGCACGCGAACAATCGTCCAGCCTGGCGGTAAAAGACTTCGGTCAGACGATGATCGATGATCATTCAGCCGCAAACGGAGAGCTCAGGAACATGGCCGCAACAAAGGGGATCACATTACCGCAGAAACCCGGCGAAGAACATCAGGAAATGATCAATAAGCTCGCCGCTAAAAAAGGAAATGACTTCGACCGGGCTTACATAGATATGATGGTAACCGACCACGAAGAAGATATTGCCGCTTACGTAAACGAATTGAAAACCGGCAATGATATGGAGATCAAAACCTGGGTGGAACAAAAGCTGCCCACATTACGCCATCATCAGGAAATGGCTGAACAACTGCAACAACAGCAATTGAAATAATTTTTTCCGATAACCAATAAAATGTACAATTATGAAAATGATCCGAACAGCAGCACTGCTGCTCCTGCTGCCCTTCTGCACAATGGCGCAAAGCACGCAGTCGACCAAAACCACGAACCAGAAAAACGTACGAAAGCAACAGAAGAACGACAGCCAGGAACGGGCGCGTATCCGGCAGGAAGGTCAGAAGCCGCAGGCTCCGTTGAATAAGAAATATTCAGGGCGCGACTCTTTTGATATTCATGGAAGACCTGTTATCCAAAAGGATACGATGTATTAAAAAATGAAGTCCCGAGGTTTTTGCCCGGGACTTTTTCTTTGATTTATTGAAGACGCATAAAGCGGAATTTGTTGCGTATCTGCCGGTTATAATAGCTTCCCTTGGAGCGTGCCCGTCTGAGTGCTTCAACTATAGCCAGCGGTACGTTTTCGTAGCGATACACGCGGCCGGAATGAAAACGGATATCAAGCACATGCTGTGCATCCTGATAATCAAACGACGCTATTACTGTGGAAGGCATAGACTACAGTTGATAAGAAGGTGTACTTCTGATTAATATTTGTTCCTGCCGGAATTGCGCTTCCAGTTCTTCCCTGAGCGCCTTCCAGTATTCCGCATCAAGCAAGTCCAGCATCAGTTCAAAAGTCAGCATCTGGTCTTTCACGTGTGCACCGTCTTCAGCTTCCCAGAATCCCTCAGCAGGCTGTCTCAGTGTAATGGTAACTCCTTTGAACCTTTTGCACAATGTATCACGGATCTTTTTGAACCATGCTTCCGGAAACAGTTTGCCTTCGTTATCCTTCAGGGGGATGAACAACTCGACCATATAGCGCGGTTGTTGCATTTTTCCCAGTGCTTTGCATATCTGTTTCAGCGCCTTTTCAGCTTTCAACGGCTTATGCGGATAAAACTCGCGTCCTTCGGCAGCATTATAATTTACAAAGAACTGATCAAGTTGATGTGGTATGTAGTGAGGCAGATCACTCAGTTCGTTCACATCAGCATATACTTTAGAGCAGACAGGCACGCCCACATAGCGATCGTTACGGACCTTATCCTTTCCTTCCTCCTTTTGCTCTGCCGGCAGGCATCCGATAATGCGGCATTCTATTTCACAGCCCGGATGGCACGCAGCTTCCGAAATAACAATGATGTCTAACGGATCTCCATCTTCACCTAATGTTCCTGGAATAAACCCAAAATCGTAAGGAAAATGAAGTCCCGGCGCAAGTATTTTCTTCAGCCGGAAGCTCCCGGTTGCCGTATCAAAACTGTATTTGGCCGAACTGCCTGCAGGTGTCTCCACACACACATTGATCGTCTTTTCCATGCTTCTAAATTAACCGGATCGTGCTTTGGTCTGTTTATGCCACAAGCGGTATCTGTTGCATGATTCACACTTGATTATAATGGAAAACCGCTGTGCTTAAGCATAACGGAAGACAAAGGCTGAACAGGTACTTTGCATACAACAAATGCGGGAGTCTATGATTTCAGTAGCGGAATTAATGCGGGAGTCTATGATTTCAGTAGCGGAATTATGGGGAACAGGAAAGGAGCTGGAAGTGCACCAGGTACTGCTGCGTTGTGTTGCGGTATTTATATTGGTGCTGATATGCATCCGTATTGCAGGGCGCCGTTCTTTCGGGCTCAAAACACCACTGGACAGTATTGTTACTATTCTTCTGGGGGCGTTGATGAGCAGGGCGATTGTAGGTTCTTCGCCTTTTGTGCCAGTAGCTGCCGCAGGAATTTTGCTGGCCGTATTGCATCGCCTTTTTGCAATGATGCTGCTGTACAGTCCGCGCATGGCCAGAATGCTGAACGGAACCCGCATCTGTGTATACGCAGATGGTAATTTTCTTACCTGTAATATGCGTAAAGCGCTGGTGCGGGAGCAGGACATCATGCAGGGTGTGCGTAAAACTATTGGTAAGGAGTCGCTCGAAGATGTGGAGAAAATATACCTCGAACGCAATGGGGAATTTAGTATCATTAAAAAATGAGTTATGCCGGAAGGACCGAGTATCGTCATCTTAAAAGAACTTGTACAACAGTTCGCCAATAAGAAAGTAATTGCAGTAAGTGGTAATGCAAAACTGGACATCGATCGCGCAAAAGATCAGAAAGTGATCGCGTTCCGCAGTTGGGGGAAGCATTTCCTGATCTGCTTTAAAGGCTGGGCCTTCCGTGTGCACCTGCTAATGTTCGGGTCGTACCGCATAAATGAAGAAAAGGATGCTCAACCAAGACTAAGCCTGGTATTCCCCAACGGATCGCTGAATTTGTACAGCTGTTCCGTAAAAATTATAGAAGGCGACCTGTCCGACACCTACGATTGGTCAGCAGATATCATGTCGGACGAATGGGATCCGAAAGCAGCCGTTAAGAAGCTTCGGGAACATAAAGAGATGCTTTTATGTGACGCATTGCTGGACCAGGAAATTTTTTCAGGGCTAGGAAATATCATCAAAAATGAGGTACTGTTCCGAGAGTGCCTGCACCCGGCAAATGAAGCCGGCTGGCTTAAGCCAAGACAATTATCATCACTGGTACAAGCTATTCGTGATTATGCATTCGACTTCCTGAAATGGAAAAAAGAAAATACGCTTAAAAGCCACTGGCAGATTCACACACGAAAAGAATGTCCGCGCTGTAAACTTCCGGTACATAAGGAATATATGGGGAAAACACACCGCCGTACGTTCTACTGCACCAACTGCCAGTTACTGTATCAACCCTGACCAACATAGAAAGGATGTAACGATTCGGCCATAAGGCTGCAACAATGCAAAGCATAAGCCTGCTTTACTTGCAGTAAGCTAAAACGTCCTACTTTATGAGTCTAGTGCGCTACAAACAGAAACGTTCGGCGGACCGTACACCGGAACCCTTCGGTGGGAAGCCGGATACGAAAACATTGTTGTTCGTGGTTCAGAAACACGCTGCATCACATCTGCATTATGATTTCCGACTGGAAATGAATGGCGTGCTCAAAAGCTGGGCAGTTCCGAAAGGCCCGTCTATGAACCCTTCCGTAAAAAGACTGGCAATGATGGTCGAAGATCATCCTTATGATTACCACGATTTTGAAGGTATCATACCGCAGGGAGAATATGGGGGAGGTACTGTAATTGTATGGGATGAAGGAACATACACCTCTCTGGAAGATACGGCTGCTTCAAAGAAGGAGCAGCAGCGTATCTTACTGGAGCAGCTTGAAGCCGGGAATCTGAAATTCCGACTGAACGGTAAAAAGCTGAAGGGAGAATTTGCGCTGGTGCGCACCGGATCTATGGGCAAGAATGCCTGGCTCCTCATCAAGCATAATGACGAATATGCAAGTAATGAAGACATTGCCACGGAAGAAGCATCTGTACGTTCCGGGAAAACGCTCGACGAAATAGCCACTGCAATGGATACTGCGGCACCGGAAAAACCTGCAAGTAAAAAGAAAGCAGTCAGGTCTTCCGCTCCTGCAAAAAAAAAGACCGTTGCGGTAAAAAAAAACGTGAAGGCGCTCATTGACACAGCCCCTAAACACAGTTTCCCGGATATGCTTGTACCCATGCTGGCCACGCTTTCAGAAGAGGTACCGGCGGGCGATGACTGGGTATATGAAGTAAAATGGGACGGCTACCGTGCACTTTGCAACCGCAAAGGGAAAAAGCTCAATCTGTATTCGCGCAATGGCAAATCATTCAACGAAAAATTTCCGCCCATTGCGGCATCGCTTGCCGGCTGGGATGCCGACTTTGTTGTAGACGGCGAGATTATTGTAGAGACGGAAGAAGGCAAGTCTGATTTCGGTGCGCTGCAGAACTGGAGAAGTCCGACTGACGGCAAGCTGGTTTATTACATATTTGATCTGCTCTGGTATGATGGCCACGACATAAGTGTATTATCACTGGAAGAACGTAAAAAAATCCTGGCGGCCGTACTCCCGGAGCTTCCGGATATACGCGTCAGCGAAGATTTTGACACATCCGGAACGGCCTTCCTGGAAAAAGCAAAGAAGCTTGGACTGGAAGGTATTATGGCCAAACGCAGAGACAGCAGTTACCTTACCGGAGAGCGCTCCGATGAATGGCTGAAGATAAAGACCGGTAAACGGCAGGAGGTAGTGATTGGCGGATACACATTGAATGGTGGCAGCAGCAAGCCTTTCAGCGCATTGCTGGTAGGCGTGTTTGAGCAGGGCCGCTTTATTTATACCGGTAAGGTCGGTACGGGCTTCTCTATCCGCAAACAGGAAGAGATGCTGCGCAGTTTTAAAAAATATATACGCAAGACGAGTCCTTTCGACACAGAACCGGAATGGAATAAGGCCAGCCGTTTCCGCAAAGCATCGGCGGGCGCTACTGTTACCTGGTTGAAACCCGAGCTGATCTGCGAAGTAAATTTTACCGAGATGACTTCCGAAGGTGTAATGCGCCACCCTTCATTTGAAGGAATGCGCAGCGATAAGGATGCCGAAGACGTACATCTGGAAAAAGCAGTTCCTGTTTCGAAGACTGCAAAAAAGACTGTAGCCTCAAAACACACATCTTCCGCACAACGGGACTTGTTCTCCGCTAAGGACGACATCACGTTTGAAGCGGATGGTCACGAACTGAAGCTCACCAATATGAGTAAGATTTACTGGCCGAAGAAAGGTGTAACCAAAGGCGATATGCTGCGGTACTACGA
This sequence comes from Chitinophagaceae bacterium, assembly GCA_049840855.1. GTDB lineage: Bacteria > Bacteroidota > Bacteroidia > Chitinophagales > Chitinophagaceae > Rurimicrobium. The sequence goes on along the minus strand of JASGJF010000001.1, from coordinate 34,423 downwards.
TCAGGTAGCCCCCTTTATCCTTCCTTATCTGCAAAACCGTCCACTGTCGCTGAACCGGTATCCGGACGGGGCGGAAGGAAAGCACTTTTACCAGAAAGACATGACAGGTAAAGCTCCGGACTGGGCAGATCTGTATCTGTACCACAGCGCAGATGAAGAACGTGACAAGCATTTTATACTGGGCAGCAATGAGGCGACGATGTTGTTTGTAGCCAATCTCGGATGCATTGAGTTTCATCCCTGGAGCAGTACCGTGCAGTATCCGGATAACCCGGATTGGTGCATCATCGATCTGGATCCCGGAGACAATCCTTTTAAGCAGGTGATCGAGACAGCAAATGTGACACATGAAATATTGTCCGCCGTAGATTGCCCCTGTTACTGTAAGACCAGCGGATCAACCGGCCTGCATATTTATGTGCCTTTAGCTGCAAAATACACCTATGAGCAATCAAAAGAGTTTGCACGCATTATAGTGAGCCTGGTGCATCAGCGGCTGCCACGCTATACCACACTGGAGCGCGGTATAGCCGACAGAAAAGGCCGTATGTATCTTGACTTTCTTCAAAACCGTCCGCAGGCCACGCTTGCCGCTCCTTACTCGCTTCGGCCACACCCTGACGCGGCGGTATCCATGCCGTTGCACTGGGATGAAGTAAAACCTTCACTGAAAGTGTCGGACTTCAATATCCACAATGCATTGGAGCGGGTACAGGAGCAGGGAGATATTTTCCTGCCTGTGCTCAGCAAAGGTATCAGTATGAAAAAAGTGCTCGACCGGATCGACACAACATTCGGCACCCGATAACAACTATAAAAGACAATTATTATGGCAACTACAAGACCTTCATGGACAGGCCATCTGCGCTTCTCCCTCGTAACAATACCGGTCCAGCTGTTCAGCGGATCAAAATCCACACGCAATATTCCGCTGCACCAACTGCATAAGGACACGCTAAAGCGCGTGCACAACCAGCCGGTGGTAGAAGGTATCGGCCCCATCGACCGCAAAGACATTGTGAAAGGATATGAATACAAAAAAGGAAATCACGTCGTGCTCACGTCTGATGAACTGGATAAGATACGCCTGGAGTCTAACAAGCAGATCAATATCACTGAATTTGTGGATGCAGCAGAGATCGACGAGATTTACTATGATAAACCATATTATATAGTCCCCGACGGCGACTTCGCGGTGGAAGCATACATGATCTTTCACCAGGCTTTAAAAAAGACCGGAAAACTGGCTATAGGCGAACTGGTATTGTCGGCGAAGGAGCACCTGGTGGCCATTAAGCCTTATGGATCGGGCATGCTGCTGGAAACACTGCGCTATGCTGATGAAGTCCGTTCTGCGGACAGCTTCTTCAGCGATCTGAAAGCAATCAAAGCAGATAAGGAACAACTGGACCTTGCCATATCACTGATCGAAAAAAAATCTGCTGCTTTTCATCCTGAAGATTTCGACGACTCTTACGAAACCGCCTTGTATGAACTGATCGAACGCAAACTGAAAAAACTTCCTCTGGAAAGCAAGGAGCCGGTACGCAGCACACGTGTGGTAAACCTGATGGATGCGCTCAGGCAAAGCCTGGATGAAGACGAAGAGGCAGAAGAAGATGATGATGTAGAGGAAGCGAAGCCGAAAAAGAAAGCGCATAAGTCCCCGGTAAAAAAGTCCGCAAAATCCGCCAAGTCGGCTAAACCTGCCGCAAAAGCAACAGCCAGACGCAAGCGTGCTTAACACTGCGTCTGGCTGTATAATAATATCATTGCTTATTCTATAATGATCTTTTCTGTTGCGGCTGCATCGCCGGTGCTGAGGCTCAGATAATAAATGCCGGAGGACAGATTCACGCCATCCACATTTTTCTGATATACTCCTGCTCCGAGTTGCTGATCGAGCACATGCATCACTTCTTTACCATGCATATCGCGTACTACTACATGCACGCTGCTTGTGCGTGTGAGTGTGAATGAGAATGTGAAACTCGTTTTGAACGGATTAGGATAGACAGCACCCAGTTCCAGCTGAACGGGTTTTGGAGTACTGATACCGGTACCCGCGCGCGGTGTGAGTACCAGGATAAATTTATTCCCCTCATCTGAACTGATATACACTTTTCCATTGGCATCCGTTGCCAGACCTACCGGTCTGCCCCAGTAAGTACGCGCCACGGTGTCTGTCAGGAAACCCGTACAGAAATCAGCTACATAATCCACTGTGGTATCCGCTGCATCAGCAAGGTGGCCATAGATCACTTTGAATCCGCGAAAATTATTCGGTGCGGTTGTATTCCAGGAGCCACGCAGGGCTGTAAGAAATCCGTACCGCATAGCAGGGCTGAAAGTAGCATCCAGAAACTGTAACCCCATCGGGGCGGAATGCGCACGGATAAGTGCAGCTGGTGCTACCATGGAAGCAACTTTAGCGGAGTCTGTTGCCGTAATCGGAAGCAGAGCGGTGTAATCAGCATGCGCCGCAAAATCAAACCAGACGCCACTGCCATAGGCAAGCGGATGTCCGTAAAAGCCGGCATCCCGTACAATATCTATCCATTCAGGGGGTGTTTCATTACCCTGCTGGTCACTGCCGTTATTATTCGCCCATAACTTACCGGTCGACGGCTGTAGCGCCATTCCCACCGCGTTGCGTGTACCGGTTGCAAATACTCTGCGTCCTGTTCCGTCATCGTTATATTGTTCGATGATAGCCCTGTTCTCCTCACGGCACACATTACATGACGAACCGATGGATACGTACGCTTTTTCATTAGCAGGATCGAATACAAGTGTGCGCGTAACATGCCCGCCTGTAGATCCTGCTCCAAGTCCGTCGATAAAAATTGTTTTGGTTTCATAGATACCATCCCCGTCTGTGTCGGTGCACTTCCAGATCCGGGTCGCTTCTGTCACATACATCGCTCCTTTGTAAAACTTCACATCATGGTTGCCGGAAAATCCGGTAGCGGCTTCGATTACGGTATCCGCAACACCGTCGTTATCTGCATCAGGTAATGCCAGTACGTTTCCGTTTGTCATATCAGATACATGCAGCACCCCCGACGGACTGAAGGCCATAAACCGCGGCTTGCCCAAGCCACCGGCATAGAATACAGAGACAGTGTAGTCGGACTGTACGTTTATTGTTTTGCCCGTTGGGAACTTGCCGGTAAATTTTGCCGGAATATCCACAGGCACTGTATGCATACCTATATCACGAGCAGGTGTGAGCGTTGCAGACTGCGCATATACATTTGTTCCCCCGAAAGCGAACGCTAAAGTTGTCATGATCCTGAAGAGTGTTACGGCTGTAACAACAGGTTTGAATCGTAATTGTGTATTCATCGCTTTGATTTTTGAGGTTAAGAAAAAATGCTGTTGGCGTGAATGGGATTCTTCCTAAAGTTCGGTGCAATTAACATGCGCGTATTTTCATCAATCCGCTTTTGTTTATCATTATCTCACTGTCTTTGGGTATTTTCGGAAACAATTGTTCACGCTACATGATCCGCACCTACCTGACCTACTCCCGGGATCTGGGAGACTTTATGCCTGATCTGGCGCAACTGTATACACAGGGATTAAGCGGCATACGCATCATTAATAAAGGCAAAACCGCTGCGGAATTGATCGGCCGCGTGAAAGAGATACAGGACTACTGCCATTCAGCGCAAATTCATATAGAGATACTTATTGATCTTCCGGGAGAAAAGCCCATGATCGGATCGTTGGGAAGCGGAATGCAGGTGCAGCAAGACCTTGTTTATACTTTATGCATTGAAGGCAAGACGTTGTTACCGCAGGATATCCCCACTATTAATTTCCTGAACCGCCCGGACCTGGAAAATATTAAAGCCGGGGATGTGGTATCTGTTGCCGACGGTGAGCTGGAAATGATAATTGAAGAACTATCTGCCGACCACATACGCTGCCGTGCATTGAATTCCTTCTTTCTCAGAACGAACCGATCATTTAATATCCGCGGAAATAAACTGCCCGCACAAGCTCTTTCCCGCCAAGATCTGCTATTGCTGCAGGAGATGCAACATCTGCCGAAGCAGAGCAGCATTAAACTATTGGTTTCCTTTGTAACCGAAGCAGCTCCGCTTCAACGTGCGAGGGAAAGCTGCCCCGGATTTCCGGTGCTGGCAAAAGTGGAAAATGTGATCGACACAGATCGTTTAGATGAAGTGATCAGCGCTTCGGATGGCATTATGCTGGGCAGGGGAGATCTCAGCGCCGCAAGCCGGATGGCGGATATCTTTATATTTCAGCGACTTGTTATTGAGCGTGCCCAAGCGCTCGATAAACAACTGATCGTTGCTACGGGCCTTTTCGGCGAGTTGAAAAACAGTGGCAAGCCTTCTATTTCCGACATCATGGATTTCGGCTATTTACGCTCCGCACAGGTAAACGCATTCCTGATTGCCGGGAGCAATGCCGCACAATATCCGTTTGAGGCATTGCACCTGATCAGAAATTTTGATGAGCTGTGAGCGCGGAGTTATCAGGCTGCACTCATTTCCCGGCACGCTTTTGCACAGGCTTCGCATTGTCTGGCACACTCCTGGCAATGTTCGTTCTGATGTTGTGCACAGATTGCAGCACATTTTTCACAGGCAGTTGCGCATAATGCACACAATTCTTTGGAAGATGCGCCGCCCAGGCTCATCACCTGTGCCGCAGCATAGCACAATGCGGCACATTCCATATCCATGCGGATACATTCGGCCATCATATTTACGTCGTCCTCCTGCGTGCAGGAGCTTGCACAGTGATTACAGATCGCTGCACACCGAAGACAAGCTTCAATACAGACTTTATATACGTGGTATCCTTTCATTGTTTTACGGTTTTTGTACGCACAAAATTACCGGAGCAATACAGATACCCATTTATAAAAGACCCGACTGAAAATTGCAGGATTCGCAGGTAAGGCTGATAAGATTACAGATTAAAAAAGGTGTATGATAACGCTTCAATATTTTTCTCGAAATGATCTTTTTAACACGCTACTCTGTTAATCCGTCCGGAAAATTTGTTGCCTTTCCATATAATTGGTATCATTGAAATCATAGCTGTGATTCTAATAGTGCCAATATGTACTCAGGAGGTGATATGGATAAAGTGCGTGAACTGCAGGAAGCGGTATTATTACTGCAGTCGCACAGCACATTGCGCGAACCGGCAACTGTTGCAGGCAGTACCGGCAATATGATTGCGCGCGCATTTCCGGGCAACCGTTTTCCCACGTCCTGCATGCATGAGTTCATCAGTCCCGCAGCGGGCTCAGCAGCAGCCACAGATGCATTTATCGGTGGACTGCTGCATACATTCCTTCCCCCCGGAAATTTTTACCTGTGGGTACAGCAGCACAACCTGGTATTCACGCCTGCGTTTACGCAATTCGGCATTCGGCCGGACAAGCTCATATTTGTGACCGTACGCAATGACCGCGAAGCGCTCTGGGTGATGGAGGAGGGGCTGAAATGTGCCAGTCTTACAGCCGTAATCGGCGAAGTGCGCGAACTGGGATTTACCGAATCGCGGCGACTGCAACTGGCAGCAGAAAAAGCAGGAGTGACAGGTTTTGTACACCGCCATTGCCCGCGCACCACTAATGTAACTGCATCGGTATCGCGGTGGCAGATCACACCGCTTCCCTCCGTTACTGAAAAAGGATTTCCCGGACTCGGGTTCCCGCGATGGAGTGCTCAGCTTCTGAAAGCCCGCAATGGCAAACCCTCTCATTGGGACCTGGAATGGACACCCGAAGGATTCAGGTCAGGCAGCGTACCTGCGGCCCAACCATCTGTTCACTGGCGCAAGCAACAAACGGGATAATATGGGTAAGCGATTTATGTCTGTATTATTCCCACACCTGCAGGCAGACATCTACAGCCGCAGGCATCCGCAATTACGCGACACCTTATTTGCGCTTGCCATACCGGATCAGAACCGTATGCGCATCTGCTCCGTAAGTCCCGGAGCACAGCAAGAAGGGATACGGCCAGGCATGGTGGTGGCAGATGCGCGTACCCTTATACCTGCATTACAGGTATTCACAGACGAGGTCCCCGATATTGCACAAAGCCTGCAGCAACTGGCCATATGGGCCTTACGTTTTACACCTGTGGCTGCTGCAGATGCGCCCGACGGACTCATACTGGATATCAGCGGCTGCCCACATCTGTGGCAGGGAGAGCGTCCTTATGCGGATTGTATAAAGCAACGGCTGAACCAGGCCGGGTTTACCGCCTACACCGGTATCAGCGATACTCCGGGCGCCGCATGGGCTATTGTGCGTTTTCTGCCTCAGTGCGATATACTGGAGCCGGGCACGCATCATCATATCCTTCCTTCACTGCCGGTAGCGGCACTGCGGCTGGACGATCAGTTGGCCGAGCGCTTCAGCAAACTGGGAATGTACCGTATACGGGATATCCTGCACCTCCCACGACAGTCTTTACGCCGTCGCTTCGGATCGGTACCGGCAGACAGGCTGGACCGCGTATTCGGTATACAGACAGAGCTGATTACCCCTGCAGTGCCTCCGCCTGAATATATCGGACGCCTGCCCTGTCCCGAACCGGTACACACGGCTGTTGCGGTAACCGCGGCACTGGAAACACTGCTCACACAACTATGCAACCACCTTTCACGCGCAGGCAAGGGATTAAGACATTGTATCCTGCAGGTGCACCGTACAGACAGTGAAACCAGAAAGCTGGAACTACGCACCGCGAGAGCCACACGGCAGGTACAGCATCTGCTGCACCTGTTTTCCCTGCGCATAGACCAGATAGACCCCGGACTGGGCATTGAGCTGTTTACCCTCGAAGCCGCGCTTACCGAACCCTTGCTGCCGGAGCAGGAGATACTCTGGGCACAACAGGAGCAGCAGCACATAAGGCAGACTGCTTTGCTGCTGGACAAAATAAGGGCCTACCTGCCGCAGGCGGCTGTATACCGTCAGCTGCCGAAAGAACATCATTGGCCCGATCGCAGTGTGGAAAACGTTCCCGATGTGGTGCAGCAGCCCTCAACACAATGGCGGGAAGATCTGCCCAGGCCGGTACATGTATTCAATCCTGCAAGGGAAATATCGGTGATGGTTCCCATACCGGATTATCCGCCGGTACAATTCAATTATGAATCGCGCATACACCGCATTATAAAAGCTGATGGTCCGGAGCGCATAGAAGCAGAATGGTGGACCGGCATCATACCGCACAGGGATTACTACTGTGTGGAAGATGAGCAGGGACAACGTTACTGGCTCTACCGGGAGGGACATTATAACGACGAGCATACTAAATGGTTCCTGCACGGACTGTTTGCCTAAACGAAAAGCATATGCATTACACAGAACTACAGGTGACCACTAATTTCAGTTTTCTGCGCGGAGGTTCTCATCCGGAGGAGCTGGTGACCGAAGCTGCACAACTCGGTTATTCCGCCATTGCCATTACCGACCGTAACACTCTGGCCGGGGTGGTACGCGCCCATACTGCTGCAAAAAAGCTGGGAATCCGTATGATCACCGGGTGCCGGCTGGACCTCGAAGATGGTCCTTCCTTGCTGGCCTATCCTAAAAACTTGCAGGGTTATCAGAACCTTTCCACACTGCTTACCACAGGTAATCTGCGCACCGAAAAAGGGAAATGCCTTTTATACCGTGAGGATGTATTCCGCTATGCAGCAGGCATACTCTTCATTATGGTGGCTCCCCATCAGCTGAACAGGCATATGGAGCTGGAACAGACATTTACCGCGGCTGCAGAACAGTATTGTGCGAAACTCGGCGACAGCCTGTACCTCGGTATGCGCCGATCGTACCAGGCCAACGACGGGAAACTGCTGTTCCGCATTGCACAACTGGGGACACAGCTGTCCATACCGCTCACTGCACTGAATGATGTGCATTACCACAACAGGGAGCGCAGGGCATTGCAGGATGTGCTCACCTGTGTGCGCCTGAAATGCACTATCTATAATGCAGGATTTGCACTGTACCAGAATGCAGAACGACATCTCAAACCGGTAAAGGAAATGCACCGGCTGTTCCGGCACTATCCACAGGCGATCGAATGCACCCGCATCATAGAAGCGCAGTGTACGTTTTCCCTGGACAGCCTGCAGTATCTGTATCCCGAAGAGCTGACCACAGAAGGCCGCACACCCCAGGAAGAGCTGGCTTATCAGACCCGCGAAGGTGCGCGCAGAAGGTTTGGTGAAGAGATACCGGAATCTATAGCCACATCCATATCAATGGAACTTGATTTTATCGAACGGCGTAATTACGCCTCTTACTTCCTGACGGTATTTGACCTGGTACAATTTGCCAGAAGCAGAAAGATACTCTGCCAGGGAAGAGGCTCTGCTGCTAACTCGGTGGTGTGTTATTGCCTTGGAGTAACATCGGTGAACCCGGCAGAATTCGATCTGTTGTTTGCACGCTTCATGTCGGACGCAAGAGATGAGCCACCGGATATTGATGTGGACTTTGAGCATGAACGCCGGGAAGAAGTGATACAGTACATCTATAAAAAATATGGCAGGGATCGCGCAGGCGTAGTGGCCACCGTTACGCAGGTACATCAGAAAGGAGCTATCCGCGATGTGGGCAAAGCCATGGGGCTATCCGCAGATGCGATCACCAAGCTGTCCGGTTCTTTGTGGGAGTTTACAGAAGAATGGTTTTCGGGAGAAAGGATCAGTGATCTTGGCTTTGATCCACGCGATCCGCATCTGAGAAAAATATTAGCACTCACATATGAATATGTAGGATTCCCGCGGCAGCTCGGTCAGCACACAGGCGGTTTTGTAATTACGCAGAACAAACTATCTGCACTCTGCCCCATACTGAATGCACGTATGGAAGGACGCACCTGTATCGAATGGAATAAGGATGATATTGAAGCGCTCGGATTTATGAAAGTAGACGTACTGGCACTTGGCATGCTCACCTGCATCCGGAAGGGATTTGACCTGCTGCAGCAACACTACCGGAAAGACTGTACACTGGCCGGCATTCCGCAGGACCAGAATGACGTGTATGATATGATCTGTGCTGCGGATACGATCGGGGTATTCCAGATAGAAAGCCGCGCACAGATGTCGATGCTGCCGCGCCTGAAACCGCGCAAATTTTACGACCTCGTGATTGAAGTGGCGATCGTGCGACCAGGCCCTATACAGGGGGATATGGTGCACCCTTACCTGCGGCGCAGGGATAAAAAAGAAGTCGCAGAATACCCGTCCAAAGCCTTTGAGAAAATACTGGGCAGAACCTTGGGTGTTCCGCTCTTCCAGGAACAGGCAATGGAGATTGCGATCGTTGCGGGAGGATTCTCTGCTGCCGATGCAGACGGACTGCGCAGAAGCATGGCTACTTTCAAAGCAAAAGGTCTCGTAAATCAGTACGAACAAAAACTGGTATCAGGCATGGTCGCCAACGGTTATGAGGAATCTTTTGCCAAACGTGTGTTCCGCCAGCTGGAAGGATTTGGCAGCTATGGATTCCCGGAGAGTCATGCCGTAAGCTTTGCCTTGCTGGTGTATGTATCAGCCTGGATCAAATGCAGGTATCCGGATGTATTTGCAACCGCTTTACTGAATAGTCTGCCTATGGGATTTTATAAACCTGCGCAGATCATATCAGATGCCCGCAACCATGGTGTAACGGTACTTCCTGCCGACATCAATTATTCGCAGTGGGATTATAAGCTCCAGAGGCACAACGGAAAATATTTTAATATCCGCATGGGCCTCCGGCAGATCGACGGACTTTCCGGAGCAGACGCAGATCTACTTATAACCTGCAGGCCTTTTAAAAATATTACCGAGCTCCGCTCGACAGGAGTAAGTTTATCTGCCCTTGAGCTACTCGCAGATGCAGACGCGTTCCGTTCCATAGGACTGGACAGGAGGCAGGCGCTTTGGGAGATTGCGGCGTTCAGAGATCACCCGGAAGGTATGTTCAGCGGACAGGATCCGGAAGCTCAACAGGAGCAGCAGATACAGTTGCCGCAGATGAGCCTGTCTGAACACGTGGTGCAGGATTACAAGAGTATTTCCCTGTCGCTGAAAAATCATCCGGTATCTTTTCTGCGCCCTGCTTTTGACCAGCTGGGCATTACACCTGCCAACCGATTGACGGACGTGCAGGCGGGTGCCTATGTGAAGGTGTGCGGACTGGTGCTGGTACGGCAACGGCCCGGTACGGCCACAGGCATTTGTTTTGTAACGCTGGAAGACGAAACAGGAACCTGCAATATCGTGGTATTCCGCCAGCTGTTTGAGCGATACCGCAAAGAAGTGGTACGCTCAAGATTGCTCATGGTAGAGGGGATGTTGCAGAAAGAAGGAGCAGTGATCCACATTATTGCCGGGCGATGTCACAATTATTCCGGGCATCTGCAGGCACTGGTAAACCCAAAAACAGAAGATGCCGGGAAAAACATGGTAACACTGCCACGCCCTATACAGATCGAAATATTCCCGGACGGACGGAATTTCCGCTAACATAAGCTTAATGGAATCCGGCGGTGCATGAAAGAAAATGATCTTACTTTTAGAGAAGACGATATTCATATCATGCAGGTATATCAGAAAACAGGATTGGTTTTATCAGGCGGTGGCTTCCGTGGCTTTGCACATCTGGGCGTCCTGAAGGCATTGGATGAATTGCAGGTGCCGGTACATATCATTGCCGGAACCAGCGCGGGAGCGCTTATGGCAGCGTCCTACGCGGCAGGGAACAAGCCTGAGGTGATATGTGCACAAGCAAAAGAATTTTTCCGCTTTGGTTTAGGTGATCTGCTGCGCATGCGCCACAGTTTTTATCCGGGCAAATTATTACTGCGTTTGTTGCAAGTGCTGGTGCGTGAAGACAATTTCTCCAGCCTGCAAATCCCACTCATCGTGGTGGCAACAGATATCCGCACGAGTAAATCCGTCACGTTCAACTCCGGTGCACTCTGGGCCTGCCTGATTGGCGCAGCTTCGGTACCCGGAATTTTTGAACCTGTATCTGTAGGTAGCCATTTGCTGGTAGACGGCGGTGTACTGAACAACCTGCCCGTAAGCGTGCTCCCCGGCAACTGCGACAGGATCATCGGTGTGCATGTAAATAAAGCAGACCATTCTGAACCATTGAAATGGAGCCGCATGAAGGTGATAGAGCAATGCTTTCACCTTGCGGTTGCGGATACCGTATACCGGGAAGCGCAATTATGTTCCGTGTTTATAGAGCCGGTTCTGACCGGCATCGGCATGTTCGACTGGAAGAAGATCGATCGCGCATTTGAAGCAGGCTATGAGGAAACCATGCGTCACAAAGCGTTGCTGCTGTCTTAAAACAAGAACGACCGCTTTGCAACAACAAAGCGGTCGGACATAATTCTGTAAAGCAAGCGCCTACACAGAAAGGTAGCCGCCATCAATCGGGTAATAGGAACCCGTAACGAAAGAAGCTTTTCCGGAGCTCAGCCATAAAACAAGCTCTGCCACTTCACCGGCTTTACCAAGCCGCCCGATCGGATGTCTGGCGATTAATTGCTGTTTCACCGATTGGTCCATATTGTTCAGCAGCGGTGTGTCAATAAATGCAGGCCCCACGGCATTCACCCGGATCTGCTTGGTAGCATATTCCACAGCTGCATTCTGGGTAAGTCCGACCACCCCATGCTTTGCGGCCACATATCCGGCAGACTGAGGGAACGCAACCTGCCCGAGTATGGAAGACATATTTACGATACTGCCGGAACCGTTTTTCAGCATAGCGGCAATCTGGTATTTCATACAATAAAACACGCTGTTGAGATTGACCGAGATGATCTTATGCCATCCGTCCACAGTCATATCGCCCACAAGGTTAGCTTCCCCTCCTATTCCTGCATTGTTGCAGGCGATATCGAGCTTACTGTATTGTTTTACTGTTTCGGCAACCAGGTGTTCGCAATCCTCCGGTTTGGAAACATCAGCTTTTACAAATGAAGCTTCGCCGCCCGCCGCCTTGATATCGGCGATCACCTGCTCTGCTCCGTGTTCATTGATATCTGACACGATCACCTTTGCACCTTCACGTGCATAAGCCATTGCTGTGGCTGCGCCGATACCCGATCCTGCTCCGGTAACTATGGCGACTTTGTCTTTCAGTAATTGTTCCATATGTATCATTTTTGGTTTAAAAAATTACACTTTCGGTATTGATCCGAATCGTTCGAAATAAGCTCGTTCAAGAGTCTCCGGTGATCCGGATGCGCTATGCTGATCAGCAGGCGTGCCCGCTGTTCCATATTCCTGCCATATAAATTCACCACTCCGTATTCCGTGGCTACATAATGCACATGCCCCCGGGTAGTGACCACACCCGCACCCTGGCGGAGGAAAGGAACAATGCGTGAGGCACCTTCCCTGGTTGCCGAGGGTAATGCAATAATTGGTTTACCCCCTTCCGACAATGCAGCGCCCCGCATAAAATCCATTTGCCCGCCGATACCGGAATACTGATACACTCCTATGGAATCGGCGCACACCTGTCCTGTGAGATCCACCTCAAGTGCACTGTTGATAGAAACCACCTTTGGATTGCGCCGGATGATATCCGTATCGTTTACAAAGGATACGTCTTTACAGACCACGAAGGGATTATTGTCTACGAAATCGTACAGCCGGCGGCTTCCCAGTACAAATGTGCTGACCATTTTGCCCGGTTCAACCAGCTTATGTTCATTGGTGATCACTCCTTTTTCCACCAGCGGTATCACGCCGTCGGAGAACATTTCCGTATGCACGCCCAGACCGCGATGTCCGTCCAATTGCTGCAGAATCACATCGGGAATAGCACCGATGCCCATTTGCAGGGTCGCTCCGTCTTCAATAAGGGCGGCTACATTACGGCCGATCTGTTGCACAATGCCATCTGCTTTTGTGGCATAATGCACTTCCGGCAATTCACTTTCCTGCCATACCATTGCCGAAAATCTTGAAACAGGAATAATGCCGTCACCCAATACACGAGGCATACGTGGATTTACCTGTGCAATAACAATACGGGCATGCTGGACGGCGCTCAGAGCGGCATCCACAGAGGTTCCCAAAGTACAGTAACCATGTTCGTCTGGTGGAGATACCTGAACCAGGGCCACATCCAGGGGCAATATTCCTTTTTCGAACAAGCCCGGAATTTCGCTCAGGAATATAGGAACATAATCACCATTGCCCGAATTTACCCACTCACGCACATTTGCCGATACAAACAGGGAATTCATGTAAAAGCTCTGCTGCACCTCGGGGTGGTTCCAGTCGATATGGCCGTAAGTACTGATAGAAACAAGCTCTACGTTCCGCAATTCTGCAGCACGATGCAGCAATGCATTTACGAGCACCACGGGTGTGGCCGCACTGCCATGAATAAATACGCGATCGCCGCTGTTTACAAGGCGAACAGCAGATTCAGCGGAAACGTAGGGAGTATATAGTGTCATAATGCTTCACCAAATTTCGGTTAAAAGCACCGCTTGATAGCTGACAAAACCTTTATGGAAATGTGATTTTTGTCGTGTTTTTAGTCAGCGACAGCAACCACGCTCAGCAAACGGAAGCGCCATTGCCCGAATGAGGAGTCCGCAACAATCACCGGATGCCTGAGCTCGGCACCTCGATAGCCCTTACCCTGGGTATTGCGTATGTCTTTGAGCGACAGATCAGAAGAACTCAGGTCCAGATCCAGATAACTACAGACGCTGCTCCCTGAAACCAATACCTTCATTTCCGGAGCTCCGTCCTCCTCCTGATACGCCGCGACTTCGTAATGCAGGCGTTGTAACCCTTCCTGCTGCATTTCCTTCCATAGCTCACGCAACTGCTCATTGGTGGCCGTCTCCGTATTGTCTCCGGTATTCGTGAGCGGGCAGGATCGCCGCTGGCAGGAAGCTAATACGATTACAAATAAAATAACGCCGGAAAGCATAAAGAGGAGCCGGTTCATAACGCAGGATTTCAACTGAAAACGTAATGCGGCCGCTTTTATTGCCAACACAAAAAAGGTGAAACGAAAAAAGGAATGGGATTAACGCAAGAGATGCTTCAACAAACTGAACAACAACAGAAACGGCGTGAATAATGCCCAGGCCCATCCAAACTTTGCAAGTTTCCGGTATGCCCTTAGTTCACCCATGCGCATGCTCATCCGGTTGCCGGACAAGCCACCTTTACTCAATTGAGGACGCCCGAGCACTGTAAGCTGTGACGCGCTGTAATATACGGGGTACTTATGCATCGCTGCCTGCAGGGCCAGATCGAAGTCTTCGCTGAAACGCATGCTTTCATCAAAACGAAGCGGCATATTTTTCCTTACGACGATGGATGACCCCTGGAAACAGTTGCGCCATAAGAAGCTGAATATTCCTGAGCGCACTAACGGAAGCGGCTTTAGATCCTGCTGCTGCAATATAGCCTTATTGGTATCGAAGGCGTGTCCAACCAGTACAGCATCCGGATTATTTTGTATCCATTGGGCCAGGCACTCCAGCTTACGCGGATGCCAGCAGTCGTCGCTATCCAGAAAGGCGACAAATGCCCCTGAAGCATGCTCCCAGCCCGTATTCCGTGCGGCGCTCACGCCTTTGTTCCGCTCATGCCGGATAATGTGAGCGCGCAGTTGCCCTGTATGATCCGGCAATAGTATGTCTTCATTACCGCCATCGTCTACAACGATCAGTTCCCATGCAGGGTAAGACTGGTTGTACACAGACAATACCGCATTGGCAATCGTTGCATTTGCGTTGAAAGCAGGAATAACGACACTGATCTTAACCATGAGCAAATAATTCCTTGTAAACTGACGTCAATGTTTCCGCTTCCTTCTGCCAGCAATATACTTCACGGGCTTTCAGGCATTGCTGCACGAGGTCATCGTGGTATGGCGTGTCCTGAAGCATTTTGTTCAATGCAGCGGCTATATTTTCGGGTGAAGGGTCATCCAGTAAAGCTGCCACCTCAAAGCGTTCATTCACGCGTTCGTATTCCGGATATTTATTGCAGATCTGCGGCACTCCTGCGTGCATATAGTCGAAGAACCGGTTGGCCATACTGAGACGATTACTCAGACTGGTCTCTTCAAAAAGTGTGATCCCTACCCAGGCGCCCAGTGTGTAATTGCGCAGTTCCTCCGGCGGCACATAACCCTTGAATACTATTTTATCTGACACCCCGTATTGAATGGCGAGTGCTTTTGCAGCAGTGAAGAAATTGCCTTCACCGCACACAATCAATTTTGCATCCACCCACTGCATCGCCGGTATAAGCTGCTCGAAACGGCGGCCTACATTCACCCACCCCTGATACAGGATCCATCGTTCAGGCTTCGCTGGGATCTCCAGCGGTCGCAACACGGTAGCATTGCGAACCACTTTATACTGCACGCCATAACGCCGTTCAAATTCTGCAGCATAACAGTCACCGATGGTATAACCCACCGGGAAATGCGGAACCGTATGTCGCTCGATCCACAACCACATGTTGTGTACGGCAGGGCGGCTGATCACTTCTTTCAATTCGGTGAACAATTCATGGGCGTCATATACACGCTTTACACCGCGTATGCGCGATGCATAATACACAGGCATGATCGTATCGAGGTCGATTGCGCAGAATGCATCGGCGCGGCGGAACAGCAATACGAAAAACAATTTGATCCAGTAATCGATGTATAACAATTTACCCTGCTCTGCAATAATGGGAATACGCAACTGACGGAAGCTGCGGTTTACAAGCGGCTTACTTGTCTTCCGGCGGAAACCGATCAGTGTGACATCGTAACCCTGATCTGTCAGCGCAGTGCAGATCCTGATCATCCGCTGATCGTAATTCAGATCATTGGTAACGGTAAATACAAGGCGCTTACCCATTCAATACAGCCTTTGTGAAATATACTTTTTGCTTATCCACCTCGCAATAGGGCGGCTCAAAACCGGGCATCATAGTTGCCCGCACATGCCGGCTGATCTTTTCCGCATCCCAGTTCAGGTCAATGCGCTTGAGGTCGGCAATCTCATGACGGTAATGAAGAGAAGTCCCTTTAGCAGCCACCAGCGATGCCTGAGATACCGGCGTATAATTCCCGTCGATCAGGTGCTTCAGCGTGTAGCGGAACAATTTCACTGATGCCGCCACCGTAAGCTCATACAAATGATTTACCCAACAATGCTTCGGGATCTCAAATCTCCTCTGAAACAGTATATCGCCATGATCGATACGTGTATCCATCAGGTGGATGGTCGTACCGAATTCTTTTTTCCCATCGATAATCGCAAAAGCGAACTGGTTGCTCCCGCGATATTCGGGAAGCGGAGCCATGTGCAGGTTTACGGCTGCCTGCCTGGCTCTGGCGATATGTTCTGCATTTAATATCCGGTGGTATTGTACCGAATACAGCAGATCGCATTCGGGAAGCGCATTCAGATCGGCAATAACGGGCACTCCGTATTGCTCCGCCAGAACAGTAAGGTCTGCCGGTCCGCGAAATTCCTTTCTTTCCTGCGTGAGCAGACCGGCCACTTCTATCTGCAACGCATCTCTTTGCTGTAACAGGTATTCAAAGCAGGAATATCCCACCGGCTTTGAACCCAGGAAAACAACTTTCTTTTTGTTCATACTCTGTAAAAATACGCTCCAAACTATAAAGAGTAAGCGATTCCGCTAAAAACAAACGGTGCCCCGAGGAGCACCGTTCAGAAAAAAGTCCGTATAAGCAACATTTTATATTTCGGTGAACAGCTGATCGTGTGACCTGCGCACTTTCCTGGCCCCCAACAGATAGTCATTCTGCTCGTCGCGGTAACCGAGAGCAAGCAGCACATTGCTGCGCAGACCCATTTCCTCCAGACCGAGCACGGCATCCATAGCGTCCGGATTAAAACCCTCCATAGGCGTGGCATCCACGCCCTGCTCTGCAGCGGCAACGGTTGCAATACCGAGTGCGATGTAAGACTGGCGCGCAGCCCATTGCTGATTCTCTTTCTGGTCGCGGCGTGTAAGTCCCATCAGGTTTCCCTTAAAACCGTCCAGGCTTTCCACCGGTACACTACGCGTATCTGCTATGCGATTCATATATTCATTCACGGCATCCTCATTGAGTTCTTTCCATGATGCGAATACCAGCAGATGGGAACCCTCCAATATCTGCGGCTGCTGACAAGCCTTTTCACTGATCTCTTTCAGTTTTTCCCGGTCGCTTATCACAAACACCCGGAACGGCTGCAGGCCTGCAGAGGTAGGTGCGAGTTGTATCGCCTGAAGGATACTGTTTACTTTCGTTTCAGGGATTATTTGCCCGTTCATACGTTTTGTCGCATAACGGTAGTTCAGTAAATCGATAAGATTGGATTGCATTGTTGTTTTCTTTTTTGCAAACCTACATGCAATCAATAATGCGTTTTGCATTACTATCTCCGATTATAGCGGGTTTGATCTGATAGCGCTATTGTTTTTATCAATAAAAAAGCGCCGGCAATAAATACCGGCGCTCTCATTTTAAACGAAAACACAAAATCAGTCAGGCTTCTTTCCATCCAGGAAAGTATTGATCGTATTGATCGAAATTTCAGCCTTATCAGAATGTTGCTGTACACCAACGGTATATCCGCTGTAAAAACGGTCGTTGGACTTAACACTGTTGTCAATGTTGGCTTCTTTGCGCAGATAGGCAGGCACATTCTCGATGTCGTCGGAAGACTGGCTTGCGGTATCGGAAGGACGTACATTGAAGCTGAGATTGCGCAGGCGCTCCGCACGTTCTTCGAGCTGACGCTTCTGCTCTTCAAAACGGCGTTTATCCTCCACTTCCTGTGCACTCATGTTTCTTTCGAATACAGGCATTTCCGAACCGGTTGTATTGGACGCAGGCTCCGTACGAACGTGCAGTGTCATTCCCATAAAGTTGGTTTCGCCGGATTGCGGCTCTGCCGGTTCAGCAGGTCTGGCTGACTGTAAAGCGTCGAGATTTCTTTCCCACATAGTGACCGGCGCTTCAGCTTTCGCTTCCGGAGCCTGTTCGTCTTTCAGACGTGGGGCAAGCGGATCCGCAACAGGAGTTTCTTCTGCAACAGGCATCGCAGGTGCGGGTGCTTCAACTGCGCCGAGTGATACGACTGTCTTTACCTCTGCCGCTTTACTTTCCTGCATCTGTGCAGTGATCTCTTTGTGATGGAATCCTGTGGCGATAACGGTTACGGAAATCTTATCACCCAGCGTGCTGTCGTTACCCATACCGAGAATGACGTCACAATTATCTCCGGCCTGTTGCTGTACGAAAGCCTGGATTGTTTCCGCTTCATCCATTGTATGCTCAAATTCTCCTTCGGCCGAGTTAATGTTCAGCAGGATCCATTTAGCGCCCCTGATGTCATTATCATTCAGTAATGGAGAGTTCAATGCTTCTTCCACCGCAATATGTGCGCGGCTTTCACCACTTGCGACAGCACTTCCGAGAATAGCCACACCACCATTTTTCATAACGGTGCACACGTCCGCGAAGTCTACGTTGATCTGCCCGGTGCTGGTGATCACATCGGTGATAC
Source organism: Chitinophagaceae bacterium (assembly GCA_049840855.1). Classification (GTDB taxonomy): domain Bacteria; phylum Bacteroidota; class Bacteroidia; order Chitinophagales; family Chitinophagaceae; genus Rurimicrobium. The sequence goes on along the minus strand of JASGJF010000001.1, from coordinate 15,833 downwards.
ATTTGGCGGCTGTAGCCAGAATATCATCAGCTTTGGCAAAAGCCTGGCGGAAAGGCATATTCCCGCACTGCTGACGCAGTTTATCGTTGGAAATAACGAGGATTGTATCCACATGGTCACGCAGACGTGCAATTCCCTCCTGAGCCTGTGCCATACGTTTGCGTCCTTCATAAGAAAACGGAGTAGATACAATACCTACCGTCAGGATATCAAGATCGCGGCATGCTTTGGCAACAACCGGAGCACCACCGGTACCGGTTCCACCACCCATACCAGCCGTAATGAATGCCATACGGGTATTTACTTTCAAAATCTTGGTAATATCCTCAAGACTCTCTTCACTTGCCTGCTTTCCGATTTCGGGATTAGCACCCGCTCCCAGTCCCGACGTAAGATTTGGCCCTAACTGAATTTTGTTAGGAATAGGGCTTTGCGCGAGCGCCTGGGAATCTGTATTGCAGACGAGAAAATCCACACCCTCTACCCCGAGGTTATACATGTAGTTCACTGCGTTGCTGCCACCGCCGCCAACACCAATTACTTTGATGATGGAGGACTGATTTTTGGGAATTTCGAAATGTATCATACGCTTTGCATTTTTTAAGGATTAGTTGTTATGGGTTGGTAAGTTGTGTGTGTATTTAAGATTAATCAAAACGACGGTCTTCTTCGTCTTCAAACATGCTCATCAGCTTGTCTTTCAGACCATCGAAAATTTTACCGAACTGACGGCGGCGTTTGCGTCCGAGCTCTTCCTGTTCTGCCAGTGCGAATTCGTCCATTGGTGTATCCGCAATGTATTCTTCTTCTTTCGCTGCATCAAGGCTTATATGGATCAGATTGTTGCCTGAAGCCTTATAAGTACCGTTTTCAAAATCGTGGTATCCTCTCAGGATTAAACCGATACAGGTAGAATACATTGGATCTCCCATGTCTTCGCTGTGTCCGCCGGCGAGATGCTCATTCGGGCGACCGATACGTGCGCTCATACCGGTAACATATTCTGTAAGCTGCGTAATATGGCGCAGGCTTGCACCGCCACCCGTGAGGATGATACCGCCGTATAAACGTTTCTCCAGTCCGATCTGCTTCAGATGATAGGAAACATAATCAAGGATCTCGTGTGTACGCGCCTGGATGATATGAGCCAGGTTCTTCACAGAGATTTCTTTCGGAGGCAGACCTTTCAATCCGGGAATTGTAATATAGGAATTAGGGTTTGCATGATCGGCATGAGCAGTACCGAACTGCACTTTCAGTTGCTCGGCCTGAGCGCGCAGCACACCCAGTCCGTAGTGAATATCGTTGGTAATATTTACGCCTGCGTAAGGAATCACCGCAGTATGTTTCAATATGCCATCGTAGAAAACAGCCATATCCGTGGTTCCTCCTCCTATATCCACAATGGCAACGCCTGCTTCGAGATCTTCAGGACTCATAACGGCAGCCGCAGAAGCGAGCGGTTGCAGCACCAGGTCGCGTGTCACCAGTTCAGAACGCTCCACACAACGTTTGATGTTGCGGATGGCATTTTTATCGCCGGTAACGATGTGGAAGTTAGCACCTATCTTGGAGCCGTTCATACCTACAGGACTCAGCGTCGTCTGCATATCATCGACAAAAAACTCCTGCGGTACGATATCAATGATCTCGTCGCCTGCCGGAATAAATGTTTTTTCCTGGTCTTTAATGAGTGCGTCCAGTTCGTTCCGCGTGATCTCGGTATTGTTATCAACGCGAACGCGATCACCGCGGGTCTGCAGACTTTTGATGTGCTGACCTGCGATACCAACGTAAACCTCCCGGATGTTCAGGTCCGGATTGTTTGTAAGACACTTCTCAATTGCAATTTTTATCGATCGGATACACTGATCAATATTCATTACAACGCCATGGCGAACGCCCTGGGACTCTGTTTTCCCCACACTGAGGATCTCGAGTTTCCCGAATTCATTCTTTTGCCCGGCAATCGCAACAACTTTGGTTGTTCCGATGTCTAGTCCTACGATAATTGGTTGGTCTTTTTTGCTCATTGTTTACTCCTTTTATTAGTTTGCGATAGTTTATTTACAGTCGTGAAGTTTTTAAAGTATCCTGCGCGATATTGTTAGCAGTTTGCTCCGTCTTTGCGACATCGCCCACAATCGTTTTCACCCAGTTCATATTACTTAAGGCGCGGTCTACCGGGGGCTTCCAGGGAAGTGACGGAGCAGCAACGATCTGATCTGCAAAACGTGCATCCACAATCGTGTAACGGTTCCAGCCCACTTTATTCAGCACATCAGTGTAGAACGCAAATATATTTTCCAGCTTTGTCTGCAGCTGATCTGCAGTACCCAGCAATATTCTGTGTGTGCCCAGTACCGGAACGATCTCAATATCTTTAAGGCTGTTTACAACCACTTCCGATGTCTGTGCCTGCCAGAAAGTATCCCGTTTGATTGTACGTGCCACTTGCAGCATTGTCTTTTTGTATAACGTGCTGATGCTGTCGTCGGACAAATCCGGAACGTTTACAAACAGCAGCTCGTAGTGTGTATTTTCATCTGAAACCGGCAACAGGTGCAGTGTGGAATCCATATAGAAACTTGCACCTTTACGGGTAAACAAACGCAATTGTGGTACGCGCTGAATCACCTTGATATTGAGCACACGGGCATTATCCAGAAATATCTGCGCATATTCGATCCAGGGATTGGAGGAAAGAATACGTTCCATGCGCTGGAGATCCACTTTCCCTACTGCAATACGTTTTACATCCACATGCCGGTCAACAAAAAGCTGCCGCATGATCTGCTCTTTATTCACAAAGTGAAACTCTTCTTCATTTTCGATCATCACACGCACGCCCCTCACCGGTTTCTGATCCTGGATACGGGAAGTGCTCAGCATCGCAAATACACACGCAGCCATCAGCACCAGTGTGAATAGTGCCAGGAAGACTTTACGCAATGATATTTTCCGCTTCTGCTGATCCATTATTTTTCTAAAATCAATTCTTTAATCGGTTGCACCAACTTATCTATATCTCCTGCTCCTGCTGTTATAAACAGTTCCAGTGGCGCAGCTTTCACATATTCCAGCAGTCCTTCCTTCGACAGGATGGTCACCGGGCAATTCACTATTTTTTCTGCAATCATCTTGCTGCTTACTCCTTCTATAGGCATTTCGCGTGCAGGATAAATATCCAGCAGGATCACCTCATCTGCAAGAGCCAGACTATCTGCAAACCCTTCAGCGAAGTCGCGTGTACGTGAATAGAGATGCGGCTGGAATGCCACAACACAACGCAGTCTCGGGAACAGGGTCTTTGCACTTCTGATCAGGGAAGCCAATTCTTCAGGGTGATGGGCGTAATCGTCTATATACACTTTCTGGGTATCACGCACCACATACTCAAACCGACGTCGAATCCCTTTAAATTCTTTCAGCGCACGTTTTACACTTTCCGGATTTGCCTGCAGCACCTGAGTAACGGCAATTGCGGCAACTGCATTCTCCACGTTATGCATACCTCCCAAAGGCAGGTGAATTCCTTCTATACGCCATCCGGGACCTGACACATCAAAAGAGTAGGTGCCGTTATGCTGGATAATATTATCTGCATACACATCAGCTGCGTCATTCTGCAGGCTGTAGCTGATCACCTTATCTGCTTTCAGATCCGCAAAGCGGTGTAACCCATGCTTGGCAATCAGCGTTCCGCCCGGTTTGATGTTATGTGTATATTGTATAAATGCTTTTTCCACTTCCTCCTTCGTTCCGTAGATATCGAGGTGATCGGCATCCATCGCGGTGAGCACAGCCACGTCCGGGAACAGTTTCAGAAAACTTCTGTCGTATTCGTCAGCTTCTATGACAGTGACATTGTTGTCATCGCTCCAGTAATTTTTATTATAGTTTACGGCAATACCACCGAGGAAAGCATTACATCCTACACCGGTTTCACGGAGCAGGTAAGCAGTCATGGTAGATATGGTTGTCTTACCGTGCGTTCCTGCAACCGTTACAGCAAAAAGCGATTCGGATATCCACTGTAACACATCGCTGCGCTTGAATACCGGATAATTATGTTCACGATACCATGAAATTATTTTATTGGATGCAGGAATGGCTGGTGTATACACAACCAACTCCGCAGCCCTGTCGACCGAAGTGACCTCATCTTCAAAAGCGATCTGCATACCCTCCTCCTGCAGCGTACGGGTAAGATCTGTCTGCGTAAGATCGTACCCGAGCACCATTACACCGCGTTCTTTGAAGAAGCGGGCCAGGGCACTCATTCCAATGCCGCCGATACCAATAAAATAAATCCGTTTCAGTTTCGTAATATCCATGTCTAGCTCTTCCTTTTATTCATCAAATCAATTGCGATCGCGGCGATACGGTCGTCCGCATCCCTGATCGCCATTCTTTTTAATTGATCACTCATCCGTCGTTGTGTTGTTTCGTCAGCCAAAAGGCTTTTCAAAACAGCCGGCAATTGTGCACGTACTTCATCATCCTTGATCATCAGCGCGGCATTCTCTTCCACAAGAGCCATTGCATTGGCTGTCTGATGATCTTCCGCTGCGAAAGGATACGGGACAAATATTACCGGCTTGGCCACGATACACAGTTCGGCTATTGCTAACGCACCTGCACGTGACACAACCATATCTGCAACCGCATATGCTTCATCCATTTCACGGATGAAATCAAACACCTTAACCTTATCAACAAAGGGTGCGGCAGCGGCTTTAGCCTGCCCGAAGAATAGTTTTCCCGTCTGCCAGACAACCTGAATATCTGCGTTCACTATCTCAGCAAGATGTGCAGCCATAGCTTCATTGATAGATTTAGCGCCGAGGCTTCCTCCAACGACCAGTAAGGTTTTTCTCCCGCTTTGTAATCCGAAGAATGCAATTCCCTGCTCATGCGTCACTGTGCTCTGACTGATCAACTTCCTTACCGGGTTACCGGTGAGCGAAATTTTATCAGCCGGGAAAAACTGCTGCATTTTATCATAGGCCACACATATTGCATCCGCACGCTTGCCTAAGTGCTTATTCGACTTCCCTGCATATGAGTTCTGCTCCTGTATCATGGTAGGGACCCCGGCAGATTGTGCGGCTTTCAGAATCGGGAAACTGGCGTAACCGCCAACACCGATTACAAGATCCGGCTGAAATTCGCGGATGATCTTACCTGCAGCCTGCATGCTGCGCCATAATTTCAACGGCAGCAATACATTCTTAAGCATATTTGATCTGTTGAACCCGGCTATATCAAGTCCAACAATACGGAACCCTTCCTGGGGCACCTTCTCCATTTCCATTTTGCCATTAGCACCCACAAACAGGAGCTCCACACCCGGGCAGTCCCTGCCCAGCGCGTGGCCGATCGCAACCGCAGGAAATATGTGTCCCCCGGTGCCTCCTCCTGCTATGATCACTTTTTTCGACATCTATGCTGTTACTGCCGGTGCAGCTTTATCCGCTCCGTTTTGAATAAATAATTTTGATCCTTCTTTCTTTGTTGATCCTGCTTTGGTTCCTTCCATCTCATCCACATAGCGACTGATACTCAGAATGATCCCAAACGACATACTTGTAAACAATATCGACGATCCCCCCATACTCACCATCGGCAGCGTCAGTCCGGTAACCGGCACCAGGTGCACCGTAACGGCCATATTTAACATGGCCTGAAAGACAAGTGTGATGCTCAACCCCACACCGAGGAATGCTCCGAATGCATACGGACATCGCCGGAACAGCAGAATACATCGCCACAGGAACAACAGGTACAGAAATACGATAACCGCCCCGCCCACGAGCCCGTACTCTTCGATTACAATGGCGTAAATAAAATCTGAATACGGATGGGGCAGGAAATTGCGTTGCTGGCTGTTGCCCGGACCTCTGCCGGCAACACCGCCATTAGCAATCGCTATTTTTGCCTGTTCTACCTGGAAAGGGTCTTCCTTTTTATTGCCGGAAGCGTCTTTACCACGGAAGTCTTCAATCCGCTTCACCCATGTGGCCCCACGTCCGAAATCGAAATAAACAGAAGCTGCCACAAGAATAATGATGCCTGCAAGTCCCGCCAGCGCCAGCATCAGGATATGCCTCACCTGCACGCGCCCTATAAAGAACAGGATACAACAGGTGGCGCCGAGCAGCAAAGCTGTGGAAAGGTTTTCCGGCGCAATCAGCCCGCAGATAACCAGCACAGGCGTGAGCACAGGGATAAACCCTTTTTTAAAGTCTTTGATCACTGCCTGTTTCATACTGAGCAGGCGTGCCAGATACATAAATAAAGCCAGCTTGGCGAAATCGGACGACTGGAATGTGATATGTACGACAGGTATGGTGATCCAGCGGGAACCTTCATTGATCTTCGCACCGTAGAACATCGTGTACAACAACAGCGGGATACTCAGGTAATAGGTAAGTACGGATATCTTGGAAAATTTTGCATAGTTCACCTTATGAACAGCAATGATGATGCCGATTCCCAGCGCGATCATCGCAAACTGCTTGATAAGGTATGCACTTGCATTCTTATCATTCTTGTATGCCAGCGTACCTGTGGCGCTATACACCAGCAGCAAGCCAAAAAGAGACAGCAGTACTACGATTGACCATATTACTTTGTCGCCTTTGATATGTTGCAATAATTTCTGCATCCGTCAGGTTATTCGCTTTTATTAATTACAGACTTTTAACGGCGTCTTTAAACTGGTCGCCCCGGTCTTCATAGTTTTTAAACAAGTCAAAGCTGGCACAGGCCGGTGACAGTAACACCACGTCATTCTTCTCTGCCAGGGAGTATGCTGCCAGCACCGCGTCTTTCGCACTTTGCGTGTCCACGATGTTGGGAACGATACTTTCAAAAAATGCATGAATGTTCTTGTTGTCCATTCCGAGACAAACAATCGCTTTTACCTTTTCGGCAACAAGATCTTTGATCTCCTGGTAATCGTTCCCTTTATCCTGACCGCCGAGAATCAGCACTACAGGCTTTTTCATGCTTTCCAGAGCAAACCATACAGAATTCACGTTCGTAGCTTTACTGTCGTTCACAAAATCGACACCGCGAACAGTGGCCACAAACTCCAAACGGTGCGCAATGCCTTCAAACGTAGAAAAGCTCTCTCTGATCTTTGCACTTCTGATACCCGCGGTACGAGCGGAGATACCTGCTGCCATACTGTTATATTGGTTGTGTTTTCCTTTTACTGACAAATCGTGGATAGACATGGTGGTATCTTCTCCTTCATAGCGTATATGCAGTTGATCGTTTTCCGTGAAAGCTCCGTCGGTGTCTGAATGCTGGTTGTTGGTTTGATCGTTGTTCATCGTGAAAAATAATGTTCTAGCGTTAATGGGATGCGTAAGTAAATACTGGTTAATTTCTTTGTCGTCTTTGTTTGTGATAAAAATATCTTCCGCTGTCTGGTTACGGGTGATATTAAACTTGGCTTTTATGTAGTGCTCATATTTGTAATCGTACCTGTCCAGATGGTCCGGACTGATATTGAGCAAAACCGCGACATCGGGTCTGAAAGTCTGTATATCGTCCAACTGAAAACTACTGACCTCCATCACATACCATTCTGTCGGCTGCTCAACGATCTGCTTTGCAAAACTGTTTCCGATATTACCAACCATACTCACATCGTAGCCTGCCGTTTCGAGTATATGATAGGTCATCTTTGTGGTAGTGCTCTTACCGTTACTTCCTGTAATTGCAATGATCTTTCCTTTACCCTTATAACGGAACCCGAATTCTATCTCGCTGCATATCTCGGTTCCGGCCGCTCTCAGCTTTTTGATCAGGGGTGCTTTTTCCGGTATACCCGGACTCTTTACTACCAGATCTGCCGCCATGATCTTTTCTTCCGTATGCCCTCCTTCTTCAAATGCTATTCCTGCATCTTCCAGCATCTTACGGTAACTGTCCTTTATTTTTCCGGCGTCGCTCACCCACACATCCCACAATTCACGCTTCCCCAGCAATGCGGCCCCTACTCCGCTTTCTGCCGCACCCAGTATCACCAATTTTTTCCGGTCCATCATTACTGCAGTTTCAGGGTTACGATACTTAGTACAGACAAAATGATACCGACGATCCAGAAACGTGTCACAATCTTGCTTTCGTGATATCCCTGCTTCTGATAATGGTGGTGTAAAGGTGACATCAGGAAGATCCTGCGCCCTTCGCCATACTTCCTTTTGGTATATTTGAAATAGCTTACCTGAATCATCACTGAAGCATTCTCCACCAGGAAAATGCCGCATATGATCGGAATCAGCAGCTCTTTACGCACGATGATCGCAAGCGAAGCGATGATACCTCCAAGAGCGAGACTGCCCGTGTCACCCATAAATACCTGGGCAGGGTAGGCGTTGTACCAGAGAAATCCGACACAGGCTCCTACAAATGCACCGATAAAAATGGACAATTCACTCAGGTGCGGTATATGCATGATACCGAGATAATTTGCAAATACATAGTTACCCGAAACGTAGGCAAACACACCCAGACAGATACCGGCAATCGCAGAAACACCCGTCGCCAGTCCGTCTATCCCGTCAGTGATATTGGCACCATTGCTGACTGCAACGATAATGAAGATCACAAAAAGTATATAGACGATCGGCGTTACCACTTTAATCGAATTTTTTCCGAATACCGAAGCGATCTTCGCGTAGCTGAGCTCGTGCGTCTTTATAAAAGGAATTGTGGTCAATGCGCTTTTTACCTGCACATACGTATGCTTTTTCCCATTCTCATCCTTACGTACGATAGGAGCCGATACCACGCGTTCCGTAGCATTGTATACCGGGTTGCCGTTGTTGACGATCTCACGGCTCAGGGTTACGTGCTGGTTATAATAAAGAGTGGTACCCACAATGATGCCCAGCCCTACCTGTCCGAGTATCTTGAATTTACCGGACAAGCCTTCCTTATTTTTCTTAAACACTTTGATATAATCGTCTATAAAGCCGATAAAGCCCAGCCATACCGTAGACAATAGCATCAGGATGATATAAACATTCTCAATACGGGCAAACAGTAAAGTCGGGATCAGGATCGCCAGGATAATGATCACACCTCCCATGGTAGGGGTTCCCCTTTTTTGCTGTTCACCGGTCAGACCCAGGTCGCGGATAGTTTCTCCGATCTGCTGCCGGCGCAGGAACTGGATAAACCGTTTGCCCATGAGCATGGAGATCACCAGGGACAGGATGATTGCCATTGCTGTACGGAACGTGATGTAATTAAACACCCCGGCACCGGCCATTCCGAATTTTGCTCGCAGATAAATGAATAAATAGTACAGCATTCCTGGCGCTTATTTTTGTAATACTCTAAATGTTTCTCCCAACACCTCACGATCATCAAAGTGCGTGCGCACTCCTTTTATTTCCTGGTATGTTTCATGTCCCTTTCCTGCCACCAGCACAATATCTCCCGGGGCTGCAATCGAACAGGCCGTTTTAATAGCCTGGTAACGATCTGCGATCCGCAGCACTTTACGCTTCTGGGAAAAGCTTAATTCCGCTTCCATCTCATCCAATATCAGCTCCGGATCTTCGCTGCGCGGGTTATCAGACGTTAGGATTACCTGATCACTCTTGTCTGCAGCTACCTGTGCCATCAGCGGTCGCTTAGTCTTGTCCCGGTCGCCACCGCAACCGATTACCGTGATAATGCGCTCATCATTAGCCCGTAGCTGCTGGATCGTTGCAAGCACATTCAGCAAAGCATCCGGTGTATGCGCATAATCAACGATGCCGAGTATCTGCTCTTTAGCGGAACGGATCGTTTCAAAACGTCCTGGAGCGCCATGCAGCGAACTGAGTATGCTCAGTATTTCCACATCCTGTTCTCCCAGTAGTCGGGCAGCCCCGTATACAGCAAGCATATTATAGGCATTAAAAATGCCGATCATCCGCATATGCACCTCATGTCCGTCGATTGACATGACCAGCCCGCTCAGGTTATTTTCCAGTACTTTTCCTTTTATATCCGCAGGCACACGCAGACTATATGTCTGTTTGTGTGCCGCAGTGTTCTGCAGCATTACCATACCCCGTTTATCATCGAGATTGGTAAGTGCAAAAGCACTTTTGGGCAGTTGATCGAAGAAAGATTTCTTTACCCTGATGTATTCATCGAATGTTTTATGGTAGTCGAGGTGATCGTGCGTGATATTGGTAAAGATGCCTCCGTCGAACTGAATACCTCGGATCCGCTGCTGGTGTACCGCATGTGAGCTTACTTCCATAAATACATGTGAGCAGCCTGCATTTCTCATTTTCGCGAACAATGCCTGGATGGATATTGCGTCCGGCGTGGTATGTGTTGCCGTATATGCTTCTGTACCTATATAATTGGTGACAGTGGAAATGAGCCCGCAGTGATAACCGAGATGCGTGAACAGCTGATACAACAGTGTGGCTACGGTAGTCTTGCCATTAGTACCGGTAACGCCCGTTACCTTCATATCCCTTGAAGGGAAATCATAAAAAGCTGCCGCAATGTCCCCAGCCGCAGCTGAAGCATCTTTCACCAGCAAATAAGCGACTTCGGGAGCATGCAGGGGAGGCATTTGCTCACATACAACCACTGTGGCACCTGAAGCAACAGCCTTTTCGATGTAGTCGTGCCCATCGGACAAGGTGCCCCGTACCGCAATAAACATGCTGCCTTCGCTTACTTTACGCGAATCAATACAGACAGCCGAAACAGCTTTATCTGTATTGCCGGTAATAGTAATCACCTGCACCTGCTCCAATATGTCCTTTAATAGATGCACGATCTTTTAGCTCAATTGAATAATAATTATTTGTCCCTTACGCACGGCCGATCCGGGAACCAGCGACTGGCTCTGGATCACTCCCGCACCCATCACGCGTACTTTCAGCCCCTGGCGCTCCAATACATATACCGCATCTTTCAGCGACATTCCCACCACATCCGGTACCAGATTCTGCACTACTTTGCGTGATGCGAGCACCACCCTGTGCGATGAATCCGTCTTAACGGCCGCCATGCTTCCTGCACGCTCATTCCATTCAGACTTCATATTGATCGCGTTCAGCAAAGTCTGCTGATTAAATACCGTTGTGGTATGCGCCACAATTCCTTTGTCTTCGGTCTTGGAAAAACTATCCACCGGTCCACCCTTCCAAACTCCCTGTCCGTTGGCAAAAATTTTATCGGCCACCATCCTGAACACCGGAGCAGCGATCGTACCTCCATAATAGGAGCCCGAATTTTTCTTTGTACGGATCACAACGATCATTGTGTACTTCGGATTATCTGCAGGAAAATATCCCACAAAAGAACCCTGGTAAACTCTTGCGCTATAAGGAATACCCTTATCGCAAACCTGCGCCGTACCGGTCTTACCTGCAATTTTATAGTAGGGAGACTGGATATGCTTACCTGTGCCGGAAAGCACTACTTCTTCTGTACATTTTCTTAATTGGGCAATTACTTCCTTACTGGCAACCGATTCTTCCAGCACAGTAGGCTCTATATGCTTTACTTCACGACCATATTCTCTTATCGAGCTTACCAGGTAAGGTTTCACAAGACGGCCATTGTTCGCGACAGCGTTATAGATCATACAGGTATGCAACGGTGTCACCATAACCCCGTATCCGGTGGCAAGCCAGGGCAGGGTAGCCGCATTCCACAGATTTTTTTCATGAGGCTCGGTCACAATCGCCTTAGACTCGCCAAACAGATCAATACCGGTTTTGCTGTTGAGATGCAGTTCCTTAATATGTTTGATAAAGCGCTCCGGCTCTTTATAATAATGCTCGTATGCCAGCGAGCCCATCGCCACATTTGACGACTGAGCGTATGCATTTTTTATAGGCATTACACCCAGGCCATGATGCGAGTCGTGCATAACACGAAATGCAAACTGGCGTTGTCCGCCGTAACAGTTCACATTATCTTCCACATTGATCATTCCGTCTTTCAGCAATGAAAGCAGCGTTACGATCTTGAAGGTAGATCCCGGCTCTGCAAGCGTGAGCGCATAGTTTTTATCTTCGCTGTAAGGAGATTGCTTGTCGATATCCGTACCAAGGTTAGCCATTGCACGGATCTTACCGGTAGACACCTCCATTACAATACAGGTACCATTCCAGCAGTTGTACTGACGAAGGGCATCCAGCAGCGCATGCTCTGCAATATTTTGTATACCTATGTCAATTGTGGTGACAATATCTTTCCCGTTTTGTGCTTCAATGCGCGAACCTTCGATAGAAGCCCATTTGGTGGGTGCAATCCGCTGAGACAGGTACCATCCGTTTTTGCCGCTCAGGATACTGTCGTACATCGCTTCCAATCCCTTCACGTTACGCACCAGCTTTTTGTCGCGCCATATGGCGGGCTGGTATTTGCCTACAGTCTGTAACGCAAGAAATCCGTACGGATTGTCACGCGTGTTGCGGGTGGTAACGATCATCCCTCCGCGGCGGGCTCCTTTATTGAATATCGGGAACGTACGCAGCACCAGGTATTTGTCGTAAGGTATTTTTGTACCCAGCTCATAATAACGAGCCGAATCTTTATAGGCCTTGGTCAGGTCGGATTTATACTGAGCAGCGCTTTCATCGCGGAACAGTTCAGATAATTTGTAGGCAAGCGTATCAATGTTTTTGTAAAAAGTATCCTTTTTGATCACCGCCATATCCAGGTGTACGTCAAACTGGGGAATGGTGGAACAAAGCATAGTACCATCTTCTGTGTAGATATTGCCTCGCTCCGCAAAAATGGTATCGGTTCGCACACTCATACTTTGCGCACGCGCACGCAGAGACGCTCCGTCCTTCGCCTGTATCAAAGCTGCTTTCACGATGATTGCGAGTCCCAGTACGCAAATACCGCTGAAGGCGAGATACACCCTGAATCGTATGTCTCTTCTTACATTCACTTTTTAACTACTCCTTTTACAGAATCAATCACCACTTTATAAGCCGGAATCATCAGAGGTTTCATACCGAGGCCGGCGCCGCGGCGGATCACTTCTGCTTCCATGCCTGCATTCATCAATTTCGATTGCACGTCCATATTGCGCCAGCGCAATTCCTTCAGTGCTTTTTGCTGCGCATCGCGCTCACGCTGCATCTCTGTAGCCAGATGGCTGTTGGCGATATAAAACACGCCCAGCAGCACGATAAATGCCAGGTAGGGAACATTCTTCACGATCCCGTTATAGGAAATCCTGTCGACCACACCGCGCCAGTCGAGTTAGCGGCCACCACTTTCTGTGTGCCGCTGGACGCAGTTTCTTCCTGTATGATTTCCTCCTGACTCATTTATATTTTTTCCGCAACCCGCAGTTTCGCACTGCGTGCGCGTGTATTATTTTTTTGTTCCTGTTCGGTAGGTTCAACCGGTTTCTTTGTCAGCTCCCGGAATGGAGATCGCTGACGCGGTGCAAGCCCTAACGGATCTTCTGTTACATCCCACGCGCCGTTTTTCATAAACTGCTTTACCAGCCTGTCTTCCAGCGAGTGAAACGAAATAATGCTCAACCGGCCCTCAGGTTTCAGGCATTGCACCGATTGCTCCAGCAGTTCACGCAGTGCACCCAACTCATCATTTACTTCAATACGCAAAGCCTGGAATACCTGCGCGAGATAGCGATGCTGTGGCCCTTTGATCACTGGATCGATCAGCGACTTCAGGTCGTCGGTCGTATAAACCGAGGCTTTCCCTCTGCCGGCAACGATCTGCTTCGCCAGCTGCTTTGCATTCCGCACCTCACCATACCGTTCAAACAATTTGTGCAGGCGTTCTTCACTGTACGTATCGATGATATCTTTAGCCGTAAGCTCCAGACGGTCATCCATTCTCATATCCAGCGGACCATCGAAACGAATCGAAAAGCCACGCGCTCCGGTATCAAACTGATAAGAACTTACACCCAGATCGGCAAGAATGCCGTCTACAGCGGTAATTCCGTGCAATCTCAGAAAACGTTTCAGGTATCTGAAGTTCTCCTGCACCAGTATCACTCGCTCATCGTCAGGCTTATTTATCCAGGCATCTTTATCCTGGTCAAATGCGATAATCCTGCCCTGCGGACCTAATTCCTGAAGGATGCGACGCGTATGCCCGGCGCCTCCCATTGTACAATCCACATACACACCATCCGGCTTCACGGCAAGACCTTCTACAGCCTCTTCCAACATTACCGTAGCATGAGAAAAATCCTGTTGCGCCATGGTTACATCGATTCAAACGGACTGATAAATCCTCCACCCAACACTTCATTTGCCAATCGCCGAAGTCACCCATTTTACTTTGAATATGTGCGTCCAGCAGTTTTTTATCCCAAATCTCCACTTTGCTGCCCTGTGCGGTGAGTACAATATCTTTCGACAATTGTGCGTGCTCCACAAGGGGTTTATTCAGCAGCAGACGGCCGGCCGTGTCCGCTTCCACAATGTTTGCTCCATTGGAGAAAAGACGCTTGAAAGCGCGTACCTGCGGATTGAAATCATTAAGCTTATTTATTTTTTCGGAGAGTTGATTCCACTCATCCATCGTGTACAGGTTGAGACATTGCTCAAACCCTTTGGAAACCACAAACTGCGCGTCGGCCCCTTCCGGCAATTGCTTACGGAATCGGATGGCAACAGGAATCTTCCTTTTGCATCCAGGGTGAGCTCATATTCGCCAATCAGGTGGGACATGCGATGTGTTTCCAATTTCAATTACAAAGAAACACTTTTCTCCACTTTTCTCCACTTTTCCCCACTTTCGAATTATCCACAAAATTATAAAAAAGTAAAAGCAGCCACAGTAACGGATTACAAGGCGATTTTATAGAAAAATAACATTTATTATGTGGATAATGTGAAAAAGATGTGGATAACCTATGAGAATACTGCTACAACAGGTTTATAACTACCTCAAATATAGTGAAAAACGTGGGGAATGCTGCAAGGTGCATTTTCTTTGTGAATTAACGCTGCCACTATCCTCTCCTGCCATGGAAAAGAATCTATTTTTACGGCACAAAAAACTGCAGCAGCGTGAAGATTGCCATAGCCCAGCAAAACTATCATATCGGGAATTTCGAAGCCAATACCGACAAAATAATCCAGTCTGTCCGCGATGCCAGAATGGCAGGAGCCGATCTCGCGGTCTTTTCGGAATTATGTGTATGCGGCTATTTTCCACGCGATTTTCTTGAATTTGAAGACTTTATCCAACGCTGCACCAATGCTGTACAGCAGATAGCCGCCGAAACCCGGGATATTGGCGTACTCATCGGTGCCCCCTCCCGCAATCCCAGCCGGAAGGCAAAGATCTGTTCAACTCTGCCTATTTCCTTTATAACGGTTCCGTACAGCAGGTAATTCATAAAACACTGTTACCTAACTATGACATTTTTGATGAGTACCGGTACTTTGAGCCAGCTTCCAATGGAAAACCATATGTTTAAAGGCAAAAAACTTGCAGTCACGATATGTGAAGACATCTGGGATCTTGTGGACAACCCCTTATACCGTTCGCGGCCAATGGATCAGCTCGTTAGACAGCAGCCCGACATCATGATTAACCTGAGCGCCTCACCGTTGACGATATACATGCCGAAAACCGTAAAAAAGTTATTACCGACAATGTGAAAGCGTATGGTATCCCGATGATCTATTGTAATACAGTTGGATCTCAGACCGAAATTGTATTTGATGGGGGCTCTGTCGCAATGGACGCTTCAGGGGCGATCGTTGCAGAACTCCCTTATTTTCAGGAGGCCCTGGCGTTTAGGTGCTGTTCGGATTCTATCGTGTTTCCCTATTAACCTT